>DAMDHD010000015.1:88548-103056 GCA_032102365.1 Allorhizobium sp. CTOTU50464 | reverse complement strand
CCCTCTCGTTCGGTGAAGCGGCTTATACGGCCATCACCCCAAACCGTCAACAGCCATTTGTCAAAAAACTGTCGTTTTTTACAAGTAGCTGATTTCTCTGCAGAAATTCTGCCAGCACCGATTTGAACGCAACCACGGCCGCTTTCGGACCTCGGTGCACAGACCATCCGTCGCCTTGCTCTATATGGGTATGCGGGCGAGCGATTAAAAGGCCTGCTTCCAGCTTTACCCTTTGGTGATCAGGATCAACACCACGAACATCACGGGCACTGCAACGAGCGCCGGAAGGATGATTGCCGGATATCCGAACGCGACGATCGCAAGCAGCCACATCAGCAGCAGGTTCACGACGAAGAGAACCTTCGCCGTCGTCGGACCTTGGACGGCTTCCTTCAGCATCCAGCCGAACAGCGGCACACGGTAGATCATCTCTGTCATCATAGAACCTCGTCTTGGCTGAGTGACGGCACAGTGGTCGAGCGCGGCCGCTCTCGCAATGTGGCAAATTGGCTTTTGCCAGCTCGGCGCGCATTACCTGCGGCGAACGTCGCAATCTGCTGGACATTCCGCAATCTCACGCCCTAATCTCGATCCCGTGATGGTTTCGCCCGGACATGACCCGACGGGCGGACGAAGAGGGAATACGGTGAGGACTACCCATCAGGGGCCGAAACCGTGGCTGCCCCCGCAACTGTGAACGGCGAGCGACGTCCGGAATGCCATTGGCCTCGTGCTGATAAGGCGGACTTTCGCCCTGACCCGTGAGCCAGGAGACCTGCCATCACTTGGCGCCGTGAACGCGGCATTCACTCTTCCCGCGCGGTGGGCGCGGACGAAAGGACATGAACTATGCATATTGAACCCGGCGTCGTCGACGGCGCGAAACTCGCACTCAGCTACGCAACGGCGGCCCTCTCCTTCGGTCTCGTTGGCAAGATGGTGGTCGATGACATCAAGTCGAAGGCCACACCGATAGGTCTTGCCGGACGGGCACTGATCACGACCGCCCTCGTCTTCTCCTTCTTCGAGGTTCTGCCGCACCATCCGGTCGGCGTCTCTGAGGTGCATCTCATCCTCGGCTCGACGCTCTTTCTGATCTTCGGCGCGGGGGCAGCCTCCATCGGTCTGGCTCTCGGCCTGCTGCTGCAGGGACTATTCTTCGCCCCCTTCGATCTGCCGCAATACGGCATGAACGTCACGACCCTGATCGTGCCGCTCTTTGCCATCAGCCAACTGGCCGCGCGGATCATCCCGCAGAAGAAGGCCTATGTGGATGTCGGCTACCGCGACACCCTTGCTCTTTCGACAGCCTATCAGGGCGGCATCGTCGCCTGGGTCGCCTTCTGGGCACTTTATGGCCACGGCTTCAGCGCCGAGAGCCTTTCGTCCATCGCAACCTTCGGCGCAGCCTACATGACGGTCATCCTGATTGAGCCGCTCGTCGATCTCGCCGTCCTTGCAGCGGCGAAGTCATGGCGGAAGGCAACCGACAATGGTCTGTTCAACGGCCGCCTCCACCACGCAGCCGTCTGATCGCCGCTTCACCGAGAAGAGCGCATGGCCCCGCCATGCGCTTTTTCTTTGAAACAGGGGCCACTTTCGGGTACCGCGAGGCGGAAACCGCACAACCTGAGTGCTATCGCCGTCAAGACATCGAGGACACCCATGCGCATCCTGTCCGAAGCTCATTATCCGGAACTGCCGAACTACTATCGTGGCAAGGTGCGCGAAAACTACGACCTTGCGGATGGCAGCCGGATCATCATCTCGACCGACCGCCTCAGCGCCTTCGACCGGATCCTCACCTGCATTCCTTATAAAGGCCAGGTTCTGACCCAGACGGCGCGCTACTGGTTCGAAAAGACCAAGGACATCTGCCCCAATCACGTGATCGCTTATCCCGATCCGAATGTCGTCGTCGGCAAACGTCTTGACATCCTGCCGGTCGAAATCGTCGTGCGCGGTTATCTCGCCGGCACCACCGGCACCTCGATCCTCACTCTCTATAAGAAGGGTGAGCGCCAGATGTACGGGATCAACCTTCCCGACGGCATGCGGGACAATGAGAAACTTCCGACCCCGATCATCACGCCAACGAGCAAGGAATTCGACGGTGGCCATGACGAGCCGCTGACACCGGCCGAAATCGTGGAGAAGAAGCTGCTGACCGCCGACCAGTGGGAGACCTTGTCCCGCTATGCGCTCGCGCTCTTTGCACGCGGTCAGGATCTGGCGGCCGAACGCGGCCTCATTCTCGTCGACACGAAATACGAGTTCGGCACAGACGAGAACGGCACGATCATTCTGGCGGACGAAATCCACACCCCGGACAGCAGCCGCTACTGGATTGCGGACAGCTATCAGGCGAGCTTTGAAAAGGGTGAGCGTCCCCAAAGCTTCGACAAGGACTTCGTGCGCGCCTGGGTCGCCGAGAGATGTGACCCCTATGTCGATGAAATCCCGGAAATTCCACAAGCGCTGGTCGAAGAGACGTCGCGTGTCTATATCAAGGCGTACGAAGCGATCACGGGAATGGCATTCGTGCCCGATGACAGCGGCGAAAGTCCCTGGGCCCGTGTCCGTCACAATCTGACCTCGTACTTCCCCTGAGAAAGGGTGGACTATGAATTATGATCCTCGCGTAAGGCCTCTCACCTGCTGCCCTTCGGCTGGAGCGGGTGCTGCCATGCGCAGGCCAAGACGGCCGGCGGAGGAGACGCGCGAGGAGATTTTGAACACGGCCGAACGCATGTTCCGCGCTCAGGGCTATGCCAGCGTATCAATCGCCGACATCGCGACAGAGCTTTCGATGTCGCCGGCCAACGTGTTCAAGCATTTCCGCACCAAGACAAGTCTTGTGGACGCGATCGCCACCCGCGCCATCGAACAGACGCTGAACGCCTTGAAGGCCCTCGCCAGCGACAGGCCGGCGCCGGAGCGGCTTTATGCACTCGCCCAGCACCTGATGGACGAGCACCTTTCCGAACAGGTGGATGCCCCCTTCGTGTTCGAGATGATCCTTGTGACGATCACCGAAGAACTGGATTGCGGCGACCGCTTCCGCCAGATCGTTGTCGGCATGATTGGCGAGATCATCGCGGCCGGCGTCGAGGAAGGTGTCTATCACGCGGATGATATCCCGCGCTTGGCCAACGCCACCTTCGATGCCCTGGCCTGTGTCATTCATCCTGTCATGACAGGGATGGAGAAGGCTGACATAATGGCAACACGCTGTCGGGAAGTCGTCCGCCTCATCGATGCTGCACTGCGGTCGCCGCTTGCAAAGTGACGTTTCTTGACTTACGTCACTTCGATCATGATGGAGACCGCTTTCAACAGACGCCTCCATAGATCCGTCATGCCCTGATTCCGATGAAGCAGGACAGGACTGTTCTCGTTCAATGCCTGACCATCTGTATGGGATTAATTGATGCGCCCAAGCCTCAGACTTGCTTCCGCTCTCGTCATCTGCACTGCAGCCCTCGCCGGCTGCTCCGAACAGGAAGCGGCTCAGGGAGGTGGTGGAGCTGCAGCCGGTGGCGGTGAACGCCCACCGGCGGCCGTCAGCGTCGTGGTAATGAAGAAGGAATCCCACGAGCTCACGACAACCCTGCCCGGTCGTGCCTCGGCATTCCAGATGGCGGAGATCCGTCCGCGCGTCAGCGGCATCATCAAGGAAATCGCCTTCAAGGAAGGCAGCGAGGTCCAGGCCGGAGATCTGCTCTTCAAGATCGAGGACGACACCTATCGCGCAGCCGTCGCCCAGGCGCAGGCCAGCCTGCAGAAGGCAGAAGCCGGCGTTCCGACCGCACAATCCAACCTTGCCCGTCAGGAACGCCTTGTCGGCAGCGGCGCCACGCAGGTCGAGCTCGAAAACGCGCGCGTGACGCTGCTTCAGGCCGAAGCAGATGTTGCCCAGGCGAAGGCCGCCTTGCGGTCCGCCGAGATCGAGCTGGGGCTGACCGAAATTAGGGCGCCTTTCGAAGGCGTGACGACAGCTTCGCGCTACTCCATCGGCAATGTCGTGACCGCCAACCAGACCGACAGCCTGATGACACTGCGTCGTCTTGATCCGATCTACATCGACCTGACGGAATCGAGCGTGAACCTGCTGCGGCTGCGCGAGGCGATCAAGGCTGGCCGCATCGATCAGACCGACAGCGAGACCACAAACATCCGCCTGACACTGGAAGACGGCATCGAATATCCGATCGTCGGCAAGCTCGACATGTCCGAACTGGCCGTCAGCCAGACCACCGGCACATTCTCGATCCGCGCCCTTTTCGACAACCCCGACAGCCTGATCCTGCCGGGCATGTATGTCCGGGCAACCGTCGATGTCGGCGTCGAGCAAGGCTTTCTCATCCCGCAGCGGGCGGCCACGCGCAGCCCGAACGGCGAGCTGACGGCGAAATTCGTGACCGCGGACAACAAGGTCGAGACGCGGACCTTCGAGAATGCCGAGGTTTCCGGTGACAATTGGCTCGTCGCCTCCGGCATCGAAGACGGCGACAAACTGATCGTCGACGGCTTCCAGTGGATCGGCGACGGTGCACCCGTCCAGCCGGTCGAGGCGAAGATCAATGCGGACGGGCTCGTCGAACAGACCGCGGCCCCGGCTGCTGCTCCTGCTGCACAACCTTAATCGTGCGACAGGCAAGGCAACCGAGGCGTAGAGGATAACCCATGGCCCAATATTTCATCCGTCGCCCGATCTTCGCTTGGGTGATCGCGATCATCATCATGCTCGGGGGCGCATTGGCGATCTCGACCTTGTCGATCGCCCAGTATCCGGAAATCGCACCGACGACGGTGCAGATTTCGGCAAGCTATAACGGCGCCAGCGCAGAGACCGTCGAGAAATCCGTGACCTCGATCATCGAGGACGGGATGACCGGGCTCGACGATCTGACCTACATGACCTCGTCGTCGAGCACCGGCTCGGCAACCGTGACGCTGACCTTCGGCAACTCCATCGATCCGGAAATCGCCCAGGTTCAGGTTCAGAACAAGCTCCAGCTGGTACAGTCGCAGCTGCCGGATATCGTGCAGACCTCCGGCATTTCGGTGACGCGTTCGACATCGAGCATCCTGCTCGTCGGCGCACTCGTCTCGACGGATGGCGCCCGCAGCAACGTCGAGCTTGGTGATATCTTCTCGTCCCAGATCGAAGACCAGATCAAGCGCCTCGAAGGCGTCGGCAGCATTCAGGTCTTCGGCACGGGCTATGCCATGCGCGTCTGGCTGGATCCGTTCCAGCTCAACAAGTTCCAGCTGACCCCCACGGATGTCACCACCGCAATCCAGGCGCAGAACACGCAGGTCTCCGTTGGTGCACTGGGCAGCCAGCCCGCCCCGGCCGGCCAGCAGCTGACCGTAACGGTCACGGCTCAGAGCCAGTTGCAGTCTGTCTCCGACTTCGAGTCGATCATCCTAAAGACGGAAACGGACGGCGCGACGGTTCGCCTGAGCGACGTCGCCCGCATCGAGATCGGCCAGGAAAGCTACGGCACCAAGACCCGGTCCAACAGAAATCCGGCGACCGGCTTTGCCGTGAACCTCGCGACCGGCGCCAACGCGCTGGACACGGCGGCCCTCGTCAAGTCGCAGCTCGAGACCATCGGGCCGTCACTGCCGGAAAACGTGGTCATCACCTATCCCTACGACACAACGCCATTCGTCCAGCTGTCGATCGAGAAGGTCGTTCACACGCTGCTCGAGGCGATCGTGCTGGTTTTCGTGGTGCTGCTCGTCTTCCTGCAGAACCTGCGTGCGACCATCATCCCGATGATCGCCGTCCCAGTCGTTCTGCTCGGTACCTTCGGCATCCTTGCGATCACAGGTTATTCCATCAATACGCTCACCATGTTCGCCATGGTGCTCGCCATCGGCCTCCTCGTCGACGACGCGATCGTCGTCGTGGAAAACGTCGAGCGCATCATGTCGGAAGAAGGGCTTTCCCCGCTCGAGGCGACCCAGAAGTCGATGGGCGAGATCACCGGCGCGATCGTCGGCATCGCGCTCGTCCTGACCGCCGTCTTCATTCCGATGGCATTCTTCGGCGGCTCGACGGGCATCATCTACCGTCAGTTCTCGGTCACCATCGTTTCGGCGATGCTGCTCTCTGCGCTCGTGGCCATCGTCCTCACACCGGCGCTCTGCGCCACGATGTTGAAGCCGATCGACCACCACAAGCAGAAGCGCGGCCTTGGCGGCTGGTTCAACCGGAACTTCGACAGTGCCACCGGCGGCTATGTCTCCTCCATCGGCTATCTCCTGAAGCGCCCGCTCCGCGTCATGCTGATGTTCGCGATCGTGATCGGCGGCATGAGCTGGCTCTTCCTGCGTCTCCCGTCCTCCTTCCTCCCGCAGGAAGACCAGGGCGTGTTGATGACCATCGTGCAGCTGCCGAACGGCGCAACCGTCACGCGGACGGAAGAGATCATCAAGAAGATCGAGGACTACTATCTCGATCAGGAGAAGGACGCGATCCAGGACGTTTTCTCGGTCTCCGGCTTCTCGTTCACCGGGTCGGGCCAGAACTACGCGCTCGTCTTCGCCAAGCTGAAGGATTTCGAGCTGCGTGAAGAGCCAGAACTCGCCGCTTCGGCAATCGTGCAGCGTGCCATGGGGTATTTCTTCACCCTGCGTGATGCTCAGGTCTTCCCGCTGCAGCCGCCTGCAATCCCGGGTCTCGGCACCTCGAGCGGCTTCTCGATGTACCTCGTGGACAGCGGCAAGAACGGCACCGAAGCGCTGACCGCCGCCTCGCAGCAATTGATGCAGGCTGGCAGCTCCAACTCCGCTATCAGCTCGCTGCGCTCCAACAACCCGCCAGCGGAAACCCAGCTGAAATTCCTGCTTGATCAGGAAAAGATGGGCGCCATGGGTCTCGACATCGCGACCGTCAACAACATGCTGTCGACGATCTTTGCGGGCCGTGACGTCAACGACTTCACCCTGAACGGCGAACTGAAGCCCGTCTATGTGCAGGGTGACGCGCGCTACCGCATGCAGGAAACGGCGATCAACGACTGGCATGCCCGCAACAACGACGGCGAAATGGTGCCCTTCTCCTCTTTCGTCAAAACCCAGTGGATCAGTGGCGCTCCGACGCTCAGCCGCTTCAATGGCGTTGGTGCGATCTCGATGGAAGGTGCGGCCGGCGCAGGCGTCAGTTCCGGCACGGCCATGGACACGATGGAAGAGCTGACCGCAGCCATGGATGGCGGCTACACCGTCGCCTGGCAGGGCATCTCCTATCAGGAGCGACTGTCCGGCTCTCAGGCGCCTCTGCTCTATGCGCTGTCCGTTCTGATCGTCTTCCTTTGCCTTGCCGCCCTTTACGAGAGCTGGTCCATCCCGTTCTCGGTCATCATGGCGGTGCCGGTCGGCGTGCTCGGAGCGGTCGCCGCGGCAACCCTGTTCGGTCAGTCAAACGACGTCTACTTCAAGGTCGGCCTGCTCACCACGATCGGTCTGGCTGCCAAGAATGCGATTCTCATCGTGGAGTTCGCAAAGGACCGTCAGGCCGCCGGATTGAGTGTCATTGATGCAACACTCGAAGCCGCAAAGCTTCGTTTGCGCCCGATTATCATGACATCTCTCGCCTTCATCCTTGGCGTTGTGCCATTGGCTATTGCGACCGGCGCGGGTTCCGCTGCGCAGAATTCGATCGGTATTGGCGTTCTGGGTGGCATGTTGACCGCAACAGCGCTCGGAATTTTCTTCGTGCCGTCGTTTTTTGTGATCATTCGGCAACTTTTCGGCGGTGCAAAACCGAAAGATGAGCTGTCTAAGGGATGATTGACAAACTACGTTAAGGAATTATTGCGTAGGCTGCTGCGGTAGCCTGCGTGAGTATAGCGGTCGCCGGCAAAGGTATCCAAAGATCCTTCCGCGGCAAGACCGGGGGACCAATACAGGAACACGTGATGCTCAAAATTCGCGCCGCCGCACCTCTCGCAATGCTCCTCCTTTCCGGTTGTGTCGTCGGACCGGATTACGAGACGCCCCAAACGGCACTCCCGATCAAGTTTTCCGAAGGCAGCACACGGGCTGCTGCAGACGTAACGCTGCAGCCCTGGTGGACGGCATTCAACGACCGCCGCCTGAACACGCTGGTTGATCAGGGCCTCGACCAGAACCTGGATGTTCTCCAGGCGATCGAGCGCATCACCTCGGCTGAAGCAAACTTCGAATCCGCCGATTCGGCCGCATTCCCGCAGCTCTCGGTGTCAGCCGACCATCAGGTCTCCAAGACCAATGCGAGCGGCGCGCTTGTCACCCGCGACAGCGATACGACCAATACCACCACCGGCACGGCCGGTGTGTCCTGGCTGATCGACCTTTTCGGTCAGTATCGCCGGGCAAAGGAAAGCGCAAAGGCATCACTCGACGCGGCCTATGCAAGCGCAGACGTTGCACGTCTGACCTTCCTTTCGAGTGTCGTGACGGCCTATGTCGATGCCCGTTATTACCAGGAGCGCATTGCGATTGCCCGCAAGAACCTCGGGTCCCGCCGGGAAACGTTGGAACTGACGCGCCTGCAGCTTGAAGCCGGTGCAGCTTCCCGCCTCGACGTGGTCCAGTCGGAAGGTCTCGTGAACTCGACGCTGGCTGAAATCCCCGCACTTGAGATCTCGTTCCGCCAGTCTGTGCACCGGATCGCGCTGCTGCTCGGCCTTCCGGCGACGAGCCTTCTCGCAGACCTGCAGAAGGGCGCATCTCAGCCCTACTTCCGCCGCAGCGTGAATGCCGGTGTTCCTGCCGACCTGATCCGCAACCGTCCGGATATTCGCGCAGCCGAGCGTAACCTCGCTGCGGCAACCGCCGAGATCGGCGTGGCTGAAGCCGCGCTCTATCCGTCGATCACGCTCAGCGGATCGATCTCGCCCACTCTCGTCGCCGTCGCCGGCGCCAGCGGCAAGGCAACCTCTTGGGGCTTCGGACCGAGCCTTGACTTGCCGATCTTCGATGCGGGTGCCCGTCGCGCCAACATCAAGGCACGGGAAGCGGCAGCGCGGGAAGCTTATCTCGCATGGAAGCAGACTGTTCTCGGCGCGGTCGAGGAAGTCGAGAACGCCCTCGTGGCCGTCAACCGCACGCGTCAGACCGTCTCGGCACTGACCGCCACCGTCCGCTCCTACGAAGAGGCCCTGTCACTTGCAACGGCAAGCTACCGTGATGGCGCCTCCTCGCTTCTCGACGTGCTGGATGCCCAACGCAACGTTGCCAGCGCCCAGGCGAGCCTCGCCCAGGCTGTGCAGCAGTTGGCCAACGGCTATGTCGCCCTCAACGTCGCCATCGGCGGCGGCTATGCATGGGACGGCGCAAAGACCGTCGTTGCCAGCAAGTAAGCGTCCGGAACCGAACAAAAAAAGGAGCCCGGCACCTGAAAAGGTCGCCGGGCTTTTCTTTGTCCAGAGTTCAGAAAGTGGCGGGCGTATTGATCCAGATGAGCACGGTCTCGCCGCTTGAGATATTGCGCCACGAATGCGGCCTGCGGCTTTCGAAATAGAAGCTGTCACCGGCATGCAGTTCGAAGAACTGGTCACCGTCGAGGATAATCTCCAGGCTTCCGGACAACATATGGATGAACTCCTCTCCCTCATGCTGATAGGCGCCCTCGCTTGAAGCGCCGGGTGCAAGCTGGAACCGATTGCACTCCATCATATTGCGCCCCTCGGCCAGCACCTGAACCGCGACGCCGGATGAAGTGGTTGGCCACGAAGCCCATTTGCCTTCGCGGATCAGGCTCTCCCCGCCCCTGCCCTCCTCCTGTCCGCTCAGCGAGGCCAGCGTCGTGCCGAGGTGGCGGGCAACTTCGTGCAGCGCGGTGAACGAAAGCCCCTGCGAGGTGCGTTCGAACGTCGAGAGCTGGGAGATGGATACGCCGGTCGCCTGCGCGACAGTCTCGAGCGTCTTGCCGGCCTCCCGCCGCAGGCGCCGCATTCGCGTGCCGGGCCGGATGTCGGAAGCGTCGTCCTCTGCCTCGCCGGCATCGTCATCGACTTCCGGCAAGTCACGAAGGGTCTCGCGGATCGCCGCGGGATTGAGCCCCTTCTCGCTCCGAAGCCAGGCAATCTGCTTCAGCCGATCCACCAGGGCGCGATCATAAAGCCGCTGCCCTGTCTCGGTGCGAAGAGGCTGGATCAGCTCCTGGCTCTCCCAGAGCCGCAGCGTCGAGGGCGAAACGCCCGCCATGCGCGCGGCCTCCGCAATCTTGAATCGGATATCGTCCACGCTGCCCTCGATCAAATGTCGCAGTCACGCGTGATAATGCCGACAGGACATATTGCAAGTCTACAGAAAAAATGTAGGAAATATGAAACCAGGCGATCAGACTTGTCGATGACGCCTCTGGCAACCCTTCGCACAGGACGAAAACGATGAAGAACGCCGAAATCTCAGCCCGCAAGAATGACGCCATCTCCCGCGGCGTCGGCATGACAACGCAGATCTATGCCGACAAGGCAGAGAACTCGGAAATCTGGGACGTCGAAGGCCGCCGCTACATCGATTTCGCTGGCGGCATCGCCGTTCTGAACACCGGCCATCGCCACCCGAAGGTGGTCGAGGCCGTCAAGAACCAGCTCGACCGCTTCACCCACACCTGCCACCAGGTCGTCCCTTACGAGAACTACGTCGCGCTTGCCGAGCGCCTGAACAAGATCGTCCCCGGCAACTTCGAGAAGAAGACGATCTTCGCGACGACCGGCGCCGAAGCTGTCGAGAACGCCATCAAGATCGCCCGCTGCGCCACCGGCCGCTCTGCCGTGATCGCCTTTACCGGCGGCTTCCACGGCCGTACCTTCCTCGGTATGGCACTGACCGGCAAGGTCGTGCCCTACAAGGTGGGCTTCGGTCCGATGATGGGCGACGTCTTCCACGTGCCCTTCCCGCTCGAGATGCACGGCATCGACGTCGAGACCTCGCTCGACGTTCTCGACAAGCTGTTCAAGGCCGATGTTGACCCGAAGCGCGTTGCAGCCATCATCGTCGAGCCGGTCCAGGGCGAAGGCGGCTTCTACGACGTGCCGCGCGCTCTGATGAAGGCACTGCGCGAGATCTGCGACGAACACGGCATCCTGCTTGTCGCCGACGAAGTGCAGACCGGCTTTGCCCGTACCGGCAAACTCTTTGCCATGGAGCACTATGACGTTGTGCCGGACCTGACGACGATGGCAAAGAGCCTCGCCGGCGGCTTCCCGCTCTCGGCCGTCACCGGCCGCGCCGAACTCATGGACGCGCCCGGCCCCGGCGGTCTCGGCGGCACCTATGCCGGCAACCCGCTCGCGATCGCCGCCGCCCATGCCGTGCTTGACGTGATCGTCGAAGAGAACCTCTGCGATCGCGCCAACCAGCTCGGCAGCCGCCTGAAGCAGCGTCTGGAAGCGATCCGCGCCGACGTTCCGCATATCATGGATATCCGCGGCCTCGGCTTCATGAACGCCGTCGAGTTCAAGGTGCCCGGAACCGACAAGCCGAATGCGGATTTCACCAATGCGGTGCGTCTGAAGGCGCTGGAGAAGGGCCTGATCCTGCTCACCTGCGGCGTCTACAGCAACGTCATCCGCTTCCTCGCCCCGATCACCATTCAGGATGAGGTCTTCAACGAGGCGCTCGATCTGATCGAAGCCTCGATCCGTGAAGTTGCAGCAGGAGCCTGAGGCATGACCCTTTCGAACGTTCTGACCGACAAACTGAAGGACCCGACACTGGCGACCGACAAGTCGCTGGTCGGTAATGACTGGCTGGCTGCAAGCCAGTCGGGCAAGACCTTCGAGGTCACCAATCCGGCCACGGGCGAAGTCATCGCGGTTCTTCCCGATGTGAGCAAGGCGGAAGTCACCAAGGCGATCGATGCCGCTCACACGGCTCAGAAAGCCTGGGCGAAGAAGACCGGCAAAGAGCGCGCCGCCGTGCTCCGCAAGCTCAACGACCTGATGGTCGCCAACGCCGACGACCTCGCGACCATCCTGACGATGGAAATGGGCAAGCCCTGGCCGGAAGCCCGTGGTGAAATCCTCTACGGCGCATCCTATGTCGAATGGTTCGCCGAAGAAGCCAAGCGCGTCTACGGCGACACCATCCCCGGCCACCAGGCCGACAAGCGGATCATGGTCATCAAGCAGCCGGTCGGCGTCGTCGGTGCGATCACGCCGTGGAACTTCCCCAACGCGATGCTCGCCCGCAAGGTCGCGCCAGCACTTGCCGTCGGTTGCGCCATGGTGTCGAAGCCCGCCGCCCAGACGCCGCTCTCGGCTCTGGCGATCGCCATTCTGGCCGAGCGCGCAGGTCTCCCGGCCGGCCTCTTCTCGGTGCTGACCTCGACCGACGCGGCTATGGTTGGCCAGGAACTCTGCACCAATGACAAGGTGCGCAAGCTGACCTTCACGGGCTCCACCAATGTCGGCCGCATCCTGATGCGTCAGGGGGCCGACCAGATTATGAAGCTCGGTCTCGAGCTCGGCGGCAATGCTCCCTTCATCGTCTTCGACGATGCGGATCTCGATGCCGCAGTCGAAGGAGCGATGATCTCCAAGTATCGCAATGCCGGCCAGACCTGCGTCTGCGCCAACCGCCTCTATGTCCAGTCCGGCATCTACGACGCCTTCGCCAGGAAGCTCGCCGAAAAGGTTGGCCAGCTCAAGGTCGGCAACGGCTTTGCCGAGGGTGTGACCACCGGCCCGCTGATCGATGCCAAGGCGGTCGACAAGGTCAAGGAACACGTTGCCGACGCCGTCTCCAAGGGTGCCAAGGTCGCCCTCGGCGGCAAGCCGTCCTCGGCTGGCGAACTCTTCTTCGAACCGACGATCCTCACCGGTGTCACCACCGATATGAAGGTCGCGACTGAAGAGACCTTTGGTCCGGTTGCGCCGCTCTTCAAGTTCGAGACCGAAGACGAAGTCGTCGAACTCGCCAACGCCACGGAATTCGGCCTCGCCTCCTACTTCTACTCGAAGGACATCGCCAAGGTGTTCCGCGTCGCGGAAGCCCTCGAATACGGCATGGTCGGCGTCAACACCGGACTGATCTCGACGGAAGTTGCGCCCTTTGGCGGCATCAAGCAGTCCGGCCTCGGCCGTGAAGGCTCCAAATACGGCGTGGATGACTATACCGAGATCAAGTATATCTGCCTCGGCGGCATTGCCTGATCGATTGAAGATCCCCGGTCCCGCCGGGGATTTTCATTTCTGTTGATCGCCTTCGAAGATGCGCTCGGCCACCGAGCGCCCGAGACGGGCCAGGGTTTCGAAATGGCTGCCTCGCGCGGAAGACTGGCGCCAGAAGAAGCCGATGTCGCGAATGCCTTCCCAGCCGTCGATCGTCAGCAGCTTGATCCCGTCTTCCTTGGCGAATTCAGAGCGCACATAAAGCTCCGGAAAGAGCGACAAGCCCATGTCGATCGACACCATCTGCCGGATCGCATCCAGGCTGGACCCCTCATACTCTTCGGCCAGTGTGGCGCCCGACATGTCCGCAAGCCGCCGCACTTCGTCCATCAGCCGGTGACCGGCACCGAGCGTGAGAAGCCTCTCGCCCTTCAGCGCATCCGGCGCAATCCTATCGAAAGCGGCCAGCGGATGCGCTTTGGGGACGCCAAGAAGAATCCGCTCCCGGCAGATCTGCAACGAGACGAAACCGTCTTCCGCCGATGGCAGGGGACCCAGTCCGCAATCCGTCTCACCCTGCAGCACGGCCTTTTCCAGCTGCCGCGGCCTGTCTTCCCGGATGTAGATCTTGAGCTCCGGATACTGTTGGTGAAGGGGCGGCAGGAGATAGGGTAGAAAATAGGGGCCAAAGGAGGGCGCGACGCCGAGGCGGATCGCGCCGCCAAGATTGGACTTCGATCCGGTTGCAAGCGCCCTGATCTCATCCAGACCACTGAGAATGACCTTGGCGGCCGTGATGATCTCGGTGCCGACGGGCGTCGGGGTCACCTGACCCGGCATGCGATCAATGAGCGTCACCCCCAGCTGTTTTTCGAGAAGCGCCACCTGCACCGAGAGCGTCGGCTGGGAGACGTTGCAGCGCTTGGCGGCTTCCCCGAAATGCCCGGTCTCGCCGAGCATCACGAGATATTCCAGCTGCCGATGGCTTGGTCGGAAGGGCACGGGGTCAACTCCATAGAGAGGGCCTATGGATTTTATATAATCAATGAATTGGAACAATCAAAAGAACACGAACATATTCTGGTGGTACGAAAGGAGATAGCCATGAAGCAACTGCTGAAAGCCCTGAGAGCCCGTCACTCGATCGTCGCCGCCAAGATCGATGAGGAACAGCGTCGTCCGCAACCGGATGGCATCCGGGTCCGCGCCTTGAAGAAGATCAAGCTGCACTTGAAGGAGCAGATCATGTTGCTGGAGCAAGGCGAGACCATGAAGGTCGCCTCAGCACGCTCCAAGGCATCGAACTTCGGCACACCTCTTCTCGCCGGACGCTGATCCGCCTGCGCGCCGTGATGGCGCAGGTGTGACCGGCGAGAGTGGCCGGCGGGGC
>DAMDHD010000015.1:0-88538 GCA_032102365.1 Allorhizobium sp. CTOTU50464 | reverse complement strand
CACCCTGCGCCCCGCCGGCATTCTCGGGTCGATGAACCGAAAAAGCCCGGCGTCGCGAACGCCGGGCTTTTTTGGTTTTTGTCGGTCTCACGCCAGATTAGTTCTTGGCGCGCTCGACGTAGGAATTGTCTTCCGTCGCGATCACGACGCGGGTGCCAGCGTCGACATGCGGCGGCACCATGGTGCGGATGCCGTTCGAAAGCATGGCGGGCTTGTAGGACGAGGAGGCCGTCTGGCCCTTCACGACCGGCTCGGTCTCGGTGATCTCGAGCGTCACGTGACGCGGCAGCTGGATGGCCAGCGCTACGCCTTCATGCATCGAGAGGATGCAGACCATGCCTTCCTGCAGATAGGCCTTCTGATCGCCCATCGTCTCGGCATCGACAACGACCTGGTCGTAGTTGTCAGGGTTCATAAAGTGGAAGCCTTCACCGTCCTCGTAAAGAAACTGGTGGTTCACATCTTCAACGAACGCGCGCTCGACCTGTTCGGTCGTACGCCAGCGCTCCGAAACCTTCACGCCGTCGACGATGCGGCGCATGTTCACCTGGGTGACCGGCGTGCCCTTGCCCGGATGGAAATTCTCGGCCGTCAGGACGACGTAGAGCTTGCCGTCGACATCCAGAACATTGCCCTTGCGCACGGACGAGGCGATAATCTTGACCATTGGAATTCCTTGTATCTGCGTAAGACCCGTCGTAAAGGACGGCGGTCCCGATGGACCTCTTTGAATTTCTCGGGCGCAACTAACCCAAATCCGGCAAAATAGCCAGCCCGTGTTGAGAAATGGACCGAGATTCCGGCATGATTGACAGCCGCCGATCATCCCCCCCGTGGTGGCGCGCTTCCGTGCATGCGGACCGCCGTCCTTTCCTCATCGGCCGCAACCGGATCCAGGCTGCTTTTCGCGCGCATTTCGCCGATCAGGACTTCATCGAAGTCGACACCGCGACCTTGCAGGTATCGCCCGGCAACGAGGCCCATTTGCACGCATTCCGGACCGAGGCCATCGGCCATGATGGCTCCGCGGCACCGCTCTACCTGCACACATCCCCGGAATTCGCCTGCAAGAAGCTGCTGGCCGCTGGCGAGATGAAGATCAGCTGTTTCGCGCATGTCTATCGCAACCGCGAGCGCGGCCCACTGCACCATCCGGAATTCACCATGCTCGAATGGTATCGGGTCGGCGAAGGCTATGAGCAACTGATGTGGGACTGCGCCGACCTGATCGCGCTCGCAGCCCGGACGGCAGGAACGCGCCAGTTCGCCTATGGTGGCAAGACTGTCGATCCCTTCGCCGAGCCGGAACGCATCTCGGTCGCGGAAGCCTTCTCCCGTTATGCCGGTATCGACCTCCTGGCGACCATTGCCGTCGATGGCTCGACGGATCGCGATGCCTTGGCAAGAGAACTCGAAGACGCCGGCATCAAGACCGCGGTTGACGATACCTGGGCCGACCTCTTCAGCCGCGTCATCGTGGAAAAGGTCGAGCCGAACCTCGGCGATGGCCGCGTCACCATTCTCGATCGCTACCCCGTTGCAGAAGCAGCCCTCGCCCGCCCCTGTGCGGACGATCCACGCGTCGCCGAACGCTTCGAGGTTTATGCCTGCGGCGTGGAACTGGCCAATGCCTTTGGCGAACTGACAGACCCGGCCGAGCAGCGTCGGCGCTTTGAAGCGGAGATGGTCGAGAAAAAACGCGTCTATGGCGAGACCTATCCGCTGGACGAAGACTTTCTGGAAGCGCTCGCCAGCATGCCGGACGCATCCGGCATCGCACTTGGCTTCGACCGTCTCGTCATGCTGGCAACCGGCGCGCTCCGGATCGACCAGGTG
Source organism: Allorhizobium sp. CTOTU50464 (assembly GCA_032102365.1). Taxonomy (GTDB): domain Bacteria; phylum Pseudomonadota; class Alphaproteobacteria; order Rhizobiales; family Rhizobiaceae; genus Allorhizobium. The sequence goes on along the minus strand of DAMDHD010000015.1, from coordinate 86,702 downwards.
ATCTGGGCACCGGTCGCGGAGACCCATCTTGGCTGAGGGAACGCTGCGCAGCGTCGGCGACCTCGTGTCGGAAGGTCTCGTGCCGGCCGATGAGGCAGCGTCCCTCACGGCCGTGGCGGAACGTTACGCCATCGCGCTTACGCCGACCGTCCGCGCCCTGATCGACACGACCGCACCGGACGATCCGATCGCCGCTCAATATGTGCCGTCGGCCGCCGAGCTGGTCGAACACCCGGACGAGCGGCCGGATCCGATCGGCGATCATCCGCATTCGCCAGTCGAAGGCATCGTTCACCGCTATCCCGACCGGGTGCTGCTGAAGCTCGTCCATGTCTGTCCGGTCTATTGCCGCTTCTGCTTCCGCCGCGAAATGGTCGGCCCGCAGGGCGACGGCAATCTCGGTGCAGAGGCTCTGCAAAGGGCGCTCGACTACATCCGCGCCGACGCGCGCATCTGGGAAGTGATCCTGACCGGCGGAGACCCACTGATCCTCTCGCCCCGCAGGCTACGGCAAGTCATGCAGCAGCTTGCGACCATCTCCCATGTGCGGATAGTGCGCATCCACAGTCGCGTGCCGGCCGTGGATCCCGCCCGCATCTCAATCGAACTTCTGGAAGCGCTGAAGGCGGGCGGCAAGACGCTTTATCTTGCGCTGCACGTGAACCACCCGCGCGAACTCACGACCGAGGTCCGCGAGGCATGCAGACGTCTCTCGACTGCCGGCGTGCAGCTGGTCAGCCAGAGCGTTCTTCTGCGGTCAATCAACGACAACGCCGAGACCCTGGCGGAGCTGATGCGATCTTTCATCGAGATCGGCGTGAAGCCCTACTACCTTCACCATCCGGACATGGCGCCCGGCACCGGTCATTTCCGCCTGACCATTGCGGAGGGCCAAGCCATCATGCGGGACTTGCGCAGCAAACTTTCAGGCCTCTGCATCCCCCATTACATCCTCGATCTGCCCGGTGGTCACGGCAAAGTGGAAATCGGCACGAACGCGCTGCGCGAAGTTGAACCAAATCGGTACATCGTTCTCGACCGTCACGGCCGGGAACACCTCTACGAAGGCTAGTGCAGGCACATTTCCGCGCTGAAACGGCCTACTGGGACCTCTGCAGGCTCTATCTTAGCCTTTGTTCATTCTGATTTTACCGAAAGCCTTAGCGGAAACTTCGTCTTTCCTCTGTAAGAAATCGCTCAATAGATTTCGAGCGTCCGACCGGAGGGAAAACGATGAACGAAACCATTCGCGCGCTGCTGACCAAACTCGGTGGCCTTCCCGTAGCTGTCGATACGCTTGCTGATGATGCCGACCTTTATGCGGCCGGCCTGTCGTCATTCGCCTCGGTTCAGCTGATGCTGGGCCTGGAAGAAGCCTTCGACATGGAGTTCCCGGACCACCTGCTGAACCGCAAGTCTTTCGCCAGCATCGCCGCCATCGAGGCGACGGTCGCAACCATCGTCGGGGACAGAAAGGTCGCCTGATGGACCTCTCCTCCACATCGACGGACAAGACACTGAAGGCACGCGCATCTCGCGTCGCCGCCGTCGCCGCTCAGCACGCGGACGATGTCGATAAGGCCGGCCGTTTCCCGAAGGAAGCGGTCGACGCCATGAAGGCGGAACGGCTGATGGGGATCCAGATCCCTCCCGATTGCGGTGGCGAAGGTCGATCGACCTCGGAAATCGCCGAACTCTGCACCATCATGGCCCAAGGCTGCGCGGCCAGCGCGATGATCTTCGCCATGCATCAGATCAAGGTGTCGAGCCTGGTCTCTCACGGCACCGAAGCCCCCTGGCACCGCGACTTCATGCGCCGGATCTGCGCCGAACAGCTTCTGTTGGGCTCCGCCACGACGGAAGGCGGCATCGGCGGCAACCTGCGCAATTCGATCTGCGCGATCGAGGTCGAGGGTGAACGCTGCCGGCTGGAGAAGGACGCAACCGTCATTTCCTACGGCAAGCAGGCCGACGCGATCCTCATCACCTCGCGCGCCCACAAGGACGCACCACCCAGCGATCAGGTGATGACGGTGTTTTTGAAGGACCAGTACAGCCTCGAACAGACCCATGTCTGGGACACGATGGGCATGCGCGGCACCTGCTCCGATGGCTTCCTGTTCAAGGGTGAAGCGCCGGCCGAACAGATCTTGCCGAAACCCTTTGCCGAAATCGCCGCGCAGTCGATGCTTGCCAGTTCGCACCTGCTCTGGAGCGCGCTCTGGTACGGAATTGCCGTCGATGCCTTTGCAAAAGCGCAGTCCTTCGTGCGTGCCGCTGCCCGCAAGGCGCCCGGCACGCAGCCGCCGGGTCTCGTCCAGCTCGCAGAAATGTCGAGCCAGTTGCAGGTCATCCGCTCGAATATCCAGGCTGGCCTCACCTCCTACGAACAGGCCCTGAAAGATCAGGACCGTCTGTCGTCCATGGGGTTCGCCGTCGCCATGAACAACGTCAAGATTGCCTCTTCCGAGATGATCCTGCCGGTGATCAACCAGGCGCTGAGAATCTGCGGCATTATGGGCTACAAGAACGGCACGCCCTACAGCCTCGGACGTCACCTACGCGACGCCCATTCGGCGGAGCTGATGATTTCCAATGACCGCATCCTCGGCAATACCGCGACGATGCTGCTCGTACACAAGCAAGAAACCGGATTGTTGGGGTAAAGACATGGACATGCAGGTGAGCTTTCTGGACCGCCTCTTCGACAGCGGTCTTCTGATCGACACGGGCGTCGACGGTCTCTACGGCCGCAGCGGCCAGTTCGAGGACGTCATCGCCGCCTTCGAGCGACTGATCGACAAGGTCGGCGGTGGCGACGGCGCCGAAGCGATCCGCTTCCCACCCGGCATGAACCGCGCCTATTTCGAAAAGAGCGGCTACATGAAGAGTTTCCCGCAGCTCGCGGGCACCGTCCATTCCTTCTGCGGCAACGACCATGACCACATGAGCCTGCTCCAGTGCATGGAAGAGGGCAAGGACTGGACCAAGGAGCAGCAAGCGACCGACATCGCACTGACGCCAGCCGCCTGCTATCCGCTTTACCCGACAGTCGCCAAACGCGGCCCGATCTCGATGGATGGTGGCCTCTTCGACCTGCAGTCCTATTGCTTCCGCCATGAGCCCTCGAAGGACCCTGCACGTCAGCAGCTGTTCCGGATGCGCGAATATGTCTGCATGGGCACCGAAGCGCATGTCACGACCTTCCGTCAGACCTGGATGGATCGCGGCGTCGAGATGATGAAATCCATTGGCCTCGACGTCGAGATCGATGTTGCCAACGACCCGTTCTTCGGCCGCGCCGGCAGGTTGCTTGCCAACAACCAGCGGGACCAGAACCTGAAGTTCGAACTGCTGATCCCCGTCACCTCGCAGGCCAACAAGACCGCCTGCATGAGCTTCAACTATCACCAGGACGCCTTCGGCCAGAAATGGGGCCTCTCGCTGGCTGACGGCTCCGTGGCGCACACCGCGTGTGTCGGCTTTGGACTGGAGCGCATTGCGCTGGCGCTTTTCGCACAGCATGGTCTGGATGTTGCAGTCTGGCCGGAAGCCGTGCGCAAGACGCTCTGGGGCTGAACCCGCAATGACATCGGTCTTCCCCGGTCTGGATCCGGATGCTTATGTCCCGCACGCTCTCCACGCAAAGGAGCGCATGTGGCCGGAAACCAACTGCTATGTCGATCTCTGGATCGAGGTGCTGGCCTCGGCCGGCTGTGTGCCGGAAGCCATGCTTGGCTTCACCCTGACCCAGGACTTCGAAGGCGACCAGTTCACCTTCTTCAAGGTGCCTCTCGAAGACCTCGAACAGCTCTATGACGTCAGGGTCACCGAACTCGCGATCTTCGACACCGTCGAGGACCACGTCAGCGAGCAGATCTCCCGCGGACGCCTCTGCCTCGTGGAGATGGACAGTTTCTTCATGCCCGACACGCAAGGCGTCGGATACCGGCAGGAACACGGCAAGACGACGGTCGGCATCAACCGGCTCGACGTCGAAAACCGGGTCATGGATTATTTCCACAATGGCGGCTTCTTCCGCCTGGAGGGCGAGGACTTCGACGGGGTCTTCCAGCGGAACCTGCCGGAAGGCGCCTTGCCCTTCCTGCCCTACACGGAATTCGCCAAGTTTCCGAAATCGCCCACGTCGATAGCCCACCAGCGCGAGACGGCAACCGCGCTTCTCCGCCGGCACTACGTCCGGCGTCCAAAGGGCAATCCGATCGCAGCCTTCGCAGCGGTTTTCCCGGCACAGGTCGAGGCAATCGCCGAACGGCCCTTCGGCTACTTCCACAAATACGCCTTCAACACGCTGCGCCAGTTCGGCGCAAATTTCGAGCTTCTGGCCAGTCATCTGGCATGGATGGATGAAGCCGCTTACGCCTCTGCCATTACCGAGGCTCTGGCGATCAGCGAATGCGCCAAGACGGTGCAGTTCCAGCTTGCCCGGGCCGTGACCCGCAAGAAGTTCGATCCCTTGGCCACGGCACTCGATCCGGCCATTGCGGCCTGGGAGCGTCTGATGGATGATCTTGGCCACCGACTGACGTAAGGACGCGCCTATGACGGGAACGATCTATCTGGGGGCCGACATGCGTCCCCTGGAGCAGGGCTGGACCCTCATGATGTCAGAGCCCGGGCAGTATGAGGTCCCCGCGGATCTTCCGCGCAATACGTTCAACATCAAGGCATCTGTTCCCGGAACGGTCGCGGCCGCACTGACCGAAGCCGGCCTTTTCGACCCGGCAAGTCCAGCGCCCCTGCATGGGAAGGATGTCTGGTACCGGAGATCGCTCAGCGGCGAAACACCTGGTCCCGCCGTGATACGCTTCGAGGGCCTGGCGACCATTGCGGAAATCTTCGTCAACGGCGTCTTGCGGCACACCAGCGAGAGCATGTTCGAACCCGTGGACCTGGCGCTCGATCTCTCGGGCGAAGACGAACTGGTCATCTGTTTCCGTGCCCTGCAACCGTATCTCGAAAGAAAGGGACCGCGAGCACGCTGGCGCCCGCAGATGATGGACAACCAGGGCCTCCGCCTCCTGCGGACAACCCTTCTCGGGCACATGCCCGGCTGGTGTCCTGAGATCCATCCTGTCGGCCCCTTCAGACCGATATCGCTCATTCGTCCTTCACGCGATGCGATCTCCGATTTGCGCATTGGGGCCGACCTCGATGAGTTCGGCACGGGCGTTCTAACGGTAGAATTCCGCGAAGAGGCGGGCGCCGAAATGGCAATCCTCTGTTGCGGCCGGACCGCACAGTTCGAAAGGCAGCACGACGGCAGAATGAGAGCCCGCCTCGACCTTCCCGCCGTTACGGCGTGGTGGCCAAGAACGCATGGCGAGCCCACGCTCCATGACGTAACGCTGGCCATCGACGGGCGCCTTTATTCCCTCGGTCTCGTCGGCTTCCGCCGCATCGAGGTGGATCATGACGAGGACGGCAAGGGCTTCGGGCTGAAGGTCAACGGTGTTTCGGTCTTCTGCCGTGGGGCCGTCTGGACCAATGCCGATATTCTGCGGCTGCCGGGCACGGCTGAAGCCTATGCACCATGGCTCGCGCTAGCGGCCGAAGCGAACATGAACATGATCCGCATCGGCGGGACCATGACCTATGAGACCGCCGACTTCTTCCGCCTCTGCGATCGGCTCGGCATCATGGTCTGGCAGGACCTTATGTTCGCCAATTTCGACTACCCGACCTCCGATGAAGCCTTCGCGAGCAAAGCGGTGTGCGAAGTCGACATGCTTCTCGGGAGCCTTCAGGGCCATCCGTCCCTGGCCGTTGTTGCCGGCGGCAGCGAAGTCTTCCAGCAAGGGGCCATGCTCGGTCTTCCCGAGCGGATCTGGAAAGGCGAGTTCTTTTCCGACACGCTGGCACACGTGGTGAGGGACCGCCGGCCCGACGTGGCCTACGTCCCGAACTCACCCTATGGCGGCAGCATGCCCTTCGTGCCGAACGAAGGCGTTGGCCATTACTATGGCGTTGGTGCCTACCAGCGCCCGCTCGAAGACGCCCGGCGTGCCAATGTGCGTTTCGCTGCCGAATGTCTGGCCTTCGCCCATGTCCCGCAGCAGCGAACCCTCGACGCCCACCTGCCGGTTGCTCCGGTCCACGACAGCAGGTGGAAAGCCCGTGTGCCGCGCGATCGCGGCGCGTCCTGGGATTTCGAAGATGTTCGAGACCATTATCTTGCTGAACTCTATGGCGTCGATCCGGCACGCCTGCGCCGGGAAGATCCCGCGGCCTACCTCGATCATGCCCGCGCAACGACAGCGGAAGTGGTAACGGAAACCTTCGCCGAATGGCGACGACATGGCTCGTCGTGTCGCGGCGCGCTCTCCTGGACACTGCAGGATCTGGAGGCCGGCGCCGGATGGGGGGTAATCGATGCGACAGGCGAACCCAAACCGGTCTGGTACGCCTTGAAACGCGCCTTCCGTCCGCTCCAGGTTCTGTTGACGGATGAGGGCACCAACGGCTTGGATATCCACCTGATCAACGAGAGGCCGACCAGCGAGAGTGTGACACTCGAGATTGCCTGCCTGCGAGAGGGTGTGCAGCCGGTCGTCTCGGCGAGCAAGGCCTTGTCCCTCGATCTTCGTTCCAGCCATCGCCTTCCGGCCACGGACCTGTTCGGGGCATTCTTCGACACGACCTATGCCTATCGCTTCGGTCCGCCGTCACATGATGTGACGGTTGCGAGATTGTTGGATGGCGAAGGCGCGGCTCTCTCGGAGGCTTTCCATTTTCCGCTTGGACGTCAGCAGGCGCGGCATTCCGCCGGCATCGAACACGCCTTCCACCGGATCGACGGCGTGTGGTGGCTAGAATTGAGCACCGATCAGTTTGCCCAGTCGGTCCATCTTGATCTCGAGAACTTCCGGCCGGAGGATGACTGGTTTCATCTGGCACCCGGTCGCACAAAGAGGATCAGGCTGCGTCCGAGAGATGGTGCCGACCACGATCAGAGACCAAGAGGCGCACTGGGCCATCTCGGCGCGAGCAGAGGCCATCCCCTATCCTGACGATCTTCACTCCTCAGGATCGTGAAAAAGCCGTCCGACCACTTCGTCCCAAGTGAGAATATCGGATGTGTCGATGGTCAGATGGTCCATGACCTTGGCGCGTTCGAAGGCAGAGCGCATGGAGGCCGGATCGTCGGGATCATAGGCACAGACATTATCGCGACCGGCCGCGGCAAACCGCGGCGCCACAATCGGAAGATGGCAGTAGCTGTACTGGATCATCTTCAGGCTCGACTGACTGAGATAATCGGCGCCGGCACCGGGCCGATAAGGCGCAATCCCAATATCGGCAAATTTGATGAAGGGCACGATCGTCTGAAATGACACCTCCCCATGCACCACGATGTTTCCTCGTGGCTGGGAGGGGAGAGCCTTCTTGCCGAAGAGGTGAAAGGTCCAGTCGGGGTTTGCGGTCGCGAGCGTCTCGATGAGACTGGCATCGAACATCATGTCGCCAACGCTGATGGCGTGACGCTCCCCTTCGTAAGGGCTGACCGACGCCTCGTCGAACAGGGTCTTGCTGATGCCGTGCGGCACGAAGACTACGCGGTCCTGCAACCCGAAGTCTGAGCGCATGGCCTCTGCCATGATCCGGATCTGATCATAGAGTGGCAGGGTCCGCTCGAGTTCGTCGATGACACAGGGATGAACCCGAATGGTCTCCAGCCGATCTGCAGCATGGTAGATGAATTTGGCCTCGGGCGCGTATTGATGCAGATAGCGCGTCAGAAGAGGCGAAGGTCCGCTCTCGATGACGATGTGGGAGTAATCGGCCAGACGCTCGATCACCGCCTTCGGCAGAAAGCGGCCGTAGCGGCGATAAAGAGGCGCAGCCACGGCGTTCAGCAAGCCAAATCGCAGATTGACGGGATGGAAGGGCGCGACCCAGACGAACTCCTCCAGGCGGTCATCCAGCTCGAACCACTGATTGATCGGCCGGGTGCGCGCGTGCTCGTAGCGTCCGTCGCGAATGAAACGGCTGATCGGGCTGAGGCGGCAGATCAGGAAATCAACCGCGGCACCTTCCGCACGGAGTTGATCCGACATGAAGTGCAGGTCGACACGTCGCGGCGCATCGGCGAAGTGGTGACCCGAGACGACCAGGATACGCTTGGAAGAAGATCTCATCAGGCAAACGCCTCCTGCAGGCGCGGTCCGAGAACCTCGCGGTAGAGAGAAGCATGCTGATCGCAAACGCCGGCCCAGCCATGCTCCGAGGCGCCCGCGATCATCTCTGACCGGAGCGCAGGCCAAGCAGAAAGACGCCGGAACGCCGCTTCGATCGACGAAGCTGCCAGTTCGGCCTGCGAAAAATCGGCAGTCACCACCCCTGGATGGCGGGCAGCCAGAGCGCGGAAGGCCTCGTTCTGGTGAAGCACGGGCACCAGCCCGGCGCTCATGGCCTCGACGGCGACGAGCCCGAAGCCTTCATACTCCGATGCCGAGACAAACAAGGATGCGTTCGCGAAGATCTCGCGGACCCGATCATTGCTCACTCCGACATGCAGGTCGATCCCCTTGCCGAGGTCTTGGGCTGCGATCGCGGCACGGAGTTCCGTTTCCGTCTGATCGGAGGGCGAACCGATGATATCGAGATGCCAGCCGCTCGCCTGAGCCTTCAAGGCACGCATGGCGGCGATGAGCCGGTCGAGCCGCTTGTTCACCGAATACCGACCGATGGTCACCATGCGGCGAACCGGTGTTTCGCTCGCAAGCCCGGCGAATTTGCCGATATCGACGCCGTTCTCGATCAGCCGCGCCTTCTTGCCGGCGATCGGCTCGAACATCCGCAGATCCGGCTGGCTGCAGCAGATGATCGCATCATAAGCCAGAGCCGAGGCGCGGGTTGCGGTCCCGAACCAGAGCTTCTTGATCGCCGCATGGTTCTTCGTGTGGAAGAACCCACCATGCGTGGTGGCAACCAAAGGCTTGCGGTGAAACGGTCGGAACCAGGCGAGCGCATCGTAGAAGAAGTCTATGCCGTGCACATGCACGAGGTCGGCATCGACGATATGACGGAAGACCTGGGGCGCCACGGGATACCGGCTGCTGCCGCGCCAGGGAATGCGGACCACCTCGACGCCGTCAATCATCTCATGAGGCGGCAGGGCTGTGTCGGGCTCCCGAAACAGCCGATCGAGAGTGATGACCCGTATATTGACGCCGCGCTCGACCAGCGAGCGGCTCAAGTTGGAGACCACATCCTCGAGACCACCCCGGCCCGGCGCATACTGGCGCACGATCTGCACGATGCGCGGGCTTCCCCCAGAGCCTGTCGAGCCGCTCGGTCGCGAGCCGGTCATGCTCCCCATGCAGCACCTTTGTCTTGGCTATATCCGGTCCATCTCATGCGCCCTCCCTAACGGAAAACCGTTAAGTTCAGGTGTGCGCAGCAGTGCCGGTTAGCTGACGGTCTCAACCGCCTCCGCTTAGGGAGGGACAGGTCATGGCTTGCGGCGAGAAATCGGAAAGCGCCCGTGACAGGCCTTGCAGCTGCGGACGATCGCCAGCATCCGTCGGCTGGATGTTCAACGCCTCCTCGGCGGGCCACCAGTCTCCTGCCGCCCAATAGGCCCATCCGATCCAGACATCCCGCCCCCGTTCGACGGTATCGACCATGCGACCGAGAGCCTGAATGCAGGCCTCATCCTTCGGCACGCCGAACTCACCCAGATAGCCGCGCTTGCCATTGTCCCGGAGCCACTGCGTGTAGTTCTCGATTGCGGCGATGGCATCCTCGGCCCTGCTGCAATTGTCCTTGGTCCCGGAGAAGTCGTCGTCCAGATACTGGTGAACCTCGAACGCATAATGGTCGAGCGGATCCTTCACACCCAGCATGACAACGCCGTTTGCGCCACCATAGTCCTCGCCCATCCAGCTATGTGCTCCTGACCAGGAGTTTCCGGGCACAAGGATCAGGTTGCGCGCACCGGTGGACCGGATGGCGGCGATCGCGACATTGGCACCTTTCAGCCACTGCTCCGTCGGCATGGTATGCGGCTCGTTCATCAATCCGAACACGATCCCGTCCTGATTGCCGAATGCGAGGCTGAGCTTGGTCCAGAAATCGGCGAAGGCTTCGTAAGGCACGGCTTCCGAGCCGATCAACTCGCCGCGGTAGCGGGCATAGTTGTGAGGATCGAGGACGACGATCTGCCCCGCCTCCCGCAGTCGACGCACCGTATCTTTCAGCCGCTCGAATTCATCCGCATCGAAGTCCGCGTTGAGAGAGGTCTGCAGGCGCGACCAGGAGAAGGGCAAGCGAACAGAATTGATGCCCTTGTCGGCGAAATAGCGGATGGTCTCGTCGGAGGGATAGATATAGGCGGTCCCGAAGACACCACCCTCCTCGCCGAACTCCGCACCCGCGAGATTGATGCCCCGCAGACAGGTCCCGGACGCGAGCACGGTCTGCGACGTCGTTGCCAACAGCGCCAAAGCAAGGCCGCACGCACGAACGAGAGGAAGGATCATGCCTTTGCGGGCGGTGCGCGTCATGGAGGATTTCATCTGCATCTCGTAACGAGGCCTGGGGTTGGCGCAGGTTATTGCCGGCTCTGCAAAGGTCAATGGGCCAGTTCAGGGATGGATAGCGGTTTTATGCATCGTGATCACGACGACGGCGAAGATGCGTCTTTGAAAGGCGCAATGGGAACGAGGTTTTGCTTTTCCTGCCCTAATCTCTGGCCATCGCAAAGGCAGGGAGCTCGCGGCGGCGAACAAAGCCCACCTTTGGAGGACGATAACAATCAGCGATGTTGCACGCTTCCGATCGTGACGGACATGCGATAGAGACACGGCGCCCTGCCATGCCGAGGAGATGAGAGAACCGATGACGAGCTATGTATTGACCGTATCCTGCCAGTCCACTCGCGGCATTGTAGCGGCGATCTCGGGTTATCTGGCCGAGCAGGGCTGCAACATCGTCGATAGTTCCCAGTTCGACGATCTGCATACCGGACAGTTCTTCATGCGCGTCTCCTTCATCTCGGAGGAAGGTGCGGCGCAAGCCAAACTCGAAAAGGGCTTCGTGGCCGTCGCCGAGAAGTTCGGCATGAACTGGAACCTCTACGACGCCGCCCAGCGCATGAAGGTGCTGCTGATGGTGTCGCGTTTCGGCCACTGCCTGAACGACCTGCTCTATCGCTGGAAGATCGGTGCGCTCCCGATCGACATCGTCGGCGTCGTCTCCAACCACTTCGACTATCAGAAGGTCGTCGTGAACCACGACATCCCCTTCCACCACATCAAGGTGACCAAGGAGAACAAGCCGGAAGCCGAAGCTCGGATCATGGATCTGGTCGAGCAGACCGGCACCGAGCTCATCGTTCTCGCCCGCTACATGCAGGTTCTCTCCGACGACATGTGCCGTAAGATGTCGGGCAAGATCATCAATATCCACCACTCCTTCCTGCCGAGCTTCAAGGGTGCCAACCCGTACAAGCAGGCCTTCGAGCGTGGCGTGAAGCTGATCGGCGCGACCGCCCATTACGTGACCGCCGACCTCGATGAAGGTCCGATCATCGAACAGGATGTCGCCCGCATCACGCATGCGCAGTCGGCAGAAGACTATGTCTCGATCGGGCGCGATGTCGAAAGCCAGGTGCTGGCGCGCGCGATCCACGCGCATATTCACCACCGGACCTTCATCAATGGCAACCGGACTGTCGTCTTCCCGGCAAGCCCGGGCTCCTACGCCTCGGAACGCATGGGTTAATCAGGGCAAAGGGCGCCGCCGCGGCGCCCTTTCTCGTTTCAGGCCCGATTTCTCCGGGATAGACGCAAAACCACGCTCTGCTAATCTCCCGTCATGATTCCCCAGGGAGGAAACGTATGGCCGACTCGGCTCTGCTCCAGCGCACTGAACTGCCGCGTCCGAACGTTTCGCTGGCCGATGCCCGGATCATCTTCAATGACTTCTATGGCTTCAGTGGCGAGATCCAGGAACTCGGCAGCCAGCAGGATCGCAACTTCCTCATCGACACAGGCGACGAGCGCCTCGTTCTGAAGGTCACGCGGGCGGAATATCCCCAGCATGAACTGGATGCGCAGAATCGGGCGATGGACCATCTGCGGGCACTCGACATCGGGCTGCGGATCCCGGAACCGGTTGCCGCTCTCACGGGCGAGTTCATTCCGCAGATCGAGATCAACGGCGAATACTACTGGGTCAGGCTCCTGTCTTTTCTCGATGGCCAGCCCCTGACCCGGCAGAAATACCTCTCACCAGAGGTCGTGGCAGCCTTCGGCGACGTGGTCGCGCGTGTCGCCAGCGGGCTGAAGGAGTTTCGCCATGAGGGTCTGGATCGCGAACTGCAATGGGATCTGCGCCGCGCCGGCCCCGTCGCGCTCCATCTTCTGAAATCGGTGACCGACCAGAAACAGCGGGACAGGATCGCCAAGGCCATGATCATGGCGGTGAAGCGCCTGCAGCCGCTCGCTTCCGAACTCCGCATCCAGCCGATCCACCACGACATCACCGACGACAATGTCGTTGCGACACCGGACGCGAGCGGCCGTCTGACACCGGATGGCGTGATCGACTTCGGTGACGTGCTTTACGGCTGGTTGGTGGCCGACCTTGCCGTCACCTGCGCCGCCCTGCTCCATCACGCCGACGGCGATCCCTTCTTTATCCTGCCGGCGATCAAGGCATTCCATGCCCGCTACCCGCTGAATGAAGCCGAGCTCAAGGCTCTATGGCCACTCATCGTGGCGCGGGCGGGCGTTCTGGTGGCCAGCAGCGAGCAACAGCTGTCGATCGATCCCGATAACGACTATGTCCTCGGCAATATCAAACACGAGCGCACCATCTTCGAAGTCGCGACCTCGGCACCGTACCCGTTGATGGAGGCGGCGATCCTGGAGGCGGCGGGCGCGCTTCCCGACGAGTCCGAGGTCACGATCGCTCACCCGCTTCTCCCCGCGCTGCAGCCGGCCGATGTCCGGCTGACCGATCTCACGGTGACAAGCCCCGACCTTCCGCGTGATAGCTGGGCTGATCAGGAGATCGACTGGAAGCTGCTGGCGCGCGCCGCGATGGAGACCGGTGTCGCCTCTACACGATACGGCGAATACCGTCTGTCCTACACCAAGCCTCTGTCGGCGACGCCACCGGCAACCTTTGCGCTGCATATCGACGTCTGCTTGCCCGGTGGCACCGAGGCTTTCGCCCCACTCGACGCGACGATCGTGCTGGACGGGCATCACCTGATCCTTTCCTCGCCCGAGGTTTCGCTGCATCTCGATGGCATCGATTGCAGCCTCGAAGACGGCGCAAGCGTGAAGGCCGGCGACCCGATCGGGGCGGTTGCTGGCGCGGCCGGTGGCGTGGGCGGTCTGCGCATCCAGCTGTGCCGGGATCCGGACCTCGTTCCGCCGCTCTTTGCCAAACCACAGCAAAGTGCCATCTGGAGCCGCATCTGCCCCTCGCCCTCCCGCCTGCTGGGCGTGGGTGTCGATGCCCCCGCGCCGGTGAGCCAGGAGCTGCTCGAGAGACGCCGCAAGAACTTCGCCAAGCCACAGAAGAACTACTACCGCGAGCCTCCGCAGATCGAACGCGGCTGGAAGGAACATCTCTTCGACGTCAATGGCCGCGCCTATCTCGACATGGTCAACAATGTCACGATCCTCGGCCACGGCCATCCGCGGCTCGCGGACGCCGTTGGCCGGCAGTGGGCCACGCTCAACACCAATTCGCGCTTCCATTACGCCGCTGTCGCCGAGTTTTCCGAGCGGCTCGCCTCGCTTGCGCCGGACGGCCTCGACACGGTCTTTCTCGTAAACTCCGGTTCCGAGGCCGTGGATCTCGCACTCCGCCTCGCCTGGGCTCATAGCGGCCACCGCAATATTCTGAGCCTGCTCGAAGCCTATCACGGCTGGACAGTGGCGAGCGACGCCGTCTCCACCTCCATCGCGGATAACCCGCGCGCTCTGGAAACCCGGCCGGATTGGGTCCATCCGGTGCTTTCTCCCAACTCCTATCGCGGCAAACATCGTGGCGAGGGCTCAACGGCCGCCTATGTTGAGGCGGTGGCGGAGAAAATCGCCGAGATAGAGAAACAGGGCGGCCATCTGGGTGGGTTCATCGCCGAGAGCGTCTACGGCAATGCCGGCGGAATACCGCTGCCACCTGGCTACCTGAACCAGGTCTATGAACTGGTGCGACAGCATGGCGGCCTTTGCATCGCCGACGAGGTTCAGGTCGGCTATGGCCGGCTTGGCCATCACTTCTGGGGGTTCGAGCAGCAGGGCGTCGTGCCTGATATCATCACCGTCGCCAAGGGCATGGGCAACGGACAGCCACTCGGTGCTGTGATCACGCGACGGGAGATCGCCGACAGTCTGGAAAAGGAAGGCTACTTTTTCTCCTCTTCCGGTGGCAGCCCTGTCAGCTGCGTCGTCGGCATGACGGTGCTGGACATTATGCGCGACGAGAACCTGCAACAAAACGCCCGCGAGGTCGGCGACCACCTGAAAGCTCGCCTCGAAGCGCTCGGCCAGCGCTTCCCGATCGTCGGCGCCGTCCACGGCATGGGCCTCTATCTCGGTCTGGAATTCGTCCGTGACCGGGAAACGCTGGAGCCGGCGACGGAGGAAACGGCTGCGATCTGCGACCGGCTGCTCGATCTTGGCGTCATCATGCAACCGACGGGCGACCATCTTAATGTTTTGAAAATAAAGCCGCCGCTTTGCCTTGCCCGAGAAAGCGCCGATTTCTTCGTCGACATGCTGGAAAAGGTGCTTTCGGACGGTTGGTGACTGACGGCACAAGAATGACCACGAGCCTAACGGGCACCTCCCAAAAACGCATTTTGCGTAAAGAAAGCGCAAAGCCCAAATCTGGGTAAACTAAATGGCAGCTTCACAGCGTTTTGAAGAGTGGTCTATCTTCGGACACAGAAGGTAGCCGAAGGAATATCCATGCCGACAATACCGGAGCAAATCTCCAGTCATTTGCTGATCTGGGCCGTCGCTCTGTTCATCGTGAAGCATCTGCTTGCCGATTTCCTTCTCCAGACCAGCTGGATGGCACAAGGCAAGGAGCGCCCTCACGCCTGGGCAAAACCGCTCCTCGCCCATGTCGGCGTGCACGCGGCAGGGACCCTGCTGATCGCATCCCTGATGGCCCCCTCGCTCATCTGGCTGGCTTTGGTCGATTTCGTCGTCCATGGGGCGATCGATCGTTGCAAGACGCTGATCCAGCAGCGCCATCACTTCAAGGTCGATCAGGCAGCCTACTGGTGGCTCTTCGGGGTCGACCAGACCCTTCATCACCTGACGCATCTCCTCTTCGCAGTCTGGATGGCCGCGGCGGCAAACGCCGCCTGATGATATCAGGCTTTGGATAACTCTTTGACGATCCAGTCCCGGAAGGCAACGAGTGGCGGATAGGCTGCCCGCTCTCGCGGGAAGGCGAGATAGTAGCGCTGCGCGCTTTGCATCCGTCGGTCGACGGCGGGCACAAGTTCACCACGGTTCAGCTCGTCCTGGATCAGGAATGTCGGCAACAACGCCACCCCCAATCCACCGATCGCCGCTTGCGACGCTGTCGCGAACTGGTCGAAGAGCATGCCGTGCAGGCTGTCGAATGCAACGCCGGTTTCGGTGAACCAACGCTCCCAGGCGTCGGGCCTTGTCGTCAGGTGCAGAAGCGGCACTTTGATGAGATCGGCTGGATGCTTGATCCCATGCGTCTGCCTGAATTCGGGGCTGCAGGCCGGCACCGTCTGTTCCTGCATCAACAGGGTCAGTTCCGCGCCAGGCCAGACCGCGTCCCCGAAATGTATAGCGGCATCGATGGAATCCAGACGAAAATCGAAGGGTGACAGACGGGTCACCAGATTGATCGTTATCCCGGGATTGGCAGCGAGGAACTGACCGAGACGCGGCGCGAGCCACCGCGCGCCGAAGGTGGGCAGGATGGCAAGGTTGAGCGTGCCCCCATGGGGATTGGCGCGAAGGTTGAGCGAAGCGCTGGAGATCCGTCGCAGGGCCTCGCGAATCTCACGGGCATAGCTGTCGCCGGCGACAGTCAGCCGGATCGTCTGTCGCTCCCTGAGAAAGAGTTCGACACCGAGCTGGCTCTCCAGGGCCTTGATCTGCCGGCTGACTGCACTCTGCGTGAGATCGAGCTCGCGGGCAGCGGCGGTGATGCTCCCGGTCCGTGCGGCAGCCTCGAAGGCGGTGAGCAGAGAGAGCGACGGGAGGAAGCGGCGCGCCGGTAGCATGGTCATGCCTTTTCGGAATGATCTCTTGAGAATTTATCGATGGAATGGCGTAGAACGCTCTTCTAGAAATCACAAGACTGTACGGGGAGGAATGACATCGGGGGACAGACCCGCCCGAATTCCTGGCCCCGCACCATGCATCCGGGGCCACGCCATGCTCAACGATCCTCGCTCCCACGGTCTATGGGAAAAGACGGCCCCTGCCGCCCCGCAGACGACCCCGCTCAAAGGCGCAGCAAAAGCCGACGTCGTCATAGTCGGTGGAGGCTATACGGGTCTTTCCGCCGCGCTGCATCTGGCCGAAGCGGGTACCAGTGTTATCCTTCTCGAAGCCAAAGAGATCGGCTTCGGCGGCGCCGGCCGGAACGTCGGCCTGATCAATGCCGGCATGTGGGTCATGCCGGATGACCTCCCAGGCGAGCTCGGACCCATCTATGGCGAGCGACTGCTCGACCTGCTCGGCAACGGACCGCACGTGGTCATGGAGCTGATCGACCGGCACGGCATCGAATGCGAGCTCGAACGCCAGGGCACGCTGCACTGCGCCGTGGGCTCAACAGGCCGGAAGGAAATCGAGGCCCGTGCCGAACAGTGGCAACGTCGCGGCGCGCCGGTGGAATTGCTCGACGAAGCGGAAACCGAACACAAGATTGGCACCCGAGCCTATCAGGGTTCGCTGCTAGATCGCCGCGCCGGCACCTTGCAGCCCCTCGCCTATGCACGCGGCCTTGCCCATGCCGCGATCAAGGCAGGCGCGACACTGCACACGGCAAGCCCGGTCGAAAGCTATACCAGGATGGCAGACGGCTGGCAGGTCAGGACCTCCGAAGGCAGCGTCGATGCGCAGTGGATCGTCGTGGCAACCGACGCTTATAGCAATGGCCCCTTCGCTGCCGTGCGCGAAGAACAGGTGCACCTGCCCTATTTCAACTTCGCCACCGTCCCCCTAAGCGACAACTTGCGTAAGTCGATCCTGACGGAACGCCAGGGCTGTTGGGATACGAAAGAAGTGTTGTCCTCCTTCCGCATGGACAAGGCTGGCCGGATGGTGTTTGGCAGCGTCGGCGCCCTGCGCGGCACAGGGCTCACCATCCACCGCGCCTGGGCGCAGCGTGCCTTGAAGGCGATCTTCCCGCAGATCGGTGGTATCGCCTTCGAAAGCGAATGGTATGGCCAGATCGGCATGACGACCAATGCACTTCCGCGCTTCCACAAGTTTGCGCCCGGCGTCATTGGCTTCTCCGGCTACAACGGTCGCGGCATCTCGCCGGGTACGGTCTTCGGCAAGACGATTGCACGCCATATCCTTGGCCAGATCTCCGAGGATGAGCTGCCCCTGCCGCTCACCGATCCACAAACACCGGCCTTCCGCACTTTGAAGGAAGCATGGTACGAGGCGGGCGCCCAGGTGGCGCATCTGGCCGGCGCACGATTTTAAACGAACAAGAACCAGGTAGACCTGACGGGAAGGACCATCATGACCCTCGCCACTCTCAAATTTTCCGCCGAAACGGCCTCGCTGATGGCAAGCTTCGGCGTGGATGCCAAGGCTCTGACCGGCGGCACGCTTTCGGTTCGCTCGCCGATCAATGGCGAAACCATCGCAGCGGTCGCAGAGATCTCCGCAGACGACACCCGCAAGGCGATCGATGCAGCCCACAAGGCCTTCCTCGAATGGCGCCTCGTGCCCGCCCCGCAGCGCGGCGAACTGATCCGCCTGCTCGGCGAAGAGCTGCGCGCGGCCAAGACCGAGCTCGGCCGCCTCGTCTCCATCGAAGTCGGCAAGATCACCTCGGAAGGTCTGGGCGAAGTCCAGGAAATGATCGACATCTGCGATTTCGCCGTCGGCCTGTCGCGCCAGCTCTACGGTCTGACGATCGCGACCGAACGCGCCGAACACCGCATGATGGAAACCTGGCATCCGCTCGGCGTCACCGGCATCATCTCGGCCTTCAACTTCCCCGTCGCCGTCTGGTCCTGGAATGCGGCTCTCGCACTTGTCTGCGGCAATTCGACGATCTGGAAACCCTCGGAAAAGACCCCGCTCACCGCCATCGCCACCCAGGCGATCTTCGAAAAGGCCGTGAGGCGCTACAACGCGCAAGGCGGCAAGGCGCCTGCCAATCTCTCGACGCTGCTGATCGGCGGACGCGACATCGGCGAAATCCTCGTCGACCATCCGAAGGTCCCGCTGATCTCGGCAACAGGCTCGACCGCCATGGGCCGTGCCGTCGGCCCGCGCGTCGCGGCCCGCTTCGGCCGCTCGATCCTCGAGCTTGGCGGCAACAATGCCGCCATCGTCGGCCCGACCGCCGATCTTGACCTGACCCTGCGTGGCGTCGCCTTCGCTGCCATGGGCACCGCCGGCCAGCGCTGCACCACACTGCGTCGCCTCTTCGTGCATGAAAGCGTCTACGACACGCTCGTCCCGCGCCTGATCAAGGCTTACGGCTCCGTCACCATCGGCAACCCGCTGGAAGCAGGCAACCTGATCGGTCCGCTAATCGACAAAGGCTCCTTCGATCGCATGCAGCGCGCGCTCGAAGCCGCCAAGGCCAATGGCGGCAAGGTGCATGGCGGCGATCGCGTCCGCGCCGATGAGTCCGCTGAGGCCTATTACGTCCGTCCGGCTCTCGTCGAGATGCCGGAACAGTGCGGCCCGGTCGTCGAGGAAACCTTCGCGCCGATCCTCTACGTCATCAAGTATGCCAACTTCGACGACGCTCTGGCACTGAACAACGACGTCCCGCAGGGCCTCTCCTCGTCGATCTTCACCAATGACATCCGCGAGGCGGAAGGCTTCGTCTCCGACCGTGGCTCGGATTGCGGCATCGCCAACGTCAATATCGGCCCATCGGGCGCCGAAATCGGCGGCGCCTTCGGTGGCGAGAAGGAAACCGGCGGCGGCCGTGAATCCGGCTCCGACAGCTGGAAGGCCTATATGCGCCGCCAGACCAACACCGTGAACTACGGCAGGACCCTGCCACTCGCCCAGGGTGTCAAGTTCGACATCGAGTGAATGAACAAAAGGCCGGCGATCACCTCGCCGGCCTTCATCTTTTTCGGCGCTTGCGACTTAACGAAGGTTGAAGCGCACCGGAGCGGTAATGGTCTTGTTCACGCCGGCCGGCGGGGCCGGAACCGGGGACGCGGCGCGGACCATATCGAGCACCGCGCTGTCGAGGGTCGGATAACCGGACGACCTGGACAGAGAGACCGACAGCACATTGCCGGAATCGTCGATCCGGAACCGGACATAGACGGTCCCCTCCTCGCGATTGCTACGTGATGCACTCGGATAGCGTTTACGGCGCTCCAGATGCGACATCAGCCGCGACTGCCACCTGGCCGGCGAGACGCTGCGACCGGCGCCATTCGCCGTCGCCGCAGCAGCATTGCGGTTCGACTGGGCCACCTCGGCTTTTGCAGTGCGCGCTGCCTGGGACGCCGGCGGCTGAACCTGTTTCTTGGCGACTTTCTTCGGCGCGGGTTCTTTCTTCTCCACCTCCCGCTTGGGCGGAGGCGGCCGCATCATCGGGATCGGAACCTCGACATTTTCGAGCTCCGCCATGACCATCTGCTCGATCGGATCGATTTCCGGTTCGGGCTCCGGCAGTGGTTCAGGCTCGACCACCGGAGGCGGCTCCGGCAGTGCTTCGGCCACTTCCGGTTCGGGCTCGGGCTCTGGCGGAGGCGGTTCGGGCAGAGGCTGCTCTACCGGTTCCGGGATTGGCTCGGGCAAGGGCTCGCTGGTGGCGGTCTTCACCTCTTCGGCGTCCACCTGCTCCGTGGAAATTTCGTTCTCTTCCGTGTTGACGGCTTCTGGTTCGGGCGCCAGTTCGATCATGATCGCAGGCGGCGGACCGCTATCGGCAACGACCATGTCCGGTTCGCGCAGGAGAACTGCCACCGCTCCCGCATGCGCGGTCGCGATCAGGAGGCCGGCTGTTGTCCACAACAGCCCCTCGCCGACGACACGCTTCGTGGAGCGAGGCTCGATCATGGCGCGGTCTCCACGCCAGCCGCCGGCGCTGCGGCCGCGTCTGCCGGTGCCGGTGCCGCCGGCACGGTCTCCAGCCCGACGAGTGCGATCTTCAGATAACCCGCGTCCCGAAGGAGGTTCATGACCTCCATGAACTGTCCGTAGTCGACCGTCTTATCGGCCCGCAGGAAGATGCGTGCGTCCTTGTTGCCTTCCGTCATCCGATCAAGCGACGGGCCGAGCACATCACGGGCAACAGTGTCGTTGCCGAGCGAAAGGCTCATGTCTTCCTTCAGCGTCACATAGACCGGCTCATCCGGCCGCTGTGCAGGCTTTGCAGTGGAGGCCGGAAGATCGACATTCACGTCGACCGTCGAGAGCGGCGCTGCAACCATGAAGATGATGAGCAGCACCAGCATGACGTCGATGAACGGCGTCACGTTGATCTCGTGGTTCTCGGCCAGATCGTCGCCCGAATTGTTTTCTCTGATACCGCCGGCCATCAGATCACTCCGCCGCCATTGCCATGGCCTTGGCCGCCTGGGCAATCCGCGCACTCTTGCGGAAATCGAGATCGCGGCTCACCAGACGCTCGATGCCGGCACCGGCATCGGCAAGCAGCTGGCGGTAGCCCGTCACGGAACGGGCGAAGACGTTGTAGATGATGACGGCGGGAATGGCGGCAACGAGACCGATGGCGGTCGCAAGAAGCGCCTCGGCGATCCCGGGTGCCACAACGGCAAGATTGGTCGTCTGCGTCTCGGCAATGCCGATGAAGGAGTTCATGATGCCCCAGACGGTGCCGAACAGGCCGACGAAGGGTGCCGTCGAGCCGATGCTCGCCAGAAGACCTGTTCCGTTCGACATCTGCCGGCCCGCGCGCGCATCGATGCGCGACAGGGCCGAGGCCACACGCTCCTTCACGCCATCGCCGCCGACCTGATCGATCGCGGCATCCGAAAGGCTCATTTCATGCTGCGCGGCGCGCACCATGGTCGCCACCACGCCACCACGCTTTTCGAGTGCCTGCAGCGCATCGCTCAGCTGCCGGGCCTGACCCACGGCCTTCAGCCCGCGCTTTGCCCGGGCACGGGCGCCGAAGAGCTGCAGCGACTTGGCGAGCCACACGGTCCAGGTGAGCACGGAGGCCAGCGCGAGCAAGATCATGACCGACTTCACGACCCAGTCAGCGGCCATGAACATGCCTTCTGGTGACAGATCATGCGGCATGATCGCGGTCTCTGCCGCAGACACGTCCTGAGCTGCCGGAGCGGCCGGTTCGTCAACAACCGGCGCTGCGGCGGGCTCGGCCGGCGCGGCATCCGCATCAGACGCCTCGACGGGCGCTGCATCGGACGAAGACGGTTGAGCTGCGGCTGAAGCGGCCTCCGAGGTCGGAGTGGCCGCAGCCGGCTGAGAGGGCTCTGCGGGAGCGACCGGCGGCACTGCAGGTGCGGCGGCCTCGCCGGTTGAACTCTCGGGCTGGGTCGCGGCAGCGGGCGCCTGAACGGGCGCGGCCGACTGGGAAGGCGCAGCCTCCGGCAGAACCACACGAGGCTCTGTTCCTGCGGGAGCGGTCTGTTGAGCCGTTGCGGTGGATGCTGCCGCAACGAGAGAAAGCAGAAGCACAAAACGCTTGAGCGAGGGTCCCGAATGGATGAGCGACATTGGGAGCTCCTTGTAAGATGATAATGAAAAACGGGCGCAACGAGCACGCCCTTACGCTGCCTTCCCCATAATAAACTTGATTATCTGTGACAAGTAATAAAAAACCGACGCGCGGCTTTCCCGCAACCGTGACCATCAGCCAGAGCTTAAACCGCGGCACGCGCCCGCTCGAAGAGATCGCTGACGTCCTGCCTACGGCAAAGTTCTGTACCGGCCGTCATGACGGTGGCCGCGCCCGCGGCCTGACCGAAGAGAAAAGCGTCTTCGATCGTGTTTCCTTGCGCAAGCGACCAGACCATTCCAGCCACGAAACTGTCGCCTGCACCGGTCGCCGAATTGACCGGCACCTCAATGGCAGGCAGACGAATAATCTGGTTGGCCGAGGCAAGAACGGCCCCATCGCCGCCGAGGGTGACTGCGATATACTGGGCGGCCCCGCTCCGGGCATAGGCTTGCGCCGCCGCACCGACTTCGTCATGGCTCAACTTGCGTCCGAGAAACGCCTCGAACTCGCCCAGGCTCGGCTTGACCAGGAACATCTTGGATTTGGACAAGGCCTCTGCGAGCGGAGCGCCGGATGTGTCGAGCACGAAGCGCGCACCTGCTTTTGCAACGATCTCCGCCAGGCGGACATAGGTATCATCGGGTGCGCCTCGGGGTAGGCTCCCGCTGGCGACCACGTAATCTGCATCGCTCGCCTCGATCGCCTCGAAAACGGGAACGAGTTCCGCCTCGCTCACCAGAGGCCCTTCTGGCACGAAACGGTATTCGAGATTGGTGGAGGTTTCGTGGACCGCAAAAGCGACCCGGACAGGATCGTGGATCTTGAACGCCCGCTCCACGATTGGCAGAGGCTTCAGCATGGCTTCCAGCAATTCGCCGGTTGCCCCTCCCGACAGGAACATCAGCTCACAGGTCCCGCCGAGCGTGACGATGACCCGGGCCACATTGATCCCGCCGCCGCCCGGAAACTGCTGCTGATTGTGGGTGCGTGTCTTGTGCGTGTGTCGCACCACCTCTGCATCGCTGGAGATGTCAATTGCAGGGTTGAGGGCAAGGCAAAGGATTTTGGGCATGAATCTGGCCACGACTGAGGAAGAAATAGGATACTGCAATACGGATGCGACAGATCTAGGACGCCAGGGGCGGTAGCCGCAAGCCGGTCAAAAGGCGCAGCCCCTCAACCCCGATGGACAACTGACGTTCCACAGGGAGCGCTCCGGGTGAACACTGCGGTCGGCTCAACGGGGATTGTCTTTGGCGATTGAGACATTACCTTCGCTGCGCATATCTCGAAGGAAAACCAGCAGCCATGTATACCGGCATCGTCCAGACCGTCGCCCCTGTCAAATCTGTTGTGCGCCACGACGGCTACACCACCTTCTTCATCGAACTGCCGGAACGGCTGATGGCTGACCTTCAGATCGGGGCCAGCGTTTCCGTAGAAGGCGTGTGCCTCTCCGTCACGACGATTAACGGTAACACGGTGACCTTCGATGCCATGGACGCGACGCTGGAACGGACCAATCTCGGAGATCTTCAGGCAGGTCAGGGCGTCAACATTGAGCGCTCGGCCAAGCCAACGGATGAGAATGGTGGCCACAACATCGCCGGCCATATCGCGAGCACGGCCGAACTCGTCGCCGCGAAGATGGAAATGCCTGGAGCATTCATTCGCTTCCGCGTACCGGAAGAGTGGGCGAAATACGTGTTCAAGCGCGGCTATCTGGCGGTGAACGGCGCGAGCCTGACAGTCGCGGAGGCCGAAGGTGACACCTTCACCATCAACCTTATTCCCGAGACGCTGCGCCAGACGACCTTTCCGCGCTACAAGGTGGGCGACGCCCTCAACATCGAGGTCGACCACCAGACCATGGTCATGGTGGATGTCGTGGAGCGCACCCTCGAACGCCTGATGGCAAAGCGCACTTAGCCTGCCGCCTTCAGTGACGGCTATGGGATCCTGACGAGGGGACGTCTTTCATCAGCGAGACCAGCACCTGCCGGTAATCAGCGGGTTTGGGCGCACAGAGTTCCTGAGGAATGCCGTTTTCTTCGATTTCCTTGATGGCCGAGCCCGAAACGATGCGGAACGGGATCCCGTTGCGCCTCAAGCGCTGAACGATCGGTGTCACCGCGCCGTCCCGCACCTGAAAATCGAGGATCGCGCCGGAGATATGTTCGGTATCGAGGATCTCCAGGGCATCGCGCACACTCTCGGTCGTGATGACATTGACACCAGCGCGTGCGACGGCGTCCGCAGCGTCCATGGAAATGAAGACGTCGTCCTCGACGATGAGGATCGTGTCGATCGCTAAAGCCTGTCCTGGTCTCATCTTCGTTCTCCTTTTGCCACCACAACGTCTTCAACCGCGCTTTGTTCAGTTTTTCTTAAATTGCTAAACGATATGGTAAACATAGACTTAACGCTTAATTTCGTTCCGAAGTTGCGCTGCATGGATGGAACCCGAGCCCGCCTTGGAACATCCATGCAAAGCCCTGCGTTTTCACTCCGCAGAACAACGGAGATCACACATGCAGATCATTGGAACGGAAATCATTGAAAGCCCGCAGCCTCACACGGCCTTCATCGTCGAGTTTCTCGGCGACGGCGGAGAAAAGGTTTCGGTTCACATGGCCGAGACGGAAAACGGCGGCCTGACGCGGGACAACGCGGTCCAGAAGGCGCAGGTCCTGCTGCTCCAGGCGAGCCGCTTTGGTCTTTCCGATCAGGCTGACGATGACGAGACTGCCGACAAGGAGCCGAGCGCTGCCGTTGAAAGCCTTCGTCAGGAGCAGCAGGAGCGCAAGGTCGACGAGCGCAACGGCTCTGCCCTGCAGGAGGGACTGGAGGACACCTATCCTGCCAGCGACCCTGTCTCGGCGACCTATACCTCGACCATCGGTGAACAAAAGCACTAACAAAGCCGCATCGGCTTTACGGTGACCACATGCCCGCCGAATTGAACAGCTTTGGCTCGGCGACTTTTCTGGAGCTGTCTGCCATTATCGTTCGACTGCTGATCGCCATGGCCTGCGGGGCCGCGATAGGGGTTGAACGAGAGTGGAAGAGCCATGCTGCGGGCTTGAGGACGCATATCCTCGTTTGTCTTTCATCGGCGATCGTCGCCATCCTCACAATCGAAATCGCGCATCACAATGCCTTCAACGAGACCGAAGTGAGGCTCGACCCGATCCGCCTGATCGAAGCGGTGACAGCAGGCGTCGCCTTTCTGGCGGCAGGCATGATCGTCTATGCGAGAGGCGAAGTTCATGGCCTGACGACCGGCGCCGGCTTGTGGTTCGCCGGAGCCATTGGCTTGTCCTGCGGCCTCGGCTTCTGGCAAATCGGCCTCATTGCCACAGGCTTTGCCCTGTCTGTTCTCTGGCTCCTGCGGATAATTGAGAACAAGCTGCCAGAAAAACCTGACGAGAACGAATAGTCGCTATCGAAGCAGGCTTTGGCCGCCGTCAACCCAGATCGGGGTTCCGGTCACATGCCTTGAGGCATCGGAAGCAAGGAAGGCCACGACATCGGCGATATCCTCAATTGTGCCGGATTCGCCGCCAGTGAGCGGAATGTCCCCTTCGGGAAACTCGACCGGCACCTCCGTCTGACGCTTTTTGCGAACATTTGTGTTGTCATCAATCTCAGTCTCGATGGCGCCGGGACATATCGCATTGATGCGGATGCCGTGGCGCCCCAGTTCGAGCGCCAGCTGCTGCACCATGGCAAGCTGTGCCGCCTTGGTCGCCGAATAAGCGGTGGCACCGGGCGTGGTGAAGGTCCGTGTCCCGTTGATCGAGGACATGACGATGATTGACCCGCCGGTCTTCTTCAGGAAAGGCACCGTATGGTGCAGGGTCAGATAGGTGCCCCGCAGATTGATGGCGATCGTCTTGTCGAATTCCTCGGGCTTCAGGTCGTCGATCGGCGCCCATGTCCCGTTGATCCCGGCATTCGCAACCACGATCTGCAGACCTTTTCGTGCGTCGATCAGTCGTCCGACCGCCTCCGCCATCTGATCTGCCTGACTGACATCGGCGACCAGTACCATGCCGTCGCCGCCGCCGGCCCGGATCTCGGCAAGCGTTTCCTCAAGCTCGTCTTCCGTGCGACCCAGAAGGCCTACGAAGGCGCCGCCTTTTGCGAGCCTCAGCGCAGCACCTTTGCCAATTCCGGACCCGGCACCCGTGACGAGTGCGGTATCCCTCTCGAACTCAGCCCCGTTCATGAACGATCGTCCGCATGCTCGGGTTTGCCCTTGCGCTTCGTGGAAGCAAGATCTTCGAGTTCCTTCTCGCTCATGCTCTTTTCCATGCTGCGGGACGCGCCTTTCAGATCGGAGACCTTCGCGTCCCCTCGCTTGGCCGCAAGGGCCGCACCGGCTGCCTTTTGCTGTGCTTTCGACTTCGCTGGCATTGCCATCTCCTCTGGTGGTTCAGGGCCTGTCGTGTCGCAAGCAAACCGGCGAAAGAAACGAAAGTTCCTGGCCGCTCACGGCGCGGAACAAAGACCGGGCCTTGCGGATTAAGCTGCGCAACTCCAGACATCAGAGGATCAGATGGACGCCAAGAGCACGCATTTTCATGTCACGCCGGGCGAGTGGCACAAACTGGGCGCGTGCTTTGATGGGGAGGGAACGAATTTCGCACTGTTTTCCGCCCATGCCGAACGCGTCGAGCTTTGCCTCTTCGACGAGGGCGGGAGCGTCGAGATCGCACGGGTCGAATTGCCCGAATACACGAACGAAGTCTGGCATGGCTATCTGCCGGGCGTGAAGCCGGGTCAGCTCTACGGCTACCGCGTCCACGGCCCATACGAGCCGGAAAACGGTCACCGCTTCAATCCGAACAAGCTGCTGCTCGATCCCTATGCGCGTGAGATCGTCGGTGATTTCGCATGGTCGAAGGCCCATTTCGGCTATGACTTCGACGCCGAGGAAAAGGATCTCTCCTTCAACGCGCTCGACAGTGCGGACTGCTCCCCCAAATGCCGCGTCATCGATCCGGCGGAAAGCCGCGAGACGAACGGGTTCAAGATGATCCCCTGGGCGGAGACCATCGTCTACGAAACGCATGTGAAGGGTTTCACCAAGCTCCATCCGGCAATCCCCGAAAACCTGCGCGGCACGTTCGAAGGCCTCGGGCACAAGGCGGCCGTGGACTATGTGAAGAGCCTCGGCATCACCTCCATCGAACTTCTGCCGGTGCATGCTTTCCCCGACGATAGTCACCTGATGGACAAGGGGCTGCATAACTTCTGGGGCTACAATACCATCGGCTTCTTTTCACCGGCGAGCCGCTATTACGGCCCTAAGGGTCTCCACGGCTTCCGCGACATGGTGCGGGCCTTCCACGATGCCGGCATCGAGGTCATCCTGGACGTCGTCTATAACCACACGGCGGAAGGCAACGAACTCGGCCCGACCCTTTCCCTCAAGGGCATCGACAACTTTTCCTACTACCGCACACTGCCCGATAATCACCGCTACTACATCAACGACACCGGGACAGGAAACACGGTCAACACCTCGCATCCCCGCGTCTTGCAGATGGTGATGGACAGCCTGCGCTACTGGGCTGAAGAGATGCATGTCGACGGCTTCCGCTTCGACCTGGGCACCATCCTCGGCCGCGAACCGGAGGGCTTTGACCAGCGTGGCGGCTTCTTCGACGCCGTGGCACAGGATCCCGTGCTGTCAAAGGTCAAGCTGATTGGCGAGCCCTGGGACATCGGCCCCGGCGGCTACCAGGTCGGCGGCTTCCCGCCGGGCTGGGCAGAGTGGAACGACAAGTATCGCGATTCCACCCGCGAATACTGGCTGAATGCGGACAACACCTCTCAGGACTTCGCCGCCCGGCTGCTCGGCTCCGGTGATATCTACGACCTTCGCGGACGTCGTCCCTGGGCTAGCGTGAACTTCATCACCGCCCATGACGGCTTCACCCTCAACGACCTCGTCTCTTACGATCAGAAGCACAACGAGGCGAATGGCGAGGACAACAACGACGGTCACGACCACAACCGCAGCCATAATTACGGCCACGAAGGACCGACCGACGATGCGGAGATCAACGCGATCCGCGATCGGCAGAAGCGCAATTTCCTGGCCACCCTGTTCTTCTCGCATGGCACCCCCATGCTCTTGGCCGGCGACGAATTCGGCCGGTCGCAGATGGGCAACAACAACGGCTATTGCCAGGACAGCGAGATCAGCTGGCTGCATTGGGAAGACCTGCCGCCGGCCTGCGAGGAGCTGAGAGATTTCAGCCGACGGCTGATCGCCTTGCGCAAGGCCCAGCCTCTGTTGCGTCGTGAGAGCTGGCGCGATGGCATGATCATCGACTGGTACCATGTCGAGGGCGGCCATCAGGAGGCAGAACACTGGCTCGACGGCAATCCGCTTGCCTTGAAGCTGCTGCGACAGGATCTGGAGAGCGAAGAAGGCGTCTGGCCGGAAGTGCTTCTGCTGTTCAACCCGGTTGCCGAGGACATCGAGTTCGTCCTGCCGGAAACCGGAGGCGACAATTGGCAGCTGGAACTCACGACCTTCGACACCGAGCGACGCGGTGATATCGCGGAAGAAGGCAAGCCGTTCCAGCTGGAAGCGCGATCGCTGGCCCTGTTCCGTAGGGCCTGAGCCCAGAGGTCAGAAGTTGGAGGTCAAGCCCCCGAAGCCCGCTGCAGGACCTCGAAATCATAGAGCTGCCCGGCGACAGAGATACGCCGGGCGGAAATGACGACCGGGACCATGTTGCCGGCTCCGTCGCGGATCTCGCCGTGCTGCCCGGTATAGCCACCGTCACGATCAAGCAGCATCAGCCGCTCGGCCCTCGCCTCGCTGCCGGAAACGACGCCGGAGGCCACCATTTCGCTGCCGCCGATCTCGTCCCAGCTCTTGCCGACGAGATCGAGATAGGCCTGGTTGACCCGGACATAGCGCGAGCTCTTCTGCCCGATGCTGGAGATTGAAAAGGCAACGGGAGAGAGGTCGAACAGCGCCTGGATGACAGGCCCTGAGAGCGCCGTGGTTTCGGCCTGCTCGATCATCTCACGAGAGGGCCCTTCCGCTTCATCGCCCGACGCAATCTCGTAATCTGCGGGCATGGCCCATTCATCGCGAAGGACGGCCACGAAGCGCCAGAGATCGATCTCCAGAAACTGCGGTTTATGCATGTCGTCGACATCCCCGAGCCGCGCCGGCAGCCTGTCGATCGCATGCGTGAGACGCTGCGTCTCCCGGGGGCTCTTGGCGCTTTCCAGCAGAACCTTCAGCTTGCCAAGGGCAATCTCATGGATCATCGCATAGGCATCCTGCAGCATTTCGACGCGCTCGGCCTCGACGTCCTCCACCGGCCTTGACCCATCGGCGACCGGCAATTCCTCCAGCAGGGCCCAGATCTTGCGCTCCTCGGGACATTCCTCGTGCTTTGCCGTGCCTTGCGGCGCGTAACGGATAAGGCTGAGAATGATGTCGGCCCCGAAGGCATCGACATTGGCAGGAACGGTTTCGCCGCCAGGGGCGGTTCGCAGCGCAGTCAAACGCGTCGGGCTGCCATTGTCATCGAAATAGATGCAGACTTCGGAGATTGCCTCGGGAAACTCCAACCAGGGGTACTCGTTGCGGAACACCTCCAGCGCGGAATGATCGAGCACTGTCAGAGCATACATGGCGCCTCCTCCACAACCGGCTGTGGTGCCAAGCACCCGCCCCCCTGCTTCCTCAAGCAGGAATCGCCGCTTATCAGCATAAAGCAAACTTCCCGGCTTCTGAACGTGTTTCTATGGCCGGACAAGTATATGAATGTTTAAGCTGAAATCTTGGAGTTTCGGCAGTGACGCAAGAATGCGACAGTCCGGCACCCAAACCCATAAATAGTCAGGGACGCCGGACTGGTAAGGCTCGGATGAGCGATCAGAAGAAGGCCTGGATGCCCGTTTGCGCACGTCCGAGGATCAGCGCATGCACGTCATGCGTGCCTTCGTAGGTGTTCACGGTTTCCAGATTCTGCGCGTGACGCATGACATGGTATTCGATCTGGATGCCGTTGCCGCCGTGCATGTCGCGGGCCATGCGGGCGATGTCGAGTGCCTTGCCGCAATTGTTGCGCTTGACGATCGAGATCATCTCCGGCGCGAACTGGTGTTCGTCCATCAGACGGCCGACGCGCAGCGAGCCGAGCAGACCGAGCGCAATCTCCGTCTGCATGTCGGCGAGCTTCTTCTGGAAGAGCTGGGTGCCGGCAAGCGGCTTGCCGAACTGCTTTCGGTCGAGGCCATACTGGCGAGCGCGATGCCAGCAGTCTTCGGCAGCGCCCATGACGCCCCAGGAAATCCCGTAGCGGGCGCGGTTGAGGCAACCGAACGGTCCCTTGAGACCGGAGACATTCGGCATCAGCGCATCTTCGCCGACTTCGACGCCATCCATGACGATCTCACCCGTAACGGAGGCGCGCAGCGAAAGCTTACCGCCGATCTTCGGCGCCGACAGACCCTTCATCCCCTTTTCGAGAATGAAGCCACGGATCTCGCCGCCATGCGCTTCCGACTTTGCCCAGACGACGAAGACATCGGCGATCGGCGCATTGGAGATCCACATCTTGGAGCCGCGCAGGCGATAGCCACCCTCGATCTTCTCGGCACGCGTCTTCATGCCACCCGGATCGGAGCCGGCATCGGGCTCTGTCAGGCCGAAGCAGCCGATGAGTTCCCCGGAAACGAGGCCCGGCAAATACTTGTCCCGCTGTTCTTCCGAACCGTAGGCATAGATCGGATAGATGACCAGCGACGACTGCACGCTCATCATCGAGCGATAGCCGGAATCGATGCGCTCGATCTCACGTGCCACGAGGCCATAGGACACATAGTTAGCGTCAGCGGCGCCATACTTCTCCGGCAGCGTGACGCCGAGAAGACCGGCCTTGCCCATCAGGCGGAAAAGCTCAGGCTCGACGGTTTCGCCGAGATAGGCGTCCGCCACGCGGGGAGCGAGTTCGGCTTCGGCAAAGGCCGCTGCCGCATCCTGGATCATCCGCTCGTCCTCGCTGAGAACCTCGGACATCAGGAAGGGATCACTCCAGGAAAAGGGTCGCATCTCGCTCATTGGTCTCATCCATTTGTTTCGTTATACCAGATTGCTCATGTCTGAGCACAATTCAAGGCATGTTTACTCATGTTGCTATTAGGTCTATTCATATCCCATGCTGACACATCAACGCCGCTTCCTGCCGTCCACCAGCGCGCTCGCCGCTTTCGATTCCGTTGCCAAGCTCGGCAGTTTTTCGGCTGCCGCCAACGAGCTGGCGCTGACACAAGGCGCCATCAGCCGCCAGATCGGCCTTCTCGAAGATCAGCTTGGCGTCAAGCTTTTCGAGCGCACCAATCGCGGCGTCGAGCTGACGGCGATCGGCAGAACCTATGCCAAGGGCATCGGTGATGCGCTCGCCACGATCCGGACGCTGTCGCTCGAAGCCATGGCAACGCGTGACGATACCCATCTGCATCTCGCCATTTTGCCGACCTTCGGCACCCGCTGGCTGATGCCGCGCATCCCCGATTTCCTGGCGAAGAACCCCACCATCATCATGGATTTTGCCACCCGCATCGGCCAGTTCGATTTCGAGGGATCGGGGCTCGATGCCGCAATCCATATCGGCGAACCGAACTGGCCCGGCACGGATTGCCAGTTCCTGATGCATGAACTGGTGGTGCCCGTCTGCAGCCCGGCCTTTCTGGACGCCAATCCGGTCAAGCGGCCGGAAGACCTCCTGGCCAAGCCGCTGTTCGACATGGCCTCGCGGCCCCGCGCCTGGGAACATTGGTTCGCCAGCCTCGGCATCAGCGAAGGCCGGGGTGGTGGCATGCGCTTCGAGCAGTTCTCCAACGTCGTCCAGGCCTGCCATGCGGGCCTTGGCATCGCGCTGGTGCCGACCTTCCTCATTGAGCCGGAACTGGCGAGCGGACAGCTTGTCCGTGCCTGGGATCATGAGGTCAAAAGCGCAAGCGCCTACTACCTCGTACGCCCGCTGTCGAAAATGGCGTATGGCCCGGCAAGCACCTTTGCCGCCTGGATCCTCGACCAGGCCAAATCCTTCAGCGAACAGAGCAAGCCGGCTGCATAAGCAGTCTCCGGGAATGAATTCGGCTTGTGTCCCGTGCCGATTGACAAGCCTCCGTCATGAGCGAAGACTAACGTCCGAAGCCCATGATCAGGCTCGGAGGGGACCATGTTCAAGAACCGTTTTTCAGCACTTTTCACGCTCGCTCTGGCTCTCATCCCCCTCTCACTTCCCGTCGTCGCCCAGGACATCCGCACAGTCGAACGCATTGACGATGCAGACTATTTCGGTTTCGACCTCAGAACCGAAAAGAACGTCTCCATCGACGAATGCGAGGCAAGCTGCATCGGCGATGCCTCCTGCCGCGCCTTCACCTACAATCCCAAGGTCAACTGGTGCTTCCTCAAGTCCGACTATGACCAGCTGAACAGCTTCCCCGGCGCGATTGCCGGGCGCATTGTCGTGCAGACGGCGGAGGAAGACATCGGAGCTCCACCGGCTCTGACCTTCGTTTCCGACTATTTGAAATCGGAAGCCCGCAACCAGCGCGCCAATCTGTCCATCGCTCAGAAGCAGCAGGGACTGGGCCGCGACACCCTGATCGAAACAGGACGCGCCGCCTTCGCAAGCGGCAATATCGATTACGCCCTCGCGTCGTTGAAGGGTGCGCTGGCGATCGACGCGGATGATGCTGCACTCTGGCTCGAGCTGGCCCGCATGGCCAACACGGTCACCGGCAATTATTCCATGGCCAATGAAGGGGCGATGGCCTCCATCAACGGCTATCTGCTGACCCGCGGGGCCTCCACCCGCGCGGACGCGCTCGCCACGCTGGCAAAGTCCCTTGAGAATAGCGAGAACTGGCGCCCGGCGCTGAGCGCCTACAAGGCAAGCCTTGAACTCGCATCGGATGCGCAAGTGCGCGCCGCCTTCGAAGACCTGCGCTCCCGCCAGGGCTTCCGCGTCGTCAACAACACGGTCGATTCCGACAGCGCCTCACCGCGCGCCTGCGTCGAATTCTCCGAACCGCTGGTCAAGCGTGGCGTCGACTACTCCTCCTTCGTCACCCTTGACGGCAAGACGCCTAAGGCGCTCGAAGCGAAGAACAACCAGATCTGCGTCGAGGGCCTGGAGCATGGCGGCCGCTACCGCCTCGCGCTGCGCGCTGGCCTGCCCTCATCCGTGGACGAAAATCTGGAAGCCCCGGTCGAGCTCGAGCTTTACGTCCGCGACCGCAGCGCCACCGTGCGCTTCACCGGCGACGCTTTCGTTCTCCCGTCCTCCGCCCGCCAAGGCATTCCGCTGGTCTCGATCAACAGCGAAAGCGCCAATCTCGAACTGTATCGCATCGGCGACCGCAACATCGCTCCGCTTCTGGCCGCCTCGCAGTTCCTGACCCAGATGGACGGCTATACCGCCGATCGCGTGAACGACGAATTGGGCGAACTCGTCTGGCAGGGCTCGGTCGAAATCGCCAACGAGCAGAACAAGGAAGTCGTTACCAGCATTCCGCTGCAGGAAGCGCTGTCGACCCGCAAGCCTGGCATCTATGTGATGACCGCGGTCTCCCCGACCGGGGTTATCGAGAATTGGGACAGCCGCGCAACGCAATGGTTCGTCGTCTCCGACATCGGCCTCTCGACCTTTGCCGGCACGGATGGCCTGCATGTCTTTGCCCGCTCGCTGGCATCGGCAGCCCCCCTTGCCAATATCGAGCTGCAGCTGATCGCCAAGAACAACGAGATCCTCGCAACCGCCAAGACCGATGCCGAGGGCCGCACCCGCTTCGACGCCGGTCTCGTGCGAGGCGGTGCGGCTATGGCTCCGGCCGTCATTGCGGCCCGCAGCGGCGCCGACGACAACGTCTTCCTCGACATGACCCGCGCTGGCTTCGATCTCTCCGACCGTGGCGTCACCGGCCGCCCGGCACCGGGCCCGGTCGACATCCTCGCCTGGACCGAGCGTGGCATCTACCGCCCCGGCGAAACCGTGCATGCGGCAGCGCTAGCACGCGACACCAATGCCGATGCCATTTCCGGCCTGCCGCTGACTTTCCTCTTCTCGCGACCGGATGGTGTCGAGTTCCGCCGCATGGCGGTATCAAGCGAGACACTGGGTGGTTATGCCGTCGATCTGCCCGTCCTGGCCAATGCCATGCGCGGCACCTGGACAGTCGCCATCCACACCGACCCCAAGAAGCCGGCGATCGCCCAGTCGACCTTCCTCGTCGATGACTTCGTACCGGATCGACTCGATCTCAAACTGTCCAGCGAAGCAAAGGCGATCTCGCCTGAGGCACCCGTGACGGTGTCCGCCGATGGTCGTTACCTTTACGGCGCCCCGGCAGCAGGCCTCACGCTCGAAGGCGAAGTCGTCATCCGCCCGACGACGAGCCATCCTGACTTTGATCGCTACAGCTTCGGCCTCGCCGACGAAGAAGGCATCGAGGACATGCGAGTGCCGCTCGAAGGCCTCGACGCGCTGGATGACGAAGGTCTCGCCACCATCGACGTCTCCCTGACCGACCTGCCGTCCACGACGCGGCTCCTGAATGCCGATGTGGTGCTGCGTCTGCGCGAAGGCGGTGGTCGCGCCGTCGAACGCAAGCTGACCCTGCCGGTCACGCCGGAAGGCCCAATGATCGGCATCAAGCCGGAATTCGAAGGCGATCTTGCCGAGAACACCAATGCCGCCTTCAACCTGATCGCCCTTGGGCCCGATGGTCAGCGTCAGGCCCTGCCGGGCGCGCGCTGGAAACTCATCAAGCTGGAGCGGAACTACCAGTGGTACCGCGACGGCTCCTCCTGGCGCTACGAGCCGATCACCACGACCAAGCTTGTGGCCGATGGCATGGTTGACATCGCCGCCGATGGCACCCCACTTTCGGTACCCGTAACCTGGGGCAGCCACCGGCTGGAGGTTGAACAGGGTGGCGCAGTCACCAGCGTCGATTTCGATGCCGGCTGGTTTGTCACCGCAAGCTCCACCGAGACGCCCGATGCCCTCGAAATTGGCCTCGACAAGCCCTCCTACCAGATCGGCGACACCGCTAAGCTGAAGATCTCGCCGCGCTTCGCCGGCGAGGTCATCGTCACCTCCGGCACGGATGCTCTGATCTCCACCCAGATCGCCGAAGTCCCGGCCACGGGCACGGAAATCGAGATCCCCGTCACCGCAGAATTCGGCGCAGGCGCCTATGTAACCGCAACCCTCTTCCGTCCGGGTGACGCCGAGGAAAGCCGCATGCCGGCGCGCGCGATCGGCATCGCCTGGCTCGCAGTCGATCCGGGTGCCGACAAGCTGGCGATCACGCTATCCCCGCCGGGAAAAACCCTGCCCCGCCAGCCCCTCGACATTCCCATCGAAGTGACTGGCGCCGGAATCGGCGAAGAAGCTTATGTGATGGTTGCCGCCGTCGACGTCGGCATCCTCAACCTCACCCGATATGAGACACCCGATCCGGAAGGCTACTACTTCGGCCAACGGCGCCTCGGCCTCGAACTGCGCGACCTCTATGGCCGCCTGATCGACGGCTCGCTGGGTGCAACGGGACGCCTGCGCACCGGTGGCGACGGCGGCCAGGTCGCCCTGCAGGGCAACCCGCCACGCGAAAAGCTCGTGGCTTTCTTCTCTGGACCCGTGAAGCTCGACGGAGACGGGAAAGCAAACGTCTCCTTCGACATCCCACAGTTCAACGGCACGGCGCGTGTCATGGCCTGGGCCTGGTCGAAGACCGGCGTCGGCCATAGCGAGACAGACGTGATCATCCGCGATCCAGTGGTCGTCACGGCCAGCCTGCCGAAGTTCCTGGCGCCCGACGACGAAAGCAGTCTGCGCCTCGACATCGCGGCGACGGATGCACCGTCCGGCACCTACACGCTCGCCGTCACCGGCAACGATCCGGTCAGCGTCGGCGGCGCGGATACCCTAGAAGTCGCGCTGACAACAGGTGAGACGACGACAGTCACACTGCCGCTCACCGCCAATACACCCGGCGACGGCGTCATCGACATCGCTCTCTCCGGCGCCGACGGCATTGCCGTCAGCCAGTCCCTCGACCTCCCGGTCCGTCCGGCAACCCTGCCAATCACCGAGCGGCAGGTCATTGCGCTGGCCCCGGGCAAGAGCCTGACCGTCAATGGCGACCTCCTCGCCGACAGTCTGCTGCAGGGCGCCTCGGTGAGCCTCAATGTCGCCCGCGCCGATGGCCTTGATATCCCGGGCCTGCTGATGGCCCTCGACCGCTATCCCTATGGCTGCGCCGAGCAGACAACCAGCCGCGCGCTGCCGCTTCTCTATTTCGATGAACTGGCCAAGCTGTCCGGCCTGCCGGAGGACGAGGCGATCAACAAGCGCGTTCAGGACGGCATCCTGCGCGTGCTCGCCTACCAGTCGTCGAGCGGCTCCTTCGGCCTTTGGGCACCCGGTTCCGAAAGCCTCTGGCTTGATGCCTATGTCACCGACTTCCTGACACGTGCCCGCGAGCAAAAGTTCGACGTGCCGGAAGAAGCCCTCGTCCAGGCGCTGCAGAACCTGCAGAACCGCATTGCCTACGACAACGACATCCGCACGCGCGGCAACGAGATTGCCTATGCGCTCTACGTGCTCGCCCGCAGCCGCAAGGCTTCGCTGAGCGATCTGCGCTACTACGCCGATACGATGCTGGGTGATTTCCCCACCCCGCTCTCCAAGGCGCATCTGGCAGCAGCCTTGTCGCTTTACGGCGACAGCGAGCGCGCCAATGCCGTCTTCCTCGATGCCGCCGGCATGAGCGAACAGGCACGTCTCACGCCGGTCAGCTTCTCGCGCTCCGACTATGGCTCGGCATTGCGTGATGCAGCCGGCGTCCTGGCCCTTGCCGCCGAGAGCCGACCGGTTCCGCCGGTCGTGCCGATCCTGACAAAGGTGGTGGCCGACGAGTGGAAGGCGAAGCAGACGCTGAGCACCCAAGAACAGACCTGGATGCTGCTCGCGGCCAGAGCGCTCCAGCAGGACGACAAGGGTCTGAAGCTGGACGTAAACGGTGCGGAAAAGACCGGCGCCTATGCCGCCACGATCCCCGGCGACGCGCTCCTGCAGGCGCCGCTGACGCTGACCAATACCGGCCTTGATCCGGTGAGCGCCGCCATCACCACGGTCGCGGCACCCGTGCTGCCGCCGGCGGCCGGCGGCGAAGGCTTCGCGATCAGCAAGACCTTCTACAGCCTGACCGGCGAAGAGGCCAACATCACCGAGGTCATCCAGAACGAGCGTTACGTCATCGTGCTGGAGGTGACGGAAGAAGACGAATGGCCGGCGCAACTGCTGGTGACCGATCTGCTTCCCGCCGGCTTCGAGATCGACAATCCGAGCCTGGTTGACAGCGCCGCCCTCGCGAACTTCGACTGGATCGGCGAGACCGAAACGGCGCATCTCGAATTCCGCAGCGACCGCTTCGTGGCAGCCATCAATCGTGGCGAGGGCGAGAATGGCACGATCACGCTGGCCTATGTCGTTCGCGCCGTCACCCCCGGCACCTATGACCTGCCGGCAGCCAGTGTCGAAGACATGTATCGCCCGCAGCTCTCGGCACGCACGGCGGCCGGTGCGATGACGGTCTCGACCGCACCCTGATGGGTCGGGCGCGGCGCATCGGGATCAGCATCGGGGCGGTCGCCATCGCGGCCACCGCCTCGCTCGCCACACTCGATTGGGCAGACAGAAACTACCCGCCACCGCTAGAGGCGGCGCAGGAAGTCTCGACCGAAATCCTCGATCGCGATGGCCAGCTGTTGCGCGCCTTTGCGACCCGCGAAGGTCTCTGGCGGCTCGAAACCACCGTCGATGACGTGGACCCGGCCCTGCTTCGCATACTGGTCGCCTATGAGGACCGGCGGTACGAAAGCCATTCCGGCGTCGATCTGCTGGCGCTGGGACGCGCCGCCTGGCAGCTTGCCACGAACGGTCGCATCGTTTCGGGCGCCTCGACGCTCTCCATGCAGGTCGCCCGCCTGATCGAGCCGAGAAGAGAACGCTCGCTGACGGCCAAGCTCATCCAGGTCGCCCGCGCGATCCAGCTCGAACGCCGCCTGTCGAAGACCGAAATCCTCAACCTCTACCTCACCCACGCCCCCTATGGCGGCAATCTGGAAGGCGTGCGCGCGGCAAGCCTCGCCTGGTTCGGCAAGGAGCCCAAACGCCTATCGACAGCGGAGGCAGCTCTCCTGGTCGCATTGCCCCAGCTGCCGGAAAAGCGCCGTCCGGACCGTTACCGCAACAACGCATTCGAAGCCCGTAAGCGGGTTCTCGAACGCGCCCGCGAGGCCGACGTTGTCGACGACATGGAAGTCGAACTCGCCTTCAACGCATCGCTCCCCACAGCGCGGCGTCAACTTCCAGCCCTTGCGCCCCATCTGGCGGAAGCCGCAAGACGCAAGGCCCCCGCGGCAAAAACCCACCAGACCACCATTCTCCGCCCGGTACAGGAAACCCTGGAAAAGGTGGCGCTCGAAGCGGGCCGCAAGCTCGACCCCAAGGTATCGCTCGCTTTGCTGATGGCCGATGCCAGGACCGGGGAGATCGTCGCCGAAGTCGGCGCTGCCGACTATTTCGATGCCTCCCGTTCCGGATGGATCGACATGACGCGGGCTGAGCGTTCCCCCGGCTCTGCACTGAAACCTTTCATCTACGGTCTCGCCTTCGAGCAGGGGCTTGTCGCCCAGGAAACCATCGTCGAGGATCGACCGGCCGACTTCTTTGGCTATCGCCCGAAGAATTTCGACATGCAGTACCAGGGCGATGTCAGCATCCGCCAGGCGCTGCAGCTGTCGCTCAACGTGCCCGCCGTGCGCCTGCTCGATGCCGTCGGCCCCTCCCGCCTGATGGTGCGCCTGCGCCGCGCCGGGGTGACGCTGAAACTGCCGCCGAACGAGGCTCCGGGTCTCGCCATCGCGCTTGGCGGCGCCGGGATTACGCTGAAGGATCTGGTGCAGCTCTATGCCGGTCTCGCCAACCGCGAACAACCGGTGCGCCTTGGCGATGGCATTCGCGACAAGGCCGAACTGATCGACGAGGAGCCGCTTTTCGAGCCCACAGCCGCCTGGACGGTCTCCGACGTGCT
Organism: Allorhizobium sp. CTOTU50464; assembly: GCA_032102365.1. GTDB lineage: Bacteria > Pseudomonadota > Alphaproteobacteria > Rhizobiales > Rhizobiaceae > Allorhizobium. The sequence continues at coordinate 47,630 of DAMDHD010000015.1, read as the reverse complement.
CGACGATGTCCTGCCGCCAACCGGCAGCCCGCCCGCCGGCATCGCCTACAAGACCGGCACCAGCTACGGCTATCGTGACGCCTGGTCGGTGGGTTATGACGGCCTCTATGTCCTGGGCGTCTGGATCGGCCGCCCGGACAATGCCGCAGTCCCCGGCATCTCGGGATATCAGACGGCAGCACCGATCCTGTTCGAGGCCTTTGCCAAGTCTGGCCTTGCCGGAACGGCCCTGCCCCGCGCGCCCACGGGCGCCAACCGCATCGCCGCTTCCGAGCTGCCGCAGTCCCTGCGCCGCTTCTCCGTCGATCCGAACGGCCTCATCTCCGTCTCGGCCCGCGAACGCCCGCCGCAGATCGTCTACCCGCTGGAGGGATCGGTTCTTGAGCTTGGAACGAGTGCAGATGGGAAAGCTCTGCCTGTTGTCATGAAGATGCAGGCGGGGCGGGCGCCTTTCCGCTGGCTGGTCAACGGCAAGCCGATGAGCGAATCCACCCGGCGCAGAACCGGGGAATGGCATCCGGAAGGAACCGGCCAATCCACCTTGACCGTCATCGACGCCGAGGGAAGGGCCGCTTCGGTCAGTGTCTTTGTCCGCAATTGAAGCATCTGTGACCGCCGCGCGTGATCCGGCTGTTGATGCGGAGCGTAAAAGACCCCGTTAACCCCATTGAACGGGAGACCTTCGTTATGACCAGCAGCTTTCGCGCCGGACTGATTACGCTCCTGACGCTCGCTTTCGCCGTCCCCTCCGCCATGGCCAACGAGCGCTTCACTGCCAATGAGATCAAAGGCGAGATCATCGGCAAACGCATCTATCTCGCCGTTCCCTTCGGCGGCGAATTCCCGCTGAACTATCGCCCCAACGGCCAGGTAGATGGCTCCGGCGAGGCGCTAGGCCTCGGCCGCTTCGCCAAGCCGAATGACAAGGGCAAATGGTGGATCAATGGCGATCGCCTCTGCCAGCAGTTCACCAGCTGGTACAAGGGTGAGCCTATGTGTTTTGAATTGATTCGCACGGGCGACAAACGCCTGAAATGGATCCGCGACAACGGCCAGACCGGCACGGCTCGTATCGGCAGCAGCATCTGACCCGCCTTGTCGCCGCAATATCGTGCCCCTATTCTGATCCGTCATCAGGATGGGGACACGAATGGCAGATCTGACAAGCCGGCCGATCGGCGCAAAAGCCAGCCTGGGCCGGACGGGTTACCCGGCGATCCGCTCGGCAACAGGCGGTGAGCTTCAGATCGTGACCGGCCCCACGCAAGCCGGCTTCAACCCGCTGGATCTACTGCTGGCGTCACTCGCCGCCTGCATGAGCATGAGCGCGCGGATCGCAGCCCGGGAACTTGGGTTCTCGGACGCCTTCGAGGGTCTGGAAGTTGACGTCAGCGGCGAAAAGTCCGCGGACGAGCCATCCCGCTTTGTCGGCTTCACCGTGCGAATGACCTTTCACGGCGAGATGCCATCCGAACAGCAGTGGCTGATTGCCCACCGCGCCGAAGAGATCTGCACGGTCAGCAACAGCCTGGCGGTTCACCCTCGGCTGTTGCTTGGCCCGGTCTGATCCTCGAGAAGCCGCAAGGTTGCTCGGTCCGGCTCGCCATTGCAGAACACCTCGAGGGCGGTCCGGAAAAGCGTGCCCGCACCCGGCTCGGCTGCCTCGGCAAAGAGCGTCATGGACGACCGAAACTTCATGTCGTCAGGCTGTCCGAAGATCTCTCCCAAGCTGCGGTTTGAGTGCGCGAGCACCGCGCTGGTGACCGCGCGCAGGCGTTCCCCGAGGACAGGATGCGCAAGATAGGCTCGCGCCTCGTCGAGCGACGTAAGTGCGAAATACTGCGCCGTTGGCGAACGTCCGAGCCCCGTCAGCTGCGGAAAGATGAACCACATCCAGTGACTGCGTTTCTGCCCCGACTGGAGTTCGCGCAGCGCTTGAGGGTAAAGGTCCTTCTGCGCATCGACAAAGCGGTCGAGGCCGGTACTAGAATGCTTGTCGTCCATGGATGCTCCTCCTTCGGCCTGCTGGAGTAAGAAGCCAACCTGCCCATCGCTGTTGGCCGATACGATCAACTGTTTGCCCCCGAACGCCATAAATCTTGACGTCGGGGCAATGTTCGTTAACAAGAACGTGAGGCGCCGTGATTTCAGCATCACCGCGTCCAAACCTGGTGCCGGGCCCCTCTGGCGAGAGTTTTACGGCGCTCTCGTGATGTCGGTACCGCCAGCAATTTGAGCCGGCGGATTCTAGAACAATGAACACTTGGATCATGCTTCGTGCGAAGGCGTGCAGGGCGCTTCGCATCTCCACAATTTCTGTGTCCTCGAGCCTGGAGGGCCGCACATGAGCACCTCAGCAGCAACAGGCGCCACGTCCACGCTCGGCTATTTCCGCTGGGCCTTCATCGTCACCGCGATCGGCCTCGTTCTGGGTGCCGCCCTCGGATGGCAGATGAGCGGCACCATCGCCGGCATGGCGACCATCTTCTTCATCTGCTCGGTCCTGGCCGTGCTCGAAATCTCGCTTTCCTTCGACAACGCGATCGTCAATGCCAACAAGCTGAAGGACATGACGCCGGTCTGGCAACGACGTTTCCTCACCTGGGGCATCATCATCGCCGTCTTCGGCATGCGCATCATCTTCCCGCTTTTGATCGTCGTGATCGCGGCACAGATCGGCCCCATCGAGGCGGTCATCCTCGCTGCCCGCGAACCGGCAGAATATGCCCGCATCATGAACGAGGCCCATCTCCCGATCGCGGCCTTCGGCGGCACCTTCCTGATGATGGTCGGCCTCACCTACTTCTTCAATCAGGAGAAGGACGTCCACTGGATCGAATGGCTTGAAAAGCACATGGCGCGCTCGGCCTCCATCAAGGGCATCGAGATCGCCGTCGTGCTGCTGCTCATCCTGCTGTTCTCCAACCTTCTCGAGGGCGAGGAAGCCACCACCTTCGTCTATTCGGCGATCTATGGCCTTGTGACGTTCCTCGCCGTCGAAGTGCTGGGCGGGCTGCTCGACGCCTCGCAGAAGGCCATGAGCGAGGCGGCGAAGGGTGGTCTTGGCGCCTTCATCTATCTGGAAGTGCTGGACGCCAGCTTCTCCTTCGACGGCGTCATCGGCGCCTTCGCGCTGACGCAGAACCTGTTCATCATCGCCATCGGCCTTGGCATCGGCGCCATGTATGTGCGCTCGATGACGATCATGCTGGTCGAAAAGGGCACGTTGGCGGAATACCGCTATCTGGAGCACGGCGCCTTCTACGCGATCCTGATCCTGTCGGTGATCATGTATGTCCAGACGCTGGTGCATATCCCGGAAGTGATCACCGGGCTCGGTGGCGCGGCGCTGATCGGTATCTCCCTCTGGTCCTCGATCAAATACAATCGGGAAGAACGCGAAGCGGAAGAACGTCTGGCCCACGAAAGCGTCGCCGAGAACATCTGAGCGTATCGTATCAGCTTCAGACCAAATAGAAGGCCGGTGTTTGCGCACCGGCCTTCTTCTTTGAGGGTATCTCAATCGGGGCCGACATCCGCCCCTTGCGAGCCGACATCCGGCAAGGAACCCGTGCCCGGCGTTTTCATCGGATCCTGCAGCTCCTCCTTGTCGTGCGGGCCGGCCGCAGGCATGTCCTCGGCCTTGGTCTTGTCCTCATCCGGCTCCGGCTTGCCGGCATTTTCGATCTTCTCGCTCATGGCTATCTCCGTTTTTGGGACAGGAGAAACATGCAGCGAACCTTTCAGGTTCCGGCGCCACAGCATCAGTTTCTCGGGAACCGCAGAAAGCCGCTGACGTTCGGTAGGCATGACCAACGGAGGAGGCTCATATGACCGCAGAAAAAACCGCAGAACCGCACCGTTTGCAGCCGGATCCGCCCGAGGGTGACCGGCGGACGATCGAGCGCGAACTGGCAAAGCAGGACGACCCCGACGAAGAACCAACCGAGCAGGGTGTCGACCTCGATCCGAAGCGACGGATCGACTGAAGGGAGCATCATCATGAACAGCAAACTACCACCCGTTCCGGAGGAAAACCGCAGCCACAAGGGCACCGGCGAGACCGGATCGATGAAGAAGGGCGAGGAGCAGCATTTCTCGCCGGAAAAGGACCCCGACAAGCTGGGCCAGCAGGGCAACAGCAAGGTCAACACGACCCACCAGGGATATCAGCAGGACCGATAGGAGCAGACCATGTCGACATCGACAAAAAGCCCATCGACTATCCGCCAGGGCGGACCGGGCGCATCGCACGAGAATGCCAAGGCGCCTCTGGACGTGGAAAAGCCCGCGCCGAAATCGGATCGCAAACACCATAGCGATGTCTCGGGCGGTGGTGGCGAGCGGGATACCCACCATACCCATGACCCTAAGCGGAAGTAGAAGATGAACACCGCGAACCCGCAACTGGAAGGTCTCTACCTCGCCATCTCCGCACTTGTCCGTCGCATGATCGAGAAAGGTATTCTGGACGCCGAGGATCTCCATCAGGCGATGTCGGAGGCAAGGCAGGCCGCCGAACAGGATCTTGAGACCTCCTCCTTGTCGGAGGCCAATCGCAAAGCGGTTCTTTTCCCGATCGATTTTCTCGACAAGGCGGACGGTGATGTGGAGAGCTTTCGCACCCTAGTCCGCCGCATCGCTGCAGGACACTGAGCCGTTCAACTTTGCGAGAGAGCGTTCTTGTGCGCCATCTCAGGTCTCCTACATCTTCGCCGAGATAGGAGACCCGACAAATGACCAACGCCGCGCCGCAGGTTGATCCCGCCATGGAAGGCGGCGTGGCGTCCAGACGGCTGGCGCGCCTTCGAGCCCAAGCCCTGGAGGCGGGCTCGGTCACCCTCGACGGATTGATGTCTGCCATGGGCCGCAGCAGCATCGCTTTCGCCATTCTCATTCTCTCGCTGCCTGCGCTGACCCCGATCCCCGGCCCCTTCGGCATGGTCTTCGGAACCTGTCTGGCCATCGTCTCCCTTCAGATCATTGCTGGCTTCCGTCGCATCTGGCTGCCGTCCTTTCTCGGGCGGCGCCAGGTGTCAGGCGGCACGATCGACCTGATGGTCCGCTACACCGCGCCTCTTGTGGCGCGCGTGGAAACTCTCCTGCGAAAGAACCGCATGCGTCGGTTCGCGGGACCGAGGGCACAGGCATTCCTCGGCATCCCCGTTCTGCTGCTCGCCATCGCCGTGGCGCTCCCCGTTCCCTTCGGCAACATGCTCCCCGTCGCGGCTCTGGTGATGATCGCCCTCGGGTTGATGGAGCGAGATGGCCTCGTCGCTATTCTCGGCGTGGCCATGGGTGTCTTCGCGCTCGGCGCAACGGGCGGCCTTGTCTACGCCGCAGCCTGGGGTATCGGCACACTTGCCGGCGGCTGAAAAATTTTTCGCGCCTGATGGAATAAGCCTGCCACCGGCTCCGTATACTGGGCATGACGACGAACTCGAACCCGTTCAATGTGATTGGCCAACTCGCAGCTTTGCGACGCTATGCCCGTTCGCTCGTCAGAAACCCCGACGAGGCCGAAGATCTCGTTCACGACGCGCTGGTACGCGCGCTCGAGCGCAGGTCGAGCTTTAGAAGCGGCGGCAGCATTCGCAACTGGCTGATGTCGATCCTGCACAATACCCATATCGACCGGCTTCGCCGCGACCGGGCCGCCCATCGCCGTCATGATGCCGTGGCCGAACTGGCCGATGCCGTGGCGCCGGCTGGACAGGAACATTCCGTCCGGCTGGCCCAGGTACGGGACGCCTTTCTCGCTCTGCCGGAAGACCAGCGCGAAGCCCTTCATCTCGTGGCCATCGAGGAGCTCTCCTACCAGGAGGCCGCCGATGTCCTGAACATTCCCGTGGGCACATTGATGTCTCGCGTTTCCCGCGCCCGCGCCCGGCTGAGGGCGATGGAAGGCGGCGAGGAGACGAGCGCCGTGCCCCACCTCAGAATCGTTGGAGGAAACCCCGATGACCAGCCATGATCCTGTAATCGAGGCCGACCTGCACGCCTATGTCGACGACCAGCTGGACGTCGGCCGCCGTATCGAGGTCGAGGCTTACCTGTCGGAAAACCCCACGGTCGCCGCCAAGGTGATGGCCGACCTGCGGGTCCGCGACGAGTTGCGGCTGGCTCTCGCCGGCATGCCGTCGGTCGTGCGCCAGGAAACGCGGGATGCGGCACGGACACTCGAAAGCGCCTTCAACCGTCCCCGCACCATTGATGTCATGCGGCGCGCGGCAGCGGTTGTGCTTCTCGTCGGTGCCGGCTGGATTGCCCATGGCTGGATTTCTCCCGGCAGCATCGGCGAAGTCGTGGCCTCCGTGCCGCCACCGCAATTTGTCGAGGAAGCCATTCGCGCGCATCAGACGGCGGAACTGCGCGAGCAGATGACCTCGCAGACGGTGACGAACAACTTCGATCCGGCAGAGATCCGATCCGCCACGGCAATCGTGCTGCCCACGATGCCGAGCGAATGGGCCGTCCGTGACGCCCAGGTTTTCCCCTCGACCTATGGTCCGAGCGTCGAACTCGAGGTCGAACCGCAATCCGGCGAGAGGCTGTCCCTCTTTGCCGTCCGGCCTGGCAATTTTGCCGTTCAGCAAGTGCTGCTGAAACAGGAGGGCCAGACCAACGCAGCCTATTGGCAGATCGGCGAGGTTGCCTACGCGCTGATCTCCGAAACCGAAAACGCGGACAAGCTGGCCGAACAGGCCCGCAGGCTTGCCCGCACCCTTTATTGATCCATCCAAGGAGGTAATCGACTATGGATCCCATCCAGAACCGCTTCGGCTACGGCGCCCAGGCCCAGTCCGCGGCTCTCTTCGACGAAGGTCTGCGCAAGCACATGCTGCGCGTCTACAACTACATGGGCCTCGGTCTGGTCATCACCGGTATCGTCGCCTTCGTGGTCAGCCAGACGCCGGCGTTTTACGTGCCGATCTTCTCCACTCCGCTGAAGTGGGTCGTCATGCTGGCGCCGCTCGCCTTCGTCTTCTTCTTCTCGTTCCGCATCCACGCGATGTCGGCTGCCACCGCGCAAATGGCCTTCTGGGCGTTCGCTGCCGTGATGGGTCTGTCGCTGGCCTCGGTCTTCCTGGTCTTCACCGGAACGTCCATCGCCCGCACCTTCTTCATCACCGCAACCATGTTCGGCGCCATGAGCCTTTATGGTTACACGACCAAGCGTGACCTGTCGCAGTTCGGCTCGTTCCTGATGATGGGTCTGATCGGTGTGATCATCGCCTCGATCGTCAACATCTTCCTAGGTTCGAGCGCCCTGCAGTTCGCAATCTCGGTCATCGGCGTCGTCGTCTTCGTCGGCCTGACCGCCTGGGATACGCAGAACATCAAGGAACAGTATGCCGAAAACTACGACCAGGAGAGCCAGCAGAAGCTCGCCGTCTTCGGCGCCCTCTCGCTCTACCTCAACTTCGTCAACCTGTTCCAGCTGCTGCTGAGCCTGACGGGTCAGCGCGAAGAATAAGAGAAAAACGCGTCGGGAGAACGCTGAAACAGGAAACGCCCGGGTTTTGCCCGGGCGTTTCCACGAGATGTATCAAAGAGCTGCTTCAGACGATACCGCCGGAGCCGCCCTTGACCGCCGGACGCTCGGCCGCAACCCGGGCCCGGTAGCCGCTCGCACGATAAGTCGCGACCGGATCGATCGCGCCACCGGCACGACGCCGCGCCTCCGCCAGGATCGGCTCAACATCGGTTCGATAGGCACGCTTGAGGGTTTCTGTCGCCATCAGCGCGTCATTGCCGGACTGGTAGCCTTCGAGCGCTGCGCGATCCACCAGAAGCGCCTGCGCATAGGCTCTCCGGATCTCGTTGGCACTCGAAATCAGGCTCTCGATCGGATCAGTCACATTGTGGCTCTGGTCAATCATATGCGCCGGATGGAAACCCTTCACACCGCGATGCTCGGCATCGACCAGTTCGTTGAAGACGAGGAAGAGACGGTAGGGTTCGACCGAACCGGCATCCAGATCGTCGTCGCCATACTTTGAGTCGTTGAAGTGGAATCCACCGAGCTTGCCGAACTGGATGAGCCGCGCGACGATCATCTCGATATTGGTGTTCGGTGCATGGTGCCCGAGATCGACGAGGCAGAAGGCCTTGTCGCCGAGCGTCTGTGCGATCAGGTAATTCGTGCCCCAGTCCTGCACGACCGTCGAATAGAAGGCCGGCTCGTACATCTTGTGTTCGGAGAACAGCCGCCAGTCATCCGGCAGCGCCTGGTAGATGTCGCGCATCGCATCGAGATAACGCTCGAACTGCCGAGTGAAATTGGTCTGCCCCGGGAAGTTGGAGCCATCCCCGATCCACACCGTCAGCGCCTTGGAGCCGAGGGTGCGGCCGATCTCGATGCATTCCAGATTATGCTCGACCGCCTGACGACGGGTCCCGGCGTCCACATGGCTGAGCGAACCGAACTTGTAGGAATGCGCCTGATCAGCACCATCCGAAAAGGTGTTTGAGTTCATCGCATCGAAGCCGAGCCCGAGCGCATCGGCCTTGGCCTTCAGCTCCTTCGGGTCGGCCTTGTCCCACGGGATATGCAGCGAAACCGTTGGCGTAGCGCGCGTCAACTGCTGGATCACGCCGCAATCGTCCAGTTTGTCGAAGATATGCCGCGGCTCCCCGAGACCAGGAAAGCGAGCAAAGCGCGTGCCACCCGTGCCCACCCCCCAGGAGGGAACGGCGACGAAGAAGTCGGCGACCTTCGCGGTCACCTTGTCGATGTCGATCGAGCTGCGGGCCAGTTTTTCACCCAGCGCCTGATAGTCGCTGCGATGGGCGGCCTCGCGCTTGTCGTTCTCCGCCGCGACGATTTCGGCGGCAATTCGCATCTCGGTCATTCTTTCCTCCACCTCGCGCGAACGATTGTTACCGAAGCGCGTTTATCTGCAATCTGAAACGACACACGGAGCCATTATGGACGTCCTTCGCATTCTGCTTGCCATCCTCCTGCCGCCGCTGGGCGTCTTCCTCCAGGTCGGCATCGGCCTGCATTTCTGGCTGAACATCCTGCTGACCCTGTTCGGCTATATCCCGGGCATCATCCACGCGATCTGGGTCATCATCCGCAAGTAAGGTCCGCGGCATTCGCGCCGCGAGCGCCTTGGGGGATCAGCGCGTGAAGCTCTGCGCGTTGCCGGCATCGACATTGATGATGTTGCCGGTCGATTTTGCGGAGAGGTCAGAGGCGAGGAAATAGATCGCCTCTGCAATGTCTTCCGGGAAGACATTGAGCTTCAGCATCGAGCGCTTGCGGTAGTGCTCCTCGAGATCATCAACCTCGATCTTCGACGACGCCGCGCGCTGCTCGCGCCACTCGCCATTCCAGATCTTCGAACCACGCAGCACCGCATCCGGATTGACCGTGTTCACCCGGATGCCCGCATCCGCCCCTTCGAGTGCCAGGCAGCGGGCAAGATGGATCTCGGCCGCTTTGGCCGTGCAATAGGCGGAAGCATTCGGCGAAGAGGCGAGCCCGTTCTTGGAAGCAACGAAGACGACGTTGCCGCCGAGCCCCTGCCGCCGGAACAGCCGAAAGGCTTCGCGCGACACCAGGAAATAGCCGGTGGCCAGGATGCTGATATTCTTGTCCCACATCGCAAGCGTTGTGTCCTCAACCGGCGCCGACGAGGCGATCCCGGCATTCGAAACGAGAATGTCGACACCGCCGTATTCAACACAGACTTCGGCGAAGGAGCGGATAACCGCATCCTCACGCGTCACGTCGAGCTGCACGGAGCGGACCACATCCGCACCATGGCGCTTCGAGAAATCGGCGACGGTCTGTTCGAGCGCCGCTGCGTCGATGTCCGCCAGCACCACGCAGGCACCTTCCGCCATCAGCCTGTCGGCGGTCGCCCGGCCAATGCCGCCGGCGCCGCCGGTGACGAAGGCAACGCGGCCAGCGAGGCTCTTCGGCTTCGGCATGCGCTGGAGCTTTGCCTCTTCGAGCAGCCAGTATTCGATGTCGAAGGCTTCCTGCTCCGGCAGCCCCTGATATTCGGAGACCGTCGAGGCGCCGCGCATGACGTTGATCGCATTGACATAGAACTCACCGGCAATGCGGGCGGTTGCCTTGTCCTTGGCAAAGGACAGCATGCCCACACCCGGAACCAGGAAGATCACCGGGTTCGGATCGCGGATCGCAGGCGAATTGTCGTGTTTGCAGGTCTCGTAGTAGCGGGTGTAGTCGGCGCGATAAGCTTCTAGCGCCTTGTCCAGACCCGCAAGAACCGCATCGACATCCGGCTTTGCGGGATCGAAATCAACGATCAGCGGCCGGATCTTGGTACGCAGGAAATGGTCGGGGCAAGACGTCCCGAGGCTGCCCAGCGGCTGCAGGTTCTTCGAATTGACGAATTCGAGCACGGCATCCTGATCGTCGAAATGGCCGAGCTTGCGCTCGCCCTTGCCGATGCGGCCGCGGATCTCGGGCATCAGGCGCGCGGCAATCGCACGGCGCTCCTCTGCCGGCAGGCTCTTCGCAACAGCGCCGCCGAAGATCATCTTGCCCTCGGTTTCCTTCGCAAACCACTCGATCGCCTTGTTGATGATCTCGAGCGTCAGCAGATAGCAGTCCTTGGCATCATCCGCCCAGGTGAACAGGCCATGGCTTTCGAGAACCACGCCCTTGGCGGTCGGGTTGGCCTTTACGAAGGCTTCGAGATCGAGACCGAGCTGGAAACCGGGACGGCGCCAGGGGAGCCAGCCGATCTCCGAGCCGAAGATCTTCTCAGTCAATTCCTTTGAATTCTTCGAGGCCGCAATCGCGATGATCGCGTCCGGATGCATGTGATCGACATGCGTGAACGGCACGAAACCATGTAGCGGCGTATCGATGGAGGCCGCGCGCGGATTGAGGTTGAAGGTGCAATGCGGCAGGAAGCCGACCATGCGGTCTTCGTCATGCACACCCTTGTAGATGCCCTTCAGCGCGTCGAGCTTCTCCTGATAGAGCGTCGCAAAGCCATCGAGCTTGATCGTGCCGACGTCACCGCCCGAGCCCTTCACCCAGAGCACCTTGACCTTCTCACCGGTCAGCGGGTCGATCTCCATCACCTTGGCAGAGGTGTTGCCGCCGCCGTAATTCGTGATGCGCTTGTCAGCGCCCAAGAGATTGGAGCGGTAAAGAAGTTTGCCGGGCTCATCCAGCTTGGCCGCGTGGGCATCATCCCAACGGTTTTCGAGAAGGCGGGTTTGGCCCGTCATGACATCCTCCCTGCAATGATTTTCATGAGCGGTCAGCGACGGCTCATCTCCTTCTTGTTCGCAGATATCGCGCAGCCATCCCGCGATTGTCAATCAGTTTCGATCATTTCTTTTCATTGTACGATGCAATATAATTATTTTTGATCGTTTCTGATTGACAGCGTAAAAACATTACGAATAAATCACCGTCAGGAGGACACCATGCACGAACGCGAACGCCATCGCATTATTCTGAGCGCGATCCAGGAAAAGCCTGTGATCACGGTGCAGGACATTGCCGAGCTGACCGAGGCTTCAGAAGCCACGATCCGCCGAGATATTGCGTCTCTTCACGTGCAAGGAAAGCTGAGACGCGTCCGTGGTGGCGCAGAAGCTGTCCACCCGCCGCAGCTCGGCAATCTTGCAGCCCGCCCCTTCCGCGTTTCCGAATCGGTCAACATCGACAAGAAACGCGCAATTGCGCGCGCAGCCGTCGATCTCTGCGAAGAAGGCGATTCGATCATCATCAACGGTGGCACCACCACCTTCCAGATGGTGCATTTCATGTCGGCCCGCCGCCTGCAGGTCATGACCAATTCCTTCGCGATCGCCGAGCACCTGGTGAAGCATTCGAAATGCACGGTCTCGGTTCCCGGCGGCGCGATCTATCGCGACCAGAGCCTGATCTTGTCGCCTTTCGACAATGACGCGATCCGCAATTTCTACGCCCGGCGCATCTTCATTGGCGCACAGGGCATCAATGCACTCGGTGTGATGGAGTCTGACGCGCTCGTCATCCAGAGCGAACAGAAGCTGGTGCGACAGGCCGAAGAGCTGATTGTCATGGTCGACTCCAGCAAGTTCGCCAAGCGCTCCAGCCTGATCCTGTGCGCGCTCGACAAGGTGTCGACGATCATCACCGATGACGGAATTTCCGACGAGGCGGCCGCCATGGTCACCGACGCCGGCGTGAGGCTCATGACCGTGAAGCCAATGGCTTCGTCGGCAAGGGAGGATACCTCGTCGGTCGCCTAGAGGAGGCGCCGGGAGGGAGAGTAAAGCAGTTCATCAACCTGGGAGGATAATATGAAACTGACAAAAATGTTGCTGGCCGGTGCAGCGATTGCACTCGCAACCATGGGCTCGGCCGCACAGGCCGCCGACATGAAGATCGCGCTCGTGGTTAAGTCGCTCGGCATCGGCTTCTTTGAGGCTGCCAACAAGGGCGCGCAGGAAGCAGCCAAGGAACTCGGCGGTGTGGAAGTGATCTACACCGGCCCGACCTCGACCACGGCCGAAGGCCAGATCGAAGTCATCAACTCGCTGATCGCTCAGGGCGTCGATGCCATCGCAATCTCGGCAAACGATCCGGATGCAGTTGTCCCGGCTCTGAAGAAGGCCATGGACCGCGGCATCAAGGTCATCTCCTGGGATTCGGGCGTAGCGCCTGAAGGCCGCATCATGCACCTCAACCCGTCATCCAACGCGCTGATCGGCAAGATGTGCCTGCAGCTCGCCGCAAACCACCTGCCGGACGGCAAGGGTGACTTCGCGATCCTGTCCGCCACTACCACCTCGACCAACCAGAACATCTGGATCGAGGAAATGAAGGCACAGCTGAAGGACTTCCCCGGCCTGAACCTCGTAACCACCGTTTATGGTGACGACCTGGCCGACAAGAGCTACCGCGAAGCCAATGGCCTCCTGACCTCGCAGCCGAACGTCAAGGTCATCGTCGCTCCGACGACCGTGGGCGTTCTCGCAGCGTCCCAGGCCGTCAAAGATGCCGGCAAGATCGGCGACGTCTATGTCACCGGCCTCGGTCTGCCGTCCGAAATGGCGGGTGCCATCAAGTCCGGTGCGACGAAGGAATTCGCCATCTGGAACCCGATCGACCTCGGTTACTCCGCAACCCAGATCGCCTATCGCATCGTCAAGGGCGAGACCGACGCAGCTCCGGGTTCGGAAATCGAAGCCGGCCGCATGGGCAAGATCAAGGTTGGCGACAACGGCGAAGCCGCAATGGCAGATCCCTTTGTCTACAACGCCTCGAACATCGAGGAATTCTCCAAGATCTTCTGATCTCGGCGGACCAGACCCGGCGGCCAAAGCCGCCGGGATTCTCTTTCATTCGGTAAGCAAATGATGACCGTTCAATCTGCCAAGCTCGCGGCGGGCGCGATCCCGGCTGGCGAGCCTATTCTCGAAATGCGGGGCATTTCCCAGATCTTCCCGGGCGTCAAAGCCCTGGATCAGGTCGATATCGCCCTCTATCCGGGCAAGGTGACCGCGCTAATCGGCGAGAACGGCGCCGGCAAGTCGACGCTCGTCAAGATCCTGACCGGCATCTACCGCCCGAACGAAGGTGAGATCCTGATCGACGGCAAGGCCACCAGCTTCGCCAACGCCCAGGAAGCCATTGATGCAGGCGTCACCGCCATCCACCAGGAAACCGTGCTGTTCGACGAACTTACCGTCGGCGAGAACATCTTCCTCGGCCACGCGCCGCGCACGCGCTTCGGCCTGATCGACTGGCGCACCATCAATGAGCGGTCCCGGCAGCTGATGAAGGCGCTGGAAAGCGACATCGACCCGACCACCAAGCTCAAGGACTTCTCGATCGCCCAGCGCCATCTGGTCGCGATCGCCCGTGCACTCTCCGTCGATGCCCGCATCGTCATCATGGACGAACCGACGGCCGCCTTGTCGCGCAAGGAGATCGACGATCTCTTCCGCATCGTCGAGGGCCTGAAGCGCCAGGGTAAGGCCATCCTCTTCATCAGCCACAAGTTCGACGAACTCTACGAAATCGCCGACAACTATGCCGTCTTCCGCGATGGTCGCATGGTCGGCTCCGGCGTTCTCAAGGACACGCCCCAGGACGAAATCGTCCGCATGATGATTGGACGCGACGTGCACGACGTCTTCCCGAAGACCGAGGCCGTCATCGGCGCACCGGTCCTCAGTGTCGTGGGCTACAGCCACGAAACCGAATTCCGCGACATTAGCTTCACCCTGCGCAAGGGCGAGATCCTCGGCGTATACGGCCTGATCGGCGCCGGCCGCTCGGAGCTCTGCCAGTCGATCTTCGGCATTAGCAGGCCGAAATCCGGCAGGCTGGAACTCGAAGGTCGCGAGATCGCCATTCGCAACACCTCCGATGCGATCACAGCCGGCATCGTCTATGTGCCCGAGGAACGTGGTCGCCATGGTCTGGCGCTGGAACTGCCGATCTACCAGAACATGTCGCTGCCCTCGCTGATCCGCACCTCGGTTGCAGGCTTCCTGAAGGCGACAAATGAATTGAAGCTTGCGCGCCGCTTTGCCGAACGGCTCGACCTGCGCGCGGCGGCCCTCTCGGTGCCCGTCGGCACGCTCTCGGGCGGCAACCAGCAGAAGGTCGTGATCGGCAAGTGGCTCGCCACCTCGCCCAAGGTCATCATTCTCGACGAACCGACCAAGGGCATCGACATCGGCTCCAAGGCCGCCGTCCACGCCTTCATCTCGGAACTCGCAAGCGAAGGCCTTTCGATCATCATGATCTCGTCCGAACTGCCCGAAATCCTCGGCATGTCGGATCGCGTCATGGTCATGCGCGAGGGCCTGCAGGCCGGCATCTTCGAGCGCGAAGGCCTGACCGCAGAGACGCTAGTGCGCGCCGCCACCGGCAATGCGTGAGGAATGACAATGCAGAACCTTTTGAAAAACCGGGAAATGCTGCTGGGTCTGATCATCATCGGCATGATCCTCGGCTTCACCACCCGCGCGCCCAGTTTCGCCAACCCGGACAATCTGGTCACGATCTTCAACGACACCTCGATCCTGATCATCCTGGCGCTCGGCCAGATGGTCGTGATCCTGACCAAGTCGATCGATCTCTCGGTTGCCGCCAATCTCGCCTTTACCGGCATGGCGGTCGCGATGCTCGACAGCGCCTATCCCGGCCTGCCGCTGGCACTCCTCGTGCTCATCGCAATCGGCATTGGTGCCGCCCTTGGCGCCATCAACGGCTTCCTCGTCTGGGCTCTGCAGATCCCGCCGATCGTCGTCACGCTCGGCACGCTCACCATCTATCGCGGCATGAGCTTCGTGCTCTCGGGCGGCGCCTGGGTCAATGCACACCAGATGCAGCCGGATTTCCTCGGCGTACCGCGCTTGCCGGTGCTGGGGCTGCCGATCCTCTCTTGGGTCGCGATCGCGGTCGTCCTGCTCATCGGCTTCATTCTCGCCCGAACCGCCTTCGGCCGCTCAACTTACGCCACCGGCGGCAATCCGGTTGCGGCCATCTATGCCGGCATAGATGTCGGTCGCGCCCGCTTCCTGGCCTTCGTGCTCTCGGGCGCGCTGGCCGGCCTCTCCGGTTACCTCTGGGTTTCGCGTTATGCGGTCGCCTATGTCGATATCGCCGCCGGCTTCGAGCTCGACAGTGTCGCGGCCTGCGTCATCGGCGGCATCTCAATTGCAGGTGGCATCGGCACCGTCATCGGTACGGTTTTGGGCGCCCTCTTCCTCGGTGTCATCAAGAACGCGCTCCCCGTCATCGGCATCTCGCCCTTCGCCCAGATGGCGATCTCGGGCATCGTCATCGTGCTCGCCGTTGTCTTCAACGCCCGCGCCGAGGCCAAGAAGGGCCGCATCATCTTGCGCGACCGCGCAGCCGGAAAGGAGGTGACCGCATGAGCACTGCGACCGAACAGACGAAACGCGTCATCCCTGACCGGCTCGAAACGCCTTTCCGCCGACTGCTGGGCAGCTGGGAAGTCCTCCTCTTCTGCGTGGCGGTCGCGATTTTCATCGCCAATTCACTGGCCTCGCCATACTTCTTGAACGCCTGGAACCTGTCGGACGCCACCTTCAACTTCACCGAAAAGGCGCTGATCGCCTTTGCCATGGCGCTTCTGATCATCGCCGGTGAGATCGATCTCTCGGTTGCCGCGATCATTGCGCTCGCCTCGACGGCCATGGGATATGCTGCCCAGCTCGGCGTCGGTGCGCCCGGTCTGGTCGCGATCGGGATCACCACCGGCCTTGCCTGCGGCGCCTTCAACGGCCTGCTGGTTGCCGGCCTGAAGTTGCCCTCGATCGTCGTGACGATCGGCACGATGAGCCTTTTCCGTGGCATCTCCTATCTGGTTCTCGGCGATCAGGCCTTCGGCAAATATCCGCCGGAATTCGCCTTCTTCGGCCAGGGCTATGTCTTCTGGGTCATCTCCTTCGAATTCGTCCTGTTCCTGGTGATGGCCGTCATCTTCGCCATCCTCCTGCACCGGACAAATTTCGGCCGCCATGTCTATGTCATCGGCAACAATCCCCTGGCAGCCCGCTTCTCGGGCATCCCGGTCGAACGGGTGAAGTTCATCCTTTTCCTGCTGACCGGCCTGATGAGCGGCATCGCCGCCGTCTGCCTCACCTCCCGGCTCGGCTCGACCCGTCCTTCCATTGCCCAGGGCTGGGAGCTTGAAGTCGTCACCATGGTCGTGCTCGGCGGCGTCTCCATCCTCGGCGGTTCGGGCACCATCGTCGGCGTCGTCATCGCCGCCTTCGTCATGGGCCTCGTCACCTTCGGTCTTGGCCTGCTCAACGTGCCGGGCATCGTCATGTCGATCTTCATCGGCCTGCTCCTGATCATCACCATTGCCCTGCCGATCATTGCCCGCCGGATCCAGCATGCGAGGAACGCGCAATGAGCGAGACCGAACGCCACGTCTTCAAGATGAAGCTCAATCCCGGCATGGAGGCCGAATACAGAAAGCGCCATGACGCGATCTGGCCTGATCTCGTCGACCTCCTGCATGATGCCGGCATCAGCGACTACACGATCCATCTCGATCCGGAGACGAACCTTCTGATCGGCGTCCTTACGCGCACGAAGACGCACAGGATGGCCGACCTGCCTACCCATCGAGTGATGAAGCGCTGGTGGGCGCATATGGCGGATATCATGGCCACCAACCCCGACAACTCCCCCTGGGCGGTGGATCTGAAACCCGTCTTTCACATGCCATGAGCCAGTCCTTCGAACGCATCGCCGTCATCGATATCGGCAAGACCAATGCCAAAGTGGTCCTGGTCGATGGGCGCACAGGCGCCGAGCTTGCCGTCCGCAAAACGGCAAACACGGTCCTGTCGGGGCCGCCCTACCCGTATTTTGATGTCGAGGCCCTCTGGCGATTCATCCTGCACACGCTGAAGGATTTTGCCGCCAATCCGGGCTTCGAGGCGCTTTCGATCACCACCCACGGCGCCTCCGCAGCCCTCCTGGACCAGGACGGCGAGCTTGCGCTGCCGGTCCTCGACTACGAACATCCCTACCCCGACGCCATCGCGACCGCCTATCGAGCGTTGAGGCCGAGTTTCTCCGAAACCTTCTCGCCACCGCTGACCGGCGGGCTGAATGTCGGCGCGCAGTTGCATTATCAGAAGACGGCTTTTTCTGACGCATTCGCGAAGGTGGAGACGATTCTGACCTACCCGCAATACTGGGCCTACCGGCTGACCGGGATTGCCGCCAACGAGCGCACCTCTCTCGGCTGCCACACAGATCTCTGGCGACCCTTCGAGGGGGAATATTCCGATCTGGTCGACAGGCTGGAAATTCGCGACAAGATGGCGCCGCTGCGCTCCGCCTTCGAGGCCCTCGGCCCGATCCGACCTGAGATCGCGGAAGACATCGGGCTCGCCGAACCGGTGCCCGTCTTTTGCGGCATCCACGATTCCAATGCCTCGCTGCTACCGCATCTCGTCGGGTTCGGCAGCCCCTGCACGGTCGTTTCCACCGGCACCTGGGTGATCAGCTTCGGCGTCGGTGCTAGGCCGGAAAAGCTCGATCCCGCCCGCGACACCTTGGTCAATGTGGACGCCAATGGCGCAGCCGTTCCCTCCGCCCGTTTCATGGGAGGCCGTGAATGGGATCTTCTGACGCGTGATCTCGAGGCGACCTCCTTCGACGAAGAGCGGAAAGTAGCCGCGAACGTGATAAGGTTAGGCGCCATGATCCTGCCAAGCGTGGTGAGTAGCACGGGACCTTTCCCGGACGCACATTTCCGATGGCAGAATGAGCCACAAGAACCCGCAGAGCGAAAAGCCGCAGCAAGCCTCTACACCGCCTTGATGACGCAGACCTGTCTCGATCTCATTGGCGCGGAAGGTCCGGTTGTCGTCGAGGGGCCCTTTGCGCTCAACCAGCTCTACCTCGAGGCTCTGCACACCCTTTCAAGAAGGGACGTATACGCATCGGAAGCAACGACAGGCACCGCCATCGGCGCAGCGCTGCTGACCGGAATCAGTCTTGAAGTGCCGATGACCCGGATTGATGGGCAAATCGACGGCCTGGCAGCTTATGCCGAGCATTGGCTGAAAAGCGCGGAAGAGGGATCGACATAACCCAAAGGCTGAGGGCCAAAGTCTCGACCGCCGTTGGGCGAGGAAATCTGTTCAGAGAGCCACAACCAGAAACGCGAGAAAACCGATCGAGAGCGTGGCCGCTGCCATTGCAATCCGCTGCCTGCACATCTCCGCCGAACGCCAGCACCGGGGCTCTCCGAAAATCTTGGCAATCGCATGTGACATGGCAGTCTCCTACGAAACGGGACCAGTCATTGGTCCGGCTGACAATGACACATTTTCGTCATAATCAGCCGGCCGTCAATAATCACGACTAGATTGGTATTCTAAAGATAACCCCGATCGAAAAATGCCTCACTCCGGAGTGACACGTCCCCGCACGTCTGATCCATCGGCGGTTTACCCCCTTCACTCCTCTCTGAATGCCCTCATGATTTGGTCTGTGAATGGTTTTGCGAGGAACGAGATGACGGTTCGTTCTTCGGTTTCGATATAGACTTCGACGGGCATGCCGGGGGTGAGTTTGGCGGCGAGGTCGCCGAGGTCTTGGGGGGTGAACTCGACGCTGGTTTTGTAGAAGGGCAGATTGGTTGCCTTGTCGACAACGGTTGCGGCGGGGATGACGTCGACGGCGCCGACGATTTCGGGCGTGGTCTGGCGGTTGAAGGCGGTGAAGCGCATGCGGGCGGTCTGGCCGACGGTGATGCGGTCGATGTCGGTGGGGGCGACCTTCACATGCACGGTGAGTTCGCTGTCTGCCGGCACGATCGCCATGATCACCTGGCCGGGTGCGACGACGCCGCCGACCGTATGAGCCTGAAGGTCGTAGATCGTTCCGCTTTCCGGTGCTTTCACGATGGTCCGCTCAAGCCGGTGGGTGAGCTGCAGCGCCCGCTGTTCCAGTTCCGTCAGCCGTGCCTCGACTGAGACGATCTCCTTTTGCAGCTCCGTACGGCTCGTCTGGTCGACCGACATCAGGCGCACATTGAGCTCGCTGATCTGGCCTTCGGCCTCGGCGACACGGGCGAGCAGATCGCCGATCGTGCCTTCGATGCGCACCATCTGGCGGCGAAGGCCCCGCAGTTCGGCCGCCTTGGCAAGCCCCTTCTGCACCAGCCCCTCCTGCATGGCCAGTTCCTCGGCGAGCAGCTCGTTCTCCGCAAGGTTCGCCTTTTCCTGTTCGCGCAGACCGTCGATCTGGTTGCGCAGCTGCGAGATCTGCATCTCGATCTGCTGCTTCTGGTTCGCCCGCATGAAGCGGTTCTCGTCGAAGAGCTTGGCTTCCTCGCGCATCACCTCGGGAGCAAGCGCCAGCCCCTCGAAGGACAGCACATCGAGACCATCGCGTTCGGCCACCAGGCGAGCCATCATCGCCTTCAGCTGCCCGACCTGCGATTGCACGATGCCGAGTTCGATCCCGACCTGGGTGTCATCGAGGCGCAGCACCACATCGCCCTTCTGGACGACCGAGCCGACCTTGACCGGGATGTCGACGATGGTGCCGCCATCGACATGCTGGACCTGCTTGGTCTCTCCGGTCACCACCAGCTCGCCCTGCGAGATCACGGCGCCGGCAAGCTTGGCCTGGGCCGCCCACCCGCCGATCCCGGCCGCCAGCAGCAAGGCAAGCCCGGTCGCGGCAAACATGCGGGTCTTCAGCCCCTTGCCGGAAAGCGAGACCTTCGTGTCGGTGTTGTCGGATCGCTGTGTCATGTCATATCCCCCTTACGCAAATTACAGAGTGAGCCTTTGAACTAGGCAACGAGCCCTTCGGTCTGGCCGGGCAGGTGGAAGGTCGTCAGGATCAGGTCGTCCTCATCGAGAGCATGCGCGCTGACGATGATGATCTCATAATCCTGGTCACCATCGATATCGGTCACCAGCTGCAGCACCTGATGTCCGGCATCGTCGTCGTCGATCATCTTCTTGTAGAGTTTGACGAGCGTCTTGTGGTCGTGCCGGTCGAGGTCGAGCGTGGTGTCGCCATCGTCGAAGTAGAGCCGGCCGAGTTCCTGCTCGAGCTTCGACAGATCGACCTTGTCGCCGACATTAAAGTCACGGATCTGATCGAAGCCGGCGCCGTAATTGCTGATCGAGGCGACCGAGCCGAAGACGAAGGTATCATGGCCGCCCTGGCCATAGAGAATGTTGACGGCCGAACTGGCGGTGATCGTGTCGTCTCCCGCACCGCCCACGGCATGCTCGATCGAGGTCAGCGTGTCACAGCCGATCTCCTCGCCCTCGGCCGTCCCGGCGGCCAGATCGATGTCCACCGCCATCGTCGCGGCCGATGCATCATAGGTATCCTCGCCGTCCCCGCCATGGACGACGTCGTCGCCATCGCTCACGCCTGCATTGCTTGTGCCCGCATCGCCCGCGCCGGCCGCACCGGCTTCGGCCAGTCCGCGCCGGTGCAGAACCGGCTGGAGCCCGGCGACATAGACGTCGTCGCCGTCACTGCCGACCACGACATCATCACCCGCGCCGCCGGCGAGCGTATCATGGCCGGCACCGCCATCCAGCACGTCATTGCCGGCATCGCCCGAGAGCACGTCATGGCCGGCCTCGCCGAACAGCCGATCATCGCCATCGCCGCCGGAGAGCACGTCATTGCCCTCGCCGCCCAGCAGGCTGTCGCGCCCGGCCTCGCCGAACAGCAGGTCGTCGCCGGCCTCGCCGAACAGCACGTCATCGCCGTCGCCGCCGAAGATCCGGTCGTGGCCGGCACCGCCGTGAATGACATCGCGGCCCTCGCCGCCGATCAGGAGGTCGTCGCCCGAACCGCCGAGGATCAGGTCGTCGCCTTCGCGGCCATAGACCGTGTCGTCACCGGCCCCGGCATCAATCAGGTCCTTGCCCGGCGTGCCGAGAAGCACATCGTCACCCTCGGTCCCGATGATCTCCTTGTCGGGATGGGCCTTGAGATCGAGGAAGGCCTGGCCCTGGATCGAGGCCTTGCCGTCGCTGATGGTGAAGGTCAGGGTCACCAGGCCCTGGCTGTCGCGTTCGGGAACATAGATCCAGGCATCGCTGCCATAGGCGCGGATCTGGCCTGAGGTCGCCTGGATGGCGGAGATCGACAGGCGATCGCCGTCGGGATCGATAGCCGCACGGGCAAAGTCAGCCCACATCAGGAGCATCGACAGATTGACGAGACCCGCACCGAGATAGACCGGGCCGCGCGACAGCGGCGCACGATTGGCCGGAGGCGTGTTGCCGCCCGGCGTGCCACCCCCGGGCTGCTGGCTGCCGCCACCGGTGGAGCCCTCTCCACCGCCCTCGCCCGCACTGCCGGCGCCGCCACCGCCGCCTTTGCCGGAAGACATCCCGGCCTCCACGCCCGGCAGGGCAAAGCCGCCGAACTTGGGCTTTACGACGCTCGGGATGGCAAAGCGGAAGCCGTTCGCGGCCACATCGATGGACACGCCCTGGAAGGGCCGGTCCGCATAGCTGCCCTCCATCAGGTAGTCCTGGGCGTTGAAGCGGATCGAGGAGTAGTGCCGGCGGGCCGGCTGGATCTGCTCCACGGTCTCTTCGTAACGCCGCTGGATCTCCTGCCAGAACGCTGCGATATCGATCCCGCTCTCGGGCAGGTCTTCATCGGCCGGAGCAAGCCCGTCCTCGAGCGGGCGGACCGGCCGGTCTTCCGGCTCTACGGCATTGGGGGCCGGATTGACGATATCGCGCAGCCGCCCGAGATAGGCGCCGAGCCCCATCGCCAGCACGGCGAAGATGCCGGGTGACAACAGCGTTCTCTCCGCCTCGTCGCTGAGGGCGAACTTGCGCGCCGGCGCCTTGGCCAGAACGGCATCGCCATGACCCAGCTTGAGTGTCTCGTCCTGATCGGGGGCAAAGGTGCTCATGGCTCTTACTCCGCAGCAATCGGCATGACGCGGGTCGGCCGCAGGGGTTTCTTCTCGGACGTATTGGCCGGCACCTTGATGATGTCTTCCTTCGGACCGAAGGAGACGAGCTTGCCGCTCTGGACGACGCCGACCATGTCGACCGCCTGGAGCACGCTCGGACGATGGGCCACGATGACGACGATACCGCCGCGTTCGCGCACCTTGACGATTGCCTTCATCAGCGCCTCTTCACCCTCGGCATCGAGGTTGGAATTGGGCTCGTCGAGCACCACCAGGAAGGGATCGCCGTAAAGCGCCCGTGCCAGCGCGATGCGCTGCTTCTGCCCGGCCGAGAGCGACTGGCCATTCGCGCCGATCTGGGTCTGGTAGCCGTTCGGCAGGCGCACGATCAGATCATGGATACCGGCAGCGCGTGCGGCCCGGAAGATCATCTTGGCATCGGCATCGGGATCGAAGCGGGCGATGTTGTCGGCCACCGTTCCGTCGAGAAGCGCCACCTCCTGCGGCAGATAACCGATATGCTCGGTGAAGAAGCGCGTGGGCCACTGCTTCAGATCCGCCCCGTCGACACGCACCGAGCCGCGCAGCAGCGGCCAGATGCCGAGCAGCGAGCGGGCAAGCGTCGTCTTGCCGCCGCCCGACGGACCGATCAGTGCCAGCGCCTGGCCGGCCGTCAGCTGGAACGAGACATCGCTCAAGAGAACGGTGCCCGTCGTCGGCGCAACCGTCGTCATGCCCTCCACGGCCAGGCCTTCGCTGGGGGCTGGAAGTTCGAACTGGGTTGCCGGCCGGTCGAGGACGGCCAGCGTGTCCTTGATCCGCGACCAGGAGCGTCTGGCCGAGATCACGCCCTTCCACTGGGCGATCGCCTGATCGACCGGGGCGAGCGCCCTGCCCGTGACGATCGAGGAGGCGATGATCGCACCCGCGGACATCTCGCCCTTTATGGTGAGATAGGCACCGAGCCCCAGCGTCGCCGACTGCAGCATCATGCGCAGCACCTTCGAGATCCCGGCAAAGGTGCCGGAGATGTCGGAGGTCGCCGTCTGGGTATCGAGGTGACGGCGGTTGGCGCTTTCGAAGCGGTCGACCGCCCGCTCCGTCATGCCCATGGAATAGAGGATGTCGCCGTTGCGCACATGGTTGTCCGAGACATTGTTGCGCTGGATGGCAGCCCGCGTCATCTCCTTGGCATGGCGGCGCGACAGAAGCTCCGCCGCGATCGTGAGGCAGGCGAGGAAGGCAGCACCCCCGAGCGTCAGCATGCCGAGCACCGGATGCAGCATCCAGACGAAGACGAGATAGACGGGGATCCAGGGCAGGTCGAAGAGGGCAACCGGCCCCGCGCCCGACAGGAACGAGCGCACCGTGTCGACATCGCGGCCGCGCTCGGAGGCTTCCGCCGAGGAATAGCCAAAGCGTGGCATGTCGATCACCACACGGTGCACGAGCGGGGCGATCTGCCGGTCGACATTCGAGCCGAAGCGCACCAGCATCTGGGACCGGAGGATGTCGAACAGGCCCTGGAACAGGTAGAGCCCGACGGCGATCACCGACAGCCAGACCAGGGTCGGAATGCTGCCGCTGGTCAGCGCCCGGTCATAGATCTGCAGCATGTAGAAGGCGCCGGTCAGCGCCAGGATGTTGATGATGCCCGACAGGCCGAAGACGAAGCCCGTCACCAGGCCGATACCGGACAATTTGTAGTTTGACTGCTTGCTCATGGCTTCCCCCACTCAAAAGTCTGTCTGCCGGCCCCGCCAGGCCGGCAGTTGTGCCATGCAGTCCTCAGGAAACGCCGAGGAAGTCGTTGATCGTCAGGTTGTGACGGCCATGCAGCGAGAGCTCGAAGTCGGCGGCATTGTCGCCTTGCGTGTTGCCACGGATGACCGTGAACTCCTCGCCGTCGCGGATCTCGTGCGTCACGGTGATGTCGCCGATCGCATCGATCGTCTGGCCCGCCTCGAGCTTCATCGCCCCCATGCCGGTAAAGTCGATCCGGTCGCCGGTCTGGAAGCCGTAGATCGTATCGCCGTTGGCAGACGCAGCCGAGGTGAACTTGAAGACGTCGTCACCCAGGCCGCCATCGATGATGTTGACCGCCGTCGAGGCCGTGATCGTGTCATGGCCGGCACCGCCGATGAAGTTCTCGAAGCCGTAGAACGTATCCGAGCCCGTCGTGCCGCCCGAGACCGAACCTCGCTGGTTGAAGCCATTGCCGAGATCCACCGCCAAGTTGGCGCTGGTCGCTGCATAGTCCAGCGTGTCGATGCCGTCTTCGCCGTAATAGACGTCGTTGCCGTCATTCAGCGTCGCAATGACAGTGTCGTCGCCGCTTCCTGCCCAGACACGGTCGTCGCCTGCTCCGCCCTCAATCACATCGGCACCCGCACCGGCAAAGATCTGGTCGGATCCAGCCCCGCCAAAGACGATGTCATCACCCTCGCCGGCATGCACCTCGTCGTCGCCCTGACCGGCATTGATGAAGTCGTCCCCGTCACCGCCGGTCACAACGTCATCGCCATCCTCGCCACGCAGAATGTCCGAACCACCCTGGCCAACAAGAACATCCGTCCCGGCACCACCCAGGATCGTGTCGTTGCCCGCGGCACCCATAAGGGCGTCCGCAGCCGCCGTTCCGATCAGCGTCAGCGCTGCGACCGGGACAGGGGTTGGTGTCGTTCCGCCACCCGTTCCGGATCCCGAGCCAGAGCCAGAACCCGAACCCGAACCCGAACCCGAACCCGAACCAGATCCGGCACCATCGCCATCGCCATCGTCAATGCCGTCGTCTTCGCCGTCGCCATCCGACGAGCCCTCGCCATCATCTTCGCCGTCACCGTCATCTCCACCGTCCATGTCGCCGTCATCGTTGTCGTCGCCATCGTCGTCACCGTCATTGCCGGTCTGGCCGTCGTCATCGCCGTCGTCCTCATCGTCACCGCCGGCGCCATTGTCGCCGTCAGGGCCGTCTTCGACGTCGGAAGAGAAGATGTCTTCCGGCAGCCCCGTCAGACCTGTGTTGCGAGCCACGATGTCCGAGAAGCCCTGGCCATCGATGAAGTTTTCGTAGAGATCGAAGTTGTCGAAGCGCTCCAGATAGTAGAAGCGATCGGCCTCCTGCAGGCGGTCGAACTGCTCGTGCAGGACGACCCAGAAGGTATCGCCGGCCATACCGCCGTTGAAGTGCTTCTCGGCAAGGCCACCGACCCAGAGATCGACGCGATCGATACCCTTGACCAGGCCCGTTCCGTCCTCGTGCATCGTGACGATGTTGCCGTTGATAGCCTTGAAGGCGTCGATCTGGTTGGCCTGCAGGACGAGGTCCGGATAGGCCTGCATGAACTGCGCCAGAACGACGTCAGTAATACCATTGCGCTGCTGGAAGTCCTGCCAGCTCGAATAGGGGTTCATCGAACCGCCATTGGCTTCCAGGAACTCGACCGCGAACTTGATATAAGGGTCGGTCGAAGCCTGAAGATCGGCCTTGACCTGATTGAGCGTGCCAAGCCCCACGTCGCGACCGCGTGCCACGTTGAAGGCGAAGAGATCGGCGCGGATGCGAACGAGGTCGTTTCGAACCGCATCGACAACGTTGAAGTCGACGTCTTCCGCCGGCTGCTCGACGATGCCAGCAAGGATCGCTCCGGTGCCCAGCTGTTCGTAACCGGGCTGCGGATTGTAGCCCATGGCCCCTAGCTGAACGAGCTGCTCTGGCGTGAAGACGTCATTCGTCGGGTTCAGGAAGGCATCGAACAGATTGACTGAGACATTCTGCCCATCCGGCCCCTTGACGGTGATCGTGTCGCCGATCAGCGAGTGGCCGATACGGTAGACCGCTGCGGCAAACTCGTGGCTGATACCAGCATCTGCCTGGTCGTTATAGCCTTCGAACCCGTGGCTACCATTGCCCTGGATACCGCCGATAAGCGCATCGGCGAATTCCGTGAAGACGACACGCTGATACTCGGCTTCATTGACCATTTTGGCGGCCTGGAAGAGTTCTTCCGGGGTGCCTTGGAAACCGGCCGCCTGCAACTTGTCGACATGGAAGTTGTGGTTGCGGGCCCAGATGGTGTGCATTGAGGTCAGCGTGAAGTTCTCGTTCGCACGACCATCACCACCGATATAGTGGTCGAGCGGACTGATCACCGGGTTCGCGTCGAGCAACAGCGCGTGGCTTGAGCCCATGAAGTCCCCTGCAAGCTGGCCGACGACGGTCATGTTGTAGCCGCCGCTCTCAGTCCAGAGCGTCGGATAGTACTCCATAAGGGTCTTGCCGGCGCCGAGGCCGGGGCCTTCGAAGACAGTCCCGGCCATGCGATGGTGGTCAAGCAGCTCGCGCAACGTCGACATCAGGTGGAAGCCAGGCGCCGACGGATCTTCCGGACCCATCAGGATGTGCGAGCCTACGCCGCCATTGCCATCGCTTTCGCGCAGGAACTGGCCGACAATGACGTTCGATCCATAGACCTGGTTCTGGTCGACATAGGGCGAAGTCTTGTTCAGATGTTCCGGCGTATCGGTTGCCGATTCCAGCGGGTTCGCCAGCGAACCACGGGTCAGATCGGTAAAGTTCGGCGGCATCGGTCTGGAGGTGTCCACCCCGTCGATCGCCACCTTGCCGGCACCGCCCTTTGGCAGGAAGTCAAGCCCATGGTCGAAGTACTGACCGAATGCCATAAAGAAGATATTGGCATCGTTCGGTGCCTTCGGGAGGTCTGCCTCCTGCGAGCCGACGAAGTTGGAGATCGCCCGCGGATCAAGTCCGTCGAAGATCGGGTTGAGAGCACGGTTGATGATGTTGCCCTGGCTGTCGAGCTCAACCCCTGTGCCATAACGGGCTTCGGTGAGGCGAATGAACGGTTGGTCGGCAGAACCGAAAGTCGGATTGTCGACATTGTTGCCGTTGCCCGAGAGATCGCGGACACCACCTGCACCTACTGTATCATCATCTCCCTCGAAGGCGGGGAGCCCCTTGAGGAGGTTCGTGATGCCCTGAATATCACGCGCCGTGTATTCGAAGGTGCCTGCGGGGCCAGGAAGCGGGTCGGGGTTGCCACTACCGTGATCGCTCGGGGGCTGAAGCTGTGGTGCCTCGCCCGAGAACGTGATTGAATGCGTACCGTTCGACAACGTCTTCGTCCCGTTGTTGTTCTCCGTCAGCGTATAATCTGCCGGATCCGCGCCTTCGGGGATCTCAACGACATCCTGTGCACGCAAGGTGCCGATAATCGTGTCTTGGCCCCCGGCGCCTCTGAATAGAATACGATGCGCGGACTCAAGATCCGAAATGTTGACCGTGTCGTTTCCTTCGGAACCTTCGATCGTGATTGTATTAAAGTTGAGGCTGGTCGGGTTAAAGTTACCGATCGGGATGACCAGATCGTTGCCCGGACCAGTGTTGATGATGATTTCCTCGATATTGTCCAGCTCGGCGATGACCGTCTGGTTGTTACCGACGCTCCGGGTGATCACGATTTCCGTGTTCATGTTCAAGCCGTTGGTCCCGTTGGCTGCCACCCAAGCAGTGCGGGCGTAAACACGGTAAGTCTCGTTCTGATTATTGCCGTTGACGATGAAGGTGTCATTGGTGCCTGCGCCACCATCGATGAAGTCGCGACCATCTGTGATCGTACCGAGGAAGAAAACCGGGTTGCGGGCGGTCCAGCTGATCACGTCATCACCCGCCGTGCCTACGATCGTGTCGTTCACGATAGGAATGCTGGCTATGACATTGCCTACGGTACCAGTCGGAACGGAATTCAACGTCGTCAGCGCACCACTGCCGTCCGTATAGGTCACTTGCACGCGCACAAGGTTACCGACCTGCGCTTGCACAGGCGTAAAGACGGGTTGCGTTGCTGCAGGGACATTAGTCCAGCTTGCGCCATTATTTGCCGAGACCTGCCACTGGTAGCTGAACGCCCCCAGACCGTCAGGATCCGCGATGCTTGCCGTGTTCACGGAAAGCTGCTGGGTACGAGTGGGCGTCAGATCGGAGATCACAGGAGCCCCGCTCTGACCTTCCTGCGCGTTGGTGACTGTGACAGCGAGAGCCTGGGTGTCGACTGCAATTCCGTCCGAGACCTGGACCACGACGTCATAAACGTTGTTGCCGCCGGCATCCGTCGGTGCTTCGAAGTTCGGCGCAGAAATGAACGACAGAACACCAGTGTTCTC
Organism: Allorhizobium sp. CTOTU50464; assembly: GCA_032102365.1. Classification (GTDB taxonomy): domain Bacteria; phylum Pseudomonadota; class Alphaproteobacteria; order Rhizobiales; family Rhizobiaceae; genus Allorhizobium. The sequence continues at coordinate 19,035 of DAMDHD010000015.1, read as the reverse complement.
GTCAATCGAGAACAATCCGGCATCTGCCCCACCGCTGATCGAATAGGTCAGTACCTGACCGGCATCGAGCTCAGTTGCTGTAACCGTGGTAACGACGGTCGAGTTTTCGGGACGAGATATCGCGGCCGTGTCACCGCCGCCGTTTGACGTGATGACGGGTGGCCGGTTCAGCAGATCTTCGAGCAAGACCGTCGAACCGTCTCCGAAGCGCAAGGCTTCGATGTTCGACAGGCGGTCCGTTCCGTCAGACATAACAAGCCCAAGCGTACCGTCCGGATCGACCGATACATGGGTGACGGTGACGCTACCGTCTGCGTTGCGTGTGAACGAGTAATTTTCGCGGATATCCGAGTAGACGGCAACGTCGACATCGCCGGTCTGGCCGCCATTGACGATTTCGCGCACGATTTCCATCTGGCCGGGTGTGATCGTCCGCTCCAGAAGAAGGTCTGACAGCGCCTTGCCCCCGAAGGCGGGCAAGGCATTTGCCGGGATCTCGCCATTGACGAGCTGCGACTGCAGATAGACCGGCCCGGCAAGGCTGTCGGCCGTGTAGACCGGTCCACCCTGCGGAGTTGAAATCCTGATGCGGACGTTGAGCCACGCATCCCCATCGATGACGTCATCGCCGCCGCGACCTTCGATGATGTCGCTGCCGCCGCCACCCAGCAGGATGTTGCCGTCGTCGAAAGCGATTTCGGCTTCGCGGGCAGCTTCACCGACGGTCGCGGTGTTCTGTACCAGAGTGCCCAGCAGCTCTCGCAGACCATCGATGCGGTCGATGCCGGCCTGGCTGAGATGATGCTTGACCATGGTGTTTTCGGCACCGGCGAGGTTTGCACCAGGCTCGGCTTCCGGATCCGGCTCTGCCGGGAAGGCTGTGGACCGGTTATCCCCTTTCAGAACGTCATTTTCGTTGTAGCCGGAAAGCCCTTCGACGGCATCGAAGCGATTGCGAAGGATATCCTGCTGATCCGTCGTGAAGATCGGGCGCATGAGGTCGGCGTCTGCCGCCTTTGTGCTGCCCTTGTAGATCGCCCAGTCATAGCCCCACATGCCCTCATTGCGCATGACGCTCTCGCCCTGCACCATGATGTCATCGCCGGATTCTGCGTCGAAATCCTGCTCGTTTTCACCGGCGAACATGACGTCATGGCCGAGGATGGTCGAGTTAAAGAAGAGTTCGGAATTGTCGCCGGCAATCGTATCGAAGCCGTTTCCGCCCTCGATCCAGTCATCGCCTTCATTGCCCAGTAGGAAGTCGCCGCCTTCGCCGCCGAGCATGAAGTCGTCGCCTTCGCCGCCGAACATTTCCTTGCCGTCGGGGCCGGCGATCAGGACGTCGGAGCCCTGATTACCGAAGACGAGAGCCAGGCCCGAACCGCCATGGATGACGTCGTTGCCTTCTTCACCCATCAGGAAGTCGGTCTCACCGATGTCAGTGCCCGAATTCGTAATGATGTCGTCGCCTTCACCGCCATGGATCTTGTCGACACCATAGCCGGCTTCGATGCGGTCATTGCCATCACGACCCCACACCGTGTCGTCACCGCCACCGGCAACGATTGTGTCGGCGTCGTTGGTGCCCTGGATCAGCACGTGGTCGTTGCCATTGTACTTGATCGAGTTGGTGCCGCGTTCAACGACGGGTGCCAGAGCATTCTGGAAGGGATCTGTGCCGACAGGATCGGTGTAACCCCACTTCGTCTGCTCGGCGCGATCGACGTACAGAACGTGATCCGGCACGGAGAAGATGTCGCCCGGCACGGCATAGCCGGTCTGGCCGATGTCGGTGTTGCGGATGACCATTTCCGCGAATGAGTTGGCTTCCAGCTCGTTGAGGAGGTTCATGCCCTGCGTACGTGACAGGTAATAGAAGCGGTCGCCGTTCTGCAGGTTCTCGAGCTGGAGCTCGAAAACGAAGGAGAAGGTCGAGCCCAGCATGCCGCCGAAGGCCATCTTCTTTTCGGCAAGGCCCCCGATCCACAGATCGACGTCGTTCAGGCCGCCGAGATTGGTGTAGGCGCCGGTGCCGTTGAGGAAAGCCATCCGGTCTGCATCAAAGTTGGTCTTGGCTTGGCCCGTGAGGCTGGAATCACCAAAGACGAGCTTCATCGCGGCGTCGCGCTTTTCCTCGCCAGTCTTCTCCCGGAAGCCTGTGGGGAATTGCTGGCTGATCGGAACAGCAACGAGACTCGTCAACGAGGAATGCGTGCCATAGGCTGCGATGAAGTTGACGATCGAGGCGGGGTTCTTGAGGTTCATGCCGAAGTCGACCCAGTTCTTGTAGGGGTCGAGCTGCGTGTCGCCATTTGCAATCGCCTTGAACTGGGCACGCGCAGCATTCAGACTCGGAATGCCGGTTTCACGGCCGCGGGCGATGTTGAGCGCCGCCAGATCGAGCGGAATGCCGACCAGATGGTTGCGCAGGACGTCCGTGACGAACTCGTCGATCTCGTTGCCGACCTGGCCCGTCATGCCGCGAATGACCGCGCCGGCGCCCTGTTCACCGGTGATCTCGCCCGGTGCATAGGCTGTCGGATTCAAGAAGGCGGTGAAGAGGTCCATCGATGTCTTCGCACCGCCGGCGCTGACGCTGTCGACTGTCTCGTTCAGCATCGAATGCCCGAAACGATAGACGACATGGGCGAACTCGGCGAAGATCGCCGGATTGATGTCCATGGACGGATTGAAGACGAAAGCATCCACATCCGGCTGGATCTTGCGGGCGAACTCCTCGAAGACGAGGTGCTGGTACTGCATCTCGGTGGTGAAACGGGCCGCCTGGAAGAGACGCTCGCCATCCCAGTTCAGCGCGTCTTTGATGGCCGCGAGATTTCCGCCTGGCAGCGACTGGACATCCGTTGCCAGCCACTCGTTCAGGAAGGTGAAATCACCGTTCTGAGCCGCCGCAATCGCCTGGTCCTTGACCTGCTCGACGATACGGTTGTGCTCGGAATGGAAAATGTGATGGACAGCGGTCAGGCCGATGTTTTCGTTGCCACGACCGTCGCCGGTCACGAAATGCGCATCGAGCAGTTCGTCATCATAGGTAATCGCCTGGCCGAACTCATTGAGCGGGATTGCATTGTTGGCCACCTCATCGGCATCAGCCGTTTTTAGGACGTCTGGCGTTCCCGGATTGCGATCGTGGTCGACCATACCGGGCACCGCATTATGTGCGATGTCATCCAGGAACGTGTGGTTGGTCAGGACAGCGTTTTCGAGGCTGATCGGCTCGTCCGGGTTCCCTTCGACCCAGCCAGTTGCCGTCCGCACCTGCGGATAGCCGTTCGGGCCGCGCACGAACTCGCCATAGGCGTCCATGAGGAAAAGCGGCACGGTGCCGACATATTCATCCGTGAGGTCGATTCCGAGGAGCTCACGAGCCTGCTCCTTCACCTCGCCCCAGGTGGCAATGCCCTTCGCGCCTTCCAGAAGGTGGCCGGTCGAGACCGGTTTATCATCGACCAGCTTGTATTCGCGCAGGAAGAGCTGCTTCGAAGCGACCGAGGAATAGGTCTGGTTCTGGTCGACGAACGGCGTCGTTAGATTAAGCGGCGTCTGAGGTGAGCGCGTCAGCACCATATAGTTCGTGCGGCTGCCCTCGACATAGAGCGGATCGTCTTGAGAGAGCGGAATGTAGATCTTGTCGTTTCCACCTTTCTGGACCAGATCGAGACCATGATCGAAGAACTGGCCAAACAGGGTGAACCAAGAATTGTAAGGCGCGGACAGCCCTTCATCCGGTGCCACATTCTCGATCAGGAGGGACGGGCCGTCGAAACTGAGACCATATCGGCTCTCAAGGCCAGTAAAGGCTGGAGAAGAATCGGTCGCCGCGCGGTCCGAAGCAAGCGTTTCAGTCACCTCTGCGATTAGAACGGCAACCGTTTTTTGCTCTGCCAATGGGAGTTGAGCATTCTGGGATTTGGCCGTGTTCAGTGCCGTGTTGAACTCGGCACGGATAGCATCGACGGCGGCCAGCACATCTCCAGAATAACCGCCCTGCATCAAAGCCGTGTAGATCGCGGCGGGATTGGACAGCGTCTGATCCACGATCAGGTTCGAGATCAGTCGTGGGTCGGCATCCGCAACGGCGCCGGTCGGCGTGTAAGCACCACCAATCGTCGCGAAGCTATTGGCGCCGGTCCGGATTTGGAATGTATCGCCATCGCTGACACGCCATTCATCGCCCAGCAGGTCGATGAACGGCTGATCGACGGCACCCCAGTTCTCGCGCCCCTCACCCAGATTGTTGAAGCTGCCATCGACCGTGCGCAGGCCATAAGGCACATGCTCGGCGCTGATTGCGAGCGTCGCGCCAGGCGTCCCCTCAGCAACGACATTGCCCAACTCGTCGACCCAAATATTGGTGAGCTCCCTCGCATTGGCGCCGGAGTGAGCGATCGAGTTCGCCTCGGCAATCTTGATCTGACGCAGAATGAATTCGAGATCGTGCTGATTAACCTGGACCATGACTTTATCGGGGAAGCCCCCGCCTCCGATGTTTGCCCCTGGACGGTTTGTCAGGGTTTTGTCAGGGGAGCAGGGTTGCACAACCCGGAAAAATCGGAAGGGAACTTGGTCTCACGACCTGTAAGATCAAAGTCCAAACTTAGTTCAGACCAAGGTCTGATCTTTTATCGACTACAGTCGACAATGCGACACGGACAGTGCATCTATAAAGCAATAGGAATACGGGAGGATCGCGGATCAATACTCTGATCCGGGACAAAGCGCAGGGAGGCGTCATGCCGCGATACTTCGCGCAAGTCGAAGAGCCATGACTTCTGACAAGCCATCGCAGGCAGGACCATATGTGTCAGGCTCTGCTGCGGCTGGACGTTTCTGGACTCAGCTCAGTTCGCTCTCGCTTTCTGCCCAGTTCCTGATCGCCGCCTCTCTGATCGTTTTCGGACTGATGGCCGGTGTCGGCATGTTCGCGGCTGCGCAGGTGGAGAAGGCAGCGCTGAATGCCGCCGGGACCGCCGGAGCGGTGAGAATGCAGACCCTGATCGCGCCTCTCATCGAAAGCACGCCCAACGGCGATATTCATTTCGATGATGCGCTGCAGAAGAAGGTGGCAGCCCTGATCGGCCAGGGACCTCCGGGACAGAAAATCCGCAATTTGAAAATATGGTCCAGCGATGGTCGACAGCTATTTCCGGCTGGTAGCGTCAACGACGAGCCGGTCCTCTTTGAGGAGCTCGCAGAGGCCCTGTCCGGTGAAACCGTCGTGTCGCGCACTTCTGTCGCAAAGCATGAATATAGCGAAGAAGAAACCTCGGAGCCATTGCTCGAAGTTTATGCACCTCTGGTGCGCTCCGCTGACGGCACGGTTCTGCTCGCTGGTGAAATCTACGAAGAATCTTACACCCTAGAGGCGCAGATAGCCGAGACGCGTCGCACATCCATGATCGGCGTGTTCCTGCTCTCCGTTCCGATGCTGTCGCTGCTCTATCTCGTCGTCAGGCGCGGCGCACGATTGATCGAGCAGCAGCGCAGAACCCTGCGCGAAAGCCTGCGCAATGCAATCGAACTCTCGGTGGAGAACAACCGGTTGCGCCTGATGGCCGATAATGCCCGGGTTGAGGCGGGCAAGCTCAACGAGCGGATTCTCGACCAGATCGGTGCCGATCTCCATGACGGATCGGTCCAATTGCTGACGCTGGTCAAGCTGAGGCTGAGCGATCTGGTGACACCCCGACCCGACATCCAGCCACCGGTTCGGGATGCCTTGAGCAAGGTCCTCGATCTTGTCAGCAACGTGCTGGAGGAGATCCGCAATCTCTCAGCGGGTCTCGTTCTTCCCGAACTGGAAGACGCTAGCGTCGACGAGGCGCTGCAACTGGCGGTCAAACGCTTCCTGGAGATCACCGGACGCGAAGCGGCGCTGAGTGGGAGCTCTGTGGTTGACCTCAGAATTCCGGATCTCTCGATCTGTCTCTATCGGTTCGTGCTCGAAGGCCTGATGAACAGCTACCGGCACGCGACCAACAACACGCATCTCGTGAGATGCAGCTTCAAGGCCGGGCGCCTGTTTGTCGCCGTGGTCGATATCGGCGAACGCCCCGTCATGCCCTCAAAACGGGAAGTGCAGCGGGCTCGTCTGGGGAAAGTCAGCCAGAAGCGGCGGATCCGCAGCTTTGGCGGCCGCATGCGCTATTTCCCGCGAAGAAATGGATCTTTCGCCGTCGCAGTCCTGCCGATTGACGCGAGTACTTGATCAACGTCGAAGCCAGCTACCAGCAGACGGCATCCGACCCGCAGCCCGCCGTCAGCTGACGACGCGATCTCGCGGTGACGTACGGTTCTTCACCGCAATGACGAGTTCCACACGGTTGCGGACATTCAGCTTATTCATCAGCGAGGTCATGTAATGCTTGACCGTTTTTTCGCTGATGTTGAGTGTCAGGCCGATCTCGCGGTTGGTCTGGCCCTTGAGAAGACCGCTCACGATCTGCTCCTCGCGATGATGCAAGCGCTCAGGCTGCTGCGCCTTGCGTCTCAACTCCGCCGTCTTCATGGACACGATCACCTTGGTCGCGAAGCCGGGAGTTATGTAGGTTTCGCCGTTGTAGGCGCTGATGATTGCGTCATGCAGGTCCGACGAGGACGAACCCTTGAGCACATATCCGCTGATCCCGGCCTCGATGAGTTCGACGGCAGGCTGGATAGCACTCGAAGCGGTAAAGACGATAACCTTGGTGTCGGGATGGGTCGCAAGCATTAGGTCGATCGCGGCGAAGGAATCCCCCGGCATGCTCAAGTCCATCACGATCACATCCGGGCGGTTGTTTTCGAGAATGTTGAGAGCATCGACAGTGGTATGCCCCATTGCCACCACGTCAAGGTCGGCTTTGGTACTGTATAGGCTGACCAGCCCCTCCAGCAAAATCGGATGATCGTCAACGAACGCCACACGCACCAGCATAATTCCTACCCCCTTGGAGTAAGAACTAGCACACCAGGCATGGGTACGGAAGAACATCCTTAAATTTGGGTTAATCTGTATCGTGGCTTTTTTTGGTTAAAATAGAAAATCGGCGACACATACGGGTCTATATTGAAAATACCTATAAATCTTTGCATTTCACGATCTGCTAATTTTTGTCTGGATGGCCAGCACAGGAACACCAAACTGTCTCGGCCCCTTGCGCCCGAAGCTCTGCTAGAGCTAAACAAGCCTTGAAATTGTCAGACAACATGACAAAACGCCCGGATCTCAGGGCTTGCGGAGGAAATATGACGACACCTGCAACCGATCACGCCGGACGCGGCATCAGCGGGCTTGCCGCCTTTGCAGGCCCTGCAGTGATGCTTCTCGGCATGCTGCTTTTTGCCATGAACGATGCCATGGGCAAGTGGCTGGTGGCGAGCTACGGGCTGGGCCAGGTCATCCTGATCCGGAGCATCGCCGCCCTCCTGATATTGGCGCCGTTTCTCTGGATGGCGGGTCTGAAGCCGATCGTCGAGGCGGAGCGGCCATGGCTGCAGTTCACGCGTGTCGTGCTCTCCACGCTCGAACTCTTCTGCTTCTATTACGCGGTCATGTATCTGCCCCTGGCGGATGTGATGACCTACTGGCTTGCCGCACCGATCTATGTCGCAGCAGCATCCCCTTTCCTACTTGGCGAGAAAGTGGGCTGGCGGCGCTGGACGGCCATCGCGCTGGGCTTCGTCGGCGTTGTCATCACGCTGGAACCGTCGAGCGCCATGTTCACGGCTCCTGCTCTGATCTCGATCATCGGTACAGCCGCCTTCGCTTTCATGATGCTCTCAGGCCGCAGCCTGCGCGGCACGCCGGACAAGACGCTGGTCCTGTTCCAGACGGGTGGCGCGGCAATCGTCGGTCTGGTCGCCGCGCCCTTTGGCTGGACACCGATCACGTCGGTGAGCGAAGTCCTGCTTCTCGGTCTGCTCGGCATCGTTGCCATGAGCGCGCATATGCTGGTCAATCGCGCCCTTAAGATCTCGGATGCAGCAACGGTTGCGCCGCTTCAGTATACTCTGCTGCTCTGGGCCGTCGTCTTCGGCTATTTCTTCTTCGACGAGGTCCCGCGCCTGACCATGGTCATCGGCGCAGCACTCATCGTCGGCTCAGGTCTCTTCATCTTCTTCCGCGAACAGCAGTTGAAGAAGCGCGACAAGGTCCTGCCTTCCGTTCCGGAATGACAAAGCAAAAAGCCCGCAGCGCTCATCACGCTGCGGGCTTCTTCTGGTGCGGCCCATTAAGGTGAGCCACGACCAGGGAGGTTACTTCCGGACTTCGGCGAGTTCGGCGAGAATGCCGTCCACGACGTCAGCACCGATCTCTTCCTTGTGCTTTTCGTAGACGACCATGGACTTCTCGCGGATGCGCTGCTGCTCTTCCGGAGACAGAACATTCACCTCGAGACCAGCTTCCTTGATCTTCTCCAGCGACTTCTTGTTGAGGTCAGCAATCACGGAACGCTCGACGTCACGACCGACGGTCGCGCATTCGCGCAGTGCAGCCTGCTCTTCCGGCGTGTAGGTGTCGAAGATCGCCTTGGAGAAGAGGAAGAGGAACGGCGTGTAGGCGTGGTTGGTCTCGGTGACATACTTCTGCACTTCGAAGAACTTCGAGGTATCGATCGTCACATAGGGGTTTTCCTGCGCGTCGATCGTCTTGGTTTCGAGTGCCGAGAAGACTTCGCCGAATGCCATCGGGGTCGCATTGGCGCCAAGGTTCTGGAAGGTGTCGAGGAAGATGTTGTTCTGCATGACGCGAACCTTCATGCCCTCGAAGTCTTCCCACTTGGTGACCGGACGAACCGAGTTCGACAGGTTGCGGAAGCCGTTTTCCCAGTAGCCGAGATTGACGAGGCCAACGGCTTCGAGCTTCTCGTTCATCATCTCGCCGAACTTGCCATCGAGAACCTTGTAGGCTTCGTCGGCCGAGGCGAAAAGGAACGGAAGGTCGAACACGCCGAGTGCCGGCTCGATGCCGACGAGCGGCGAAGACGAGGTGACGACGGCTTCCTGAACGCCCGAACGCAGGGCTTGGGTGGCCTGAAGGTCACCGCCGAGAGCGCCGCCCCAGAAGGCCTGAAGCTTCAGCTTGCCGCCGGACTTTTCGTCCAGGCACTTCTGCATGGCTTCGATGCCGTTGCCGACAGGGTGGTCGGCATTGATGCCGTTGGAAACGCGGATCGTGCGCTCGTTGAATTCGGCAAAGGCCGGTGCGGCTGCCGAAACGGCAAAGGCGATGGCGGTGGTCGCTAGCAGATATCGTCTCATGTTATCCTCCCATGGATATCGTGGTTTGAAAGTCGCAGGTCATATCAGCCATCGTGCAGGCACGATGACGATCTCGGGAAACAGAACCAGCAGCAGGAGCACGAGCACCTGCGCGATGAGGAACGGCCAGATGCCGGTGACGACCTTGCCCAGCGGCACGCGGCCGACACCGCTGACGACATTGAGCACGACGCCGACGGGCGGGGTGATCAGGCCGATGCAGCAGTTCATGATGAAGAGCACGCCGAAATAAACGGGATCGATACCGGCCTGCTTGATGATCGGCATCAAGACAGGCGTCAGGATCAGAATGGTCGGCGTCAGGTCGAGCGCGGTCCCGACCACCAGCACGAGGATCATGATCACCAGCATCAACAGTTTCGGCTGGTCGATCAGCGGCTCGATGTAGCGCGTGATTTCACCCGGAATGTTGGCAGCCGTGATGAGCCAGGCCGACACGAGAGCCGCGCAGACCAGGAACATGATGATCGAGGTGGTCTTCGCCGCCTGCAGGATGACATGCGGAAGATCCCGGACCTTCAGCTCGCCATAGATCACGGTGCCAACGAACAGCGCATAGGCCGCGGCAATCACGGCGGCTTCCGTGGGCGTCACGATACCGGCCTTGATACCGCCGAGAATGATGACGGGCATACCGAGTGCCCATGCAGCGCGGCCCGTCGCATGCACCCGCGCTTTGAAAGGTGCCTTGGGCAAGGCCTGGACGTCGTCCTTGCGCACGAGGATCTGCCAGGTGATGATGAGCACCAGACCCATCATGATGCCGGGCACGATGCCGGCCATGAACAGCTGGGTGATCGAGACATTGGCAGCCACACCGAAGACGATGAAGGCCATCGACGGCGGGATGACAGGCGCGATGATGCCGCCCGACGCAATCAGACCCGCCGAGCGCGGCACGTTATAGCCGGCCTTTGCCATCATCGGGATGAGAATGGCCGCAAGTGCTGCCGTATCGGCCGCGGCAGAACCCGAAATGCTGGCCATGATGATGGCAGCGACGATCGCGACGATGCCCAGACCGCCACGGATGTGACCGACACAGGCAATCGCAAACTCGATGATGCGCTTGGAAAGCCCGCCCGAATTCATCAGCTCGCCCGCGAGCACGAAGAAGGGAATAGCCAGAAGGGTGAAGGTGTCGGCACCCGCGATCATGTTCTGAGCGATGATCTGGCTGTTGAACATGCCCATGTAGGACATCAGAGCAACGCCGCAGAACATCAGGGCGAACGAGACCGGCACGCCGATAGCCATGGCGCCGAGCAGAGAAACGATAAAGACGATGAGGGTCATCAGCCGCGCTCCGACAGCTTTTCGACGCTGAGATGTTCACCGGCAAAAGCCGCGACCTCCTCGTCCGTCACCCGTCCGGTCACAAGACGAACCAGGCGTTCCAAGGCAATCAGCGCGCACATGCCGCCGGTGAAGAACCCGATGCCATAGACCCAGCCCATGGAGAGACCGGTCACCGGCGCGCTCATGCTGATATTGATCGGCAGCTGCTTCCAGGTTCCCCAGAAGAACAGGATCGAGACGCCAAGGATCAGGAGATTACTCAGGATCATGCAGATGACCCGACCACGTTTGCCGAACATGGCAACGAGGGATTCGACGCCAAGGTGGCCGTGCTCGCGAAAGCCGACGACGGCACCAATGAAGGTGAGCCAGACGAAGAAATAGCGGGCCATCTCATCCGAGACCGTGAGGCCCGAATTGAAGCCGTAACGCAGCACGACGTTGAGGAACACCATGATGGCCATGCCGCTGAGCAGCAGGATCAGGAGGAGATCAAGGAAGCGATAGAAGAGCGATATGACCTTGCTCATGCCTCAGGCCTTTCCAAGAAGACCGCGCGCGGCAAGATTTTCAAAGAGCGCCCGCGTGCCAAAGGTCCATTCCGGGCAGGCATCGGTGCGATTGACCCAGTTCACAAGCCGCCCGAGGCTGGGCGTGGAGATCTCGACGCGGTCGCCTTCTTCATGGGTGAAGCCGAGACCGGCGCCGCGGCGATCCTTCACGGGCGCGAACATCGTACCGAGAAACAGCACGGCGCCATCGGGATATTGATGATTGCGATTGCGCAGCTGGGCGACGAGATTTTCCGGCGCTCGACTGATTGCCTCCATCGGGCTCTCCCCTGTCATTTCAAACCCGTCTTCGCCACGCACGAGCAAGGAAACGCGGACTGTCCGCAGCACATCCATGGTGAAGCCACCGTGGAACAGGCGGATGAACGGCCCGATCGAGCAGGACGCGTTGTTGTCCTTCGCCTTGCCCAGAAGCAGGGCCGAACGCCCCTCCACGTCCCGCAGATTCACGTCGTTGCCGAGGGTCGCGCCGATGATTTTGCCGTCGGAACGAACGGCAAGAACGATTTCGGGCTCCGGATTGTTCCACTGGGAGATTGGATGAATGCCGACTTCGTCGCCACAGGTCACCGAAGACATGGGCTGTGCCTTGGTGAAGATCTCAGCATCGGGGCCGATCCCGACCTCCAGATATTGCGACCAGAGGCCCATGTCCTGGAGCAGAGCCTTGACCTTGCCGGCCTGCTCGGATCCGGCAACAAGACCGCGCAGACTGTCGCCGAGCACCGGCGCCAGCTTCTCGCGGATCGTCTGCGCCCGACCGGCATCGCCTTTGGCCTGCTCTTCGATCACACGCTCGAGCATACTGTCTGCAAAGGTGACGCCCGCCGCCTTGACCGCCTGAAGATCGACTGGAGCGAGAAGGCGCCCGGCCTCGCCAGACAGCAACTGGTCCAGCGTGCCAAGCTCCGCAAGATCGGTATTGGCAGCCAGCTGCTCCGCAAGATTGTCCAGCTCGAAGAGACCCGACATCGTCGGGGAAAGCCCTGTCAGGTCCAGAACAAGCCCGTTGCGAATGAGGACCGGGCACGGACCACCAGCCGCATTGGACCACACACGCCCGACCAACACGGCCTCGGCGGCATCCGAAGGCAAAATATAGGCGGACTCCAGACGTTCTCGGCGCTGCAAGATGGACCTCCTCCTTGTCCTCCGGCAAGAGCACTCCTACTGCCCTTGCCATATTGTCAGGATGTCTGACAACCATTGACCTGCATTCATATGGTCAGAATTTCCGGCTGTCTAGCCCGAAAGGTGCTCTTGTGGACAAACCAGCCGAGGCGTCGCGACTCAGAATTGCTCCAGGCTGAGGTCAATCCGGCTCGCGGCTCCATGCAGATGGGCGCGCATGGCCTCGCGCGCCGCGACGGGATCACGCGCCGCGATCGCATCTCTCAACCGCACATGCTCCGCGATGGTGACCTCGACGATCTCCTCCAGCACGGCTCTCGAGCGTGCGGTGTCGATCGCCAGGCTGATGCGCTCGGCTATGAAGCCGATAAAGAGCGCGAAATACTCGTTGTGGGTTGCCTCGGCCACGGCACGATGAAAGGCAAGGTCGGCCACAATGCCCTGCTCCGTCCATTTTTCCGCCCCGGTCATGCGGCCCAGAGCTTCATCGATCTTTGCAAGATCGGCGGCAGTGTGGTGAACGGCAGCAAGACCTGCGGCTTCGATCTCCAGCGGCACGCGCAACTGGAAGAGGGCGCGAAAGCTCTGCGGCTCCGAGAGCTCGCTGTCCTTGATGCGGATCGGACGGGCGGAGGGTTCGCTGACGAAGGCCCCCACACCTTGCCTCGTCTCCACCAGTCCCTCATTGCGCAACTGCGCGATCGCTTCGCGGATCACGGACCGGCTGACGCCAAGCGTCTTGGCGAGCACATGCTCAGTGGGCAAACGCTCCCCTGGCTTCAGACGTCCCTGGCTGATTTCTTCGGCAAGCTGCATCGCGATACGGGCGGGCAGGTGCTCACTGCGCCTGACCTGTCCGAAGTTCATCTGCCCGAGGTCGATCGACATGCCCGCTGGTCTCCTTGCCACCGCATCGGTATTTCATGAATCCGCACTGAAATTCAATTGGCAACCCGGGTTCATGATGCCGGCGGGATCGACCGCTTGCTTGATCGCCGTCAGCAGCTGGAGCTGCGTTGCCGGCACGCGCGCCAGAAAATCCGCCTTCTTGAGGCGACCGATACCATGCTCGGCGCTGATCGATCCTTCGAAGCCGTCGAGCACCTCGTTGACAACAGCCTTGGCCGTATAGATCCGCTCAGCCACCTCTTCCCGCGACAGGCCGACCGGCGGCAGCACGTTGAGATGCACATTGCCATCGCCCACATGTCCGTAGGACACGCAGAGGCAATCGGGCAGTTGAGCGGAAATGGCCGCCTCCGCTTTTTCGACGAACTCCGGAAGGCGCGACAAGGGCACGGAAACATCCGTACGCAGATGCGCTCCACGTTTTGCCTGCCCTTCGTTCATGCCCTCCCGGAAGAGCCAGAGATTGCGCGCCTGGTTGCGGGAGGCCGCGATGACCCCGTCGAGCACCAGCCCATCTTCCATGACCCCTTCGAGGAAGCGGTGCATGAGATCGTCGATGTCGACAAGGCCGGATCCCGAAATCTCGAGCAGTACATAGGCCGGGTAGTCACCCGGCATCGGCAGCTGAAGATCCGGGATCGCCTCCTGCGCCAGAGTAAAGGCCATGGGCGGCATGAACTCGAAGGCCGACATGAGATCGCAGCAGTCGCGCCGGGCGCGTCGATAAAGCGTGATCGCGTCGGAAAGCGCACCAAGGCCCAGCAAAGCGGTCGCAACCTTCTCGGCCGGCGGCATTAGCTTGAAGGAGACGGCCGTGACAATTCCAAGCGTCCCCTCCGCCCCAATGAACATCTGCTTGAGGTCGATCCCCCGATTGTCCTTCCGCAAGGTCGACAGACCGTCGAAGATCGAACCATCGGGGAGCACGACTTCGAGCCCCAGCACGAGTTCGCGGGTCATGCCGTAACGCAAGACGTTGATACCGCCCGCATTGGTGGAGACATTGCCACCGATGCGGCACGATCCCTGCGCGCCGAGCGCGAGCGGAAAATAGAGCCCGGCCTCCTCCACCCTGTCCTTGAACTCGGACAGGATGACGCCGGCTTCGACCACGGCCGAGAAATCATCGCCATCGATCCGCCGTATCGCCGTCATGCGCTCGAGGCTGATCACGACCTGGCTCCCCGGTCGATCAGGCGTCGCCCCGAGCACGAGACCGGTATTGCCGCCCTGCGGCACGACCGTCAGGCCCAGCGCGCCGATGGCACGAACCGCCTGAGACACCTCCTCGGTGTTGCGCGGGCGAACGACGGCAACGGCACCTGTTGTCACGTCTCCATGCCAGTCACGGCAGTAGCGTTCCACTGCGGGCCCAACCAGCACGAGGTCTGGCCCGAGCTGCTCAATCAGTGCGGATGCGGCAGCCTCGTCAGCAGACTTGAACTCGTTTTCCAAGGTCGTGCTGTCCGCGGTCATTGTCAGTCCCCCAACCGGCCAACGAGCCGGAGATCAAGAATTCGGTTTTCATCCGGATGATATAAGGTTATCAGACAACCTTACAAATGGTTTTTGCAAAGGGCCCTTGTGTTGACGCATGCAGGGTCGAACAATGAGACGGGAGGAGACGGTTTATGCATATTCTGGTGATTGGAGCGGCCGGTATGGTCGGGCGCAAGCTCGCACAGCGGCTGACACGCGACGGAGACCTGCAGGGGCAGCAGATCACCGCCATGACGCTGGCGGATGTCGTTGCTGCCGAGCCTCCGGTCGGCTTCACCGGCAAGGTGGCGATCGCAACCGTCGACCTGTCCGAGCCAGCGGCTTCACAGAAGCTGATCGCGGGCCGCCCGGACGTCATTTTCCACCTCGCGGCGATCGTCTCCGGCGAGGCGGAACTCGATTTTGAAAAGGGCTACCAGATCAATCTGGATGGCACGCGTTATCTCTTCGAGGCGATCCGCCATGCACATATGGCCGACGGCTACCGGCCGCGCGTGGTCTTCACATCCTCGATTGCCGTCGTAGGCGCGCCTCTCCCCTACCCGATCCCGGACGAGTTTCACACGACGCCGCTTACCAGCTACGGCACCCAGAAGGCGATCTGCGAACTGCTGCTCTCCGACTATTCCCGCAAGGGCTTCTTTGACGGGATCGGCATCCGATTGCCGACAATCTGCATTCGTCCTGGCAAGCCGAACAAGGCCGCCTCGGGTTTCTTCTCCAACATCCTGCGTGAACCACTGGTCGGTCAGGAAGCCATCCTGCCGGTGACAGAAGATGTCCGCCACTGGCACGCCTCTCCGCGCTCTGCTGTCGGCTTCCTCATTCACGGTGCCAACATGGATCTGGAACAGGTCGGCCCGCGCCGCAATCTGTCGATGCCGGGCCTCAGCGCGACGGTCGGCGAACAGATTGAAGCGCTGCGCCGTGTCGCCGGCGAAAAAGCCGTCAAGCTGATCCGCCATGAACCCGATGAGATGATCATGCGCATCTGCGCCGGTTGGGCTCCGGGCTTCGAAGCGACGCGCGCCCGGGCGCTTGGCTTCACCGCCGAAAGCTCCTTTGATGAGATCATCAAGGTTCACATCGAAGACGAGCTGGGAGGCAAGCTTTGAACGCAGCTGGCAAGAAGAAGATCGCCTTCCTCGGTACGGGGCTCATGGGTGCGCCGATGGCGCGCCGCCTGCTCGGCGCAGGATTCCCCGTTACAGTCTGGAACCGCGACATAGTGAAGGCCGAGCCCTTGGCCGCCGCCGGCGCACAACTGGCCAGGGACCCCGCCGAGGCCGTCGATGGCGCGGACGTGGTCTTCACCATGCTGTCGGACGGCTCCGCGGTCGAAGACGTTCTGTTCGCCAAAGGCGCCGCCGAGGCGATCTCTCAAAGGGCAACGGTCATCGACACCTCGTCGATCGCACCCCCTGTGGCAAAGGATCACGCGAAACGGCTTGCCGACCTCGGTATCGCCCATGTTGACGCGCCCGTCTCGGGGGGCGTCGTCGGTGCAGAGGCGGGTTCGCTTGCCATCATGGCGGGCGGTGATGGCGCCGTGATCCAGGGCCTCGCAGACGTCTTCGCGCCCCTTGGCCGCGTCACCCATGTCGGCCCCTCCGGCGCAGGCCAGATCTGCAAGCTCGCCAACCAGCAGATCGTCGCCATCACGATCGGCGCCGTGGCGGAAGCCATGATGCTGGTGGAAGCCGGCGGTGCATCGCGCGAGAAGTTTCGCGAGGCGATCCGCGGCGGTTTTGCCGAAAGCCGGATCCTGGAACTGCACGGCCAGCGCATGGTCGAGCGCCGCTTCGAACCGGGCGGCCCCTCACGCCTGCAGTTGAAGGACTTGAACGCCGTCGCGGCGATGGCCGAGACTTATGACCTGGAGCTTCCGTTGACTGCGGACGTTCGCGCCGCCTTCGACACCTTCGTGCAGGCGGGCAATGGCGAACTCGATCACAGCGCGCTACTGCTCCACCTCGAAAAGATCAACCACCGCAAAGGTGCCTGAGATGACTGAGACTGAAAAGCCGAAACGCCGCCTTCGCTCCCAGGACTGGTTCGACAATCCCGACCATCTCGACATGACCGCACTCTATCTCGAGCGCTTCATGAACTATGGCACGACGCCGGAAGAGCTGCGCTCGGGCAAGCCGATCATCGGCATTGCCCAATCGGGATCCGACATCAACCCTTGCAACCGGCATCACCTGGAGCTGGCAAAGCGTGTCCGTGATGGCATTCGCGATGCAGGCGGCATCCCCATCGAATTCCCCTCGCATCCGCTGTTCGAGAACTGCAAGCGTCCGACGGCCGCGCTTGACCGCAACCTCGCCTATCTCGGGCTTGTGGAACTGCTTTATGGCTATCCCTTTGACGGTGTCGTGCTGACGACAGGATGCGACAAGACCACGCCATCGGCGCTGATGGCCGCATCCACCGTGGACATACCGGCCATCGTCCTGTCGGGCGGCCCCATGCTCGATGGGTGGCATGATGGCGAACTCGTTGGCTCTGGCACGGTCATCTGGAGATCGCGTCGCAAGTACGCAGCCGGCGAAATCAGCCGCGAGGAGTTTCTTGAACGCGCCCTCGATTCAGCTCCCTCACCCGGCCATTGCAACACCATGGGCACCGCGTCGACCATGAACGCGATGGCCGAGGCCCTCGGCATGTCGCTCACCGGCTGCGCGGCCATTCCGGCAGCCTATCGCGAGCGCGGACAGATGGCCTATCGCACCGGCAAGCGCGCCGTTGAACTTGTTCTCGAGGACATCCGCCCCTCCGACATTCTGACGCGCGAAGCCTTCCTGAACGCCATCCGCGTCAACTCGGCGATCGGCGGGTCGACCAATGCCCAGCCCCATCTGATGGCCATGGCCAAGCATGCCGGCGTCGAACTCCTGCCTGAGGACTGGCAGGTTCACGGATACGACATCCCGCTGCTGGCCAATGTGCAACCCGCAGGCGCCTATCTCGGGGAGCGCTTCCATCGCGCCGGTGGCGTGCCGGCCATCATGTGGGAGTTGATGCAGGCCGGCAAGATCGATGCGACCTGTCGCACGGTGAGCGGCCGGACCATGGCCGAAAACCTGGAGGGTCGAGAGGCAACGGACCGCGAGGTGATCAAGCCCTACAACGAGCCGATGCGTGAACGCGCCGGTTTCGTGGTGCTGAAGGGCAATCTCTTCGACTTCGCCATCATGAAAACAAGCGTCATCTCCGAAGGCTTCCGTCAGCGTTATCTCCAGGAAAAGGGCCGCGAGGGGATCTTCGAGGGCCGTGCGATCGTCTTTGACGGTTCGGAGGATTATCATCACCGGATCAACGACCCGGCGCTCGCTATCGACGAAGACTGCATCCTCGTCATCCGAGGTGCCGGTCCTCTCGGCTGGCCCGGCTCGGCCGAAGTGGTGAACATGCAGCCGCCGGACCACCTCATCAAGCGCGGCATTCTAAGCCTGCCGACCATCGGCGACGGGCGCCAGTCCGGCACCGCCGACAGCCCATCCATCCTTAACGCCTCCCCGGAAAGTGCGGCTGGAGGTGGTCTCGCCTGGGTGCGAACCGGTGACATCATCCGGATCGACCTCAACCAGGGACGCTGCGACATGCTGGTGGATGACACCGAGATCGCCAGAAGGCAGGCGGAAGGCATACCGCCCGTTCCGAAGGATGCAACGCCCTGGCAGCGGCTTTATCGCCAGACGGTGACCCAGCTCGCCGACGGCGCGACCATCAGGGACGCGGACGATTTCCGTCAGATTTCGAAGACGCCGCCGCGGCACAACCACTGATATTCCGGCGCACGCCGACAAGCGTGCGCCGGAAAACCTGTGCAAAATCAGGGTTAAAATGCGTCTCATCGGGAACCGTCTCCGGACAATTTCATTCTCCTGTCACCAGACGACGATGGAGATCCCGATGAAACCCGTTCTACAACTGCTCGCAGCTTCAGCCCTTTCGGCAGGCATGGTGATCGGTGGCGTGGTTCTCGCATCCGCGGCACTTGCCCCGGAGGAAAAGCCGCGTCAGTTCGCAGGTATGTATGTCGATGGCCTTTGGACGACGAAACCCGTCCGGATCGACAGGAATGCCCAGAACCTCGAGCGCCTTCCACCCCGTTACGCCAGCCATGTGGTCATGAGCGAGCCGACGGAGCGGGTCGTCGAAACCGCCTCCGCTGCGGCAGATATAGATCAGAATCTGGCGGTTCTCTCGTCCAGGGTGGCCGAAATCGATCTCATCTCGACGAGTGCGCTGGATGATGCAGGCTCGGACATGGCCAACGTCCTGCCGCAGCAGCATGTCGCCTGGTGCTCGGCCCGCTATCGCTCCTATGATC
>DAMDHD010000014.1:0-106027 GCA_032102365.1 Allorhizobium sp. CTOTU50464 | reverse complement strand
GCGCCGGCCCCGCCTCGCCTGACATCGCATCGTCAGGTGTATCCGAGGGCGGGACGGGGATCAGGATAAGAGGGTGGAAATGGGCGGGGATGAAAAAATGTGTGCGCGTTTGATTTCGTTGAGGAATCGCCGCGGGGCGTCCCCCTTTTTTTTCGGAAGTTGGCTTCGAATGCGTGGCTTTGCCCCTCACCCTACCCTCTCCCCGCAAGCGGGTAGAGGGGGCGCAAGCGGTGGCCGCATCGGCCTTCTCCCCGCTTGCGGGGAGAAGGTGCCGGCAGGCGGATGAGGGGCAGAGGCGGCAAGGGCGGCCGTCATCTGCTAGCAGGCTTGTGACTGGATCCTCGGGTCAAGCCCGAGGATGACGGAGGGTCGGGAAATTGCTGTATCCTCCTCTACCGTTGACCCACGCGAGTCCTGAGGAGAATACCGTTTCCCTCCCCCAACGGTCGTCATCCTAGGGCTTGACCCGAGGATCCAGTCACAAGCCTCAGGCCCCCCAATAGGGCTAAACCTCGCGATTTCGCGAGAGGGGGCCCGGTAATGTCCGCACCAGCAGAACCGATCCCCTCACCAACAAAATCTGAAGTTTAGCCCTGATCGGGCTAAGCCTTCGATTTTGTAACCTCTCCCACAAGGGGAGAGGGGGCCGCCGCACGCACCTTTCCCCACTGTCCCCAATCCCCAACCTGCGCTAGCATCCGCCGACCCAATTCCGGCGAACCGACGAGGCGCGATGTTCATTCCCCTGCATGACCGAAACGCGCTCAAGCACATTCGCAAGCAATATGTGACGCTGGGGCTGATTGCGGCCAATGTGATCACCTATGCGCTGGCGAGCATGATGCCGGATGCCGCTTATGAGCTGGGGGTCTATGGCCTCGGCTTCATTCCCGCGATCCTCCTGGGTGGGGCGACGCTCGATCCGTCGCTGGTGCTGGTGCCGGAAAGTGCGACCTACATCACCTATTCCTTCCTGCATGGCAGCTGGCTGCATCTGGGCTCCAACATGCTCTTCCTCTGGGTCTTCGGCGACAATGTCGAGGACGCCATGGGGCACTTCAAGTTCCTGTTCTTCTACCTCGCCTGCGCGGCCGCCGGTGCGCTGGTGCATGGGCTGGTGATGCCCGCCAGCGAAGCGCCGCTGATCGGGGCGTCGGGCGCGGTGTCGGGGGTGGTCGCGGCCTATCTGATGCTGCATCCGAAGGTGCGTGTCTGGGTGCTGGTCTTCATGCGCTTTCCCCTGCCGCTCCCGGCCTTCATCCCGCTCCTCTTCTGGGTCGGCCAGCAATTCGTCATGCTGGTGATCGATGGCGAGAGCAACGTCTCCTGGGGTGCCCATGTCGGCGGGATCCTGGCGGGCGCGCTTCTGGTGCTCTTTTTGCGACGTCCGGGCGTGCCGCTCTTCGATCGCGCGATCGTGACGCCCAAGGCCGTCCGGCATGCAGCACCCTCCGTGGATGTGGCGACCGTTGGTCCCTGGGGACAACGAGCTTCAACGTCCGCATCGGAGGGAGACGTGCCGGCCACAGCAAACACACGGGAAAGGCCGGCGCAGCAACCGGTTCGCAAGGTCACCCATTGGGGACGATGACAAGAGGTCGCGGACCGTACTGGTTGACGTGGACGTCAACGTCAATTATTGCTGTCGGCCAAACGGCATCGATCGTTGTGTTTGGGGAAAAAATGCGTATCGATGTCGCCAATCGACAAACGGCGGAGCGCATGTGAGCGCATTTTCCGGCGGAAGATTTGAAGAGAGGAACCCATGAAGATACTCGTCCCAGTCAAGCGGGTTGTGGATTACAACGTCAAGATCCGCGTCAAGCCAGATGGTTCCGGCGTCGAGCTCGCCAACGTCAAGATGTCCATGAACCCCTTCGACGAGATCTCCGTCGAAGAGGCACTGCGTCTGAAGGAAGCCGGCAAGGCTGAGGAAGTGGTCGTCGTTTCGATCGGCCCGGCCAAGGCTGAAGAGACGCTGCGCACTGCTCTTGCCATGGGCGCCGACCGCGGCATCCTGATCGAGACAGACGAAACCGTCGAGCCGCTCGCCGTTGCCAAGCTCCTGAAGGGCGTGGTGGAAGCCGAAGCTCCGGGCCTCGTCATCGTCGGCAAGCAGGCGATCGACGACGATTCGAACCAGACCGGCCAGATGCTGGCAGCACTCCTCGGCTGGGGCCAGGCAACGTTTGCCTCCAAGCTCGAACTCGGCGCCGACAAGGCGACCGTGACCCGCGAAGTCGACGGCGGTCTGCAGACCATCGACGTGAAGCTTCCGGCGATCGTCACCACCGACCTGCGCCTCAACGAGCCGCGATATGCCTCGCTGCCGAACATCATGAAGGCCAAAAAGAAGCCACTCGACAAGAAGGCTCCGGCCGACTTCGGCGTCGACGTTGCTCCGCGCCTCAAGGTTCTGAAGACCGAGGAGCCGGGTGGCCGCAAGGCGGGCATCAAGGTGAAGACGGTGGCCGAGCTGGTCGACAAGCTTAAGAACGAAGCCGGCGTGCTTTAATGAAATCCGTGAGGCCCGCCTGCAAAGGGCGGGTCGCTGCGCTTCCGGTGCTCACGTACGCTAAGGTACGCTCCGCTCCGGTTCTCGCACCCCGCACTTTTCGGCTGGGCCTGACGGATTTCCACGGAAACCTATTCGAGGATTGAACCATGGCTATTCTTCTTCTCGCAGAACACGACAACGCGACCGTCTCCGAACAGACCGCTAAGGCCCTGACGGCGGCGACCCAGATCGGTGGTGATGTGCATGTGCTGGTCGCCGGCTCCGGCGCCAAGGCTGCCGCGGATGCCGCTGCCAAGCTTTCCGGCGTCTCCAAGGTGCTGCTCGCCGACGACGCCTCGCTCGCCAACAACCTGGCAGAGCCGCTGGCGGCCCTCATCGTCTCGCTCGCCGGCTCCTACGACACGATCATCGCGGCCGCGACCTCGGTCGGCAAGAACGTCGCACCCCGGGTTGCCGCCCTGCTCGACGTCATGCAGGTCTCGGAAATCATCGAGGTGGTTTCGGCGGACACCTTCAAGCGTCCGATCTACGCCGGCAACGCCATCCAGACCGTGCAGTCGACCGACGCCAAGAAGGTCATCACGGTGCGTACCGCTTCCTTCGCTGCTGCTGGTGAAGGTGGTTCGGCTGCCGTCGAGACTGTTGCTGCTGCCGCAAATCCCGGCGTTTCCAGCCACGTCTCCGACGCGCTGTCCTCGTCCGACCGTCCGGAACTGGCGTCTGCCAAGATCATCATCTCCGGTGGCCGCGCGCTCGGCTCCTCGGAGAAGTTCCAGGAAGTGATCCTGCCCGTGGCCGACAAGCTCGGTGCTGCCGTTGGCGCCTCGCGCGCTGCCGTCGATGCCGGCTACGCGCCGAACGATTGGCAGGTCGGGCAGACCGGCAAGGTGGTTGCCCCGCAGCTCTACATCGCCTGCGGCATCTCCGGTGCGATCCAGCACCTCGCCGGCATGAAGGACTCGAAGGTCATCGTCGCGATCAACAAGGACGAGGAAGCGCCGATCTTCCAGGTCGCCGATTACGGCCTCGTCGCCGACATTTTCGAGGCCCTGCCGGAGCTCGAGAAGGCGCTCTGAGCGCCATCTCGCAGCTGCGAAAGGACTGGTCAAAGACCGGTTTGCGGTCTATCAATCAGCCGGGTCCGTGATGAGCGGGTCCGGCATTTTTGTCGGTGCCATCTTCTTGAGTGAAGACGAGAACGGGTGAGGAGCGAGACGATGACGGACAAGATCAGCAATGTGGGTGTCGTGGGTGCCGGCCAGATGGGCTGCGGCATCGCGCAGGTCTCCGCCGCCGCCGGCTACAAGGTCACCATCTACGACCTCTCCAAGGAGCGGATCGAGGCGGGGCTCGCCACCATCAACGGCAATCTCGCCCGCCAGGTGACCAACGGCAAGATCACCGACGAGCAGCGCAAGGACGCGCTGGCCCTGATTTCCGGCTCTGCCGATGTCAACGACCTCGCCCCGGCCGATCTCGTCATTGAAGCGGCGACCGAAGACGAAACCGTCAAGCGCAAGATCTTTGCGACGCTGTGCCCGGTCTTGAAGCCCGAGGCGCTGATTGCCACCAACACTTCCTCGCTCTCGATCACCCGGCTTGCCTCGGCCACCGACCGGCCGGAGCGCTTCATGGGCATCCATTTCATGAACCCGGTCCCGGTGATGAAGCTGGTCGAACTGGTGCGCGGCATCGCGACCGACGAGACGACTTTCAAGACGGCGAAGGAGTTCGTCTCCTCGCTCGACAAGACCATCACCGTGGCGGAAGACTTTCCGGCCTTCATCGTCAACCGCATCCTGCTGCCGATGATCAACGAGGCGATCTACACGCTGTATGAGGGCGTCGGCTCCGTCGAGGCGATCGACACGGCGATGAAGCTCGGCGCCAACCACCCGATGGGACCGCTTCAGCTCGCCGACTTCATCGGTCTCGACACGTGTCTTTCGATCATGCAGGTACTGCATGAGGGCCTGTCGGATTCCAAGTATCGCCCCTGCCCGCTGCTGGTCAAATATGTCGAGGCCGGCTGGCTCGGGCGCAAGTCCGGCCGCGGCTTCTACGACTATCGCGGCGAAGTGCCGGTTCCCACGCGCTGATTCCCATTCCCGTCCGGCATCATCAGGCGGAAAGATATTTGCCCCTCGGGGTGATCATTGGTCGGCCATTCCTCGGAAGAGGCGGGCCGACCCTCTAGTTTGCGGTTCACATTCTCATCCCCCGCATACCGGAGACCAAGTTCATGAAACGCCTCCTCCTCCTGAGCGCAGCCATCGCCGCCCTGTCCCTGCCGGTTTCGGCCAGCGCCGCCGACAAGCTGCTGAACGCCTCCTACGACATCGCCCGCGAAATTTTCGCCGCCCAGAACGAAGCCTTCATCAAGGCCAATCCGGGCGTAACCATCGACCAGTCGCATGGCGGCACCTCTAAGCAGGCCCGTGCGATCGTCGAAGGTCTGGAAGCCGATGTCGTGACCTTCAACCAGGTGACCGACGTCGAATTCCTCGCCAAGAACGGCTTCATCAACGAAGGTTGGCAGTCGGAATTTCCGAACAATGCCTCGCCCTTCTACTCCTTCCCGTCCTTCCTGGTGCGCGCCGGCAACCCGAAGAACATCAAGGACTGGGACGACCTCGCCCGTGACGACGTTGAGGTGATCTTCCCCAACCCGAAGACCTCGGGCAATGCCCGCTACACCTATCTGGCGGCGACCGCTTACGCGAAGGAAAAGTTTGCCGGCGACGAGGCCAAGGTGACGGAATTCGTCGACAAGATCTTCGACAACGTACCGGTCTTCGACACCGGTGGCCGCGCCGCGACGACCACTTTCGTCGAGCGCGAGATCGGTGACGTCATCATCACCTTCGAGGCCGAGACCAAGTCGATCGCCAAGCAGTACGGCGAAGACAAGTATCAGCAGGTCGTGCCGTCGGTCAGCCTGCTCGCCGAATTCCCGGTCGCCATCGTCGACAAGGTCGCCGATGCCAAGGGCAGCCAGGAGCTTTCGAAGAAGTATCTCGACTTCCTCTATTCGCCGGAAGGTCAGAAGATCGCCGCCGACTTCGGTCACCGCGTGCACGACGAAAAGGTCTCTGCCGAGTACAAGGACCAGTTCCCCGAGATCCGCCTCGTGACTGTTGAGGATGTCTTCGGTGGCTGGGGCAAGGTCTCCCAGGAGCACTTCGCCGAGGGCGGCATCCTTGATGGGATCTATGGCAGCCGCTAAGACCGCGCTCGATTGATGTCAGGACCGGCGGATCATCCGCCGGTTTTCTCGTGAAAGGACGACGCCGTTGAAACGCCGCGTACTGCCCGGCTTCAGACTGTCCCTCGGGATCACGCTGGTCTATGCCGCGATCATCATCCTATTGCCGCTGGCCGCCCTGATCTTCAAGGCAGCAAGCCTCGGACCATCAGACTACTGGCGCATCGTCTCCTCCGAGCGGGCGGTGGCAAGTTATGGCGTGACGGTCGGCTCGGCGCTGGTCGCGACCCTGTTCAACCTCGTGTTCGGCCTGGCGCTCGCCTGGGTGCTGGTGCGCTATCGCTTCCCGGGACGCCGCATCATCGATGCACTCGTCGACCTGCCCTTTGCGCTGCCGACAGCGGTTGCCGGCATTTCGCTGACGACGCTCTTTGCCTCCAATGGCTGGTTCGGTTCGGCACTCAGTCAGATCGGCATCAAGGTGGCCTATACTCCGCTCGGCATCATGGTCGCCATGGCCTTTACCAGCCTGCCCTTCATCGTGCGCACGGTGCAGCCGGTGCTGGAGGAGCTCGACCCGGCGCTGGAAGAGGCCGGCCAGACGCTGGGCTCGAGCGACTGGGGCATTTTCCGTCGCGTGATCCTGCCGCTTCTGACGCCGGCTTTGCTCGCCGGCACATCGCTCGCCTTTGCCCGCAGCCTCGGCGAATTCGGCGCGATCATCTTCATCGCCGGCAACCAGCCCTTCTCGACCGAGATCACGGCGCTCCTCGCCTTCATCCGGCTCGAGGAATACGACTACCCGGCCTCGGCGGCGATCGCTTCGATCATGCTGTTTGCTGCCTTCGTCATGCTGGCCGTGACCAATTACCTGCAGGCCCGCGCGCTGCGCTACACGGTGAAAGGGTGAACCCATGAGCCAGGCAACAAGCGGGCGCCGCCCGCCGCGCGTCGGAGACGCTCCCCTCTTCAAATACGCGCTGATCGGCGTGGTGCTGCTGCTCGTCCTGTTTTTCGTGGTCGCGCCGCTTGCCGTCATCGGCATCGAGGCCTTCAGCCGCGGCGTACCCTACTTCGCAGCGACGATCACCGATCCCGACACCCGCCACGCGATCGGCCTGACGGTGCTGACGGCGCTGATCGCCGTGCCCGTCAACACGATCTTCGGGGTTGCCGCCGCCTGGGCACTGACCAAGCATGATTTCCGCGGCAAGCGTCTGCTAACCATCCTGATCGAGATCCCCTTCTCGGTCTCGCCCGTCGTGGCAGGCGTCGCCTATCTCTTCGTCTACGGCCTGCAGGGCATTTTCGGCCCCGCCCTCGACAGCGCCGGCCTGAAGATCCTCTTTGCCCTGCCGGGCATCGTGCTCGCATCGATGTTCGTGACCGCCCCCTTCGTGGCGCGCGAACTGATCCCGCTGATGCAGGCGCAGGGGCGTGATCTCGAGGAGGCGGCGACCTCGCTCGGCGCGAGCGGCATGCGCACCTTCGTCTCGGTGACGCTGCCCAACATCAAATGGGCGCTGCTCTATGGCGTGGTGCTCTGCAATGCGCGTGTCATGGGTGAATTCGGTGCCGTCTCGATCGTCTCCGGCAACATCCGCGGCCAGACCAACACGCTGCCGCTGCATATCGAACTGCTCTACCAGGACTATAACGCCGTCGGCGCCTTTGCAGCCGCCTCCATCCTCGCGACGCTGGCGCTCGTGACGCTTGTCGCCAAGGTTCTGCTGGAACGCCAGGGCGCAGGCCGCCGGAATCGGCCGACCACGCTTGCCGGCAATACTTCGGAGAAGAATTCGTGAACATTCGCCTCGACACCGTCGTCAAGACCTTCGAAACCTTCCGTGCCGTTCACGGCGTCTCGCTCGACATTCAGAGCGGCGAACTCGTGGCGCTGCTCGGCCCTTCCGGCTCCGGCAAGACAACCATCCTGCGCATGGTCGCCGGCCTCGAATATGCCGATGGCGGACACATTCATTTCGGCGAGGAGGATGCGACCGATATCCCGGTGCGCGACCGCGGCGTCGGCTTCGTCTTCCAGCATTATGCCCTCTTCCCGCACATGACCGTCGCGGAAAATATCGCCTTTGGCATGCAGGTCTCCAAGGTGAAGCGCTCAAGCGCCGACATCGAGCGTCGCGTCGAAGAGCTCTTGTCGCTGGTCCAGCTGTCCGGTCTCGGCGAACGTTTCCCCGGCCAGATCTCGGGTGGCCAGCGCCAGCGCGTGGCACTTGCCCGTGCGCTCGCCGTCGATCCGCGCGTGCTGCTGCTCGACGAGCCCTTCGGCGCGCTCGACGCCAATGTCCGCCGTGATCTACGCCGCTGGCTGCGCTCCATTCACGACGAGCTTGGCATCACCACGCTCTTCGTCACCCATGACCAGGAAGAGGCGCTCGACCTCGCCGATCGCGTCGTCATCCTCGACAAGGGCAAGATCGTGCAGCAGGGCACACCGGAAGAGGTCTGCCGCCACCCCGCCAACGCCTTCGTCATGCGCTTCCTGGGCGACACCAACGCACTGAAGGCGTCCGTATCGAACGGACGCGCGACCGTCGCCAACATGACCTATGCGGCCGACGGCCTGAAGGACGGTCCGGCCGAACTGCTCTTCCGCCCGACCGATGTTGTCTGGAGCGAGGACGCCACGAAGGGTGTGGCGGCCACCATCCAGCGGGTTCTCGATCGCCCCGGCTCGCGCCGTGTTCTCGCAAAGACCGCCGACGCGACCATCGTTGAATTCGACGTCTCTCCGGACTTCATCAGGACGAAGGGAGATCAGGGTTTTATCGAGATCCTGCGCCCGCGCATTTACCCGCTGTGAGGCACGCGGCGCTCTTCTCTCCCGAATGTGAACAGGCCTAAGACGGCCCATGCGCGGGCTTTTGAGCCAATCTTAAGAATTGCCTGCCAGCCTGACCAGTATGGCTGGCAGCGCGACGACGAGAGATCGACTGAAATTGGCCGCAGCGTCCCTCGGGCTCGCAGCCATGGTCGCCGGCTGCCTCTGGCTGATCGCCCATTCCTTCATCGCCCAGGCCAATCGACAGCAGTTGAACGACATGCTGCAGGCAGCCGTGGTTCGCCTGGAACGTCAGATCGATCTGGCGGTCATCAGCATGGGAGAGCTCGGCGCCCAAGGCCCCTATGGCTGTTCGCCCCCCGTGAGCAGGGCCATCGAAGACATCGCCTTCCGATCCGTGTCCATCCGCGAAATCCGCGTTTCCTCTCCGAGCGCGACCTGCTGGGCTGACAACGCCCATGAAGCGACATTCTCCGCAGCGCTCGAAACCGCCAATCCCTTGCCCGCGGTCAATCCGGCCTACGAGTTTGCGCCCATCGAAGCCGGTGAGTGGAAAGGTCTGATGGTGCGTTGGACGAATGACGACGGCGCCCTGACAGCCTTCCTAGCCACATCGGGCCTGCTCTTCGACATCCTGCCGGCGGAACTGCGCGAGCACGCCCGCATGCAGATGTCGCTGAATGACCAGAGAGTCGTCTCCAGCTACCAGCCGGAGGGATCCCCTGAGATGCAGGGGGACTTTGCGGAATTCGGCACTGCATCCGAACGCTATCCGATCCGCGTTCGACTGATGATCGATGAGGGCGTTGTCGCCTCCTGGAACAGCAGGATCAGCAGCGATCTCATCGCCATTGCCGGGCTGTTTTCACTGAGCCTCGGCTATCTCGGTGCAAGAGGCCTGACCCGCCAGCAGACGCCTCTTGCCCAGTTGGACGATGCGCTCGTGCGAGGCCACATTCATCCTGTGTACCAGCCGCTGTTCTGCCTCACGACCGGGGAGATGACGGGATTTGAGATGCTGGCACGCTGGACGAAACCCGATGGCAGCAGCGTATCGCCTGCCGTCTTCATTCCGCTTGCAGAAGCCAGCAAGCGGATCGACAAGCTGACTTTCGCCCTTCTCGACAAGGCGGGCGCCGAAATCGGGGAAATGCTGCGGCACAACGCAAAGCTCAAGCTCTCCTTCAACGTGACACCCGATCAACTGCTCGATCCGCTATTTATTGAGCATTTCGTCGCGAAGATCAGCCAGGCCAATCTCAACCCGAGCCAGTTGGTTATCGAGATCACTGAGCGTCAGCCAATCTCCGATATCCAGGCGGCATTACGCGTGTCGCGGGAACTCTCGGAGCTTGGCGTGCGTCTCGCGCTCGACGACGCCGGGACGGGCCATAATGGCCTCTCCTCGCTGCATGCGCTTCAGGCCCACTATCTGAAGATCGACAAATACTTCGTCGACGGGGTGGTCCTCGACCGCAAATCCTCGGCGCTGGTCGAAGCTCTCATTTCGCTTGCGAAGCAATTCGGCATGGAGGTGGTGGCGGAGGGCATCGAGACCGAGGAGCAGCGGATCAAGCTGCTGGACCTCGGCATCCGCGAGGGACAAGGTTATCTCTTCGCCAAGCCTTTGTCCGCGAGCGATCTGATCGCCAAGGCGGAGCAGAACCCAAGTCTCATGCCACAGGCGGCCTAGACGGGTGCTGGGTACCCCGGTGGCGCTTCACTGCGTCGCCGCAGCTGTCACCAACGCCTTGGCATCCGCGCCATCCCAGACGGCAGGGCCATTCATGCTGCCGAGCAGACAGCCCTTGCCATCGACGAGCAATGTCACCGGTAGACCGAAGGCAAGCCCCTCGCGCTTCAGCTGGTTGAAGACACCCATGGAAGCGTCGCGATAGAGGCCGAGCGCATCGACGCCGGTTTCCTCGAGAAAGCTCTGGGGCTTTTCGACATCGCCGGTGTCGATATTGATCGCCAGCACCTGGAAGGTCTCGCCGCCGGCTGCCTTCTGCAGATTGTTGAGCGCCGGCATTTCCTCGCGGCAGGGCACGCACCAGGTGGCCCAGAGATTGATGAGGACCGTCTTATTCGCGAAATTGGCCATGGTCATCGGCGAACCGGCCTTGTCCTGGAAATTCAGACCTCGGATGAGCTTCGGCTCGCTGACCGGGATCATGGCTGCCACGTCGCCCTTCAGGTAAGGCGTGATCGCCTCGGCCTTCTCGACAGACCCGGCGCATTGCGCGGCGTCAGCCGTCTCCACGGCATTGCCAGACATGGTCTCTCTCACGTATACCGCAGCCGCGCCGGCGACGATGCCGGCCAACGCCGCAATTGCAACCAGCTTGGTGGGGAAGAGACCCGCAGGTTTCTTTTCTGTCATGTCATTCTCCAGGACGGGCATTCCATGGCCGAGGACATCAAGGACACCAAATCCTCCAACCAGATGTGGGGCGGTCGCTTCGCCTCCGGGCCTTCGGCCATCATGGAGGAGATAAATGCCTCCATCGGTTTCGACAAGAAGCTTTACGCTCAGGATATCCGCGGCTCAAAGGCGCATGCGACCATGCTGGCGCACCAAGGCATCATCTCCGGCGAAGATAAAGACAAGATCCTTCACGGCCTGGACACGATCCTGTCAGAGATCGAAAGCGGCCAGTTCGTCTTCTCGCGCAAGCTCGAAGACATCCATATGAACGTCGAGGCGCGCCTTGCCGAGCTGATCGGTCCCGCTGCCGGCCGCCTGCACACCGCCCGCTCGCGCAACGACCAGGTGGCACTCGATTTCCGCCTCTGGGTGAAGGAAGAGCTGCAGAAGACGGAAGCGGCGCTCTCCGGTCTGATCGCGGCCTTCCTCGACCGCGCCGAAGAACATGCCGACACCGTGATGCCCGGCTTCACCCATCTCCAGACGGCCCAGCCGGTGACCTTCGGGCATCACTGCATGGCCTATGTCGAAATGTTCGGCCGTGACCGCCAGCGCGTGCGCCACGCGATCGAGCACCTGGACGAAAGCCCGATCGGCGCGGCAGCCCTGGCCGGCACCGGCTACAACATCGACCGCCACATGACGGCGACGGCCCTCGGCTTCCGCGAACCGACCCGAAACTCGATCGACACCGTCTCGGACCGCGACTTCGCGCTCGAATTCCTCTCGATCGCCTCGATCTGCGCAACCCACCTGTCGCGGCTCGCCGAAGAGATCGTCATCTGGTCGACACCGCAATTCGGCTTCATCCGCCTGTCGGATGCCTTTTCGACCGGCTCCTCGATCATGCCGCAGAAGAAGAACCCTGATGCCGCCGAGCTCGTGCGCGCAAAGACCGGCCGCATCAACGGTTCGCTGATCGCACTTCTGACCGTGATGAAGGGCCTGCCGCTCGCCTATTCCAAGGACATGCAGGAAGACAAGGAACAGGTCTTCGATGCTGCCGAAAGCCTGGAACTGGCGATTGCCGCCATGACCGGCATGGTGACCGACATGACCATCCGCACCGACAAGATGAAGGCGGCGGCCGGTTCCGGTTACTCGACCGCGACGGATCTCGCCGACTGGCTGGTGCGCGAAGCCGGCCTTCCCTTCCGCGATGCGCATCACGTCACCGGCAATGCGGTGGCCATGGCCGAGAAGAAGGGCTGCGATCTCGCCGAACTGTCGCTCGAAGAGCTGCAGAGCATCAATTCCGCGATCACGGCAGATGTCTTCAACGTTTTGACCGTGGAAGCCTCGGTCGCCAGCCGCAAGAGTTTTGGCGGCACGGCGCCGTCCGAAGTCAGGAAGCAGATCGCCTGGTGGCGGGCGCGCAACTGACATAGCCACTGATTGCGCGGTCGATCACGCGCACATGCGGGACACATCACGAGATCAGGGGTGCACAAGCGCCCCTTTTTTCTGTACACGCTAGCACAACAATATCTTCATGGACCGGGTCATGGTGAATTCGCTGAAACGCACGACGCTGACGCTCTCTCTGGTACTCGCCGCTTCGCTGGCTCTGTCCGCCTGCGGCCGAAAGGGCGATCTCGACCCGCCGAGCACGCCGGTCGACCAGCAGAACAAGCGCGGTGTCGAGGCCGAGAAGACGCCCGACACCCCTTTCCTCCTCGATCCGCTTCTTTGACAGGGCTTAACCCGTGAACCACTTCGAGTATCGCGACGGCGTTCTCTACGCCGAGGGCGTTGCCATCCCGGAAATCGCGCGCGCTGTCGGCACGCCTTTCTACTGCTATTCGACCGCGACGCTCGAGCGTCACTACAAGGTCTTCTCCAAGGCCTTCGACGGCGTCGATGCCCTCGTCTGCTATGCGATGAAGGCCAATTCCAACCAAGCTGTCCTCAAGACGCTGGGTCGCCTTGGTGCCGGTGTCGACGTGGTCTCGGAAGGCGAACTCCGCCGCGCGCTGGCAGCCGGCATCCCGGCAAACCGCATCATGTTCTCCGGCGTCGGCAAGACGCCGAGCGAGATGGATCTGGCCCTCGAAGCGGGCATCTACTGCTTCAACGTCGAGAGCGAGCCGGAACTGGAAGTCCTGAACCAGCGGGCCGTGAAGGCCGGAAAAAAGGCGCATGTCTCCTTCCGCATCAATCCCGATGTGGATGCGAAGACCCATGCCAAGATCTCGACAGGCAAGAAGGAAAACAAGTTCGGCATTTCCTATGAGCGCGCGCGCGCCGTCTATGCCCGGGCAGCGACCCTGGAAGGCATCCAGGTTTCCGGCATCGACATGCATATCGGCAGCCAGATCACCGATCTGCAGCCCTTCGAAGATGCCTTCCGCCTGCTGCGAGAACTGGTCGAAACGCTGCGTGGCGACGGCCACGCGATCGATCACGTCGATGTCGGCGGCGGTCTCGGCATCCCCTACAAGGACGACAACAACCCGCCGCCCGAGCCGGATGCCTATGCCCGGATCGTCAAGGACCAGCTGTCGGGCCTGAATTGCCGCATCGTCACCGAGCCCGGCCGCCTGATCGTCGGCAATGCCGGGATCCTGGTGACGGAAGTCATCTATGTGAAGGACGGCGGCGACAAGACCTTCGTCATCGTCGACGGCGCGATGAACGATCTGATCCGCCCGACGCTCTACGAGGCCTATCACGAGATCAAGCCGGTGGTGATTTCCGCCGCAAACGCGCCGCGCATCAAGGCGGATGTCGTCGGCCCCGTCTGCGAGACCGGCGACTATCTGGCGCTCGACCGCGAAATGGCGATGCCGAGACCCGGCGACCTGATCGCAGTCGGCTCGGCGGGTGCCTATGGCGCCGTGCAGGCGGGCACCTACAACACCCGCCGGCTGGTGCCGGAGGTGCTGGTGAACGGCAACGAGTTCCACGTGATTCGCCCGCGTCCGACCTATGAGGACCTGATCGCGCTCGACAGCGTGCCCGACTGGCTGGCCTGATCCATTCACAATTCGGCGATGAGGCGGGAAAAACCCTCGCCTCATCCTTGCCGCCCTCGTCTTCGCCACAAAGACTGCTATCTTCGAGAACAATCAGCCGTGTCTGACGCGCGGCGCTCTCGGAGACCAGACGGATGAGCTCTTCCCGCCCGGCCGGCCACAGGAAAGGCGCCTTGAAGGACGACCCCACGCTCGCGCGTCGCGTCGGTCTGAAACGTGTGCTCGCCCGCTCCGTGCTCTTTGCCGAGCGTCTGCTGCCGCTCTTCCTGCCCGTCCTCGGTATCGCTGCGCTTTTCGTGGCGCTCGCCTGGTTCGGCGTCTATCGCGAAGTGCCGGACTTCGTCCGTCTGGCGATCGTCTTCATCCTCGTCTTTGCCTTCGTCGCTTCTTTCCTTCCCTTCCTGAAGCTCAAGCTGCCGAGCATTGCGGAAGCCGACCGGCTGCTCGAAGAGCGCAACGGCCTGGCCCACCAGCCGGTGGCGGTGCAGGACGACCAGCTCTCCGCCGAGACGCCCTTTGCCCGCGCCCTCTGGCAGGAACACCAGCGACGCATGGCCGAGCGCATCGCAGCGCTCGACGCCGGCCTGCCGCAGCCCGATATCGCCCGCTACGACCGCTATGCGCTGCGCGCCGTGCCGGCCCTGCTCTTCGTCACCGCCCTCGCCTATTCCGGCTCCAATGGCGCGGGCCAGATTGCCGATGCCTTCCGCCAGCATGTGCCGGAAAGCGAGGCGCCGACGATCCGCATCGACGCCTGGATCACGCCGCCGGGCTATACCGGCCAGCCGCCGGTCTTCCTCTCCGGCCTCGGCACTCAAGATGCAGCCGGCGTGACCGTGCCGCAGAAGTCGAAGATCACCGTACGCATCAGCGGTGGTCCGTCGGATGAGAAAGTGCTCTTCGTCCAGCAGTCGGATGGCACGGTCCTCGATGTCGCCGAAAAGCAGGACCCGGCGCGCCAGCAGGCGGCCGGCACAGAGGTGGACGCAGTCAGCCAGACGGCTGTCCCTACACCCCCGGCTGCCCCGGCGCCCAGCGCCCCCATGGTGGCACGCACCCACGAGCTGGAACTCAACGAGGCCGGCGAGTTGCGCGTTGCCGACCGCACCTGGACGATCGGGGTCACCCCGGACCGGGCTCCGGAAATCGCCTTCGACGGCACGCCGCGCCGCGCGATCAACGGTGCACTCGAAATCGCCTTCACCGCCAAGGATGATTATGGTCTGCGTGAGGCCCATGCCGAGATCGTTCCGCTGGAAGAACAGGCGGGCGCGACTCCGCTTTATCCGCTGCCAGACTACAAGCTCGATCTGCCGCGCCACAATGCCCGCGACACCAAGGGTGTTGCGAGCCGCAACATCACCGAACATCCGCTGGCCGGACAGATGGTGAAGATCACGCTTGTAGCCACCGATGGTGCCGGGCAGACCGGCCGCAGCGAACCGATCGAGATGCAGCTGCCCTCGCGCAACTTCTCCGAACCGCTCGCAGCCTCCGTGGCCGAGCAGCGGCAGATCTTTGCGCTCGACACCCGCCGGATGTCGCAGGCGATCGCCTTCAACGAAGCGATCGTGCTGCGTGCAGACGAGACCATTCCCGACCTCGGCAACTTCATTGCGCTCGAAAGCGCCCGCGCCCGCATGAACATGGCGCGCGGCGAGGAGCAGCTGAAGGACACGGCAGACTATCTCTGGGAGATTGCGCTCGGCATCGAGGACGGCGACCTGTCGCTCGCCGAACGCCGTCTGCGCGACGCCCAGCAGGCGCTGTCCGAGGCGCTGGAAAACGGTGCATCCGACGAGGAAATCCAGCGGCTGATGGCCGAGCTGCGCTCCGCGATGCAGGAGTTCCTCCAGGCGCTGGCCGAGCGCATGCCCAACCAGCAGGGCGAGCCGCAGCAGGATGCCCAGAACATCCTGCGCCAACAGGATCTCGACAACATGCTCGACCAGCTGGAGAATCTCGCCCGCTCCGGCAATCGCGACCAGGCGCAGCAGCTTCTGTCGGAACTGCAGCGGATGATGAACAACCTGCAGGCCGGGCGTCCGCAACAGGGCCAGCAGCAGCAGAACAGCGAGGCGCGCCGCCAGATCGACAAGCTCGGCGAGATCATGCAGGAGCAGCAGCGCCTGATGGACGAGACCTTCCGACTGGATCAGGCCCTGCGCGACCGCATGCAGCGTGGCGATCCGCAGCAGGGCGAAGAAGGTGCCGAGGGCCAGCAGCAACAGCAAGGCCAGCAAGGTCAACAGGGCCAGCAAGGGCAGCAGGGGCAGCAAGGACAGCAGAACTTGGACGGCATGACCGCCGAACAGCTGCGCGAGGCCCTGCGCCAGCTGCGCGAGCAGCAGGATCAGCTGGGCCAGCAGCTCGGCGAATTGCAGGAGGGCCTGAAGGGTCTCGGCATGGAGCCCGGTCCGGGCTTCGGTGAGGCGCAGCAGGAAATGCAGGGCGCCGGCGAAGCGCTCGGCCAGGGTCAGGGCGGTCCGGCCGTGGAAGGCCAGGGACGCGCCATGGAGGCCCTGCGCCAAGGCGCCCGCGACATGATGAACCAGATGATGCAGGCGCAGCAGGGCCAGGGTGGACAGGGTCCGCAGATGGGCCAGGGCCAGGGTAACCAGAACGGCCGCGACCCGCTCGGTCGCCCGCGCGCGACCAACGGCCCCGACTTCGGCGAGCAGGTCAAGGTTCCCGACGAGATCGACGTGCAGCGCGCACGGGAGATCCTCGAAGCGATCCGTGAAAAGCTCGGCGAGAATTCCAGCCCCGAAATCGAACGGCGCTATCTGGAGCGGTTGCTGGACATCCAGTAACGCAGAAGCGGGAGCACGGCAGAAACGACAACGCCCGCATCAGCGGGCGTTCGTCTGTTCGGCTATATGTCGTTTGTTGCCGGCTCAGCCCGCCAGGGCAGAGGCGACGGCCTTGCGGATATCCGGAAGCGCAAAGGGCTTGGACACGACGTCGACGATCTTTGCCGAGAGGTCGTCGGCACGTTCGCGCTGCTCGGCATAACCCGTCATCAGCAGGATCTTCATTGCCGGGAATTCGGAATGGGCGCGATGCGCGAGTTCGATGCCGTCCATGACCGGCATGCGGATATCGGACAGAAGCAGGTCGAACGCGCCCTCGGAGAGCTTTTCGAGACCTTCCGCACCATCGGCAGCCTCATGCGTCTCATGGCCGTCGAGGCGCAGCGCACGCGCCACGAAGGAGCGCAGGGAGTCTTCGTCTTCGGTGATGAGGATTCTCGCCATGGTTGAATTCTTCTCCCGCGTCCATTGACTCTTGCGAGAGGCAAATCACCAGACTTTCCTTGTCGAGTGGTAAACGCCGGACGGTGAGTCCGGCGCGATGGTTAACAGCTCACTGCCAGGCGAGGGCAAGATGTGCCGTTCAGGGACAGCTCACGCATCGCCGGTGACGACGCCGACAAACGGCAATTCGCGGAAGGCATAGGCGACATCCATGCCATAGCCGACGACGAAATAGTCAGGGCATTCAAAGCCCACATAATCGGCCTCAAACACTTCTTTTCGCTTCACTTTCTTATCGAGCAGCACCGCGATCGTGACATTGGCGGCACCCCGCTCATACATCAGTTCCTTGGCGAACAGCAGCGTGCGGCCGGACTCGAGAATATCGTCGATCAGGAGGATGTTGCGCCCCTTCACGTCGCTGTCGATGTCCTTGATGATCTTCACGCCCTGAGACACGGTGCCTGTGCCATAGCTGGACAGGGTGATGAATTCGACTTCTGGCGCGAGACCCACGTCATGCAACGCACGAATGAGGTCGGCAGCGAAGATGAACGAGCCCTTCAGCACCGAGATGACGAGAAGGTCATCGCAGGGACCCTTCATGATGTCCTGCGCAAGCTCGAGATTGCGTTGCCGGATCTGCTCGGCGGTAAAGAGCGGTTCGATGTTCTTTCCGCGAACAACGGGCATGGGAAACTCCTTGCTGGTCGACCTTCAGGGCCTCTGCGGCTTATGCCGGAAAGGCACGGGCCATAGCACACCAGAGCCTCTTAGGCACCCGCCTCCTCGAAGGAAAGCCGGACTTCCGGCGTTTTTCCACCAGGATGCTGGAGCCGGGTGACGATCCCGCGGCTTTCGCCGCCATCGAGGCTTGCGACCGGCGGCTCGATATAGGTGCTGGCGATCACCTGGCCATCGAGCACGAGGTCGGCCCGCAGCTTGGGCAGCGAAATCTCGCGCTGGGTCCGGTTCTCGACGATGGCGTTGAGCAACAGCACCCGCATACCGTTGCGATCCTGCGGCGTCAGGTTGACATGGGTGAAGTCGAGCGGCTTGGCCTCGATCTCCGGATGCTCGCCGCTACCGAAGACGACCTGCCCGGCCAGAGAGAAGATCGAGACGAAGGCGATGGCGACGAGGAGCGAGAACGCGACATCCGAAAGCCGCTGAAGGCGGGCCTCGATGGCGTCAACCGCGGCGCGGAAGAAGGTGCCGACGTCGAAGGACGCCATTGGCGGGATCGACGCTGTCTGAGCGGCGGCAGGTCGCGAAGACGGCCGGGGCGGTTCCCGCACCGTGACGAACTGCGCATCGACCACGTCGCTGCGCCCCATGCGCTGATTGAGGGGTTCGATCCGGCGGCGGGCACGGTCCGGTGGCAGGAGGTCTAAGTCCGCGGCAGCGGCCTGCTTCTGGTGACGGAAAGCGCTCATGCATGCGGACCTTTCGCACAGCCAAAATCGGATACCCCGAAAGTCGGCGGTTGAAACGAATCCTCACCAGACGTAAATTCAAATGGTTAATGCTTCGGAAAGAGGGCTGAAAAAGCCATGCTCACCGGCGCATATTTACCGGCCGTTGACGATCTTCGTTTACGAGCCCCAGACCTCGGACACGTCAGACTGGGCCCCCTTTGATCCATTTCGAAAATGTCGGCCTGCGCTATGGGATGGGACCGGAGATCCTCCGTGACCTGACCTTCGACCTGCCGAAAGGATCGTTCCAGTTCCTGACCGGCCCATCCGGCGCCGGCAAGACGACGCTTCTGCGCCTGCTTTTCATGTCCCTGCAGCCGACGCGCGGCCTGATCCGCAGCTTCGGCCGGGACATCACCAGCATCCCGCGCAGCGAACTGCCGATGCTGCGCCGTCGCGTGGGCATCGTCTTCCAGGATTTTCGTCTGCTCGATCACCTGACCACCTATGAAAACGTGGCGCTGCCGCTGAGGGTGCGCGGCAAGGCGGAACAAACCTACAGACAGGATGTCATCGAGCTCCTGAAATGGGTAGGCCTTGGCGAGCGCATCAACGTGTTGCCGCCGGTGCTTTCGGGCGGCGAGAAGCAGCGTGTGGCCATCGCCCGCGCCCTGATCGACCGGCCGGAAATCCTGCTTGCCGACGAACCGACGGGCAATGTCGATCCGCCGATGGCGCGCAGGCTCTTGAGCCTCTTCCTGGAATTGAACCGTCTCGGCACGGCAGTGGTCATCGCCACCCACGATCTCGCGCTGATGGACCAGGTGGATGCGCGCCGGATGATCCTGACCGACGGGCGGCTCGACATCTATGAATGAGATCCCGCAAAACCCCGCTCAGAAGAAACGCCGCGTCGAGATGACGGTGCGGCCGACCGGGCCGATCCTGCCGCCCTCCAACATCCAGGGCAATGCGCTGATGGTGGTGATCGCCATCATGGCTTTCCTCGCCTGCCTGACGCTCGGCGCCGTCTCCATGGTGCGCGCCACGGCCGCCGGCTGGCAGAGCCAGATCTCCCGCGAGATC
The DNA here is from genome assembly GCA_032102365.1 of Allorhizobium sp. CTOTU50464. Classification (GTDB taxonomy): domain Bacteria; phylum Pseudomonadota; class Alphaproteobacteria; order Rhizobiales; family Rhizobiaceae; genus Allorhizobium. The sequence continues at coordinate 86,337 of DAMDHD010000014.1, read as the reverse complement.
ACAATCCAGATCAAGCCCGAGGAAGGGCTGGACATGGGTGCGGCGCTGATCAAGGCGCGCGATCTGGCGCTGACCTTTGTCGGCACGCGCGACGGGCAGATCATGGACGATAGCGCCACGGCCCGTCTGCTCGAACCGTGGCTCGGAACGGGTCTGAACCTCGATGACCTGCCGGTACCTCGCCTGATCGTCATCACCATCGACGAGACCAATCCGCCCGATTTCGAAGCCATGCGGGCGCTGCTGAAGGAGGAAGTGCCGCAGGCCTTCCTCGACGACCACCGCACCTGGGTCGACCGTCTGGTGCAGATGGCCCGCACGACCGTGCTGATCGGCTCGGGCATCCTGATCCTCGTCTTCACCGCCATGGTGCTGACCGTCGTCTTTGCCACCCGTGGCGCCCTGTCCGGCAACCGGCATATCATCGAGGTCCTGCATTTCGTCGGGGCGGAGGGCACATTCGTCGCGCAGGAATTCCAGAAGCACTTTCTGAAGATCAGCCTGAAGGGGGCGGCCGTGGGCGCAGTGCTTGCCGCAAGCTTCTTCGCGCTGGCGAGCTTCTGGCAGAGCCGGTCGCTGGCAACCCCGGAGAGTGATCAAGCGACCGCTCTATTCGGCACTTTCACCATCGGCTGGGGCGGCTATCTCGGCATCTTCGCGACCATGATCGTCATCGCCCTTTTGACGACGCTGACCGCGCGTTTGACGGTCATGCGGACCATCTACGAGATCGACCTGATCCGCTCGGACCCGGCCCGGACGGACGGTCTGCTGGACGACTGACCAAAACTCGCATGTTGACTTGCCTTAAAGCCGCCTGTTCGCTGTGGGAAATCCCGGCTATTCACGGGCAATGAGCATGGATCGGATGACCTCAAATCGAGCGTGGCGAAACGGCCGGCCCGGATCGGGCGCTGGCCTTTTCTCGCGAAAGGGCTTGATACGCAGGGCTTTGCGCTATGGCGGCATGCTCGTGATCCTGTGCGCCGCCGTTCTGGTCGCAGGCTTTCTGATCTTTGCTGATTCGGTCACCAGCATGCGTCCGCCCGAGACGGTGAAGGCGGACGCGATCGTCGTGCTGACCGGCGGCTATCAGCGGATCGAGCAGGCGATCGATCTCCTGAGGCGCGGCTATGGCGAACGCCTGCTGATCTCGGGTGTCAATCCGCAGACCACGCCGGGCCAGATCCGCAAGGCGACACGCACCTCGCCCGAGATCTTCGAATGTTGCGTCGATATCGGCTATGGCGCGATCGACACGATCGGCAATGCCAATGAGACGGCCATCTGGACCCGGGACAAGGGCTACCGCTCGGTGCTGGTCGTCACCAGCAATTACCATCTCGCTCGCAGCCTGATGGAACTGCGGCGCAGCGACCCGGACACCGACTTCATCGGCTATCCCGTGGTCAATTCCGATCTGAAGACCCGCGCCTGGTACAGCGAGCCGGATGCGATGCGCACCATGCTGGCGGAATACGGCAAGACGGTCATCGCCTATATCCGTGGCGTGACCGGGTGGAGCCGTGACCAGGGCCTGCGACCCGAGGGGGAAATCACCGAATCTGGTCGGGCATCCTGACGCTTGCGGGAAAGCTTGTGCTTTTGCTGAGGAGACTTTTGCTCTAAGGACGGTTTCGCCCGCCCTCGAGAGCCTCACGATATGATTGCGCTGCGTTCCATCCTCTTCAACACCGCCTTCTATGCGAACCTAATCATCCGGATGATCGTGCTTTCGCCGATCTATTTCCTGTTACCGCGCAAGAAGGCCTACTTCGTGCCGAAGGATTGGGCGCGCTCCAACCATTGGCTGATGGAGAAGATCGTCGGCACGACCTTCACGGTCGAGGGGCTCGAGAACATTCCGGAAGGTGGTTACATCCTGGCGCCGAAGCATCAGTCCTTCTGGGACACCTATGCGCTGCTGCCCTGGCTGGACGATCCGGTCTACATCCTGAAGCGCGAACTCATGTGGATCCCGATCTTCGGCTGGTACGTGGCCAAGCAGCGAATGATCCCGGTCAATCGCGGTGCCAAGGGCAAGGTCATGGCGCAGGTGATCGAGCGCACCAAGCTCGAAATGGCGAATGGCCGCCAGCTGATCATCTATCCCGAAGGCACACGCCGTCCGCCGGGTGCGGCGCCCGAATACAAATATGGCATCGCCCGCCTCTACCGCGACATCAATGTCCCTGTCGTGCCGGTTGCCATGCATCCGGGCCTCTTCTGGCCGCGCCGCAAGTTCCTCCGTTTCCCCGGGCATTTTGTCGTGCGCATCCTACCGCCGATCGAGCCGGGCCTAGATCCGGATGTGATGCATGCGACGCTGATGCAGCGGCTGGAGGCGGCGAGCGACGAATTGCTGATCAAGACGGCGAAGGAGAACCCGAAGCTGCCGCTGCCGGCAACGGCGGTGAACCGGCTGAAGGAACTCGGAGCGCTCTAAGCGCATTCCCTCAACGATCGATTGTGCGTGTCAGTCTCGCGCGATCTGTGACGCCACGTTTTCGAGCCACTGGTCGCGGATGCCGAGTTCGCGCATATGGGCGACGGTGTTGGCGACATAGACGGGATTGGGTCCCGACCGCCCGACGGCAGCCTTGACGATCCGGGCGGCCTCCTCGACCGTGACGGCGCCCGCATATTGCGGATGGGCCCGGTCGATGACGTAGGTGAGCGCGCGGACATCGCGACCGTCGGCCAGCAGGGTGCGGACATGGCGCTCGAGATAGACGCTGGTGACCAACTCACGCTCGCGCAGATAGTCGACGGTGGCGTTCCAATCGGACGGCGAGACGCGGAAGGCAACGCCCTTGCAGGAGCCGCCGCGGTCGAGACCGAGAACGAGGCCGGGACACTCTTCGGTGCCACGATGGACATAGGACCGGACGCAGAGTGCACGACGATAGCCACCGAGCCGGGCCAGCACCCGCTCCTCATAGGGAAAGCCGGGATTCCACATCAGCGAGCCGTAGCCAAAGACCCAAAATTCGTCCATATCGCACGCCAATCCAACAATTCGCCTGATCGCAACGAGGAGTAACCCATGGCCATGTCGACCGACTCGCAAAGCCCGGTCAGCCGAAAGGTTGTTCGGCTGGGCGTTTTGATCGTCCTCGTCATCGCTGTCTATAGCGTCGGGTGGTATTTCGCAGCCGAATATCTGAAGAATCGCATCCTGACCTTCTTCGCAGGCGGAAATCCGGCCGGTGTCACCGCCTCATGCGAGAATGCGGACATGGGCGGCTACCCCTTCCGGTTCCGGCTGAACTGCTCGCGCCTCTCCTTCGACGATCATTTCCAGGGTGTGGCCGCGTCCTTCGGACCCGTGCGGGCGGCGGCCCAGATCTATAATCCCGGCCATGTGGTCTGGGAGCTGGATGGACCGGCGGAAATCCGCTCGGCGCTCGGCTTCAACACGGCGCTCGACTGGACCAACATGCAGTCGAGCTTCAGGATCGGACTGTCCGGCCTGTCGCGCAGTTCGCTGATGATGGAAGGGCTCAACGCCACGGTGACCTCCACCGTCTCCAGCCTGCAGCTGCAGGTAGCGGCGCCGAGTGCCCAGTCGCATGTCCGCCAGAACGAAGGCAATCTGGATTACGCCACACTCGTGCGCGACGTCTCGGTTTCCATCGATGGCACGAAGATCGCCTTGCCGCCGGTTTCGGCAAGCCTCGACGCCACCTTCGCCGACAAGGGCGGCCTGCTCGACCCGCGAGTCGCGCAGGAGCAGCGGCTCTACGGCACCAAGGGCGAGATCCGCCGCATGGTGGTCGACCTCGGCGAAGGGCGTGTGCTGACGCTCAGCGGACCCTTCGAAGTGGGCGAAGACGGCCTTGTCTCCGGGCGCATCAAGGTGGAAGTCGAGCAGATCAAAGCCTGGCGCGACGCCTTGAAGGCTGCCTCCCCGGAACAGTACGACATGATCGACAATGTCGCCAATGTCCTGCGTGCGCTCGCCTTCGGCCGCGATGACAGCGAGGCCGAAATCACCATCCAGAACGGCGTGGCCGCGCTCGGCTTCATCCCGCTCGGCCAGATCCCGCCGCTCTGACGGAAAGCCCTTACTTGTCGAGCGCGTGGCGGCCGAAGTCCGGCACGTCGACATCCTGGCCGGCCTGGACGATCGAGCGGCGGATGGTGCGGGTGCGTGAGAAGAGCTCGAACAGCTTGTCGCCCTCGCCCCAGCGGATCGCCCGCTGCAGATAGGCGAGATCTTCCGAAAAGCGCGCCAGCATTTCCAGGATCGCGTCCTTGTTGTGCAGGCAGACGTCCCGCCACATGGTCGGGTCGGAGGCCGCGAGACGGGTGAAATCGCGGAAACCCGAGGCGGAATACTTGATGACTTCCGATTCCGTCACCGTCTCCAGGTCGTCGGCCGTGCCGACGATGTTGTAGGCGATGATATGCGGCAGGTGCGAGACGATGGCGAGCACCTTGTCGTGGTGCTGCGGATCCATCTCGTCGCACATCGAGCCCAGCGCTTCCCAGAAGCCGCGCAACCGCGCGAGCGCATCCGCATCCGTGCCCTCGAGCGGCGTGAAGATGCACCAGCGGCCCTTGAAAAGGCCGGAGAAGCCGGCATCCGGACCCGACTTTTCGGTACCCGCCAAAGGGTGACCCGGGATGAAATGCACACCGTCAGGCATATGCGGCGCCATCTGCGCGATGACGGACGCCTTGGTCGAGCCGACATCGGTGACGATGGCGCCGGGCTTCAAGTGCGGCGCGATCTGCTGGGCCACGGCCTCCGAGGCACCGACAGGCACGGAGACGATCACGAGATCCGCATCCTTGACGGCATCGGCTGCGGAAGCGACGTAGGAAGTGCCGAGCTCCAGTTCTTCGGCCCGCTTCAGCGTCTCCAGGCTGCGGGTCGAGATGACGACCTCTTTCGCCAGCCCAAGCTTCTTGACGTCGCGGGCGATCGACGAGCCGATGAGGCCGATGCCGATCAGGGCGATGCGGTCGAACAGGATTTCAGACATCACGTGCGTTCCATGAATTCGGTGAGGGCAGCGATCACGCCGGTATTGGCCTCTTCGCTGCCGATCGTCATGCGGAGAGCATTGGGAAAACCATAGGACGAGACGGCGCGCAAGACGAAGCCGCGTTCCGTCAAAAAGGTGTCGCCATCCGACGCCCGCTTTCCGTCGCTGTCGGGGAAGTGGATCAGGATGAAATTGGTGACCGACGGCGTGACCTCGAGACCGAGGGCCGTCAGCGCTTCCGAAACACGGGCAAGCCAGAGCTGATTGTGTGCGACGGCTGTCGCCACATGCGCCTGATCGCGCATCGCCGCGGCTCCGGCCAGGAGCGCCGGTGTGTTGATGTTGAACGGCCCACGCACACGGTTCATCGTGTCGATGATCTCGACCGGGCCATAGATCCAGCCGATGCGCAGGGCCGCGAGCCCATACACCTTGGCGAAGGTGCGGGTCATCACGACGTTGCGGCTGGCGGAGACGAGTTCGATCCCGGCCTCGTAGTCATTGCGGCGAACATATTCGGCATAGGCCGCGTCGAGCACGAGGATGACATGCGCAGGCAGGCTCGCATGCAGCCGCTTGATGTCGGCATAGGGTACATAGGTGCCGGTGGGATTGCCGGGATTGGTCAGGAAGATGATCTTCGTCCGCTCGGTGACGGCGGCCAAAATCGCATCCACATCGACCCGCCGATCGGTCTCCTTCACCGTCACCGGCGTACCGCCGGCTGCGAGGATCTGGATGCGGTAGAGCAGAAAGCCATGCTCGGTGATGATGGCCTCGTCACCGGGACCGAGATAGATATTGGCCAGCAGGGAGAGAAGTTCGCCCGAACCATTGCCGCAGAGAATGTTGGCCGGGTTCAGCCCGTGCACCTCGGCGATCGCATCGCGCAGCATGCGTGCCTGACCGTCGGGATAAAGCTCGAGCTTCTCGGCCGCCGTCTTGAAGGCCTCGATAGCCTTCGGGCTTGCGCCGAGCGGGGTCTCGTTAGACGAAAGCTTGTAGACGCGCGCGACCCCACCCGCATGCTCCTTGCCGGGAACATAGGCGGCGATATCCATCACTCCGGAACGCGGGACCGGCTTTGTCGAGGCATTCATGAGGCGCATTCCCGACCTTCGGGCGGTAGGAGGCCGCCCCTTCTGAGGGGTTTGGGATTACTGCGGAAAGCCCGGTTTGTCGAGGCGGCGAGCGCAGCAGCGAGAGCGAAGCGCGCTTTACACCTTCGGCGGCCGGACGCGCGTGGTCGGCACGCCCTGGGGCGCGAGCACCGGAGCAAAGACACGGCGAGACGCACGCGAGGCGACCGGCAACCCCTGATAGAGCCGCTTCTGGGCCTCGACCACGATGACGCCGGAAAAGGCCGGCCAGAGGATGCGACCGAGCCGCTCGAAGCCACGCCTGAGCCTGAGGATCGCGCGGATCTTCGACGGCGGAAAGAAAAGCGCTTCCGCCGAGGCGCCGGGGGTGAAATTCGTCTCCCGCAGCAGCGAGGTCAGTTGCCCGCGGGAATAGGGTCGACCGGAACCGAACGGCGTATGTTCCATCCGCGCCCAGACGCCACGACGGTTCGGCACCACGATGACCAGCCGGCCGCCGGGGGCGAGCACGCGCCAGATCTCCTTCAGCGTCTCGCGCGGGTTCTCGGCAAATTCCAGCGAATGCACCATCAGCACGCGATCGACGGAACTGTCCGGCAGCGGCAACTCCTCGTCGAACACCAAGGCCGTCGCAGAGGGCTCGCCGAGAGGCCAGTTCACCGCACCCTGCCCGGCCGGCATGAAGGCCATGGTGCGCTCGGTATCGGCACGGAAGCGGTCGAGGAAAGGGGTGCAATAGCCGAGGCCAACCAGTCGCTCCTGTGGAAGGCGTGCCCAGACCGAGGACAGCGCCATCGCGATCGACTGCTCCGCCACGCGACCCAGCATCGTGTAATAGAACTGCCTTAGATCGACGATATCGACATGCATGAACTTATTGTTAGCAGCCCATCCTTGGAGATCAAGCCGCGAGAGGCTACATTCGAGGCAACGAGGTGGGACATAAAAAAGCGGATCAACAATGAAATCACTGCAGATCGAGGTATTCCTCTGCCGAAGTGACAACTTCGGCGTGCTTCTTCACTGCCCTGAGACGGGGGAAACGGCAACGATCGACGCTCCGGAGTTCGATCCGATCGTCAAGGCGGCGGAGAAGCGGGGCTGGAAGATCACCCATATCTTCACCACCCATCACCACGGTGACCATGTCGAAGCCAACCTGGCGCTGAAGGAAAAATACGGCTGCGAGATCATCGGTCCGCGTGACGAGGCAGCGGCCATTCCGGGCATCGACCGGACCGTGGGGGACGGTGACGAGTTCACCTTTGGCAATCGTCCGGTGAGGGTGATCGAAACGCCAGGCCACACCGCAGGACACATCTGCTACCACCTGCCCGAGGACATGTTGCTCTTTGCCGCCGATACCCTGTTTGCGCTGGGCTGCGGCCGGCTCTTCGAGCGCTCGGCCATGGACATGTGGCATTCGCTGCAGAAGCTCGCCTCCCTGCCCGATGAGACGATCGTTTATTTCGGTCATGAATACACGCTCTCCAATGCTCGATTTGCGCTGACAGTCGACCCGGAAAACGCCCGCCTGCGCTCCCGTGCCGAACTGATCGAGATGCAGCGCAAGCGCGGCGACTTCACCATTCCAACCACGATCGGGCTGGAGAAGGAGACCAACCCCTTCCTGCGGGCCGGCGATCCGGACATCCGCCGCACACTTGGCATGGAAGGCGCGACCAATGACGAGGTCTTCGCCGAAATCCGCAAGCGCAAGGACGCCTTCTGATGCAGGCAGCCGACATCATCGAGACCCTCGGCATGCAGCGTCATCCCGAGGGTGGCTGGTACGTGGAAACCTACCGGGACGGAAACGGCGGTCCGCGCGGTCATTCCACCGCGATCTACTACCTGTTGCAGAAGGGCGAGCGGTCCCACTGGCACAAGGTGAGGGATGCGGCAGAAGCCTGGCATTACTACGCCGGTGCGCCGCTTGCCTTGCATCGCTCCAAGGACGGCGTATCGCATGAGACGGTGACGCTTGGTCTCGATCTTGCGGCCGGCCATCGCCCACAGGCGATCATCGATGCCAATGAATGGCAGGCGGCAGAAAGCCTCGGTGATTTCACCCTGGTCGGCTGCACGGTGGCGCCGGGTTTCGACTTCTCCGCCTTCGAGATGGCGCCGCCCGGCTGGGCACCCGGCCGTTGATCCGAAGGTTCAGGTTTCCGACAGCGTTAGCGTTAGGATGACCTGCGCCGCATAATAGGTGACCCAGACGACATAGGCGGCAGCGCTGTCGATCGGGTGATCCGGCCCGGTCCAGTATTTCCGGATGGTCAAGACGATATCGGAAAAGATGAACAGCGTTGCGCCAATGAAAACCAGCGGATCAGCAAGGCCGAGCGTCAGCCAGACGAGCACCATGAAGAGCAGGACGTAGACGCCGATCGGCAGTACCATGCGGCCCGCGGGCCTCCAGATGCGCATCAGCACGCCGAAGGTGAGAAGCGCCACCAGCGCTCCGGCAACGAGCCTCCACGCATCCGCCATGGCGACGGCAGGATCGGCGATGGTGGCAAGCAGCGCGACATAGGCAATGTGGGCGGAGAGGAAGAAGCCCACCCCGCCGATGAAGGCACGATCGCCCTCGAAGGCGAGCGACCAGTCACCCAGCGCTCCGAGCGCAAGGGCGGCCACGAGAAGCGGATGCGCCTCGACGAGATAGGCATAGAGCGAAAGAAGCAGAACGGGCGCCGTCTTCCAGACCGCTCGGAACACGGTCTTTTCCTTCGGCAGGATCCAGAGATAGCTGGTACCGAGCGCGACCGAGAGCCAGAGGATGCCGGTCGCACTTGCCATTCAGTCCTCCGTCAGCTCGGCCGCTCCTTGTTCCGAAAAACCATATCGCGAGCCGCGAGCACCGCGCCACCGGTGATGAGCAGGCATGACAGGCCAATTCTGACACTAAGTTCGCCAAACCCAAAAATGATCAGGATCAGCGTCGACAGGAGCGGCGCGGCATAACTGGAGGCGCCGAGGATCTGGATGTCGCCGTTCTTGACGCCGTAGTCCCAGACATAGAAGGCCAATCCCACCGGAAGAAGGCCGAGGCCGACGACGGCAGCCCATTGGGACGCCGTATCGGGCCAGACGGTGGTTTCGAGCGCGAGATGGCAGACGAGCGAGAGGATCGATGTCGCAAGGCAGAAGCCGGTGACCACATCGGTCGAGACCTTCTCGAACTTGCGGCTGATCAGCGAATATCCCGCCCAGGTGAAGGCGCAGAGGAAGGCCGTGAAATAGCCGAGGCTATAGGCCGGATCGAAGGCGAAACCGTTCTTGCCGATGATCAGCACGGTACCGGCGAGGCCGGTAAGCGCGCCGACGATGTGGTGCCAGCCGAGCTTCTCGCCCGGCAGGAGCGCCGATCCGACGACGATGAACAGCGGCCAGAGATAGGCGATCAGGCCCGCCTCGACGGCCGGCGCATTCCGGAGCGCCGTGAAGTAGAGGAAGTGATAGCCGAAGAGGCCGCCGACACCGGCAAGCCAGACCTTGGGCGGCTGGCGCAATTCCTTCAGGCGTGCCGGCCGCGCGATGAACAGAAGAATGCCGGGCAGGCTGCCGATGGCGAAGGTGATCGCCGAAAGCTGAAAGGGCGGCATGGTGCCCGAGGCCGCCGTCATGAGCGCGAGGAAGGACCACATCAGGATCGCGGTGAACCCGATGAGCGTTGCCTTGGTCTTCATGAAATCCCCTGATGCGGGGCCCGCCCGCTGAAACTAGCCGTCGAACTTTTCTGCGGTCACATGCACCGTCCCATAACGGGTCGGGATCTTCGCATAGACCGGAGCATATAGCTTCAGCGTCGCGGTCTTGGCAAACCAGATCTCCATGCCGGTCACCGACTTCAGATATTCGATGTCCTTGCGGCCCTTGCGATAGCCGGACTTCGGCACGTAGCGAACGGAGCAAACGATCGCATCTCCCTTGGCCTTGCCCGCCGAGAAGCGCTCGGACCGGTTCGGCGAGAGCACCAGATCCATTCGGCTCTCACCGTCATAGACGGGCAGCGTCTGCTGGCAGACGTCGGCATCTCCGGGAATGAGCAAGGCGCCGATGGGATCGAAAACGGCCCGCAGATCGGCAGCCGGCACCGGCACCCAGGACTTCGGCTTCGGCCGTTCCGGTGTCACGCGGGTTTCGACGACATTGCCTTCGGAGAACAGCACCTCGTAGACATGTTTCCGCTTGCCGCTCTTGTAGCCGAGCACGTAGCGCTCGGGCCGCATGACGCCGCCTGTCATCCGGCCGGAGACGCTGCTATCGGCGGAGACCTCGCGAACGATGTCGATGAGGCTCGAGGAGTGGAACCGCCCGGAGATCGTGTAGCGGCCTCCCGAGACTTCCGTCTCGAAAGTCATGCGGGCAATCGGCAGCACACCGAGCGACACGCTGTAGGACGTGTCGTAGCGATAATCGGCGGCCTGGCCGACACCGGCGATCAGGACGAGAAAGGCGGTAACCAGACCGGTCGGACGCAAGGACCATCTCCATCAGGGGAATGCCGGCGATCCGGCTTCGATAGCATGCATAGTCGCGGTGGACTGTGGCAAGAAAATATCCTAGAGCGCCTTCAGCCCGGAAAATCCAAGGTTTGGCTTGACGCGCCGGTTCTCACTGACTATAGAACCGCAACTTTCCAATCAGACGCTGTTGGATTGCCTCGCCGGCATTTGGCCGGAAGCGATGCGATGGCCTAGAAAAACAATAGGTGTACCATGTCCCGCAGTTGCGAATTGACCGGCAAGGGCGTCCAGTCGGGCAACAACGTGAGCCACGCGAACAACAAGACCAAGCGCCGGTTCCTGCCGAACCTGTGCGACGTTACGCTGATCTCGGACGCTCTGAACCAGCGCTTCCGCCTGCGCGTTTCGGCTGCTGCCCTGCGCACGGTCGAGCATCGCGGTGGTCTCGATGCCTTCCTTCTCAAGGCTTCTGAAAACGACCTGAGCATGCGCGCTCGTCTCCTGCGTCGCCAGATCGTCAAGAAGACCGCTGAAGCCGTTTAATAGCGTCATTCGGCCAGACTTTCGAAAGGCTTGACCGGATCCCGGCCAAGCCTTTTCGTTTGAGGTGAGCATGCAGGACCAGCCTGCGGCGCCTTCGATTACATTGTTGTTCCTCCAACTGGTGGCATCACCCAGGATAAAAAAATGCTGAACAAGCGCTATTTCCTTATCTACAGCCTGCTGATGACGGCCGTCGTGGTCGCATCAAACTTCCTCGTGCAGTATCCGGTCAGCGGCATGCTGGCGGGCATCAATCTCGCCGATCTCCTGACCTTCGGCGCCTTCACCTACCCGATCGCCTTCCTCGTCACCGACCTGACCAACCGTCAGTTCGGGCCGCAGGTCGCACGCCGCGTGGTCCTCGTCGGCTTCATCGCGGGCGTTATCCTGTCGATCCTGCTCGCAACGCCCCGCATTGCGGTTGCCTCCGGCACGGCCTTCCTCGTTGGCCAGCTCCTGGACATCTCGGTCTTCAACCGGCTGCGCCAGCAGTCCTGGTGGAAGGCGCCGCTGATGGGCTCGCTGATCGGCTCGGTTCTCGACACGATCATCTTCTTCTCCATCTCCTTTGCGCCCGTCTTCGGCTTCATCGGTCCGAACGACGATTTCGCGATCGCGACGGCCCCAATCCTCGGCGTCATGACCGCAGAAGCCCCGCGCTGGATCTCCTGGGCGATCGCCGACTTCGGCGTGAAGATGCTGATCGGCGTCATCATGCTCCTGCCCTATGGCGCCCTGATGAGCGTCGTGCGCCCGATGCCGACGGCCTCGCGCACGATCTGACGCGAAGATCACGACGCGGAAAGACAGACAGCCCCGGGTGACCGGGGCTGTTTGCGTTTCAGACTGTGCTGGGACATGTCAGCCCTGCGGCTGCAGCCTGAATTCCAGCATCAGAGTTCGCTGCAGAATGGAATGGTTGTCATCGGAGACGACGATGAGGCGCACGGAGCCATCCGGCTCGGGGATCGCGTCGAGCCCTTCCATATTGTCGATCTGGGAGCGGTAATTGGCTTCGAAAAGGATCTCTCCGTCGACCACCGCATCCGGCCTGACGCTGTCGCCTTCGATGCGCCGCAGGCGCATGCCGACACCGGTCGCGATCGAGAAGCGGCGCTCCAGCAGCAGGAGATCGCCATCGGGCAAGAAGGTCGCGTCGGTAATCTCGAACTCATCGCGCGGTCGCACCCGGAACTGGCCGGACAACGGCCCGCCGACGATGGCGGCGTAAATATTGCCGTTCTCGTCGAAACTTTTCTCGGTGATGGCCACCAAGGCGCCCGCAATCGCACTGCCCTGCGGCGCGATGACGAGCGACTCGAAGCCGCCATTGCTGTGCAGGATGTCGAGGTCGAAGGGGAAGTCGAGCGGGGCAGATGGCAGCGCCTTGCCGAGATCGGAAAGCGGCGTATAGGCCACCACGCGATGGCGCTGCTCGAAGCCGACAAAGGCCCTGTCGCCATCCAGCGCCAGGCTTTCGGCATCCACCTGGAATTTGCTCTGGCTTTCCTGCCCCGATGCATCGAGAAGCGGAGCCAGGCGGACCGCCTCGACGCCTGAAAGATGTCCCTCGCCATCCCGCAGGATACGGCCTTCGATCCAGTAGCCGGTATCGAAGACGCCAAGGAAAGCCTGGTCGTCGCGGAAGCGGATCGAGGAAAAGGCACCGAAGAGCGGCTCTGGCGAGGAAAGCTCGAGGCCGCCGAGAAAGGTGAGCCCGGGCGCAATCGTCGGACTGCCGCCAAGTTCGGCAATCACAGTGCTATCAACCGCGATGGGCAGCGTGTCGCCCGGCAGGATGGTGGCTGGCGTGCAGGACGCCAGCGCCGTGACGACGGAGATCGCGCAGGCGCTTGCCAGCATCCGGGCCTTTCGCTCAGGCACGCAGACGCGCCCGGCCCGAGCCTCCGGATGGCTGCTCCTCGAAGAGCGAGGCAAGCTGTTCGGTCATGGCACCGGCCAGTTCGTCGGCATCGACGATGGTGACGGCGCGGCGATAATAGCGCGTAACGTCGTGCCCGATGCCGATCGCCAGCAGCTCGACCGGCGAGCGGGTCTCGATCTGCTCGATGACGGCGCGGAGATGCCGTTCGAGATAGTTGCCCGGGTTCACCGACAGCGTCGAATCGTCGACGGGAGCACCGTCCGAGATCATCATCAGGATCTTGCGCTGCTCGCGGCGACCGATCAGGCGGTTATGCGCCCACATCAGCGCCTCGCCGTCGATGTTTTCCTTGAGCAGGCCCTCGCGCATCATCAGGCCGAGATTGCGGCGCGACCGACGCCAGGGAGCGTCCGCCGACTTGTAAATGATGTGGCGCAGGTCGTTGAGACGGCCGGGCGCCGGCGGCTTGCCGCCTGCGAGCCACTTCTCTCTGGACTGGCCGCCCTTCCAAGCCTTGGTCGTGAAGCCGAGGATCTCGACCTTGACGCCGCAACGCTCGAGCGTGCGCGCCAGAATATCGGCGCAGGAGGCGGCCACCGTGATCGGGCGACCGCGCATTGAGCCGGAATTGTCGATGACCAGCGTCACGACCGTATCGCGGAACTTGGTGTCCTTCTCCTTCTTGAAGGAGAGCGGCTGCATCGGGTCGATGATCAGGCGGGTCAGACGCGCTGGATCGAGATAGCCCTCTTCCAGATCGAAGTCCCAGGAGCGGTTCTGCTGCGCCATCAGACGGCGCTGCAGGCGATTGGCGAGCCGGCCGACGGCACCCTGCAGGTGTGCGAGCTGCTTGTCGAGGAAGGCGCGCAGACGTTCCAGTTCGGCCTCGTCGCAAAGCTCTTCCGCGGTGATCTCCTCGTCGAATTCTTGGGTGAAGATCTTGTAGTCGACCTTCTCGTTGAAGTCGTCGAAGGGGGTTGCCGGCCGGCGCATCTCGCCGGGCGTTTCGCTGTCGTCGTCGCCCTCGTCCGACATCTCCTCTTCGGAGATCTCGGCACCATCCATCTCGCCGTCGTCGAGCTGCTCCTGCGATGCTTCGCTCTCTTCGGCGGGCGCAGACTCCTGGCCCGCCTCCTCCTCGGCGCTTTCCTGGTCCTGCTCGCCGCTGCGCGGCTGCTCCTCGTCCGTGGACTGCTCGTCTTCGCTTTGCTCCTGGTCGTCCCCCATGTCCTCGGCCATATCCATGGCCGAAAGCATATGGCGGATCACGCGGGAGAAGGCCTGCTGGTCTTCGATGACAGTGGAGAGATTGTCGAGATCGGCACCGGCCTTGTCCTCGATGAAGGGACGCCAGAGATCGAGAACCTTGCCGGCACTTTCAGGCGCCTTCTGACCCGTCAGCTTCTCGCGCACCAGCATGGCGACCGCTTCACCGATCGGCGCATCTTCCTGACGGCTGATCGTCGAGAAATTGGCTTTCGCGTATTTCTCGGTGTTCATCGACTGGATGTTGGAGGCAACGCCCGGCATGCGCAGCGAGCCGAGCGATTCCACGCGCGCCTGCTCGACGGCATCGAAGATCGCACGTGCATCGGCACCCTGCGGGGCCATGGCCGCATGGACCTTCTGATCGTGGCAGGCGAGCCTGAGCGCCATCGAGTCGCCGAGACCGCGGGTGACGGCAAGCTCATGGGCCGTGGGACGCTTGGAAAGCTCCGGCAGCCGGATCCGCTCGCCGGCAAGGCCCGGACGCTCATTGGCAAAGGCGACCTCGACCTGCGGATCGCCCGCGATCGAGCGCACGCAGCCGGTGATGGCACGGCGCATCGGCTCCGTGTCTACACCGCCGCCGGCCCTCGCTTTCGAATTGTCGCCGCGCCCTGCCATGCTTCTTCAGTCCTTATGCGCCGAGTACGATATTGGCCGCACTTTCCTTCAGCTCCACGCCGAAGGCGCGCTGATACTGTTCGGCCACCAGCGTGCGCTCGAGCTCGTCGCACTTGTTGAGGAAGGTGACGCGGAAGGCAAAGGCGACATCGCCGAAGATCTCGGCGTTTTCAGCCCAGGTGATGACGGTACGCGGGCTCATGACGGTCGACAGATCGCCATTGATGAAGGCCGCGCGGGTAAGGTCGGCGAGGCGGACCATGCGCGAGACGGTGTCACGACCCTCGGCGGTCGAGCCGAAGCTCTTCACCTTGGCCGAGACGATGTCGACTTCCTTGTCATGCGGCAAATAGTTTAGCGTCGTCACGATCGACCAGCGGTCCATCTGCGCCTGGTTGATCTGCTGCGTGCCGTGATAGAGGCCCGTGGTGTCGCCGAGGCCGACCGTGTTGGCGGTGGCGAAGAGGCGGAAGGCGGGGTGAGGACGGATGACCCGGCTCTGGTCGAGAAGCGTCAGGCGGCCCGAGCTTTCCAGAACGCGCTGGATGACGAACATGACGTCCGGGCGACCGGCATCATATTCGTCGAAGACGAGCGCGACGTTGTGCTGGTAGGCCCAGGGCAGGATGCCATCCTTGAATTCGGTGATCTGCTTGCCGTCCTTCAGAACGATAGCGTCCTTGCCGACGAGATCGATACGGCTGACATGGCTGTCGAGGTTGACGCGCACGCAGGGCCAGTTGAGGCGGGCTGCGACCTGCTCGATATGGGTCGACTTGCCCGTGCCGTGGAAGCCGGAGACCATGACGCGACGATTGTGGGCAAAGCCTGCGAGAATGGCGAGCGTGGTTTCGCGATCGAAGAGATAGTCCGGATCGAGATCCGGCACATAGGCATCGCCCTTGGAGTAAGCCGGAACACGAATGTCCGTATCGATGCCGAAGACCTCACGGACCGAAACGGTGGTGTCGGGCAGGTTGGCGATATCCAGTTCAATTTTGCTCATCATGTCTCCCTGCCAGGCGGTGCCGTCCGGCCGTCTTTGTCGCTGCTCATGTGTTCGGATTAACAGAAACCGGCCTGCTTTAACAATTTGTAGGCTTCAATGACAGCGCGAAAACGCTCTTCAGAAGCCCTGTCTCCGCCATTTGCGTCCGGATGGTGTTTTTTTACAAGTTCCTTGTAGCGCGTCTTGATGTCGGATGGCGTCGAGCTGACGTTAAGTCCAAGGGTATCCAGCGCTTTCGCCTCGAGCGTCTTCAGCTTTCGGTCCGATGCCTGATAGCGCGGCGCACCGCCGCGCCCCTGCTGGACGAAGCCGAAGGGATCCTTGATGCGCGCCTGTGACGCAGCCGATCCCGACCGCATGGTGGAGTGGATCGGGCTTGCCTTGGCAGCCTTGTTCACCCCCACCGTCCAGGTCGGCCGATGACCGGTGATCGCTTCCTTTTGGTAGCGGGCGATCTCGGTGTCCGACAGGCCTGAGAAGTAGTTATAGCCCTTGTTATATTCCTTCACATGCTCGAAGCAGAACAGGAAGAACTGACCTTCCGCATGGCGGCCCACCGGTGCGCGATGGACCCCTGGCTTGTCACAGCCGTCCCACTGGCACTCCGCTTTGGATGGTTCGGGCTCGGCCTCCCGCTTTCGCCGGGTGCGGATCCGATCGAAATATTTCGAGTCGAGTTTCATCCCGTAATTATGGGGCGCCCGATGGGGGCGAACAAGAATTGACAAACCGGTTTGTTGCGCGCTTTGTGGGGCTTTTTGCGAAGCAGCAGAAAGAGGCAGACCATGTCGGTGAAGAGCCGGATCGAGACCCGTCTCACCGAGGCATTCAACCCCGAACGCCTTGTCGTCATCGATGAGAGCCATCACCACGCGGGCCATCAGCCCGACATCACCGGCACCGGCGAGACCCATATGCGCGTGCGGATCGTGGCATCAGCCTTTTCCGGCATGACGCGGCTTGCCCGCCACCGCGCCGTTACCGACCTTCTGAAACCCGAGCTCGACGCCGGCCTGCATGCGCTGGCCATAGAGCCGGCCGCTCCTGGCGAACCGACCCGCTGGTGACCCTGGAGCCGATCATTCCGCCGGTTCGGGCGTGTCGATCGGACGAATGCGCAGACGGGTAATGCGGTTTTTCTCCCGCTTCAGGACGATGAAACGCTTGCCATAGAAGGTGAAGGCCTGACGCTCCTCCGGGATCGACTTCGACTCGTGGATGACGAGGCCGGCAATGGTCGTCGCTTCCTCGTCCGGCAGCTGCCAATCCATGGCGCGGTTGAGGTCGCGGATCGGCACGCCGCCATCGACCACGATCGAGCCGTCGCTGTCCTGGCGCACGCCCTGGATTTCCAGATCGTGCTCGTCGGAGATATCGCCGACAATTTCTTCCAGAATGTCTTCGAGTGTCACGACACCCTGCACTTCGCCATATTCGTCGACGACGACGGCGAAATGGGTCTTGCGGCGCAGGAAGGCGTTGAGCTGGTCCTTGAGGTTGGTCGTATCCGGCACGAACCAGGGCTTTTGCGCAATCTTGACGATGTCGATGTCCTGCGGCTCGACATTGGGCTCCGCAAGCGCACGGATCAGGTCCTTGGCATGGATGACGCCGATGATGTTGTCGGTCGCGCCGCGCCAGACCGGCATGCGGGTATAGGGGCTTTCGAGAATGTTGCGGATCGCGACTTCCGGCGGCTCGTCCGCATTGACCGCGCGCATGGCGGTGCGGTGGATCATGATGTCGGACACTTCGAGTTCGCCGAGATCGAGAACGCCACCCAGACGGTCGCGATCGGCCTTGATCACAGCCCCTTCGCGGTGCAGCAGCGCCACGGCCCCGCGAAGTTCCTCATGCGCCGAGAGCATCGAGGCTTCACCGGAGATCGACACGCCGAACAGGCCGAGCAGCTTGCGCACGATCCAGTTGACGAGGCTGGACAGCGGACCGACCACGGCCACGAATGGACGCACCAGCGGGCCGACGAAGAGCGCGAAACGCTCCGGCGCGGAGATCGCCCAGCTTTTCGGCAGGACTTCCGAGAAGATGACGAGCAGCACGGTCATCAACAATGTCGCAATGGCCACGCCGGAATCGCCGAAGAGGCCGAGGAACAGGCTGGTTGTCAGCGACGAGGCGAGAATGTTGACGAGGTTGTTGCCGATCAGAAGGGCGCCGATCAGGCGGTCTCGACGCTCGATCAGCCGGTTGACGATCCCCGCGCGATCGTCCCCGTTGAGCTCGATGCTGTGCATGCGCGCCCGCGACGTCGCGGTCAGCGCCGTCTCCGACCCGGAGAAGAAGCCCGAACAGCAGATCAGCAGGAGGATGGCGACGAGGGTCAGCCAGTATTCGGCGAGGCCGGAAAGGATTTGCTCGATCATGATGGACGCATCTCCTCAATGAAACGCTGAACTTCGGAGGCCGGCACATCGTCCGCGACAAAGGACTGGCCGAGGCCCCGGGTGAGGATGAAGGTAAGCTTGCCGCTTTTCACCTTCTTGTCCTGGGCGATGGCATCCATCAGGACGTCGGTCGGCGGCAGCTCGCCCGGGATCTGATCCATCCGGGTCGGCAGGCCAACGGCTTTCAGATGCGCTTCGACCCGGTCCGCGAGGTCGGGGCTGACAAGGTTCATGCGGGCCGAGAAGCGATGGGCGAGCACCATGCCGATCGAAACGCCCTCGCCATGCACGAGCCTGTTGCTGTCATACTGGGTGGCGGCTTCCAGCGCATGGCCGAAGGTATGGCCGAGATTGAGGAGCGCCCGGCGGCCGTTTTCGCGCTCGTCGGCGGCGACCACGTCGGCCTTGGCCTGGCAGGAAACGGCGATCGCCTCGATGCGCGCCGCACCGCCGGCAAAGACGTCCCGCCAGTTCTTCTCAAGCCATTCGAAAAAGTCGGGCTTGTCGATCAGTCCGTATTTCGCCACTTCCGCATAGCCGGCGCGGAACTCGCGCTCAGACAGCGTGTCGAGCACGTCGGTATCGGCCAGTACGAGATCCGGCTGATTGAAGATGCCGATCAGGTTCTTGCCCTGGCGGGCATTGATGCCGGTCTTGCCGCCGACGGAGCTGTCGACCTGCGAGAGCAGCGAGGTCGGGATCTGCACGAAGCGCACGCCGCGACGCACGATGCCGGCGGCGAAGCCCGTGAGGTCACCGATGACGCCGCCGCCGAGTGCAATCACGGTGTCGTTGCGCTCGATGCGCGCTTCGAGCAGCACGTCGCAGACCTTGGTGAGATAGTCGAAGCTCTTGGTCTTTTCGCCGGCCGGGAGCGTGACGGAGACGGCTTCGATGCCATCGGTCTGCAGGCTGTCCATGAGACCATCGAGATAGCGAGCGCCGACATTCTCGTCCGTGACGATCGCCGCACGGCGTCCCTTGATGCGGGTCGAGATCTCGCCGCCGGCGCGGGCCATCAGGCCCGGTCCGATCAGGATGTCATAGGAGCGCTCGCCCAGCGGTACATGCACCAGGCGTTCCGATGTCTCGACCTTCGTCATTGCGTCTTGTCCTTGCCGATATATTCGATCACCGAGGTCAGAACCTCGTTGGCGATCACTTCCTTGCGCACGTCGCGCGACTGGACGGTGATGTCTGCCAGCGCATAGATCGGATAGCGCTTGTCCATCAGATCCTTCAGCGTCTGCTTGGGGTTTTCCGTCTTGAGCAGCGGGCGATGATCGCGCTTGTTGACCCGCTCCCAGAGAACTTCGAGATCTGCGTTCAGCCAGACGGAGAGGCCGCCGCGCTCGATCTGCTTGCGGGTCTTCTCGTTGATGAAGGCGCCGCCGCCGGTGGAGACCACACGCGGGCCGGTTCGCAGCAGGCGCTTGATGACGCGGGTTTCCAGCGCACGGAACTCCTCTTCGCCATAGGCGGCAAAGAGTTCGCTGATCGACATTCGCGAGACCCGCTCGATCTCGGTATCGGTATCGACGAAGGACAGGCCGAGCTGCTGCGCCACGATACGGCCGATCGCCGACTTGCCCGCACCCATGAGGCCAACGAGAACGAGATTGCGTTTGCCGAGCGCCGCCTTGGCGCGCTCGCCCAGACTGGGAGCAAGGTTGAGGATCGTTTCGGTCATCGGCCTGTTCACGACTGTTTCATGACCTATTGACATATAGAGGGCTAGCGTCAAGCCATGGCTGCAAATCCGCAAGGCCTGTCCCGGCCTTGGTAAATGCCATATTCCGACCTATTTATTCGAACGACCGGCCGAGGATCGACCATGCCCACACTGTTTCGCTTCCTGTTCATCTGCGGGACCATCGTTGGCCTGGTCTATCTGACGCTGTGGTCCTTTGCGGTCTTTGTCGAACCGCGCGAACGGGATGTGACGGTGCGCATCCCGTCGGAACGGATCAACCCGGTCGAGCAATAGCAGGAACCATGCATGTCGGATCTGAGCCAAGCACGCGTCGAAGCCTTTCTGGAAATGCTGAGCGCGGAGCGCGGGGCAGCCGAGAACACGCTTGCCTCCTATGAGCGGGATCTGGACGACCTCTCGGATTTCCTCTCCGGCCGAAAGGTGAGTCTGGGCGCGGCGACCCGGGAAGACCTGGCCTCCTATCTCTCCGATCTCTCCCGCCGCGGCTTTCAGCCGACCTCTCAGGCACGGCGCCTCTCGGCCATGCGCCAGTTCTACAAGTTTCTCTATGCCGAGGGCCTGCGCGGCGATGATCCGACGGCCATCCTCAATGCGCCGAAAAAGGCCCGCTCCTTGCCCAAGGTGCTGACCGTGGACGATGTGACGGGTCTGCTGTCGCTTGCCGAGCAGGAAGCAAGCCTGGAGGGCCCCGATCAGCCGGCACGCATCCGCCGGCTGGCCCTTCTCGAACTGCTCTATGCCACCGGCATGCGCGTCAGCGAGCTTGTGTCCCTGCCGGTCAAGGTGCTGACCCAGGAGGGACGCTTTCTTCTGGTCCGCGGCAAGGGCAACAAGGAGCGCCTTGTCCCGCTCTCGCGCGCGGCGATCGAAGCTTTGGCGCGCTATGGTAAACTAAGGGCATCCGATCCGGCCCATGCCGACAATCCCTTCCTCTTCCCGGCCAAGAGCAAGGAGGGGCATGTGCCCCGCCAGGTCTTTGCCCGCGAATTGAAGGATCTCGCGATCCGGGCCGGTTTGTCGGCCAATGCGGTCTCTCCGCACGTGCTGCGGCATGCTTTTGCGAGCCATCTTCTCGGCAATGGCGCGGACCTGCGCGCGGTGCAGGAACTGCTTGGCCACAGCGACATTTCCACCACGCAAATCTACACGCATGTGCTCGACGAGCGCCTGCAGCAACTGGTGCATACGCATCACCCCCTTGCAAAACAGGCCAAAAACCCCGATTAGGACCGGCAAAGCCGGTTCCTGCGGGCGGCGAGCGCCAGGAACGAACGATCGGAAGTGAGTTCATGCACAACTATCTAGACTTCGAAAAGCCCATCTCCGACCTCGAGGCCAAGATCCGCGAACTGAAGAAACTCGCGGACGAGGACGAGAGCATCGACACCTCGGAAGAGATCAGCCGGCTGGAAAGCCGCGTCGACGAGGCGATGGTGGAGATCTATTCGAAGCTCAACGCCTGGCAGAAGACCCAGGTCGCGCGCCATCCGCAGCGGCCGCATTTCGTCGACTATGCCGAGGCGCTCTTCACCGAATTCACGCCGCTGGCCGGCGACCGCAAGTTCGCCGAAGACGCCGCCATCCAGGCCGGCCTTGCGCGCTTCCGCGGCCAGCCGGTCGCCGTGATCGGCCAGGAAAAGGGCAACGACACCAAGTCGCGCATCAAGCACAATTTCGGCAGCCCGCGCCCCGAAGGCTATCGCAAGGCGATCCGCGTGATGGAAATGGCCGACCGTTTCGGCCTGCCGGTGATTTCACTGATCGACACGGCAGGCGCCTATCCGGGCGTCGGCGCCGAAGAGCGTGGCCAGGCAGAAGCGATCGCCCGCTCCACCGAAATGTGTCTCTCGCTGAAGGTGCCGATGGTCTCCGTCGTCATCGGCGAAGGCGGCTCGGGTGGTGCGATCGCGATTGCGACCGGCAATCGCGTCTACATGCTGGAGCATGCGATCTACTCGGTCATTTCGCCGGAAGGTGCAGCCTCGATCCTCTGGCGCGATTCCACTCGCGCCAAGGAAGCGGCAACCAACATGAAGATCACGGCGGAAGACCTGAAGGGTCTCGGCATCATCGACGCGATCATTCCCGAGCCCGTCGGTGGCGCACACCGCGCTCCGGACCGCGTGATCGGCATGACCGGCGACGTGATCGCCAGTGCACTGGCCGAACTGACCCCGCTGCCGGGTGATCAGCTGCGCGCAGACCGTCGCCAGAAATTCCTCGATATCGGCCGCAATCTCTGAGCCATCTGGCTCAAATTGTGGCAATTTGCCATCACTCCGCCGCTTTGCCAGAATAGCGCCGGATGAAGAATGGCGAAATCGACCGCCATTGGTTTATAATTTGTGAAGAAAGCAGTTCTACACTCCGCGTGAAATGGCTCGTTTCGAGCCGCAACATGTGTTTCTGGAAAGAGCCTTTGAGCATGCGCTTGACATCGACGGCCCTGGTTCTGCTTTTCGCCGCCGCACTTGCCGGCTGCAATGATACGTTGGAGAGCGCGGCCTATGACACGCCGCGGGTTGCCAACAAGGTGCAGCAGCCTCTTCCTGCGCGCCTCGTCGCCGAAATCCAGAAGAAGGGCATGGATCGCAACTCGCCGATCATGATCCGCATCTTCAAGGAAGAAGGTAAGCTCGAGGTCTGGAAGGCAAAGACCAACAACCGCTTCGACAAGGTCGTGGAATACGACATCTGCGCCTGGTCCGGCCGTCTCGGCCCGAAGGTGAAGGAAGGCGATCGGCAGGCGCCGGAAGGCTTCTACCCGCTGACGCCCTATCACCTGAACCCGAATTCCAAGTATTTCCTGGCGATCAACACCGGCTTCCCGAACCAGTTCGACCGTGCGAATGGCCGTTCGGGCACACATCTGATGATCCACGGCGCCTGCTCGTCTTCGGGCTGCTATTCGATGACCGATGCGCAGATGCTGGAGATATATGCCTTCGCGCGCGATGCCTTCAAGGGCGGTCAGCAGGCAATCCAGCTGCAGGCCTTTCCCTTCCGCATGACGGCGGAGAACATGGCGCGCCATCGCCACAGCCCGCATTACGACTTCTGGAAGATGCTCAAGGTCGGCTACGACCACTTCGAAGTGACCAAGCGTCCGCCGGAAGTGAATGTCTGCGAGAAGAAATACGTCTTCAACCAGTCGGCACCCGCCGGGTCGAGCTTCAACCCCCAGGGCGCCTGCCCGCAGATGAGCACGCCGCCGGCCCTGTCGGTCGCGCTGAACGGCTTCAACGAAGCCTATGATGCGGCCTATGCCAAGGCGCTGAAGAAATACGACGGCAAGATCTGGTACGACCCGACCGAAGCCGAGCGCAAGGCGCTGGTCGCCGATCTGCGCAAGTCCCGCTCGCATGACCTTGCCTTCGCCCCGACGGGCTCCGCGCTGAAGGCAGGCAAGCTGATGGACATCGACGACGTCGATCCGGCCAAGCTCGCTGCGGCCAATGGTGCAGCCGCCGTCAACCAGATGGCGACCAATCCCAATGGCGACCCGCAGGCCCAGGCCGCCCAAGTGCCCAATCAGGCGCCCGCAACGGCAGCCGCAGCGCCGACAACAGGCGCAGTCCCGGTGCCGCAGCCAAACCCGCTGGCACCGCCGCCGCAGACGGCTGAGGCTGCTCCGGAAGC
Source organism: Allorhizobium sp. CTOTU50464 (assembly GCA_032102365.1). Classification (GTDB taxonomy): domain Bacteria; phylum Pseudomonadota; class Alphaproteobacteria; order Rhizobiales; family Rhizobiaceae; genus Allorhizobium. The sequence continues at coordinate 62,686 of DAMDHD010000014.1, read as the reverse complement.
CGGCCCGAAGAAGCCCTTCTGGAAGCTCTGGTAACGGCATGACCGAAGCGTCGGTCTATGACCTGAGGGGGCTGAAATGCCCCCTTCCCGTTTTGAAGACCCGCAGACGCATGGTCGACCTGAAGCCCGGCGACGAACTGATCGTCGAAACCAGCGATCCGCTGGCCGGCATCGATATCCCGCATTTCTGCAATGAAGACGGCCACGAGCTCCTGGCACAGGAGCGGCTGGATGGCGGCCATCGTTTCCACATCCGCAAGGGCGGACGGGGCGGCTGATCAGAACTTGAAGCCGGGGATGGAAAGCGGATTGTCCATCATCGCGGCACGGTCCGGACGGTCGATCGCGACCTTGCCGGTGAAAGCGCCGAACAGATCCCGGACATAGCTTTCCGACAGATCCTTGGTGATCAGCACCAGCCGCGTCTTACGATCGGACCCTTCTGGCCAGGCCGGCAGACGCACGGGCGGATGGAAGATCGACTGCACGCCATGCAGCACCAGCGGCTTTTCCGGCCGATCGGTGAGTGCCACGATCGCCTTCATTCGCAACAGCTTTTCGCCATGCGTGGAGCGCAAGAGGTCGATGAACATGTTGATCGCCATCGGATCGATCGGCTCGTCATGGACGATGGCATAGGAGCGGATCGAGGCTCCGTGGCGGTTCACGTCATGATGGTGGTGGCCATGGTCATGACCGTGGTGATGATGCCCGTGATGATGTCCATGGTCATGCGCGTGATCGTGGTGATGGTGATGATCACCCGCCGCGGCCATCTCATCCTTCAGCCAGCGATCGACATCCGCGATCTTGGTGGCGGGATCATAGAGACCGTTGACCAGCATGGCAGCCGACCCGGCATCTGCCGCATCGCCATCGGTGATCGGCGCGCGAGGATTGAGCGCCCGCAGGCGCTGCGTGATGGCTGCGATCGTCCCGGCATCGGCCAGCGTCTGCTTGGTGAGGATCAGCCGGTCGGCCACCGCCACCTGCTTATAGGCTTCCGGATAGGTGTCGATGGTCGAGAGCCCATTGACCGCATCGACCACGGTCACGACGCCATCGAGATCGAAATGCTGGGCAATCGCCGGGTGGCCCATGACCGACTGCATGACCGGTGCAGGATCCGCGAGCCCCGTCGTTTCGATCACGATGCGCGACAGCGGCTTGATCTTGCCCGTCTGCATGCCGTCGATCAGCTCGGCCAGCGTATCGACCAGTTCGCCGCGCACGGTGCAGCAGAGGCAGCCATCGGACAGTTCGACAACGGCGTCGTTCGACGACTCGACGAGCAGATGGTCGATGCCGACTTCGCCGAACTCATTGATGATGACGGCCGCATCCTTCATTGCCGGATCCTTGAGGAGCCGGTTGAGAAGCGTCGATTTGCCCGCACCGAGGAAGCCGGTCAGGATGGAAACGGGAATGCGGGTCTCAGTCATGGATCAGCTCAGAACGTGGGGCGCGGCTTCGGGATCGGCACATTGGCGATTTCGCCCTTGGCGGTGGCGACAGGCTCGCTGCCCGGGATGAGGCCGGCGAAACTCATGGCCGGCGGACGGCCCATTTCCCGGATATAGGGTGACAAGAGCTTCATGCGTCCGGCTTCATCCCGGCCTTCGCTGCGCACCTTGCGCGCCTGCGGATTGCAGATCTCGGCACTGATGTCTGTCACCTGATCCAGACCCTCGCCATAGGGCGCAAGCTGCTCCAGCCGGTTTCCGGCAACCGAGGTCGTCAGCCCCTTCTGCAGGAGATCGGCCGAAATATCCGCGCGCGCGCCGAGACTGTCGGCGCCGAGCACGACGGAAATGACCGTGCGGCCGTTGCGCGTGGCGGACGACACCTGGTTGAAGCCCGAGGCGCAGACATAGCCGGTCTTCATGCCATCGGCACCCGGGAAGCGGCCGACCAAGAGATTGTAGTTCGGATAGTCCTTCTTGCCGGTAGTCACGCCTTCGAGCGCGAAATAGCCGGCATATTCAGGAAACTCGCGGCGGATGGTCATGGCAAGAAGCGCCATGTCACGCGCTGTGGTATACTGACCCTTGCCGGGCAGCCCGTTGGGATTGACGAAGCGTGTCGAGGTCATGCCGAGCCGCTGCGCTTCCTGGTTCATGCGCTGGACAAACGCGGCTTCGCTGCCGCTGACGGTTTCACCGATCGCCACCGCCACGTCATTGGCCGATTTGATGATCAGCAGTTTCAGCGCGCTGTCGAGCGTCAGCTTCGAGCCCGGCTTGAAATACATCTTGCTCGCCGGCTGGTCGGCGGCATGTTTGCTCATCACGACCACCGTTTCCGGCGAGAGCTCGCCCGACCGCATGGACCGGAAGGTCGTATAGGCCGTCATCAGCTTGGTCAGCGAGGCCGGATACCATTTCCGGAAGGCTTCCTGATGCGCGATCACCCGGCCGCTGCCGACATCGACCAGCATCTGGGGATTTGCGGCAGCCATGCCCGGCAGGACCATCGCGACCAGAGAGGCGGTTACCACCAGGCGGCGAACGGCTTTGGTTGCGGACAACATGCTGGGACGCTTCGTGAGCACGACTTCGATCCTCGTCTTTTGCTGATCTCTCGCCATCGGGGCGACAATGTCCTATGTAGCGAAGCAATGGCAAAGCCCATTGAATACGTCAATTGAAAGGCGCACATTCGTGCCCGACAATAACGTGATCCGCAGTGCGGAATGAAGACTGAACCCGGGACGAAAGAATGCCGATTCTGAACAGAGCCTCCGAACTCCAGTCGGAGGCCACCGAATGGCGCCGCCATCTGCATGCCAATCCGGAAATTCTCTACGATGTCGAAAACACGGCCGCCTTCGTGGAAGCGAAGCTGCGCGAATTCGGTGTCGACGAGGTCGTCACGGGCCTTGGCCGCACCGGCGTGGTCGGCATCATCAAGGGTGAGGGGGAAGGCAGCGGCCGCACGATCGGTCTGCGCGCCGACATGGACGCACTTCCGCTAGACGAGATCACGGGCAAGCCCTGGGCTTCGACGATCCCCGGCCGGATGCATGCCTGCGGTCATGACGGACATACCGCCATGCTGCTTGGCGCGGCCAAATATCTGGCCGAGACCCGCAACTTCTCCGGTCAGGTTGCCGTGGTCTTCCAGCCCGCCGAAGAAGGCGGGCGCGGTGCGCTTGCCATGGTCGAGGACGGTCTGATGGAGCGTTTCGGCATCGACGAAATCTATGGCATGCACAACATGCCCGGAAAGCCGCTCGGCTCCTTTGCCATTCGCAAGGGTGGCATCATGGCAGCGCCCGACAAGTTTTCGCTGAAGGTGACGGGCCTTGGCGGCCACGCCGCCGAACCGCACAACACGGCCGACACGATCGTCATAGGCGCACAGATCGTCAATGCCTTGCAGACCATTGCGGCCCGAAACGCCAACCCGCTGCGCTCGGTCGTCGTTTCGGTCACCCAGTTCCATGCAGGCACGACCCACAACATCATCCCGGAAGAGGCCTTCATCTCCGGCACCGTGCGGTCCCTCGACGAGGGCGTACGCGATCTCGCCGAGCGCCGCATCGGCGAAATCGCGAACGGCATTGCCGCGGCCCATGGCGCAACCATCGACTATGATTTCGAACGCGCCTGCCCCGTCACCGTCAATCACCCCGCCGAAACCGAGCATGCCGCCCGCGCCGCGATCGACGTGGTCGGATCCGACCGGGTCGACACGGATGTCGATCCGAGCATGGCAGGCGAGGATTTCGCCTTCATGCTGCAATCGCGGCCCGGCGCCTATATCCTGATCGGCAATGGCGACACTGCGGGCCTGCACAATCCGGCCTATGATTTCAACGACGAGGCGATCGCGACCGGCATCTCCTACTGGGTGCGTCTTGCCGAGCAGCGTCTGCCGCGCTGAGGTCTCACGCACGCAAAACCGCTTGGCTAGACGCCTGCGCTTTTGTATGGAGGAGGAAGTGGTCCCGTAGCTCAGCAGGATAGAGCATCAGATTCCTAATCTGAGGGTCACGCGTTCGAATCGCGTCGGGATCACCATCATTTGCCTGGCAATTTCCTACCCTCGTGAATCCAGGGTTGCGTTCTGACCGTTATACGGCATGATGGTTCCATGCCACGCCGACGGGTGCTTACTCTCTTATCGTCGGCCTCGAACGGAGGGAATGCCATGTCGAGCCCCCCCGGCAGAGACCAAGAAGAACATGTCATTATCGAACGCGCTGTGCGGCGGCTCTATGGCTCGCGGCAGGAAGATGCGCATTTGAAGCAGAATGCGGCCGAACTGGTCGGCTATCTGGTAAAGACAGGGATCAAGGATGAGGACGAGATTGTAGAACTCGCCCGCATCGCGCATGGAAAGCGTTATGATCCCGACAACGGAAGCTTTCTCTAACGGGAAGAACCACTAGTTGCGGCCGCCGAACTTGCGGGTGTCCGCGCTCTCGTCCTTGCGATAGAGTTCATGTGCCGCAGCGTCGCTGTTGAGACGCTCGCGGTCACTCAAGCGCCGCTGACGCATGATGGAATAGAAGATCGCACCGCCGAGTAGAACCGGCCCGAGCATGACGACGAAAAGCCAGAAGTAGTTAATCATGGAGTGCCCTTTCTTGGATGGACCCTGACGTGTCAGGGAGCCAACCCGGGGCATGCGCAAAAGGTTCCGGAGAGATCAGGAACCGGACGGAGCGTCCTTCATCTTTGCATCGATCGCAGCTTGCAGTTCTTCTGCCAGTTCAAGGAGACGCGGCGGAACATCTTCGCGCCGCATCTCTGCCATGAGCACGTCCAGCCTGTCGCGCACGATGCCACCGGTGCGGTCTCGGCGTGCCTCCATGGATGCGGGTTTCGTTTTCTCCAAAGGGACCTCCAAAGTCGTGCGCTGTGCGAACCATCGTCATGTCTCGCTTCAAACTCAGGTTACGTCAGTTTGTTTGTTTTAGATCATCATTACCTTGCCCGCGGCTGACATACCTGTCACGCAGGGTCTTCACCAAATTCGGGAAACGCAGCAAGAAGGGCATCCCGGTCTTCATATCCCACGGGATGAGATTGGAGCAGCACGCTGATGCTGTCCGTTACATCAACCGGCCCGTCATGTTCAAGCTGGATGCGCTCTCCCGAGGCGAGCACCAAGGTCGCCTCCGACCGGAAGCCCTGGCGGATCAGCCAGTCACGCGGAGCCTGCAATTCCACCGTTGCCGTGTAACGAGCATCCTGCTGTTCGACCGTCACGTGATAACTCATGGGTGACAAGCGCTCACCGATCAGCAACTGGCCTTGGCCGTCTACATTCTGCAGGTGAGTCATGATGCGTCTGTCCTGATTTTCCGTTTCGATTTGGCGACTAACACTCCATTCCACCCATTGTTCCATGTGAAAACCCTGACGACGTTGGGAACCTAGGGTCAGGGAGCACGTTCATCGAATGAGCTTTCACGGAGGAAAGGGAGCGACAGTAACCATGAGCAGCGCAAGCCAGACCACGGACCACGACGAGATCCGTCGATGGATCGAAGACCGCCAGGGTACACCGTCCCGGGTTAAGGACAGTGGCGAAGGCGGTATTCTGCGCGTCGACTTCGGCGAGCCCGAAGAAGCGCTTGAGCCGATAGAATGGGATGAGTTTTTCCAGATCTTCGAAAAAAGCGACCTTGCTTTCCTCCATCAGGACAAGTCGGAAGATGGCAAGCTGAGCCGTTTCAGCAAATTCGTAAGCCGTAGCTGACCCTCATCTGGGTCTTGAGCGGCCGTTCACATTTTTGGGAACCATGCCGTTTGACGCGCGTTCTCGCGTCAATGTGCCTGGGACCACAGACATCGGAGGATGGCGATCTTGACGACCCGTAAAGCCGAGCTTGCCACACAATCTGAAGTCGTTGAGCTGATTCCCGCGTTGCGCGCTTTCGCGCGGACCTTTTGCCAGAGACCGGAGGAAGCAGACGACCTCGTTCAGGAGACGCTGACCAAGGCGCTGGCCAATCTCGACAAGTTCGAGCCCGGAACCCGCCTGAAGTCCTGGCTCTTCACCATCATGCGCAACACCTTCTGTACGCGCTTTAAGAAAAGCAGCCGCGAAACTGTGGGCCTGCCGGATTCCATCAGCGCAAAGCTGACGACCGAGGCGAGCCAGGAATGGACCGTTCAGGCAGACGAAGTACGCCGTGCGCTCAATCGCCTTCCAGAACATCACCGCGAAATGCTGGTTCTCATCGTCATGCTTGGCGAACGTTATGAGGATGCCGCCGAGATCTGTGGCTGCGCGGTCGGTACGGTGAAGAGCAGGCTCAGTCGCGCCCGGCAGCAATTGCGACGCGAGCTCGGCGAGATAGGTACGGACAGTCCCGTCGGATGACTGAGGCAGACAATCAGGACCTCGCCATAGATGGGCCACCGCCGTCCGACGAGGCGGTGGACGAGCTTTCCGAAATCGGTCTTGTCTATGGCACCGATTCCGTGCCGGGGATCACCCGTCGCCGGCGCGGCAAGGGATTTTCCTATCATTTGCCTGACGGCACCAGCATTGCCGCCGAAGACGTTCTCGCCCGCATCCGCAAACTCGCCCTTCCCCCCGCTTACGAACGCGTCTGGATCAGCATGGATCCGCGCAGCCATCTGCAAGCCACCGGTTACGATACGCGCGGCCGCAAGCAATATCGCTACCATCCCGATTGGGCCGCATGGCGCAGCGAGCGCAAGTTCGATGATCTGATCTCGTTCGGGGAAGTGCTTCCCTCGATCCGCCGTCGCATCGCGCGCGACCTCGCCGAACATGCGGACGAAAGCTACTTCCTGCTGTCTGCCCTGATCAGCCTTCTGGATGTCACCTATATGCGGGTGGGCAACCGGACCTATGCGGAAGAAAACCGCACCTACGGGGCGACGACCCTGCAAAAGCGCCATCTCACCTTCGAGCCCGACGGCATTCGTCTGAGCTTCCTCGCCAAGGGCGGCAAACGCGTTCGCCGCAAACTGCGCCACCCGCGGCTTCAGAAGATCCTCGAGGAAATCGCCGACCTGCCCGGTCGCGACCTCTTCTCCTGGCGCGACCAGGAAGGCCATTTGCACCGCGTCGATTCCGGCCGGCTCAATGCCTATCTGGCGGAGATCACCCGCTCGAAGCTGTCGGCCAAGACATTCCGGACCTGGGGCGGCAGTGTCGCGGCCTTCAGCGAGGCCTGGCGCGTCATTGGAACTGGCGAGCGGCCAACGATCCGCCAGATGTGCCAGGTCGCATCCGACAGGCTGCACAACACGCCGACCATCTGCCGGACAAGCTACGTGCATCCGGCGATCCTCGGGCTGGCGGACAAGTCGGAAGATCTGGATGCGGTGCGCGCCATCATCCTCGATGCGCCAGCGCGGCAACTGCTGAGAGCGGACGAGAATCGGCTGATGGCATTCCTGCAGGCCGTTCCGGCGATCAAGAAGGCCGAGGCCTGAGCGGAAAACCAAAAGACCAGGGGCCGGCAGAACCGGCCCCTCTTTCATGCCATAAGATCAGCCTCAGGCTGCCTGCTTCTGGGCAGCGGCATTGACGGCCTTTTCGGCGAGCTTGGTCAGCGCCTCGTCCGTCTTGGATTCCTCGGCGAGCGTCTCGTCGAGAAGCTTCACGGCGTCCTTGTAGCCAAGCTGCTGAGCCCAGGCACGCAGCGTGCCATAGCGGCTGATCTCGTAATGCTCGACAGCCTGGGCTGCGGCCAGCAGGCCGGCGTCGAGAGCCGGCGAACCCTTGAACTCTTCCATGATCTCTTCGCCCTCTTCAACGATGCCGTCGATGGCGGGGCAGGTCTTCGCACGCGGACGCTTGCCGATGATTTCAAACACCTGCTGCAGGCGTTCCACCTGGCCTTCGGTCTCTTCCTTGTGCTGCTGGAAGGCAGCCTTCAGCTTCTCGTCCTGAGCGCCACGGGCCATTTTCGGCAGGGCCTTCAGGATCTTGCGTTCGGCGTAATAGATGTCCTTCAGCGTCTCGTGAAACAGGTCTTCAAGTGTCTTGGTAGCCATTGTCGGTATCTCCTCGGTTATCGGTTATTGCGACAAAAGAACCGGCCGGATGGCGCTTTGTTCCGGAAGGGTTTTTCCACAAATCGCAGGAACGATCGGGAGGCTCGGGCGGTTAGCCTAGGAGGTGACGCAGCGCGTCACGCTTCCAATCCAAAGGAGGAAACTATGGTCAATCGCAACGACAATTGGGATGCCGATTACGGTCGAAACCGCAATGCCCGCCGCGGCCCCACTGGCGACTATGCACCCGGTGAGAGCGGCTTCGTGCGTGGCTACGATGAGAGCCGGCCCGATGCAGATCGTTACAACGCCGAGCGCCAGCGCGACTACGGCATGGACGGCGGCTACGGCGCCAGCGGATCGCGCTATCCCCGCATGGGCCGCTCCGACTGGACCACCGACGACCTCGGTTATTACGGCGATCTGAGCGACCGCGGCTATGGCGACGATACGCGCCGCTATGCCCGTGGCGCCGGCCGCGGCTACTATCCGTCGGACAACGCGTCCTATCGCGGTGGCTATGGCCGCACCGAGCGAAACCGGGATCGCGATGATGAGCGCGGCTTCATGGACCGCGCCGGCGACGAGGTTGCCTCTTGGTTCGGTGACGACGAGGCGGCACGCCGCCGCGAGATGGACAGCCACCGCGGCAAGGGTCCGCGCGGCTATCGCCGATCCGACAGCCGCATCCTGGAAGACGTAAACGACCGCCTGTCCGATGACGGATCCGTCGACGCCTCGGACATCGAGGTGACGGTGAAGGACGGCGAAGTCACTCTTTCGGGCCACGTGACCGACCGCTGGGAAAAGCGTCGCGCCGAAGATTGCGCCGACGATGTCAGTGGCGTCACGCATGTCCAGAACAACCTGCGGGTTCGTACCTCAGGGGAAGGCAGCGTTGTCACCCAGGCCTGACGGTCTTCAGCCGCGAAGGGCGCGCAGGGCATTGAGGATGACGCCAACGTCGATCACTTCCTGCATAAGCGCGCCCTGAACCGGCGTCAGATAACCGAAGGCGGCCATCACCATGGCACCGCCTGAAAGCACAAGCCCGGCAACCGCACTTTGCCGGGCTATGTTTCGAGATCGCCGCGCAATGCGGCAGGCAAGCGGCAGGCGCGAGAGATCATCCGCCAGGAGCACCACATCCGCGGCTTCCGACGACGCGGCCGAGCCCCGTGCACCAATGGCAACCCCAACATCGGCGAGCGCCAGCGCCGGCGCATCATTCACCCCGTCTCCCACCATCATCACCACACCCCGATCCGCTTCACGGCGGATGAGCTCCACCTTGCCTTCCGGGGTGAGATCTCCCGCCACGGCATCGAGAGCCAGCGTGGCCGAGGCCTGTTCGGCGACGTCAGTCCGATCGCCTGAGGCCATGACGATCCGGCGCACGCCACCCTCGCGGAACGCCTGGATCGTCGTCTGCGCATCCGGCCGCAAGGGGTCGGAGAGAAGAATGAGCCCGGCGGCGCGGCCATCGACACCGACGGCCACCACGGCCGTGCCACTGGCGACCCCGGCGCGACTGAAACCTGTCCCAGGGTTCAGCTGTGACAGCACATAGCCTGAGCCTCCCAGCACCACGCGCCGCCCGTCGACCCTCCCTGCCAGTCCACGACCGGCGTCCTCGACCACGTCGAGAGGCAGGGTCAGCACCAGCCCTCTGGACGCCGCAGCGCGCACCAGCGCTTCGGCCGCCACATGACCGGAGGCCTGATCGAGCGAGGCCGCAAGGCGCAGGACCTCATCGGCCGTAAAACCCTCTTCTGCCCTGACATCGGCGACTTCGGGACGCGCGGAAGTAACAGTGCCGGTCTTGTCGACAACGACGGTGGTAACCGCAGCCAGCGCCTCGAGCGCGCCCGCGGTCTTCACCAGCACGCCATGCGAGGCGGCGCGTGACATACCGGCAATGACGGCCACGGGCACGGCGAGGATCAGCGGACAGGGGGTGGCGACAACAAGCACGGCGAGCGCCCGCGTGGCTTCACCGCTCCACCACCAGGCGCCGCCGGCCAGAAGCAGCGTGATGCCGAGAAAGTAGAGAGCATAACGATCCGCCAGACGTGCCATCGGCGCGCGGCTCGCCTGAGCCTGTTCGACGAGGCGCACGATGCCTGCATAGGTGCTCTCTTTCGATTCACGCAGCACCAGGATATCGAAGGCATCGCCCAGCACGGTACAGCCGCTCGGCACTTCATGGCCCATCTGGATGGGCACGGGCAGCGATTCCCCGGTCAGCGCCGAGAGATCGAGCACGGCCGTTGCTGCCAGCAGGCGCCCGTCGACCGGCACGACCTCGCCCTTGCGCACCAGGATCCGATCCTGCGGCTTGAGCGCCTCGATCGACACGCTTTCGAGCGTCTCTCCCTGGTAGCGCATGGCCGTGCGCGAGACACGCCCGAGCAGGGCCGTCATGTCGCGGCGCGCGCGTCCCTCCGCAAAGCTTTCCAGCAATTGGCCGCCGGCATACATCACGGCAACGATGGCGGCGGCGAGGTTCTCGCCGAGGGCAAGGCCGACACCGATCGACAGGGCCGCGATCGCATCAACGCCCATGCGGCCGATGAGAAGCGCCCGGAGGATGTCGGCGACCAGAGCGACGAAGACGGAGCCGGCCCCGACCAGCCAGATCAGTGCAGCCTGTTCGGGACGGGTGGCGAGATAGAGAACCCCACCGCCGGCGAGACAGAGGAAGGCAAGTGCCGCGAGCAGGACCGGCAGGCTCTCACGCAATCGTGTCGGCTGCAAAAAGTCCGGCACTGTCCAATTCCTTAAAGCACTGGCGAAAGGTCCAACCGGACCTCTCTTGCTGCTCTTGCCTTTCCCTTGTAGAGCCTTCTGAGCATGAAGCAATCGGACCTAAGCAGCATGATCGACAGCGACCGGCCCCGCCGCCTTTCAGTCCTCGGCTCGACCGGTTCGATCGGCGTGAACACGCTCGACGTCATCGAGCAACTCGGTGGCCGCGACGCCTTCGAGGTCATGGCGCTCACCGGCAATGGCAATCTCGATCTGCTGGCTGAACAGGCTCGGCGTACAGGCGCGAAACTCGCCGTCACTGCCGACGAAAGCCAGTATAGGACGCTCAAGGACCTGCTGGCGGGCTCCGGCACCGATGTCGCAGCCGGCACCAGTGGACTGGAAGAAGCCGCCGACATGGAAGCCGGCTGGGTGATGGCGGCGATCGTCGGGACGGCAGGTCTGGCGCCGACTCTGAAGGCTGCCGCCCGCGGCGCCGATATCGCGCTGGCCAACAAGGAATGTCTCGTCTCCGCTGGTCCCCTCTTCGTCGAGGCGGTGAAAAAGGGCGGCGGACGCCTGATCCCGGTCGACAGTGAACATTCCGCGATCTTCCAATGCCTAGAAGCGGACCAGCGCCACGCGCTGGAGCGGATCGTGCTGACGGCCTCCGGCGGCCCCTTCCGCAGCCACACGCGCGAGCAGATGGCGAATGTGACGGTGCAGACGGCCCGCACTCATCCCAACTGGTCGATGGGCTTGAAGATCTCCGTTGGCAGCGCCTCGATGTTCAACAAGGCGCTGGAGATGATTGAGGCCAAGCACCTTTTCGATGTGGCACCCGACCAGATCGAGGTCGTTGTGCATCCCCAGTCGATCATCCATTCCATGGTCGGCTACACCGACGGCTCCGTCATCGCCCAGCTCGGCGTGCCGGATATGCGCACCGCCATCGGCTATGCCCTGACCTATCCGAAACGCCCGGCGCTCAATGTCGACAGGCTCGACTTTGCCAAGCTCGCACGGCTCGATTTCGAAGCGCCGGACGAGACGCGCTTTCCGGCGCTCCGGCTTGCCCGCACGGCGCTGGAACGCGGCGGATTGCAGGGCGCCATCCTCAACGCCGCCGAAGAGACCGCCTTCAACGCCTTCGTCGAGGACAAGATCCGCTTCCTCGACATGGCCGAGGTGGTCGAGACGGTGATGGATGCGATGGTCGAGGGCGTTCCAGCGGATACGATCGCCGACGTCTACGCAGCGGATAACGAAGCGCGTCGCAAGGCGGCCGAAGTCATCGCGGCACGGTAAGCATCCGCCTACCGACCATACACCGCCGCGCGCAGCATTTCCGGATAGGCGCCGTTGCAGCCTTCCAGCGCGTTGTTGGTGAGGCTGACGACGGTGAGCCGCTCCGCGGGATCGATGAACCAGGTGTTCCCGTAAACGCCACCCCACTGGATCGCCCCCTTCGGCAGGGCAGTCATCGCCGCGGCGGGATCCGTGACCAGTCCACCGACAAAGGTGAAACGATAGCCGGGCTCGCCCTCGATCTCTCCGATCTGGTTGGCGAGGGCGGCACCCGCCGTATCGGGCGAGAGCAGACCGCCGCCACCGGTCCTCAGCATTTCCAGGAGACGCAATACGTCCTGCGCCGTGCCGGCCATACCTGCACCGCCGGATTGAAAAGCTCTGGGGTTGAAGATGCGGCTCGGCGAAAAGACGGTTCGCCAGTTATCCTCGTCACCGCTGACCCAGGGGTCCGGCATGCGAACGGGTCGACCTGGATGATCGGCATAGGCAACCGCAAGCCGGGCAGGATCGGTCACGTGAAAGCGGGCATCGGCCATGCCAAGCGGGCCGGCCACATGCTGGATGACGGCCTCTTCAAGGGTCCCGCCATGGATAGCGGCGAGGACACCGCCGAGAATATCCGTGGCGAAAGAATAGGCCCAGCGCGAACCAGGTTCGAACGCGAGCGGGATGGCATTGTGGCGGCTGAAATTGTCTTCGAGGCTCAGATTCGTATTCCCGAGGCCGAGCGTCATCCGCTGTCCTTCCGGCAACAATTCGAGCGCGGGATCGTAGAGCAGGCCGGACGTGTGCGTGAGCAGATGCCGGATCGTGATCGCGCCTTCGCGCCCATCGGGCGCCTTGGGTCTGAACCAGGGCAGGTATTGCGAGACGCGATCGTCGAGCTTGAGCAGCCCCTTCTCGACCATGACAAGCGCCGTCACGGCGACCATCGGCTTGGTGACGGAGGCGTAGCGGAAGATCGTGTCGAGACGGGCAGGCAACCCCGCTTCGCGATCGGCAAAGCCGGCAGCCTTTTCAAGGATCGGCTGACCATCCTGATAGACCAGAACGACGGCGCCGGTGATGCGCTCTTCATCGACCACCCTGTCAACCAGGGCATTCACACGATCGGCAATGCTCACGTTCTCAAAACCTCCCAAAGAAAAATGCGGGCTCCGTTTCCGAAGCCCGCATCTTTATGAAGGTCTGCTGTGGGTCGATCAAGCCACGGCGCGGGCGAGCGCGCAGCGCGACCAGAGCTGATGCAGCGAACCGACGAGATGTTCGAGATCGGCATCGGTGTGCAGCGGTGTCGGGGTAATGCGCAGCCGCTCGGTCTTTTTCGGAACCGTCGGATAGTTGATCGGCTGCACATAGATGGAACAGTTGTCGAGCAACAGGTCGGAGATCCACTTGCACTTGGCCGCATCGCCCACCATGACCGGTACGATATGGCTCGGGTTCGGCATATGCGGGATACCGGCAGCATCGAGCATCGAGCGCAGGCGGCGCACACGCTCCTGATGGGCAAAACGCTCGATCTGGCTCGTCTTCAGGTGACGGATCGAAGCCACCGCACCGGCAGCAAGCGCCGGCGGCAGCGCCGTCGTGAAGATGAAGCCCGAGGCAAAGGAGCGGACGAAATCGCAAAGTGCGGTCGAGGCAGCAATGTAGCCGCCCATGACGCCGAAGGCCTTGCCGAGCGTGCCTTCGATGATCGTCAGGCGGTCCATCAGGCCTTCGCGTTCGGCGATGCCGCCACCATGGGCGCCGTACATGCCGACGGCATGCACTTCGTCGAGATAGGTCATAGCGCCATACTTGTCGGCGATGTCACAGATTTCCTTGATCGGCGCGATATCGCCGTCCATCGAATAGACGCTTTCGAACGCGATCAGCTTCGGCGCCTTGGGATCGGCAGCAGCGAGCTTGGCTTCGAGGTCCTTGACGTCGTTGTGCTTCCAGATGACGCGCTCGGCCTTGGAATGGCGGATGCCTTCGATCATGGACGCGTGGTTCAGGGCGTCGGAGAAGATGATCAGGCCCGGGATCTTGGCGCCGAGCGTGCCGAGCGTCGCCCAGTTCGAGATGTAACCCGAGGTGAAGATCAGCGCCGATTCCTTGCCATGCAGGTCGGCGAGCTCGCGCTCGAGAAGCACGTGATAGTGGTTGGTACCGGAGATGTTGCGGGTGCCGCCGGCACCGGCGCCACAGTCGTCGATCGCCTGCTTCATGGCATCGATCACGAGCTGGTTCTGCCCCATGCCGAGATAGTCGTTGGAGCACCAGACGGTGACTTCCTGGGTGCCGTTTTCGGTGTAGCGGGTCGCGCGCGGAAAATTGCCGCGCTGGCGTTCCAAATCAGCGAAGACGCGGTAGCGGCCTTCCTCGTGAAGCCCCGCGAGCTGATCCTTGAAAAACGCCTCGAAATCCATGCCTAAACTCCAGTCTACGACACTCTTTTGTGTCTCTACGGCGCTGCGGTCAACCCCGGTTTTGTAAATTCATTCTAAACTGCGACAAATGGCGCGAACATTAGAACCCTTGCACATAAATACTAACGGAATGTGCGAGCGCAAACTTGATCTGCGTCAAGTGAAGCGAAAAAGGACGACCGAAGCCGCCCTTTTTTGGTTCGCATGAAAAGCCCGCAGCCTCAGGCGGCCTGAACGGCCCGTTTCGCCATGACCCGGATGAGATTGGCCCGGTATTCGGCCGTGCAATGCAGGTCCGACATCAGCTCCGACGAATCGATGTCGACGCCGTTTACGGCATCCGGCGACCAGTTCGCCGAGAGTGCCGCTTCAAGGCCAGCATGGCGGAAGACCCCGTTCGATCCGGCGCCGGTGACGGCAACACGCACGCCCCCTGCCCCCTTCGAAACGAAGACGCCGGTCATCGCATAACGCGAGGCCGGATTGGCAAACTTGGCATAGCCGGCCCTTTCAGGCGCCTCGAAGCGAATGGCCGTGATGATCTCGTCCTCGGCAAGCGCGGTCTCGAACAGGCCGACGAAGAAATCGTCGGCCGCGATCTCGCGGGTATTGGTGACGACGGTGGCACCAAGGCCGAGCACGGCGGACGGGTAATCGGCGGCCGGATCGTCATTGGCGACGGAGCCGCCGATCGTGCCCATGTGACGCACATGCGGATCGCCGATCATCGAAGCGAGGTTCGAGATCGCCGGGCAGACGGCGCGGATCGCCGAGGAAGAGGCGACGTCCGCATGGGTGACGGCCGCACCGATGGTGACGCGGCGCCCCTCGACCTTGATGCCCTTCAGAGCCTCGATATGCCTGAGGTCAACGAGGTCCGACGGCTGGGCGAGGCGCTGTTTTAGCGCCGCGATCAGCGTCTGCCCGCCGGCGATGAACTTGCCGTCTTCGGCGCCGGAGAGGAGTTTGCCGGCATCCTCGATGGAAGAGGCGCGGTGGTAGCTGGTTGGATAAAGCTGCATGGTCCTCTCCCTTATTCGGCTGCCTGGCGGGTCGCATTGGCCTGGAGCGCGCTCCAGACGGCAAGCGGCGTCGCCGGCATGTTGAGGTTGTTGTTGCCGATTGCATCGGTGATCGCGTTGATCAGCGCTGGCGGAGACCCGATGGCGCCCGCCTCGCCGCAGCCCTTGATGCCGAGCGGATTGCCGGGGCAAGGCGTGTTCTGGTGCGAGACATTGAAGGACGGCAGGTCATCGGCGCGCGGCATGGCATAGTCCATGTAGCTTGCCGTCAGAAGCTGGCCCGTCTGCGGATCGTAATGCACGCCTTCGAGCAACGCCTGGCCGATCCCTTGCGCAATGCCGCCATGCACCTGGCCCTCGACGATCATCGGATTGATGATATTGCCGAAGTCGTCGGCGGCGACGAACTGGATGATGTCGGTCTTGCCGGTATCCGGATCGACCTCGACTTCCGCGATGTAGCAGCCGGCCGGGAAGGTGAAGTTTGAGGGGTCGTAGAAGGCCCCCTCCTTCAGACCGGGCTCCATGCCCGACGGCAGGTTGTGGGCGGTGTAGGCGGCGAGCGCCACCTGGAACCACGGCACCGACTTGTCGGTACCCGCAACCTTCAGCTCGCCATTCTCGATGACCACATCGCTCTCGTCGGCTTCCATCAGATGCGCGGCGATCTTCTTGGCCTTCGCTTCGACCTTGTCGAGCGCCTTGACGATCGCCGACATGCCGACGGCGCCGGAGCGGGAGCCATAGGTGCCCATGCCCATCTGCACCTTGTCGGTATCGCCATGCACGATCGAGACATTGTCGATCGGTACACCCAAGCGCTCGGCAACAAGCTGGGCGAAGGTGGTTTCGTGACCCTGGCCATGGCTATGCGAGCCGGTCAAGACTTCGACCGTGCCGACGGCGTTGACGCGGACCTCGGCGGATTCCCACAAGCCCACACCGGCCCCGAGCGAACCGACCGCAGCCGACGGCGCGATGCCGCAGGCCTCGATATAGCAGCTCATGCCGATGCCGCGCAGCTTGCCGCGACGAGCGGCTTCCGCCTTTCGGCCCTCAAAACCGTTCCAGTCGGCTGCCTTCATCGCCGCTTCGAGCGAGGCGTCGTAGTCGCCGGCGTCGTAGCACATGATCACGGGCGTCTGGTACGGGAAGCTGCGGACGAAGTTCTTGCGGCGCAGTTCCGCCGGCGAAATGCCGAGTTCCCGAGCCGCCGTTTCCACCGTGCGCTCGAGCAGATAGGTCGCCTCCGGACGCCCGGCGCCGCGATAGGCATCAACCGGCACGGTATTGGTGTAGACCGTCCGCACATTCGCGTGGATCGCCGGGATCGCATACTGGCCAGAGAGCAGCGTTGCGTAGAGATAGGTCGGGACCGAAGACGAGAAAAGCGACATGTAGGCCCCGAGATTGGCGATGGTGTCGACCTTCAACCCGATGATCTTGTGGTCCTTGTCGAATGCCATCTTCACCTTCGACACATGGTCACGACCATGCGCGTCGGTAAGGAAGGCTTCGGTCCGGTCGGCGGTCCACTTGACCGGCACGCCGGTCTTCTTGGAGGCCCAGAGACAGACGACCTCTTCCGGATAGATGTAGATCTTCGAGCCGAAACCGCCGCCGACATCGGGCGCGATGACGCGCAGCTTGTGTTCGGGCGCGACATTGTAGAAGGCGCTCATCACCAGACGTGCGACATGCGGGTTCTGCGAGGTCGTATAGCAGGTGTAGTGGTCTTCCGCCGTGTCGTAGATGCCGAGCGTGGCGCGCGGCTCCATCGGATTGGGCGAGAGTCGGTTGTTGAGGATCTCGATCTCGGTGACATGGGCGGCACTGGCAATCGCTGCATCGGCTGCAGCACTGTCGCCGATCTCCCAGTCGAAGATCAGGTTGCCGGGGGCTTCCGGATGCAGTTGCGGCGCGCCGGGTTTCAGCGCGTCGACGGCACCGGTGACGACAGGCAGCTCCTCATATTCGACCACCACCGCTTCCGAGGCATCGCGCGCCTCGCCGAGGCTGTCGGCGATGACGATGGCGACCGCGTCACCGACGTAGCGAACGGTCTCATGCGCCAGGGGACGCCAGGCGCCCATCTTCATTGGCGTTCCATCCTTGGAATGGATCATCCAGCCGCAGATCAGGTTGCCGATCCCGTCGGCGAGCAGCTGCTTGCCGTCGAGAACGTCGATCACGCCAGGCATGGCCTTGGCAGCGGTGACATCGATCGACGTGATCTTCGCATGTGCATAAGGCGAACGGACGAAATAGGCATATTTCATGCCCGGGACGACCATGTCGTCGGTATACCGGCCCTTGCCGGTCAGGAAACGCTTGTCTTCCTTGCGCGCCACTCGCGCGCCGATTCCTTCAACACCCATTGTCTTCTCCTCCAGAGAAACAGGACTTCAGGCAGTCGGACAGAGGCAATTGCAGTCGGCATCACGGAGGCCTTGGTCAGGTCTCGGTCGCGGCGACCGGAACTGCCGAAGTCCTTATTCGGCGGCCTGGCGGCCGGCGGTCATCGCTTCGTTGGCCGAAAGCACGGCCTTGACGATGTTGTGGTAGCCCGTGCAGCGACAGATATTGCCTTCGAGCTCGTGGCGGACGGTGGCCTCGTCAAGCGCACCGTTGTGACGACAGATCATGTCGAGCGCCGTCATCACCATGCCCGGCGTGCAGAAGCCGCATTGCAGGCCGTGATGCTCCTTGAAGGCCGCCTGCACCGGATGCAGATCGCCGCCGGAAGAGATCCCCTCGATCGTGGTGATCGACGATCCCGAGGCCTGGACGGCCAGGATCGAACAGCTCTTGATCGACTTGCCGTCCATGTGAACGACGCAGGTTCCGCATTGCGTGGTGTCGCAGCCCACATGCGTTCCCGTCAGACCAAGTTTTTCACGAATGAAATGCACGAGCAGGGTACGATCCTCGCACTCTCCGCTCACTGTCCGGCCATTCACCGTCAGCGTCACTTTAGCCATGTTGTTCCTCCTCGTGTCTCTCCCGGACACGAGAGGCATGGTGTGAGTTTTATGTGACATGTGCAACCGTCCAGAAGGTCGCAAAAGAAAAATTTGTGTTCCGCATTGCAGCATCAAACCGCCTGTAAATCCTGGGTTCATCTTCGATGTCTCATGGAATGGAACCACCCTTGCGGGTGTGAGCTGCGACCATGGACTTTCGCAAGGTCGCAGCTATTCTAATGAAAGCCGAAAGCCGCTGGGGGAGAGCTCGAGCGGATTGGCACGCTGTCAGAAGCGGGACCGGCTGGACCGGACGCGTGGAACTTGGAGAGATAAAGATGAAGAAAGCTCTTGTGCTGATGCTGGTCGGCCTGTCGGTCGCAGGCTGCACCCAGACTGAACGGGGTGCCGGGATCGGCGCCGCTTCCGGCGCGATCATCGGTGGCATCGCCACCGGCAATGTCCGTGGTGCAGCCGTCGGCGCCGCCATCGGTGGCGTTGCAGGCGCCGTGATCGGCCGCGTGTCCGAGCAGCCGGGCCAGTGCTACTACCGCGACCGCTACGGCAACCGCTACATCGACGCGTGCCCGCGCAGCTACTAAAACCGTCGCAAATGAAACAGGGCGGGGAGATCACACTCCCCGCCTTTTTTCATGATCGCTCAAAAAGGGGGTATGCGTTTACACGCATTTACGCCTAAGTTGTCCGACGGGTGGAGGACGCCTGACAGATCGCGATGAAAGCGACATGCGTAGACCGAGTGGATGGACATTGCCGAAATTGAGTCTTGCGTTGCGATTGGGGCTGCTCTTGTCAGTCGCCAGCCCACTCCTGCCCGGTACCGGCCCCGATGCCGCCGCATTCGAGCTCTTCGGCATTCGCCTGTTCGGAGAGGACGAAGCCGACCGCGATATCATTGATCCCCTTGATTATTCGATCACGCTCGACACCGGTGACGCCGACAGGGCGCTCCGCAAATCTCTTGAGCGGACCTCGCTTCTCCTCGCCGAGGAAGACGATCCGGTCTCGGGTGATCTCGGATTGGTCATCAAGGCGCGGGACGATCGCGATCGCCTGATTGCGACGCTTTACGAAAATGCCCTTTATGGCGGCATCGTCTCGGTGACGATCGATGGCAGGGACATCGACAGCCTGCCACCCAATCCGACCTTCGACCGGTCTCGTCCGGTGCCTGTATCCATCACCATTCAGCCAGGCGTGCCCTTCACGCTGGGCGAGATCCGCCTGGAGGGCGATGCTGCCGGGCTCGACCCGACCGAGTTCGACCTTGTCCCCGGGGAGGAAGCCGGATCGCTCAAGATCCTCCGAGCCGCCGAGCAGGTGGCGGAGCGCCTGCGCGAAGAAGGACGGCCGCTCACGGAAGTTGCCCGGCGCGAAGTGGTTGCCAATCACGAGATCAAGACGGTGGATGTGACCATCGCAGTCCAGGCCGGCCCCGTGGCGCCCCTGGGTCCTGTTACGGTGAAGGGCGCAAGGGCCGTCGATCCCGGTTTCGTGCAGTATTACTCGCGGCTGAGAGCCGGCCAGACCTATTCCCCCGAACAGCTGCGCAAAGCCGCAGAACGCTTAAGAGAGCTTGGCGTCTTTTCCTCCGTCACCATCAACGAGGCAGAGGAGCTGGATGGCGACGGATCGCTGCCGATCGGCATCGTCGTCTCCGAGGGCAAGCATCGCTATTTCGGCATCGGCGCCAGCTATTCCTCCGTCGACGGCGGCGGCATCGAAGGCTATTGGGGACACCGCAATCTCTTCGGTCAGGCGGAATCGCTTCGCATCGAAGGATCTGTGCGCGGCCTCGGAGAGCTGGAAAATGTCAGCGACGTGTCCTCGCTCGACTACACGGCCGGCATTACCTTCATCAAGCCCGGCGCCTTCGTCCCCTCCGGCACCCTGGAGGCAAGCATTCGCGGCAGCACGCTCGAAACGGATTTCTATGACGCGGCAACAGTCACCGGCAAGGTGGCCTATTCCTACGAGCTGACCGACGTCGACACAGTGAGCGCCGGCGTCTCCCTCGCCTATGACAGCATCGACGATGCCTTCGGCGACGACAATGAATACCTGACCTTCGGTGTGCCGATCGGCTATATCAGGGACACCCGCGACAACCGTCTGAACGCGACCGAGGGCCATTACGGCACCGTGACGCTGACACCGAGCTATGACTTCTTCGGCCAGACCTTCTTCACGTCGCTCGAAGGCTCGATTTCGGCCTATCTCGGATTTGGCGAGGAAGATCGCTTCGTTCTGGCCGGCCGGTTGAACGCCGGATCCATTGTCGGCACCGACGACCTCTCGGCCATTCCGGCCACCCGGCGCTTCTTTGCCGGCGGTGGCGGCTCCGTGCGCGGCTATTCCTACCAGGAAATCACGCCCCGCACCGCCGCCGACGAAGGCACCGGCGGTCGCTCCTACATCACCGCCAATCTAGAAGCGCGCATCGGCATCACCGATGCCATCGGGATTGTGCCTTTCCTCGATATCGGCACCGTCGCCGACAACACGGTGCCCGATTTCAATGACATCAAGATGGGGGCGGGCGTCGGGCTGCGCTATATGACACCCTTCGGGCCCTTGCGCCTGGACGTCGCGGTGCCTCTGGACCCATACGACGGCGGCAGCCGTTATGCCATCTATGCCGGCATCGGTCAGAGCTTCTGACCGACGAAGACAGGACGAATGAAAGCATGATCTGGTTGAAGCGCATCCTGACCTGGACGCTCCGTCTCATGGGCGCGCTGGTCGCCGCCCTGATTGCGCTTGTGGTGGTGGTGATCCTGGTCGGCGGCTTCTCCCGAACCGGCAGCCAGTTTCTTGCAGACCAGATTGCCTCCCTGATCTCGACCGACAACCAGCAGATTACACTCACCGGTACCGGCCCGCTCTTAAGCAGCGAATTCTCGGTGGATCGCGTGACCATTGCAGACCGGGAAGGGGTTTACGCCTCGGTCGAGGATCTGACGCTCGACTGGACGCCACGCGATCTCATTCGCAAACGCTTTACGGCGGAGCGCATCGCGGCGCGCGAGGTGACCATCAGCCGCGCGCCTTTGCCATCGGAAGAGCCCCAGCCCGAGACGGAGGAGCCTTTCTCGCTCCCGGTCGGCATCGATATCGAAACCATAGACCTGCCGCTCATCAATATCGGGGCAGCACTTGCGGAACGCGATTATGCGCTCTCGGCACAGGGATCGCTCGAGATCCTCGGCGACACGATCGCAAGCCGCCTGACGGCGACGCGCATCGATGAGCCGGGCAACAATGCGGTGGTCGACCTGCTCTATGCGCCGAACGACAATCAGCTGCGCATCAACCTCGACTACCAGGAGCCGCCCGCAGGCCTGCTCGGACAGCAACTGCAATTGCCGGGACAGCCTGCGCTGGCGATCGAGGTGGATGGCGATGGGCCGCTCGACAACTGGGCCGGCCAGATCATCGCCTCTCTCGACGGCGAACGCACGATCACCGTCGACACGACGCATAGACTCAAGGCGGACGGAACACGGAAGATCACGGCGAATGGCGGCGGCAATTTCGCAGGCCTGATGCCGCCGGAACTGCGCGACATCTTCGCCGGCGAAACCTCGATCGACCTTGCTGCCGCACTTGGCACGGACGGATCGGTGGCCATCGAAAGGGGCCACTTTGAAACCGCCTCTGCAGAAGTGACGGCGGCGGGACGTTACGACCCGACAGGTGCCAATGACATTCGCCTCACCGCGCGGGCGACCGGCGATCCGATTGCCATCACTTCGCAATCTGCCGCCTTCACCGGCGGGCTCAGGCTCCGCAACCTCGACCTCTCCGTGCAGGGGCAGGCTCCTTCGGCCGCAATCTCGCTGAATGCGGATCTCGCCGAGCTTTCCGCGCCGCAAGGCACGCTTTCCGACGTGACACTGACGGCACAAAGCGACAGCTTCGATCTCGCCACCCGGCAGGGGCCAATGAATGTCGCCGTGTCGGTGCAGGGAACCGACATCACCGACGCGCAGATCAGACCCTATATTCGCGCGCCGCTGACCATCACCGCGCCCTTGACGATTGCGAGCGACGCAATTTCCTTCGAGGATCTCGTCTATGACAGCAACGGCCTCGATGTTCAGGCATCCGGCCGCTACGCGCTGGACACCAACAGTTTCGCCGGTCGCGTGGCGGTACAGGCGGAAGCGGACGTGCTCCCACCAGAGGTCGCCGGACGCATCAACGGCCCAGTCGACTTTTCCGCACGCGTCGATTTCGTTGCTCCTCGGGCGGTCTCCTTGCGAGACATCGTCCTCTCCACCGACATTGCCCGCGCGGAAGGCTCCCTGTCGCTCGACCAGGACGGCGTTCTGGCAACCGATCTGACCGGCCAGCTGCGCGACCTCGGTCTCTTCGTCGACCGGATTCAGGCACCGGCCTCCTTCAACCTCTCCGCCTCCGGGCCGCTGGATGCGCTTGAGGCCAACCTCAACCTGTCGGTCGAAGAAGGGCAGGCAGCGGGCTACAAGATCGAAGATCTGACGGTCCAACTGGACGGCGTTGCCAATCTGGACGCTCCGAGCGGCAACCTCAGTGTCAACGGTCAGATCGACGGCAAGCCACTGGAAGCCACGGCTCAGGTCGTGAGCGCCGACGGCCGCACCCAGGTCGACAACCTCGATCTCGCCATCGGCCCGAACCGCCTGACGGGCGCGCTCGATCTCGGCCCGGACTTCCTCCCGACGGGAGTCGTATCCTTCGACTTCCCCGACATCAGCCTGCTCGCGGCCCTGGCCGGGCAGACAGTCGGTGGTGACTTGAAGGGCGACATCACCCTCCGCTCCGAGGAGGGGCGTATTGCGGCGGATATCGAAGCCTCCGGCTCTGAGATCACACAGGGCGACCTCACGATCAGCGAACCGCGGATCGACTTGACCGTAAACGATGCAGCCGCCCTGTCCGCGGAAGGCGATATTAAGGCCTCCAGCATTGTCTCAGGCGCCAACCGCCTCGACGACGCCGCAGTCACCTTCAACCGGACCGGCCTCGATACGGACTTCAACCTGACAGGCAGCTATGACAATGCGCCGGTGGTCCTGCGCGGAGCTCTGGAACAAGGCGCGGAAGGACTGTCGGTCGACATCGAGGAGCTCAAGGCCACGCCGCGGGGTCTCCCGCTCTCCCTCGGTTCTTCGTCCTCGGTCGAAGTGGTCGACGGCGGCGTCAGGATTGGCGAGACCGTCATCTCGGCCGGTTCAGGCAGAGTGACACTCTCCGGTACGGTCGGCGAGCAACTCGACCTGACCGCGAATATCGAGAACCTGCCGGCCTCCCTCGCTGCGACCTTCGCGCCGGCACTCGCGCCGGAAGGTACGATCTCCGGAACTGTGGACGTCAGCGGCACGACCGCGGCGCCGATCGCGAGCTACGACCTCAATTGGCAGAATGCAGCCATCGCCCAGACACGGGCGGCCGGGCTCGCTCCCCTCGGGATCACGGCCAATGGCCGCTTCGAGAACCAGACACTCACCCTCGACAGCCGCATCAGCGGCGGCGGCATCGGACTGACCGCCAATGGACGCGTGTCGCTGCAGAACGGGACGGGTCTCGACATCCGCGTGAACGGCAGCGTTCCACTTTCGGCCGCAAACGGCCAGCTCGCTGCCCAGGGCTTCGTGGCTGAAGGCACCGCCAATGTCGACCTCACCATCGGCGGCACGGCGGCGAGCCCGCAAATCTCCGGCACGGTCTCCACCAATGGTGCCCGCGTCGTGGATGTCAGACGCAATCTGGCGATTGAGCAGATCGCAACCACGATCAACCTGACGGGAACACGCGCCGAGATTGGCAGCCTGACAGGCAACTTCGCAACGGGTGGCCGGATCTCCGCCAGCGGATCGATCGATATCGCAAGCCCGGGATTACCCGCGGACCTGTCGGTCAACCTCGACCAGGCGGTCTATGTCGACGGCAACACCGTGACGAGCACGGTGAACGGCAGGCTCACCCTGACCGGCCAGCTGTTGAACGGTCCGACGCTCGCCGGCACCGTCAACCTGGAGCGCACCTCGATCACCCTGTCGGAAAGCCGTCCCGCCAGCCTCCAGGCTCTCGACATCGAACATCGCAATGCGCCCCCTGCCGTCCTGCGCCAGCAGCGCGACCAGGACCCGGCTGACGGCCGCTCGGCGAGCGCACCGATCGCGCTCGATCTCACCATCTCGTCTCCAACGCAAACCTTCGTGCGCGGACGCGGCATCGACGCCGAACTGGGCGGCACGATCAGGCTGACGGGCACGGCGGCCGCGCCTGTGGTCTCCGGTGCCTTCGAACTGCGTCGCGGGCGCATGCAGATCCTCACGCGCCGCCTGGAGATCACCAGGGCCACGATCACCTTCGGCGGCGACCTGGTCCCACTGCTTGACTTGGAGGCCACGACGAACTCCGGCGACGCCACCATCGTCATCCGGCTGACGGGTCTCGCCAGCAATCCGGAGGTCAGCTTCACCTCGTCGCCGGCCCTGCCTCAGGATGAGATCCTCGCGCAGCTGATCTTCGGCCAGTCCCTCTCCCGGCTCTCGCCGCTGCAGATCGCCCAGCTGGCCGATGCCGCCGCGCAATTGGCAGGCGGACGCGGCACGTCGCTGTTCCAGTCGCTGCGCAGCACGCTTGGCATCGACGACCTCGACATCTCCACCGACGAGACCGGCGGCACCAGCATCAGCGCAGGCAAGTACCTGAACGACAGGACCTATCTCGAGCTGGAGCAGAGTGGCAGTGAGGGCGCAAAAGCCATCATCAACCTCGACATCGGCCGAGGCTTGAAGCTGAAGGGTGAGGCCGGTGGATCCGGAGCAGGCGGCGGTATCTTTTACGAGAAGGAATACTGATCGGGGACAGGACGCGGAGGTCGGATCAGGCGACCTTGCTGGTCTTCAGCAGGATGTTGGATTCGGTGAAGTTGATTCCCTCGATCAGACGAATCCGGCGCAGCGTCTCGTCGAAACTGGCGAGATCCCGCTCTTCCAGTTCGGCGATGAAGTCCCACTTTCCGTTCGTGCTGTGCAGCGAGCGGACCTGCGGCATGCCCCGAAGCTGATGCGCCACACGGTCCGCGAACTTGCCGACTACCTCGATCATGATGATTGCCCGGACACCCGTCGGCTGGATCTCGCTGCCGGTGAGAATGGTGAAGGCGGCAATCGTGCCATTCGCAACCAGCCGGTCTATGCGAGCCGAAATCGTCGCCCGCGACGCTCCGGTCATTGCCGCGAGCGAGGCGACAGGCAGGCGGGCGTTCTGGCGGAGAGCGCCAAGGATGCTGCGATCGAGATCATCCATAATGCAAACTGTCACATGCTGGTTGCGATATGCGCAAACTATAGAGCTTTGTGACGATGTTCCACCTTTTTGATAACGCCGCTTTCGTCGATCATGCGGCTCCAGATAATGAGGACGAGAGATGCAGAAGCAAGAAAAGACGGTCGCACTGATCGGAGTACCGCTGGAAGAAGGGTCCGGTCGCGGCGGCTGCGCCATGGGTCCGGCGGCCTATCGGATCGCCGGCATTGCTTCGGCACTGGGCGAGCTCGGTTACGCGGTCGAGGACCGGGGCGACCTGCGCCCGCAGCCGGCCGCCGATCTTGCACCCATGGATCGCGCCAAACACCTGCCGGTCGTCGGCGCCTTCACCCGCGCGATCGAGGCGGAGACCTATGCGGCTGCAACGAGTGGCGCCGTTCCGATCCTGCTCGGGGGCGACCATAGTCTCTCGATGGGCAGCGTATCCGGCATGGCCCGCTATGCAGCGACACTGGACCGTCCTCTCTACGTTCTCTGGCTGGACGCCCACTCGGACTTCAACGCGCCCGAGACCTCACCATCGGGCAACATCCACGGCATGCCGGTGGCCTTTTTCTGCGGAAAGGCGGAATTCGCCCCGATCCTCCCCTCGGATCGTCCGCTGGTCGACCCACGGCGTGTGTATCAGGTCGGCATCCGCTCGGTCGACGAGGAGGAACGTCGCCTGATCCGCGAGAATTCCGTGAATGTCTTCGACATGCGCGCCATCGATGAAGAGGGCATGGGCAGCATCCTCAAGCGGATTCTGGCCGATGTGCGCGATGCAGGCGGCCTCCTCCATGTGAGCCTTGATGTCGATTTTCTCGATCCGGACGTGGCGCCCGGGGTTGGCACGACCGTACCTGGTGGCGCGACTTTCCGCGAGGCGCACCTGATCATGGAGCTGCTGCATGACAGCGGCCTCGTCTCCTCGCTCGATCTCGTCGAGCTCAATCCCTTCCTCGACGATCGTGGACGGAGTGCCCGGATCATGGTGGAACTGGCAGCCAGCCTCTTTGGAAAGCGCATCCTGGATCGCCCGACGAGAGGCGGCTGATCCGAACTTGACGATAGTCAGATGTAACGAATTTCGTTCGGGCAATTGCTCATTGTCAATTATTTTGCCCTGAATTCTAATGGAAATGAACGGGAATCGCTCACCAAAACATCCAGAGATTGTTGAACATTGACGATCCCTTAAGCCGGACGGGCTAATATTTACCCATGGTTGCGCGAATAGTCGCTGCAGCATTCATGGGAGTTTGTCATGACCTTGGTTGCATTTCCGGGGCTTGAATCAAAGGCAGTGCTCGATGCACTGAGCAGGTCGCAGGCGGTGATCGAGTTCAAGCTCGATGGCACGATCATCACGGCGAATGAGAATTTCTGTCAGGCGCTCGGCTACAGCCTCGAAGAGATCAAGGGAAAACATCACAGGATCTTCTGTGACCCGGCCTATACGGCAACGGCCGAATATCGCGAGTTCTGGGCGATGCTCAATCGCGGCCAGTTCGACAGCCGCGAATACAAGCGTTTGAAGAAGGACGGCAGCGAGATCTGGATCCAGGCCTCCTACAACCCTGTTTTCCGCGGCGGCAAGCTCTCGAAGATCGTCAAGTTTGCGACCGACATCACGGCAGCGAAGCTGAAGTCTGCCGAAGATGCCGGCAAACTCCAAGCCATCTCTCGCGTCCAGGCGACCATTGAATTCACGCCGACCGGCGAGATCCTGACCGCCAACGAGAACTTCCTCTCGACCCTCGGCTACAGCTTGAGCGAAATTGCCGGCAAGCATCATTCCATGTTTTGCGAGCCGGAATATAGCCGTTCGGACGCCTATCGCGAGTTTTGGAAGACGCTGGCCTCTGGCCAGTTCGTGTCCCAGGAGTTCAAGCGGATCGGCAAGGGCGGCAAGGTCGTCTGGATTCAGGCCTCCTACAATCCGATCTTCGATGCGAGCGGCCGTGTCTTCAAGGTCGTCAAATACGCCACCGACATCACGGGCCGCGTCAATGCCGTGGACGATATCGCCAAGGGACTGACGGCTCTGGCCAATGGCGACCTGACGGCGACGATCGACAAGCCGTTCATTCCCTCGCTCGAACAGATCCGGATCGACTTCAACGCTGCCATGGGCAAGGTGAAGGCTGCGATGGAGAATGTCAGCCAGAACACCGTGGCGATCGCCTCCGGCTCATCGCAGATCCGCGAAGCCTCCGATCACCTCGCCAAACGCACGGAGCAGCAGGCCTCAGCGGTCGAGCAAACCGCAGCCGCCCTCGAGCAAATCACGCAGACCGTTGCGGACAGTTCCAAGCGTGCCAATGAAGCCGGCCAGCTCGTTGCCCGCACCAAGGAAGGCGCCGAGAGATCCGGCTCCGTGGTCAGAAATGCGATCGATGCCATGGGGCAGATCGAAAACTCTTCCAAGGAAATCTCGAACATCATCGGCGTCATCGATGACATCGCGTTTCAGACCAATCTCCTGGCCTTGAATGCAGGCGTCGAAGCAGCACGCGCCGGTGAAGCCGGCAAGGGTTTCGCGGTCGTCGCCCAGGAGGTCCGGGAGCTCGCGCAGCGATCGGCGAAAGCCGCGAAGGAGATCAAGGTCCTGATCAACACCTCGTCCGATCAGGTCAAGACAGGCGTTCAGCTGGTTGGCGAAACCGGCAAGGCGCTTGAGCAGATCGTGACGGAGGTCCAGGACATCAACCGGAATGTCGTGGCGATCGTCGAGGCCTCGCGCGAGCAGGCGACGGGGCTCACTGAAATCAGCAAAGCGGTCAATGCCATGGACCAGCACACGCAGCAGAATGCTGCCATGGTCGAGGAATCAACCGCCGCGAGCCACAGTCTTGCTCAACAGGCCGCTTCACTGCGCGAACTGGTGTCACAGTTTAGAATTGGGCAACACTCTTCGAATAAAGTCATGGAAGCGCGTCCCGATGCTTCACCTGTGGCATCCCCGGCACGCAAACTCATGGCGAGTGTCGCTCGCGCCGCAGGTGGCGCCGCTGCCGCCAAGGTACAGGAAGGTTGGGAAGATTTCTAATGGCAACTATCAGCTCCACCAGCTTCGGCAGCGAGACCCTCGAGATCATCGCCTTCCGGCTTCATGATCAGGAGTTCTGCGTCAAGACGACCACGATCCGCGAAATCCGCGGCTGGGCACCCTCGACGCCGATCCCGCATGCGCCGGCCGATGTCATCGGCGTCATGAACCTGCGCGGTTCCGTCATTCCGATCATCGACCTGGCTTACAAGCTGGGCATGAAGAGCACGGTTGCCAACGAGCGTTCGGCCATCGTCGTGGCAGAAGTCCACAACATGGTCATCGGCATGCTGGTCGACCGCGTTTCCGACATCCTGACGATCCCGTCGAGCCAAGTGCAGCCGGTTCCGGAAGTCTCCGCTTCCTTCGACAAGACCTTCTCCGAGGGCATCATCGCCAATGAAAACGGCATGATCTGCTTCCTGAACCTCGCCAAGATGTTCAAGGGCAGCGATCTGGAAGACCTGGCCGCCTGATCAGGCGACCGCCTCTGGTTTTGGAATGGCAGCGCTCAGAAGCGCTGCCCTTTTCACGTTCACAGACCCCGTTGATCTCCGCCCTGCCCTGCCCTACCAGATCGCTGAAGACCTGGGAGGCTTGATCATGAAACTGCTCTTGATCCACACTGGCGGCACGATTGGCATGGCCGAGACGCCGGATGGACTTGCACCCCGCAAGGGGCTCGTCGAGGACGCGGTCACCGCGCGCCTGCCGGATGGCGCAGAGCTCGTTGCCGATGTCTTTGATCCGCTGCTCGATAGCGCCGATGTCGGCCCGTCCCACTGGAACCGGATGCTGGAGACGATCCGCCGCCATGCCGGAATTCCCGTCATCATCACCCATGGAACGGACACGATGGCCTTCACGGGCGCCGCCTTGTCCCAGGCTCTGGCCGGCGAAGAGCGCCGCGTGATCCTCTGCGGCTCCATGCTGCCGCTCGGACAGAAGGGCGATGCCGAAGGCAATCTCGGTCTGGCGATCACTGCGGCCGCAGCTCAAGGCGCCGGTGTGTTCCTCGCCTTCGCCGGCAAGCTCCTGCCCGCCGCCGGCCTCGTCAAACACCACAGCCACGAAGCGGACGCCTTCCGCTCCCAGCCGCAGGCAGCACTTGGAACGCCGCAGCGCCGGACCTTCATCGACCGCAAGCTCGCGGTCCTGACGCTCTCGCCGGGTCTGCCGGCAGCTTCGCTGAATGCGATCCTGGAGACCCTGGACGGCGCGGTTCTGCGGATCTTCGGCGCCGGCACGGCGATGAACGACGGGCAGTTGTTGGGCGTGATCGCCGATGCGGTCGCGGGCGGGAAACGCCTGCGGGCCGTCAGCCAGTGTGAGGCGGGAGGACTGGAACCCGGCGCTTACGCGGCCGGAGCGAGCCTCTGGGGCACGGGGATCCAGAACGGTGGAGCCGAGACACCCGAAGCGGCCCTGATCCATCTCTGGCTGAACTAGCGCGCTCTACCAAAAAGGAAGAGGCGACCCGTGGGCCGCCTCTCCGTTGTTTCGGAAGTCGCTGATCGCTTTAGCCAAAGATCGTGAGGCTGTTGCGCAGCGTGATCCAGACGCCCCACAGGAGCGGGATGCCGACGACGGCCCAGGCGAGCGCTGCCTTGGTGTCGAGACCACCCTTGCCGATGCCGAAGGAACCGGTGGGACCCGCGGACGCGGCAGCGGTCTTCGCCTGCAGCGAAGCCACTTCCTCGTCCGACATGAACCACTTGTCCGACAGCGGCTTGACGAAGGCATTCGCCACCAGACCGAGGGCCAGCATGCCGGCCAGGATATACATGGTGCTGGTATAGAGCTCCGGACCCGGTGCAACGCCAGCCGCGATCTGGGCTTCGCGGATGTAGTTGACCACGACCGGACCGACGATGCCGGCCGTTGCCCAGGCCGTCAGAAGGCGGCCATGGATCGCGCCGACGAACTGCGTGCCGAAGATGTCGGCGAGATAGGCCGGAATGGTGGCGAAGCCGCCGCCATACATCGACAGGATAATGCCGAAGGCGAGCACGAAGAGTGCCTTGGAACCCATGTCAGCCAGCGTTGGTGCCGCGGCATAGAGAATGATGCCGAGGATGAAGAAGGCGAAATAGGTGTTCTTGCGGCCGATCTTGTCGGACATCGACGCCCAGAAGAAGCGGCCACCGATGTTGAACAGCGAAAGCAGGCCGGTAAAGCCGGCAGCGATTGCGGCGATCTGAGCCTTCTGAGAGGCATCGAGTTCGGCGAAGGCTACGCCCGGCGCACCAATGAGGTTACCGGCGAAGATTTCCTGCAGCATCGGCGATGCCATGCCGATAACACCGATACCGGCCGAGACGTTGAGGCAGAGCACAGCCCAGATGAGCCAGAACTGCGGGGTCTTGTGGGCGTCGCGCAGATGCACATGACGATTGGTGATCATCGTGCTCTTGGTCGCAGCCGGGGTCCAGCCCTCCGGACGCCAGCCAGCCGGCGGGATGCGGTAGCCGAATGCACCGCCCATCATGAAGATGAAGTAGATGATCGCCATGACGACGAAGGTCTGCCAGACGCCGACCGACACATTGGTCTTGAAATAACCCATCAGCAGGTTGGCGAGCGGCGCACCGATCATCGCACCACCGCCAAAGCCCATGATGGCCATGCCGGTTGCCATGCCGCGGCGGTCCGGGAACCACTTGATCAGCGTGGAGACCGGGGAGATGTAGCCGAGGCCGAGACCGATGCCACCGATGACGCCGGCACCGACCCACATGAGCTAGAGCTGGTGAGTCATGACGCCGAGCGCGGCAATCAGAATACCGCCGCACCAGCAGCAGGCCGAGACGAAGGCAGCCTTGCGCGGGCCGACACGCTCGAGCCAGCCGCCCCAGATGGCGGCCGAGCAGCCGAGGAAAACGAAGAAGAGGGTATAGATCCAGCCGAGATCCGCCACGCGCCAGTTGCAGGCGGTGGTAAAGAGCGCGCCGATGAGGGTCAGCTCGGAGCAGCTCGGGTCCGGATTGGGGATCGCCCGGCTGAGCGGCAGCCAGAACACGCTGAAGCCATAGGCCATGCCGATGCACAGATGGATGGCAAGGGCGGCCGGAGGCACGAGCCAGCGATTGAAGCCAGGTTTTGCGATAATTCTTTCTTTGTCCAACGGCCCGACTCCTGTCGGACTGCCAGCGCTAACATCAGTGACTGCCATTACGTTTCCCTCCACTTTAAATAAACCGCTATTGAAAAGTTCCCGGCTCGGATGAACTGAGATTCAGGCTGTCTGCTCCGGAACGCTGGGTTCCGAAAGAGATTCTCCCGCGGCAGTCCCCTTGCCATGCGGGCTGATGGCTGCGTCGCCGGCACCAACGCCGACGGCGCTGCTGTCGGGCTCTCCCGGCCGCTTGATCAAGGCGGAGGCCTCGATCACCAGCGGCAGAAAGCCGGCTTCGGCATCACCGAGCAGCTCGAAGAACCGACGGCGCATGCGCGGCTCCCAGAACTTGTTGATATGGGTAGCAACCCCTTCCGCACGGATCGCCGCTGGCTGCGACAGGAAGAAGGTGGCGATCTGGTTGGCCATCCGCACCAGTTTCTCGTCGGTGTGGCTATGCGACATGGCTTCGTTCTCCCCCAGTAATCCGGTCTGACCGCGTAAAAACTTCAAAATCATTGCCTCTGGCGATGCCGACCAGCGTCAGGCCTGCGTCTTCCGCCGTGCGGATGGCAAGTGCCGTCGGCGCCGAGATGGCCGCCAGCAGCGGGCTGCCGAGAATGGCAGCCTTCTGCACCATTTCGACGGACAGGCGGCTGGTGACGACGACCATGCCGCGAGACCGTTTCCAGCCGGCACGACAGACCGCACCCACCAGTTTGTCGAGAGCATTGTGGCGCCCCACATCTTCGCGCAGCGCCAGCAGACCCTCGCCAGGCAGAAAGAACCCGGCTCCATGCACGGCGCGCGTTTCGCGGTTGAGCACCTGCCCCGCGCCGAGCGCCTGCATCGCCTCGATGATATCGTCTTCCCGGAACCGAACCTCGCTTCGGGGAACCACCGGCACCGGACGGGCCGCCTGCTCGATCGACTCGATGCCACAAAGCCCGCAACCGACCGGCCCTGCCATCCGACGCCGGCGGGCAGCAAGCGCATCCGCCGTATTGTCTTCGAGCGTGATCTGCAGATCGATGCCCGGACCCGCTTCGATGGCTTCGATCGACAGGACCTGCTCCGCCCTTTCGATGATCCCCTCGGCAAGAGAGAAGCCGACGGCGAAGTCTTCGAGATCGGCCGGCGTTGCCATCATGACGGCATGGGTCGTGCCGCCATAGGAGAAGGCAATCGGCACCTCCTCCGGCACGATCCGTGTGGCAGGAGTGGTGACGCCGGAGCGAACCTGTTCGACAGCAAAGGCGCGGGAGACACCGGTCATATCCATGTTCCTCCCGTTTGCCCTTGCCAGCTCACCTGGCTCACTCCGCCGCTTCCAGCTTGCCGGCGATCCGACGTGAGCGGCGGCCGAGTTCTTCGTACTCTTCCTGCCATTCCGTTGGGCCGTTCGACGGCGAGACCTGAACGGCGGTCACCTTGTATTCCGGACAGTTGGTCGCCCAGTCCGAAAAATCGGTGGTGATGACGTTGGCCTGCGTATTGGGGTGATGGAATGTGGTGTAGACCACGCCCGGCGCCACGCGATCGGTGATGCGGGCACGCAGTGTCGTATCGCCGGAGCGGCTCGCGAGCTTGATCCAGTCACCTTCCTTGATGCCACGCTGTTCGGCATCATGCGGATGGATCTCGAGAAGATCCTCCTCATGCCAGACGACATTTTGCGTACGCCGTGTCTGCGCACCGACATTGTATTGCGAGAGAATACGGCCGGTGGTGAGCAGCAGCGGGAAGCGCGGTCCTGTGCGTTCGTCGGTTGCCACATATTCCGTGCGGATAAACTTGCCCTTGCCGCGGACGAAGCCGTCGACATGCATGATCGGCGAGCCCACCGGGAACTTCTCGTTGCAGGGCCACTGCACCGAGCCCATCTTTTCCAGATAGTCGTAGGAGACACCGGCAAAGCTCGGGGTCGTCGCGGCGATCTCGTCCATGATCTGCGAGGGATGCGCGTAGTTCCAGGCGAGACCCATGGCTTGAGCCAGCTTCTGCGTCACTTCCCAGTCGGCATAGCCGTTCTTCGGCGACATCACCTTGCGCACGCGGTTGATGCGGCGCTCGGCATTGGTGAAGGTGCCGTCCTTCTCCAGGAAGGTCGAGCCCGGCAGGAAGACGTGGGCGTAATTGGCCGTTTCGTTGAGGAAGAGGTCGTGCACGACGACGCATTCCATGGCAGCGAGACCGGCCGAGACATGCTTGGTATCCGGGTCGGACTGCAGGATGTCCTCGCCCTGGATGTAGATGCCCTTGAAGGTGCCCTCAACGGCCGCATCCAGCATGTTGGGGATGCGCAGACCCGGTTCGTTGTTGAGCGTGACGCCCCACAGCTTTTCGAAGGTCTCGCGGGTCGCATCGTCGGAGATGTGACGATAGCCCGGCAGCTCGTGCGGGAAAGACCCCATGTCGCAGGAGCCCTGGACATTGTTCTGGCCACGCAGCGGGTTCACACCGACACCCGGACGACCGATATTGCCGGTCGCCATGGCGAGGTTGGCGATTGCCATCACCGTGGTCGAACCCTGGCTGTGTTCGGTGACACCGAGGCCGTAATAGATCGCGCCATTGCCGCCGGTGGCGAAGAGACGGGCGGCACCGCGCAGTTCTTCGGCCGGAACGCCGGTGAACTTCTCGGTTTCCTCGGGCGAATGCTGGGGCTCGGCGACGAAGGCGGCCCAATCCTCGAACTCGGACCAGTCGCAGCGCTCGCGGATGAAGGCTTCGGCGAAGAGGCCTTCCGTCACGATGACATGCGCCAACGCGGTGAGAACGGCAACATTGGTGCCGGGCTTCAGCGGCAGGTGGTAGGAGGCTTCGACATGCGGCGTGCGCACGAGATCGATCCGGCGCGGATCGACGACGATGAGCTTGGCGCCCTGACGCAGCCGCTTCTTCAGGCGAGACCCGAAGACCGGATGGCCATCGGTCGGATTGGCACCGATCACCAGCACCACGTCGGAATGCTCGACGCTATCGAAATTCTGCGTGCCGGCAGAGGTGCCAAAGGCCTGGCCGAGGCCATAGCCGGTCGGCGAATGGCAGACACGGGCACAGGTATCGACATTGTTGTTGCCGAAGCCGGCGCGGATCAGCTTCTGGACGAGGAAGGTCTCCTCGTTGGTGCAGCGCGACGAGGTGATGCCACCGATCGATTCGCGGCCATACTGGTACTGGATGCGCTTGAACTCGGAGGCGACATGGGCATAGGCCTCTTCCCAGGTCACTTCGCGCCAGGGATCGGTGATCTTTTCACGGATCATCGGGTTCAGGATGCGGTCCTTGTGGCTCGCATAGCCATAGGCGAAACGGCCCTTGACGCAGGAATGGCCGCGATTGGCCTGACCGTCCTTCCAGGGCACCATGCGCACGAGTTCCTCGCCGCGCATTTCCGCCTTGAACGAACAGCCGACGCCGCAATAGGCACAGGTCGTCACGGCCGAATGCTCCGGCTGGCCGATTTCGATCACCGATTTTTCGGTCAGCGTCGCCGTCGGGCAGGCCTGCACGCAGGCGCCGCAGGAGACGCATTCCGACGAGAGGAAGGCTTCGTGCGCACCGGGCGACACGCGGCTGTCGAAACCGCGGCCTTCGATGGTCAGCGCAAACGTGCCCTGCACTTCCTCACAAGCACGCACACAGCGCGAGCAGACGATGCACTTGGAGGGATCATAGGTGAAATAGGGATTGCTCTCATCCTTCGGCATCCACTGGGCATTGATCCCGCCTTCGGCCGAACGCGCCTTGACGTGGTTCTCCCCCTCGTAGCCGTAGCGCACGTCGCGCAGACCGACAGCACCGGCCATGTCCTGCAGTTCGCAGTCGCCATTGGCGGCACAGGTCAGACAGTCGAGCGGATGGTCGGAGATGTAAAGCTCCATCACGCCCTTGCGGATCGCCTTAAGGCGCTCCGTCTGCGTGTGGACGACGATGCCGGGGGCAACCGGTGTCGTGCAGGAGGCCGGGGTGCCATTGCGGCCCTCGACCTCGATCAGACAGAGACGGCAGGAGCCAAAGGCATCGACCATGTCGGTCGCGCAGAGTTTCGGAACCTGGATCCCGGCCTCCATGGAGGCACGCATGATCGAGGTGCCTTCCGGGACGGTGATCTCGCGGCCATCGATGGTCAGCGTCACCATCTTTTCCGAGCGGGACGCCGGGGTGCCAAAGTCGATTTCAGGAACGAGGGGCATAACGCTTACCTTTCCGCCGTCATCCTCGGGCTCGTCCCGAGGATCTGCTGCATCTGAACTTCGAGAGCCGGTTCAGCGATGAACGTCTCCCGCATGGCAAAATCTGTAGATCCTCGGGACGAGCCCAAGGATGACGAGAGAGAATGGGCGCTCATTCCGCCGCCTCCCGCACCGGGGTCGGTGCAAAATCCTGCGGGAAGTGAGTGAGCGCGCTCATGACCGGATAGGGCGTGAACCCGCCGAGCGCGCAGAGCGAACCGAACTTCATGGTGTTGCAGAGATCCTCAAGCAGCACCTTGTTCTTTTCCGGCTCGATGCCCTGGGCGATCTTGTCGACCGTTTCGACACCGCGTGTGGAACCGATGCGGCAGGGCGTGCACTTGCCGCAGCTTTCGACAGCGCAGAACTCCATGGCAAAGCGCGCCTGCTTCAGCATGTCGGCCGTGTCGTCGAAGACCACCACGCCGGCATGACCGATCAGACCACCGGCGGCCGTGAAGGCCTCGTAATCGAAGATCGTGTCGAACAGCGACGGCGGGAAATAGGCACCCAGCGGGCCACCGACCTGGACAGCCTTGACCGGGCGTCCGGAGATCGTGCCGCCACCGATCTCGTTGATCAGCTGGCCGAGTGGCAGACCGAAGGCCGTCTCGTAAAGGCCGCCATGCTTGAGGTTGCCGGCGAGCTGGATCGGGATCGTGCCATGCGAGCGGCCGACGCCGAAGTCGCGATAGAACTGCGCGCCACGGTCCATGATGACGGGGATCGAGGCGAGCGACATGACGTTGTTGACGACGGTCGGCTTGCCGAACAGGCCCTGCAGGGCCGGCAACGGCGGCTTGGCCCGCACGATGCCGCGCTTGCCTTCAAGACTGTTCAGAAGCGAGGTTTCCTCGCCACAAACATAGGCGCCGGCGCCCATGCGCACTTCCATGTTGAAGGCGTAAGGCGAACCCATGACGGATGCGCCGAGGATACCCGCAGCCCTGGCAATCGCGATCGCCTCTTCCATGACGGCAATCGCATGCGGATATTCGGAGCGGGTATAGACATAGCCCTTGGTCGCGCCGACCGCGATGCCGGCAATCGCCATGCCTTCGATCAGGACGAAGGGGTCGCCTTCCATGATCATCCGGTCGGCAAAGGTACCGCTGTCACCCTCGTCGGCATTGCAGACGATGTATTTCTGGTCCGCCTTGGCGTCGGCCACTGTCTTCCACTTGATGCCCGTCGGGAAACCGGCGCCGCCGCGGCCGCGCAGGCCGCTGTCGGTCACCTGTTTGACGATGTCGGCAGGTGCCATCGCGATGGCATTGGCGAGGCCCTTGAGGCCCTGATAGTGGCGATAGTCGTCGAGCGACAGAGGATCGGTC
Organism: Allorhizobium sp. CTOTU50464; assembly: GCA_032102365.1. Lineage (GTDB taxonomy): Bacteria > Pseudomonadota > Alphaproteobacteria > Rhizobiales > Rhizobiaceae > Allorhizobium. Next base: position 25,175 of record DAMDHD010000014.1, on the reverse strand, counting down.
ACGCCGCAACGGGCGAAGGTGAGACGCGTCTGCCCCTTGAGGAAGGGGATTTCCTTGGTCAGGCCGTGGCCGAGGGGATGTTCGCCACCGGAGAGGAAACCGGCATCGAACAGCGATGCGACGTCCGAAGGCTTGACCGGTCCATAGGCCATGCGGCCGTGCTCGGTGCGGACTTCGACGAGCACTTCCAGCCAGAGCATGCCGCGCGAGCCATTGCGGACGATGCGCACATCCTGGCCGCGCTGTGCGGCTTCGCGTTCGATGGCGGCTGCCACCTTGTCGGCACCGACGGCAAGCGCTGCAGCGTCGCGGGGGACGAAGACGGTGACACTCATGCCCGCACCTCCGCCATCAGATCATCAAGACAGTTCTCATCCAGTCGGGCATGGAGATGTCCGTCGAGCATGGCGGCCGGCGCCTGCGCGCAGAGCCCGAGACAGAAGACAGGCTCCAGCGTCACGGCACCGTCGGCGGTTGTTCCGTGCCAGTCCACGCCGAGCAGCGCCTTGATCTTGTCCGCAAGAGGCTCGCCACCCATCGACTGGCAAGCCTCGGCCCGACAGAGCTTCAGCACATGGCGGCCAGAGGGCCGGGCGCGGAAATCATGATAGAAGGTGATGACCCCGTGAACCTCAGCGCGAGACAGATTGAGCGCGTCGGCGATGATCTGCTTGGCCGGTTCGGGGATATAGCCGAACTCGTCCTGGATCCTGTGCAGGATCGGCAGCATCGGGCCTTCCAGATGCCGACAGTCAGCGATGATGTCGGAGACACGCGCCGCTTCATTCGAAGCGGCAACACGGATATTCATGAGCCAGTCCTCCCAAACCGACAGGGCAAGGCAGTCACACGTCTCGCCATGGCGGGTCAGTTATGTTTGCCCGTCGACGACTGTCGTACGAACTTGCCTTTTGTGAAGGATGGCCGCGAGAAGGAGCTTAGGTCAATATTGGGATATCGTCGTTCGATAGAAGATTTCTATCGAAGGCTTCAGCCGTAGCGAGTGATCGCGCCTCGTGCAGCAGCGCAGAGACGAGTGGTGTATAGGGTTCGCGATGCGTGGCAACGAGCCCGACCAGATGCGATGCATCGGGCTCCGTGATCGGGATCATTCGAATTTGCTCCGGAAAACCAAAGGATTCCGCAACGTTACGCGGCATGATCGAAGCCCATTGGCCGGTCCGGATATGGGAAAACAGGACGATCATCGAGTTAGACTCAAGCGTCGGCGTCACCGTGACGCCGGCCTCGGCCATGTGTTTGTTGATGATCCGCCGGTTCTGCATGTCCGCGGTCAATAGACAAAGCCGAAGGCTTGAAACTTCGGTCCAGGTCACCTCTTCACGGTCCGCCAGTGGAGTCCCGGCAGCCGTGATCAGGTGGTAACGCTCCGAATAGAGGGGAACCGAAGTCACCCGTCCGAGCGGTTCGTTGTCGAGATAGGTGATGCCGGCATCGATCTCGAGATCGTCGAGGAGACTCAAGACCTGCAGCGACGTGCGGGACAGCACAGAAAAGGTCACATTCGGATGCCGCCGTTGAAAAGGCTCGGTGATTCGCCGGACCATCGCGAGCGCCGTCGGAATGGCCGCAAGCCGGATATGGCCCGCCAGACCACGCCGCGCAGCCCGCATTTCCTCGCGCATGGTGCGTGTATCGCCGACGATGCGCCGCGCCCATTCGAGCACGCGCTGCCCCTCGGGTGTAAGCCCGAGAAACCGCGACCCACGCACGACAAGCACCACCCCGAGCTGCTCTTCCAGCTGTCGAATGGCGGCAGACAGCGTCGGCTGGGTAATCCCGCATTCCTCGGCGGCGCGTCCGAAATGCTGCTGGCGCGCAAGCGCGATGAAGAATTCCAGCTTGTCGATCATGATTTCTGCCCCCCCGATTGCGCCGATGCGCTCAGGCGCCGGTATGGGCCTCAGCTTCACCGCGCTGCATCGGCAGCGGACCGCAATACATCTTGTAGAGCACGGAGATCAGTTCTGCGAGCTGCGGATCGGCAATGCGGTAATAGATCTGCCGACCTTCGCGGCGGGTCTGCACGACCTTGTCGCTGCGCAGCCGTGCCAGCTGCTGGGAGACCACCGCCTGCTGGATCCCGAGAAAGTGTTCGATCTCCGTCACGGTCTTTTCGCCCTGGCACAGCATGCAAAGCATCAGGAGGCGCGTCTCGTGCGAGAGCGCCTTCAGGAGATTGCTCGCAGCCCGCGCTTTCGTCAGAAAGTCGTCGAGTGCCTCAGCGGTCAGTGGCGGCGTTTCAGTCATGACATGTCCAGAGATCGTGGCTGCGCATCGGCAGGCAAAACAGCGCGGCTGGTGTTAGATTAACATATAGGATGCTTGACCTACAAAGGAATGGCGTCCGCTCGTTCCTTCAAAAGCGACGCACTGCGGTTCAAGGCGGCATATTCCTCGTCATCGAGGTCGGGGAAAAGATCCGTCAGCACCCCCTCCGCACCCACCACACGCGGGATCGAGAGTGCAACATCCGACACGCCGGCGACCTCGGGCGTCGAGATCGAGACCGACAACACGTCGCGCTGATCGCGGGCGATCGCCTTGACGATACGCGCGAGACCGGCCCCGATGCCGTAATAGGTCGATCCCTTGCCATTGATGATCTTGTAGGCCGCATTACGCACACCATCATCGATCTGGGCGCGCACGTCCGCAGTCAGCGGCGATCCGACCTGGGCGGCGAAGGAGGAGAGAGGTACCGAGCCGGCCCGCGCACTCGTCCAGGCGAGAACTTCGCTGTCGCCGTGCTCACCGAGCACATAGGCATGCACCGATTGCGGCGAGATGCCCAGATGCCGTCCGACGAGGCTGCGAAAGCGCGCCGTGTCGAGAATGGTGCCGGAACCGATCACCCGCCGCGGATCGATGCCTGAGAGCCGCGTGGTGATCTGCGTCATGATGTCGACGGGGTTCGAGGCAATCAGCAGGATCGCGTCCGGCACCACCGGCAGCACCTCGGCCAACACCGCCCGAAACACGGCGGCATTGCGCTCCAGGAGTTCCAGACGCGTTTCACCCGGCTTCTGGCTGACACCGGCTGCGAGGATGACCACACCGGCGCCTTGGAGATCGCGATACTGGCCGGCATTGACCACCGTCGACGACATGAAGGGCACCGCATGGGCGATATCCTCGGCTTGCGCGATGGCGAGCGCCTCGTTTCGGTCGATCAGCACGATCTCGCTTGCAAGCCCCATCAGCGCCAGCGCATAGCCCGCAGAGCTGCCGACCATGCCCGCACCCACGATACCGACTTTCATGCTGTTTCCCCCGAAAGCACAAAATCCTGAAGGCTTATGTCATCGCACAGGCGACGACATCAACCATCTATAGCAAAAAGCATGACACATTCGCGTAAGAACTGCATGGCGCAGATCAAGCGCCTCTGATTTAATGCCGGGAAGGCTCTAAAGGGGAAATCACGAGAGATCATGAGACGGCTGCCGGCCCTGTCCGCGATGAAGGTTTTCGAGGTGGTCGGCCAGACGCGCAGCTTTACCCGGGCGGCGGAACAGCTGAACCTCACCCAGAGCGCCGTCAGCCGTCAGGTGCGCAATCTCGAAGAACAGCTCGGCGAAACCCTTGTCATCCGCCGCCATCATCACCTGGAACTGACCCCGTCCGGCGCCGAGCTGCTCGCTTCGCTCCAACAGGCCTTTCACACGGTCGAGATGACGGTGCGCAACATCCGCGAGAAGAGCAATCTTCGCCGGCTCAGGATCAATGTGCCGCCGACATTCGCCAAGCGCTGGTTGCTGCCTCGTCTGACGAGCCTCAGGGCCTTTCTACCGGATGTCGACCTCAGCATCACCACGGACCTGGAGGACAACCTCTCCGATCGCGGCATGATCGACTGTGCCATCCGCTTCGGTGACGGTGAATGGCCGAGCCTGCGGTCGGAACGGCTTTTCGCCGAACGTCACATCGCAGTCTGCGCGCCGCATCTTCTGGCGGACTTGCGGGGCTCGGAGGTGATCGACCTCTCCCGCTTCACCTTCCTGCATGTGCTGGCCTCGGCCGATCAGCGCTATCTCACCTGGCAGCGCTGGCTGGATGCGGCGGGCCTTGCCGAAACCGACACACAAGGCGGACTGGAATTCGATCTTCTGGACCTGGTCATCGAAGCCGCCTGCAACGGATTGGGTGTGGCCGTGGCGGACCGATCCATGGTGGCGCCCTTGATGCAGACGGGTGCTCTGACCCAGGTTCTGGACGTCGAAGTCGAAGGGCACGAGTCCTACTGGCTGGTGACCCGTACCGACAGCGCACAATCGCCGCATGTCGCAGCCTTCAGGCGCTGGCTGAACCATGAAATCGGCGGAAGCGCTGTCGCCCTGCCAAGGCAGGCGAGCGCCTGAAACATTCCTTTTTGGAATGCTCCACCCGACAATAAGTCGCTTGCGAAGCGGCAAGACGGCCTTCCTACTTGGGGCGAACTGTCTGCTGTCGGAGTGCCCATCATGTCCCCCTTCCAGAACTTCATCGCCGGCTCCTTTCGCGACACCGGAGCCCGCCAGACCATCGAGGTGAAGAACCCGGCCAAGGGTGAGGTCTTCGCTTCGGTAACGGCAGCGACGGAAGCCGATGTGATCGAAGCCGTTGAGGCTGCCGCAGCAGCCCAGAAGCCCTGGGGTCGTCTACCGGCCATCGAACGGGGCAATGCCTTGCGTAAGCTCGCCGATGCGGTCGAACGCCATCAGCAAAAGATCGGCGAGGCGCTGGCACTGGAATCCGGCAAGAGCGTCGAGGACGCGGTCGCCGAAGCTGGCTATGGCGTTGAACTGATGCGGTACCACGCCGAATGGGCGCGCCGCGTCGAGGGCGAGGTGATCGAGAGCGACACGCCGGACGAGACGCTGATGCTGAAGCGCGCGCCGATCGGCGTCGTTGCCTGCCTGATCCCCTTCAACTTCCCGATCTACACGCTGGTCCGCAAGATTGCGCCGGCGCTGGTCACCGGCAATGCCGTGGTCGTTCGCCCCAGCAACAACACGCCGACCTCGGCCTTCGTCTTTGCTGAAGCGATCAAGGAAGCGGGCCTGCCGGAGGGGCTGATCAGCATCATGGCCATGAGCCACGACGTGGCAGGCGTCATGTGCACGCGCCGTGAGGTCGGCATGATCACCCTGACTGGCAGCGTTGCTGCGGGGCAGATCGTTCTCGATTACTGCAAGGCAAACATCGCCAAACCCTCGCTGGAACTCGGCGGCAAGACGCCTGTCATCGTCGAGCCGGATGCCGATCTCGACGTGGTGACGAAAAGTGTACTCGCGGCAAAGACCGCCCATTGTGGCCAGGTCTGCACCTCCGTCGAGCGGCTCTATGTGCACGCCTCCGTGCACGGCGCGCTGCTTGCCAAGCTCAGGCAAGCCTTCGAGCGCCGCCACTATGGCGACCGCGCCGAGGACCCGACACGCATGGGACCGCTTGCAACAGCCGCCGCGCGGCTGCGCGTCCATCACATGGTGGAGCGCGCCAAAGCCGACGGCGCCGTCATCGAAACGGGCGGCTACCTCCCCGCGGGCGACGGCTATTTCTATCCGCCGACACTGCTGTCCGATTGCCGCCAGGACATGGAGATTGTTCAGGAGGAGGTCTTCGGGCCCGTGCTGCCGGTTATCCCCTACACCGATTTCGACGAGGCGCTGGCCATGGCAAGCGACCACCAGTTTGGCCTCGCCTCCGTCGTCTTCACCGAGAACTACCGCAAGGTGATGAAGGCCGCGAACGAGATCGAGGCGGGCGAGCTCTACATCAACCGTTTCCCGGCCGATCCCTACCAGGGCTACCACGCCGGCTGGAAGCGCTCCGGCCTCGGCGGCGACGACGGCAAGCACGGCATGCTGGAATTCACCCAGACCCGCCTCGTCATCCTGAAACACTGACCAGTCCGACCATTCCGCATCGGGGGCATCCATGAAAATCGCTTCGCTCAAGACACACGTTGTCGCAACGCCCGCGCCGCATATCGGCGGCATGTACTGGATCTTCGTCGAGCTGGAGACGGCCTGCGGCATCACGGGCGTCGGCGAGATCTATTCGACCGCCTTCCATCCCTCGGGCATCGCTGTCCTGGTCGAAGACGTTTTCACCCGCTATCTGGAGGGTCACGACCCCCACCAGATCGAGCGCTTCTGGCGCGCCGCCTATTCGAGCGGCTTCACCCAGCGGCCGGACCCGACCATGGTTGGGATCATCTCGGGTCTCGAAATCGCCTGCTGGGACATCGTCGGCAAGGCGGCGGGACGACCGGTTGCCGATCTGCTTGGCGGCCCGGTCTCGGACAAGCTGCGCGCCTATACCTATCTCTACCCGAAGAACGCTGCCGGCGAATACGACTACAACGACCCGGATCTCGCCGCCGAAGAAGCGATCCACATGGTCGAGGCCGGCTTTACGGCAGTGAAGTTCGACCCGGCCGGCCCCTACACCAACTATTCCGGCCACCAGCTGCCGCTGCCCGTCATGGATCGCTGCGAGGAATTCTGCCGCAAGATCCGCGATGCCATCGGCAACCGCGCTGACATCCTCTTCGGCACCCATGGTCAGATGGTCCCCTCGTCGGCGATCCGGCTGGCCAAGCGCTTGGAAAAATACGATCCGCTCTGGTTCGAGGAGCCCGTCCCGCCCGGCCAGGAGGCGGCGATGGCGGAAGTCGCCCGCGCCACCTCGATCCCCGTCTCGACGGGCGAGCGGCTGACGACCAAATACGAATTCCAGAGAGTATTGCAGCTTGGCTCGGCCTCCATCCTGCAGATGAATGTCGCACGCGTCGGCGGCTTGCTGGAGGCGAAGAAGATCGCCGGGATGGCCGAGTCCTTTTATGCGCAGATTGCGCCGCATCTCTATAACGGCCCGGTCGGGGCAGCCGCCTCGATCCAGCTCGCAGTCACCTGCCCGAACTTCCTGATCCATGAGGCGATCATGGATTTTGGTGGCTTCCACGCCGAGGTGCTGAAGACGAAACTCGGCTTCGACGATGGCTATCTGATCCCGTCGCGCGAACCGGGCCTCGGCATCGAGCTCAATCACGAGGTGATCGCCAAGCACACGCCCTATACCGGCGAGCGGCTCCATCTGCAGATGGCGCCGGAGCCGATGGACGTGAAGGCTTTTGCACCGGCCAAGGGCTGAGGGACCACGCCCATGATCTTCGATTTCATCGTGGTCGGTGCAGGCTCGGCGGGCTGCATCGTGGCAAGCCGCCTGAGCGAAAGCGGCCGCCACTCCGTGCTGCTGATCGAGGCCGGCGGCGAGGACAAGTCCTTCTGGTTCAAGATCCCGGTCGGTTATGCCAAGAGCTACTACAATCCGAAGGTCAACTGGATGTACCGCACCGAACCCGAGGCCAATCTCGGCGGGCGGCGGATTTATGCGCCCCGCGGCAAGGTGCAGGGGGGGTCCGGCTCGATCAATGCCATGATCTTCGTCCGCGGAGCACGGCAGGATTTCGACGACTGGCGCAAGGCCGGAAATCCGGGCTGGGGCTTCGACGACGTGCTGCCCTATTTCCGCAAGCTGGAAACCCATGCCCGCGGCGAGAGCCCCTGGCATGGCGCAAACGGCCCGATCCACGTGACGCCGATGCGCGGATCCACACATGCCGTCAGCGACGCTTTTCTGGAAGCCTGCAAGGAACTGGGCCTGCCCGAGAACGACGACTTCAACGGCGCCTCGATCGAAGGGGCCGGCGTCTACGACGTCAACACAAGGCGCGGTCAGCGCTCGCATTCGAGCGCGGAATATCTCCGCCCGTCCCTGACCCGTCCCAATCTTCTGATCGAGCGCGAGGCCCATGCGAGGCGCCTGCTGCTCGAGCCGGATGGCCGGGTGTCCGGCATCGAGGTCATGCAGCACGGTAGTATCCGCAGCTTCAGCGCCCGCCGCGAAGTCATCCTTGCGGCAGGCGCCGTCGACACGCCGAAATTGATGCAGCTCTCCGGCTTCGGCGACGGAGCAACCCTCTTTGCCCAGGGGATCGAGACGCGGAAACATCTCCCGGCCGTCGGCCAGAACCTGCAGGACCATCTCTGCGCGAGCTTCTACTACCGCTCCAGGCGCCCGACCCTGAACGGCGATTTCGCGAGCCTCCTCGGACAGGCACGGTTCGGCCTGACCTGGCTGATGAAGCGCAGCGGCCCCTTTGCCATGAGCGTCAATCAGGCTGGAGGCTTCTTCCGCGGCGCGCCGGAAGAGGCACGGCCGAACATCCAGGTCTATTTTAATCCGCTGTCCTACCGCATTCCGGACAATCCGCGCGCGGGTCTAACCCCGGAGCCCTATCCTGGCTTCCTGATTGCCTTCAACGCCTGCCGCCCGACGAGCAAGGGCACCGTGACCATCGCGTCCGCCAACGCGACGGATGCACCGCTGATCCGGCCGAACTACCTTTCGACCGAACGAGACGTCGAAGAAGTTCTGCAAGGCAGCCACCTGATGCGGCGCATCGCCGGGGCCCGAGCGTTGGAAGACTGGGTGGAGGACGAGGTTTCGCCGTCGAACGCGGTTCAGTCAGACGAACAGCTGCTCGACTATTTCCGCCTGAACAGCGGCTCGATCTATCACCTGTGCGGGACCTGCGCGATGGGCAGCGATCCCCAGCATTCGGTGGTGGATGCCCGTCTGAGGGTTCACGGCGTCCAGGGACTGCGTGTCGTCGATGCCTCAATCTTTCCCAACATCACCGCCGGCAACATCAATGCGCCGACCATGATGGTCGCTGAGAAGGGATCCGCGATGATCCTGGAAGACGCGGCGGCCAGGGTCGAGGCATGAAAAAAGCCGGGCTTGAGGGCCCGGCTTCAATCCGTCTTTGTCGTGACCAGCCTATCAGGCGGCGACGAGAACACCGTTCAGGTTGGTAAGCTCGGCAAGATACTGCTCGAGCTTGGTGCGGTGCTCGTGATGCTCGACACCTTCCAGATCCTTGCGGGCTTCGTCGATACGCTTGGTCAGCGTGTCCGGCGAGATTTCCGAGAGCGGAACCGCGGATTCGGCGAGCAGCGTGCAGCCGGTCGGCAGAACGTCGGCGAAACCGCCGAAGACCACATACTTGGACACCTGACCGGAAGCGAGCTTCACGGTTACTACGCCCGGCTTGATCGTCGTCATGGTCGGCGCATGATTGGCCATGACGGTCATTTCGCCTTCCGTTGCCGGGATGACGACTTCGCTCACCTGTTCGGAGAGGAGAAGACGCTCGGGCGAAACGAGCTCAAAGTTGAAATTGTCGGCCATGGTCGTTCACTTCTCTGATGAAGGATGGGGCGGCACGCGAGGGTTCCCGCGTGCCGACATTCCCTTGTGCTTAGGCGGCTTCGGCAGCCAGGCGCTTGGCCTTCTCGATGGCTTCCTCGATGGAGCCGACCATGTAGAAGGCAGCTTCCGGGAGGTGGTCGTAGTCGCCGTTGACCAGGCCCTTGAAGCCCTTGATCGTGTCTTCGAGAGCAACCAGCTTGCCCGGCGAACCGGTGAAGACTTCGGCAACGAAGAACGGCTGCGACAGGAAGCGTTCGATCTTGCGGGCGCGAGCAACGGTCTGCTTGTCGTCTTCCGACAGTTCGTCCATGCCCAGGATCGCGATAATGTCCTGAAGGGCCTTGTAGCGCTGCAGCGTCGACTGAACCTTACGAGCGACTTCGTAGTGTTCTTCGCCGATGATCATCGGGTCGAGCATGCGTGAGGTCGAGTCGAGCGGGTCAACGGCCGGGTAGATACCCTTTTCGGCGATCGAGCGCGACAGAACGGTCGTTGCGTCCAAGTGGGCGAACGAGGTGGCCGGAGCCGGGTCGGTCAAGTCGTCGGCGGGAACGTAGATGGCCTGAACCGAGGTGATCGAGCCCTTGGTCGTGGTGGTGATGCGTTCCTGCATCTGGCCCATGTCGGTGGCCAGCGTCGGCTGGTAACCAACGGCCGACGGGATACGGCCGAGCAGAGCCGACACTTCCGAGCCAGCCTGGGTGAAGCGGAAGATGTTGTCGACGAAGAACAGAACGTCCTGGCCCTTGTCGCGGAAGTCTTCAGCGATCGTCAGACCGGTCAGAGCAACGCGTGCGCGGGCGCCCGGCGGTTCGTTCATCTGGCCGTATACGAGCGCAGCCTTGGAGCCTTCGCCACCGCCGTGCTTGTTGACGCCCGATTCGATCATTTCGTGGTACAGGTCGTTGCCTTCGCGGGTACGCTCACCCACGCCAGCGAAGACCGAGTAACCACCGTGCGCCTTGGCGACGTTGTTGATCAGCTCCATGATGAGAACGGTCTTGCCGACGCCGGCGCCGCCGAACAGGCCGATCTTACCGCCCTTGGCGTAAGGAGCCAGAAGGTCGACGACCTTGATGCCGGTGACGAGGATCTGGGCTTCGGTCGACTGCTCGACGTAAGCCGGAGCTTCCTGGTGGATGGCACGACGGCCTTCGGTGACCAGCGGACCGGCTTCGTCAACCGGCTCGCCGATGACGTTCATGATGCGGCCGAGCGTTTCCGGACCGACCGGGACCGAGATCGGAGCGCCCGTGTCGGTGACCGGCTGACCGCGGACGAGACCTTCGGTCGAGTCCATGGCGATCGTGCGGACCTGGTTTTCGCCGAGGTGCTGCGCCACTTCGAGAACGAGGCGGTTGCCGCCGTTGTTGGTTTCCAGCGCGTTCAGGATCGGGGGCAGTTCGCCTTCGAACGAAACGTCGACGACGGCGCCGATGACCTGCGTGACCTTGCCGAGAGCACCGGCTGCGGAGGTGACCGCCTTAGACTTGGGGGTAGCTGCCTTAGCCATTTATCTTACCCTCTTTCCTTAACCTCAGAGCGCTTCCGCGCCCGAAATGATTTCAATGAGTTCCTTGGTGATCTGCGCCTGACGCTGGCGGTTGTACGAAAGCGTCAGCTTGTTGATCATCTCACCGGCATTGCGTGTCGCATTGTCCATGGCGCTCATCTTGGCGCCCATTTCACCAGCGACGTTTTCGAGCAGGGCCCGGAAAATCTGAACCGAGATGTTGCGCGGGATGAGATCCTCGAGGATCGCAGCCGCATCCGGTTCGTATTCGTAGAGAGCCGATGCACCACCCTGCGGAGCAGCCTCGGCCGGAGCGGCCGGGATGATCTGCTGGGCAGTCGGCACCTGGCTGATCACCGACTTGAACTCGGAATAGAACAGCGTGCAGACGTCGAATTCGCCGCGCTCGAACATGCCGATGACCTTGCGACCGATGGCGTCTGCATTGGTGAAGCCGATACGCTTCACGTCACGCAGATCCATACGCTCGACGATCATGCCAGCGAATTCGCGGCGCAGGCTGTCGTAGCCCTTCTTGCCGACGCAGAAGAATTTCACCGTCTTGCCCTGGGCCAGGAGCTTGCGCGCATGGTCACGGGCGAAACGCGAGATCGACGAGTTGAAGCCGCCGCAGAGACCACGCTCAGCGGTGCAGACGACGAGCAGATGCACGTCGTCCTTGCCGGTGCCGGTCATCAGGCGCGGCGCGCTGTCGTCCGTACCCACTGCCTGCGCGATATTGGCCAGGACGGCGCTCATGCGCTGCGAGTACGGGCGGGCAGCCTCGGCCGCTTCCTGAGCACGACGCAGCTTCGCCGCGGCGACCATCTTCATCGCCTTGGTGATCTTCTGCGTCGCCTTGACGGAGGCGATCCGGTTTTTCAGATCCTTAAGTGAAGGCATCCGTTATCCGTCCTTGGCTTGAGCCTGAATTAGGCGAAGTTCTTCGCGAAGGTGTCGAGGGCGGCCTTGAGCTTGCCCTTGGTGTCGTCGCTGATCGCCTTCTCCGTGCGGATCGTGTCGAGGATCGCCTTGCCTTCCGAACGGAGGTAGGAAAGGAAGCCCTGCTCGAACTTGCCGACCTGGTTGACCGGGATCTTGTCCAGGTAACCGTTGACGCCGGCGAAGATCACCGCGACCTGCTCTTCCGTCTTCAGCGGCGAGAACTGCGGCTGCTTCAGGAGTTCGGTCAGGCGTGCACCACGGTTCAAAAGGCGCTGCGTTGCAGCGTCGAGGTCCGAACCGAACTGGGCGAAGGCGGCCATTTCGCGATACTGGGCGAGTTCACCCTTGATCGAGCCGGCAACCTGCTTCATCGCCTTGATCTGAGCGGCAGAACCAACGCGCGAAACCGACAGACCGACGTTAACGGCCGGACGGATGCCCTGATAGAACAGGTCGGTTTCAAGGAAGATCTGACCGTCGGTGATCGAGATGACGTTGGTCGGAATGAAGGCCGAAACGTCGTTACCCTGGGTTTCGATGACCGGCAGAGCCGTCAGCGAGCCAGCGCCGGCAGCGTCGCCCATCTTGGCGGCGCGCTCGAGCAGACGCGAGTGCAGATAGAAGACGTCGCCCGGGTAAGCTTCGCGGCCCGGAGGACGTCGCAGCAGAAGCGACATCTGGCGGTAAGCGACAGCCTGCTTGGACAGGTCGTCGTAAGCGATCAGGGCGTGCTGGCCGTTGTCGCGGAAGTATTCGCCCATCGCGCAGCCGGCGAACGGTGCGAGATACTGCATCGGAGCCGGGTCGGATGCGGTGGCAGCGATGATGATCGAGTACTGGAGAGCGCCACGCTCTTCGAGAACCTTCACGAACTGGGCAACGGTCGAACGCTTCTGGCCGACAGCGACGTAGACGCAGTACAGCTTGTCGTTCTCGGGGCCGTTGTCGTGGATGGCCTTCTGGTTGAGGAAGGCGTCCAGGATGATGGCGGTCTTGCCGGTCTGGCGGTCGCCGATGACGAGCTCGCGCTGGCCACGGCCAACCGGGATCAGGGCGTCGATGGCCTTCAGGCCGGTCGACATCGGCTCATGAACCGACTTGCGCGGGATGATGCCCGGAGCCTTTACGTCGACGCGCGAACGGCGGGTCGCGTTGATCGGGCCCTTGCCGTCGATCGGGTTGCCGAGCGCATCGACGACGCGGCCGAGCAGTTCCGGACCAACCGGAACGTCGACGATGGCGCCGGTCCGCTTGACGATGTCGCCTTCCTTGATGTCACGGTCGGCACCGAAGATAACCACACCGACATTGTCGGCTTCGAGGTTGAGCGCCATACCGCGGATGCCGCCCGGGAACTCGACCATTTCGCCGGCCTGGACGTTGTCGAGGCCGTAGACGCGGGCGATACCGTCACCGACGGACAGAACCTGGCCGACTTCGGAGACTTCCGCCTCTTTGCCGAAGTTCTTGATTTGATCTTTCAGAATTGCGGAAATTTCCGCGGCGCGGATATCCATCAGCCAACCTCTTTCAGTGCAAGCTTAAGGGTGGAAAGTTTGGTGCGAAGAGACGTGTCGATCTGGCGGGAGCCAACCTTCACGATCAGGCCGCCGAGCAGGGAGGGATCGACCGTGACGGAGATCGAGACATCCTTGCCGGTGACGCCCTTCAGCGCCGCTTTCAGTTCGGTTTCCTGCTCGGCCGAAAGGGCATGAGCAGACGTGACGTCAGCCGTGATCTCACCCTTGTGACGGGCAACGATCTGGCGATAGGCAGCCACCATGCCGGGAACGGCAAACAGGCGGCGATTGCTTGCGACGACCTTCAGGAAGTTCAACACCAGCGCGTTGAAACCGGCCTTTTCGCCGATTGCGCTGATGGCCTTGACCTGGTCTTCGGCCGTGAAGACGGGCGACTGTACCAGGCGCTTCAGATCGTCGCTCTCGTCGATCATCGCCTGGAAACGGTTGAGATCGGCAGCGACGGCGTCGATCGCGCCAGCTTCGAGCGCAAGCTCGAAGAGCGACGATGCGTAACGCTCCGCCACGCCTGAAATCACTTGGGATGCGTCTGCCACGGGCAAAAAATTCCCTGATCTGGATCCAGGCTACCGGACACCTCGGACGAGGCCTCTCAAGCTCCTGATATCGTTTTGTTTTTCCCCAAAAACACAAGCATGCTGCACTTGCGTTTTCCGAATTTCGCGGTTCGTCTAGCATAGCAGGTCTAGACTCGCAACACGCGTATTAACGGTTTGCTCCTTCAGAGCAAGGCCTTGTGGCGTTTTTTGTCCGAAACTGCGTCAAATTGACGAGATATCCTAGCACTACCGCCGAAAACCGATCTTCAAGTCAGACCAAAGACATAGGCGAGCGTGAGAGAAGCAATGACCGCCTGCACAACCAGAAGGAGAAGGTTGCGCCAGGTGCTTCCATGATCGGACATGATGGAGAGGATTCGGGCGAAAGCCGACAGGCCGACAGCGGCTCCGAAGGCGAGGTAGACGGTCGGCTGCGCCAGCAGCAGCGCTGTGCCCGCAAAGCCAACGATCAGGCCGCCGATCGAGCGCGCCGCACCCAGCCCCTCCGGCCGGCCTTCCGCCGGGTGGAGACCGAGCGCCTTCAAGGTCAGCCCCGGAGCAAACAGGATGAAGCATCCGATGAGCGCCGCAGCGGCAGCCGACAGAAAGGCGAGCTGCTCGCCGAACTCGATGGGAAAGTAGAAATCCATGGATCAACCCGCATTGAAGCAAACCGCGCGGCTTATGGCATGAAACGGGCGCCGGCGGTATGGCCTGAGCGCCGTAATTCGCGGATCATGCGACGCAAACTGCGCCTGATGGCCTATAGGAAGCTTTGCGGATCGACATCCACCTGCACCTGGATCGACCGGCGCTCCTTCGGTCCCCGCTCCAGCATGCTCCTGACAAAGGCCTGCATGTCGCTGTTGCGCCGGCCATGCACGAGCAGGCGGAAGCGATGACGTCCCCGGATGAGCGCCAGTGGCGCTTCGGCGGGCCCGAGGATCATGATGCCGCTTTCATGAGGGGCTGCCTGACGCAGGCCACGCGCATGGCCTTCCGCATCCGCACGCGTGTCGGCGGAAACGATGATCGAGACCAGTCGGCCAAACGGCGGCAGCTGCGCCCGCTCGCGTTCCGTGATTTCGCGCTCGTAGAAGGCCGAGGCGTCGCCCGAAATTATTGCCTGCATGACGGGATGCTGTGGCTGGAAGGTCTGCAGCAGGCCAAGGCTCTTGCGTCCTGTGCGTCCCGCACGGCCCGTCACCTGCGAAAGCAGCTGGAAGGTCCGCTCGGCAGCCCGGGGATCGCCATTCGACAACCCGATATCCGCATCGATGATGCCGACCAGCGTCATCAGCGGGAAGTTATGTCCCTTGGCCACGAGCTGTGTGCCGATGACGATATCGGCCTCGCCATTGGCAATCGCTTCGAGTTCGAGCCGCAGGCGCTTGACCCCACCGATATCGGAAGAGAGCACCAGCGTCCGCGCCTCGGGAAAGTGCTTCTCCACTTCCTCGGCGATGCGCTCGACGCCCGGCCCGCAGGCGACGAGATGATCGAGCGTCCCGCATTCCGGGCAGGCATTGGGGGTCGGCTCGTGATAACCGCATTGATGGCACTGAATCTGGCCACGGAAGCGGTGCTCGACCAGCCAGCTTGAACATTGCGGGCACTGGAAGCGGTGACCGCAGACGCGGCAGAGCGTCAGTGGCGCATAACCGCGCCGATTGAGGAAGAGCAGCGCCTGTTCGCCCCGTTCCACCGCCTTACCGACAGAGCGCAACAGGATCGGCGACAAAAAACCGCCCCGCTCCGGTGGTGCCCGGCGCATGTCGATGAGATGCAGGTCCGGCATGGCGGCATCGGCAAAGCGTGTCGGCAGATGGATGCGCGTATAGCGGCCGGCGATGCAGTTGACCTGGCTCTCGACCGACGGCGTCGCGGAGACGAGCACGACCGGGAAGTTCGCGATCCGTGCCCGCACCACCGCCATGTCGCGCGCATTATAAAAGACGCGGTCTTCCTGCTTGAAGGCCGGATCGTGCTCTTCGTCGACGATGATGAGCCCTAAGTTTTCGAAGGGCAGGAAGAGCGCAGAACGGGCACCCGCCACCACGCGGATCTCGCCGGTCGCCACCTGACGCCAGACCTTTTCGCGCGTACGCGTCGCGAGATCCGAATGCCATTCGCCGGGCTTGGAGCCAAAGCGATCCTGGAAGCGCTCGAGGAAATTGGCAGTCAGCGCGATTTCCGGCAGCAGGATCAGCACCTGCTTGCCCTGTTTCAGCGTTTCCGCAATCGCCTCGAAATAAACCTCCGTCTTGCCGGAGCCCGTCACGCCATCAATCAGGGAAACGGCGAAACCTCCCTTGCGCAGGCTTTCGAGGATTTCCTCCGCCGCTTCCTTCTGCGGACCGGCAAGACGGCTTTCGGCATAGTCCGGATCGGGCGCCGCAACCAGCGGCGGCGGCGGCAGGAAGACCTGTTCGAACACACCCTGCTTGACGAGACCGTCGATCACGCTCGTCGAAACGCCGCTGGCATGGGCAAGGCCGCTCTTGGTCCAGGAGAGGCCATCCGATGCCATCTCCAGCACCTTCTGCCGCGCCGGCGTCAGCCGCTCCGGCTGGTAGCCGGCATAGCGCAAACCCTCGATCATCGGCTCCGGATCGAAGGCCGCCGGTGCGCGAAGCGCCATGCGCGCCACATAGCCGGGTGGTGACAACGTATAGGCGGCGACCCAGTCGAGGAATGTCCGCATGTCCTGATCAAGCGGCGGGCAGTCGAAGACCTTGGTGATCTCGCGCAGTTTCTTCGGATCGACTGACTTTTCATCCCCGCCATCCCAGACCACACCGATGACCTGGCGTGGCCCGAGCGGCACCTGCACGATGGCACCCGGCTCGACTGCCAGGTCATCCGGCACGGCATAGCTATAGGCCGTGGGCGCGGGCATGGGCACGAGCACCGGCACCACCTTACGGCGCGGCGTCTCGAACAGCTCCCCGAACAGGCTTTTCGAATCGTCCTTCATCGGGCTGCAACTTGCCTCCGGAAGAACAGAAAGAAAACAGGCTTTATGGAGGGGGACGAGATCAGCCGAAGCGGCGATCGGGATCGGCCGGCAGCTGGTGGACCGTGTAGGCCTCCAGAGCGCGCGTCACCTCGGCAGGATCACCGTCGAGAGCCTCGACCGGGATCAGGTTGCCAACCGTGAAATCGAAACGACCGCCGCGCTTGTTCAGAAGCTCGTAGAAAACGGTCATGTCGCGCAATTCCGTCGACCAGCGGGCGAACCAGTAGAACAGGCCCGAATTGCGCGCCTTCATGTTCACCGGCAGGATCGGCAGATTGTATTTGCGGGCAAGCGAGATGGCCGACGTCTTCCACGGCCGCTCGTTGAGTTTGCCTTCATCCCAATAGGCAATGCGACCCGAGGGAAAGAGAATGGTGGCCCTGCCCTCTTCCACGGCCCGCGTTGTGAGCTTCAGCGTTTCACGCGCCTTGAGCTTCGATTTGTGCTCCTCGCGCCATTCCACGGGAATGATGATCTCCGCAAGGCGCGGGTTCACCCGGACCGCGTCTCGATTGGCGAAGAAGGTCATGTCCGGTCTGCGATCTTTCAGCAGATCATACATGGCAACGCCGTCGGCAATGCCCGTCGGATGATTGCTGACAAGGATGAAGCCACCGGATGACGGGATGCGATCGGCATGCCGGACCTGGATATCGAGGCCGAGAGCAGCGCTCAGATAGTCGAACACCTGCGGCCCCGGCAGGTTCGCCACATCATTGGCGAACTGGATCGCCTTGTCGTAGCGCAGCACGCTGTAGAGAAATGGCCGCATGGCCGGCCAGAGCGGGTGCTCGACAAGCTTCTGCCCACGCTCGGCAATCAGCGTGTCGACGATATGACCGGGACGACCTTGCGACAGAAGCGACAGGGTGTCAGTGACGCTGGCAAAGGTGGAGACGGGAGAGCGGCGCATCAGCAAATACCTCGCCAGAATTCCTGATGCGTTCTGGCAGCGATTTGTGATCCGATCATGACAGCTCCGGTCTTCGTGCTTCCTTAACCCTAGCGCGCCATCGTGCCGAGGCAGGCCAACACCCGAGAACGCATAAGGCGCGCAATTGATCCCGGCTGACGAAAACATTCTTGGCGAACGCGCGGCATGGCTCGAAAGCCTGGGAGCCGAGCGCCGTTTGTCCGGCAATACGCTGGAGGCCTATGAGCGCGACACGCGCCAGTTCCTGCAGTTTCTCTCCGGCTATGTCGGCGGCACGGTGAAGATCCGCGACATCGAAGCCTTGCGTCCCGCAGACCTTCGAAGCTTCCTCGCCCATCGCCGCAAGGAAGGTGCCGGAGCCCGCTCCCTTGGACGGCATCTGGCGGGGCTCAGGTCCTTTCTGCGTCACCTCGAACGCAAGGGGCTCGTCAACGCGGCCGGCGCCAGCGCCATCCGTTCACCCAAACAGCCGAAGTCATTGCCCAAACCGCTGAGCGGCAGCCAAGCCTTGGCCGTTGTCGACCAAGGCACGCAGATGAACGAGGAGCCCTGGATTGCGGCGCGTGATGCAGCCGTGCTGTCGCTGCTCTACGGCTGCGGGCTGCGTATCTCGGAAGCACTCGGCCTCACGCCCGATGTCTTCAACGGCAGACCGACCAGCCTGCGGATCACCGGGAAGGGCGGCAAGACGCGGCTGGTACCGCTGCTTCCCGTCGTTCTGGAGGCAGTCGAAATCTACTACAAGCTCTGCCCCTATGATCTCGAACCCAACGCCCCACTCTTCCGCGGCGCCCGGGGAGGCCCGTTGCAGCCGGCGATCATCCAGCGCGAAATGCAGAAGCTGCGTTCGGCGCTCGGCCTGCCGGATACGGCGACCCCGCATGCCCTCCGCCATTCCTTCGCCACCCATCTTCTGGGCAGTGGCGGCGACTTGAGGACGATCCAGGAACTGCTCGGCCATGCGAGCCTCTCGACCACCCAGATCTATACCGGCGTCGACAGCGCTCGGCTTCTGGACATCTACGACCGCGCCCATCCCCGCGCCTGACGCGTCCTGATCGCGCCTGCGTTAACCAAGATCCTTAATCGAACGTGAGGGCGATCGCTTCTATTCTCTCGACTTCTGACAGGAGATGACATGAACGCGCACCGCCTTTTCTCGCAGCGGCCACACCTGCCGCGACTTTCGCCGTCCGAGATCGGTCTCTGGATCGCCGGCGCGCTTCCGCTTGCCCTTGTCGCCTTGCTGCTTGCCGCTCTCCTGGCGGTCAGCCCTGCCAATGCCTCAGATGCTGCCTGCCATGGCGAAAACCTGCTCGTGGCCATCGAGGCAGAAAAGCCGGAAGAACTCGCACAAATCCGCGCAGAAGCCGCCAAGGTCCCGAATGGCCAGGGCATCTTCTGGAAGATCGAGAAGGAAGGTCTAAAACCCTCCTACCTGCTCGGCACCATGCATGTCACCGATCCGCGCGTCCTGACCATGCCGAAGGGTGCCCGCGAGGCCGCAGCCGCAGCCGACGTCGTGGTGATCGAATCGGATGAGATCCTCGACGAGAAGAAGGCGGCGGCCTCCCTTCTGATGCATCCCGAACTCACCATGTTCACCGACGGCAAGTCGGTGAAGGACCATCTCGATGCCGAAGACATGAAGAAGCTGGAGGCCGGCCTAAAGGAACGCGGCCTGGCGCTCGGCGCCGTCGCCCGGATGAAGCCTTGGATCCTGGCAAGCTTCGTGGCGCTTCCCGCCTGCGAAATGTCCCGCAAGGCAGCTGGGGCATCCTTCCTCGACAAGCAGATCGCCGAGGATGCCGTGAAGGCCGGCAAGCCGGTCGCGGGTCTCGAGAGCCTTGTCGAGCAGCTCGAAGCCATGGCCGACCTGCCTGTTGATTTTCACTTCAAGGCCCTGATCGAGACGATCGCGCTTGGCGACAAGATGGAGGATGTCATCGAGACGATGACCGAGCTTTATCTCTCCGGCGATATCGGCATGACCATGCCGATGCTGAAGGCGGTGGCTCCGACGGAAGATGGCGAGGATGAAAGCGCCTATGCCGCTTTCGAGACCCGCATCGTGCGCGACCGCAATCTGGTCATGGCTGAAGGCAGCAAGCCGCATCTCGAGAAGGGCAACGCCTTCATTGCGGTCGGTGCGCTGCATCTGCCGGGCGAGGAAGGTCTGATCGAACTGATCCGCAAACAGGGCTACACGGTCACGCGGATCGACGGCTGAGGCTTCGAAGCCGCGAAGCGCTTCAGGAACGTCTTCACGATCAGTTTGTGGAACGGCGTGATGACGAAGATGTAGATCCGGCCGAACAGGTTGTGACGCTGGACGAGCGTGGTGAGCGTGACATGTTGATGGGTGACGCCTTCCGGCTCGACCGCCACGACAATCCGAAAATCGAGATGCTTGTCGTTGAACCCGAGCAGCACATGCTGGTCGTCCTCAGCTAGAACCGGAAAGCCACCGATCCGGTCCTGACCCGTCACCTTGAGCTCGGCGGCTTTCAGACCGAAGAGACCGACGATCACATTGCGGATCTTCAGGAGGACGCCGACCCAGCGCGGTGCTCGGCCCAGGAGGGCTCTCGCAACCTCGATGGGTTCCAGGTCGGATCGCTCGAGGCGGATGCTGTAACTGTCGGCCCAGTCGGCCTCGGGAAGATCGGGATGAGGAAGCGTGACACGCTGCTCGACGACACTCATCCGACCCTCCTTTGGCCATCACCCCCGCGTCATGCGCGTGGCGATCGGCGTCTTCCAGTAGAACTGGTGTACCAGAAGCGCCAGGATATGCACCGCGATCAATAGCCACATGAGCGCCTTCAGCGGACCACCATGCACGAAGCCTGCGGTTTCATTGCCAAAATAGTAGGCGCCGATGCCACTGAGCGGGATGAGGAAGAACAGCGCGTAGAAGGTGCCATGGGCGAGCTTCGCGGCCAGCTGGAGGAGCGGCGGCTCCTCGGCCGGCGCCGGTGGCGCGCCACGTTTAAGCCGAATGGCAAGCCGGACAAGCCCGAGACAGAGAACCGCGATACCCACATAGGCATGGATATTGGCGAAGGTCAGATCGTCGGCCGAGGGCACTTCACCACGCTCATAGGCTTCGGCGACCTCTTCCATCGCATCCGAGAAGATGAGGTTGAAGAGGATGAGCAGGGCCATCAACCAGTGCAGGGCCTTTTGCGGGATCGAATAGGAGGTCGGGGCGAGAGCAGCCATCGTTCATTGCCTTTTCGTGCGGTTCCAGGGAGGCATTGCCCAGACATGATAAAGGCCGCCGCTTGGGGAGCAAGCGACGGCCTTCAATCTTACCGAAATATAACAATTGACCTATGTCAGGTCAGCTTCGTCACATGTGCAGCGGCTTGAAGAAGGTCGCGAGTGCGGCTTCCTTCACGGCTTCCGACATGGTCGGATGCGCGTGGCAGGTGCGGCCGAGATCTTCCGAAGAACCGCCGAACTCCATCAGCACGGCCGCCTCGTGGATCATCTCGCCGGCGCCGAGGCCGATGATGTGCACGCCGAGAACGCGATCCGTGTCCTTGTCGGCGAGAACCTTGACGAAACCATCAGAGGCGAGCATGGCGCGGGCGCGGCCGTTCGCGGTGAACGGGAACTTGCCGACCTTGTAGGATACGCCTGCGGCCTTCAGCTCTTCCTCGGTCTTGCCGACAGAGGCAACTTCCGGCTGGGTGTAAACAACACCCGGGATGACGTCGTAGTTCACATGGCCATGCTGGCCCGCGAGGATTTCGGCAAGCGCCACGCCCTCGTCTTCCGCCTTGTGGGCGAGCATCGGCCCCTGGACCACGTCGCCGATGGCATAGATGCCGGCGACATTGGTGCGGTAGTGGCCGTCGATCTCGACGCGGCCACGGTTATCGAGCGCAACGCCGGCTTCTTCGAGGCCGAGGCCCGCCGTGTAAGGCTTGCGGCCGGTCGCGACGAGAACGACATCGGCTTCAAGCGTCTGGGCTTCACCGCCCTTGACCGGCTCGAACGTGACCTTGGCGCCTTCGCCAGACTTTTCGACACCGGTAACCTTGGCGCCGAGATTGAATTCAATGCCCTGCTTGGCAAGGATGCGCTGGAACTGCTTGGAGACTTCGCCGTCCATGCCGCCGAGGATCGTGTCGAGATATTCGACCACGGTGACCTTGGCGCCGAGACGCGACCAGACCGAGCCGAGCTCGAGACCGATGACACCGCCGCCGACAACGATCATCTTTGCGGGCACCTTTTCCAGCGCGATACCGCCGGTCGAGGACACGATGACCTTCTCGTCGATCTCGACGGCAACGCCCGGAATGCCGGCGACGTCGGAGCCGGTGGCAATCACGATGTTCTTGGTTTCGAGAACCTGGACTTCACCGGCATCGTTGGTCACCTCAACCTTGCCGGCGCCGAGGATCTTGCCCGTGCCCTGGATGCCATCGATCTTGTTCTTCTTGAATAGGAAGGAGACGCCCTCGACGTTCGACTTCACGGTCGCGTCCTTGTGGGCCATCATCTTCGGCAGGTTCAGCGTCGGTGCACCGACATCCACACCGAGATCGGCCATGCCATGGGCAGCGTGGTGGAAGACTTCCGATGCATGCAGCAGGGCCTTGGACGGGATGCAGCCGATGTTGAGGCAGGTGCCGCCGTAGGTGGCGCGCTTTTCGACCACGGCAACCTTCATGCCGAGCTGGGCCGCCTTGATGGCGCAGACATAGCCGCCGGGGCCGGAGCCGATAACGATGACATCATAAGACATGGGGAGCTTCCTTCGTTTTCGACGGCTATCGACCGCCGCTGACATTCAAGATGGCACCCGTCACATAGGATGCCTGAGGCGAGAGGAGATAAAGAACGCTATCGGCCACTTCGTCCGCCGTCCCGGGCCTTTGCATCGGAACGATCGGCGCGAGGTCGCGAGCGCGGTTCGGCAGGCCGCCCGATGCGTGGATTTCGGTATCGATGATGCCGGGCCTGATAGCATTGACCCGAACACCTTCCGTTGCGACTTCACGCGCAAGCCCAAGGGTGAACGTGTCGACAGCACCCTTGGCAGCGGCATAGTCGACATATTGCCCGGGCGCCCCGAGCACGGCTGCGATGGAGGACAGGTTGACGATGACACCGCCCTGCCCGCCATGCTTCGTCGACATCCGCTTCACCGCCTCCGTGGCGCAGCGGATCTTGCCGATCACGTTGATGGCAAAGATGCGGTCGAGCCGCGCGCGGTCGAATTCATCGACCCGCGCCGTGACATCCACCACACCGGCATTGTTGACGAGACCATGAAGCGGCCCAAAACGATCGACAGCGGCAAAGATGGCGGCCACACCCTCTTCCGTGCCCGTATCGCCCTGGACGATCTCGGCCCTGGCGCCCTGCGCCCGGCAATCGGCGGCGACGGCTTCGGCAGCCGATTGGTCCGAGCGATAGTTGACGATCACGTCATAACCCTGCGCGGCGGCCTTGCGGCAGACGGCAGCACCGATTCCGCGGCTTCCGCCGGTGACGAGAACGAGGGGACGTTGGCTCATGCTGCACATCCCTTGAACTCAAAGACATCCCAGGGCGCGGCCTCCATGCCCTTGCCGACCATGGACGACAGGACGGCCGGCCCGAAGCCCGGCAGGAGAATGGCGTCAGGAGCATCGGCCCCTTCCGGCGGCAGAAGGTCCACGTGGCCGGTCTTTTCGTCGATGCCGTAGACGATGCCCTTCCAGATGGTGCAGGCGGCGATATCCGCGCCTGTGACGTCACCCTCGGGGCAGTTGTTCAGAAGCATCGCCACCGGTCGTTCGATCTCCGGATCGAACATGACATGGCCATCGAGCTTGAAGGAGCCGATCTCGCTGCGGAAGCCGTGGCTGACGGGCGTATTTTCGCCGCTCGCTGCCGAGAACACGAGTTCGACGCCGGTCTCGGCCTCGCGGTAACTGGCCTTTTCGATCGGGCAATCGGCAGCGAAGGCTACGTCAGCGAGCGCGAGCGCCGCCAGAAGAACCATTGCCCTTGAAGACGCGCCCATCCCGCACCTCAAAACGCCAGCGCGAGGAACATGAGGCCGAGGCCGGCCATGGCACAAAGCCAGACGAGCGAGCGGATATAGGGAATGCCGGCAAGATAGAGCGGGTAGTAGACGATGCGTCCGACAAACCAGATGATCGCACCGGTCAGTCCGAGACCCGAAACTTCGCCGGTAAACAGCAGCCCGGCCGCCAGTGCGATGAAGGCCGGATAAGTTTCGCGGAAATTAGAGGACGCCCGCGCGGCACGGCCGGCGAGCTTGCCCGCCGGCTGTTTGCCTTCGTCACGAGGACCGGCATTCCACTCCGTGCCCAACTCCTTGGTGGCGAGCATGCCCTGCAGCAGGACATGCGCGACGAGCAGGACCACGCTCCAGGCGAGGAGCAGGACAAGCGGAGAGGCGGAAGCGGAAACCGGTTCCATCGTGAAGTCTCCTTAGAGGTCGAGAACCAGACGTTCCGGATCCTCAAGGCTTTCCTTGACGCGAACGAGGAAGGTGACCGCTTCCTTGCCGTCGACGATGCGGTGATCGTAGGAGAGCGCGAGATACATCATCGGACGGATGACGATCTGGCCACCGACAACGACCGGACGCTCCTGGATCTTGTGCATGCCAAGAATACCCGACTGCGGAGCATTCAGGATCGGCGACGACATCAGCGAACCGTAGACGCCACCGTTCGAGATGGTGAAGGTGCCGCCCTGCATGTCGGCCATCGACAGCTGACCGTCACGGGCAGCCTTGCCGAGGCGACCGATTTCCTTTTCGATTTCGGCGATCGACATCTGGTCGGCATCGCGCACGACCGGAACCACGAGACCCTTGTCCGTGCCGACGGCAACGCCGACATGGCAGTAGTTCTTGTAGATGATGTCGGTGCCGTCGATCTCGGCGTTGACGGCCGGCAGTTCCTTCAGCGCATGCGTGACGGCCTTGGTGAAGAAGCCCATGAAGCCGAGCTTCACGCCATGCTTCTTCTCGAAGATGTCCTTGTAGCGGTTGCGCAGATCCATGACCGCCTTCATGTCCACCTCGTTGTAGGTGGTCAGCATGGCGGCCGTGTTCTGGGCATCCTTGAGGCGCTTGGCGATCGTCTGGCGCAGACGGGTCATCTTCACGCGCTCTTCGCGCGAGGCATCGTCAGCCGAAGAGGCCGGACGCGGTGCAGCCGGAGCGGCGGCCGGAGCCGGTGCGGCAGAACCCTTGGCGATGGCGGCGAGTACGTCACCCTTCAGCACCTGGCCACGCTTGCCGGAGCCGTCGACGTCAGACGTGGAGATGTTGTTGTCGGCAGCGAGCTTGGCAGCGGCCGGAGCAGCCGGCATGGACGAAGCGGCAGCAGGGGCGGACGGAGCGGCGGCTGCCGGAGCGGGC
>DAMDHD010000013.1:110318-127407 GCA_032102365.1 Allorhizobium sp. CTOTU50464 | reverse complement strand
ATCCTCTCTTCTCAATTAAGCCAGTTCTGTCTCATGGGCGCTGATGTCGGACACTGCCTTGTGACGATGGCGCTTGCGGACATGAGTGACCAGTCCGTAGCGGTCAAGAACCGCATGCACCGTACTGGTCGCAGGAATGCGGACATCACCAGCCAGCTTGCGGATCAGCAATTCCCGGATCTTGCGGGCACCCCAATGCGGCTTGTCCCTATTGGATGTGACGATCAGCATTTCGATTTGGGTCGGGAGCTGGTTGGCATAGCGTACCGGACGCCGGGATCGATCCGTCAGCGCCTCCAGCCCGTCGTCCCTGTAGCGATTGAAGATCTTGTAGCCAGTCTTGCGCGAGATGCCGAAATCCCGGCAAACCTCGCTCATCCCTTCACCCTCCAGAAGCCGGGCGACAAAGCATAGACGTTCCTCCATGACCGAAGTCTCTCTCCACGGCATCAACACCTCCAGCAAAGCGAAAAGTGTTACCCATGTCTCCGGTACAAAACGTCACCTATTTCTCAAGTCGGGCAGCGGCCGATAGCACTCCGCTCTTTCTTTAGGGCGGTGTGCTGAGCGTGAATAATAGTATTGTTGCCCCATGATATGACTCGGCCTGGTTGGTGGGTGCTGCGTGAACGCCCCACGGGCATCACCGCACGGTACGGACTCGATCGCTCTAATTTGGCTGCTCTTCACAACACTTGCGTTACGCTGCCATCCACCCGCCATCCACGAAGAGGTTATGGCCGGTGAGGTAGGTCGCTTCGTCGCTGGCAAGGAAGAGCGCTGCATTGGCAACATCTTCCGGCGTGCCCAACCTCGGCCAAGGCGTCCGGTCTTCAGAATATTCAATCCAGCGAGGGTCTACAGCTCGGCCACCTTTGCCCGTCAGTATCTTGCCGGGAGCAACTGCATTCGAGACGATGAGGTCTTTCGCATAATCGGCAGCGATCTGCCTTGTCATGTAAGCGACGCCAGCCTTGCTGACGCCGTAGGCGAAATCTTCTGGTGCGCTAATATGGCCATGCTGCGAAGAGATATGAACCAGGCGCCCACGAGCCTCGCCGATGACGTCCTGTTTCAGCATCTGCCGGACAGCGGCGCGAGCGCAGAGATAGGCCCCCTTCAAGCTGACATCCATCACCCGATCCCAATCGGCTTCCTCTGTCTCCGCAAGTGGCTTCCCGTTGCGCAGCACTGCGTTGTTTACAAGGATGTCCAGTCGGCCGAAACGCGAGACGGTCTCCGCCACCATGGCGTCCACGTCTCTTGCAATGGAGACGTCCGTCCTGACGAAGACAGCTTTTCCGCCCTCTTCCGTGACGATGTCGCAGACAGGCCGTCCGCCTTCGATGGCATCTGTCGTGATGTCGGCAACGACGACAATGGCACCGTGGCTTGCAAACTTGCGGGTGATGGCGCGGCCGATGCCGGAGGAGCCGCCGGTGACAATGGCCACCCGGCCAGAAAGGCGTTGTGTCATGGGATTATCTCCGAGGTGTTGGAGGTGGTGCTGAAGCGATCCAGCCAATGCAGCAATTC
The DNA here is from genome assembly GCA_032102365.1 of Allorhizobium sp. CTOTU50464. GTDB lineage: Bacteria > Pseudomonadota > Alphaproteobacteria > Rhizobiales > Rhizobiaceae > Allorhizobium. The sequence goes on along the minus strand of DAMDHD010000013.1, from coordinate 125,871 downwards.
GCGCGCGGCCTGCTCGATTGAGGTTCGAGGATGAGCCGAGACTTGATCGATCTGCCGGTTATCGAGGGCAGGGCGGTCACTGGGGTAACCGTAGCGAACCGTGGGGGCTGCTGCATCGATGCCGAAGCGGAAATCATCGATCTGTAGGCCGAGCGCCTCGCACCAGTCGATCAACGTTGTGATATCCCCGCCACCGAGATTGAAAATCCGGGGCGCAATCGCTTCGGCGAAAAGTACATCGGCGATCCCCTTTGCAGCATCGCGGGAGTAAAGCCAATCGGCGGGGACAGCGCGTGGCAGCAGGCAACGTTCTCCTGCACGCGCCTGCATGGTTATCTGGTGATGTGGGCTTAGCAGACCTCTCGCATCCGTCGCGTGCTCCCAAGGGCCAAAAAGCGGGCCAAGCCGGATGATGCGCAGATCAAGCCCATTCAGGTAAGCAAGCCTGTGCATGGCGCCTTCGGCGGCATGTTTGGAGATGCCATAAAGGGTTTCCGGTTGCGGTACGCTTCTGGTTTCGCAGAACCGGCCATCGATAGTCGGCGCAGCAGAACCATAAGCGGAAATCGAAGAGAGATAGACGACCCGTTCCGGCCCGATCTCTCGTGCAGCCATCATCAGCCGGCAGGCCCCGGCGATATTGACGTCGATGACCGTGTCCGCGTCCTCGCGCTCCCGGTCCATGTCGGGCGTTATCGCCGCCGCATGAACGATGTGGGTGATGGCATGTTCATGCAGGACTTGGGCGATGCTTTGGCTATCGCGGATGTCGAGGTAGGTGAAAGTCACCCGCCCAGCCCAATTTGCATCGGGAAAAGGCGGAGATGCACGATCGGCACCGATCACGGTGATGTCGCGCGACACCAGCTCCTCGCAGATGGCGGAGCCGACGAAGCCGCAGGCGCCGGTGACGAGGACGACAGGGCTCGGCAATCGATCCGTCATTGTGCAAGTCTCGCATAGTGGCTGCGAAGCGCCTCGGCGATCTCTGCTGCCGCCAAGGGTGCATCTCTGCCTGCGCTTCGCGATGCTGCTGCGGTTTTAGCGGCAAGTTCCGCCGCACCACCGCGGCGTAGATCTGCGAGCCTGCCGCGCCGGTAGCGCTCGATCCCATCGACCATGGTCATCACCACGTCCGAGCCAACTCCTCGCGCAATGACTGCGCCGATTAGATCGGTATCCTCGTCAAGATAGGTGCCGCGAAGTCGGGAGAGGTCGAGGGCAATGAGATCCGCCTTCATGCCGAGCGCCAGTCGGCCGGCATCGGTAACGAACATGGCTCGGGCACCCGCATCGGTTCCCATCAAGAATGTCGAGGCTCCATAGGATTTGCCTGCTGCCGCGTTACCGCGCGCCAGCAGGCTGCCAAGCCGCAATTCGACAAGATAGTCCTCATTGTCTTGCAATGTGCAATTGTCGGTACCCAGCGCAACATTAAGTCCTGCAGCCTTCCAGCGGGCAATGTCAGGAGGGCCGTTGCCAAGCCGCATGTTGGAGCCGGGATTGCTGACGATGACAAGACTCATCCGGGCCGCGTCGGCAATGTCGCTTTCAGTCGCCTGAGCGAAGTGGGCAGCGCTTGCACGTGCTTCGAATACGCCTAGCGATTGTAGGCGGTTGAGCACGCCTTCCGGGTAGAGAATTTTCGCGCAAGCTGCCTGGGCCGGCGACTCCAGCAGGTGAAAGTGTAATCCGAGGTCGCGACGCGCCGCGTCTTCGGCCAGCGACCGCCACGCCCCATCGCTGACCCATTGAGGACCGGCGGGGCCGTAGGCCAGAGTGATGGTCGGATGACCGGCAAACTCTTCGCAAAGCCGCGCCATCAGGTCGAGGGTTCCCTCCAGCGGCAACCATGCCGGGCGTGCCGATTGCAGCAGTGCTTGCGCGTCTGCTGAAAGACCAGCTGTGAAGACGCTCTCGTCAGCAGGCGGATAGACAAGGCCGCCGCGATCGGCGTAACCGACGCAGACCGTAGCGCGCAGGCCAGTTTCGAGATAGGCACGGATCGATTCGCGCAGTTCGGCTTCGTAATTGCCGGAGGCATAGCTGTAATTGGCGTGCAATGTTGCGGTAACGCCGTTCGCCAGCATTTCTTCTGCAGCGAGCCGGGTAAGGGCATAAGGATCTGGCGTACCGCGACCACGCCTGCGCGCGATCCATAGCTCAAGCTGGTCGTCGGGATAGCCGAGCTGGATCTGGCTGAGGCCCCTACCATGCTGATGGGCGTTGACGAAACCCGGCATGAGAATCGCGTCGGGGAAATGCTTCCGCTCGGCCGAAGTGTGGCGAGTTGCAAGATCAGCGGCCAGCCCAATGTCCATGATTCGGTCGCCTTCGATGGCGACCGCACCTTTTTCAATGACAGTGACACCTACCGCAGCGTTTGCCGCGGCGGCCACGAAATCTGCCTCGAGCAAACGCATATTCAGAACAACTGGCGCGGCAGCCAAAGCGCCATGTCCGGCCACGCGATCATGAGACCGATGAAGGCGAGCATGAGAAGCACGAACGGCGTTGCGCCACGAATGACATCAATGATCGAGCCTTGGCCACGTACCCCCTGCACCACGTATAGATTCATGCCGATAGGTGGGGTGATGAGACCGATCTCCATCATCAGCACCAGGAAGATACCGAACCAGACCGGGTCGATGCCGAGGTGCACGATAAGCGGAAAGACGACCGGCAGCGTCGCAATCATCATCGACAGCGTTTCCATGAAACAACCGAGGATGAGATAGAAGACGATCAGCAGCAGTATGATCTCGATCGGCCCTGCACCGAACTGCGAGACGAAAGCGGTGAGCGCCTGTGGCACGCCGAGTACGCCAATAACGAAGTTGAGGAACTGCGCGCCGACCATGATGAGCAAGATCATTGCCGAAATGCGTACGGTCGAGATCATCGCTTCATGCATCATTGTCATAGTGAAGCGGCGTTTGGCAATAGCGACGAAGATCGAGCAGACGACACCTATTGCGGCCGACTCCGTCGGGGTGGCCCAGCCGGCATAGATTGAACCCATCACCACTAGGAAGATCATGAATGGTGGGAACATATCCAGAAGGCTTGCCATCTTGTCCGCGAAGGGGCGATCCGGAAGAGTCGGACCTGCAAGGCCCGGCTTCAACACGCAGATCACAGCGATCAGCATCATGAAGCAAGCCGTGAGGAGCAAGCCCGGTACGATGCCTGCGGCAAAGAGTTGACCGATCGACGTGTTCGTCATCGACCCGTAGATGATCATGTTGATCGATGGTGGGATGAGGATGCCGAGTGTGGCGCCGGCCGCAATCGAGCCAGTGGTCAGCCTGTCGTCATATCTCCGTTCCTTGAGGATCGGGAGCGCAACCGTACCAATGGTTGCGGCGGTTGCGACCGAAGAGCCTGAAACGGCTGCAAAGACAGCGCTTGCGCCGATATTGGAATGTAGGAGACCGCCTGGCAGCTTGCGCATCCAGTCAGATAGGCAGCGGTAGAGGCCGTCTGCTACCCCTGACCGTACGAGAATCTCGCCGAGGAAAACGAAGAGAGGGATGGCGGTCAGAATGAAGTCATTCTGACCGCTCCACATCTGATTACCAAAACCAAGCAGCGTCGACCAACCGAGAAAGGCCCAGGCGCCGACAAAGGCGGTGAGGAAAAGCGCGACGGCCACCGGCAAACCGATCAGCATCAGCCCGAGCATAACGAGGAAGCCGACCGAGGCATCAGAAATACCAATCATCAGCGGAAGGCCTCCGAATTGTCGCTGATCTCAACACGTTCTTCTTCGATGATCTCGTCGAGTGTCTTGATACCGTAGAAGCGATTTAGGTTGCGGCGGTTTTTGATGGCCAGCAGCGTGGCATGCAGGGCAACAAGCGTCGCAGTGATGCCGAAGACCACAAGGCCGGCGACCCAAAGTGATTGCGGCATCCAGAGCGGTGTCATCAGCGGCGTGCCCGAGAGCGAACCGAATTCGAGGCTTTCGGACAATGCAGCCCAACTGCGCCAGGCGATGAATGCAGCCATCAGTGCCACACACCAGCAGGAGATCAGGTTCAGTATAACCTGCGCTCCAGTGCCTACGCGCTCCACAATGATTTCAACACGGGTATGGGCTCGTTCCAGAAGCGCGTAAGAAAAACCGAACGCAGCCAAGATCGCCAGGACATAGCCGCCATATTCGTCCGAGCCCTGCAGTGAAAAATTGAAGGCCGAGCGCATCACCACCTCCGCTGTAATCAGCAGTGTCAGGCCCAGCAGCATGTAGCCGGCGATCAATGTGATCAGTCGCGCGATTGGCATCAGAGACCGTGTCAGGGGGTTATCGTTGTTGATCATGCGAAGCGGTCCGTGATGAATGAACGGAAAGAGGCGAAGGGCAGTCCAGATGAACAGCCCTTCGCTTGTGGAGCTACTTGATCGTCAGGCCGGCAGCTGCACCGGCCGTCTTGTTCCAAGTTTCCGAGCAGGTGGCGTCGACCTTGTTGCAGGTTTCCTTCCAGATCGGCAGGACGGTGTTTTCGGCTACGTCCTTTATTTTCTGGCGGTCGCTGTCACTGATCGCAACAAGCTTCATGCTGAACTTTTTATGGTTGGCGCAGCTTGCTTCGCCGGTATTGCATGCGACGGCATCGTCATTGGCGGTGGTCGCAAGGTCCCACAGCTTGTCTTCCAGCGCCTTGAACTGCGTCATAAGGGCAGTCTGCTGCTCGGGTGACAGCTTCTTCCATGTGTCGAGGTTCATGAAGTGGCCCTGTACTGAACCCGAAACGGAAAGCGGCAGTAGATAGGACGTTACTTCCGGCCAATTGCCTGTATTGCCTGAAGTCGGCGAGGTTACGCCGCAGGAGGCGACGCCGCGCTGGAGGGCAGGGTAGACCTCCGAGAACTGCAGTGTAACCGGTGTTGCACCAAAACTTTCAAGCATGGCTGACATTGATGGCGTGAAGGAGCGAACTTTCAGACCCTTCAGGTCGGCAAGTTCCTTGATCTCTTGGTTGCAGTAGAACACCTGAGGTCCAAATGGCCAAAGGGTCAGAACCTTGGCATTGAACTTCTGCTGCAAGCGCTGGTCGAAAGCGTCGCGATAGGCGTCCACGACCTTGCGAAGCGACGGCATGTCGGTGGCAACACCGATAAGGTCAACGCCCTCGAAGAAGGGATCGTCGCGAGAAGCCATGCCGATTTGCACCGACATGACGTCGAAGGAGCCGCCACGCAGCATGCGCAGGGCATCCGGAGCCTTTACTCCGACGACATCCATCGGATTGTAGTTGACGCCAAGATCGACGCCGGAGGCTGCGGGCAGGCCCTCGAAGAAGGAGCGCTCGATATCAACCTGTTTGTTGTTTTGGGAAAAATTGCCGGCCACGCGCAGCGGCGTCTGAGCTGTTGCTGTCGTGACGGAAGCAATCAAGCCGGCAGCCAGCAGTGGAGCAAGAAGAATATTGCGCATTAAGAACCCCTTTTTTGAATTCATTTATGATGCGAGTGTTGCAGATAAAAAAGCTTTCGCCAACCGCAAATCGCACCTGAATGCAGAAAAAACAGACGCGAGAGTGAGGTGCCTAAATATTTGGCATCGAAGTCGGAAATTTATGCAGAAAGCCCCGTATTTGCGAGGTTTATGGGCGAAATCACAGATGATCTTCTCTTGCGTTCAATGGCAAAGTTCGGCGATAAAAAGAAGGGATACGGCACATGGTCTGTATTCTGTCCGATGAGTGATCGGTCTTCCTGTGTGCGCGACGACTGCAAAAATAGCGAGTTTTTGAATGCAAAATAGCAATAGTGATATCCGTCGAACGATTATCGCAATGTTGACGCCCTCATCGAATACGGTCGTCGAGCCTTTCACATGCGCGCTGGCGCAGCCGCTCTTTCCGCAGGTAAGTGTGCATTTCGGCCGTTTCCGCGTTGTGCGCATCGCGCTGGACAGCGATTCGAACCAGCAATTCAAGCTTGATCCCATCTATCAGGCGGCCGAGCTTTTGATGGACGCAAATCCCGATGTGATTGCCTGGAACGGCACCTCGGCAAGTTGGCTCGGCTTTGATACCGACGAAAAGCTTTGCGCCACCTTCCGCGAGCGTTTCAACATTAAGGCTACGAGTGCGATCCTCAGCCTCAATCGGCTAATCGAGAAGCTCGGCGTGAAGCGGCTTGGCCTTGTAAGCCCCTATACTGAAGACGTGCAGCAGAGGATCATAGCCAATTATCGCGAGATCGGCGTCGAAACCGTGGCCGAAAGCCACTCAGGCCTTTCGGAGAATTTCGCCTTTGCGCATGTCACCGAGGAGCAAATCGCCGAAATGTGCCGGGATGTCGCAAAGTCGAAACCCGATGCGATCGTGATCCTCTGCACCAATATGCGGGGTCCGATGATCGCGGCCGAACTTGAGCGGGAGCTTGGTATTCCGGTACTCGACTCGGTGGCCTTCACCCTTTGGGGCTGCCTTGAAGAAACGGGTGTGCCGATGACGGCGCTTTCCAAATACGGCAGGATGTTTACGGTCTGAGGTGGCGTGATGCACCACAACAGTTTGGAAAACACCGGAATCCATCGATGAATGCAGACAAAAAAATCGTGCCGATCTACCCCAGCGAGGAAATGTTGGACGATGTGACGTCTGGCGGTTCATCGACGTTGCATGACAATTTGCTGACCGGCCTGCGCGCCATGTTCATGGCGAGTGAACTTCCGGACGGATCCCGCATACCCGAGGCAGAATTGTGCCAGCGTTTCGGCGTCTCGCGGACGCCGTTGCGCGAAGCTCTGAAGGTCATGGCCGCGGAGGGATTTGTCATCCTGCGGCCCAACCGGGGTGCGATCGTGGCGCCGATCGACCCGGAGGAAGTCGGGCCGCTCTTCGAGTTCAAGGGGGCGTTGGAACGGCTGATCGGGCTGACAGCGGTCGAGCGCGCGACAGACGAGGAGATCGCAGCGCTCGAAGCGATCCATCTCCAGCTCAACGAAGCACTGGCCGCTGGCAGACATGATGAGTACACTCATCTCAATTACAGGTTCCACCGCGGTCTCGCTCAGGCAACCCGCAATCCTCTTCTGATCCAGAGCTATGACACGCTCCAGCAAAAGATCTGGCGTTACCGCTTCCTGGTCAACGAACATGATAGGCGGCTGCAGCAATCTTTCGCCGAACACGAACGGATTGTGACGGCCCTCAAGGCACGTACACCCCTCGATCTCGCCGAACGGCTGGAATCGCACAATCGTCTGACGGGTCAGGCAATGCTTGCCGTCGTTGCAGGCAGGAAACTCGAAACGGCAGCCGCGACCGCGAAAAAGCGCCGTACCACCTCAAGGCGATCACCCCATCCCATTGATACGGAGCAAGCCTGATCATGTATGACACCATCATCAAGGGAGGCCGCATAGCGACGGCCTCCGATGTCTTCACCTGTGATATCGCCATCCGAAACGGGAAGATTGCGGCGCTCGGCACGGATCTGGGAGACGCGCGTGAAGTGATCGATGCGGCCGGTCGCTGGGTCCTGCCCGGTGGTATAGACAGCCACGTCCATATCTCCCAGCCTTCAGGCGAAGGCATCGTCATGGCCGATGATTTCGAAAGTGCGACGCGGTCCGCCGCAATCGGTGGCAACACCACGATCCTGCCCTTCTGCCTGCAGGAAAGCGGCCAGTCGTTGCGGGCTGCGATCGGGGCTTACCATGCCAAGGCTGAAGGCCAGTGCTACACCGACGTGTCTTTCCATATGATCATTTCGGATCCAACCTCTCAGGTTCTCGGACAGGAACTGCCGGCGTTGGTGCGCGATGGATATACATCCTTCAAAATCTTCATGACCTATGACGGCCTGGCGCTGGGTGACCTTGATATCCTGCGGGTCATGGCGGTTGCCAAGGAAACCCGCGCGCTGGTGATGATCCATGCGGAAAATTACGACATCATCCGCTACCTGACCGACCAGTTCGAGACCGAGGGCAAGACGGCACCGAAATACCATGCTTCGTCACGGCCCAAGATTGCCGAGCGCGAAGCGACCTATCGCGCCATTTCCTTGGCTGAATTGTCTGATGTTCCGCTTATGGTCGTGCATGTCTCCAACCGCGAGACGATGGAGGAAATCCGGCGTGCTCGGCAGCGTGGATTGCGAATCTATGGCGAGACCTGCCCGCAATATCTGGTGCTGACAGAGAATGATCTCGACGGTCTGAACATGGAGGGCGCGAAATACGTCTGCTCGCCTCCGCCGCGTGACGTCGACAGCCAGGAGGCCTGCTGGGAAGGGCTGCAGCAGGATGTCTTCTCGGTATTTTCCTCCGACCATTGCCCGTTCCGATACGATGATCCACAGGGCAAGCTCACACCCAGGGGGCGGACGAGCTTTCGCTGGGTGCCGAACGGCATTCCGGGTGTCGGTGCGCGGCTGCCGATCCTGTTTTCGGAAGGCGTCATGAAGGGGCGTATCGACATCAATAAATTCGTGGCGGTTACGTCGACAAACCACGCCAAGACTTATGGTCTTTATCCGCGCAAGGGTACGATTGCCGTTGGCGCCGATGCCGATATCGCGATTTGGGATCCGGAGATCAGACAGGTGCTCACTCATTCGATGCTGGGCGACGGTTCTGATTACACTCCTTACGAAGGTCTCGAGATAACCGGCTGGCCAATATTGACCATGGTGCGTGGCATGGTCGTCGTCCGCGAAGGAAAACTCGCGGTTGATAAGGGCGTAGGCGCCTATTTGCCTCGCGAGATCAGCAGCTACGCCTGACATCAAATTCAAGTGGCCTGGATCATTCCGGGCCGCTCGATTTACCGGCCGTGTAATCTTCTGAAGGGCGATGAGACATCCTTATCTGGATTATAAGCGTTCTCGGAGGATTTCGTAAGGTGCCTTTCCATTGAAAGCGCCATGCGGCCTTGCAAGATTGTAGAACCTCTCCCACTCGTACAAGCTGGAAAGAACGGGGGCGATCCTTCTCTATGTTTTGGCTTGAATATTACAAGTCTCTGTGGACTCAGGCCCCCGCAACCAATGAGACTTGTAACCGGCGCCATGAAGTCTCCTCCTCAGCGAGGACTGCCTCGAACCGCTGCAAATAAGCCATCTTCTCTGCCCTGTCCTTAAATTCACCCGCCCTCACACGGCGTGCGAACTCGTTTGCGTGCTGTTCGCGCAGACCGGCCGTATAATCCTGGAAAGCCTGCATTGAAGCCAGCACACCAGCAAGGCGGCCATGGATGGTCAGCTCCGCCGACTTGCCATCGGCAGACGGCGCGATCACGACCTTCTGGACCAGCTCTCTCAAGAAGTTGAAATGACGCTGCACGTCGTCATGTTCGCTCGCACCGGCGCGGGCCACCGCCGTCAACGCCCCGATCGCCGCCGTAAACATCGATGGATTGACCGTAAAGGTCTTGGGCGGACCGGGCCGTTTCGTCTGCTGGATTCGAAGCGAAGCTTCGATCTCCTCACGCTGACGCTGAAGGTCATCAAGCATCTTGTTGAACGCTTCGATTTGCGGCTGGCCGTTGAGGATACGATCGGTGATCTGAGTTGCGATGGCCTCTTGCTTTCGCGACACGTCGTTGAGTTGGCTCTTTAGCTTCTCTTGATCGCGTTCCCTGAACCGCCCCGGCTTTGCCGGAGACCCCAACTCGTGAGAAGTAGGGTCTATGACAAGCAAGACGACGAACAAGTTTTCTCCTGAAGTCCGCGCCCGCGCCGTTCGAATGGTGGTCGAGCATGAAGCCGAGCATCCTTCGCGATGGGCGGCAATATCTTCCATAGCCGCCAAGATCGGCTGCTCGGCGCATACGCTCAATGAGTGGGTGAAGAAGGCCGAGGTGGATAGCGGCAAGCGTGCTGGCCTGCCGAGTGACGTCGCCGAGAAGATGAAGGCTCTGGAACGGGAGAACCGCGAGCTTCGTCAGGCCAACGAGATTTTGCGTAAAGCCTCTGCGTATTTTGCGATGGCGGAGCTCGACCGCCCACTGAAGCGATGATTTCCTTCATCGATGCACACCGCTCGGTGCTCGGGGTCGAGCCGATCTGCAGATTGCTGCCGATTGCCCCGTCCACCTATTATGAGGTCATCGCCAAGCGCACGGACGTGGACCGTCTATCGGCCCGCGCCCGACGCGACATTGCCATGAAGGTCGAGATACGACGGGTGTTCAATGAGAACTTCCAGGTCTACGGCGTGTGGAAAGTCTGGCGACAGTTGCTGCGGGAGGGTTACGACATCGCCCGCTGCACTGTCGCTCGGCTTATGAGGGCAATGGGGCTGCAAGGCATCATTCGCGGCAAACCGATCCGCACGACGATCAGCGACAAGACCGCGCCGTGTCCGCTCGACCGTGTGAACAGGTACTTCTTCGCGCCCGCGCCGAATATGCTCTGGCTTTCGGATTTCACGTACGTGGCCACTTGGCAGGGCTTCGTTTACGTCGCGTTCGTGATCGACGCCTTCGCTCGCCGCATCGTCGGTTGGCGGGCAAGCCGGACTGCCCATGCGGGCTTTGTGCTCGATGCCCTCGATCAGGCACTTCATGATCGACGGCCCGTCCACCGTGGCGGGCTGGTTCACCATTCCGACCGCGGCTCGCAATATGTGTCCATTCGCTATTCTGAGCGACTGGCGGAGGCTGGCATCGAGCCGTCTGTCGGCAGTGTCGGCGACAGTTATGACAACGCTCTCGCCGAAACGATCAACGGTCTTTACAAGGCCGAGGTCATCCATCGACGTGGGCCGTGGCGAAACTTCGAAGCCGTAGAGTTCGCCACTTTGGAATGGGTCGACTGGTTCAACCACCGACGCCTTCTGGAGCCCATTGGCAACATCCCGCCAGCCGAGGCCGAAGAACGATATTACGCCATGCTGGACGCGCCAGCCATGGCCGCATAACTTAAACCAAACGGTCTCCGGTAAAGCCGGGGCGGTTCAAACCGCTGACCGCACGAAAACCCAAGAGTTGAACTGTAAGCGATGTCTCGGTATCACCTTGACCGTATCTCGCCCAGAAGTCGCATTTAGGGGTGTCTGGAGGAAGTCATCTCACATGCCTCTCAAGGTAACCTCGACACATGATCACGAGCTGTCGGCGTAGGTCCTCGGCAACATCGCCGGAATGGCCTCGCTCGAAGGAATTTCGCACCGCTCCGAAGATGATGGTGACCAGCGTGCGCGTATTCGACCTTGCATCGGAACCGTCGTTGTCGGAAGCGCTTGCGAGCATGGTGGTAACTGCCGCGTCGGTCCGTGCCGCGAAGGCAGATATCAATGCCTCGTTGTCCATCTCCACGACAGATCGGTACAGGGCCCGCGTAACATCCGGTTTATCGGTTTTGGCTTTCCAGTAGGTTTCGATTAGCGCTTCGATCATGTCGCCTGAACGGTTGCCCTGACATTCGCGGCAAGTGGCTTCGATCCTTTCGGCCAGCAGCTCCAGATAACGTTCGTTGACGGCATAGATCAGAGCCTGTTTGTGGGGGAAATATTGGTACATCGTGCCGACCGACACTCCCGCCCGCTCGGCGACGCGTGTGGTGGTAAGTTGCGAAAGACCGTTTTTACCAAAAGCTGAATGGTTGCCTCGAAAATTGCGTCGAGGGTGGCCGAAGCGCGTCGTTGCTGCGGTCGTTTCCGGGGCTTCAAGGCTTGTGGTGCGGAAGAGATCAAAAGCGAATCCTCAAACTGAACAATTCTTCATATCATGACTGAAAATGCAGATTAAGAAAGGCTTTAGGCATGAAGGAAGAACGCGTCGCGCTCGTAACTGGCGGCAATAAGGGCATTGGTCTGGAAGTCTCGCGTCAACTCGGCATGGCTGGTGTCAGGGTCGTGATCGGTGCACGGGATGTGGATCGTGGCACTACGGCGGCCGCAGAATTAAAGTCGCAGGGCATTGATGCCTTCTGCGTCCAGCTCGACGTCACGGACGAACGGAGCATCACTGCTGCAGCCCAGATTATTGCAGAGACGTATGGCCGCCTGGACATCCTGGTCAATAATGCTGGCATCTTTGATTTTGCAGACGCTCCTCCCAGCCGTGCGGCCATTGATGCTGTTCGCAGAGTGATGGAAGTCAACTTCATCGGCGCATTGGCTGTGACACAGGCGGTGCTGCCGCTGCTGAGTACGTCACCAGCCGGGCGCATCGTAAACGTGTCCAGCTCGCTTGGTTCGCTAACACTGAACGGCGATCCGACATCGACATACTATTCGCAGCAGTTCATCGGCTACAACGCATCGAAGGCATCTCTGAACATGCTGACGATCCAGTTGCACCAGGAACTGAAAGAGACCGGCGTTATCGTGAATTCGGTCAGCCCCGGCTTCGTCAAGACCGACCTGACCGGCTACGGCAATATGACTCCCGAGGAAGGAGCAAGGCTGCCAGTGCAGTATGCGCTGACTGCAACGACATCGGGGACGTTCGTCGAACCGGAGAACACGACGCCATGGTAGGGTGATCTCAAGCTGAGTTCATCGGCCTTTGCCGAGGGATGACTTCTTCGGCAAATCTCACCTTGCGGTGAAACTCCACGGCAGGAGTTCGTCAACCCGGCCCTGCTTGTGACCATTGACGATGGCGGTGAGCGTGGCGGTCATATAGGCGAACGGATCGACAGCGTTGAGCTTGCACGTCTCGATCAACGAGGCGATTGTCGCCCAGTTCTCCGCTCCTGCATCGTGTCCCGCAAATAGAGCATTCTTCCGATTTAATGTTATCGGCCGAATGGTCCGCTCAACGGTATTGTTGTCGATCTCGATCCGACCGTCGGTCAGGAAGATGCAAAGGCCATCCCAGTATTTGGCGATGTAGGAAAGCGCTTCGCCAAGCGGCGATTTGCCAGCGACGCGGGCACGATGATGCGTGAGCCAGTCCCGCGTGTCTGCATGATCCTGCAGCAGGCAATCGTGCTCGGGCTGATCGGCTTCGTCGTTGGCAAGATCACGGCGACCTTTGCAGCGCCGTTGTTTCCGAAATTCGTCCTTCTTCTTTCCGCCGATACGATCATCGGCGTTATCGTTGTCATCGCCATATGCGCGCTCGCCAGCATCGTCGCGATCCGGATGGCGTTGAAGGTCGACCCCGCCGAGGCGATCGGTGGCTGAGATGGGCGGCGGGATACTGATCGAGAAAATCCGCAAGCGATATGGCAGCGGCTCCACCGCCGTCGATGCCCTCAAAGACGTCAATATGCGGGTCGCGCCCGGCGAGGTCGTCGGTTTGATTGGACCGTCGGGTTCTGGGAAGAGTACCTTACTCAAAGCTCTGGGGGCGGTCATCGACCCGAGCGGTGGGCGGATGACCCTTGGTGACGAGCTGATCTATGACGATGGATGGAAGATCCGCGATCTGCGTGCGTTGAGGCGCGACAAGATCGGTTTTGTCTTCCAGGCGCCTTACCTCATTCCCTTTTTGGACGTGACCGACAATGTCGCCCTGCTTCCCATGCTTGCCGGCATCCCAAATCATGAATCACGCCAACGCGCGCGAGAGCTTCTAAAAGCACTCGATGTCGAGCACCGAGCCGATGCGATGCCATCGCAGCTCTCCGGCGGCGAGCAACAGCGCGTTGCCATCGCGCGCGGATTGGTCAACCGGCCGCCTGTCATTCTTGCCGACGAGCCGACCGCCCCGCTCGACAGTGTGCGCGCGTTGACCGTGATCCGGATCCTCAGCGACATGGCCGTGAAATTCGGAACGGCGATCATCGTCGTCACGCACGACGAAAAGATCATCCCCACCTTCAGGCGCATCTACCACATCCGCGACGGGGTCACCCACGAAGAAGCAGGCGAAGGGCGCGGCTTCGAAACGGGCCCGTGAGAACGATTATCTTTCCGCTGCAACGATGGCGGTGTTTGCTGACCGGAAGCTGACGGCAATTTCTGCCGATCTTCAGTAGCCCGTCAGTCCCTCTGTGCATGATTTCCTCCATCGACAACACAGCCCAGGAGAAGAAATCATGAGAAAGACATTGGCAGTGCTTGCATTGCTCGCGGTGCTTCCGGCAACGGCTGCGTTTGCTGGAGAGGCGTGCGACGTTCCGCCTCAGAAGAGGCAATCCTTCGAAGCTCTCGGGAAGCTTGCGGGCGACTTCGGATGGACCATCGACAAGATGAAGATCGACGATGGCTGCTACGAACTTCGGGTCACTGACACCAGCGGGAACGTCCTCAAGGTGAAGATCGATCCCGCAACGCTCGAGGTCGTCGATGGCAGCGTCAAGCGCTTCGGCGATGGCAGTACCATCGGTACGTCGCCGGAGACGGAATTGGACTAGCGATGGTTGCCTTGCGAGTAGGCTTAGCCTCGAAGCTGTCTATCTGTGGGTGACACCGGCTCGTCCGGCGGGCGAGCGATCTTGGTCTTGATCGCAGACCTGCCGGGATCCGGTGATCGCCCAATGGCCGTAGACCGTGTGGTTGGCTAGTGAGGTTCCAAATGCCGGTTGTATCTTGAATTAGTCCTTTAGTTAGAATAATTCTAAACTGAACATTTTTCTGCGTTTTCCTTCCATCACGGAATGAGGTTGCGTCGACGCAGCATCATCCCGCTGCACACACAATCACTGCTCGGAGCACCATTCATGCGCGCCCTTCACAAGGAAAATCATCTCATCGAACGGATAGGCTGGCTTCGGGCGGCTGTACTGGGTGCCAATGACGGGTTGATCTCGACGTCGAGCCTGATCGTCGGTGTCGCCGCGGCGACCAACGCCTCGCATGAGATCCTTGTTGCCGGTGTTGCCGGTCTGGTGGCCGGGGCGATGTCGATGGCGGCGGGCGAATATGTGTCGGTCAGTTCGCAGGCCGATACCGAGGAAGCCGACATGGCGCGGGAACGGCACGAGCTGGCGACGCAGCCGGAGGCCGAGTTGGCCGAACTCGCGGCAATCTACGAGCAGCGCGGCGTGGCCCCAGAGCTGGCCCGGCAGGTCGCCGAACAGATGATGGCGAAGGATGCCTTCGAAGCCCATGCGCGGGATGAACTCGGATTGGCGAGCCATGTGATGGCAAGACCGGTTCAAGCTGCGCTGACCTCGGCGGTCACGTTTGCGGCGGGTGCGGCTTTGCCGTTGATCGTCGCCCTGCTTGCGCCGGCCGGAACGGCTGCATGGACCGTGTCCCTTGCTTGCCTCATCGGTCTTGCCATCCTCGGCGCAATCGGGGCACGGGCGGGCGGCGCCAGCATCTGGAAACCGACTATCCGGGTGGTGTTCTGGGGCGCTGTCGCGATGGCCTCGACCGCATTGATCGGCTCCGTGATCGGCCGGGCGGTGTGACGATGAAACGTCTGTCGCTCGATTTCCAGACCGTCATGTCGGCAATTGCGGTCCTCGGGATGATGCTGGCCGTCGCCGGGACCTGGCCGCCGGCGGAAGGCCTTTCCATTCTAAGATCTCCCGGTCTGGCGATGGTCTATTTGGCCGGAGGACTTCCCGCCACCTGGAGCGCCCTGACGGCGTTGTGGCGCGATCATATCCTCGACATCGATCTTCTGATGGTCGTCGCGGCCGTGGCGGCGGCGATCGTCGGGGCGCCGTTCGAAGGCGCGGTGTT
>DAMDHD010000013.1:0-110308 GCA_032102365.1 Allorhizobium sp. CTOTU50464 | reverse complement strand
GCTGACGTTGTTCAGCGTGTCGACCACGCTTGAGCACCAGGCATTGGGACGCGCGCGCAGGGCTGTTGAGGCGCTCATGGCGCTCCGGCCGGAGACGGCTTTCCGCAAAGGAGAGGACGGGACCACGGTGGAGGTTCCTGCTGCGGAGCTTGCCGTCGGCGATGTGGTGGTGCTGCGTCCGGGCGCACGCGTGCCGACCGACGGTGTGATCCTGCATGGCCGTGGCGGAATCGACGAAGCCAATATCACCGGTGAGTCGATGCCGGTCTCCAAGGAACCGGGCGAGCAGGTTTTCGAGGCGACCGTCAATCTTGACGGGGTCCTTGACGTGACCGTCACCAGGACGGTCGGCGACAGCACGATCGCGCGCATGATCCAGCTCGTCACCGAGGCGCAGGAAGCGAAGGCGCCGTCTGAGCGCTTCAGCGCGTGGTTCGGCCAGCGTTATACGGTCGGTGTCCTGCTGGGCTCCGCTCTGGCCCTTGCGGTCTTCTATTGGCTTGGCCGCGACTGGGAACAGGCCCTCTACAAGGCCGCGACACTCCTGGTCGCCGCCAGTCCCTGCGCGATCGTCATCTCAGTCCCGGCAGCGATCCTGTCGGCGCTCTCCGCCGCGGCGCGAGGCGGCGTGCTGTTCAAGGGGGGCGGTGCGCTCGAAACGCTCGCCGCTGTCGATACCTTCGCGTTCGACAAGACCGGGACCCTGACCAATGGACGTGCAGAGGTTACGCGCATTGTCGCCCTGGATGGTGAGGATCGCCGTTTCCTTTCGCTCCTTGCCGGGCTGGAAGCGCATTCCGAGCATCACATCGCTGCCGCCATCCGTCGTGAGGCTCTGTTTCATGGCGTTGAACCGGTGGCGGTCGTGGACGTTACGTCGCATCCGAGCGCCGGCATCGTCGGCTACGATTCCTTCGGCCCGATATGGGCCGGCAACGCTCACCTCGTCGAGGACATGGGCGCCTCCGTCGATGATCCGGCGTTCCGTGAACTCGCCGACAGTTCTCAGACCGTGGTCTATCTTGGGCGCGGTGCGACCGTTCTGGGGGCGGTCAGTGTTGCGGACGAAGCAAGAGCCAGCTCAGCCCCGGCGCTGGCCGCGCTTCGCGCCGGTGGCGTCAACCGCATCGTGATGATGACCGGCGACCGCAGGCCGGTGGCCTTGCGCATCGGTACGGAACTTGGCCTTGCGCCCGGCGAGGTTCATGCCGAGATGCTGCCGCAGGACAAGGTGCTCCAGGTCGGCGACCTCGCGCGTGATGGCAAGGTCGCTTTCGTCGGCGATGGCGTCAACGATGCCGCCGCATTGGCTCGCGCCGACGTCGGCATCGCCATGGGCGCGGCGGGGTCGGACGTCGCACTGCAGGCCGCCGACGTCGCCCTGCTGTCGGAAGACATGAAGAAGCTGGCCGATGCGCACCGGCTTGCACGGCGGACGGCCGTCATCATCCGACAGAATCTCGTCCTCGCGATCGGCGCCATGCTGGTACTTGTGACCGGCGGCCTGTTCTTCGACCTGCCGCTTCCGCTCGCGGTGATCGGACACGAAGGCGGCACCGTTCTGGTCGTGCTGAATGGCCTACGCCTCCTGTCGGACCGAATCCGCGCCACCGACGGCTATCTCCACCATTCTCGTCAATATGAGTTCCAGGATCAAACGGGCAGCACGTCCGGATCGCGGGCGACCTCGCCCACCACACCATGATTGGACCCAGTGCTGATTGGGCGGCAGCCGGACCTTCCCTGTCCTAAAAACCGCAAAGGGACACCGATGCTGACTTTGACATCGCTCGGCGCGCCACCGCATCCTTATCGACTGCGGGCTGTTCCAGGGGCTCAAGAACCTGCGCGAGCTTAACTGGGAGAAGCTTCCGGTTCAGCCTGCGGCGATCGGCGCGGTCATCCTGACGCAGGCCCATCTCGACCGTTCCGGATAGTCGCCGGCATCGGATAACACATGCCTCGTCTCACTTGCGCCAGATCAAGAACGTTCCTTTGCCAATGGTGTATCAGGGGGGGAAATGAAGGATCGGATCGTGGTCAAGGCACAAGAACTACCCTCAAGTTTCCACCACGTGCGGTTGGTTCTCGCTCGCGGCAAAGACCATCCGGAGGGAGATCGGGAAGAAGGCTATGATCTTCTGGTTCCGCTCAACCACGAAGGATTCCTTGATCCGCTGGAATGGAAGAAATCTCGCGACGCCTGTCGCGTCCGATATTTTCGGGACGGTAAGACGGCCCGCATCGGGCTGTTGCGGCGCAAGCCCGGCGGGCAGTGGTATTTCGATTACGAGCTGGGTGATCGGGACGACGAGATCGGTTTCCGCCTGGGCGAGGAGTGCTTCCGGCTTGGCGAATACATCTCGGTCGGGCGGGAAGGCGCGTTTGTCACCTATCAGGTCGCGCGCGTCGAAAAGCCCTGACGCCGGGCGAAATTGCAGAAAAGGAGAAAGAACCTTGTCGAATACACCTCACACTCTTGGCGACGAATTCCCAGACCAGCTGGACGCCATTCATGCCCTGAAGGCGAAAAGCCCGGAGTTTGCGCATGTTTTGACGGAATATGACGCGGTGAACGACAAGATTCATCGGTCCGAGACACGTCTCGACGCCATTTCCGAAGCAGCCGAGGCCGATCTGCGCCGCCAGCGGCTGATGTTAAAAGACAAGATCGTGGCATCGCTCCGCAACGCGTGAGGGGACTGCGAGGCCGCGTTTTGCTGCCCCGCTTGCATTACCCGATTTCGGGGAGATCAGCGACACCACTCTCCCCGAAACCATCGCTTACAGCCGACCAGACCGACCCATCAAGGCCTGAGTGTGGCCGCATGCCCGGCCGCAATCTCCCCCTCAATTCACGAACGGCCAAGATACAGAGACGCTGCCATGCCGGCCGCAAGGCCGAGCACGCTAAGGGCGCTGACGGGCCCGCCGATCCTTGAGCCTCCGACCCATGCCGCCATCACGGCTTTGACAAGTGTATTCATGGCCACGGCGATCAGGATCGCATCTGCCGCAAGACCGGGCTCGATCGAATGCGACGCCAGGCGGGCCATGGAGATCGAAATCGCATCCACATCGGCGATGCCCGAAGCGGCGGCGGTCACCAGAACGCCCGCATTCCCGAACGACTGCTGAAGCAGATGCGACACCACCATGACCACGGTGATGAGTGTCCCCATTTTCAGGGCAGGCGCCAATTCCAGCGGGTTGGTGATCGTAAGTTCCGGCTGTTCGGAGGAGCCGCGACTTTGTAGCAGCAGGAGCCCGGCGCCGATGGCGAGCACGCCACCGCCGATGAGCAATGGCCATTTGAGATGCGGAAGCAAGCTTGGGTTCAAGGCCGTCGCCACGACTGCAACGCGGATGATCATGGTCAAGCCGGAAAGAAGCACGCCACAGGAAAGCAGCGTGCTGGACTCGGGGTGCCGGCGGGCAAGCCTTGCCAGCGTCAAGGTCGTCGCTGTCGAAGAGGCGAGCCCGCCCGCGATCGCCGTCATCAGGACGCCAAGCCGGTCCCCGAACACGCGGACGGCGACGTAGCCGGCGAAGGAGACCGCGGCGATCAGGATGGTCAGCAACCAGATCTCATATGGATTGACGGTGCCCCAGGGATCGACCGGCCTGTTCGGCAGGATCGGCAGCATGAGAAAGGTCATTGCCAGAAGCGTCAGGCCCGACCGGATCTCATTCCAGCTCAGCGACGCGACCCAACGATGCAACGGCTCGCGCAGGGCAAGCAGCACAGCCGTGGCAACAGCCCCGGCGATGGCGGCTGCAAGGTCGCCGACGACGGCAAGCGTTCCCAGCAGGAACGTGGCTATGCCGGCGACGACGGATGTCGCGCTGTAATTTCGCTCGGCCCGCGCTTCGAGCCAGTGGTAGGAGGCGAATGCCGCGGTGAACCCGAGGAAAACAAGACCGATCACGAGGCCAGAGTCGAACTGCCGGGCCAGGGCGCCGGTAATGCCGCCGGTGAGACCGGTCAGCGCGAACGTTCGTAGACCTGCCGCGCGCAGATGGTCTTCCTCGTTGCGGGTACGCCATCCACGCTCCAGGCCGATCAGCAGACCGATCGAAAGCGATACCGCAAGGCGGCTGAGCAGGGCGTCAGTGTCCATGGTCTCCCGAGTTGCCTTTCAGCATCTGGCGTCGATGTCGATGATCATTTGTCTATGAAGAACCTTGCCTCAAACCCGTCAATCCTGCCGCTTGCGGGAGATTGGAGTTCTATCCGTCCATTTGTTCCGGCAGCAATGGTCCGGGCGATGGCGAGCCCCAGGCCGGCCCCCGTACCAGAGCCTGACCGCGCTCGAAGGGCTCGCTCAGCCGCGCAAGCACTGCGGAAGGCACGACCGGGCCGGCGTTCGTGACGCGCAGACAGCCGTCTGCCGACAAGGTGACGGCGACCGGTTCGTCCCGCACGCCATGCTTGAGGGCGTTTTCGATCAGGTTCCGGGCCTCTTCGGCAAATCGCCCTTCCGTGTCGACAATGACATGGTCTGCGCCCACTTCCCGGGCGACGGCGACCTTGTCCTCAGATGAAACCCGACCGATCACCCGGCCACCGCGCAACTTGATGATCTGGGTCAGGAGCAGGCCGACACCTCCTGCCGCAGCGTGAACGAAGGCAACATCACCGGGCTGCACCGGATAGAAGTCGGTCGCGAAATGGCTGGCGGTCAGCCCCTGCATCATGATCGAGGCCGCCGTTCGATCGTCGACCGCATCGGGAACCGGCACCAGCGACGTTGCCGGGATCGCGATCCGCTCAGCATAACTGCCGGGCGCATAGACCCAGGCGACACGCTGGCCGGGCTGAACAGCCTCGAAGCCTTCGCCGACTGCCAGAACTCGACCGACGCCTTCGACGCCCAGGATCTTGGGATTGGGCATGTCAGTCCAGACAATCCCCTGACGCACGCCGATATCCATGAAGTTGACCCCGGCAACCGCGATCTCGACCAGCGCCTCGCCCGGCCCGGCGACAGGCTCCGGTCGCTCGATCTGCTCCAGCACCTCGCGGCCACCGGTCGCGGTCATCACTACTGCTCGCATGTCTTTCTCCTATCTTGAATGATCGTTCCGCAATCGATCAAAAAAGGGGTCAGCGCAGCGCGCGCATGACCATCTCCTGCAGGGCAGCCAGGGTTGATCGGTCGGCGCCCCCACGCCCGGCGACGCGGATCCCGGCGATATTGGCGATCAGGAATTGCGCGAGAGCCTCGGGATCGAGGCTGGCTGCAACATCGCCCTCACGCTGCGCGTCGCGCATGCGGGCGACGATGGCCATGTGCAATGTCCTGCCCAGTGCCGCATGGATATCGACCAGGTCCGGCCGCGAGGCACCGAACTCGCAGATCGAGCCGACGCCGAGACAGGGCGTGTACGCTGTCTCCACGACATGGCGCAGCATGGCGGCAATCCCGTCGATGGCGCGCGCGCCGCTGCGAAGCGCCTCGAAATGCGCCGCGCATTCGCCCATGCCGTAGCGCCGCACCGCCGCGCAATAGAGCTGCCACTTGTCGCCGAAGGCCGCGTAGAGGCTCTGCCGCCCGATGCCCATGGCGTCCACGAGCATCTGCGCCGAACTGCCCTCATACCCATGCTCGCTGAACACGGCGATCGCACCGTCCAGGGCAGCATCCGTATCGAATTCTCGAGGTCTTGCCATAAGCCATGTATAGCGATTCTGGAACGATCATTCAAGTTTGGCGGCTCGGTTTTGCTTTCAGCACAATTTGCGGGTGGCAGTGGCCGTTAGGTCAGGATCGCCCGATCGTCAGATCTTCAAGGCGCGCAATCGCAGCGAATTGCCAATGACGCTGACGGACGACAGCGCCATCGCCGCCGCAGCGATGATCGGCGACAGCAGCAGTCCAAACGTGGGATAGAGCGCCCCCGCCGCGATCGGCACGCCTGCCGCATTGTAGATGAAAGCGAAGGCGAGGTTCTGGCGGATGTTGGCCATCGTCGCCTGCGACAGGCGTCGCGCGCGGACAATGCCGGTGAGATCGCCCTTGAGCAGCGTTACCCCCGCGCTCTCGATGGCAACGTCGGTCCCTGATCCCATGGCTATGCCGACATCAGCGGCGGCGAGCGCCGGCGCGTCATTTACGCCGTCACCCGCCATGGCCACCACCTTGCCCTGCGCCTTCAGGCGCTCTACCACCGCCGCCTTCTGGTCCGGCAGCACATCGGCCTCGACCTCATCAATGCCGAGCTTTCTGGCGACGGCTTCGGCCGTGGTGCGATTGTCGCCGGTCAGCATGACGATGCGGATGCCTTCGGCATGCAGGGCCTTCAGTGCCTCAGGCGTGGTCGCCTTGATCGGGTCGGCGATGGCGAAGATGCCGCCGATGGCATTGCCTATCCCGATATAGATCGCCGTCGCACCGTCGCGGCGCAACTCATCCGCCTGCCCGGCGAGCGACGCCGTATCGATCCCATGCTCGGCGAGAAAGGCGGTGCTGCCGAGCACCACTTGCCGTCCCTCGATCACGCCGACCGCGCCCTTACCGGTCGGCGAGTCGAAATCGGCGACATCGGGGATGGCGATCTTTCGTTCCTCGGCAGCCGCCACGATCGCGCGCGCAAGCGGATGCTCCGAGGCTTTTTCAACACCTGCCGCCAGCCGCAGGATGATCTCCTCGACAAATCCCGGCGCCGCGACGATCCGGGTCACCGCCGGTTTGCCTTCGGTAAGCGTCCCGGTCTTGTCGATCACCAGAGTATCGATCTTCTCCATCCGCTCGAGCGCCTCCGCGTTCTTGATCAGAACGCCGGCCGCCGCCCCCTTGCCGATACCGACCATGATCGACATCGGCGTCGCAAGCCCGAGCGCGCAGGGGCAGGCAATGATCAGCACGGAAACGGCCGCGATCAGGCCATGCGCCAGACGCGGCTCTAGCCCCCATACACCCCAGGCCGCGAAGGCGAGCAGCGCTACGGCGATGACGACCGGCACGAACCAGCCCGACACCTGATCAGCCATGCGCTGGATCGGCGCACGCGAGCGCTGGGCATCCGCGACCATCTGGACGATGCGAGCCAGCATCGTGTCGCGCCCGACTTTTTCCGCCCGGATGACGAGCGCGCCGGTCTGATTCAGCGTCCCTCCTACGACCGCTTCGCCGACTACGCGCGTCACCGGCATGGATTCGCCGGTCACCATCGATTCATCGATCGATGAGCGCCCCTGCTCGACCACGCCATCCACCGGCACGGTTTCCCCGGGCCGGACCCTGAGCCGCTCGCCGATCGCAATCGCCTCGACCGGCACATCTTCTTCCACACCGTCTGCCCCGATGCGTCGTGCGGTCTTCGGCGCGAGATTGAGAAGCGCGCGGATCGCGCCGGACGTCTGTTCCCGGGCGTGCAACTCCATAACCTGACCAAGCAGCACCAGCACGGTGATGACGGCGGCCGCCTCATAATAGACCGCGACCGCGCCATCAGCGTCACGGAAAGCCTGCGGGAAGAGCTGCGGCGCGAATGTCGCGACGATGCTGTATCCCCAGGCGACGCCGGTCCCCATCGCGATCAGCGTGAACATGTTGAGGCTGCGGTTGACGATCGACGCCCAGCCACGCGCGAAGAACGGCCATCCGGCCCACAGCACCACCGGCGTCGCCAGGGCGAACTGGATCCAGATCGAGATGTGCATCGGCACCAGATGGTGCAGCGCCGGGATCAGGTGGCCGCCCATCTCCAGCAGGAACACGGGCAAGGCGAGCGCGAGGCCGATCCAGAAGCGCCGGGTCATATCGGCAAGTTCGGGACTGGGTCCGGCATCCGCCGCCGCGATCAGCGGCTCCAGCGCCATGCCGCAGATCGGACAACTGCCCGGCGCGTCCCGGCGGATTTCCGGATGCATCGGGCAGGTCCAGATCGTGCCCTCCGTTACGGCTGCCGTTAACGCCGCAACGGGGTGATGCTCATGGCGATCAAGTCTATGGGTGTGGCTAGGGTGGGAATGATCGCCATGGGTAGCAGCACCCTCATGGTGCGGCTCGGCATGCGCTACCCGTGCTGCATAATGCACGGGGTCGGCGTCGAACTTCGCCTTACAGCCGGCCGAGCAGAAGGCGTAACGCTCGCCTTCATACTCAGCCTTGTGAGCGGTCCTGGCGGGATCGACCACCATGCCACAGACCGGATCATGGTCGACGTGACCGGACGGCGTTTCGCCGTCCGGCTCATGATGGTGATGATGGCCGTGCGCCCCAGTCACCTCGGCGGCGCGTTCGCTCTTCTGATCGTCGTCGGCCATTCATCACCTTTCACACGCCGCGCGTGCCTTCCGGTCTTTGTTCACTCCTCGATCAGATGGAACTCTTCGAGCAGCTTGGCGATCTCCGTGCCTTCGAGCTTCTTCATCAGCAGCTTGCGCAGGAAGGCCGGTCCGGGAAGATCGATGCCCTTGCCGTCCCGCAGCGGACCGATCGCAGCAAGAAGTGTACGAATATCATAGGTCGAGTTGAAGACCTCCGGCACGCCGCGCTCGACATTCATCAGCGTGTAGACGGCCTCCATCGGGGTTCTCACCGAATATTCCGTGGTGAAGATGCAGTCCCGCTGCTTCGATTCCGCGAACTGGCCGATGAAGGCGAAGTTGACCGCGCCCTCCGGCACCACGTCCGGCCGGTCACCCGCCTGGCGCGGCATGAAGAAGGCGGTAATATAGGGCATCATCGTGGGAACGGTGCTGGCGCCGGATGCCGCGAGTTCGGGAATGTCCTCGACCGGCACGCCGAGGTGATAGAGCCATTCCTGGGTGATCTCCTCACCGGTGCATTCCTGCATCGGCTTCTTCACGAAGTCGCCGGGGCAATCGACAAAGAGCGCGTAGAACCAGGCGATCATCTGATCTTTGGGCTGCTTCTTGAAATGCGGCTGGCGATGAACCGTCCAGCTCAGCAGCCACGCCGAGTCCTTCACCGTGACGATACCGGCGGAGACGATCTTGCCGGTAAAGGGGTTCCGCTTGGTGATCTTCTCGACATAGGCCGGAATGCGGGCGTCGAGGGCAGTGATGGAGGCGGAGGCCCATTTCGTCTCCGGGATATGGGCGCCGAACACGTCGGGGCGGCCGAAGGCCGGATCCTTCGCGGCGATGCGGCGCCACAGGTCCCAGGCCGGCGCCGGTCCTTCATTGAGCTTCGCCGGCGTCCTGTGGTCGCCATTGTCGGAATTCTCGGTCAGCGAGCCGATCGTGATGAAGACGAGATCGTCTGGCCCGAGATCGACGCCGCCTTCGACGCCGCGCTCTTTCCAGTGAATGCGGGTCGCTTGCTTGCGGCCGGGCTGGATGTCGAAATCGACATCGGTGACCTCGACGCCGTAGCGGAACGTGACGCCGTGATCGGTCAGCCACTTCACCAGCGGCAGGACCATCGATTCATACTGGTTATAGCGGTTGAACTTGAGCGAGGAGAAGTCGGCGAGACTGCCGATATGATGGATGAAGCGGTGCAGGTAGAGCTTCATCTCCAGCGCGGAATGCCATTCCTCGAAGGCGAACATGGTGCGCCAGTAGAGCCAGAAATTGCTTTTGAGGAAGTCTTCGCCGAAGACCTCGTTGATACGCTTGTTCTCCATCTCCTCGCGCGTCGCGAGGAAGACCGAGAGCAGGTCCTTCTGGGCCTTGTCGTTTAGCGTCAACAGCGCTTTGTCGGGCACGTCCTGGCCCTGGTTCTGCGTCGTGCGCTGGAGCGAAAAGTTGGGATCGTCCTTGTTGAGCCGGTAGAACTCGTCGAGCACGCTGGCGTCCTCGATCTCCAGCGAGGGGATCGAGCGATAAAGGTCCCACAGGCACTCGAAATGTTCTTCCATTTCGCGGCCGCCGCGAATGACGAAGCCCTTTTCGGGCACGTCCAGACCATCGAGCGCGCCACCAGGGATTTCCAGCTCTTCAAGGATGGTGATGCGGTCGCCGGAAACGCCGCCGTCGCGTATCAGGAAGGCCGCGCCGGCAAGCCCCGCCAGCCCCGAACCGACAAACCAGGCCGTCTTCTTGTCGGCGCCCTCGGGCTTGCGGGGACGCACGAAGGCTTCATAGTTTCCGCTGCTATAGTGCATGGCGAACTCCTGTTCTTCTTGTTGGGATCAGTCTGCGGAGGGCTTGTAGCTGTAGAAGCCTTCGCCCGAGGCGATGCCGAGCCTGCCCTTGTCGATGTAGTTTTCCTTCAGCCAGGCGGCGAGCGACTGAGCATGCTCGTCGCCATGCGAGAGGATGTTGTAGGGGGTGTTCAATCCGATGATGTCGTAGATCTGGAACGGCCCCATCGGCGCGCCGGTGGCGATCCGCCAGACCTTGTCGACATCTTCCGGCTCGGCATAGCCGCCGGCCGCCAGATCGGCGGCCGCGTTCAGGAGCGGCACCAAAAGCGAATTGAGGACGTAACCCGCTTTCTGCTTGCGCACCGGGATCGGCACCATGCCGATGGCGGAGGCGAAGGCGATCAGGGCATCGAACACGGCCGGATCGGTGTCGTCCGTGCCCATCACCTCGGCGGTGTTGAACTTCCAGATGCTGTTGGCGAAGTGCAGCGCCAGAAACCGGTCCGGTCGGCCGGTGTAAGCCTTCAGGTCGCTCGGCAGCAG
Organism: Allorhizobium sp. CTOTU50464; assembly: GCA_032102365.1. Lineage (GTDB taxonomy): Bacteria > Pseudomonadota > Alphaproteobacteria > Rhizobiales > Rhizobiaceae > Allorhizobium. The sequence goes on along the minus strand of DAMDHD010000013.1, from coordinate 99,703 downwards.
GGTCGAGCTATTGGTGGCGAAAATCGTCCTGTCCGGCGCGAGCCCCGCCAGTTTCTCGTAGAGCGCCTGCTTGATCGAAAGAACCTCCGGAACCGCCTCGATCACGAGGTCCGCGTCCGCGACGGCCGCGCCGAGATCGCTCAGCAGAGCGATCCGCTTGAGCGCCCCGGCCGCCTTGCCGCCAGCCGCGCCCGACACCTCGTTCGTGTAGGTTTCGACGAGCGCCGCCAGCCGTGCGCGCGCCTGTCCGAGCGCTTCCTCGCTGATGTCGTAGGCGACAACATCGAAGCCGCTATAGGCCGTCTGGAAGGCGATCTGGCTCCCGAGGACTCCCGTGCCGAGAACCGCCACTTTCCTGATATCGCTCATCCAATTTCCTTCTGCGCGGTATCGTCACTTAGAAACGGAGCCGCCACCTCCACCGGGACGCGGGCCAGCTTGCCGGTTTCCCGATCGACCAGGGCCCATTGGGTCAGCGAGGCGACGATCGTCCGGCCGTCTTCGGCATGGAATTCGACACATCGTGCATAGCGGGCACCCCGCGGCGCTCGGACGACCCAGGTGATCGCACTGACCTCGTCTCCCGCCCGGACATTGCCGCGATAGTCGACCTCATGGCGCAGCACGACCGCGACGAACCGGTCGCGATCCTGCGGCCGCGCGGCCGTCAGCCAATGCGCCACCGACGCATCCTGAATCCAGGTCACCCAGACCGCATGGTTGACATGGCCGAGTTCGTCGATGTCGGCGTCCCGGGCGCGGAAGCGGATATGGAAGCGCCGATGCTCATCCACCTCGCCGACGAGTGGGTGTCCGTGCTCATCGCAGCCGATGCGTCGACGATCTGACACGATCCCGCTCACGAATACGCCTGCTCCTCATGCGACGAACCCAGTCCTGCCATGGCGCGGAAGAAGCCGACGAGCATCTCGTCGCGCGGCATGGCGCCTTCGACATCGCCCTGCACCGCCAGTCCCATCCAGAGCGCGTAAAGACCGATACCGGTCTGCATCGGCGGCAAGGCCGGACGAAGTGCGAAGCGTTGCGTCAGATCGGCGACGAGCTCACCGAACATCCGATAGCAGGCCGCCTTGCCCTCCCGGTGCCGCTCGGCGAAAGCCGGATCGCGCCGGGCATGGAGCTGCAATTCGATCGAGAGCAGTGACCATTGTGCCTCGTCGGCCAACTTCGCGAGCCGCGCGGCCAGCACCTGCAGCGTCGCCTCGATATCGTCGCCGGAGCAGTGCGCGACCAGGTCGCGAAGCAGTGTGACCTCGTCCTGGATATGGCTTTGCAGGATCTCGACCAGCAGATCATCCTTGCTGGCGAAGTTCGAGTAGAAGGCGCCCTGCGAATGCCCTGCGGCGCTGCAGATGTTGCGAATCGACATGGCAGCGACCCCCTCCTCGATAATCGAGGAATGCGCGGCCGCGATCAGCCGGTCCCGCGTCTGGCGCTGCGTGTCCTTGCGCGTAAGCGGCATGTGTTCGTTCTCCAACCAACGGGCGAGACGTGCGAAACCTTTTCGGAGGTTCCGCGTTCTCAGTGAAACCAGATATCAACTGATATCCGAAATCAACGGCGATTTCGACCCGAAATCGTTCCTGGGCAACGAAATCTCAGTGTGAAGGAGCGCTCTTGGCTCAAACCTACATTGGCTATTCCCCGGACGTGGAGGTTCTCGGCGAGGACGAGGAGCGGCTGACCGCCGAGATCCTCGAGATCATGGCCACCACCAACCGGCGGGCCTTCGAGCGTCATCGCCACGCCGTGCGCGACGCCCATGCCAAAAGCCATGGGTTCCTGAAGGGCGAACTGATCGTTCGCGAACTGCCCTCGCATCTGCGCCAGGGCTTGTTCGCCCGACCCGCCAACTATCCGGTGGTGATCCGCCTCTCTTCGGCGCCGGGCGACATCCACTCCGATACCATTCCCGCGCCGCGTGGCATGGCGATCAAGGTGATCGGTGTCGATGGCGAGCGGCTTCTCCCCGAAGACCAGGGCCACAACCAGGATTTCCTGCTCGTCAACATCCCGACCTTGAGCTTCGGCACGATCGGTAAATATCGCCAGCTCATCAGCCTTCTGGAGAAGAATGCCCAGAACCCGGCCTTTCTCCAGCGAGCGATGGCTGGGGTCGCGCGCGGCGTGGAGGCGGCAGTCGAAGCGGTCGGCGTCGAGCCCGGCGCCACGCTGCGCGGGCTCGCTCGCGACAATAACCATCTGCTGGGCGAAACCTATCATTCGATGGCGGCGATCCGCTTCGGCGACCATATCGCCAAGATCAGTGCCGCGCCGTTCTCCGACAACGTCCGTGCACTGACCGGCAAGGATGTCGGCGCGGTTGAGGATTCCACCATGCGCGATCTGGTGGTTGAACATTTCCGCGAGCAAGGCGCAGAGTATCAGCTCCGTGCTCAGCTCTGTGCCGATCTCGACAGGATGCCGGTCGAGGACGCCGCCGTGCTCTGGCCGGAAGACCTTTCGCCGCACCAGCCGATCGCGACCCTGCGCATCCCGCCACAGGAGGCCTATTCGCCGGCGCGGCGCGTCTACGGCGATGATGTGCTGTCGTTCAATCCCTGGCACGGTATCCGCGATCATCAGCCACTCGGCTCGATCATGCGCGTGCGCATCGCCGCCTATGAACGATCCACCCGCTACCGCCACGAAATGAACGCGCAACCGCGCGTCGAGCCGGCGAGCATCGACGTCATTCCGGACTGACGATCCGATCGTCACACGCAATCACGAAAGGAGGCCAGCCATGGCCGAGACCGAAGAAACCCCGCAGATCGATGAAACCCGCTTGCAGGCCATCCGCCGCCGCATCGAGGAAGTGGTTGGCGATGCGCCACAGCTCGCCAAGCTCGCCCTCGAGCAGATGGTGACGAAGCATAATCCCGATCTCAAGGGCACAGCCGGCTCGGCCGGTCGCGTCGGCGCGCAGTCCGGCAATGTCTCCGAGCTCACCGCCATCGCCAACCTCAAGCCCGGCGGCGCGGATCGGCTGAAACGCATATTCGGGCTGGTGAACGGCAATTTCGACGGGGCGCAGAAGGTCGGCACGCTGCACAACATGCGGTTCGTGTTCTTCGACAACGACACCCGCATCCTGTTCGCCACCGCCTATGACGGCGACTGGGACACCTATATCAACGACTTCGCCACCAAGATCCCCGATCTGATGGACCTGATCTTCGCCTCGGTCGAGGGCTGGCCGGGCATCGCCAGCCCCGAGGTCAAGGACTTCATCGCCGAGCATCAGATCACCGCCGCCGGCTGGTTCGTCGCCAATCCGCAGGTCACCGTCGTCGATGTGCGCCGGCTCCAACGGCTCGAACATGCCGTCAACGAATTCCTGGACAAGGTGGGCTGAGCCATGGCGATCCTTCAGAAACTAAAAGAGCACTTCTCGCGGGATAGCGTCACGCTCGACCTGCAGGACATCCAGGCGCTGATCCTCAGAAGCCGGCCGGAACCCTATGTCGGCGTTCACGCCATGCTCCATTTCGACGAGGCAGCGGGAGCCCGCAATCTTCTCGGCCGGCTGGCACCGCATATCGCTTCGGCCGACAATTGGACCGAGGATCTCGATTTCTGGATCGGCGCTGCGCTCAGCTTCGAGGGTCTGAAGGCGCTCGGCGTTCCCGACGCCCAGCTCAAGACCTTTCCGCTCCCGTTCCAGCAGGGCATGGCCGCACGCGCGGAGCAGCTTCGCGACTTCGGACCCAACGCGCCGGAAAACTGGGAAGACGTGTTCAAGCCGGGCAACTGCCATCTCGCGCTGACCATCTACGCGGTCGACGATGATGCGCTCGACAAGGCGCTGGCGACGGCGCGCACCGAACTCGACCGGAGCAGCGGCGTCACCTTGCTCGGCGAGCATCGCTTCGGCGCGCCGGACGGCGCGAAAAACCCGTTCGGTTTCCGGGATTCGATCTCCCAGCCCGCAGTGGAGGGCAGCGGCGTTGATCCGCTGCCAGGCGAGGAGCGGCCGATCAAGGCCGGCGAATTCATCCTCGGTTATGAGAGCGAGAACGGCCAGCCGCTCGGCATGCCCGAGCCTGCGGTTCTCGGAAGGAACGGCACCTTCGTCGTAATGCGCAAGTATAACAGCCGGGTCGGTTGCTTCAACGCCTTCCTCAAGGCACATGGCGACACGCCGGAGGAACGCGAGCGCCTTGCCGCCAAGATGTTCGGGCGCTGGCGCTCCGGCGCACCCTTGACGCTGGCGCACGATCACGACGATCCCGACCTCGGCGCCGATCCGCAGCGCAACAACGACTTCACCTTCAAGGACGATCCCAAAGGCCGCGTCGTGCCGCTCGGCTGCCATATGCGACGGCTCAATCCCCGCGATTCCGAGTTGACGCTGCTCACCGACGTCAACATCCACCGCATCATTCGCCGTTCCTCGACCTTCGGGCCGGTTTATTCCGAGGATGTGGGGCCTGAGGACGATGCCAACGGCGATCGCGGCCTGTTCTTCATCTTCATCAGCGCGCGTGCCTACGACACGATCGAGTTCATGCAGCAGGAGTGGATCAACCGAGGCAATTTCGTCGACCTTGGCGAAGAGCGCGATCCGATCGTTGGCCTGCATGAGGATGATGGCCGGTTCACGATCCCGCAGGCGCCGGCGCGCAAGCGCATCGACGGTGTGCAGACTTTCAATGTCATGAAGGGCGGCGAATATCTGTTCATGCCAAGCCTGTCCGCGCTCAAATGGCTGGCGGCCGGGAGCTGGGGTTAGGAACCCGCCGGTCAGTCGTTGGCCTTTGTGAAGATGAACGTGCAAATCATCAGGATCGCTGCGCTCGGCCTCACCATGATCTTTGCCAGTCGCGTCTGGCCCGATCGGTAATCCTGACGTCTGCAAAAACTGCCTCTAACGCATGATCGGCGAGGACGCTTCGGTCATCCGGACCGCTTGAGCGCAGGCGTTTCGGATCCCGGGTGGCTTTTGCTCTTCATAAGAGCTTGTCCTTCAGCAGCGGGCATCGTAAACTTAACGGCAACGAAGACACACCATGACGCCGGCTGAGTTTTTGGTCACGCTCGGGCGATTTTCGCCCATAGTTTCATCGCCGCTGAACGCAATTCGCGATGATGGCCGGAGGAGATGTCGTGGCGGGGGATTTGGAACAGGTTGGCGATGGGATCGTGGATGGAGACGAAACGCTGAAGATGTCGCCTCGACTTGAAGCGTTTCATGATCCACTCTCGCCGTCGGATTGGCTGATGGGAATTCTCAGCGCGATTGTTCAAGCCCTTGTGTGAGCGATGCTCGACACCCGGCATGATCTCCCGCTTTTCGGCATCGTAGGAGCGAAGCTTGTCGGTGACCATTACCCGCGGAGCTCGTCCTTGGCCCTTCAACAGCTTGCGCATCAGGCGCTTGGCCGCCTTGGCATTCCGGCGGCTTTGCACCAGAACCTCCAGGACGAAACCGTCCTGATCCACTGCGCGCCAGAGCCAGTGCTTCTTTCCGCGGATCGAAACGACGGCCTCATCGAGATGCCACTTGTCGCCGAGCCGACCAACTGAACGGCGGCGGATCTCGTTGGCGAAGGCCCATCCGAATTTCTCCGCCCACAGCCGGACCGTTTGATGCGAGACAATGACGCCGCGGGCAGCCAGCAAGTCCTCGACCATTCGCAGGCTGAGAGGGAAGCGGAAATAGAGCCACACGGCATGGGCAATGATTTCAGCGGGAAAGCGATGGCGGCGATATAGTGGATTAGGGGTCAGAACAAGAGCTGCTCGAAATCGTACGCTAAGCTTGAACGGAGCGGGAACGCTTGATTGACCGCATTTCAAAAAGGGCATCTATGACCGGACATTCTGGAACCTGATCGCCGGTGCATTGCGCCGCCATATTCGACATGGCCCGCTCCAGACGCCGCAGATCGGCGATTTTCTGACGGATATCTTTCAAATGTTCGATGGTGAGCGCATGGACCTCCCGGCAGGTGTAGGTATGCCCATCGACCAGGCGAAGCAGGCCGCGCAACTCGTCCAGGCTGAAGCCGAGTTCACGGCCGCGCCGCACGAAATGCAGCCGCCTTGCGTGTTCAGTTGTGTAGATACGATAACCCGCTGCGCTGCGGGCGGGCTTCGGCATGACGCCGATTTTCTCGTAATAGCGGATCGTCTCTATGTTGACGCCGCTGCGCTCGGACAGCACGCCGATCGAAAATTCATCATTCTGTGTCATCACATAGCTCGCACAAATCCGTGAAAATTTCTCGCTTGACCCTGTAGTCGCTACAGGCACTAGGGTCACGATAGATCAATTGCGGGAGCATGTGAACGATGATGCAGGATGAAACACGGACGCTGGCAAATACAGTCACAGAGCCAGCCGAAAAGGGTTTTGATCGGGCAGCATTGCTGTCGGTCGGCGGCATCGTTGCGGCACTGGGCGCAGCAACCTGTTGCGTGCTGCCCTTTGCCTTGTTCTTCGCTGGCATCAGCGGCGCGTGGATCGGCAATTTGACCGCGTTCGAACCCTACCAGCCTGTGTTTATCACGATCGCGCTCGCCTGCCTCGGCTACGGTTTCTATCTCGTCTATCGCAGGCCGAAGGCGGCTGAATGCGCCGAGGGTTCCTACTGCGCGCGTCCATCATCCCATCGGAACGCCAAGATCGGCCTTTGGGTCGCAACTGTCTTGATCATTATCGCCGTGGGCTTTCCCTACGCCGCCCGCCTTGTCCTCGATGCTTAATCCCAAGGAGAATCTCATGAAAATCCTGCCCCTCATTGCCCTTACTGCGTCCCTGCTGACGGGTGGTCACGCTTTTGCCGCCGAGCAGACCGTAACCTTGAATGTTGCCAATGCCACCTGCGAACTCTGCGGCCCGATTGTGAAGCGGGCGCTCAGCAACGTTCCAGGCGTGCTCGATGTTGATGTATCGGAGGCGACCGGCGCGGCGATCGCGAAGGTGCGCTTTGACGACAGCCAGACGAATGTCGCCGCGCTGATCACCGCAACCACCAATGCTGGCTATCCGTCCGGCGTTTCGCAGTAAGGAGGTTCAGCATGACAGATGGAAAGTTCATCGGCCTTGGCGGAGTCGGGTTTCTCGCCGTCATCTGTTGCGCCGCGCCATTTCTTTTGGTCGCCGCTGGCTCTTTTGGCTTTTCCGCATGGTTCGCAGCGGCCGGCTATGTGCTGATCCCGATCGCTCTCGCCGCGATTGGGGCGTCCGCACTTTATCTTTACCGGCGTCGGCGTTCCGCCTCATCAGCGGATGCCAATTGCTGCTCGATGAATAACAAGACAACAAAGGTGAATTGAATGTGTGAAGCTTGCGACGTTCCAACTTCCAACAAAGGCAACGGCCGTTATGATCTTGTAGTCGTCGGAGCTGGCTCGGCCGGTTTCTCCGCCGCGATCACGGCCGCCGAACTAGGCGCCCAAGTGGCTCTTGTCGGGCATGGCACGATCGGCGGTACATGCGTCAACATCGGCTGCGTGCCCTCGAAAGCCCTGATCCGGGCCACGGAGGCTGTACGTCACGCCAACGATGCGGCTGCCCGGTTTGATGGGATCGAAAGCGGCGCGCGCGTGGTTGATTGGGCCGCTCAGATCGCCCAGAAAGACGCTTTGGTTGCCGGTCTGCGACAGGCGAAATACGCTGATCTGCTGCCGGAGTACAACAATGTGGTCTACCACGAAGGTCCGGCCCGCCTCGTTGACGGCGGTGTCCAGGTCGCGGGCCAGCACATCGGCTCCGAGCGAATTATCATCACCACCGGTGCGCGTCCGGCGTTGCCGGGGATTCCGGGGATCGCTGACGTATCGCCGCTCGACAGCACGACAGCGCTCGCCCTGACCGAGCTGCCACGCTCGATGATAGTGCTTGGCGGCGGCTACATCGGCGTGGAGCTTGCCCAGACTTTCGCACGGGCCGGTGTCGAAGTGACACTCGTGTTCCGCAGCCGGCTTCTGCCGGAGGCTGAACCCGAAATCGGCGCTGCGCTTGCCACCTATCTGGCCGATGAGGGGATTAAAATCGTCAGCGGCATTACCTACGAGTCCGCCCGCAAGACCGATGATGGTGGTGTTGCCCTCGCCATCGCGCGGGACGGACGTCCGGAAATCTTGACTGCCGAGCGGATTCTTGTGGCGACGGGACGCCGCTCGAACACTGAAGCCCTTGGGCTTGCTGAAACCGGTATAGACCTGACACCGGCCGGGGCCATCATCGTTGATGATCGCATGCGCACCTCGAAGGCGGGCGTCTATGCCGCCGGCGATGTAACCGGAAAAGATCAGTTCGTCTACATGGCCGCCTATGGCGCAAAGCTCGCCGCCAAGAACGCATTGAACGGCAACAGCCTGAGTTACGACAACACCGCAATGCCCGCCGTGGTCTTTACCGATCCGCAGGTGGCGAGCGTCGGCATGACCGAAGCGCAGGTGCGGGCTGCCGGACATTCGGTTCGCACCTCCGTCCTTTCCCTCGACAATGTGCCGCGGGCGCTGGCGGCGCGCGACACGCGCGGCCTGATCAAGCTGGTCGCCGACGGGTCAACCCGGAAACTCCTTGGCGCTCACATCCTTGCACCAGAGGGTGCTGACAGCATTCAGACGGCAGCCTTGGCCATCCGCTGCGGCCTGACGATCGATGATCTCTCGGAGACGATCTTTCCATATCTGACGACTGTCGAAGGTTTGAAGCTTGCGGCTCAGACCTTCGACAGGGATGTGAAAAAACTGTCCTGCTGCGCGGGGTGAGGCGAAAGGGAAACGGGTGCCTACTCAAGTCACGGCTTAAACGGAGCGGTCGCCCTCGATCCTGACACGCATGATGGTCTGGCGGCTGGTGTCAAATTTTCTGGCGAGTGCGGAAACGCTCATCCCGCCCGCCAAATCCGAGAGAACATCCAATTTCTGCTTCTCATTGAGCCGAGCGGGACGGCCGAGGGTCTTGCCTTCCGACTTGGCTCGTTTGAGGCCCGACTGCGTGCGTTCGATCAGCAGATCACGCTCGAACTGAGCGACGGCATTGATGACGCTCATCGTCATCTTCCCGGCGGAACTCGCCAGATCGACGCCGCCGAGGGCCAGACAATGGACCCGCACGCCCAGCTCCTCCAGTTTCCTGACCGTCGTACTGACATCGATCGCATCTCGGCCGAGCCGATCGAGCTTGGTGACGATGAGCACGTCCCCGGCTTCGAGTTTATCCATCAGTCGCGAGAAACCCCGGCGCTGCGCAATGGCGACGCTGCCCGAGATGGTCTCGGTGACTATACGGCGTGGCTCGACGTGGAAGCCGGCCGCTTCGATTTCCTGAATCTGGTTTTCGGTGGTCTGTCCGGTCGTGGAGACACGGACATAGGCAAAGGTGCGTGGCATAAGGTTCAATTTCGTCCGAATAGGTTGTCCGAAAGGTGATGCCTGTCCACAAATAAGTCAAGATAATTTGTGGACAGGGTGATTTAGGCCTGTACTCAAACGACCGTTTCCGGACATGCCCGGAACCATCGACGCAAGTTTGTATGGAGTAAAAAATGGCGCGGCGGAAGTTTCTCAAAATTCAGGATCAACAGGAGCTGTTCGGCGTACCGACCGATGAGGATAGTCTGATCTGTCACTACACTCTATCTCCATCGGACCGGCTGGAGATCGAAGTCCGCAGGCGAAAACATAACCAGCTCGGCTTTGCTGTCCAGCTTTGCATGATGCGGCATCCGGGCCGGGCTCTCATGGTGCACGAAATTCCGCCGAGGGCGATGCTCAATTATATAGCCGAACAATTGGATGCTGATCCGGAGAGTTTCCGTTCCTATGCCAGGCGGGAGGAAACTCGCCGCGAGCATATCGCGCATTTGCTTTCCTATTTTGGAAAACGAACAGCAACAGCACAGGACCGGCGCGCCGCCTTACTATCCGCCGTCGAAACGGCGACCGCAACGGACAAGGGCCATTCTATTGCCCAAGCTATTGTCACCACGCTGCGGGAGCGGAAGGTGTTACTTCCCGCACCTGACACAATAGAGCGGATCGGCTTTGCCGGCCGCGTAATAGCCCGCCGTCGCGCCGAGGCTGCCCTGATATCGGGCCTTTCAGCCGAAAAGCTCCAATCCCTCGATGATCTTTTGACGGTTGATCCCGAGATACGACAGACGCGATTCCATTGGCTGCGATCTGCGCCAGATGCTCCGGGAGCAACCAACCTGGTCACGCTGACCGACAGGATCGCTTTCATCCGCGCGCTCGATATCGATCCCCGACTACAAGCCCGCATCCACTCCGGTCGCTGGGAGCAGATGGTCCGGGAGGGCGATGTGACACCGGCATGGCTTGCCGCCGACTTCAACGCCAGTCGGCGGCGCGCGACGATCATCGCGCAGATCATCAAGCTTGGGCAAAAGCTCACCGACGCCGCAGTCACCATGTTCATCAAGCTGATCGGCAGGCTGTTTTCGCAGGCGAATAACCGCAAGAAGCAGCGCCATGTTAACACCCGGATGGAGACGGCTAAGGCACTACGGCTGTTTCTCGACACGATATCGGCTCTTCAGTGCGCCAATGACAATGATGAAGATGCAATTGAAACGCTCGACCGCCACGTCGGCTGGCATCGCTTGGTGCAGGCAAAGCCGACGCTTGCGGCGATGGTGGAAGACAATGACGCCTCACCCTTGCTTATTGCAGCTGAGCAATATGCCAATGTTCGCAATTATGCAGGCCGGTTCCTCCTGACCTTCACATTCCATTCAAGTCGTCGGTATGATCCTTTGCTGGCAGCGATCGAAACACTCAGATCCCTTTACGCGGAAGGAAGGCGCGTGCTTCCCGAACGTGTCCCGATCGCTCATCTCGGCGCGGCGGAGCGTAAACTGATCTTCGGGCAGGCAAAGGCCGATCGCCGTCTCTATGAGATTGCAACACTGGCAGCGTTGCGCGAGCGGCTTCGTTCGGCCGACATCTGGGTCGAAGGCAGCAGGGCGTTCCGGCCGATAAATGAAAATTTCATGCCCCGCCCTACTTTTACCAAGCTGAAGGAAACTGACCAGCTTGGGCTCGGTGTGCAGCGCGACGGGGTGGCTTGGCTCACCGAAATGCAACAATTGCTGGACTTCAATCTGAAACGTCTCGCCCATCGCGCCCGCAACGGCAAACTTGAAGGCGTCCGTCTCGATGCCGGAACCCTGATTGTAACACCGCTGGCGAGCGAAGTGTCCGCTGCAGCCGATGAACTAAATATCGAACTCAGCGAAATGTATCCGCTTGTCGAAGTGCCGGATCTCTTAAGAGACGTGCATGAGTGGACCGGCTTTGCCGACCAGTTCACCCATGTTCGAACGGGCGATTCACCGCAAAACATTCCGGCCATGCTCGCCGGCACGCTCGCGGACGCCACCAATCTTGGCCCGAAACGTATGGCCGGAGCCTCCAAGGGGATCAGCGCCCATCAGATCGGATGGATGCGCATGTTCCATGCCCGCACGGAAACCTATCGCGCAGCGCAGGCATGTGTGACCGACGCCCATGCGCGTCATCCCCACGCCCAGCTCTGGGGAACAGGGACGACCGCATCATCTGATGGTCAGTTCTTCCGGGCCAGTGATCGTGCCGCCAAACGCGGTGATATCAACCTGCATTATGGCAGCGAGCCAGGCTCGAAATTTTACAGCCACCTTTCCGATCAGTACGGCTATTTCAGCATTCTGCCGATCAGCCCGACCGAGAGCGAGGCAGCCTATGTTCTCGACGGCCTGTTCGACCACGACACCATCCTGGAGATCGAGGAGCACTTTACCGATACCGGAGGTGCGAGCGATCATGTATTTGCCCTCTTCACTCTGATCGGAAAGCGTTTTGCGCCTCGGCTGCGCAATCTCAAGGACCGGAAGTTCCATACTTTCGAAAAGGCCGACTCATATCCAGCACTGGCCAACCATATCGGCGCGCCGATCAATACCGCCCTCATTCTGGAACACTGGGATGACCTTCTCCATCTGGCGGCATCAATCACGACACGCTCTGTTGCGCCCTCAATGATCCTCAAAAAGCTGGCGGCATCCTCGAAACCGAGCCAGTTGGCGAAAGCCCTGCGTGAGCTCGGGCGCATCGAGCGATCCCTGTTTATGATCGAATGGTATTCCAACCCGGCACTTCGCCGGCGATGTCAAGCCGGTCTTAACAAAGGAGAATCCGCCCACAAGCTCAAGCGGGCCGTTTTCTTCCATGAGCGCGGCGAAATCCGCGACCGATCGTTCGAAAGTCAGGCATTCCGTGCCTCGGGCCTCAACCTTGTCGTCAGCGCCATCGTCCACTGGAATACCGTTTATCTCAGCCGTGCCGTAGCCCATCTGCGTCAAAGTGGTCGAACTATCCCCGACATATTGCTCAAGCATGTCTCGCCACTCAGCTGGGAGCACATGAATCTCACCGGCATCTATTCCTGGGACACCGAGCAGCAGATGCCCGAAGGCTTCAGGCCATTGCGACTTCCTGGAAGAATCCTCCGCGCTGCATGACGTTCCCGCTCCGTTCGGTCTTAGCGTACGATTTCGAGCAGCTCTTGTTCTGACCCCAGATTCATTGATGTGCGCGGTTTTACCGGACGCTGTAGTTCCCGCAAGCGTCGATGCCACAGGCCGTCTCACGCAGCAATTCCTCAGCAAGTCTGAGCAGATCCTTCAGGCGCGAATCGCTCAGTCGGTAATGGACGTAACGGCCTCGCTGCTCGCCCGTCACGAGGCCGCACTCGCTGAGACACCGCAAGTGGTTCGACGCGTTCGACTGCGAGAGACCCGTCATCACGACGATCTCGCCCACGGACAAGGACCCTGCGCACAAGGCGTCCAGGATTGATAGCCGCGAGGCGTCAGCCAGTCCCCGGAACAGCTTGGTCCGGACGGCAGCGGCCGGAGCATCGACCCGCTCAATTTGTTTTACATGGCTCGACATATCAGTCACGAATGATATATTTCTCTCTCGAATTAGGGAAGATGGCCATGAACATAGCAGCTTCAACGGACGATGCCGAGACCGCACGCTACCGCGTCACCGGCATGGACTGCCCCTCCTGTGCGGCGAAAATTGAGAAAGCAGTGCGCTCGGTCGGAGTCGAGGAAGTGAAGGTCTCGACAGCCACGCAGATCATGACCTTGCGCGTGGACGATCCCAGTGCCCGTCTTCCCGAGGTAGAACGTGCCGTGACAGGCATCGGCTATAGGCTCGATCGCTTGGGCGCGCCGAGTGTCGATGCCGAAGGCGATATCGACGATCTGCCGAAGGACCTGAGCCATATCACCCCGGCCTATAAGCGGGCACTCTGGATCGTCGTGGCGCTCAATGTCGGCTATGGCCTTGTCGAAATGTTCGGCGGCTTTCTCTCGGGATCGCAGGCCCTCAAGGCCGATGCCCTCGACTTCCTGGGCGATGGCCTGATCACCTTCCTCGGCATCCTCGCGATCGGGTGGAGCCTTGTTTGGCGCGCCCGTTCCGCTTTGATCCAAGGTCTGTTTCTTGGTGCACTTGGTCTTGGGGTTCTCGGGAATACGGCCTATCGCGTGCTGGTGCAACAACAGCCGGAGGCTGAACTGATGGGACTGTTCGCGGTGATTGCACTCGTTGTTAATGTGGTCGCGGTTCTTCCGCTGCTGCCTCACCGGACCGGCGACGCCAATGTGCGAGCGGTTTGGCTGTTCTCGCGTAACGATGCCATTGGCAATGCGGCGGTTGTCGTCGCGGCGGGGCTGGTGGCGTGGACTGCCTCTCCGTGGCCGGATCTGGTTGTTGCCGTCGTTATCGCCGGTTTGTTCCTGCAATCCTCCTGGTCGATTATCCGCGATGCACGGGCGGACCTGCGGGAAGCCGCTCCGGTCACCGGCGCCAAAGCCTGACGGAGGTGCTGCTGTAGTGGACTTTTCCGGCATCGGAATCGCCACGGCCTTTGCCGCGGGGGTCGTTTCCTTTCTTTCCCCTTGTGTGCTGCCGCTTGTGCCTGGCTACATCTCGTATGTTGCCGGGCGCACGATCAGCCCGAATAGGCTCGCGAGCGATATGACCCTGACGGAGACGGGTCGGACACTCGGCTTGAGCCTCTGTTTCGTACTCGGCTTCACCACCGTTTTTGTCCTGCTCGGAGCCAGTGCAACAGCCTTGGGCGGGGTGCTGCGCATGCACCTCTACGAAGCGAATCTGATCGGCGGCGCGATCGTCATCGTCTTCGGGCTGTTCACCGCCGGTCTCGTGCCTATACCCTGGCTCGAGCGCGATGTGAGATTTCATTCAGGCCCAAGAGGCGGCGGTCCTTTGGCGAGCTATCTTCTCGGCCTTGCTTTTGCCTTTGGCTGGACCCCCTGCATTGGGCCTGTTCTCGGCGCAATCCTGGCGCTGTCGGCCGCGAACGCCACCGTAGGAACCGGAACAGCGCTCTTGGCCGTCTATTCACTCGGCCTCGGCCTGCCCTTCATTCTCGCCGCCCTCTTCATGCGCGGGTTCATGGCGCGAATGAAATCCATGCGGCGGACGGGGCGCGTTCTGAAGATCGTCGCCGGCGGGGTCATGGTTATCATGGGGGTCGCGATGATCACCGGTCATCTCAGCAGTTTCGCGATCTGGCTCCTCCAGACGTTTCCCGCGCTCGGCCGCATCGGATGAACACAATGGCAATGACGCCAAACCCGCAAGACGACCCGGAAGTTGAGGCGAAATGAGTGTCTGGATCTGGGTAGCGGTTCTGCTTGCAGCCGTGTACGCCGCGCACTGGGGGTCGGAGCACTTGGCCGATCCCTTCAAGAAGTTGCGCCGGCAATGGGGCATCTCGGCCGCAGCAGGCGGCTCGCTGATCGGCATCGCTACCGCCAGCCCGGAAGTCGGGGTCAATATAACGAGCGCAATCCGGGGCGCCTCCGGCATCGGCCTAGGCGCTGTCCTCGGCTCGACCGTGATCGGCATCCCGACCCTCGTCACTATCGGCTATTTGGCGACTCGCAAGCGCGACCTCCCCAACGATCCCGGTCACGACAGACACCTGCAAAAGCATCTGCTCCGTGTCGATCCGGCGGCTGTGGGCGTGCAGGCGCTGCCTTATCTTGGCATCCTCGCCTTGCTCGCCGTTCTCACCCTGCCCTCGGCCTGGCGCGGTCTTCAGCCGGTCGATGGTTGGCTTCTGCTCGCCGCCTACATCGCCTACCTCGCCCAAGCGTTCCTGCGCGGACGCGGAGAGGGTGAGCAGGCCGACTGGTCGAAGCGCGAGATCTGGCTGGCCGTTGCCGGCGTGGTGGTGCTCGCGCTGGGTGCCTATTTCACGGTCATTGCGACCCAGAACCTTGTCAAGGAACTCGGCATCTCAACGATCGTCGGCGGCCTCTTCATCACCGCGCCGGTGGCGGCTCTGCCGGAAGCTTTCGCCGCCTGGAGCGTCGCCCGATCCGGCCAGATCACGCCGGCGCTTACTAACATCATCGGCGATCACGCCATGGCCGTGACCGTAGGCTTCCTGCCCCTGGCGCTGGTTGGGACCTCCATCGAGAACTTCCATCTGTTCTGGGTCAGCTTCGTCTTCGTCGCGCTCATGCCCGTGCTCTACGCCGCCTTTATTCGCTGGGGCGGCTCTGAGCCCGGCTTCCGGCGCTGGCAGGTTATCGTTCTGGTCGGCACCTATGCGACTTACGTGCTGATCGTCCTCTTCTGGGTTCTCGAGATTTTCTGATGGTGCAGACGCAAACAGCCTCGCATAAATCCGCCTCCATGCTGCGGCTGGGGCTGTCCATTGCGGTCGCCTGGTTCCTGATCGATCAGGTCAGCAAGTGGTGGATCCTCAACAGCGTGATGCGGCCGCCGCGGGTGATCCCGATGACCGAGTTCTTCAACTTGGTCCTCGGGCACAATACCGGCGTAAGCTTCGGGCTTTTCGGCGACAAGTCGCCTTGGTTGCTGATGGCTTTCGCGCTGGCTATGGTCATCGGCCTCGTCATCTGGCTGAAGCGTGCCGAGAACCGGCTGACGGCGATTGCACTGGGGCTCATCATCGGCGGCGCGCTCGGCAACGCCCTTGATCGCCTGCGGCACGGCGCCGTCACCGACTTCCTGGATTTCTACGTCGCCACCTATCACTGGCCGGCTTTCAATCTCGCCGATGTGGGGATCGTGAGCGGCGCCGGCCTCCTGCTGTTCGAGAGTATTCGGCCGAGAGGCGAAAATCCGAAAGGCTGACCTGAACTCCATCAGATGAAGGCGCGCTGATGCCGCAACTCCCCCGTGACGCCCGATCAGACGCAACGCTCGCGCTTCTCGCTGATCCCTACAGGTTCAGCTCGAAGCAGTGCCGTGCGTATGGAACGGACCTATTCGAGACCCGGCTTATGCTCATGCGGCCCGACTTTTCTACGACCGAAGCCGATTTATGCGGCATGGCGCCATGATCGGGCGGATCCAGAAAACGCTGCTCGGAAGAGGTGGTGTGCAAGGGCTGGACGACGCGGCCCACCGGCATCGCAAGCAGATGTTCATGTCCCTGATGACACCCGAGCGGATCGAAGGACTGCTAGCCACTACTGCGGCGGAGTGGCAGGCCCGTGCTCGCCTATGGGCGCAGAAGGACGAGATCGTCTTATACGACGAGCTCCACGAACTTCTGACGCGAGCCGCGTGTGCGTGGGCCGGGGTGCCGCTCCCAGAGGCTCAGGTTCGACAGCGGACGCAGGAGATCACGGCGCCGTTCGACGCCGCAGGATCAGTCGGGCCTAGCACTGGCGGGCGCGCTGGGCGCGCAAGCGAGCCAATCGCTGGATCGAGAATGTCGTCGGGCAAATCCGTTCGGGGCAAATCCGCGCGCCGGTGGAATCGGTCGCTTACGTCATCGCAGAGCACCGGGATCTCAACGGTGAGCTGCTGAGCCCTCATATTGCCGCCGTTGAAGTCCTCAACGTGATTAGACCGATCGTTGCCGCCGCTGTCTATATCACCTTCGTCGCCCACGCCCTTCATCACCATCCTGAATGCCGGAGCAAACTCGAAGCTGGCGACGACGGTTCTTACCTAGAACTCTTCGTCCAGGAGGTCCGGCGCTTCTACCCCTTCTTTCCCGCAGTCGCGGCGCTGGTGCGCCGCGACCTCGAGTGGAGAGGATACCAGTTTCCTAGCGGGCGGCGCGTTATTTTGGACCTTTACGGGACGAACCACGACGCCAGTACGTGGGATGCACCTGAGGCGTTTCGGCCAGAGCGGTTTAGCGATTGGGACGGCAGCGCCTTCAACTTCATTCCGCAGGGGGGCGGAGATCACGACATGAATCACCGCTGCCCGGGCGAGTGGATCACGGTCGGGCTCATGAAACAGGCGGCGGGAGTTCTGTCCAGGCACGTCAAATACGATGTGCCGGAGCAGGATCTTCGGATTGACGGTTCTAGGCTGCCGGCCTTGCCCCCAAAGCCGATTAATTTTCGGTCAAGTGACATGTATGGACGGCCTCCGCTTGGCAAGGACTTTTGGTGTGCCATCGACTGCATCCAACAGTGAGGCGAGCGATATGGCAGGTTGCATCCAGCACCGCGGTCCTTTCCCAGTGATCGGCCATTGAGAAGCCAAGATTATCCGTAATGGCTGCGAACGACTTGCACCGCTCCTATTTCTCCCCTTGCAGCTAAAGTGGCTAGAGGTTTTAGTGTGGCGCAGTCTCGACGATGCGTCATGTTCTACGGTGGTCTTCGAGCGACATAAAGGGGCCGTGGCCCGAAACGCAGCGCGAACAGATCCACCAACGTCAGAGGAAATGCACTTGATCGCGACCATCCGGAGCAGGAAGACCGTCGTTCAGCATGCAACTCGTCGGTTCGCCGGCATGGCGGTCGTGGGACTGCTTCTATCGAGTTGCGTAGCGGCCGACATGGCCTTGGACGGCGTCTCCAGTGCGCCGCCACAGATCCCGAGCAGGATGATCACCGAGATGTCGAAGAAGGGCATGAAGACCGAAAGTCCCGTACTCGTCAGGATCTTCAAGCAGGAGAGCGAGCTGGAGGTCTGGAAGATGGATGGGTCCGGCCGATACGCGTTGCTCAAGACGTATCCGATGTGCAGGTGGTCAGGCAGGCTCGGCCCGAAGACAAGAGAGGGCGACCGTCAGGCGCCGGAGGGCTTCTATCATGTCACCGCGGGGATGCTGAACCCGAAGTCCCAATACTACGTCTCCTTCAATCTGGGCTATCCAAACCGGCTGGAGTCCGCCCTCGGCTACACGGGGGAAGCGCTCATGGTGCATGGCGCGTGCTCTTCGTCGGGTTGCTACGCTCTTACCGACCAGGGCGTGGGCGAGATCTACGCCATCGTTGCGAAGGCGCTTTCATCGGGACAAAACCACTTCCAGGTGCAGGCATATCCTTTTCGGATGACGCCGGAGAACATGGCGCTCCACAGGAGCGACGAGAACCTGCCGTTCTGGCGAACGCTGAAGGAAGGCTACGACGCTTTCGAGCTCACCAAGCAGCAGCCGAAGGTCTCGGTCTGTGGTCGGCGATACGTGTTCAACACCGCCTTTGAAGGCGGGGAGCCGCGCGATCCCCTGGCGGCGTGTCCGATCCCGGTCAGGCAGCCGGACCCGCAGATCATGGCGAAGATCGATGCGGAGAAGCGGAAGGTCGACGCGGCCTTGGCCGAGAGCAAGGCGTCTCCCGTCGCCGCATATGTCGATGGAGGAATGCACCCCAGCTTCCGGGAGCTTCTGAAGAAGAAAGGTCCCGAAAAGCTGGCGGCGAGCATCTCCGGCATCAAGTATCCCGTCAGCCGGCCCGAAGCGGCGCTTGCTGATCCATTCCAGGGCGCCAGGAAGAGGACGGCTGCTGGCGCCATATCCGATCAGTCGTCTGGAGACTGATGTGGCGAACGATCAGCAACAGCGGCAGCGCCGCATCCGGCGCAACAATCGGATCGTGCTCGCTATCCTCGTCGCATTCGTCCTCGGCGTCTTCACAAACAGCTTCTTCCACATCGGCGACGAGGCCCGGCCCGGCGCTGCGACCGCTTCCTCGCAGATGCGCCCCTAGACATGTCATGGGACGCTAGCAACAGCGGCGGAGGCCGTCGGACGGAAGTCCTCGTCATCGGCGCAGGACAGGCGGGGCTTGCTGCGGCGAACGAACTGAAGAAGGCGGGCGTCGACTACCTTCTGTTAGACGCCGCTGCCGCGGTCGGCGATAGCTGGCGGCAGCGGTACGAAACACTGACCCTCTTCACGCCACGGAGCATCAGCAGCCTTCCCGGACTGCCCCTTCCAGGCGATTCCGAGGGATACGCCACGAAGGACGAGTTCGCGGCATATCTTTCCCGATACGCGAAGATGGGCGGCCACCGCATCGAAACCCGGACGCGGATTTCGTCCCTCCGGAGGAAACAAGGCGCGTTGGAGGCCGTCTCCGACGACGGCAGGCTCTATTCTGCCTCGGCGGTTATCGTGGCCACCGGTCCGTTCTCGATCCCACGCATACCATCTATAGCAGAAAGGTTTTCCGATGAGATCCGGCAGATGCACGTCGCAGACTTCCAGAATGCAGGGTCGGTTGCCGAAGGTCCGGTCCTGGTCGTCGGAGACGGAGCAAGCGGAAGGGACGTCGCGCTGGCTCTTGCCACCAGCCACCAAGTCCTTCTTGCAAGGGGACGCGGCCGCAAGCTCTTTCCTGAACGAATCCTGGGGCGGAGTACCTGGTGGTGGCTCCAGCGCCTTGGGCTGCTGGGCGCAAAGCCGGATAGCATCATCGGGAGGAGGATGCGCCGGATCGATCCGTTTCCCAATCGAGGCAACGACGACGCCACGCTGATCCGAAAGGGCGTCGCGCTGAAGCCTAGGCTGGTTTCCGTCGACGGCTGCCATGCCGTCTTCGCGGACGGATCGCGCGAAGCGCCGCGCACCGTGGTCTGGGCGACCGGCTACCGGGACGAGTTCGACTGGATAAGGATCGAAGGCGCAGTGGACGCCGAAGGACGGCTCCTGCACCAGGAGGGCGTCTCTCCGGTTCCTGGTCTCTACTTCGTCGGCAGACCCTGGCAACGGAACAGGGCCTCCGCTCTTATCGCGGGGGCTGGCGAGGACGCTTCCTTCGTCGTCGAAGCACTTCGCCGCTGGATTCGTGAGGATACTCGTCGCTCTGTGAACATCAGAGATGACGGGTAAAAGTTCACAAATTGATCCCCCGTATCTCCCGGACTTAACTTTCAGTTAAGGATCAGGGGGCGGACGAACGAATGAGATTCTCTTTAATTGCCGGCTCGGCGCTCGCTGCTTCTGCGCTCGCCGGCTCTGCGAATGTTGCGGCCTCGGAGACATCCGGTGGGAAAAGCATGATCATCGGAGGAGTAACATCCCAGCCGATCGGCCACTACGAGTTCTGCCAAAGGAACTTGGTCGAGTGCAGCATCCGTCTTTCGTCTTCGCCCGCTCCCGAGCTGTCGGCGCAGGGCTGGGCGGCCATCGAAGAGGTCAACCGTTCCGTCAACAAAAGGATCGCGCCCAGGACGGACAAGCAGATCTTCGGCCAGGAGGAGGTATGGGCCTATCCAACCACTGAAGGAGACTGCGAGGATTACGCACTGCTGAAGCGCAGGGAGCTGGCTCGACGCGGCTTCTCTCTCTCCGACCTTCTGATAACAGTGGTGCGCAAGCCGGACGGGGAGGGCCACGCGATCCTGACGGTACGTACTGCTCAGGGAGACTTTGTTCTCGACAATCTTGAAGCTGACGTCAGGGCCTGGAACGAGACCAGCTACCTCTACGTGAAGCGGCAGTCTTCGTCCGACACCGGGCGCTGGGTTAGCATCGAGAGCGGCAAAGACGTGCCCGTCGGCTCCGTCCGCTAGTGCTCACCCCGCCGCCGAAGGAGTTGATCCGACCTCGTGTCCTGAGAGCGGCGGTGCAAAAGTCGGCCACGGTAGCGGCGGCATAATGCTGCCGCGGGCGGAGTAAAATCCGGCCACCTATTTCCTTTCTGCAATGAGCGCAGGAGGGACAGGGGATCTACACCGTGGAACTTTATTTAAGGGTTCGTCTGGCTGTTTCCGAAGGGATGACGCAGCGTCAGGCGGCGAAGCATTTCAACATCTCGCGCGACAGCGTTGCGAAGATGTTGTCGTATTCGACACCACCCGGCTATCAGCGGCGGTCACCGATCCGGCGGCCTAAGCTGGATGCGTTTGTGTCGACGATCGACCAGTGGCTCGATGCGGACATGCAGATGCCGCGCAAGCAGCGCCATACCGCCAAGCGTGTGTTCGATCGGCTGCGTGACGAGTGTGGCTTCACCGGCGGCTATACGATCATCAAGGATTACATGCGCGAGCGGGATCAGCGCCGCCAGGAAGTCTTCGTGCCGCTGTCGCATCCGCCGGGCCATGCGCAGGCCGATTTCGGTGAAGCGATGGTGGTGATCGGCGGCGTCGAGCAGAAGGCCCGCTTCTTCGTGCTCGATCTGCCGCATAGCGACGGCTGCTATGTGCGCGCCTATCCGGCTGCGGTGGCCGAGGCTTGGGTCGATGGCCACATACATGCATTCGCGTTCTTTGGGGCCGTCCCTCAATCGATCGTCTATGACAATGATCGCTGCCTTGTGGCGAAGATCCTGCCCGACGGCACGCGTAAGCGGGCAGCGTTGTTCAGCGGCTTCCTGTCCCACTATCTGATCCGGGATCGCTATGGCCGTCCTGGGAAAGGCAACGACAAGGGGAATGTCGAGGGTCTTGTCGGCTATGCCCGGCGCAACTTCATGATGCCAATCCCGCAGTTTCCAACATGGGATGCGTTTAACGCCTTCCTGGAAGAACAGTGCCGCAAGCGCCAGAGCGACAAGCTGCGCGGCGCGAGCGAGACGATCGGAGAACGATTGCAGCGGGATCTGGCGGCCATGCGTCCTTTGCCGGCGTCGCCCTTCGACGCCTGCGACCAGACGAGTGCTATTGTGACGGCTCAGTCACTGGTGCGCTACAAGACCAACGACTACTCCGTGCCGGTCGCATACGGCCATCAGGACGTCTGGGTCAGAGGCTATGTCGACAAAGTGGTGATCGGCTGCCGCGGCGAGATCATTGCCCGCCATCCCCGAAGCTGGGAGCGCGAAGACGTCATCTTCGACCCGGTCCATTACCTGCCGCTGATCGAGCAGAAGATCAATGCGCTGGATCAGGCAGCGCCACTCCAAGGCTGGGACATGCCGGAGGAGTTCGCCACGCTGCGCCGGCTGATGGAAGGCCGCATGGCAAAGCATGGCCGGCGGGAATACGTGCAGGTTCTGCGCCTGCTGGAAAGCTTCGACCTTGCGGACCTGCATGCGGCCGTGAAGCAGGCCATTCAGCTCGGCGCGATCGGCTTTGATGCAGTGAAGCATCTGATCCTGTGCCGGGTGGAGCGTCGGCCGCCGAGACTGGACCTGTCCATTTACCCCTACCTGCCACGGGCGACGGTCGAGAAGACCTCGGCAAAGGCGTACATGCGCCTTCTGTCGTGTGATGCGGGAGAAGCGGCATGAGTATTGAAGCACCAGAGATCCTTCTCGCGCACTATCTCAAGGTCCTGAAGCTGCCGACCTTCCAGCGCGAGTACCAGAAGCTGGCCCGGCTATGCGCCACCGAGGGCGTCGATCATGTCGGATACCTATTCCGACTTGGTGAGCGGGAGATGATCGAACGCGATCGCCGCAAGGTCGAGCGCCGCATCAAGGCGGCGAAATTCCCCATCGTCAAAAGCCTCGACAGCTTCGACTTCGCCGCCATCCCCAAGCTCAACAAGATGCAGGTGCTGGAACTGGCACGATGCGAATGGATCGAGCGGAGGGAGAATGTCATTGCGCTCGGTCCCAGCGGCACGGGCAAAACACATGTCGCGCTCGGCCTTGGCTTGGCAGCTTGCCAGAAGGGCCTGTCCGTGGGCTTCACCACGGCGGCCGCGCTGGTCAGCGAGATGATGGAGGCGCGTGATGAGCGGCGTCTTCTCCGATTCCAGAAGCAGATGACCGCCTACAAGCTGCTGATCATCGATGAACTGGGCTTCGTGCCGCTGTCCAAGACCGGCGCCGAATTGCTGTTCGAGCTGATCTCGCAACGCTACGAGCGCGGCGCCACTGTGATCATTAGCAATCTCCCGTTTGATGAATGGAC
The DNA here is from genome assembly GCA_032102365.1 of Allorhizobium sp. CTOTU50464. Lineage (GTDB taxonomy): Bacteria > Pseudomonadota > Alphaproteobacteria > Rhizobiales > Rhizobiaceae > Allorhizobium. The sequence continues at coordinate 76,591 of DAMDHD010000013.1, read as the reverse complement.
GGAAACCCTGGGATCCGAACGTTTGACCGGCGCACTGCTCGATCGCATCACCCACCATGTCGACATCCTCGAGATGAACGGCGACAGCTATCGTCTCGCTCAAAGCCGCGCCCGAAAGGCCGGTTGAAACGCTCCTGAAAAAATGCCGCGCCGGCCTCAGACCCCCGCTCGAGCTACGCCCTCCCGGCGGTCTCAGGCCGGCGCCATAGTGGCCGACTTTTGCTCCGCCACGTGGCCGGCTTTTACTCCGCCGTTGACAGGCGTCCGGTTTGCGCGGGCGACATCCGGGCGAAACCAGCTTCCGCAAGGTCCATGGCGTCGACGAATGCGTTGATCACTCGAACTGGATGATCCTCATCGATCCAATCCTCAAGACGATCTGGAAACAGCGTAACCTGATCACGACTGATGCCTTCGATATAGCCGGACATTGCCACCTCCGATCGACGAGGTGATTCTACATCAGGATTGAGTTTTTACACAGCCTCGGCCGATGGCAGTCATTGATGCTGCCAAAGCGCCGTCAAGGTTGCCTCTGAAAAGCCGGGCACGGCTAGAACGAAATTGCTGGATAGGTACTGATCCACCCCGCCGAACTCAGGCAACTGACGTAGCTCCTGGTCATTGATCGCGGCACGAAGTCCTTCGAAGATCTTCAGGGAGTCCACAAACTGGAATGGCCGATTGTGCAGCGAGCCCTGCACAGGGGCTGTCGCCCCAGGCACCTCCTTCATCATCTGCAGTTCAGCGACGAATTCACACGCAAGCTTGATTGCGGCCTCTCTTTCACGCCAGTCTGGGGCTGTCATGATCTTCAGCAAAATCGGCCCCAGCTCCGGCGCGCATTCCAGCCTGGAGAAGGCAGTGCCAAACCATTTCGGGTAAGGCGCGTATCGGCGCTCGACCAGTAGAGCGAGCCTCATCAGGTTTCCGGCCATACGCGTGGCAATCACACGAGAGCCGAGCTCGTCACCAACGTCGCCCGTCCGACCGATATAGGCACGTTCCTCAGCAATTCGGCCCCATTGAGCTGCCAGTTTGTAGAGCCAAACATCTCTTGGAAAGTACGAGAGCCTATTTCGAAGCGCAGTCACCTCTCCAAAATCGTCCTGAAACACAGCACCTGCCGTTACCGTCAAGAAGTGCTGCTCCGAATAGGACAGCCAATCCCTCGCGGCCAGATCTTCGGCAAACTGACGGCCGAGATAGCGTTCGCACCAGGCGGGCACGGTATAGAGCTCGACGCCGTGGTCTGATCCTTGCATTCCAGAGGCGCGGCCATCGGCTGGCGCTCGTACGTAGCTTGGATAGCGAACGGTCCTGTCCTCGAAGCTGGTTGGCAGGTGGCGGTCGAGGGTGGTCATGATATCGCCTGCGGAGGTTGCGAATTCAGCTTCGGGCACGAAAATTTGTACAGACGGGCCGTAGTCATGGTCGGCCGACGTCTCAGTGTCGAAACCCAGCACTTCCGAACCAAGGCCGATCCTGCATGCCGCGTGCTGCATTGCAGGGTAATGGTCTCGCAATATCGGAGCGACCACTGTCTGATAGTACCGTCGCGAAAGAGCTATTCCAATTCCTTCTGGCATCAAATTTCCCATCAGCGAGCTTCACCTCGCATGCCCAACGGAGATGTCCGGTGCGTGTCCCTTAGGGAGCTCATTACCGACCTAGAGAAGCCTGGCTGCTCTGCCACTCCGTCTCGTTGCGCTGTTGTAGTATTCGGATGCCTGTTGGACGGATCGATGCCGGGATTGTTCCATAGCTTCGGGTAGGGGGATGCCGCGATTGGCCGCTTCGGTTAAGTAGCCGGAGCGCAGGCCATGCGCTGAATACTCCGCAGGATCGAGACCAGCCATATCTGCACGCTGCTTGACGATGTCGTTGATTGCCTTCGGATCCAGCGAACGCTTGGAAACATTGCCCCAGCGATCAATCGCCCGAAACACACTGCCGCTTTCGATCCTGGCAAGCGCGAGCCAGGCATTCAGCGCTTCGACAGGCCGGCCCGTGAGATAGACGATTTCCTGATTGTCAGCGCCGCTGGTCTTGGTGCGACCGAGATGGATGGACAAGGAGGGCAGGGGAGGCGACCCTTCGACAGGGATGGGTGCTTCCATGACCAACTGCTCCTTGCGCAGTCCGGCAACTTCGCTGCGGCGCCGACCACCGGACGCGAAAGCAACCATCAGGATCGCCTTGTCTCGGATATCGCGCAGGCTGTTGGACCGGCATGTGCCAATCAACTTGGACAGGACATCGCCTGTCACCGCCTTGGCGCTCTTGCGCCGTTTAGGGCGCGGGGTTGCTCGTACTGCCAGTCTTATCGCCGACTTGAGAGCAGGGGAGGCGAAGGCGCCAACCAGTCCGCGCCATTTGGTCAACGTCGACCAGGTGGCCAGGCGACGGCGAACCGTATCCGGGGCATGCGGCCCCGTCTTCCGCAGAAAACCCTGGAGCCGTAGCTTGTCTTCGATGTCGGTAGGCATACCGTGGCCCGGATCTGTCAGGCGTTTCTCAGGATCCCAAAGGTGATGGGCGACAAACTTCAGCAGGAGAGCCTCGGGCGCGGGCCAGGGGAGTGACCGGCCCGTGGCCGCCAGCGCCCATGCCTGCAGATATGCGAGATCAGAGGTCAGGGCACGCAAGGTGTTGGCGCCCATGCCCTCATTGACCAGATGCCGAAGTGTCTCGACATCCTGATCCGTAAGAAGTTCGGCCAGTTCGTCGCGGCGTTCCAATGGAAGAACGGCGGCGATAGTGTCCAGTTCTTCCAAACGCCGCGACACCAACTCGTTAGCCGACAGTGATATCGCCGGCTTTCGCATCATGGTTTGATCCCCGGGGAATCAGCAGGTTTGCAAAAGTTCCGGAAAGCCCGTATATTCCGGAACAAAGGAGATCTACCATGACGTCGATTGTGACGGCAGCTGCCGTTTCGAAGAATTTTGGCGCCTACCAGGATGCGGCCGTGCGAGAGCCGGTCATCATTACCAAGAACGGCCGGCCGCGCACGGTGCTCATGGCCTATGAAGATTACGTCCGCCTGGCCAAGCGCGATCGGCGGGTCGATCTGACAGCTGCGATCAGTGACGACGAGCTCGACGCGATCGAGGCTTCGACGATGGAGCCTGGCTTGGATCATCTCAATACCGAACTGCTGATGGACAAGAATGCTGCCGATTGAACCCAAGGTCGGCTGGGTCTTTCGCTATTCCTATCTCTGGCACTGGCAGCATCTGGACGGACGGGAAGAGGGTGACAAGGACCGCCCCGCTGTCGTGCTGGCCATTGTTGCAATGCTTGAGGACGGGACACCTGCAGTACGTGTCCTGCCGATAACGCATTCGCCGCCGTCTGATCCCCACGATGCAATCGAAATCCCGCCGGCTACCAAGCGCCGCCTTGGTCTCGACGACGAACGGTCGTGGATTGTACTGACTGAAAGCAATCGCTTCGTCTGGCCGGGGCCTGACGTTCGCCCTGTTGACAGCGAGAGCGGATATCACGGGCCATTGCCACCGGCCTTGTTCGAAGAGGTAAAGCGTCGTTTTGTGGAGCTCGCGAGAAGCCAGCGTCACAAGGCGACCGTTCGCAGCGATTGAGCTGTTCTTTACTCTCTCGTTCACCCTCAAGCCCGCGCGTCCAAGTGTCTTTCCCACCGTGATTTGCCGGGAATCTAAGCCTTCAACCGCGTCAAGTCAATCAGCTCCGATAAGGGTTACTTATCGGGGGTCAGCGCCCCCGGGCTCATTTGTATAATGTACGGAACTGTAAGTAGGGTGTAGCTTTCTCTTAACGGATCATTTACCATAAATTCAATGTCTTACGATCTCGCGAAATTGCCCATTCAGAGCCTGCTGCGGCCGATTTCCGAGGCCGCGGTCGCGCTTGCCCGTCTTGACGAGCGCATTGCCCGTTCTCCTGTCGGTGAGGGCTTTCTTGAGCGATCGCACTTCCTCGACGCGCATGCCTCGCTCTGGGTCGACGGTGAACTCGTCCATCTCGAAGACCTCGTCCTGCATGATGCACTCCGCGACATCCGTGCCCCCACCCACGAACTCACCATCGCCCGCGACATCCTGAAAACCCGCCGTCGCATCGCCGCCCATCCCCCCGCCTGGGCTCTCTCTGCTCAAGGCCTCGCCTCCCTGCGCGGGCAGGCGTGGCCTGCAGCATTATCGGGTGGAGACGGGGAGGGGGTGCTCGATAGGAATGTTGAGGTGAGCGACGATCCTGCCCGGGTAGGGGAGGATCCCGACATCGATGATCTGGGTGATGCGTTTGCCGCGATCGATGTGGTGCTCGCCCGGTCGGAAGCCGCGATCGAAGAGGCGAAGAAGCCGGCGCGCGCCAAAAACGCTCCGGAAAAGGATCCCTTGGTCTACGATCTCGACTGGGATGAGGACGAGCGGCTCGCGGAGTGGCAGGCCGTGTTGGCGCGCGCCCAGGATCTGCCGCCTGTCTTGCAGGCCATCGTGGCGCTCGATGCCTGGAACGAGATCGCCGTGCTCCAGCATGCGCCCTGGCTCGGTCGGTTACTGGCCGCGTCGGTCCTGCGCGAGGGCGGCGTTACCACCGGCACCCATCTCGCGGCGATCAATCTTGGGCTGAAAGCCATTCCCGTCGATCGGCGCCGGCATCGTGATCGCGAGACGCGATTACTGGCGATATCAAGGGCGCTGACGATTGCCGCCGAGACGGGGCTGAAGGAGCATGACCGGCTGGTGCTGGCGCGGCAGATGATGATGCGCAAGCTGGAGGGACGGCGGACGTCATCTCGTTTGCCGGAGCTTGTCGACCTTGTCATGGCACGGCCGCTGGTCTCCGCCGGCATGGTGGCAAAGACGCTCGAGGTGACGCCGCAAGGCGCGCGGCGGATCGTTCAGGAACTCGGTCTTCGCGAGATGACGGGCAGGGGGAGGTTTCGGGCCTGGGGAGTGATATAGCCTCGCTCTATTCTGGGAACGTTGAGGCTTTCACATGGCCTTTGATCCGCTCTGGAACTAGTTCTCCATCAACTGAGTGATTGTCTTCCCCATGGTTTCGGCAATTTGCTTGTACGGGGTCAGGTCAGATAGATTCTCTTTTCGCCAGACCATCATCGTCGCCAAGACATTATCTCCGACCTTCATGTACATACGGCAATGCCCAAACTTGCCATCAGCAGGACATCCATAAGGATGACCTTGAACGTTCTGGAGAAGAGTGACTTTTAGCGATAATGCTCCTGCGGAAACCTGGGCTATCTTTTCAGACTCTGACAGTTTCAGCCTCGAAAAAGCGGCTGCGAGATCTGAATGGTGGGTGAGGCTTAACCAGCTTACGCGGGCTTTGCTCGCTGAAGGTACAAAAGCGTATCGACATAGAGGTAGGGCAGCGCCAGACGCGCAAGCATTGTCGATCATCAATGTCAGAGTGAACAATTGCAGGCCTCGTCCCGTCGTTGCTATCGAGCGGAGGCGCTCGCTGGTCTCCCCGTTTTCTTGGGAAAGTCCCTTTGACAGATGCAGGCTATTCTCGTGATTCGCAGTTGTGACGAGCAGCCCAGGGACCAGTGGAACCCGAACATGGGCAGCTCCAATGGTTGCAGGAATCCACTCAATCGGCGCAGGCACCTGTCGTGGATCTTCCGCATAGCAGGAGCTAGCTGTCAAAGCGCATGCCAGGAATGGGGTTATCCAAGCGATAAGTAGTTTCATTTCTCGACCCCAGTCGTCGCGGGCCCACACCCATTCCGTAACAGCCTATAATGGTACTCCGCTGCATGCTAAAGGGTTTTGGCATGGATTGCAGACGATCGAACAACTTATGGCAGATTGTCTGCGGGACGCGTAAAGTCCTGTACACATTCATTTAAATTCGGTGCCCATGTTTCGATTCATCCATTCCAGCGATCTTCATCTCGGAAAGCGTTTCGGCAACTTCGAGGGTGACTTGCCCAGCCGCTTACGCGAAGCAAGGCACCACGTGATCAATCGGCTGGCTGCACACGCTCGCGAGCAAAACTCGACAACGGTGCTGCTCGCCGGAGACACCTTCGATACCGAGACTCCGGCTCCCCATGTGCGACGGCAGGCGTTTGCCGAGATGGCGCATGATCCAGCGATTAGATGGGTCATCTTGCCGGGTAATCATGACTCCCTGCAGGCCTCCCAGCTCTGGATGACGTTAAGGGCAGAAGCACCTGAAAACGTTGTGCTCGCGGTCGAGCCTCAGCCGATCGAACTGGCGAGCGGTGTCGTCCTGTTCCCCGCACCCTGCACAACCCGTCGCCCCGGCCGAGACCTGACGGAATGGATGGATGGTCAAGCCACATCCGACGGGACGCTGCGAATTGGGCTTGCCCATGGAGCCATTCGCAGTTTTTCAGAAGAGGGTGCCGCGTCCGAGGTCATTGCACCAGACCGGGCAAGACGCGCGGGGCTTGACTATCTTGCACTCGGCGATTGGCACGGCATGGTGAGTGTGGATCCGCGAACTCATTATTGCGGGACGCCTGAGCCGGACCGTTTCAAGCATGATGCGCCAGGCACGGCGCTCCTGGTGACGATTGCCGGTCCCTCGATGCTACCCGAAATCCAGGCCTTGCCCACGGCAACGTTCGCTTGGCGTGACCTGGATCTTCATTTGCTTCAAGGTGATGCCCCAGAGGTTGCTCTCAATTCTCTTCTTCCGGCTTTAAGGGAACGTAGGAACTCGCTGATCCGGGTGGTGGCAACTGGGCATGCTCGCCTTGCGGCGCGTGCTGAGCTTGTGGCCGCCATCCAAAGGGCAGTCCCGGACTTCGCTTTTCTGGAGCTGGACCAGGATGGGTTGGTCACAGAATGCGAGCTGGAAGACCTGGACCAGATCGATCGCGGCGGCGCCCTCCGCGAAGCTGCCAATGCTCTCCTTGCCGAGTCTACGGACGAACGTCGACCCCTGTCTGAGCGTGAGATCGCGCGAGCGGCCTTGGTGCGCCTCTACTCCTATACACAGGCGATTACGCCATGAAGATCTCGGCCCTGCGTCTCTTCAACGTCAAACGGTTCGCCGGCCGCGGCGTTGCCATCGAAGGCATTGGAGATGGCGTGAACGTGCTATGCGCCGCCAATGAGTTCGGCAAATCTACGAGCTTTGAAGCCCTGCATGCACTTTTCTTCCAACCTCATTCCGGCACCCCGGGTGATGTTCAGGGACTGCGCCCCTATAGTGGTGGGAACCCGTTGGTCGAGGCCGATATTACGACCGGCGAGGGCAGCTTCCGAATTACCAAGCAATATTATGGTGGGCGGTCGGCACGTGTGGTGGATCTTGGATCCGGCCGTCTCGTCGCCCAGGCAGATGAGGCAGAGAACTTCATCAGCAGCTTGATCAGGGGAGGGACCTCCGGACCTGCAGGCCTCCTCTGGGTGCGCCAAGGTATCACCGGCATTGAAAAGCGAAGCCGCACCGAGGAGGAGGGGGAAAAGCAAGTCCGCCAAAGCCTACTCGAATCCGTCCAGGGCGAGGTGGAGGCAGTAACCGGCGGGCGCCGGATGGCCGACATCATGGTGGCCGCGAAAGAAGCCCTGTCAGACATGGTCACGGCCACCGGCAGACCAAAGGCTGGCGGTCGCTATGCAGCTGTGATCGAGGAACGAGATCGGCTCGTCGCGGATGAGGCGCGGCTGGCAGCCGAGGTAACCCGATTGCGCCAAGCGCTGGACCAACGCGCGAACGCAGCGGCGAGACTTGTCGAACTCGACAGTCCTGCAGAAAGAGAAGAGCGCAGGGCGGCGATTCAGACGGCCCAAAGCAGGTTCGATGCCGCCAAGGCGCAGAACGAGAAACTGAAAACGGCAGAAGCGGAACTGAAGCTTGTCCGCGAAAGGCGAAACGCGGCAGAGCGGGAATTCAAGGCGTTTACCGAAGCTCGGGAGAAAGCAGTCCTTCTGCAAGAACATGTAGCTTCTGCAGAGAACAATAGGGCTGAAGCGATAAAGCGGCGCCGGCAGGTGGCCGATGCGATCGAAAAGGCACGTGAGAACGTGGACCTCGCAGAGGCTGAGGAGCAGGAGCTCCGCGAGCGGCTAACCCGCTTCGACGCGGCAACAAAGGCACACGAGGCGCACAAACGCCTGGCTGACTTGAAGCAGCGATTGGCCGAGGCGGAGAAGCTCCGTCAGAGCATTGAAGAGGGTGAGGCTCAACTCGCAGTTCTGCAAATCCCGACAAAGTACATCGAGGAACTGCAAGCATGCGAAGTCGAAATCGCCAAGCTGCGTGCCATCGATGAGGCCGCTCGCCCGTCAGTCTCAATCCACTACGAAGCCGATACAGCCGGAACGGTGACCCTCGACGGCAAGCCCTTGGTAGATGGCGAAGATCGGACCTACGACGGACATGCTCGGCTTGAAGTCACAGGAATTGGGACAATCACCTTGCGCTCGAACCGCCCTAGTCGGAGCGACACCGGGCTGGGGCAGGCAGAAGCGGCAAGAACCGCCCTTCTTGCGTCAATGCGCGTCGATAGCCTCTCTGCCGCGCGAGAGAGGCAGGCAAGGGCACAGCTGGCCGATGCTGACCTACGGGGATTGAGAGACCGGCTGTCCTTCATTGCTCCAGAGGGCCTGGCGAAACTCAGAGAGGAAGTCGAAGCAGGTAGCACGACCAGCCTCGAGGGTCTCGACCTGGATGAGGATCCGGCGCTGCTTCGCACCGCGCTGGCACACGCCGAAGAACGCCGCAAGCAGGCGCGTCTCGCCCTCCGTGAGGTAGAGCCAGACCAGTCTCGTGCCGACGACGCCTTCGTCGCCGCGGAGACGCGATTGGCGTCTCTGATTTCCGATCAAGTACAATTGGCTGTGGTCCTCGGGCCGGAAGAAGAGCGTGCTCAGCGCGAGCGCTTTTTGTCGGCCACGCTAGCCGATCTGGACCAATCGCTTTCTGAGGCGGAGGCACATGTCCGGAAACTGGGTGAAGATGCCGGTGATCTCGCGTCGATCGAGGCGGCGCTGACGCGTGCTCGCTCGATCGAAACAGCAGTCGACAAGGAGATCAATACGCTGCGGGTGACCATGGCCGGCCTGAACGCAGAGATCCGGGCTCAATCCGACGAAGCCGTAGAAGAGAAGTGGCGGGAGACCTCGGAGGCACTCACTGCGGCGATTGCGCGGGTGGCGGCATTCGAGAAGGAGGTGGCTGTCCTCCAGCGTGTGACCACCGCCTTGGAAAATGCCAGGTCCGAGGCTCGAGAGCTCTACCTCAAACCTGTCATGGCTGAGCTCGGACCGCTGCTGAGACTGCTCTTCGACGACGTTTCAATCACCTTCGATGACAAGACGCTTCTACCCCAGACCATCCTGCGGAATGGGCAGGAAGAGGATGTCGATCGCCTGAGCGGCGGAATGCGGGAGCAGCTGTCCGTGCTGACGCGGCTGGCGTTTGCTCGGCTTCTCGCACGTGACGGCCGGCCCGCGCCCGTTATCCTCGATGATGCGCTGGTGTACTCGGATGACGACCGCATCGAGAAGATGTTCGACGCACTCCACAGGCAGTCTCGGGACCAGCAGATTATCGTGTTCTCCTGTCGCCAGCGGGCGTTTCAGAAACTCGGAGGAAACGTGCTGAAGATGAGGGATTGGCAGCCGTAGAGCCAGGCTTGAACAGTATCTTGCCCACAGCGATTACCGCGGATAACCGGATCGAGTAGCAATGCTTTCGACTTCGGGAACATGGGATGACCACAGTTGTGATCGTCCCATGTCCCACGTCGCGGTGCTTCAAGAGTACACAGCTGTGACGAGGCGTCGGCAGGCGTCGACCAGGTTCGCTTCCTGAAGCAGCGCGCCGCCGATCAGGTACATGACATCGTTATCGTAGGCCTCTCGCATTTCCGGCACTCGGCTGAACGTCATGCCGCCACCAGGAGCAGCAACGATCGCCTTCGGCCCTCCGATGTCGTCCCCACAGGCTTTGGCGATCGACAGGCACTCGTCCCGGGTGAAACCGAACCGGCCGCCGAAGTTCGGATAGATGACCGCGTCGGCGCCCATCAGCCTATGCAAGGTGCCGAAGAAGCTGCGATGCGAAAAACCGCAATCGGGCGAGACAACGTTGGCGCCGGAAAACGCCGGGTGGGAGATGATCGGCAGCGAGAAATCCGGATCCGCGGCCAGGGATCGGATGATGTCGTAGCCGGCCATGGCTGGAGCAATCATCACGGCGCCCGCGCCGGCCTCTCGTGCCATCATTGCACGCTCGACGATCAATGTCGCAGGACCGGTGACATTCGGGACAAAGCTTGTGCGGCCGCCCGTCTTGGAATTCGCCTCACCGACAGCCTCGACGCAGGCCCGGAGCCGCTCCTCGAACGGCGACGTCTTCTGGTCGACAAGCCCGTGATCGTCCTTGACGAAGTGCATTCCGCCCAGCGCAAAGTCATGGGCCAGACGAGCCAGTTCGGAAGTCGACAGGCCGACGGGCTTGATGGCCGACATGAGTAGGGGAGTTTTGCCTATGCCAGCCTTCGTGCGCAGCCCCGCAATGCCGTGGCGAGGTCCCTTGCACAAGGCGAGGATGCCCGGTGACAGCGTAATGTCTTCGACCTTTAGGCCCGGCTTGATCGAACTGTTGCCGAAGATAATGTTGAGGAATTGCAGGAAATCACCGCCAACATCATCCTCCGAATAAGAGATGTCTGCGAGATATCCCGGCCTGCCGGCTGGGTCTTTCTCCAAGGTCTCCAGCCTGCCGAGTATCTCATCCTCGACATAGCCCTTCGGAACGCAGCTTCGAGGGATCTCCACTGTCTGTTCCAGCGCGATGTCGAGGGCGCGTTGTTTCGCCTCCTCTGCATCACTTGCACGAACGAAATAGGTGACGCTGAAGCGCGGAGCCATCAGAGCGCCTCCGCCTTCTGGGCCGAATGGACGTGATCGAGGCGAACTTCCGCGAGCTCATCCTCTCCGATATCAAGTAACTGGCCGGCGAGTTCCCCGACAGCGGCTACGAGCGCACCGGCATCGAGCCCGTATTTCTTCATGAGATAGGGTTTTGACGCGCCGTGGGCGAAGGTATCCTTGAGACCGAGACGCTTGAGACGGATCCCAAGCCCTTCCTCGGCCAGGATTTCCGCCACCAGGGAGCCGAGGCCCCCGATGATCGTGTGGTTCTCCAGCGTAATGATGCCCTTTTTGCCGAGCGCTGCTTCGATCAGGCCTTCACGGTCGAAGGGCTTTAGCGTGGAACCGTGCAGATGGTGAACGCCGACGCCGCGCGCCATCAGCGGCCCCGTGGCACGCAGGGCTTCCTCCGTGCAAACGCCGCAGGAGACTACGAGAATGTCGTCACCTTTCGATAGTGTGCGCAGTTTGTTGAACTCAAACGGCGTCGAGAACAGCCGCGGCACCTCGCCACGCAGGATGCGAACATAGACGGGCCCGTCGATGCTGTCGGCTACCTCGAGCACGGTCTCCACTTCCGTCGCATCACCCGTTTCGAGAATCGTCATGTTCGGCACGGCGCGCAGGATGGCTATGTCTTCGATCGCCTGGTGGGTGATGCCGCCGGGCGTGGTGATGCCGGGCAGGAAGCCGATCAGGCGGACCTTCCGGTTGGAATAGGCGATGGAGTTGATCAGCTGGTCGTAAGGCCGGCGATACAGGAAGACCGAGAACGTATGGATAAAGGGGCGGTATCCCTGCATGGCGAGACCGCCGGCAAAGGAGAGCATGTTCTGCTCGGCCATGCCCAGCGACAGAAACTGCTCGGGATGACGGTCCCGAAAACCATCGACCTCGCAGGAGGAAGTGAGGTCGGCAGACAGGCAGAGCACTTCAGGGCGCGTCGTGGCGAAAGCTTCGAAAGCCCTGGCATAGGGTCGGTTGACGATTTCGACCATGATCAGGCCCCCTCCATCGCGTTAAGATCGATGCCGAGTTCGGCGGCAAGTGCGACCCGCATTTCCTGTCTTTCCTCGACGCTCTTGAAGCGGACGTAGTGCAGCCGCGGGAAGCGTTTCTTCAGGAAATCCATGCCCTGATACGGGGAGGTATTGGCAAGTATGACGAGCGGCTTGCCCGGCTCGGCACTGCTTGCTGCGTTCCGGAGGGCATCAAGGTCATGGCCGTTGACCGAGCGGCATGTCACGCCGAATGATCTGACACGGGCTGCAAGATCGCCAAGATCGAGCACCGATGACATGGCGCCGTCGCATTGCTGCCGGTTCACGTCGACGACGACGCGAATATTGTGGATCTGATGGTAACTCATCGCCGCCAAGCATTCCCAGGTCTGTCCCTCCTGGAATTCGCCGTCGGACATGTAGACCCAGACTTGGCCAGGTTCCTTTCTCCGGAGCCGCGCCCAGGCGACACCCGATGCCATGGAGAGGCCCTGGGCGAGGGACCCGGTTGTCACTTCCATGCCGGGGCTATGCTCGGCACCGATCATCTCGACCGAACCGCCGTCCTTGTTGAAGTGGTCGAGCGCATGTTCGTCCATGCGGCCCGTCTCGATCAGCGCCGAATAGATCACGAGTGCATAATGAGCGGGTGAGATGAAGAAACGGTCATATTCCGGGCCGATTGGACCATGATAGCCGGCGCCGGTGAAGGAATCCGGGTTGTTGGCCGAGGGAACGCCGCGGAACGGCAATGGAACCTTGGGCAGCGTTGGTTCGCCGAGTCGCAAAAGTTCGTTATAGAGCAGGGCCAGGCTTTCGGCTGCCGAGCAGGCCTGGCTGAGATAGCCACCATTGTGCTTCATCGTGTGAAAGAACACGCGACGCCGGATGCCGAGTGCGATCTCTTCGGTGGATTTTTCGTTGAGCAGGCTCATAGTCTCAGCTCCGTTCCGGAAAAAGGGCCTTCAGACCCTCGGGCGACGCCGCAGCGACACCGCGCTCGGTAATGAGGCCGGTGATCAGGCGCGCAGGCGTAACGTCGAAAGCAGGGTTGGCGGCAGGGCTTCCCTCCGGCGAGATGCGCACGGTTGCAATTGAGCCGTCCGTTGCGCGCCCCTGGACGAAGCTCACCTCATCGGCGGCGCGTTCCTCGATCGGTATCTCCTTCAAACCGTCATGCACCGTCCAGTCGATGGTCGGCGAAGGCAGTGCCACATAAAACGGTACGCCGTTGTCGCGGGCTGCGAGCGCCTTGAGATAGGTGCCAATCTTGTTGCAGACGTCGCCGTTTGCGGTGGTCCGATCGGTTCCCACGATCACCATGTCGATGTCGCCGTGCTGCATCAGGTGCCCGCCGGCATTGTCGACGATCAGCGTATGTGGCACGCCATGTCCGTTCATCTCCCAGGCTGTGAGATAGGCCCCCTGGTTCCGCGGCCGCGTTTCATCGACATAGACATGAACGGGAATGCCGGCTTCGACGGCCATGTAGATGGGCGCGGTGGCGGTGCCGTAATCGACCGTCGCGAGCCATCCGGCATTGCAATGCGTGAGGATGCGGACCGGTTCACCCGGTTTCTTCGTCGAGGCGATCTGCCGGATCACCTCGAGACCATTGGCGCCGATGGAGCGGTTTAGTTCAACATCCTCCTCGGCGATCTCGGCGGCGCGCTTGTAGGCAGCCTCGGCACGATCGTCCGCCGGCAGATCGGCGAGGTGCGCGCGCATGGCATTCAGTGCCCAGCGCAGGTTTATTGCTGTCGGGCGGGTCTCGTTCAACTCCTCCCAGACGGCATCGAGATGCGCGTTCGATGGGTCCTTTGCCATGGCGATTGCAACGCCATAGGCGGCGGTCACACCAATCAGGGGCGCCCCGCGCACCCACATGTCGCGGATCGCGACTGCAACGTCGTTGACGCTCTTCAAGGTCACGATACGGAATTCGTGCGGCAGCCAGCGCTGGTCGATAATGTCGACCGAGCGACCGTCTTCGTTGATCCAGATGGTATGGTAGTGGCGTTCTCCGACTTTCACGCGAGAATCTCCTTTTCAAGTCGCTCCACGGTCGCCCTGATGTCCCGGAGACTGTGAATGCGCTGCCGGTTGACGGCGAGGTGACGCCCGAGCTTCAGCGCCTTGCTTTCACAGGATGCGCGGTGTTCGGGGTCGGCGATGGTTTCGAAATCGGCATTGTGGGCCAGGCCGAGGATACGGCGGTGAATCTCGATGCCGGCGAAACCGAGCATTTCGGACCAGATTTCATCGATGACGGTGTTCAATGCCTGCTCGGCAGCAAGCGGATCCCGTCGATCTTCGAACAGGCTCGCCTGATAAAGGATGCCCCGGCGCTCGGTACGCCAGAGATTGGCAAATTCGCTGCGGAATGTGTCCCACAGCGTTTCGATCGTCTCGAGCAAGTAAAGGCGCATGTCGTCGCGGGCGCCAGGTGTGGTCTCATGGCCCGCCTGCGAGAAATAGCTCATCCAGAAATTGGCGATCAACATGCCGACGTCGAAGCTGATCGGGCCGTAAAAGGCGAACTCCGGGTCGATGACGCGCGTCTCGTGTTCCGTGACCATAACGGAGCCCGTATGCAGGTCGCCATGGCAGAGCGTTTCGGCCTTGGCCGAGAAGATGTGCTTCAAGCGCTGCGCCTCTACCTTGAGGTCACGGTCGGATCGCAGTTCAGCCACGAGCGGATCGAGCTGTGGTGTGGTATGGCGGTTGAGCGTCGCTTCGAAATAGGGATCGGAGAAGACGAGGTTTTCCGTAATGTCGCAGAGCTCGACATTGTCGCAGAACAGTGCGACATCCGCCTTCTTCTCACGGGTCACCATGGACAGGTCCGAGCCGCGAAACAGCGTGCGGGCAACAAACAGGCCGAGATCGCGCCCCACTCTCGGTAGCGCTCTTCCTTCTATCAGAGCCCGCCGAAGGATGACGTGCGGCGTCAGAAACTCCATGACGATGATCGCCTGGGTCTCGTCGAAGAAAAAGACTTCCGGCACCATGCCCGGATCGCGCTGCACCTGACGCGTCAGTGCATGATACTCGAAGAACGAACGCTTGAGCGGCAGCGGCCAGCTCTCTCCGACGAGGCGCACATAGGGTAGCGCCTGCTTGACGATGACTGCGCCCTTTTCGCCCGTCACGATGAAGACCAGATTGAGATTGCCGTCGCCGACTTCCCTGATGGTCCACCGAGATGAATCCTCGCCTATCCGGTCCGTGAGGGCAGCATTTCCGCCCAGTCGAACCGGCAATGTATCCGCACTGAGCGCCTCGAAGGCCTGGCTGTCCATGGCAATCTCCTCCTGTGCACTGAGCGGCCTCCACCGCACGCTCCATGCTGTCTTAGTCCAAAGCTAAGGCGAGATTCTGTCAATTGTCAACGGCCTTGACATTTGATGAATGGCTATCCTAACGTGATGCCAATGGGAGGAATGCATGGGTGAAATGGCAGTGTTTCGCGTTGAGGGCGTGCGCAAATCCTTCGGCCCTGTACCGGTGCTCCAAGGGTTGGATCTCGAGCTCAAGGCTGGCACGGTAACGGTCTTGATGGGTGCCAATGGCGCTGGCAAATCCACGCTTGTGCGCATTCTCTCCGGCGTCTACACGCGCGACGCAGGCTCCATCACGCTTTCGGGAGCTTCTTTCCAGCCAGCTACGCCAGCCGAGGCAATCCGGGCCGGGGTGGTTACCGTGCACCAGAACATCAATGACGGCGTTGTTGCCGACCTTGATGTTGCGACCAATCTTACTCTTGACCGGCTGAATGGGCGCGGCGCCAGATTGTTTTTCAATCCGCGCCGGGTGCGCCGCGAGGCTGCGGCCGTCGCGGCACGCATGGGTCTTTCGATAGATCTTTCCGCGAGCATCAACGACCTGACCCTCGCGGACCGGCAAATGGTGGCGATCGCAAGGGCAATGGCCCATGAGCCGCGGGTTCTGATCCTCGACGAACCAACCTCCTCGCTATCGAGCGCCGAGGCCGACCGCCTGTTCGAGCTTGTCGATCGCCTTAGGGCGCGTGGCGTCGCCATTCTCTACATCTCCCATCGCATGTCAGATATCCGTCGTCTTGCTGACAGCATTCTGGCGCTGCGCGACGGCCGCATTACCGGCCGCTTCGAAGGTCCGGACCTGGACTACGAGGGCGCAGTGAACGCGATGCTCGGACGAAAGGTCGCCGCTGGCGAGGTTGCCGTGCGTTCGGCTGGCCGTCCGATCTTTAGCGTTCGCGGACTGAAGCTTTCATCGCAGACGCGCCCTTTCGATTTTGACCTCGGTGATGGAGAGATCGTCGCTGTCACGGGGCTCGTCGGCGTCGGCAAGAGTGCGCTCGCCGAAACACTGTTCGGCGCCCGTGCACCGGCAGCCGGCGAGATGACACTCGACGGCACGCATTATGCGCCAAAGACAACAAGTCAGGCGATTGCGCGCGGCGTTTTCCTTGTTGCCAAGGACCGGGCGATCAGCGGCATCGTGCCGGATTTCAATATCTATGAGAATATCAGCCTGCCGTTCCTGCGACGTCTTTCCTCCTTGGGTGTTGCCAGCCGTCGGGCAGAGAGAGCAAAGGCGCGACAGCAGATCGCCGATCTGGGCGTTGTTTGCCGAAGTGAACGCGACGAGATGCAGACGCTATCAGGCGGCAATCAGCAGAAGGTCATGGTCGGCCGCTGGCTATCCGAGCCGTCGCGCCTGCTGATCCTCGATGAGCCCTTCCAGGGTGTCGACATTGCAGCGCGCCGGGACATTGGCGACAAGCTTCGCGCTTCCGCCGCGGGCCGATCTACCATTCTTTTCCTGACGGAACTCGACGAAGCCTTCGAGGTCGCCGATCGCATCCTGGTGATGTCGGAACAGACCATCGTTGGCGAGCACCGCAATACAGACATTGATGTCGAGCGGCTGCTATCCGAGATCGCTGGGAAATCCTATCAACAGGTGAGCGCAAGATGATGAATGAAGAGAGCAAATCCGCCACCACCGGCGTCGTTCCACCGGCCGGTCTGAACATACGTGAAGCGGCGATCAAATACGGCTTTCTCGTTCTTCTCGCAGGAATGGTCCTCTATTTCTCTCTGGTTACCGGGGGCTTTGCCTCGCCTCAGAGTGCGGTCTTCATCCTGCAATCGGTGTCGATCACGGGGATCCTGGCGCTTGGCGTGACGGCCACGCTTGTGGTCGGCGGCTTCGATCTTTCGATCGGCTCTGTCGCCACGACAGCCATGATGGCCTCGTCTTACGTGATGGTGGTGCTGGGTGGCGATGCCCTGTCCGCGACACTTGTCTGCCTTGCTGTCGGCATGGCTGTTGGCCTCATCAACGGCCTGATCATCGTCTACATGCGGGTACCGGACCTCTTGGCGACGCTCGGCATGATGTTCCTGCTTCTGGGGCTTCAGCGCATTCCGACCGAAGGCCGCTCGATCGCAGCTGGCATGACACTTCCTGACGGTTCGACAGCGACCGGCGCTTTCAGTCCGGCATTCCTGGCGCTCGGCCGCCATCGGTTCGATCTGATCCTGCCAAACCTCGTTCCAGTCTCGGTGGTCGTCCTGATCGTGCTGGCGATCGCCATTTGGTTCTTCCTCGAATACACCCGTTTCGGCCGCATGATGTATGCAGTTGGCTCCAACGAGCGTGCGGCCAGTCTAACCGGTGCGCCGGTGAATGCCTACAAGATCACAGCCTATATCATCTCCGGAGTTTTCGCTTCGATAGGCGGCATCCTGCTTGCCGCTCGTCTCGGTCGCGGAGACATAGCCTCGGGCAACAATCTGCTTCTGGATGCTGTGGCCGCCGCTCTCATCGGCTTTGCGGTACTGGGGGCCGCCAAGCCGAATGCATTCGGCACAGCCATCGGGGCGCTGTTCGTCGGCATCCTTCTGCAGGGTCTGACGATGATGAACGCGCCTTATTACACGCAGGATTTCGTCAAGGGCGCCGTGCTCGTGATCGCCCTGATTTTCACCTTTGCGCTCTCGAAAAGAGGCAAACGCTGAGACGGGAGGTCTCGGCGAAAAGTCAATGTTCAAAGTGGAGGAGACCGAAATGCATTTTACACGAAGAACCCTCGGCAGGATGACGCTTGGACTGATGGCTGCAACGACATTCGTGGCACCATCCTTTGCAGACGATATGCCCAAGCCGTTCGACAACCCCGGTGACGTCAAGATCGCGCTCGTGCGCTACCTGTCGACAGGCGACTTCTTCCAGTCATACCTCGCCGGGGTGGAGGCGCAGGCCAAGGCGCTCGGTGTCCAGCTTCAGGTCCTTGACAGCCGGCAGGACGCGGCCCTCCAGGCCGACATGGTGGATCAGGCGATCGCGCTTGGAGTGCAGGGCATCATCATCCAGCACGGGCTCACGGAGTCGATGAAGGAAGCTGCTCAGCGTGCAGTCGACGCTGGCATCAAGGTCGTTGCCTTCGACGTGAATGTCGAAAACGACATGATCCCGCAGGTCGAACAATCCGATCGAGATCTGGCCCGCCTGGCGCTTGAACAGGCTGTGAAGGACAATGGCGAGAGCTTCAAGGCCGGCTATGTTTACGTCGCCGGCATTGCGCCACTCGACCGCCGCGATGAGACATGGAAAGAATTCAAGGCCAAGTATCCGGGTATCAACGAGGCTGCCCAGTTCGGCACGATGGACAACCCGATTGCCAATTCGGTCGCCAACCAGGCCCGTTCGGTGATCTCCGCCAATCCAGACATCACCGTGATGTTCGCGCCTTATGATGAATTCGCCAAGGGTGTGAAGATCGCCGTGGACGAAGCGGGTATGTCCTCCAGCGTCAAGATCTATTCCGCCGACATCTCGACCTCGGATATCGCCGCCATGCGCGAGTCTGGTTCCGCCTGGGTTGCGACTGCCGCGACAAATCCGGCTGTCGTCGGCCAGGTTTCCGTGCGCACGCTTGCCATGCTGCTGGCCGGCGAGGACCCGGGCAAGCAGGTCATTGTCCCGCCCACGCTGATCACGCAGAAGGACCTGAATGATCAGGACATCAAGAATATGGAAGAACTGGGTGTGAAGCTGCCGCAGTTCGCTCATGCCGATGTCGCCATGCCTGCATGGATGCCAAAGCCCTGATCTCTCTATGACCACAATAACGAAGGGGCGGCCCGCTGGGCTGCCCCTTTCTGGTTCATATTCCCGGAAGTGGCTAGATTGTGCATGTCTCGAAGATCAGCGCAGGGCTGCCGCGATATTGCCGCCGTCAACGGTGGTGACATCGGCGGTCGTCCGTTCGGCGAGCGCGTGGTGTACGAATGCCCGTGCCACATCCTCGGCCGTGACTTCCAGGCCGAGTAGGTTGCCTCCCATATACTCCCTTACGGAAAGGCCACGGGCCGCGGCACGGTTGGCGATCATCTCGTCGTTGAGCAGACCAGAGCGGATGCGATCCGCATTCACGGCGTTTACCCGGATGTTGTCTGCACCATGCTCAAGCGCGTATTGGCGGGACAGGAAGAGGGTGGCGGCCTTCGGCAGCCCGTACGCACCGAATTTGGCTCCCGGATTGACTGCCTGCTTGGAGGCATTGAACAGAAGCACCCCCCCGGTCTGTTGCGCCTTCATGATGCGCACCGCATTTTGCGCCACCGTCTGATGAGCGAAGAAGTTTAGTTCAAAACTCCTGCGGAGCAGCGCATCATCCATGGTGGCGATCGGGCTCTCCCATGCCGCACCGGCATTCGATACAACGATGTCGACGCCCCCGAAGGTGGCGACCGTCGTGTCGAAAGCGGCACGCACGGAGACAGGATCGGTGATGTCGCAGGCGATGCCAATCGAGCTGTTTCCAGCGGACCTGGCCGTCGCCGCTGCCTTGTCGCCATCGAGATCGAGCGCCACGACATGGGCGCCTTCGGCTGCAAATGCCTTTACGATGGCCGCACCGATGGCTCCGGCTCCACCGGTGACCACGGCGACCTGGCCCGTAAAAGGTTTTGGCTTGGTGCCGGCGAGCTTTGCCTGTTCCAGCGACCAGTATTCGAGGTCGAACAGATCGGGCCTGCTCACTGGTTTGAAGCGCCCCACAGCTTCTGCGTCGCGTGCTGCCTCGATCCACATCTCGCCGACATCCGCCGCGATTGTTGCATCCTTGAAGGTTCGGCCATGGCCGAACATGCCAAGGCCCGGCACAAGGGTCAGGCGTGGCATGGGATCGAGCATGATGCGCACGACGTCGTCGCGGGCGTCATTGCTGCGGAAATACTCTGTATAATCAGCAGCGAAGGCGGCAACCCTCTCGTTGATTACAGCGCGGTAACCGGGGATGTCGTCCCGGGAAGGTGCGGGCAGCACCATTGGGCCGGTCTTTATGCGGATCGAGAGGTCTGGGGTGGATACGCCTCTGGCGGCCATGTCGGCGACTTCGGCCGCATTGACGAAGTCCAAGATCTGCGGCGAGGTGCGGAACACGTTGACCATGCGATCGTAGCGGCCTTCGCCTTTGGAGACCGCGACGGCACCGCGCAGGAGCGGTGCGATGTCGCCTACACTTGCGAGTTCGGTCGGGATACTGGCCGGCGTGAAGGGATTACGACCATTGTTCCTGACGTGATCCTCGGCAACGGTGACATAGTGGATCATCCGGTTGTAGGCTTCTTGGGCCGTATCGCCGAAGGTGAAGATCCCGTGTTTGTCGAGGATCAGTCCCTCGACTGTGGGATCCTGGTCGAATACCTCCGCCGCCGCCTTTGCCAAGGCAAATCCTGGCATGATGTATGGCACAAAGCCCATCTTGCTGCCGAAGACTTCGCGGCTCATTTCACGGCTCTCTGCCTGGTCGGCGATCGCAAGAATCGCCGTCGAATGGGTGTGGTCGATGAACTTGTGGGGAAGGAAGGCGTGTAGAAGTGCCTCCACGGATGGATTGGGCGCTCCCGGATCAATCAGATTGGCGCGCAAAAGCGTCACCATGTTCTCGTCGGAGAGTGTCTCCAGTTTGCGGCTCTTCAAGAGTGAAGCGAGTTTTACGGCCGGCAAGCCCGCAGGTTCGATACTGCCCATGTCCCAGCCACTGCCTTTGACGCAGAGGACGGCATGGGTATCGCCAACGAGATCGGTCACCTCGGTTTTGACGGACGTGTTGCCGCCGCCGTGCAGGACTAGCCGCGGTTCCCCCCCAAGAAGACGTGTTGTGTAGGTGCGTAGCGCCAGGTCGCGATTGACGCCCTTCGTCGCATAGCTTTCGACGAACTGTTCGGCCTCGTCGTCGCGCCAGAGATTCTCCATGATATTCAACCTCCCGATATACCGGTCCGACCGGCAGCGGTGGACCGAAGCTTTAGAGGTTCAAGCCTTGCCTGAACCCACCTTGCCGAGCCCTTCGTAGCTCCAGTGTTGCAGAACCCTTCGCGCCATCGAGGTGGTGACGACAAGATGCGAGGCAAAGCCACCCTTCAATGCTGCAATCAACGGTTCAAACTTATTGTCTTCCTGGACGACGAGCATTCGCTTCCTGATCGCCCGGATGGAATCAAGATCCGCAGAGATGCAGCGCCGATTGTGAGCGCAATCCATCCAGCGGCCGTCCTGATCGATGAGTTGTCCGGCAATGACGCCTGCTGCCCCCAGTTCACCCATTTCGTACATGCCTTGCGCTGAAAGGGCACCGCATTTCACGAGGTGACTGTCAGCCTCGATGCCGCCGACGGAATAGAGTGCCAACTGGCAGTCGGAAATGGCGGCAAGCTGCTCCTGGATGACCGGCTCGCCGCGTAACTCATCGGCCAGCCGCTCCGAGGAGAGCACTAGCGGTGCGTAAAAATTGATGCCTTCCGCGTTAAGTCGTCGGGCAATTTCCGTCGTGCATTGGTCTGGGCGATAGGAGTAGGGGGCTCCCAAGTTGCCGCAGAGCTGGACAACTGTCACGCCGCGCAAGTCAGCAAAAGGCATGACGTCGGCGATGTGGTAGACAGTGCGGCCCCAGGCAACGCCAACCCGCTCTCCCTTGTTTATCAGTTCGAGAAATACGGAGGCTGCAACGACGGGCATTTCGGCCGCAGGATCCATCGCTTGACGATCTTCCGGCACTATCCAGACGGTCGTCAGACCCGTTGCGTCCTCGAGTTCTCGTGCCAGCACGTCATCCGAAAACAACTCGGAGGAGGTGGTGATGGTGACAATGCCCATCTCCCGCGCTCGACGAAGATACATTGCAACCGAGGCTCTAGAGATTTCCAGCCTCTGCGCCACTTCGTCCTGACGCAGCCCATGTGTGTAGTAAAGCCAGGCGGCCTTGTGAATGATTTGGTCGGTGGCGCGGATCGACATATGATGTACTCGTCAGGTGGCTCTGACATAATTCATTGCCGCTGACAAAAGTCAACCATAGCTTTTGGGAGCCCATAATCGGCATGCAGAAAAGCTAACGGAGAATACCTTTGGACTCCCGTCACCTGCTAGGCTCGTAATCCGTCGGTTCACAAGGACTAGGTTCCATTATCTATCGCAACCCTTCGTCTAGTCCTTCTGAATGTCGCAGTCCTTTTTGGGCGGACAGCATTCCCTAGACTGTCGACAGACAACCCGCGCCGTTTCGAACCCAATAGGTCTTTTTCGCGATTATCCTATCAAGTGTAAGGAACTCTGGATTCGTTTAGTGGCTTGTCAGCAACAACTACGTCGTCTGGGATGCCGGCGAATTGGTGATAGATGCGTGTGCGCTAATGAAAGCTCATTTAAGTTCCACAACTCGATTTTACGCCTAGCCACCACCCTAACTAGCTGAACTTCCGAATATTTGAGGGTCGGAACAGCGGGTATCAGGTTCGAATCGGTTCAAGGCGAAGACGCCTAGATGATATTTTCTTGAGCTATGTGCGGCTCATGCGCAACGACCGCCTCGCGCCTCCATTTGCCTGCAGGCGTCAGCATCGTCCGAAGGCCTCTAACGAAAGCTCGATGCTAGCCACGCTTCAAGTTCAAAGGATCGATGCATAGGTATGGGCGGTATGCTGGCAAGAGTATTGCCGCCCTGACACAGGCGCTGGTCCTGAGAGCTGGAAGCATGCCGTAAGGTGCTGGTCGAACTCGAGCAGGCGCCAACACCGGCGCTACCGGCCAAAGACATAGAAATCCTAAGCGCGAACAAGGCTAGATTGGGATCCCTTAGGACATACTTTCCCTTACATGCATTTTGCATCGTGCCATCGTAACGAATACTGCACTGCATGCCTCGCGGCTTGGAGGGCTCGTTGGCCAGCGATATCCACCTGTCATCTACTGTTAACCATTTGTTAACTGCAGCTGGCGCTAAGCTGCTGCCCAGGCGGGTTCACGTATTGATTTGCCACGTCTCTTCCCAATTTTGACCAAAGGACGTTGTGGTGTCAGTTGCGAGAGCCTGGATGTTGCGTGTTTGCACGGGACTGATGATTGGAACAGCCGCCAGTAGTTGCAGCTCCACGGGGACCGTAACGCGACCGATATCTCCTGCTCTGGTCGCCGACGAGCAGGCGCTGGCGCTGCCGCCGCCCGGCGGCCCCGCAGTGATCGGGATTGTGGAGCGTAAGCGCAGCAATGGCGTTGAACAGACGATCTCCCTTGCTACCAGCGCGAGTGTTGAAGGCCAGAATTACCTGAAGATCGAGTTTTTTGGACCCAAGGTGGCTCGCGGCGAGGCAGCCACGTTTAGGACCGTGAACGAGCGCGCTATTCTGACCGAGGCAGCGGCGGCCTTGCCGGGCGTGCGGCTCTCGCGCCGCTCGACCTTTCTGCAGAACAGCTACGGGCCTTTCGCTTATGCCGCCGGCCGCAGTGCCGGCGGCGATACCTGTATCTATGCATGGCAACAGATCCGTGCCGGCACCGCCGGGGACGGGATCGGGCGCAACTTCGGGATGGTTCAAGTCCGGTGGCGGCTTTGCGACGCGTTTGCGAGCGAGGAACAGCTGCTGAGTGCCATCTACGGCTACACGATAATTGGCACCTTTAACGGGAAGGCCTGGAATCCCTTCGGCGAGCCCAATCGTGTTGATCCTCGCCTCGGCGAGACGGGATACCCAGTCTACCCACAGAATGGCGCTATGCTTGCAGGCCTGCCAATGGGGTACGCGGGAGGGATCGACCTCCGCTCCACGTCAACCGTCTCACCTGAGCCCGTACTTAGGCCCGCACAGGCGCCGCAGTCCGCGGCGCAGGATGAAGTGCGTGAGGCAGGACCACGGGTGCCAAGCCCCGATCAACTTACAACGAGAGAGGCCGCAGAAGCTCCCGCGGCTACCCAAGAACAACAGAGGGCGAAGCCACCAGCGGTCATGGTGCCTTCACCGAGAGGCTTATCAACGTCCCGGCCATGATGGCGGGCGTCACAACTGGCGTATTCCCGGTCCTATTCTGCGGCCGGCTCCTTGGCGCCGAGGGATGTCGATGCACAGAGCGGGTAGCATATTCTTGTGGGCGATAGTGGCGATCTTCGAGATCGCGCTGATCACACTTCCAGTCAGCCTCCAGGCTCAGTTGATCGCAGGGATCAGCGTTATCGCGCTGATGGGGATCATCAAGATACTCAACGCGCAGGGCACGTGGCGCCTCGTGTCCCTGGCACTGGGCACCGGTATCGTCTTGCGCTACGTCTACTGGCGCACCACCGAAACGCTGCCACCGATCTCTCAAATTCAGGACTTCGTTCCTGGGGTGCTGCTTTATCTCGCAGAGATGTACAACGTTCTGATGCTGGCGCTCAGCCTGTTCATCGTAGCAATGCCTCTGCCGCCGCGTCCCTCGCCAAAGGAGGATGTGGGGGAGGATCTTCCCGACGTCGACGTCTTCATACCTAGTTATAACGAAGATGCGAAGTTGCTGGCAAACACCCTCGCGGCCGCGAAGGCAATGGTCTACCCGACCGAAAAGCTGCATGTCTGGCTGCTGGATGACGGAGGAACGGTCCAGAAGCGCAGCGCCGCCGATGTGGCCTCGGCGGAAGCCGCGCGCGAGCGGCATCATGAACTTGCCGAACTTTGCCGGGCCCTGGGTGCCAACTACCTGACCCGCGAGCGCAACGAGCATGCCAAGGCCGGAAACCTTAACAACGGCCTTGCCCATTCCACCGGTGATCTCGTGGCGGTATTCGATGCTGATCACGCGCCGGCGCGAGATTTCTTGCGCGAGACCGTCGGCTATTTTGGAGAGGACCCGAAGCTGTTCCTTGTCCAGACGCCGCACTTCTTCATCAACCCCGATCCCCTGGAAAGAAACCTGAAGACCTTCGATGCGATGCCGAGCGAGAACGAGATGTTCTACGGCATCATCCAACGGGGTCTGGACAAGTGGAACGCTGCCTTTTTCTGCGGCTCGGCAGCCGTGTTGAGCCGCCGCGCCCTCGAAGAAACGGGAGGCTTTTCGGGGCTGAGCATCACGGAGGACTGCGAAACAGCGCTGGCTCTGCACAGCGCCGGCTGGAATAGCGTCTATGTCGACAAGCCACTGATCGCCGGGTTGCAGCCCGCGACCTTCGCCAGCTTCATTGGACAGCGCAGCCGCTGGGCGCAAGGCATGATGCAGATCCTGCGGTTCCGCTTCCCGCTTTTCAAACGCGGGCTGAGCGTGCCGCAACGGCTTTGCTACATGTCATCGACCCTCTTCTGGCTCTTCCCCTTCACGCGTGCGACCTTCCTGTTCGCGCCGCTGTTCTACCTGCTCTTCGACCTGCAGATCTTCATCGCTTCGGGCGGTGATTTCCTCGCCTACACGCTGTCCTACCTGATCGTGAACCTGATGATGCAGAACTACCTCTACGGTTCATTCCGATGGCCGTGGGTGTCCGAGCTCTATGAGTATGTTCAGACCGTTCACCTTCTTCCTGCGGTTGTCTCGGTCATACTCAATCCGCGTAAGCCGACTTTCAAAGTCACGGCGAAGGATGAGTCGATTGCTGTCAGTCGGCTCTCGGAAATCAGCCGACCCTTCTTCGTGATATTTGGCGCGCTGGTGATTGCCACAGGCTTCGCCGTCTACCGGATATATACCGAGCCGTACAAGGCGGACATCACGCTCGTGGTCGCGGGCTGGAACGTTCTCAATCTCATTCTGGCGGGGTGCGCGCTTGGCGTCGTTGCGGAGCGTGGCGAGAAGGCGGGATCGCGACGGGTCAAGCTGCAGCGTCGGTGCGAGGTGGTTATCGATGATCAGCATTACACTGCCTCGATCGAGGATGTGTCGGTGGGCGGCGCCCAGGTCCAGATCTTTTCGAAGCAGATACGTGGGCTCGGCAAGGGGAAAGAGGCGCTACTGCGCTTCCAGCCCCACGGCATGCAGGCGAAGGAAACGCTCCCTATCATCGTCCGCAAAGTCGAGGCGTCGGGCGACCTCACGACGATCGGCTGCCAGTATCAGCCGGCCGGCCCGCAGGATCATCGCTGGATCGCCGACCTGATCTTTGCAAACTCAAGGCAATGGTCACAGTTCCAGGAGACGCGACGACGCAACCCGGGCATCGTCAAGGGCAGTCTGATGTTCCTAAGCTTGGCACTCTACCAGACGAGCCGCGGCCTTGTTTACTTCCTGCGCGGCCGGAGAAGCAGCAAGGCCGCCGGGGAGGGGAGTGCACGATGAGGTGGTCAAGGTTCTCGCTTGTCGTCATTGCATTTTGCGGCCTCTCTACGACGGTGGTGGCCCAGCTGGCACCCTTCGACATGTCGCCGGAACGGCCAGCGGGCGAGGGAGAGTTGCCCCAGATGCCACGGCCGCGTCCGGTCACTCCGCGGGTGTCGGTACCCCAGGTGACGCCGCAGGCTGAGACGGAAGTGCCGGCGGCAGATTACCCGCCGGCGTCATCTCCCCTTCACCAGCCGGCGCAGGTGGGAGCTCCCCAACAAACGGAACCGCCGGAAAAGGCTGCGGCGCAGTCTCCGGCGGCAGGGGCTACGCTGCGCCGCTACATCATTCCCACGGAAAGCCTGGCGCTGACGGGCGAATACAGCCGCAGCACCTGGTCCATCTACCTGACGGCCGAACAGGCGGAAGCCGCCCAGTCCATCAACCTAGGCTATCAGAATGCGATCGTCATCGCGCCGGAGGCGTCCACCCTGACCCTGTTCATCAACAACAGGCGCGTCGGCGAGGAAAGGATCAGCGCTCCGGATGCAACAAGGTCAGTACGCTGGCCCATACCTGCCGGCCTCTTGCGTCCGGGCAGTAATGACGTGGAACTGGTGGCGAGCCAGAGACACCGGACCGACTGCGACGTCCGTTCGACCTATGATCTGTGGACGCAAATCGACAGCGGCGAGACCTACATGCAGTTCGGCCCCCACCTCGCGCCGGCGAATTCCGCAGTCGAAGCGGTGAACGCACTTGGCGCGGATCCGGAAGGGCTAACGCAGTTCCAGATGGTGGTCCCCTCGGTCGGCGCAATCGAGGAACTGGCGCCTCTGTTGAAGCTCACCCAGGGTCTTGCCGTGATGAACGGCATGCCAAACCCACGGTTCTCCTTCCGGGAAGGTCTGCCGGACCCGATCGGAGCGCCCGGCAGCCTGACCGTTGCGATCGGACCGGCAGCCAAACTTGCCAACCTCCTGCCATCTTTGCCCCCCGGCGCCGAAGCCGGGCCCGTCAGTGCCGTCACCCCGTCTGGGGACGGCAAGACCTCCATCATCGTCTTCACCGGACCCACGTGGTCTGCCGTCGGCAGCGCGATCGACAGCTTCCTGGCGCCGGTCGTGCGGTCACCGACCCTGAGACGTGAATCCATGTCGAATGAGCGATGGGTGCGCCCCAACGCGCCCTTTGTCTTCGGCGGCGAGAGGTTGAGTTTCGCTCAACTCGGGATCTCTACGATCGAATTCTCAGGGAGACGTTTGCGGACCGGCTTCGATATCGCGGTTCCTTCAGACTTCTATGCCGGTGCCTATGGCGAGGCTACCATCCTCCTTGATGCCGCCTATGGGGGACAGGTCACAGCCGGTAGCCACATCGATGTCTACGTCAACGGCAATATTGCCTCGACCGTGCCCATTACGGAAAGCGGGGGGGGTATTTTGCGGCAGGCACCGATCCGCATCACCATGCGGCACCTTCGCGCCGGCATCAACCGTATTGAGGTCGAAGCGATCTTGCTGTCGGACGACGATAGCGCCTGCATCGCCGGCGGCAATGCATCGACCGACGCCCGCTTCGCACTCTTCGACAGCTCCGCATTCTATATGCCAAGCTACGCCCGTATCGGGCAGACGCCAAACCTTTCGGCTCTGTCGGGGACGGGATTTCCCTACAGCCGCCAGACGGAGCCGGCGGCCTTCTTTATAGACAGGATTGATGCCGACATGCTGTCGGCCGCCGCCAATTTCCTCGGCAAGGCCGCGCAAGTCTCCGGTGCTCCCATCGCCCTCGAGCCCGTGTCAGCTGCCAATGCCGTGGGCGGCCGCAACGCGATCTATATCGGTTCGGCTGGGCAGCTACCGGCCAACGTCCTGACCCAGCTTAATCTGGACCCGAACCTGGCTGCGGCATGGGACTCCGCCGCAGGAGAAGGCCGCACGGCCAGTGACACTGCCGCCTCCATGGAAGCCTGGCGTGGCCGGCTCCAGGGCGGCTTCCTGAGCCAGAAGATTGCTTTCTTCCGCGAATGGCTGCAGGCCAAGCTCGATCTTTCCGAAGAGGCACTGCGATTCCTGCCCGGTGGTGAGACGGTGTTCAGCCCGGATGAGGACGATGATCTTCTTTTGGTGCAGGGGTCGGGTGTCAACGGGAGCGGTATCTGGACGGTGCTGACGGCTCCGAGCCCGCAAGAGTTGCGCTTGGCCACCGGTGAGCTTGGCCGGCAGGATGTCTGGCAGCAGATTGAAGGCCGCATCTTCAGCTATTCGCGCGCGACAGATGGTGTATCGATCCAGGAAGCAAGCAAGCTCGCCTTCCTTCCGCCGCTCGATACCTCGTTTAACAACTACCGCCTGATCGCTGCGAACTGGCTGTCGAGCAATCTGCTCTCCTATGCGCTCGCCATCGTGCTTGTGTCTTGCCTGCTCGGCGTAACAACGGCTAGCCTGCTCAGATGGCTGGGGAGGCGAACATGACCGCCGGACGGCTGATCGCCATGCTGACGCTCATCGGATTGCTTACCTGGCCATGGTCTGCGGCTGCGCAGCAGGGCTCGCTGCAAGCATCGCTTTGGGAGACCTACAAGTCGAGGTTTCTCGATGCCAGCGGCCGTATTATCGACAATGCCAATGGCGGCATAAGCCACAGTGAGGGGCAAGGCTACGGTCTTCTGCTCGCCTTCTTCGCCGACAGCCGCTCGGACTTCGAACAAATCTGGTCCTTTACCAAGACCGAACTCCTGGTGCGCAATGACGGACTTGCCGCGTGGAAATGGGATCCCACCGCCCGGCCGCATGTCACCGATTTGAACAACGCTTCCGACGGGGACCTGCTGATCGCCTACGCGCTGGGGATGGCGGGCGCCGCCTGGGACCGCCAGGACTACCTTGCTAGCGCGGCAGCCCTTGCCCGTGCGATCCTCGGGAACGTCGTCGTGGAGCGAGGGGGACGGGTGCTGCTCCTGCCGGCGGCGGAAGGTTTCGACGCCGGCGAACGGACCGATGGTCCCGTAGTTAACCCGTCCTACTGGATCTTCGAGACCTTCTCCATCATGGCCATCCTAGCACCTTCCGACCAATGGCCGAGGCTGGAGCGGGACGGGCTGGCGCTTCTGAGGACCATGAAGTTCGGCCCACGCAACCTGCCGGCCGAATGGGTCAGTCTGGCGCGGCAGCCGAAGCCCGCCGAAGGGTTCGCGGCAGAGTTTGGTTACAACGCTATTCGTATTCCGCTCTATCTGTTGCGGGCAGAGGCCGAGATAGGTCTTGTGGAGCGCTTGCAGGAGGGCATGACGGTGGACGGCAGCACTCCAGCCATCATTGATCTCAGCAGCGGCGAGCCAAAGGAGCGGCTGGACGATCCCGGTTATGATTTCGTTAACCATGTTGTGGCTTGTGTTACGAGCGGCACGATCGTGCCGAAAGCCGCCCGCGAGCTGACGTCGGAGTTTTATTATCCGTCAACGCTGCACTTGCTTGGACTTGCTTACCTCGTGGAGAAACATCCCTCGTGTCTCTGAAGCTGCCCATACTGATGGTCTCCGCTGCCGTATCGGCGGGTCTGTTCGTGACGCAGTCGAGCGACACGTCTTTGCCATTGTCTTGGCTGGCGCCGGAGGTTGCGGACGTGAGCAACGGCCCGACCGTGCCACAACTCGTGGCAGAAGAGGGTGGAGAACCCGCGGCGCTCGATGTGGTCGCGCGCGACATTCTCGCCCTGCGGCAAAGGCCGCCAAAGACGGGGCGCGTCAATCAGGCAGCCACGATCGCTCCCTTCGAGCTTTCACAGGTACTACCGGACAGTGCGGCTCAGACGACCGGGCGGATGGATACCGGTTCGGACGAGCCACCGATGGAGGTGGACGAGACGGCGCTTCGATACTTTGCTGCGCAAGGGGACACAGCGCGACTTGCTGCCGAGATCGCACGCCTGCGGCACCTTTATCCGAACTGGACACCGCCGGCAGACCCGCTTGCCGTGCCGCAGAATACGGATAAACAGCTCGATACCATGTGGCAGCTTTATGCGGAGGGTCGCTACGCCGAAGTCCGCAGGGCCATTGCGGAGCGCCAGGGGGCCGAGCCCGATTGGCAGCCCCCAGCCGATCTACTGGAGCTTCTTGCCCTTGCAGAAGGGCGTGCTAGCCTAATCAATGCCTCCGAACTGAAGCAATACGAGAGGGTCATTGAGGTTGGTGCTGCCAATCCGCCCCTTTTGAGCTGCACCGAAATAGATGTCCTGTGGCGCGTGGCCGAGGCTTTCGCCAATACCGACCGGCCCCAGCGCGCCGTGGATGCCTACAGCTACATCCTGACGAACTGCAGGGATCCGGCAGAGCGGCTGGCCACGGTCCAGAAGGCCGCCGCCACATTACCCTATGCCCGCGTTCAGCCTCTTTTCGCTCTCGAGAAGTCCTCGGAGAACGGAGCTGGTGAGTTCGACAGCATCCGTGACGATCTCGCTCGCCGCTTTGTGGCCCAAGCGAATGAAGAGTTGTCGCTTGAAATTGCGCCGGAATACGTGGAGCGATTGAAAACGTCAGCCAGTGCAAACGGCCCAGCCTCCGATGCCTTGCTGCTTGGCTGGTATTATCTACGCCGTGACAATGCCGGCGAAGCAGCTGTCTGGTTCAGGCGTGCCAGCGAGCGCGAAGACAACGCCGAGGCTGCACAGGGGTTGGCGCTTGCCCTGTTGGAGCAGGGCAAGCCAGGCGAGGCGGAAACCGCGCTCTACAAGTGGCGTGATGCCTCCGAGGACGCGACAGCGACCTATTTGGCGGCAACCGCGAACGTCCTGGCGATCGATCCGCCGCCGAGGATCGAGGAAAGCACCCTGACGCGGATGGCAGAGACGGTGATCGCCGAACGCTATGCGCCTTCAGCACAGCAGTTTGGTTGGTATGCGCGTGCGTTCGACCAGCCGCAGACGGCGGCCCAATGGTTCGAGACAGCACTGATTTGGGCGCCGGAGGATGAGCCTTCCGCCTACGGCCTTGCCCTTACGCGGCTTCAGCTGAACGACAGGGCCGGCTTTGCCGAGCTTCAACGGAAATGGGCCGATAAGTCGGCGCGGATTGCAGATCTGGCAAGAGGGCCGACACGCGAAGGGGATGAAACGCCACAGGCAGCGTCTCAGTCAGAGCAACGCACCTCTAAGGATCGATCAGCTCAGCAGAACCCGAGGGTGGCAGCGCACACGGCCCCTCCTTCGCTCGGGCTGGGACAGCCTGCGCCTCCGGCACGGGCCGCCACCCTTGTCACTAAGGTCCGCCGCTCCTCCTGCTCGAAGCCAATTCAAGCCTCTCGTCTATCACCGGGTGCAGCACTACAACGCGGATGGTGCCTGATGGATCTAAACCGGCCGCTCGAAGCCGCAGAGAGTTTCGGGGTGGCTGTTTCTAGCAGCGATCGCAGCATCAGCGAAGATGCCGCCTATGGACAAAGCCTCGCCTATCTCCGCCTTGGCCTGACCGACCAGGCGGCCGTCGCGGCGACCAAGGCTCCAATGCGTGCTATGAGAGCCCGTGAATTGCAGGCTTCAATTTTGGCCGATCGAGCCATCCAGGCATTTCAGTCGGGGCGCTACCGTGAGTCGCTTCTTTATCTCGATCAGAGGTCGCAGGTGCAGCAAGAGCCGGTCGACCTGATGGTCTTGCGCGCTTACAGCTATATGAATCTGAATAGACCGTATGATGCGCTCCGCCTGTTCGAGGCCGCCGCCGCCACGGGCAACCGTGACGCAAACCGCGGCCTCGCCGATGCCAAGGCTGCGGTTGGTTTGACACGGGATAGGTAACAGGGGGAGAATTTTAGGTAGCCTCCTTGGCATCGACGCAGAGCAATGGTTCATTCCCTCAGGTTGATTTACGCTACGGCCCAGCTTTGGCTGACGCGAACAGTATCACAGAGGGTCACACGGACCTGGTTGGTGGGGCGGTTGTTTCCTTGGCCATCACGCTAAGCCTTCCAGGCCGTGTTCGATGAGAACAGCGCTTGTGTCTTGCGAATGATCATGATCGAGACCAGCAGATCACGCATCGGAGCTCCAAATGGAGACGCCAGCCTATTGTGGACCGGCCACAGGTCCCTGACATCCGGGCAATCGGCAGGGTGTTGGCTTAGCGCTTTTGACATGCTACTTTTGGAACTTCGGCTAGAAGCCCGATCAGAGGAAATGGAGAAAGTGTGCGGAGCTGTTCGCTGCATCTCGACATCCTAAGCGGTCTAAATAATATCACCATGAAGGATTGGCAGCCGTAGAGCTGCTGCTTCGACAGCAGCTATTTGCAGAACGCATTCAGCTGATTTGTGCCGACGACTTGGCCAAGCATCTGAAAAGACAGATCACTACTGCCTCTCGCGAGTGGTCGGTTCTAGGCTCGAATCCGTTCAAGGCGGAGGCTACGGCTGCTTTGCGCCTTCAATTCGGTCGTTCCCGTCGTCGTCTGTCGTTCCTGAAAGCGGCCATAGTCCGCAGAGACGACTCGTCGCCTTCGCGCCAATAACGGACACTACCTGATCGGCGGTCGATAAACGTGGAGCCACCTTTTGAGGACAAGGCCGTGTTTGGCCACAGCGCCCTTCGCAGTCCACGCGGCTCTACACTACAGCTTGATCCTATCACGTATGGTCTTGACTGAACTTTTTATTGCTCGCACCGTCTCAACCTCCATTCCCACGGCTTCCTCAATACAGCGCCCTACGTCTGCAGCATTCGTTCTGAGGTCGATTGCTTTTTGCGTCAGATGAATCAGAACCTCTCGCTCATCCCTTGGATTGCGGGTCCTGGTGATTAGACCCGCCGCATCCAGGCGCTTAAGCAGCGGCGTGAGCGTGCTAGAGTCCAGGTAAAGTGTCTTCCCTAGTTCCTTCACGGTCTGACCGTCCCGATGCCAAAGCGTCATCATGACCAGATATTGCGGATAGGTCAGCCCGAGCTTGTCCAGCAGTGGCCTGTAGAGCTGGGTGAAAGCGTGGCTCGCCGAGTAGAGTGAAAAGCACAGCAATTCATTGACTTCAGGGCTTTTGTCAGAGGCGTCAGTCGGTTTAGCACTCATGGCGTTCTCCTTTGGCTCAAAATAATTTGCGCGCGATTTAATTGCAAGCGGTTGACAGGCTCAAACATGACAGGCATATAGATCGTGCACAAACGAATTGCGCACAATCTAACGCTCTGGAGGGCAACATGTCGATCTTCACCACCACCGACGGTACCAACCTCTTCTACAAGGACTGGGGAACTGGCCAACCGATCCTCTTCGCCCATGGCTGGCCGCTATCGTCGGACGCCTGGGACCAGCAGATGCTGTTCTTCAGCCAGAATGGCTTCCGGGTCATTGCTCATGACCGTCGCAGCCATGGTCGTTCCGACCAGACCTTCAATGGCAACAACATGGATCAGTATGCTGACGATCTGGCCGAACTGATCGAGGCGCTCGACCTCTCCGACCTGATCCTGGTTGGCCATTCTACCGGCGGCGGTGAAGTCTCCCATTACATCGGCCGCCATGGCACCGCACGCGTTGCCAAAGTGGTTCTCGTCGGCGCGGTTCCGCCGCTGATGCTGAAGACGGCAGACAATCCCCACGGCACGCCCATGGAAGTGTTCGACAATATCCGCGAGAACACCGCCAAGAACCGTTCCCAGTTCTTCTTCGATCTGACCATCCCCTTCTACGGCTTCAACCGAGAAGGCGTCACTACCAACGAAGGTCTGCGGGAGAACTTCCGCCACATGGGTCTGCAGGGCGGGATCAAGGGTCAGTACGACTGCATCCGCGAGTTCTCAGAGGTCGACTACACTGAAGATCTCAAGAGCATCGACCGCCCGACGCTGATCATCCATGGCGATGACGACCAGATCGTGCCGATCGAGGCATCGGCCCACCTGGCTGCTGAAATCGTCGCTGATGCCACCCTCAAGATCTATGCGGGCGGTTCTCACGGACTGGCAGAGACTGAGGCCGATCGCTTCAACGCTGACGTTCTCGCATTCATCCGTACCTGAACATCAACACTTTACCACCCCCCAATCCCCAGCACTCATCTTCAAAACCCTCACACTGAGAGAAGGAAAAATCATGTCCAAGTTTGTTGCAAGCCTTGCTGTTGCCGGCGCTCTGGTCTCGGGTCACGCATCTGCTCAACCTGCCAAGCCCACCATCGTTCTCGTGCATGGAGCCTTTGCCGACTCCTCCAGCTGGAATGGCGTCACAAAGATCCTGCAGAAGGACGGCTACCGCGTCGTTGCCGCCGCCAATCCCCTGCGCAGCGTCTCAACCGATGCTGCCTATGTCTCCGATATCGTCGCAAGCATCGAAGGCCAGGTCGTACTTGTCGGCCATTCCTATGGTGGGCAGGTCATCACCACGGCGGCTAACGGCCGCGATAACGTCAAGTCGCTGGTTTATGTAGCCGCTTTCGCCCCGGATGAAGGTGAGGCCGCAGCTGATCTGGCCGGCAAGTTCCCCGGCGGCACACTCGGCCAAGCCCTTGCGGCGCCGGTAAAGCTTGCCGATGGCAACGTCGACCTCTCCATCGATCAGGAGAAGTTCCATGAACAGTTTGCCCATGACGTCAGCCTGGATGACGCCGCACTCATGGCAGCCGGTCAGCGGCCGATCACCGAGGCTGCTCTGACAGAAAAGTCTGGCAAGCCGGCCTGGAAGGCGCTGCCCTCCTACTTCATCTACGGCGATGGCGACAAGAACATCCCGGCTCAGGCACTTGGCTTCATGGCCGAGCGAGCCGGATCGAAGAACACCGTCGTCGTGGAAGCCGCCTCGCACGTTGTCATGGTCTCGCAGCCACAGGCCGTGGCAGACCTCATCGAGGAAGCCGCGCAGTAAATCTCCGACCTGCAATGGGCCGATCGCTCCAGGGCGACCGGCCTTTTTCTAAATTTTCCAGGGAGAGTCCCGTCTGAAGGTGGTAATAGGTCCGAACCATTTTTAAGGCGGAAGCTTCGTCCGCAAAGCGCCATAAGCGGATGTGACTGCATTGCCCACAGCGATAACCGTGGAGCGAACTTTTGATTATCGCCCCTCGTACAGGTCGAACTTCTTGCCCCTTCTGTTGATTTAACGGCATACATCCAATTAACTGTCGGAGCTTCAGAATTGACGTGCTTCATGCATATGTTCAGGGACTCTCACGTCCTTATCGTCGAGGACGAGTATTTTCTTGCCGATGAGACGCGGCGGCTTCTTGAAGATGCCGGTGCGGTGGTCGCCGGCCCGGTCGCGAGCGTTCGCGAGGCCCTCATGCTTCTAGATGAAGAGCGCGTTGATGCGGCCATTCTTGATATCCATCTGGGCGATGAGCTGGTTTTTCCCGTTGCACAAGAGCTCAATAGCCGAGGAATTCCCTTCGTTTTTGCCACCGGGTATGACAGGTCACTGATCCCCTCACGCTATAGTGGCTTTGCCTTGTGCGAGAAGCCGACAGAGTTGAGCAAGATCGCGTTTGCTCTTTTCGCGACCCGGACGCTGATGGGCTTCACTGAGCGGCGGGCGCTTGGGCTTTACCAGCGTTGGTCCTATCCGGTGTTCGCACCCACTGATGCCCGAACAGTTTCTGCTTCTCTGGCTGGAAGCTATGGTGGAACCCACCCCCTTTGCCACGCGCATCCTCACCGTTGAATATAGTTCGGACCCAATGCCGTCAGGGCGCGAAGCGCGAATGTAAAATCGCCCGATCTGGGTCATCACTGGAGACCAGTGAACTCGCCCCCCACGCAGGACGGTCCTTTTGTAATAGCGGATCATCCGGCCACGGAGCCGCCCAGCGGGCTCAATTGCTCCATCATGATCGACGCGGCGTTATAGCAGTGAAACGAGATCACCTTACCCTTCCTCATATGGAAGACGTCGCAGCAAGGAACATTGATGGTTTTGCCAGTCGCGGACACGGTTCCTCCGGGTGTGACAAGCGGCCCTTTATGAGTTCCGCGAATTGCCAGCTCTACAACGATCACGTCGTTCACCGCGTATATATCGAAGATCTCTCGATGGATATCCGGAAACGCGTCGGCCATGCCGCTGGCGACAAGGGCGATGTCCTGGCCCCGAAATTCAGCTCCTGCTGGGATATTTCGAACATAGGCATCCGGAGAAAACAAGGAGAGGAACGTCTCCAGATCAAGCGAGTGCCCCTCGGCGGCGGCGTAGAGATCTCGGATTGTTTGGATGTCGTCGCTCATAATCAGACCTTTGTTTCCTGTTTTCGGTAGCTGAGACATTGTCGAGCCTCAGGCGACCGGTTACATAAGCTGACAATTACCCTGAAGGTAGAACCTACAAAAAGGTAAGTGTGAAATTTATGGAGAAGTCTAAAACGTCCTGTGGTCTGGACGTTTCCTTGATGTTCATTAGCGGCAAGTGGAAGCCATTGATCCTTTATCATGCCCAGGGCGGTCCCACACGCTTCTCGGAACTGAAGAGGCGGGTCGGCGGCATCAGCGAGAAGGTGTTGATCCAGCAGTTACGCGATCTGGTTGGAATGGGCGTCCTCATACGCCGCGATCACCAGTGCGTACCGCCCATGGTTGATTATGAACTGACGCCGTTTGGGGAAACGCTTGTCAAGGCGTTGGTCCCCTTGTGTGACTGGGGCAACGACAATCGCGTCAAAGTGCAGAACATGCTGAAGTAGTCTTCGCACCGAAGACTACGTTTGGGGAATGACGGGATGTCCGCTTCGGGCCGAACGCGGACCACATTACCGTATACGTGGATGTCCGGTTTCGTCGTTCGGCAATCCATCATCGGACAGTCTGCTCACGGACCCCATCCGGACATTCCAAATGAACCAGATGCATGATCTGGCTTATTTCTCGCCGGCTTGGATCTAAAGTAAGGACGGGTCGTCGGTTCGAATTTCTTCAAGATCAAGACAGCAGGGCCCACGCAGATGCGGGGATTGATTTGCATCTGCATGGGCGGTGTGGATCAGCTATTGATCCGAGTGGCGATGCAGCCTCCCGAACCCGATTGAGGATCTTCGCCGTAAGTGCAGCTTTGTCTACGGCAGGAACCGACCGTAGTGCCATAGTTGGTCAATTCCTAGGGATATCGGGCCAAGTATCGGAGAGCCGGTAGCCTGCAGGCCAGGGATCGTCCGGGTCGAGCATCACCTGGTGAGTGCCGGTAATCCACGCACGGCCGGAGATTTCTGGCACGATTGCGGCGCGCCCACCGACAGTCGTTTGCCTCACGATGCGACAATCGAAGCGTGAGCCGATAATAGAATAGCCGCAGAAGAGCTGATCGACCTTGATCTGGCCACGAGCGTGAAGCAATGCCATGCGGGCCGAGCAGCCGGTTCCGGTCGGCGAGCGGTCAAGCTTGGCGGGTTGTATCACAACAGTATTTCGACCATGTAAAACACCATCGCGCTCTTCGATCGGCAGCGTCAGTTGGCAAAAAGAGATATGGTTCCACTCCGGATTATCCGGGTGCGTGAAGCCGAGCTGCTCATTTGCAGCGTTTGTAATTCTGATGCCAGTCTCGGCAAGTTCGCGTGCTTCGTCGGGTGTGATTTTGAAACCAAGCGCTTGAGCATCAGCAAAAACGAAACTGTCTCCCCCATATGCGGTGTCGACCGTGAGTGTGCCAAGGCCTGCGACTTCAATCTTCGCGTTGAGCTTGTCGACGAAGGAGGGCACATTGGTGACCGTGATGCGTTCAGCCTTTCCATCGCGACACGACGCGACAACGTTGACCAATCCGCCAGGGGCCTCGAGCACCATCCGCGTTTCCGGCTCCACCATCGGCACGATACCGCTATCGAGCAACACTGTGGAGACACAAATAGAGTTGGACCCGGACATGGGAGGCGTATCCTCGGGCTCCATGATAATAAAGCCCATCGTGGCCCGCGGATCCTTGGGGGGGACCAGCAAATTGATGTGCCGAAAAACTCCACCTCGGGGCTCATTCAATACAAAGTCGCGCAGCGTCTTATCCTCGGCAATGAACCTACGCTGCTCCCATAGCGTCTGGCCAGGTGGTGGTGCGACGCCACCAACGATCACATCGCCCACTTCGCCTTCTGCGTGGCAGGACACGATATGTATTACTCTGCTACTGCGCATTATCTCTCCCCACCGGATGCTGTTCCGTATCGAATGCAGAGGGCATACGATTTCGTCAAAATCCACCCGCTGCGCTTGACGCAACGGCAACGTCAATGCCCCTTTAAAACGATTGATTGGGCAGTTATGAGTTTGTATTTTATCTGTCGACAAGAGGATTATCAATGGTCGATTCTGCTTCTCTCCCACTAGCCGCGCGTAAGCGCGGTTCTGGCGTCAAGATGGTCTACGATATCTTGCGCGACGAAATTCTCGATTTGAAGCTTCCGCCTGGGAGCCCGATTGACGAGGTCCAACTGGCGGAGCGTTTCCACATGTCGCGCACGCCGATCCGAGAGGCGCTTGTCCGGCTTGCGGGTGATGGGCTTATCGAGACCCTACCAAATCGGTCGACGATGGTGTCGAATTTTGATTTTCTCAATCTTGGGCCATTCTTCGAAGCGCTCGTGCTAATGTATCGTGTCACGACCCGTCTTGCAGCACAGAACCACCGGCCGAGCGATCTAGCCGTTATCCGAATTCATCACGAGGAATATGCGGCGGCGGTGAACGCCCGCGACGCGATGCTGATGATTGCAACAAATGCGGCCTTCCACGCCGCGATTTCCGAAGCGGGCCGTAACCCCTACTTTACAGGCCTGTTCCGCAAACTGCTCGACGAGGGCAGGCGGATCCTGCGACTGTATTATCAGTCCTATGACGAACAGTTCCCTCAACGCTTCGTGGAGGAACATGCAGAACTCATTGCTGCGATTGTTGCCCGCGACGTCGATCGCGCCGATCATCTTGGGAAGGCTCACGCTGAGCAGATCGTTGCACAAGTGCAGAAATTGTTCAGTCGCAGCGGAGGACTCGACCTCGAGTTCTGATCGTTGTATTTTTTTTGTCGACAAACTAAATGCAAGGTGATATTGCAGGGGAAACCGTCCGGGAGGTTATCCCTTCTTCTGACGGCCGGTTGAATTCTCAAATGGAGACTGACGTGAAAGCCACCATATTTTCCGGCGTAATCCCCGCCTTGATGACCCCTTGCAAGAGTGATCGCACGCCAGATTTCGATTCTTTGGTCCGTAAGGGCAAAGAACTGATCGACAATGGGATGTCTGCGGTCGTCTACTGCGGGTCGATGGGTGACTGGCCGCTATTGACCGATGAGCAGCGTATGGAAGGCGTGGAACGCCTGGTGAAGGCCGGAGTGCCGGTCATCGTGGGTACCGGAGCCGTCAATACGGCATCTGCCGTCGCACACGCAGCTCACGCGCAAAAAAGTGGGGCACAGGGTCTGATGGTTATACCGCGTGTCTTGT
Source organism: Allorhizobium sp. CTOTU50464 (assembly GCA_032102365.1). Taxonomy (GTDB): domain Bacteria; phylum Pseudomonadota; class Alphaproteobacteria; order Rhizobiales; family Rhizobiaceae; genus Allorhizobium. The sequence goes on along the minus strand of DAMDHD010000013.1, from coordinate 36,763 downwards.
CTCGAGGGTCAGTCGTGGCCGCCCAAAGAAACCACTTTAAGGCCATTCTTTCCGCAGCGCCGGATTTGCCGGCAGTGATTTACAACAGCCCGTACTATGGTTTTGCTACACGCGCCGATCTCTTCTTCGCTTTGCGTGCGGAACATCCAAATCTGGTCGGCTTCAAGGAGTTCGGCGGCGCGGAGGACATGCGTTATGCGGCGGAGAACATTACAAGTCGCGACGATGATGTCTCGCTGATGATCGGCGTGGATACATGCGTGTTCCATGGCTTCGTCAACTGTGGGGCGACCGGTGCCATTACCGGCATTGGCTGTGTACTGCCTAAAGAAGTGCTGCATATGTGCAACCTTGCTAAGGCCGCCGCAAAAGGCGACCCGGATGCCCGCCAGCGCGCCCTTGAGCTTGAAAAGGCCCTTGGGGTGCTCTCCTCCTTCGACGAAGGGCCGGACCTGGTTCTCTACTTCAAGCACATGATGGTGCTCAAGGGTGACAGGGAATACACGCTGCACTTCAATGAGACGGACGAGCTCTCCGAAAGCCAGCGTGGTTATGTCGAAGCTCAACTGAAGCTCTTTGATACTTGGTATGCAGAGTGGAGCAAGCTTCCGGGCGCCGTCCAGACATGCAAGGCTTAGATCACCGGTCCTCCCAGGAAAAGGCCCTCCGCAAGGAGGGCCTTTTTGCTTCGTCCTGAGCTTGAACCGTACAGGCGGTAATGTTCAGGGCACGCTGTCGGATCACGCGATCGCGTCCAGCCCCTTCTCCAGAAGCCGGTCAAGCTGCTCCATTTCGGCAGCCGTCAGCGCAATCCCTTCCGCCTCGGATTTCGCACGGGCCGCAAAGCGGCGCTGCGACGGCAGGCGGGCGCCCTGGCCGACAATGCTCTCGAACAAGTTTTCGGCACGCGCAAAGGGGTTACCGGGACGCCCGGCGGCAAAGGCCTCAGGCGAGAGGGCGATGATCAGTTCCCCATGCATGGGCGCAAGCGTCGTGGTCCCGAGATAGTCCAGGACTTCAGGGCTCGTCAGGTCGCCGATCATGATGCCGGCCAGAAGCTCGATCATGGTGCCGATCGCCGAGCCCTTGTGGCCACCGAAGGGAAGCATGGCGCCGGCCAGTGCCGCTTCCGGATCGGTCGTCGGCTGTCCTTCGGCATCGATCGCCCAGCCTTCCGGCAGCGGCTTGCCGGCGCGTCGATGCAGTTCGAGCTCCCCCCGTGCGGCCACGGAGGTGGCGAAGTCGAAGACATAGGGTGAATGATCCGGACGCGGCCAGCCGAAAGCGAAGGGGTTCGTCCCGAGCAAGGGCTTGCTGCCGCCAGTCGGTGCAACGGTCGCATAGCTGGGGCACATGGCGAGCGCGGCAAGGCCTTGGCCAGTCACCGCTTCCACTTCCGGCCATAGGGCGGAAAAGTGGCTGCAATCGTTGATGACCAGCGCCGCGAGACCGAGGGCACGCGCGCGTTCGGCAAGTGCGGGAAGACCGAGTTCGAAGGCGGGGTTGGCAAATCCCCCCTTGGCGTCGACTCTGACAATGGCCGAACCTTGGTTCAGGTCGAGTTCCGGCACTGCAGCCGGCTTGACCTTGCCCGCCTTCACGGTCCGCAGGGCCCCCTCGATACGATAGATCCCATGCGACTTGCAGGCGTCACGCTCGCCTGCGACGATGACGCGTGCAAGCGCCCCCGCCTGCTGCGCATTGAGGCCGGCCTTCCGGAAGATGGCATCGACCCGCCGGTGGAGATCCGCAATCGTGATGGTGGATGTCTGGGGCATATTCGTTTCTCCGAGGCTGGCCAACAAAAAAGTGTTTGAGATTCGATCTTGCATACATATAGTATACAGCACGCGACAGGCGCAATCCATGCAGCGTCTACTGATCAGCAAATTCCTCCTTGGAAGAAAGGTGCCTCAAATGGCTTTTACCCCCAGTGGTAAACATATCGTCGCCGGCGAGTGGCTGGAGGGCGATGGAACCTTCGCCTCGTCACCTGCACATGGACCGGCACATGATTTTGCAGTCGGAAACCTGGCTCTTGTGAACAGGGCCGCAGAAGCGGCAGAGGAAGCATATGTGAGCTACGGCTACTCCTCCCGCGCGGATCGGGCTGCTTTCTTATGCGCCATCGCAGATGAGATCGAGGCTCGAGCCGATGAGATTACCGAGATCGGCACGCAGGAAACCGGCTTGCCGGCCGCGCGCCTTCAAGGGGAGCGGGGTCGCACGACCGGCCAATTGCGCCTGTTTGCCAACCACATCGAAAAGGGTGACTATCTCGATCGCCGTGTAGATGCAGCGCTACCGGACCGCCAGCCGGCTCCGCGCCCGGAGATCCGCCTGATCCAGCGGCCGATTGGTCCAGTCGCCGTCTTCGGCGCCTCCAACTTTCCGCTCGCCTTCTCGACTGCCGGCGGCGACACCGCTGCAGCACTTGCTGCCGGCTGCCCGGTGGTGGTGAAGGGACACTCCGCCCATCCGGGTACAGGCGAGATCGTCGCTCATGCTATCGAAGCAGCGATCAAGAAAACCGGAACGCATCCGGGGGTCTTCTCGCTGATCCAGGGGGGCAGCCGTCAGGTTGGAGAAGCTCTCGTACAGCACCCGCTGATAAAGGCGGTTGGCTTCACCGGTTCGCTCACCGGCGGCCGGGCACTCTTCAACCTGTGCGCAGGCCGTCCAGAGCCGATCCCCTTCTTTGGTGAGCTTGGTTCAGTCAACCCGATGTTCCTGCTGCCGGAGGCAATGAAGGCCCGTGCTGAAGCGCTAGGCGAGGGCTGGGCGGCGTCGCTGACCATGGGAGCTGGCCAGTTCTGCACCAATCCCGGCATCGCCATCGTCGCGGATGGAGCAGACGCCGATCGCTTCACCACCTCCACAGTGGAGGCGCTGCGAAAGGTGGGGCCGCAAACCATGCTCACAGACGGTATTGCGAATGCGTACCGGGAGGGGATGAAGCGCTTCAGCGGCCGCAACACTGTGAAGCCCTTATACGTCACTGAATCGAGCGGACGTAACGCCCTTCCGAACCTGTTCGAATTAACGGGCGATCAATTTCGGGCCGATCACGCGCTCTCAGAAGAAGTCTTCGGACCGCTCGGTCTCGTTGTGCGAGTGCAGTCGGTAGAGGAGATGGAGTTGATCGGCCGTCGGCTCGATGGGCAGTTGACTGTGACGATGCACATAGATGCCGGTGATCTCGAAGCCGCCATGCGCCTTCGTCCTATTTTGGAGCGCAAGGCGGGTCGCGTCTTGGTCAATGGCTTTCCCACGGGCGTCGAAGTTGTTGACGCCATGGTTCACGGCGGGCCGTATCCCGCATCGACAAACTTTGGCGCGACGAGCGTCGGCACAATGTCGATTCGTCGTTTCCTGCGGCCTGTATCTTATCAGAACATGCGGCCCGAATTGCTGCCTGAAGACATGAGGGACTAGATCGGGGGGAGGCGGACTGGCGCCTGCCTCCATCAAACTTTTTCAGCGAGGCTATATACTATCTGTATTTTTTTTGTATATTGGGCTCAGGTCTTCGCCGTTCGGTGTGGGACGGGCCTTCGCGGGCGAGGATCGTTAGATTGGGAGAGAGCAATGAAAAAGGTTTCGGTACTGGCTTTTGGCCTTGTGGCTGCCACCGCCCTCGGTGGCACCGCTTATGCGGACAAGCTGGATGACATCATCGGGTCCGGTACCCTGCGTTGTGCAGTGGTCCTTGACTTCCCACCGATGGGATCACGCGACGCGAGCAACAATCCGGTCGGCTTCGACGTAGACTATTGCAACGATCTGGCGAAGGCTCTCGGGGTGACGGCCGAAATCGTCGAGACACCATTCCCGGAGCGCATTCCAGCCCTTATGTCTGGTCGTGTAGATGTAGGCGTAGCCTCGACCTCCGATACGCTTGAGCGAGCGAAAACAGTGGGAATGACGATCCCCTACTTCGCTTTTGAAATGGCCGTCACGGCTAACGACAAGTCTGGTGTGAAGTCCTTCGAAGATATGAAGGGCAAGGTCGTCGGCGCAACAGCCGGCACCTATGAGGCGATCGCTCTCGAAGAGCAGGTCAAGGCGTGGGGGGAGGGCGAGTTTCGTCCCTATCAGACGCAGGCAGACGTCTTTCTCGCTTTGAGCCAAGGGCAGATTGACGCGACGGTTTCTACGTCTACCGTCGCTCAGGCGAACGTCAAGTCAGGAAATTTCACTGGGCTTGCAGTGGTCGGTAAGGCGCCGTTTGATACGGACTATGTCGCTCTCTTCACCAATCGCGAGGAGTATGGCCTGATCAACTACCTCAACCTGTTCATTAATCAGCAGGTCCGCACCGGCCGCTATGCTGAGCTCTACGAAAAGTGGGTGGGCGGCGAGGCGCCAGATCTGACCGTCGGCGGCGTTTATCGCTGATTGACCCGTTTCCAAGGCGGCGTCGGAAACTATCGGCGCCGCTGCTCCCTTTAGAGAAGCGAGACGGGGATGTTCAACTATACTTTCCACTGGAACCAGGCGCTCAGGGCACTGCCGCAGATGTTCGACGGTGCGCTTGTCACTCTCCAGGTTGCCGTATTGTCGATGGTCATCGGCCTGGCTTGCGCAATTGCGCTCACGGTTTTTCGTCTATCCGGCAATAGGGTCCTGTCCGGGTTTGCGGCGGTCTGGGTCGAGATCGCTCGCAACACGCCTGCACTCTTCCAGATCTACATGGCCCATTTCGGTCTGGGCAATTTTGGCATTCACCTCAGTCCCTATGCAGCGCTGCTTGCAGGAATAGCATTCAACAATGCGGGTTATCTCGCGGAAAACTTCCGTGGCGCGCTGAAGGCAATATCGGATACTCAAACGCGCGCAGCCCGGTCTCTTGGGATGACTTCGCTGCAGGCTTTCCGCTTCATCGTGCTGCCTCAGATGCTGCGCATCGCCTATCTGCCGGCGACGAACCAGATGGTCTGGGCAATCCTCATGACGTCGCTCGGCGTGACCGTCGGGATGAACACCGATCTTGCCGGTGTAACCCAGGAGCTGAATGCTCGCTCATTCCGCACGTTCGAATTCTTCGCGATTGCAGCTGTGATCTATTACGTCATCGCCAAGGCCGTGACCTTGGCCGCCAGAGCGTTGGCCTGGCGCATGTTCCGCTACTAGGAGGGCAGGATATGTTCGACACCGCCCTCACCTGGAACGACCTGGTCTTCCTCAGCCAAGGTGCCGCCATGACCCTTGCCGTGACTGCCGTTTCGGTAGCCGCAGGCACGATCATGGGAATCGTTTTCGGCGTTATCCGCTTCCAGGCCGGACCTGTCTGGTCGATGCCCCTGATGTTCTTCCTCGACATTTTCAGGTCCGTCCCGCTCCTCATCCAGCTGGTGCTTGGCAATGCCCTGCAGTCGATCGCGAAGCTTGGTTGGCCGCCATTTACGACGTCCTGCGTGGTTCTCTCACTCTATACTGCGGCCTATTGCACCGAGATTGTCAGAGGCGGCATCGCGTCGGTTCCTGTGACCACCCGCCGTGCGGCTCGCTCACTGGGCATGACCTGGGGGCAGGACATGCGCTACATCGTGGCTCCATTGGCGACGCGGGTTTCGCTCCCCGCCTGGATCGGACTGACGCTGGGCGTCATGAAGGACTCTGCCCTGGTACTATGGCTCGGCTTGATCGAACTACTGCGAGCATCGCAGATCCTGGTCACCCGCCTGCAGGAACCGCTGTTCATCCTCCTGATCTGCGGTGCCATCTACTTCCTCATCAGCTTCCCCATCGCCCGGTTCGGCGGTTATCTCGAAAGACGGTGGTCTCCCCATGATTGAGATTGAAAATGTCCACAAGTCCTTTGGCAGTCTGAAGGTTCTCAAGGGTATCAACCTGAACGTCGATAGCGGCGAGGTGGTCACGATCATCGGCGGGTCGGGCTCGGGGAAGTCCACTCTGCTGACCTGTATCAACGGTCTGGAGCCAATCAACGCGGGCCGCATCCGCATCGACGGCACCGAGGTCCACGCGAAGACAACCGACCTCAACAAACTGCGCCAGAAGGTCGGGATCGTTTTCCAGCAGTGGAACGCCTTCCCCCACCTCACGGTGCTGGAGAACGTGATGCTGGCGCCGCGCAAAGTCCTCGGCCTTCCCAAGGAGAAGTCCGAGGAGATTGCGGTGAAGCAACTCACCCATGTGGGTTTGCGGGACAAGCTGTCGGTCTATCCGAGCCGGATGTCGGGTGGCCAGCAGCAGCGCATGGCTATCGCTCGCGCGCTTGCCATGTCCCCGGAGTATATGCTGTTCGATGAGGTTACCTCGGCTCTTGACCCTATGCTGGTCGGAGAGGTTCTGGACACACTCAAGATGCTTGCAGAGGAAGGTATGACGATGATCTGCGTCACTCATGAAATGGCCTTTGCGCGCGACGTATCCGACCGTGTTGCTTTCTTCCACCAGGGCGTAATGGCGGAGATCGGTTCGCCCGATCAGATCTTTGGCTCCCCTCAGCGGCCGGAGACGCAGGAGTTTCTCGGGAGCGTCCGCTGATGACACAGCCGGACGTTGTAATCATCGGTGCAGGCGTAATCGGCCTCTCCGCCGCGATCGCCGCGCAGGCGAGGGGGCTTTCGGTGACGGTGTTCGATCGGGAAGGGCCGGCGGCCGGGGCATCCGCCGGAAATGCCGGGGCCTTCGCCTTCACCGACATCCTGCCGCTTGCCTCGCCCCGTATCATGCGAAAGGCGCCGAAGTGGCTACTCGATCCGCTCGGCCCCCTTTCGGTTCGACCATCTTACGCTCTCAACATCGCGCCATGGATGTATCGCTTCTGGCGCGCCTGTTCTCCGGCTCGCGTTGCATCGTCCACGGATGCGCAGACCGCGTTGATGGATCTCTCCAAGGCAGAGCTCGAGCCGTTCTTGCAGCAGACGGGCACGCTGAACATGCTGCGCAAGGATGGCAACCTGCAGGTCTACGAAAGCCAGGCTGAGCTTGATGCGGCGTTACCGGGATGGGCGGCGCGCGAACGCCATGGCATTGAGTTCCGCCATCTCGATGCTGCAGGTATGGCAGAACTCCAGCCTGGGCTATCGCCCCGTTTTACCCATGGAACCTTTACCCCCGGCTGGTACTCCATCGCTGATCCAAAGCTCTATACGATAGCGCTCGCGGATCATTTTTGTGCCAAGGGCGGCAAGATCGGCCAGGCAGAGGTCACGGCAGTCCGGCCGCATGAGACGGGCGTCGAGATTGTCACCGCACAGGGTGAGCAATATCGTGCGGGGCAGGTGGTGGTGGCTGCGGGCGCTTTTTCGCACCGCATCGCGCGGACCCTTGGAGAATCGATCCCGCTGGAGACGGAGCGGGGCTACAACACGACCCTGCCGCTTACGGCCTTCGACCTCAGGACACAGGTCACTTTTGGCGGACATGGTTTCGTTGTGAGCCGTCTGTCGACCGGCATCCGCGTCGGCGGTGCGGTGGAGCTCGGGGGGCTGGACCTGCCGCCGAACTACAAGCGCTCGCAAGCAATGCTCGGCAAGGCGCAGGCGTTTCTGCCGGGCTTGAAGGCGGAGGAGGGTGTGCAGTGGATGGGCTTCCGCCCCTCATTGCCTGACAGTCTGCCGGCGATCGGACGAGCGCGCGGCCTGGCTCGTGTCATCTACGCCTTCGGCCACGGACACCTTGGTCTCACCCAATCAACCGGGACCGCTCGGCTTGTCGCTGATCTGTTGACGGATGAGCGGCTCCCAATTGAAATATCACCCTTCTCGCCGCAACGCTTCTGACAGAGTTTGAGCCATGGCTTCCTATACCTTCTCCTGTATCGACGGGCATACCTGCGGAAACCCGGTCCGCCTTGTTTCCGGGGGTGGTCCGCGGCTTGAGGGGGCGACCATGCTCGAGAAGCGGGCGCATTTCCTTCGCGAGTTCGACTGGATCCGCACCGGGCTGATGTACGAGCCGCGCGGCCATGACATGATGTCTGGGTCGATCCTGTACCCGCCCACTCGCGCTGACTGCGACGTGGCGGTCCTGTTTATCGAAACCTCCGGCTGCCTGCCTATGTGCGGCCACGGCACGATCGGTACGATCACAATGGGCATCGAGAACGGGTTGATCACGCCGCGCGAGCATGGAAAGCTATCAATCGATGCGCCTGCGGGGAAGGTGGACATCACCTATCGGCAGGAAGGCCGCTTCGTGGAGGAGGTGCGCCTCACCAACGTCCCCGGCTTCCTCCATTCGGAGGGGCTGACGGCACAGGTCGAGGGCCTGGGCGAGGTCGTCGTCGACGTCGCCTATGGTGGCAATTTCTACGCCATCGTTGAACCGCAGAAGAATTTCAGGGACATGGCCGATCACACGGCCAGCGAACTGGTGGGTTGGAGCCCGAAGCTGCGTGCCGCCCTCAACGCCAAATACGAGTTCATCCATCCCGAACATCCGGAGATCCGCGGACTGAGCCATATCCAGTGGACCGGCAAGCCGACGAACCCGGAGGCGCACGCACGCAACGCAGTATTCTATGGCGAGAAAGCGATCGACCGCTCCCCCTGCGGAACGGGCACTTCAGCGCGGATGGCGCAACTTGCGGCAAAGGGAAAGCTCAAGGTCGGCGACGAGTTTGTCCACGAGTCGATCATCGGATCTCTTTTCCGCGGACGAGTCGAAGCGGCAACGACCGTTGCCGGTCACAACGCGATTGTCCCGTCCATTGCCGGCTGGGCGCGAATGACCGGCATCAACACAATCTTCATCGATGAACGCGACCCCTTCGCCCATGGTTTTATCGTCCAATGAATAACGTACATCATTGCCTGACTACGCTCGCCGGAGAAGCAGAAGGACCGATTCTTTCAACAACCGAAGCGCTGAGCTTCTGGGGAGGCGTCTCTCCGCCGATGGGAAAGTCGTTGACGTTCATCACCCCTTGCATGGGCGAGCCTGGCGGGTTCCATCCTGCTAATGCCATCGAGCCGTGGATCGTGCGCGTGCTCCGGTGTCTTGCTTGACTTGATGCTAAACGATTTCACACCCTGAACTGCCCCCAGTTCGCCGGACAGTCCGCATAAGCATAAAGGCTCGAGCACGGGCACCCCGGTCTCGGAGTTTGCCGCAAGCATGGTGTCAGCGATGCCAGCATCGATAAATCAAAGGGCAGATTCGGCGGCATGGACGTATAGGAGGCCAAGCGGCTGAAGATGCTGGAGGAGGAAAACGTGAAGCTGGAGCGGACTATTGGCGGATGCTATGTTTAACCAAGTAGTTTTGAAAGACCTTCTGGGAAAGAATGTATGGTCCGCCTCGTCCGCGCAAGGGTACGCGACATCGCAAATGACGATGCCAGTTGCATAAATGTATCCGGCCTCTCGCGAGTGGGCTGCGGTTGCAGCCAAGCCATGATAAGATCCGCACACGCCGTTCCCAATAAATGGTTCGGGCACGAGGCGCGTTTTTTTGCAAAGGGCTTACGGCATGTTGATCCACTGTTTTGTCATCACTATTCCCGAGCCTTGCAATCGAACCAGGAGCATCAGGCGAATGCAGGATCTCTGCGCTCGTAGAGTGCTCCCGGCTTGGTCAGGACGACCCAGACGATCCGGGCCATTTTGGCGGCAAGTGCGACAACGGCTTTGTTAGGGTGCATTCGTGTTGGTTTCCACGCGGAATTGAGCCGGTTTTGGAATGAAACCCTCGGGCTGGACCACGAGACCTGGAAAAACTGGTACACTCTGCGGGCCTCAATCGGAGAAGGCTCATGAAGTCCCGAGGTCCATATCGCCGGCATTCGACGCCGTTCAAGTTGCAGCTTTGCCAGGATATCCGAAACGGCGTCATCGGACGGCGCGACGCACAGCGGACATACGGCGTTTCGGCAAACCTCATACAGCTATGGCTAACGCAGTTCGATCGCGGCGATCTGAACGATGAGGAGGCTGAGGCCAGCGTCATTGCCGAGTACGAGGCCCACATTGCGGCGCTTGAACGCAAGGTCGGCCAGCTCACCATGGAGCTGGACCTGGTTAAAAAAACACGCGCCAGGCGATCGCCGGCGACAGCGGGAGCTCCTCCATCATCACCGGACCCCGGCCTGCTCTGTCAGACGGGGGTGCAAAATGATCGATCTCCCGAGGAGCACTTACTATTACCGATCAACGGCAAAAGCTTTGAATCTCGGCGACAGCGAGCTCGTTGCGATCATAGAGGACATCCAGGACGAGCTGCCTTGCTATGGATACCGACGCGTAACACACGAGCTTCAGCGAAGAGGCCACCTCGTCAAGCACAAGCGTGTCACCCGCGTCATGCGGGCCAATGGCCTCGGGATCAAGCCTCGCAAGCGGTATGTTCGCACGACGGATAGCAACCACGATTCGCCGATCTACCCGAACCTTTATCGCAATGTGATCCCAGCGCGGCCCGATATGGTCTGGGTGGCCGACTTCACGTACATCCGCATCGCCGCTGGCTTCTGCTATCTCGCTGTCATTCTCGACGCCTGCAGCCGGAAAGTCGTCGGCTATGGCCTGTCAAAACGCCTGGATACGCCGCTGGCATTGGCCGCGTTGCGTTCGGCGCTCGATAACAGAAAGCCTCCACCCGGCTGCATTCACCACACGGACCGCGGATGCCAATACGCAAGTGAGACCTATCGACGAGCGCTCGATGCGGCAGGTCTACAGGGATCCATGAGCGCCGTCGGCAACCCTTATCACAATGCGCAGGCCGAGAGCTTCATGAAGACCCTGAAAGTGGAGGAAATCTACCCCGCAGGCTACGAGACATTCGCTGACGTGGCCGAACACTTGCCCAGGTTCATCGAGCAGATTTGCAATGCCAAACGGCTGCATTCAGCCCTTGGCTATCTATCGCCAGCAGAATTCGAACTCAACTCGCCCAGCAGGCGGCTTAGTTTGAAGCGTTTCGATGGTCCAGCCCGAGGGGTTCACTCCACAACCGGCTCAGTTCTGCGTGGAAACCAACACTGGTCTTTCCATTGCCCCCTGTGCAGATTTCCCGTGCCAGCTCTATCCGGTTGATGGGCTATACAACTCTGTGATGAAATCAGAGCACTGCTGCACAATCTGGTCTCGGTCGTTGTCCAGGGTCGCCACGTGATAAGATTGGTCGAGCCACTGCAAACGAACGTCCGACGAGCCAACATCCCGGACGATACGGAATCCGTTCTCGGGCGCTACGACGTGATCCTCCCGGGACTGAAACACAAGTATAGGCTGTTTCAGTTCAGGCAGCATGATGCCGGTGGCACAAGTTAGAACAAACCGCTCGCGCATTGTTGCCAGAGGAATTTTATCATAGCAGGTTTCGCGTCGTGTCGGGTGCTTTATGTCTGAGCCTATGCCCCGGTGAAATCCGTCGACCCCGGGGTTGAACAGTCCGCCTACCTGATCCGGTCTGTATATGCCGGTCGATCCGTTGATGCTAATAACCCGGTCAACAATATCGGGGAAGCGAATAGACAGGTTGAGTGCAATTGTTCCTCCAAGCGATAATCCCGCAATGACGATCAAATCACATTCTGCCCGTATACGATCGAGTTCCTTCTTCGCCGAGCCGAGCCAGTCATGATAGCCCGTCAATGCCAATGCTTCTGGGGTCTCTCCGTGCCCAGCAAGCAGAGGGACACTGACCGTGGCTCCGGTAGCCGCATGGATCTGTCGGCCGACGTAGGCAACGCTTTGCGGTGTGCTTGTGAAGCCATGCAGCAAGATTAGGCCGATGCTAGAACCGTGAATATAATACGGGTTCGGATCGTTATCGCAGTCCATTAGACACTCGTATCAATTGATCTTCCAGTTTCCGGCATAAAGCTGAAGATTGGGAGGAAGCTCAAATAGGGTTGTGCGATCAGTTGATAACAAAGTTGGATCACGCATTTAGGCCTATTGGATATAGCTCTCCCGAAACGCGCGCAGCAGTCTGGTATCCACAAGATTGCTCCATGCCATTGCAATGGTCAGTTCAGGAGCCCACTCAGGCACCGGCAGGATCTTGAGCGCCGCAGGTAGGCTCTCCGCCGCACTGATCGGGAAAAATGATAGCCCACGGCCCTCTGCCACACGTTGAAATATGACTTGAACATCCCAGGCCTCGTCAACAATGGTTGGCCTCAGTCCAGGTGCAACGAAAGCTTCATCGAGAAGCGCGCGAAACGCACGCCAGTTTTCCCTGACGCCAAGAACAAAATTTGCCATGCGGAGGCTTTTCAGAGATACTTCGGCAACTGAACGCGGCACGACTGCCCCGATCTGCGTCGACCAGACGGGTTTCTGAGTCACATCTGGGTCGTGCACGCTGCCATGAGACAAAAGAAAGCCGATGTCGATCTCACCGGTTTTCAAATTGCGCATCATGGTGTCTGTCGACATGACGTGCATCTCAACTTGGCATCCAGGACAGCGTTTGTGAAACTTGTCCAATCCGGTCGAGATCTGCGACGACGTTGCTAGTGCAGAGTATCCGACAATGATGTGGCCGCGCGCACCGAGATCATTTTGGCGGGATGCACGGATAGTTCGCTCAAAGGTCGCGAGTGTCAGTCGTGCATCTTCGAGAAAAACCTGTCCGGCTTCGGTGATTTCAAAAACACTGCCTCCGCGTTGAAAGATCTCAAAGCCGAGGTCATGTTCAGTATCCTGTACGGTCTTGCTGACGGCAGGCTGCGCAATGTTCAGAACTTCTGCCGCAGCGCGGAAGCCCCCTGCATCTGCCACTGCAATCGTGTAGCGCAAGTGACGGATCCCTATCCGGGTTGGTCCCATTGCCATCTCCTCTCAAAGTCAAATGCTGATAACGAAGCGCGATCACCCGATCAAGCTTTACGATTTGAAGTGAGGTGACCAGTGCGAAATATTTTGGACGCGTGCGGACGTTCAGGAGTGGGTTCTGCCCAGGGAGGGATTATGGATCGTGCATTTCGCAAACTGACCCAAGGGCTTATGCTCGTGGGTGGCCTGGGGGTCATCTTGATGATGCTCAACATCACGCTAGACGTTGCCCTGAAGGTGTTCTGGAATGCTCCTATCCAAGGCACGGTCGAGATCTCATCCTACTACTATATGGTCGCTATCGTCCTGTTGCCGATGGCTTTGGTTGAATACGACGATGAGCAGATCAGCGTGGATCTACTGTTCAATCATTTTCCGGGCTGGCTGAAGCGGGTCAGCTTAATGATCACGTTTGTCGCTACAGCGGGGATGCTGTCGATCATGACATGGCGGACGGGACTGGACGCTGTTCGTGCCTTCAAAGTCGGCGAAGTCGTTATGGGCAGCCGCGAGATCATCGTCTGGCCAGCCCGCTGCCTGTTGCCTCTGGGTTTTGGGTTGGCGGCCGTCGCTGCGGTCATGCGGGCCGTTATGCTTTTGCGCGGCCGTCCTGTCACCAAACTGCATGAAATGGATTCCGCTGTATGAGCACATTAGCTATTGGCTGGATCGGGGTCGTCTGTCTCTTCGGTCTGCTTATGTTGCGCATGTCGATTGGCGTCGCGTTGATGATTGTTTCCTTTGTTGGCATCTCGGTTATGCTGAACATGACAGCCGCATTCGGAATCATCAGTGCACTGCCCTTCACTTTCATTGGCGACTGGTCACTTACGGCTATTCCGATGTTCCTGTTGATGGGCTTCGTCGCCGCAAATACGGGCCTGACTACAGGCGCCTTCGATCTTCTAAAGCTGATGCTCGCTCGCGTTCCGGGCGGCCTTGCTTCGGCCAGTGTGGGTGCCTGTGGTTTGTTTGCTGCGGCCTCAGGCTCCAGCATTGCAACGACGGCGGCAATGTCGCGTATCGCCGTTCCGGAAATGTTGCGTGCAAATTACCACCCGTCGCTGGCGACCGGCGTCGTGGCCGCCTCGGGCACTCTTGGGTCGCTTATTCCGCCATCAATCCTTATGGTACTTTATGGAATCTTTACCGAGCAATCGATTGGGCAACTGTTCATTGCAGGTGTGATTCCGGGAATAGTTTCTGCCTTGATATATATGGGCATGATCACAGTTCGGTGCAGCATTTCGCCTCGTCTGGCGCCGGCCAGTATTGAAGTCCTTGACGTATCACGCATCTGGACCCTGGTCTGGTCAGTCTGGCCTTTCCCTGTGCTGATCATGGGCGTGCTTGGCGGGATCTTTGGCGGGTTCTTTACCCCGACAGAGGCGGGCGCCGTTGGTGCCTCATTGGCGATCCTGATCGCTGTTTTCCGGCGCAGTCTGACTTGGGAAGCTATGCGTTCTGCTATCCGCCAAACTGTGGTGGCCACGTCATCCATCTTTTTCCTGTCGATTGGCGCGATCATGTTTACCCGTTTCATGGGTTTGTCAGGAGTTCCGGGCTCGCTGACCGACGCTATGTTGTCGGTTTCGGACAATCAAATCGTAATCATTGTCATGGTGGCCTTGCTGTTCATCATTTTGGGTATGGTTATCGACTCGATTGGCCTGATGCTTTTGACTCTGCCCGTTTTGTTGCCCGTGCTGGAAAGCGCGAACATCAATCTGGTCTGGTTCGGCATTATCACGATCAAACTGCTTGAAATCGGGCTGGTCACACCGCCGGTCGGGCTCAACCTTTACGTCTTGCACAGTGCGCTGTCGGGCAAGGTAAAATTGGGTGACATAATTTCAGGGACAACTTGGTTCATCGCGATGGACGTTCTGACCCTGATCCTTCTTATCGCTTTTCCGGCGCTGAGCCTCTTCCTGCCGTCGCTGATGGCAGGCTGAACACAAGACTATCTGCACATTCCAAGGGAGGAAGACCATGAAGACCACGTTTATTCTGAAATCTACCGCCATCGTATTCATCACGATGACATCGACGGCGACGGCCGAAAATTACAATGCGAACCATTTCTTTGCCGAGCGCCATTCAATGGTTCGCGGCCCTTATGTGGATTTTGCGAAACGGGTTGCCGAAGAGACGAACGGCGAAGTTAACTTCACAGTATTCTCCGCAGGTTCTCTATTGCCGCCTGCCGCTTCTCTACAAGGAGTTCGCGACGGCGTGGCCCAAGTGACCTACCATGCTGGCACCTATACCCCGTCTGAGCTGCCGATCGCCAATCTGATCGGCGATATGGCATTCTACAACACCGACCCGCTAGTCATGGCTTTTGCCTCGACAGAGTTTGGACTGACCAACCCCGAACAATTGGCCGAATGGAAGGCAAACGGCGTGGTTTACGGCGGCGGCTATTCCACCTCGGAATATTTTATGCAGTGCAACACGTCGATCCAGACCCTTGAAGACATCAAGGGGAAACGTCTGAGGATGGCGGGAGGCGCATGGTCGCGGTTCGCGGAGTATGTTCAAGCCGTGCCGGTCTCCATCCCTTCCAGCGAAATGTACACGGGCCTCGATTCGGGGTCCCTTGATTGCGCTGTAGCAGCAGCGGATGCCCTTGACAGCTTCAGCTTGAAGGATGTTGTCACCCACATGAACACGCTGGCGATTGGTAACTATTACGCCGGGTTCGAGTGGGGGTATAACGCCGCGTTCTGGCAATCTCTCTCGCCTGAAAACCGGCGCGTGCTGTTCAACCAGATGGCATATTATCTGGGGCAGCACAGGGTTGAGTTCGATAAGGACGTTGAGGCTGCGGTTCAGTCTGCGAAGGAAGGCGGCATGATCGTTGTCGAAGCTGATGACACGCTGAAGAATGCACTGGATGCATTTGTTGCTGCTGATGAGGCAGTGTTGATTGCGAACGCCAAGGAACGAGGCGTCACAGACCCGGAAGCAATTATCGCATCCTTCAAGGCTCTGGTAGACAAATGGGATGTCCTGCTTGCCAAGGTTGACACCAAGGATGTGGAAGCTCTCGCCGCACTCGCTCGATCAGAAATTTACGACAAGATTGACGAGGCCACTTACGGGGTGAATTGATCAAAACTGATCTGCAAACCATTCCCGGAGGCGGCCCGGATTTCGGGCCGCCGTCCCCCAAATTAGACAAACGTCCCCTAGAGCTGGCTCGGGAAATCTGCACAGCTAGGATAAGTGGATTTCTGCCTGATTTCGGCTTAGATGCCGGCAACCGGCTACTGAGATTGCAGCCCGCCTACACTATGATCGCTAAATGATCCGTGCACCAATGCTGCATGACATCGAACCCGAAAGGCTGCAGCGGAAGACGGCACAACCCTTGGCAACCAATCCATGAATATGGACAAGCCGCCCTGACCAGGGGTGCCACGGATATAAAAGCTCTCGAACTTCGGTCCCGTTGGTGTTCCGTCGTCCCGTTGTACAACAGCCGACGCCCACATCCATCCCTCGACCGGCAGACGCCGGATCGAGCTCACGTCAACGCGATGACACTAATGATGGTGGCGGTATAATCGATGGTAAGCGACAAGCAGACCCCATCTGACGAAGCAGCGTAGCGGTTGGTTATCGGTAGCGGACAAGATGAACCGCTGTGGGCTTCTATGTCTGCGCCTAGCTCTGGAACTAGAACTTTCCATATGATTGAGGCTTTTGCGGACCGCTTTGAGGGCGCATGGACGCTCGCAGTGCACTTGACTTCCTGGCGCCTAGCATAAATGCTGTGGGCATGTTTGACTATAGCGACACACGCGCGATGCGCGCATTCCGGGTCTGCCCTATCGCAGGATCTTAGCTGGATCCGGCCTTAGTCGCCGGCCGGATCCTGCAAGGCTCGGTCAACACGTTTCGCCTGACCATCTGCGACAGTCCTCTTTCAAAATGACCAAACAATGCACCTCCGTTGAATGACGGAGCCAATGTGCAGGTGACAATTCCTATGTTTTCGCTCAACCGAACCATGCCCGTGATTGGGGTCACTGACTATCATGCGCTTAGCCGCTTAGCCTTCGTGGCCTTAGCCAATAATTTTGATGTCGGCCCCGAACTGAATGAGAGACTGGAGAATTGCTGGGTGGTGGCAGACGAGCAGGTTTCGCCTGTCACCGTTCGCCTTGGATCGGCTGTCTCGTATGAAGTTAATGGAGACCGACGCCATATCACTCTCGTTCTGCCGGACAAAGTGGATGCCGGCCATCTCTCGGTGCTGACGCCTGTTGGGGTCGCACTTATCGGGCTTAAGCCTGGAGAGCGAGGAGAGTGGCACTCTCGTGCTGGACGGAAGTGTCAACTGACGGTGACGAGTGTAGGCCACACCGATAGTGGTCGGTTGGCTTCTAAAACAATCAGCAGCCGCATCAAACTGAGAAGGCCCTAGCAGAGGCGGTTCGTGGCTGGGTGGGATGCGCCCCGCCTTCTCCCGTCAAGATCCTGCTTTCAATCAACACGGTACTGAATTCTTGGCGAAAAGCACATCAGACTCTGGCCTCCCGAAACGAGGCTGTGAGCCTTCGCCCTCATGACGGTGAGACCTTTCTCGGAGCAATTATGGCAACTGACAAACGCTTACCTGCCACACGAGCGCGGGCGGAATTCGTACAGGGCTTGGTTTGGATGGCGCTGAGCATGGCGTCATTCATAAGCATGGCAGTGGGATCGCGGGAGCTCGCTTCAACCTTATCAATCCGCCAAGTCTTGTTTTTCCGTGCCTTGGTTGGTTTAGGCGTCATAATAATGGTGGGCCGATCGCTCCTACCGGAAATTCGGCAGAGGAAAATGGTTCGACGACACCTCGCCCGAAACGTCGTTCATTTCGCTGCCCAGTACTTTTGGACCGTCGGAGTAGTCCTTCTTCCGCTAGCTTCGGTATTCGCCCTAGAGTTTACCATGCCCATCTGGGTCGTGTTCTTCGCTTGGCTACTGCTTGGGGAGCAGCTGACCTTGCCGAGACTCCTTGCGACACTCGGTGGTTTCCTCGGTGTCCTGGTGGTGGTGCGGCCAGGATACGGTGTCATTGATCCCGCTGCGGGCCTGGTGCTGCTAGCGGCAGGGGGCTATGGGCTATCGTTGATCCTCGTCAAGCAACTCACCAAGGAATGCTCACCTGGGGTGATCGTGATCTGGATGATACTCATTCAGCTGCCGCTGGGACTTCTGGCTGCCATGACTGATTGGCGGGACGTAAGCTTGACCGATATCCCATGGATGCTCGTTGCAGGTGTTGGAGCTTTAAGCGCGCATTACTGTCAAGCACAGGCGCTAAAGAGACTCGACGCTTCAGTCATCATGCCCATCGACTTTCTGCGAGTCCCGATGGCCGCGCTTGTCGGATTCTATGCCTATGGCGAAGGCATAGATGTCTGGGTCGTCGTTGGAGGAGGGATAATCCTCCTATCGAATTTCCAGGCGATGCGATCTGAGCGAATGAGGTCTCATGCCAGCATAGAACCATGACCTGTCGTCAAAGCTTACTGACTTGTGAGCAAACAAAATCCCCCGCCGAGCCTTCAAAAATACTGGAGTAATTTATGGTACACGTTGACGAGAAACTCGAACCTATCCTCAATGAGGTCTTGCGGCGAAACGCGGGGGAGTTCGAGTTCCACCAAGCTGTGCGGGAGGTTCTGGAGAGCCTTGGTAGGGTCATTGCAAAGCATCCACGCTATGCTGAAAACGCGCTTATCGAGCGTATCTGTGAGCCGGAGCGACAAATCATCTTTCGAGTGCCTTGGGTCGATGACAACGGGCAGGTGCAAATCAACCGTGGCTTCCGTGTCCAGTTCAACTCGGCTCTGGGGCCCTACAAGGGCGGGATCCGTTTTCATCCATCGGTGAACGTCGGCATCATCAAGTTTCTTGGTTTCGAACAGACGTTCAAGAACGCCCTGACTGGAATGCCAATAGGGGGCGGCAAGGGTGGCTCTGACTTCAATCCCCGAGGACGGTCTGATGGCGAAATCATGCGCTTTTGTCAGTCCTTCATGACTGAACTTTACAGGCATATCGGGGAGTACACTGACGTTCCTGCTGGCGATATCGGCGTCGGTGGTCGCGAGATCGGCTACATGTTTGGACAATATAAGAGGCTTACCAATCGCTTTGAAGCGGGTGTTCTCACCGGCAAAGCCCTCTTTTATGGCGGTTCTCGAGCTCGCAGGGAAGCAACCGGTTATGGCGCGACCTACTTTGTCAGCCGAATGCTAAGCAGGAAAGGGATGGATTTTTCCGGGAAGCAAGTGGTGGTCTCTGGTTCGGGAAATGTTGCCATTTACACGATGGAGAAAGTTATCGAGTTTGGCGGAAAAATTGTCGCTTGCTCAGATTCAAATGGATACATTGTTGACAACAGTGGCATAGATCTCGCCCTGGTCAAAGAGATCAAAGAAGTGCGAAGGGAGCGCATTTCCGAATACATCAAGCTCAAAGGTGCCGGCGCTCGCTTTATCGACACCGGATCCATTTGGGATGTGCCATGTGAAATAGCGATGCCGTCAGCGACTCAAAACGAACTGACTGGTAAAGACGCCAGAACCCTGGTCAGGAATGGTGTCATTGCGGTGGGAGAGGGAGCAAATATGCCATGCACTCCCGAAGCGGTCAGGCTGTTTCAGGAGGCTGGGGTGATGTTCGCACCGGGAAAAGCAGCAAACGCTGGAGGCGTCGCCACATCTGCTCTTGAAATGCAGCAGAACGCGTCGCGTGACAGTTGGAGCTTTGAACAGACGGAAGCGCGTCTCGCGGTCATTATGAGTGCTATTCATGATGCCTGCGCTGAAACTGCTGAGGAATATGGTGCGCCGGGGGATTACGTGTTGGGTGCCAACATCACCGGATTTGTAAGGGTCGCGGAAGCGATGGACGCCTTGGGAGTTATCTAAGCACGATAGCCGGGAGATCAGGTTCGGCTTGACTTCGTACGGTGGCAGTCTACGATCATCTTCATGATGACTTTTGGAACCAGAGCGAAGCGGGAGCCACTGCGTCTTAAAGCAGGCTCCTGACCCGATCGCACCAGTGCGGTCGGGCTTTTTGCTGTTCCCCGAAATTCCGTTGTACTCTGCTGCCACAGCGAGCATGCGACGGCTGGTAAAGGTCACCATCATGTTCCCCTCGTTGCTCAGCGGGACCGAACCAGGTCTCAAGGCTTGTGTTATCGACGATTTGACTACGGCTTTAGGCGAAGACGCCGCCACAGTTGGTGCGCTGGTAAAAACGGCAAACCCCTCGGTGGGGAGACCAAGCTTGATCGTGCTTGCGGGGAGGATTACCGAAGTAATTTCGAGCCATCCCTGAATCTCCTTTAGCGGTCGTAGCGTTTCATAGACGAAAATGGCGTGAATTGCCCTGAGATTTAATTTATCGTTTTAGATTCACAAGTACTTCCATTAGCTCGGAGCCAGTCTGAAAAACCTTCGAATTCGCTGTGTAGTTCCTTTGTGCCTCGATCATGGCCGTCAGTTCCTCGGCAATATCGACATTTGAATCCTCCAGCGCCCCGGATAGGACGCTGCCGTAGCCGCTGCTTCCGGCATAGCCCATCACGATGACCCCTGACGAATTGCTTTGCGAGTATACATTGCCCGAGACAGGGTTGAGGTTATCGGGGCTTTGCACGTCCGCGATTGCCAGCCTAAATCTCGGCTGAAGATCGCCGTTTGAGTATTTCAGGAAGACAATTCCCTTGTCATTAATTTCATAGCCGACCACCTGGCTCGCGGCGTTGCCGTCAACACGACCATTGGTCACTGCGAAATCGGAGGCCAGTAACCGGTGTTCTGCCCCCACATTGCCCGCCGTCGCCTGATCTGTGATCGAACATTCCGTGGATGAGCGACAAGGAGTTTCTCCATGGAGTCTACGTTGGAGGTTCTCACATCGCGGCGGGACAGGCATGAGCCGCACCGCCATTGGCCTGACGAGGTCAAGGCACGCATCGTTTCGGAGAGCTTGCGACCAGGCGTGACGGTGAATGAAGTGGCCGAACGCTACGGGCTGAAGGCCAACCACCTGTCATCGTGGCGGACGTTGGCTCGGCAGGGCAAGCTGGTGCTGCCAGAGCCGGAAGAAGCAGTCGAGTTTGCGGCCATCGTTATTGATGCTCCATCGCCGGAGCCGCAGGCCGCCAAGGTCGCTTCCCGCGCCGAGATCGTCGTGGGTCCAGTTACAATCTTTCTTGAGGAAGGCGCGTCAGTGTCCCGGATCGCCGCCATCGCCCGCGCCCTGGCGGCGACGACATGATCTTTCCGTCGAACCGGGTGCGGATCATGGTGGCGACCAAACCTGTCGACTTCCGCAAGGGTCATGACGGGTTGGCGGCTTTGGTGAAGAACGAGCTGCACAAGGACCCGTTCACCGGAACGGTCTTCGTATTCCGGTCTCGCAAGGCGGACCGGTTGAAGCTTATCTACTGGGATGGCTCCGGAATCGTTATGGCCTACAAGCGGCTGGAAGAGCGCATGTTCATTTGGCCAGGCATCAAGGATGGCCTGATGACGCTCACCCACGCCCAGTTCGAAGCCCTGTTTGCGGGCCTCGACTGGCGGCGGGTTCATGCCGTCCAGACAAGAACGCCGGAGGCTATCGAATAGCTGCGGCACGATGACTCAGCACGGCAGATTCAGAGGACAAGTCGGCGCGGGATTTGATATTTTTCGGCCATGCTCGAAGCCGCCGATCTTCCGGATGATGTTGCCGCCCTGAAGGCGCTGCTGATCGCGGCGCAGGCGCGCGAGGCGGCCAAGGACGTCGCGATAGCCAGGAAAGATGAGCACATCGCCCGCAAGGATGAGCGGATCGAGCGGCTTGAGAAGCTGGTCGCAGCGTTCAAGCAGGCAGCCTTCGGACGCAAATCCGAGAAGACCGATCCTGACCAATTCGACCTGGCGCTGGAAGACCTGGAGACGGCCATGGCTGTCATCCATGCCGAGGATGAGGCGGACGTTCCTGCAGGAAACAGGATCGCCAAGCCACGTGCGATCAATCGCGGCTCCCTTCCAAAGCATTTTCCGCGTATCGAGGAGGTGATCGAGCCAGAAAGCCTGATCTGCGCCTGCGGTGGTTGCCTGCATTGCATTGGCGAAGATGTCTCCGAGCGGTTGGACGTGATCCCAGCACAGTTCCGCGTGATCGTCACCCGCCGCCCTAAGTATGCCTGCCGTGCCTGCACCGACGGGGTCGTTCAGGCTCCGGCACCAGCACGGCTGATCCAGGCTGGGCTGCCGACGGAAGCCACCATCGCCCATGTTCTGGTCTGCAAGTATGCGGATCACCTTCCGCTCTATCGGCAGGCGCAGGTCATGAGCCGCCAGGGCATCGATCTCGACCGATCAACACTTGCCGATTGGGTCGGTCGGGCAGCCTATGAACTGCGGCCCGTCTTCGATGCACTGATCGCCGACTTGAAGCGCTCGACCAAGCTGTTCATGGATGAGACCCGTGCTCCGGTTCTCGATCCCGGTTCCCGCAAAACCAAGACCGGATACTTCTGGGCGCTGGCGCGGGATGATCGCCCATGGGGCGGCGGTGCTCCGCCAGGTGTCGCCTTCACCTATGCGCCCGGTCGCGGTGGCATTCATGCCGAACGGATATTGCAGGGCTTCTCCGGCATCCTGCAGGTCGATGGCTATGCTGGATACAACAGGCTGATCGCCCCCGAGCGTGTTGGTCCAGACATTCAGCTCGCTTATTGTTGGGCGCATACCCGGCGGAAGCTGGTGGAGATCACCCGCAACGGCTCAGCGCCCATTGCTGAAGACGGCGTCAAACGGATTGGAGAACTGTATCGCATCGAAGCCGACCTGCGCGGCCTTGATCCTGAAGCTCGCCTTGCAGCTCGGCAGGAACGATCAGCGCCACTCGTCGCAGACCTGCATGGCTGGCTTGTCCATCACCGCGCACGCGTGGCCACGAAGTCGCCGCTCGGCGAGGCTTTGGCCTACATCGCCAAATATTGGGACGGCCTGAAGCTCTTCCTGACCGACGGGCGCATTGAGATCGACAACAACAGTGTCGAGCGGACTATCCGGCCGATTGCGCTGAACCGGAAGAACGCACTCTTCGCAGGGCACGACGCTGGAGCAGAGAACTGGGCGACCATCGCCTCGTTGATCGAGACGTGTAAGTTGAATGGCGTTGATCCGCAGGCCTACCTGACAAAGGCGCTCACCTCCATCATCAACGGCCACAAGCAAAGCCAGATTGGTGAGTTGCTACCGTGGAATTATCCGCGAGGCGACGTTATCAAAGGCGTCTAGGCGTTCGTGCTTGAGCCGCCAGAGAGGCCAAGGCATGCGGGACATATGCGTCATATTCGATCTGGATGGGACGCTTGTCGATAGCGAGGTCATTTGTATTCAAGTGCTGGCCGATCTGCTGCCAGACTGTTCTGATCCTGTTGAACATCTGCTGCAGCGTTACCGAGGGGAGAAACTCTCTTCGATCTTTCAGGACATCGAGGACCGGTTATCCAGAACGCTGCCATTGAACTTCGAGGCGCTTTATCGCGCCACCTTGTCGAAACGCTTTGCCCAAGGTCTGCAACCCATTCACGGGGTTTTGCCGATGATGGAACATTTGAAACACCCACGGTGTATTGCCTCGGGCGGGCCGCCGGACAAAATCATCCAGACATTGGAATTGAGCGGGCTAGCCCCATACTTTGGCACCGATTTCTACAGTTCGTATGACGTCGGAAGCTTTAAGCCCGATCCCGGCCTGTTTCTGCATGCCGCGCGCAAGATGGGATTTGAACCCCACCAATGCGTGGTGGTCGAGGACAGCCTCGTGGGCATCCAAGCGGCAAAAGCTGCAGGAATGGTAGCGCTGCTGTACAGCCCATCGCCACCCAATCATCCATACGCGGCCGACGTCACCTTCGCCGATATGGAGGAACTAACGACCATCATTTCGAGCTTCGAGGAGTAGCGTTTGTCAGGCGACGTGCCAGTGAGACATCGCTCACGGAGGCCAGTTGTGTCGAACTACTGATGTCCAGGGTGAGGCTGTTCAATATTGCACCGTCGATGGTCACAGCTTCGGTTTCAATTTCCGAAGGGCTGAGCAGCTGGCCATTTGCATCGAAGGTCAATTCAATGAGCGACCCAGCGATCGCCGGCGTCCCATTGATTGCCGCGGTCAGCGAAAACGGTGCGGCTACAGAGGTCAACCCGGAGAAGAACATATTGATGGTGCCGGTGGACCAGGTGCCGACGGTGATTGGCGGGATGACTTCCGGCAAGGGGTCAATATAGTTGCCAGCGCCGTCGAACTCGCTGTCATCGATGTAATCCGTTGCGAAGACCGTTCCTGCATGGTCGAACTCCAGATCCCAGCCAGTGGCTGTGCGGGTGTAGATCACGCTGAATGGACGCGTCACACCATCTGTATCGACAAGCGAATAGTTGCCCGTCACGGTTGACCCAACCGCAGCAGACATATCGAGATTACCAGCGATATCGATCACGGATGTCGGGGCAAAGGCAGGCGTAAATACCGACAGGCCGTTGAACTGCACATCCAGTTCCCAAGTGTTTTCGGCGGTTTTCGTATAGACGTAATCGAGAAGGCGTGGGCTGCGCAAGGTAAATTGCCTTAGGGGTGCCTGCGTGAACGAGTAGCGCTCAGGCCGTTTTCTGGTGGGGGTTAAGCCGGATTTCGGGCTGTGGCGTGAGATAGCCCGAACAAAAAAATGCCACGGCAATTACCGTGGCTAAGAAGCGACTGACGCGCCGCTGGGGATGCCTTCAACTGAGAGGTCTTGGCCCACTATATGAGCCTAAATGTATGCGTCACGAATTGCAACCTTTGCCTCGACGAGAAAGCTGCGCGCCACCTGCTGCTTGGCTCGCCCCTACGGATATCGACTATTTGGCTGTTTCTGGGGCGAACTGCTGGCATTGCTTGACTTCGGAATCCGTTGCGCCCATCTTAGGGATATGCTGACAAATTGCTACCATATCATCCGCAAACGGATGTGCCTGATCGCAGGCAGGTAACCCCCGGCCCGGTTGCGTCACGACCAGGTCGTGGGGCATGGGTCGCGTCCCGCATAGCGGGAGCAGGCGTCAAAGCATAATTCATCAATAATCTAAATTACGGCTGTGCGGCAAACACCCGGCTGCGCTTGTTTACAGGAAACAAGACTATGGTTACTGACACGAAGCGTCATCGCAAGCCTGCGATCGTCCTGACAAAAACAGACTATGAGAGGCTTTTGCGGCTCGCAGAAGCTCATGCTTTGCGCAATCCAGAAGTCTCCGAGGAGCTTATGGTCGAGCTCGATCGTGCGCGCGTCGTGCAAAATTACAAGATTGCCTCCAATGTCGTGCGTATGGGATCGACTGTCCGCTTTACCAGTGATCTTGGCGAGGATCGTACGGTGACACTCGTGTTTCCTGGAGAAGCCGATATTGCCGCTGGCAGGATTTCCATCCTCACACCAATTGGCGTTGCGCTCATTGGTCTCTCTGCCGGCCAGTCCATCGACTGGGTCGCACGCGACGGCCGTGTGCATCGTCTTCATGTCGAGCACGTGGAGAACCTTGCAGCAAGCAAGGTGGCATGATGGCTCACGCGCTCCGTCGTCTCTCCATCAATGGAGGCTCCCTAATCGCAGGATAGTCACCCCTGCGCGGAATGCGCGCAGGGGATCTCCCATTCTTGTCGATGTATTCGCTCAAAGGTGAGCGACGGAGAACTGCGAAATGTCGAACGACAATATCATCTTGACGACCAAGGATTTCACCATCCTGGAGGTCCTGCGTGACCGCCACCATGACCAAACTGGCCTGCTGATGCCCCTGATCCGGAACAAGATGGAGAAAGCCATCGTCGTATTCCGAGAAGACCTGCCGGGTGACATTGCAAGCATCAACAGCCGGGTACGTTTCCGCGTCGCAGCTGGCGAGAGTGATACGCGTGTTATCTCAACCGGACAGACTCATGGGCCGGTGGGCATGTTCCTGCCCATCACGACGCTTCGTGGTCTGGCGCTTCTTGGACTGCGCGAAGGTCAGGCGATGTCATTGGTCAATATGAACGGCGTCACGGAGAAGATTGTGCTCGAAAAGGTTGAGTATCAGCCAGAAGCGTCGCGGCGTGAACGAGAGGCGCTAGGTCAAGAAGAGCTTACGGCTGAGCGAAAACCGATGCTCCGCGTCATATCTGGCGGACTTGATAGGCATCGCTGCATGAGTTCCTTCGTGGCCGGCCAATTTGATGATCCGGGACCATCAGCAGCCTGACGTCTAGCCGTAAGCTTCTCCCGGATGCGCGCCGAGATCGAGGTGCGCATCCGATGGTGTGTCGGTAACTCGCCCATCCGCAAGATCGCTTACAGCGGTTGTTTCTCGTTGACCGGAAGCATCATCCAAACAATCTGTCCCATGCTACTTGCACTTTGCGCCGATTGCGTCCTCCAGCGGACCGCCGTATTGTCAATCGCTCCATGGTCCCTGACAACTATCTTGTCGTCGTCAGCAATGTGCCAAGATCGACAATGGCTGACTGGAAGCCGTCTGGTAGACGAGCCTTTTAGGCCCTGTTGACAAAGTGGATTCCCAAATCAGCAGAAGCGTGATTCAAGACTGCCTTTCAGGAGGCGGTTTTGGCTCGCGGCGACCTGACGGATATGGAATGGCGGATCATTGAGGGTCTTTTGCCCACCGAACGTGGCAGGAAGTCTCGTCCCTCGCACGACAATCGAAGATACCTCAACGGCATGCTGCATGTTCTTCGGGTCGGATGCCCCTGGCGCGACATGCATGAGCGCTACGGGAAATGGAATTCGGTCTATGTGCGCTTCCGCCGTTGGGCCGAACAAGGCGTTTGGGACGCTCTGCTTGAGACCCTCGTTGAGCTGGGGCTGACGGATGACTGGCAGCACATGATCGACAGCACCACGGTCCGCGGCCATTCTCAGGCTGCGGGCGCTAAAGGGGGACTTATCAGGAGGCTTTTGGTCGATCACGCGGCGGCTTTACGACGAAAATCCACGCCCGCGCAGACGGTCAGGGACGCCCTCTTGGCTTCGTCCTGACAGGCGGCGAGGCTTCAGACTACAACGCCGTTCCGGACCTGCTGGCAATGCCGGTTGGCAAGCCGAGACTGTTCCTCGCCGACAAAGGATATGACGGTGATTTCCTGCGCGAGGAACTCTTGATCCATGGGATCAGGCCAGTCATTCCGCCGAAGGCCAACCGGAAGAACCCGCCTGCCTGCGACTTCCGGGCCTATAAGGATCGGAACCGTATCGAGCGGATGTTCAACCGTCTCAAACAGTTCCGTCGCGTTGCGACCCGATACGATAAGACCCGAAAATCCTTCTCAGCATTCCTTGCCCTGGCCGCCGCAAAGATATGGCTGCCATACTTTGTCAACAGGACCTAGCGAGGCTGGCTGCCAACGCGGTGATGAATGTAGTACGCATTGCTATGCTCCTGTTCTAGGAGCCGTCCGTTCGGCTCCCGTGGGAATGTCTTAAGCAGGCAACCAACTCCCTACCTTGACATTTCTCAAATTAGAGAAGGTGCGGAGATCTTATTTTGCAGGATAGATACACACGCAGATGTCACAGACGGAGAGCGGGGACGTGGGTCCGCCTGCGAAGGCACGATCCCACAAGAGGCCTTTGGCGGTGAAAGGAGGAAAGCGGGAGAAAAACGCGCACACGACGACGAGCCCGTAGGCCGGACCCTCCACGCCCAGTGCCAGGCGCACAAGCGCGATGCGCGGTCCCATTTCTGGCGACGCGTTTATGCTGGGTGGGTTGACTTCAGGTCAACATGGCTTGCAGCGTCCTGCGCGACGCCTTGAGGTTCTCGAGTTCTCGCGTCTGAGGTGCCTCTGCATTCGTCACCTTCGGGTGACGGGGGTGCTCAGGGTGGTGCCTCTCGAGTTCTTCGATCATCGCATCATAGATAGGGATCTGTTCTTCGATGAATTTGATCACTAGCGGGTCGGCCATAGCGCACCTTTGGTGCTTCTCCAGTAACACGGTTAGGAGCCAACACTTTGACCTGTATCAAGCGACACCCTGCTTCACCCGCCGCGCAAATCCATGAAAGTGTTGGCGCGGCTGGGGCGCTTATGCTTGACGATCATCAAGTAACTGGAGAATTCGCCGCGACTAGCTGAAAAATCCGGCTCCATCGGTTGTCACTCCCGACACATCGTTCTATGTCCGAAATGGCAGGCGCCGGGCTGCGTCTGACAGAAGCAGGAGAGGGAGAGGCACGTGATCGGGCGATTAACCTCAGGCGAGCGGCAGCTCGCTGCCATCGTACTGGCAATACTGGCCGTTATCGGAATAGCAATGGCAGCGGCCGGTCGCGCAGATCCGTTAGGTGTACACGGCTTGCTCGTCTTGCTCTACAGCGGGGCCTTGCTTGCCCTCGTTCTATCTGGGCTTTTCGAGCGGGAGCCTGATCCGGAACGCTTGTCGCGCTATTATGACGACCCAATCAAGGTCGGCGTTGCGCTTACGATGATCTGGGCGGTCTTCGGCATGTTCATCGGCGTCTGGGCTGCTGCGCAGCTGGCTTGGCCGTCGCTGAACTTCGATACCGCTTGGGTAAGTTTTGGCCGAATCCGCCCCGCCCATACAACGGGAGTGATCTTTGGATTCGGCGGAAATGCACTGATTGCGACCTCCTTCCACGTGGTTCAACGAACTTCGCGAGCGAGATTGGCTGACCAGTTCAGCCCCTGGTTCGTAATCTTCGGCTACAACTTGTTTTGTCTGCTGGCAGTGACCGGCTACTTCATGGGGCTCACACAGTCGAAGGAATATGCCGAGCCGGAATGGTACGCTGATCTTTGGCTCGTGGTCGTATGGGTAACCTACTTCGTTCTCTATATTCGCACGCTTGCTCGCCGCAAAGAGCCGCATATCTATGTCGCCAACTGGTACTATATGGCCTTCATTCTCGTCGTTGCGATCCTGCACATCGTAAACAACATCGCCTTGCCAGTCTCGCTTGCCCACGCAAAGAGCTATACAGTGTGGCCGGGTGTCCAAGATGCGATGGTCCAGTGGTGGTACGGGCACAACGCGGTAGCCTTCTTCCTGACAGCAGGCTTTCTGGCGATGCTCTACTACTATCTTCCGAAGCGAGCAGAGCGTCCGATCTTCTCCTACCGACTTTCGATCCTGAGCTTCTGGGGCATCACCTTCTTCTATATGTGGGCAGGTTCTCACCACCTCCATTACACGGCCCTCCCGCATTGGGTGCAGAACCTCGGCATGACCTTCTCAGTAATGCTGCTTGTTCCATCTTGGGCTTCGGCCGGCAACGCGCTTCTGACCCTCAACGGGGCGTGGCATAGGGTTCGCGACGACGCCACCTTGCGCTTCATGTTCATTGCCGCGATCTTCTATGGCTTGTCGACCTTCGAGGGATCTTTCCTGGCGATACGGCCAGTCAACTCGCTGTCGCACTACACGGACTGGACCGTCGGCCACGTGCATGCCGGCGCCCTGGGGTGGGTGGCGTTCATCACCTTCGGCGCTTTGTACACGCTGGTTCCAACACTGTGGCGACGTGACAGGATGTACTCCGCCGTGCTCGTGGAGGTCCATTTCTGGCTCGCGTTGGCCGGTACGTTGATCTACGTTTTTGCCATGTGGAACTCCGGCATCATTCAGGGACTGATGTGGCGAACCTATACGGCTCAGGACACGCTGGCCTACTCCTTCGTCGATTCCCTCGTGGCCATGTATCCCTATTACATCGCCCGCACGCTCGGAGGCCTGTTGTTCCTGATCGGTGCCGTCGTCGGTTCCTACAACATCTGGATGACGGCACGTGCAGCACCCCTGTCACGCGCGGAGCAGGATCTGCCCGTGACCAACAATCCAGCCACGGCGCCAGCGGAGTGATGACATGAGGGAGCTCTTTCACCGAAAGCTGGAGCGCACAGCCACTGGATTTGTGTTTGCAATCATTGCCGCGGCCAGCGTGGGCGGGATCGTGGAGATCGCGCCACTCTTCACGATCGATGAAACGGTCGAAGAGGCGCCGGACATGCGCCTTTACACGCCCCTGGAGCTTGCAGGGCGCAACATCTATATCCGCGAAGGCTGCTACGCATGCCATAGCCAGATGATCCGAACCCTGCGT
This sequence comes from Allorhizobium sp. CTOTU50464, assembly GCA_032102365.1. Taxonomy (GTDB): domain Bacteria; phylum Pseudomonadota; class Alphaproteobacteria; order Rhizobiales; family Rhizobiaceae; genus Allorhizobium. The sequence continues at coordinate 6,831 of DAMDHD010000013.1, read as the reverse complement.
GACGATGTCGAACGCTATGGACCCTACTCCTTGGCCGTAGAGTCCAAGTATGACCGCCCGATGCTGTGGGGCTCAAAACGGACGGGTCCGGATCTTGCCCGCGTCGGCGGCAAGTACTCCGACTTTTGGCACGTTGCACACTTGACGAATCCACGCGACGTCGTTCCTCAGTCCAACATGCCGGGCTACCCATGGCTGGCACGCAGCGCCCTGGATGTGGACGATCTCGGTCTTCATCTGCAGGCACAGCAGGCGCTCGGTGTCCCCTATACAGACGAAATGGTGGCCAATGCGGCGCGTGATGCTCTGGGGCAAGCCTCTCCAGATTCGCCGTTTGCCGCCGCCGTGTCCGAGCGGTACGGGGAAGCGACACAGATCAGCACCTTCGACGGCGTCACTACCCGGCTGACAGAGATGGATGCGCTTGTGGCCTATCTCCAGATCCTGGGGCGTCTAACCGACGCGGCATTCCGCAGCACGGTCGTCGAAGAACAGGCGCCAGATCCCACCGATTGACCCTGGAGAGGACGACCAATGGATCTTGACCATGGAACAGTGGTTGCCTTCTCTAAGAGCTGGGGGCTGTTTTATCTGATCGCCTTTTCGATCGGAGTGCTCATCTACACTTTCTGGCCGTCGAACAAGAAGCGGTTCGAGCAGGCGAAGAAGGACATATTGGACAAGGAAGACAAGCCATGGACGTAGAGGAAGTCGATCCCGTCAGCGGCCGCAAGACTACCGGCCACGAGTGGAACGGCATCAAGGAGCTCGACACGCCCGTGCCACGCGGCGTCCTGATCTTCCTGGTGGTGACGCACTTGTTTGCGCTGCTCTGGTGGATCCTGATGCCAACTTGGCCAGTCGGAACTACCTACACGAAAGGAATCCTTGGCACGGATCAGTGGCAAAGGATTGAGGAGGAGATGGCTCAAAGCCAGGCGGCACGAGCACAATGGACGAATGCAATCGAAACCATGAGCTTTGACGAAATCATCGCTGATGAAAACCTGATGCAGTTCGTGCGTGACTCTGGACGGCAGTTGTTTGGCGACAATTGTGCTGCCTGTCATGGAATGGATGCCAGGGGAGCTGCCAATTACCCAGATCTGACCGACGACGACTGGCTGTGGGGCGGAGGGCCAGAGAACATCGCCGAAACCCTGCGCGTCGGCATCAACACGGCGCATGAAGAAACCCGGGTAGCCCAAATGCCGGCCTTTGGACGCGACCAGATGCTGGAGCGCGCGCAGGTCCGGCAGGTCGCCCTCTACGTTCGTTCGCTGAGTCATCCAGAGACCTCAACGCCGGACAACGCAGAGGCCCTTCAGGCGGGTCGCGAAGTTTTCCTGACCAATTGTGCAGCCTGCCATGGTGAAGATGCCACCGGCAGCCGCGATGTCGGTGCCCCAAATCTCACCGATGATTACTGGATTTATGGTGGCGATATGCAGACCCTGGTGACGTCAATCCATGGTGGCCGGCAGGGCCATATGCCAACCTGGGACGAGCGTTTAAGCGAGAGCGAGATCAAGACGCTGGCGCTTTATGTGAATGATCTGGGTGTGGAAAAGCCGTGACCAGACAAGCACGATGGTCGATCTGGATCGCGATCGGCGCGGCCGTCAGCCTGTTTGTCGGCGCCAACGCGCATCTCGTCTATGTTGCCATAAGCAGCCAACCAGGCTGCGTGGATCATCTAAAAAGTCGGGGAATCGATCCGGGGCAGTTTAGAGCGGCAAAATCCGCCTGCTGATCGCTTGAAAGGGAGTGGAAGTATGAAGACGCCGGGAAAAACATATGGTCTGCTGAGCGAAACCTCCACCGTGGAGGAAACGCGCAATCCCTTCTACAAGAGAAACCTCGCTCCGACAGCACCGCTTGTGTGGCTGTCACGCGGCTGGGACGACCTTTGGAAGCAGCCTGCACTGAGCCTTCTCTACGGGGCCGGGGTTTTCTTGTTGTCGGCTCTGTTCATCTGGCTCTTGTTTGCCGGCGGCCGCGATTACTACGTCTTTCCCGCCATGGCAGGCTTCATGATCGTTGCACCGCTGCTGGCGGCCGGCCTCTACGCCAAAAGCCGAGCACTTGAGGCTGGCGAGCGTGTCAGCGGCAGGCGGATGTTCCTGATCCGCTCCGAAACCGGCACACATATCTTCTTCACCGGCGTCCTGCTTGTTCTGTTGATGCTCTTGTGGATGCGGGCTGCCGTCCTCGTCTATGCCCTGTTTTTCGGCGTCAAAGCTTTTCCTGGCTTTTCCCAGATAACACAGATGCTGCTAACTACGCCCACGGGCTGGGCGATGCTGCTGGTTGGGAGCTTCATCGGCTCCCTGTTTGCCGGCTTTGCCTTCGCCATCAGTGTTTTTTCGATCCCGATGCTGCTCGACAAGCGGGTTGATGCCTTGACTGCCATGGGGACAAGCACTGCCTTGGTTTGGAACAATCTGCTGCCGATGCTGACCTGGGGCGCAATCGTACTGGCCCTGTTCGTCCTTTGTGCCGCAACGGCGCTTCTCGGACTGATCGTCGTGTTCCCATTGCTTGGGCACGCTACCTGGCATGCTTATAGAGCGATGGAGGGATCCGCAGGTTGACCTGCTGCGCGTCCTTTGCCGCCCACGACCGCGGAGCCGGTGACTCTGGCAATGAGCCACCTAGCGAAGAGGTCGCCTGGGCAAGCCAGCCGCTTGGCGAAGACACTTACCGTACCGTTGTCAGTATTCCCGCGCTGCGGTGCGGCGCGTGCATCGTGGCCGTCGAGCAAGCGTTGATGGCGCAGCCAGGTGTGTCCGCAGCAAGAGTCAATCTCTCGACACGCCGGGCGGCGGTGACGTGGACGGGTCAGCAGGACCAACCACCGGCGATATTCTCCGCACTTGCTTCGATTGGTTATCCTGCCACGCTTGTATCGGAGGAGCGGGGGCGGGACGAGGAGGTAACCAAGCTCTTCAAGGCGGTTGCCGTGGCCGGCTTCAGCGCGATGAACATCATGCTGCTGTCCGTTTCTGTCTGGTCCGGCGCAGACGGTGATGTGCGGCAAGGTTTTCATCTTGTCTCTGCGGCGCTCGCACTGCCAGCCTTGATCTATTCCGGGCGCATCTTCTTTGTTTCGGCATGGTCGGCGCTGCGCGCTGGACGCACAAATATGGACGTGCCGATCTCTGTTGGCCTGGTGCTCGCCTGCGGTTTGAGCCTGTATGACGTTTCCCAAGAGGCGCCCCACGCCTATTTCGATGCCGCTACATCCTTGATCTTCTTTCTATTGATTGGCCGAACGCTTGAACTGCTGATGCGGGAGCGTTCGCGGTCGGCCGTTTCAGCTCTTTCTCGCCTTGAGCCTGCGGGCGGTCATGTTATGGGAGCGAACGGAGAGACGACCTATCTGCCGCTACACGAGATCAAGCCAGCCATGCAGGTGATCGTCAATCCGGGGCACCGGTTGCCTGTGGACGGGATTGTCAGGGACGGCGTCTCCGAGCTGGATGCTTCCCTTATCACCGGCGAAAGTCGATGGAGCGCCTGCGGGCCCGGAACCCTGGTCCAGGCAGGGGTACTCAACCAGTCCGGTCGGATTGTCGTCGAAGCGACGGCGACGGCGGCGACGTCGTTCCTGGCGCAGATGGTCAATCTCATGGAGGCTGCCGAGCAAGCCGGACCGACCTACTATAGCATCGCAGAACGAGCCGCACGCCTATACTCGCCAGTGATCCACACGGTCGCTCTCCTTGCGCTTCTTGTTTGGTTACAACGAACCGGCGACTGGCATCAGTCGCTGACTATCGCGATCGCAGTCCTTATCATCACCTGTCCCTGCGCGTTGGGCTTAGCCGTGCCGATAACTCAGGTGGTGGCGGCGCGGCGCCTTTTTCAAAGGGGCGTTCTGATGAAGGACGGCGCCGCGCTTGAGAGGCTCGCTGAAGCGAATTCTGTCGTCTTCGATAAAACTGGTACGCTGACTTTCGGTCGCTACCAATTAGACATGCCGCAAGAACCGCCACCACGGGCGGCTGCGATTGCGGCTAGATTGGCGAAGCACTCCCGTCACCCGATCTCCGTCGCAATTGCACTCTCCGTGTCCCCTGATGAAGGCCTTGCTGTTGAGCACCTTGAGGAGGTGGTTGGGTACGGTATCGAAGCCATGGTAGGAACCGATGTTTATCGTTTGGGACGGCCGGAATGGGCGCTTGCCGCCGGTCAAGCCGTTGCAATGGCAGATGCTACGTCATCTAGAGCAGTCCTGTCCAAGAATGGGATGCTGTTGGTTCAGTTTGAGCTCGCAGACGAACTTCGGCCGGGAGCCGTCCAGCTAACTGCTACGCTCCGCAACCAGCGTTACCCGCTGAGGATTCTTTCGGGTGACAGGCGGAGCGCGGTGGCCACCGTCGCCGCTAAACTCGGAATTCAAGAATCCTTGGCCGATCTGTCGCCCGCAGAAAAAGTCGAGCACGTTCGCACGGCGGTTGATAACGGCGAGAAGGTCTTGATGATTGGGGACGGTCTCAATGACGCTCCAGCGCTAGCCGCGGCCTATGTTTCGATGGCACCGGCGACGGCCGCAGAGGTCGGGCGCAAGCAAGCCGACTTTGTCTTCATGACGGAAGATCTGCGCGTTATCTGGGAGGCCATCTCTACAGCCAAGAGCGCGCGAAGCATCGTGCGCCAGAACCTGACGATGGCTATCGTCTACAATGCTGTGTGCGTGCCCATAGCAGTCGCCGGCCTGGTGACACCGCTGGTGGCCGCTATTGCTATGTCTTTATCTTCGATCGCGGTCATTGCCAATGCTCTGCGGCTCAAAGGGGGCGCGACTTCGCACCGACCTCGTCAACAGGTGAAGCGGGCATTTACTCGTCACACAGATCGGGCGGCGGCATGAGCTATCTCCTGGTCTTGATACCCATTGCATTGGCCATGGGCGCCATAGGGCTTTTGGCCTTTCTCTGGTCGATCAAGAATGGACAATATGAAGATCTTGATGGCGCAGCAGAGCGCATTCTGATCGATGAGGATAACCAACTCTGACAACCGCTTGAAGCTGACATCTACCGCGACATCTAAGGGTAGCGGAACCGGAGGAATTTCAGATGCCTGTAGTCGCTGCTTTGTTCAAGGATCTCGAGGCCGCTGAGAATGCTGCGGCCGAACTGCGCGCCATAGGTGTCGCAAATGATGACATCAGCATTGTCTCCAACCAGAGCGGTCATCTAACCACCGATGCTGATCCGGTGGAGAGCACCACAGCAGGGGCGGGAATAGGCGCGGCAGGCGGCGGAGCGCTCGGGCTGCTCGCGGGCTTGGTACTTACGCCGATCGCCGGTCTCGGTGTTGTTGGCATTCTCGGATGGTTGGCTACGGCCTTGGCCGGCGCATCTGTGGGCGTCGTCGCTGGCGCAACTGTTGCCAGCATCTTTGACGTACTGCGCACCAGCGGATCCTCAGAGGAGGAAGCGCATTTCTATACCGAGGGATTGCGGGCAGGTGCAACGCTTGTGGCCGTACGGGAGGTGGAGAGAACAGAAGCCACTGCGGAAACCATGCGACGCATGGGCGGTGCTATGGCTGCGCCGGTGGCAGGCGAAGCGGCTCCGGAATGTAGATCGAACGAACTGCCGTGAGCAGCAAGGCGCCAATGATTGAGCGCCGTCACAGGCATAGATTGCTATGCGGTCGGCAGGTCCGATTTCAAAGAAGATCAGTCGTTTAGCTCAATGGACGAGCAGGTTGGCAGTTCGATTCCGCTCAAGGCGAGGTTTCTGCAGCTTGGCGCTAAAGCGGCCACTCCCCTGCATGATCGGTCGCTATCAGCGCGAACGCGCGGCGATGGCTTCGGCGCGCAACTTCAGCGCATTCTGATCGACGCCGAGGTTGCGAAGTGCTCTCGCAGCTACACCTTGCTGCATATCAGCTACGATGGCCACGACATGAACGCCGAGAAGAGGCCGGTGTTCGCCCCGCTGTACCGCAAGCTGCTGCATGATTTCCTGTCCGGAAGGTGCGGCCGCAAAGGGTCCGTTCCTAGCTTGCATAGGCGCTGTCGCGGAGGGCTTCGGCATCTTCACGAGTTCGATACCGATCCCGCGAAGCGCGTCACCGTACTGATCGGCAATGGCTGGTCTGAGCGCTCCGGGATCAGCACCAAGCTCTTCGAAAGCCAGCCGCGCAGTACCATCCGGCAGGTCAAGAGCGGCGAGCAGAAAGTGCTCAGCGCCTGGCTCATGCTGCCCGTCTTCTAATGCGAAAGCTTCAGCTGTCTCGCAAAGACGGCGGATCGTCCCAAAGGACTGCAGTTTGAATTCAAAACCATCGAGCATTGCTAGACCTTTCATTTTCTGGTGATGTCCCTGCCGACATCCGCCAGCCGTCTGTGCGCAGCTTGCTTGGACACACCGAGAGCTTGCGCGATGTTCGACCATGACCAGCCTAGGCGAAGCGCGGTGCAGACAGCCTCGCGTTCGATCCCGTCTGCCAAACGGCGCAAAGCCACTACGGCGGCGAGAGCTTCTTCAGGGTTATCCAATTGGGTTATCTTGCCGAGGTCGATTATTCGTCAACATATATTGACGATCGGAGATGCTGTCAACATTTGCTGACGATTTCGACCAGCTGCACACCGTCGTCGCCCTGCTTCAAAATGGACGCCTTCTGGGCGTCCGTGAACTTCGATGCCTTCATGCTTCCGCTCCTTCTCCCAGCCGGGAGGTTATCGCGGAAAACTCCAGTTATGAACGGTCCAGTTTTTGGGGATCAGAGCACTTCTGGGGCAGACGAGTGGCTAAGTGCGTGTTTCACGAATTCTGGGACAGGGATTCCGGTAATTCGCGGACAGCGATT
>DAMDHD010000012.1:0-129963 GCA_032102365.1 Allorhizobium sp. CTOTU50464 | reverse complement strand
TGCGCCGCGCGGGCCTGGACCGGTGCCGGTTCCGCCGGCGGCGCTTGCGGGGCGGCTGGACGTCTAGCTGGCAGGTCGATTGGCATGCTTGCGGCCGGCGACGGTGCTGCGATCCTGGCTGCTGGCGGTTCGGTCGTGGCGAGTGCCGGGGGCTCGGCCGCTTTCGGCAGTTCGGACTGCTCTTCCAGCGCCAACGGATTGACAGCCCGCGCACTCAGATAGGCGCGCTCGTCACCGATGCCGCTCTCGATAACGATATCGGTCGGGCCGCCGATCATAACGAGATGTTCGACATTGTCGCGCCGGATCAGCACGATGCGTCGACGGGTGTCGACGGCTGCCGCATCCAGAACCTGAAGGCGCGGCTGGCGATTGCGTCCGCCGCGGACGAAGGGCGAGGGCGCGCGGTTGCGCAGGATCCAAAGCACGATGAACAGGCAAAGCAGGGCAAGGCTAACGCCCAGTGCTGCCACGAGAAAACGATTGCCATAGGCCGAGATCAGGTCATCCAGCATTGTCGTGCTCCTTTTGTCTGGCTTTCTGGCAGAAGACGTCCCCTTCCGCAATCTTGCAACGCGCAAGGATTCGCGGCCTGCGGCGCACGATCCGGCAAATGCTCGGCCAGGAATGCGGCAATCCTGTGGGAGAGCGGCCTCCGGCGGTCATCTGGCCCTTTCTTTGCTTTTTGCTGTCAAGGCAAATTGATAAACAGAAGGCAGCGCCGATTCTCGCGAGGGCGGATCAGTTTTGCGCTTACGCATGAGGCATCCATGACACGACAGCAGTTTGATCGAGATGGAGACGGCCCGCTGGTCGATCGCCGCGGTGGCGTCGGCATGGCGCTGCGTATCCTGCTGCTCGCGCTCGTCCTGATCGCAGCCTCGGCCGCCTTCATCTTCTTCCGGGATCAACTCGACAACCAGATTGTTCTCGGCGTGCTCGGCATTCTGGCGATGATGGGCATCTTCTTCATCGTCTCGGCGGTCATCGGTTTCGTCGAAGTGATGCCGCAGACCAACAGCGATACGCTTGCCCGCCGCTTCCTCGCAAGCCAGCCCGAGGGTACGCTGATCACGGATGCGGAAGGCCGCATCGTCTTTGCGAATGCCGCCTATGGCCAGATGACGGGCGCGCGCAAGGCGACCGAAGTCCAGACGCTCGAGGCGCTGCTTTCCCGTTACCGGGAATCGAGCGAGGCGCTTTACCGCCTGACCAACGGCTTGCGCGAAGGGCGCGACAGCTATGAAGAGTTTCGGCTGCTGAAGCCGCTCGGCAACCAGACGGCCAACGGCTCCGGTGCCCATTGGTATCGTCTGAAGGCGCGGCTTCTGCCGGGCGAAGGACGTGGCAAGCCGCTGCATGTCTGGCAGATCTCCGACATCACCGCCGAGCGCGACGACCAGGAGCGGTTCTTCAAGGAGTTGCAGCACGCAATTGACTATCTCGACCATGCACCGGCCGGCTTCTTCTCGGCTGGGCGCAAGGGCGAGATCTATTATCTGAATGCCACGCTTGCGGAGTGGCTCGGCGTCGATCTCACCCAGTTCAATCCGGGCTCCATGACGATTTCCGATCTTGTGGCCGGCGAGGGCATGGCACTGATCGATTCGGTGCAGGCCGAACCCGGTCAGGCGCGCACCGAGACGCTCGACCTCGATCTTCGCCGCGTCAATGGCCAGAGCCTGCCGGTTCGACTGGTGCATCGCGTGAAGGCTGCCCGCGACGGCGCGCCGGGCGAGAGCCGGTCGATCGTCCTGTCGCGTTCCCAAGGCGAGGGGAGCGACCAATCCGATTCGGTCGCGTCGATGCGCTTCACCCGCTTCTTCAACAATACGCCGATGGCCATTGCTTCCGTCGACGGCGAGGGCCGGATCCTGCGGACCAACGCGCCCTTCATGAAGCTCTTCGCCGACATCATCTCGCGCGACGAAATCGAGCGTCACGGGTTGATCGAAGTCGTGCTGCACGAGAACGAGCGGGAAGGCTTCCGCGAGGCGCTTGCGGCGGCGATGGACCGCCAGGGCGACATTCCGCCGATCGACAGTCGCCACCCGACCAATGACATCAGGCATTTCCGCTTCTACGTGAATGCCGTCATCGACCAGAGCGACGAGGCGCCGGAAGAGGCAGCCATCGTCTATGCCGTCGACGTGACCGACCAGAAGGCGCTCGAAGCGCAGATGGCGCAGACGCAGAAGATGAACGCGGTCGGGACTCTGGCCGGCGGTATCGCGCACGACTTCAACAACGTGCTGACGGCCATCCTCTTGTCTTCCGACCACCTGCTTCTGCAGGCGCGCCCCTCGGATGCGAGCTTTGCCGATCTCATGGAGATCAAGCGCAATGCCAACCGCGCCGCCGTTCTCGTGCGCCAGTTGCTTGCCTTCTCGCGCAAGCAGACGATGCGTCCGAGCGTGCTGAACCTCACCGATGTCATCGGCGATCTGCGCATGCTGGTCGACCGCCTGATCTCCGGCACCAACGTGAAGCTGCGCGTCGAATATGGCCGGGATCTCTGGCCGGTGAAGACCGACCTCTCGCAGTTCGAGCAGGTGCTGATCAATCTTTGCGTCAACGCCCGGGATGCGATGCCCGAGGGGGGCTCGATCACCGTCTCCACCCGCAATGTCGATGCCGAAGAGGCTGGCGCCTTCGGCTATCGCGGTCTGCCGTCGGAAGACATGGTGCTGGTCGAAGTCGCCGATACCGGAACCGGCATCGCGCCCGAGATCATGGACAAGATCTTCGAGCCCTTCTTCACCACGAAGGAGGTCGGCAAGGGCACGGGTCTCGGCCTTGCGATGGTCTATGGCATCGTCAAGCAGTCGGGCGGCTACATCTATCCGGAATCTGAAGTGGGCAAGGGCACGACCTTCCGCATCTTCCTGCCGCGTCACGTGCCGGAGGTTCAGGCGCTTCCGGAAGGACAGGTCATGGCCTCCGTCAGCGGCGACACGATCACCGTCGCCCCGGCAGCGGCCACGGCCGAGGCGCAGGATGCGCCAGACCTGACGGGCAAGTCTGCCGTCGTTCTGCTCGTCGAAGACGAGGAGGCGGTCCGGCGCGGCGGGAAGCGCATGCTCGAGACGCGCGGCTATACCGTTCACGAAGCCGGTTCGGGTGTCGAGGCGCTCGACATCATGGACGAACTCGATGGAGCGGTCGACATCGTCGTCTCCGACGTCGTCATGCCGGAAATGGACGGCCCCACCCTGCTCACCGAATTGCGCAAGAAATATCCGGACCTGAAGTTCATCTTCGTGTCCGGTTATGCCGAGGACGCCTTTGCCCGCAACCTGCCGGCCGACGCGAAATTCGGTTTCCTGCCGAAACCCTTCTCGCTGAAGCAGCTCGCCGTTGCCGTGCGCGAGATGCTGGACGGTGAAGCCTGACATCTTGTCCGTCAGGCCATAGAACGAAAGAACCCGCCGGATCGCTCAGGCGGGTTCTCTGATTCAGACGTTGTTCGCGGATCAGCCGTTCATCGCGACCGCGATTTCCGCGGCCAGACGGGCGTTGTTCTCCACCAGGGCGATATTGGTCTTCAACGAGCGGCCGCCGGTAAGGTGGAAGATGTTGTCGAGCAGGTAGGGCGTCACGGCCTTGCCCGCGATCTCGTCGCGTTCGGCATTGGCAAGCGCGCGGCTAATATAGATTTCCATCTCCTCGCGCGGGATCTCGTCGGCTTCGGGAACCGGATTGGCGATGAGCATGCCGCCATCGATGCCGAGCTGGTCGCGCATCTTCTGGAAGTTGGCGATTGCCGCCGGGCTCTGCAGGTTGAGGAGGCTCTTCAGCCCCGAACTGCGCGACCAGAAGGCCGGGAAGTCTTCGCTGTCATAGGTGACGACCGGAACGCCGCGTGTTTCCAGCACCTCCAGCGTCTTGGGAATGTCGAGGATGGCCTTCGGGCCAGCCGAGACGACGATGACGGCGGTGCGGGCCAGTTCTTCAAGATCGGCCGAGATGTCGAAGCTCTCTTCTGCGCCGCGATGCACGCCACCGATGCCACCGGTCGCAAAGACGTGGATGCCGGCGCGATAGGCGGCGATCATCGTGGCGGCGACGGTGGTCGCGCCGTTGCGGCGCTCAGCAATCGCGAAGGCGAGGTCGGCGCGCGAGAGCTTCATCACATGCTCCATCTGCGCCAGCTCTTCGAGTTCGGCAGGTTCGAGACCGATGTGCAGCACGCCCTTGATGACGGCAATGGTCGCCGGTACCGCACCCTGCTGGCGGATGATGTCCTCGACGCTGCGGGCCATCTGCAGATTGCCGGGATAGGGCATGCCATGGGTGATGATGGTCGATTCGAGCGCGACGATCGGAGCGCCACGCTGCTTGGCGGCGCTGACTTCGCTCGAATAGGTGATGGGGAGGAGGGGGGAGATGGAACGGGTCATGGGGGATCTTCCGCTAGAAATTCAGGCTCTCATGACAGGAAACGGGCCGGCGGGACAAGAGCCAACTGACGTGCGAGCCGTTCCTCAGAGAGATTTTCATCGGTTGCATGGGGTGAGGCGAGGGTGATCGCGGCGCTTGCCGTGCCATGACGCAGGGCTTCGCCAAGATCCGCGCCCTTCAGCCTCGCATGCAGAAAGCCGGCCGCAAACGCGTCGCCGGCGCCGGTGACGTCGGCGACGGTGTCGAGTGCTACAGGTTCTATGAGCGCCACGCCCTCAGGGCCGAAGGCGATCGTCGGGCCGCTGCCGCTGGTGACCGTGCCGCCCTGAAGGCCCTTGGCGCGCAGGAGGGCGGGCCAGTCTTCGGCGTGGTCCGGCCTTGTGCCGGCAATCGCTTCCGCCTCGGCCCCGTTCATGAAGAGATGCGTGAGGTTCGAAAGGGCGCGGTTCAGCTTCACCACCTTGGCCGGCGAGATCGCGATGGCCGACAGGGCGCCTCCCGACGCCTGGCAGCTTACCGCGAGTGCGGCCAGTGTTTCTGCCGGCAGATTGGCGTCGGCCAGCACATGTTTTGCTGCAGCGAGGCTGTCGCGCAGGGAGCGTGCCCTGAGGCGCCGAGCGGTGAAGGCGTCGTAAAGGGCCATGTCGGCCAGAGCGATGACGAGATTGCCGTCGCGCTCCAGGATCGCCGTATAACTCGGCGTGGCGCGATCGAGGAACATCACGGGCTGGTCATCGAGGCCCGCGCGCTCGGCGGCATCGGCGACCATCTGGCCTGCCGCATCACCGCCGCGTGGCGCGATCAGCCTGACCGCGCGGCCCAGCCGGGAGAGATTGCAGGCTGCATTGAAGACGCCGCCGCCTGCTTCTTCGAACCATTGGCCGGGATTGCTGGCGCCAGCTTTCGTCTCGCCGAACAGGCGCCCGCGACGGTCGATATGCGCCCCGCCGATGGCCAGGATTTCGATGGTCATGTTCTCGCCTCCGCGGCAGTCTGGAGCCGAATCGAAAGCCCGTGATCAAGCCAGTGGATGCCAATCTTGCCTGTCTGGTTGCCAACATGCGGAACACGCGGAACGAATTTCGAACATGCTGCCGAAAGCCATTGATAATCAATCGCTTCGCTTGCTCTTGCAAAATGAGAACAAAAAAAGTACATATTCCCCATCGGCGGCTTCATTGCCTATGCGGCCTCAATAACCTAAAGGTGGATCAAATGGCACAGAATTCTTTGCGGCTTGTAGAGGACAAATCGGTGGATAAAAGCAAGGCATTGGAAGCGGCGCTCTCGCAGATCGAACGCTCGTTCGGCAAGGGCTCGATCATGAAGCTCGGCGCAAACGAGAGCGTGGTCGAAGTCGAGACGGTCTCGACGGGGTCGCTCAGCCTCGACATCGCGCTCGGCATTGGCGGCCTGCCGAAGGGGCGCATCATTGAAGTTTATGGTCCGGAAAGCTCGGGTAAGACGACGCTCGCCCTGCAGACCATTGCGGAAGCCCAGAAAAAGGGCGGCATCTGCGCCTTCGTCGACGCCGAACACGCGCTTGATCCGGTCTATGCCCGCAAGCTGGGCGTCGATCTGCAGAACCTCCTGATCTCGCAGCCCGATACCGGCGAGCAGGCGCTTGAAATTACCGACACGCTGGTGCGCTCCGGCGCGATCGACGTTCTGGTCGTCGACTCGGTTGCGGCTCTGACGCCGCGTGCGGAAATCGAAGGCGAAATGGGCGACAGCCTGCCGGGCATGCAGGCACGCCTGATGAGCCAGGCGCTGCGCAAGCTGACCGCGTCGATCTCGCGCTCCAAGACCATGGTCATCTTCATCAACCAGATCCGCATGAAGATCGGCGTGATGTTCGGTTCGCCGGAAACGACGACCGGTGGTAACGCGCTGAAGTTCTACGCTTCGGTCCGCCTCGACATCCGCCGCATCGGCGCGGTCAAGGATCGCGAAGAGGTCGTCGGCAACCAGACCCGCGTCAAGGTCGTCAAGAACAAGATGGCGCCTCCGTTCAAGCAGGTCGAATTCGACATCATGTATGGCGAAGGCGTCTCGAAGACGGGCGAACTGATCGACCTCGGAGTCAAGGCCGGCATCGTCGAAAAGTCGGGGGCCTGGTTCTCCTACAACAGCCAGCGTCTCGGCCAGGGCCGTGAAAACGCCAAGCTCTTCCTGCGCGACAATCCCGCCGTTGCCCAGGAAATTGAGATGGCGCTTCGTCAGAATGCCGGTCTGATCGCCGAGCGCTTCCTGCAGAATGGCGGTCCTGACGCCAATGACGGCGACGGTGCCGACGATATGTAATCGCCTCATCCTCGAGGTTTCTTCGAACCGGCCGCGTTTCTCCCGAAGCGCGGCCGGTTTTCGTTGCGACTGCTGGACAGCAAGTGAGCCGGGCGATAAAAGCCATTGATTTTGCAAATTGGCCGGCTTCCCGGCCTGAATGAAGGGCGTGACATGAGCGGTGTAAACGACATCCGGTCGACTTTTCTCGATTACTTCAAGACGAACGGTCACGAGGTCGTTTCCTCCAGCCCGCTGGTGCCGCGCAACGACCCGACGCTGATGTTCACGAACTCCGGCATGGTGCAGTTCAAGAACGTCTTTACCGGTCTCGAACAGCGCCCCTACACGACGGCTGCGACCGCGCAGAAATGCGTGCGCGCCGGCGGCAAGCACAATGACCTCGACAATGTCGGTTATACCGCCCGCCACCACACCTTCTTCGAGATGCTCGGCAACTTCTCCTTCGGCGATTACTTCAAGGAACGGGCGATCGAGCTCGCCTGGAACCTGATCACCAAGGAATTCGGCATCGACCGCAACCGCCTTTTGGTCACCGTCTATCACACGGATGACGAGGCGCACGGCCTCTGGAAGAAGATCGCTGGCCTGTCGGACGACAAGATCATCCGCATTCCGACCAGCGACAATTTCTGGGCCATGGGTGACACCGGCCCCTGCGGTCCGTGCTCGGAAATCTTCTATGATCACGGCGACCACATCTGGGGTGGCCCTCCGGGCTCGCCAGAAGAAGACGGCGACCGTTTCATCGAAATCTGGAACCTCGTCTTCATGCAGTACGAGCAGGTGACGAAGGAGGAGCGCATCAATCTGCCGCGCCCCTCGATCGATACCGGCATGGGCCTCGAGCGCATCGCCGCGCTGCTGCAGGGCAAGCACGACAACTATGATATCGACCTGTTCCGCGCGCTGATTGACGCCTCTGTCGATCTGACCGGCGTGAAGGCCGAAGGCGAGCGTCGCGCGAGCCACCGCGTCATCGCCGACCACCTGCGCTCGTCCGCTTTCCTTATCGCCGACGGCGTGCTGCCGTCCAATGAAGGCCGCGGTTACGTGCTTCGCCGCATCATGCGCCGCGCCATGCGCCATGCGCAGCTGCTCGGCGCCAAGGATCCGATCATCTACAAGCTGCTGCCGGTCCTGGTGCAGCAGATGGGTCGCGCCTATCCGGAACTGGTCCGCGCCGAAGCGCTCATTTCCGAGACGCTGAAGCTTGAGGAGACCCGTTTCCGCAAGACGCTCGAGCGCGGCCTGACACTGCTGTCCGACGCGACCGCCACCCTCGACAAGGGCGACAGCCTCGATGGTGAAACCGCCTTCAAGCTCTACGACACCTATGGCTTCCCGCTCGATCTGACGCAGGATGCGCTGCGCGGACGCGGCATCGGCGTCGACCTGAGCGGCTTCAACGACGCCATGCAGCGGCAGAAGGCCGAAGCCCGCGCCAACTGGGCCGGTTCCGGCGACAAGGCGCAGGAAACGGTCTGGTTCGAGCTCAAGGAAAAGTTCGGCGCCACCGAATTCCTCGGCTACAGCGCCGAGACCGCGGAGGGCCAGATCCTCGCCGTCGTCAAGGACGGCAAGGTCGTTGAGCAGGCGAGTGCCGGCGAAGAGGTGCAGATCGTCGTCAACCAGACGCCGTTCTACGGTGAATCCGGTGGTCAGATGGGCGATACCGGCGAAATCGTTGGCGAAGGCTTTTCGCTCGCGGTCACCGATACCCAGAAGAAGGGCGAGGGCGTCTTCGTGCATGTCGCCACCGTCCAGAACGGCGTGGTGACGGCTGGCGGCGCTGTGACGCTGAACGTCGATCACGCCCGCCGCTCGCGTCTGCGCTCCAACCATTCCGCCACGCACCTCCTGCACGAGGCGCTGCGTGAGGTTCTCGGCACCCATGTGGCGCAGAAGGGCTCGCTGGTCGCGCCCGAGCGTCTGCGCTTCGACATCTCTCATCCGAAGCCGATCTCGGCCGAGGAGCTCAAGGTCGTCGAAGAGATGGCGAACGAGATCATCATCCAGAATGCGCCGGTCACCACCCGCCTGATGGCTGTCGACGATGCGATCGCCGAAGGGGCCATGGCGCTGTTCGGCGAAAAGTATGGCGACGAGGTTCGCGTCGTGTCGATGGGCACGGCGGTGCGCGGCCAGAAGGCGGGCAAGTCCTATTCGACGGAACTGTGCGGCGGCACGCATGTGTCGGCGACCGGCGACATCGGCCTGGTTCGCCTCGTTGGCGAAAGTGCCGTTGGTGCGGGCGTGCGCCGCATCGAGGCGCTGACGGGCGATGCGGCCCGCGCCTATCTCGCCGAGCAGGACGAGCGGGTGAAGACGCTTGCGGCAACGCTTAAGGTGCAGCCGACGGATGTCGTGTCTCGCGTCGAAGCGCTGGTCGAGGAGCGCCGCAAGCTCGAGAAGGAACTGGCGGACGCCAAGCGCAAGCTCGCCATGGGCGGCGGCGCGAGCGGCGGTGCCGAGGCTCCGAAACAGGTGAACGGCATCAACTTCATCGGACGCACGCTCAACGGGATCGATGCCAAGGATCTGAAGGGCATGGCCGATGAGGCCAAGGCCGGTCTCGAGACCGCTGTCGTGCTGCTGATTGCTGTCGCCGAAGACGGCAAGGCGAGTGCCGTGGTATCCGTCACGCCAGATCTCACCGATCGCTTGAGCGCGGTCGACCTGGTTCGCCTGGCCTCGGCTGCACTCGGCGGCAAGGGCGGCGGTGGCCGTCCGGACATGGCGCAGGCCGGTGGCCCGGACGGGTCACAGGCCGATGCGGCGATCGCTGCTGTCGAAGCCGCGCTCGGCTGACAGCTGTGATACGAGATGAAAGGCCGGGTCATGCCCGGCCTTTTTTGTGGTCACCAAAGTAGATTTTACACCCGGTTTTTGAGGATTCTTCAAACTTCCCGATTAGACCTCGATCGTTCTTGAGGTCGTCGTCTTGTCCGCTCTTTTCCACATCCCCACGCTCACCGTGTGCCTTGCGGCCACACTGATCATCGTTTCCGCTTTTCTGACGCTGCTTTGGGCGCATGATCGCGGCAATCTCGCCCTCAAGTACTGGTCGCTGGGCTTTACATCCGGTGCGCTCGGCATGGTGTTGGTCAGCCTGCGGGAACTCGCGCCACCCTTCATCGCGCTTGGCCTGGGCAATGGTCTGGGGATCTACAGTTTGGGGCTGATCTGGCTCGGCTGCCTCGCCTTCGAGGACGTGCAGCAGAAATGGGCCGGCGTCATCGCCGCAGCCGGTGCAGTCATCTGGCTGTTTCTCTTTGCATTTCCCGCACTTTCATCGGATCTCGGCACGCGCATTCTCGTGGCGTCAGCGCTTTACGCCGCCTATTCCTTCCTCTCGCTTCCGGTGCTTCTCGCAGGTCAGCGGCGAGAGCCCCTTCCGGCACGAGCCATTGCGCTGATCGCCTTCGGCGCTCATGGCGCGGCCTATGTCCTCCGCTTCCCCCTGCAGATGATCGAACCGGTGCAGATCGTCGAGGGCTATGCCCCGCTCTGGTACGGCACGATGACCTTCGGCTTCTTCCTCCAGGGGCTCGTTGGCGCGCTTGCGATATTCGCCATGGTGCATGAGCGGGCGACCCGGCGCTACAAACAGGCCTCCGAAACCGACCATCTGACATCGCTCCTCAACCGGCGCGCCTTCATGCAGGCGGTGACCAGAGCGCGTGCCGGATTTGGCGGTGCCGGCCCGGGTGCAGCCATCGCCGTCGTGGATGCCGACCACTTCAAGACGATCAACGATACCTACGGTCATGGAGCAGGCGATGCGGTCCTGGTCGCGCTGTGCGACTACCTGTCCCGCGAATTGCCACCAGGAGCCATCGTGGGTCGACTCGGTGGCGAAGAGTTCGGCGTTTATCTGCCGGCGGATCTCGTGCTGGACCGTCCGCACCTTCTCGAAGAGCTTCGCCGTGGCGTGAGCCTTATCACCACCGACCACCAACCGCCTTTGCCCATGGTCACGGTCAGCATCGGTGCAGCGTCCTTGCCCGCCGGTCCGCTCGATTTCTCCCGGGCCTTTGCGCGGGCGGACAAGGCGCTCTACGCCTCGAAGAAGGCCGGGCGGAACTGCGTCACCTGGGCTGCTCTCGAGAATGGCCGAGGCGACAGACCGATCGCTGAGGCAGGCGATACCACCGGTGTCGCGGCATCCACGGCCACGAGATCCGCCGCCTGACGTGCCCTACGGCCGAGCGCTCCCCGCCTGGCCGGCAATCGCGGTCCTGGCTTCCGCCATGCTCCGGACGAAGGTGACACCGCCTTCCGGCACTTCGTGGTGGTGCAACATGGTCTGCAATTCCGAACGGTCCGTAATCAGATAGACGTGCACGCCTTGCCGGATCGCCTTGCGGATGACGCTGGCCAATAGATTGCCGCCGGAGGCGTCGACGAACTGGATGCCGGTGCAATCGAGGATCAGGTTGCGGTGATCGTCCCCGATCCGATCGAGCACGGCGCCGGCTGCGGCCACGGCCCCGAAGAAGAAGGCGCCGTCCAGACGGTAGGTGACGGTATCGGCATCGGTGGCATCGAGCGGCTTTTCCGGGCCCTCTGCCGTGACCCGGATGCTCTTCGACATGTGGTGGATGAATTGCAGCGCGGCGAGCGAAAAGCCGACAACGATGCCCTCCGTCAGGTCCCGGAAGATCACGAGCAGGAAGGTGACGGCCAGGATCAGGGCCTCGCCACGCGACGAGCGCACGAGTGCGGCGATCGCCGATTTCTCGATCATGTTCCAGGAGACGACGGCCAGGACGCCGGCGAGGGCTGCGAGCGGGATATACGCGGCCAGCGGTGCCGCGATCAGCATGAAGGCGAGCAGGAAGACGGCATGCAGCATGCCGGAGACCGGGCTTGTGGCGCCGGCGCGGACATTGGTGGCCGTGCGGGCAATTGTGCCGGTCACGCAGATCCCGCCGAAGAGCGCCGAGGCGATATTCGCGGTTCCTTGCGCCACCAGCTCGGTGTTCGACCTGTGCCTGCGCCCGGTCATGCCGTCGGCAACCACCGCAGACAGGAGCGATTCGATCGCTCCCAGCAGCGCGAAGGCAATCGCATCGGGCAAGACGGCAAGGGCGAGTTCCGGCGTGATATCGGGCACGGATGGCAGGGGAAGCCCTGATGGGATCCCGCCGAATTTTGAGCCGATGGTCGAGACAGGCAGCTGGAGGACTGCAGCGGCCGTGGAGGCCGCAATGACGGCGATCAGCAGCCCCGGCCACGACGGGCGGTAGCGGCGCAGGAGAAGGATGATCGCGACGGTCAGTCCCGCAACGCCCGCCGCTGCGGCGGAGAAGCCCGGGAGTGCGGTGGCGATCGCGGCGAGTTTTTCTGCGAGCGGCCCGGGTTCGCCGCCCGGGAATGTCAGGCCCAGAAGTTCGCCGATCTGGCTTGCAAAGATGATGACAGCGATGCCTGCAGTGAACCCGACCGTCACCGGATAGGGGATGAACTTGATGTAGTCGCCGAGTCTCAGGAAGCCGCAGGCGATCAGGATCAGGCCGGCCATGGCGGTCGCCAGCAAGAGGCCGTCGATCCCATGGCGCGCGACGGTCGCACTGACCAGCACGATAAAGGCGCCGGCCGGGCCGCCGATCTGGTGGCGGCTGCCGCCGAGCAGTGACACGATGAAGCCGCCGACGATTGCGGTGTAGAGGCCGCGATCCGGCGTGACGCCCGAGGCAATGGCAATCGCCATCGAAAGAGGCAGCGCCACGATGGCCACCGTGAGACCGGCAAGCGCATCCGCCTTGAAGCGTGCCGGGCCATAGCCTTCTTTGAAGACGCTGACGGTTTTCGGAAGAATGACGTCTGCCATGGTGACCGCGGATCTGATGTGGCGAACGCGATCAACCCCTCTGCCGCGTCTCATCGTCATTGGACGCTGAGTCCCGCCTTTTGACAACATGGCCAAAGGGATACCATCGGCAGGCGGTGCCCGTCTGGTCGAGCCAGTAGTTTTTGCCTAAGGGTAGAGATCATGAAGACCGAGACCACATATCCCACCCTAGTTCTCTATCCGCGCCGGGGGCTTGCGGTGCTCTGGGCATCGGGCGCCGCCGTGATCCTGTCCGTTGCGTTCGGCGGGCTGATGGCGAGCCTCCTCGGCGGCAATTGGGCAGGCCTGATGACCTTCGTCTATCTCGTGCTGCTCACGCTCGGCATCCTCGGTTTTCGCAAAGGGTGGCGGGAGCTTTCAGCGGCCATGCGTCCGGTGGTGGAGCTCAACAACGAGGAACTGATCGACTACCGGACAGAGCGGCGCATCGCCTGGGCCTCGATGGTCGAGCTGGCCCAGAGGCGGGTCGCCGGGCGCTGGGTGATCGATATCGATTATCTCGATGAAGACGATCCGAATCGGCTGGAGAGCTACGACCTGCCTCTTTCGGGCTATCATATCTCCGGGCGGCGCCTGGGGGCTGAGATCCGCAAGCGTTTTGCCGAGGTCGATGCCGAAGAGGCCGTGCCTGAAATGGAAAACCCGGCCACGTCACCGTGACCGGGTTCTGATGGTTCAGACTTTGGCAGCCGATCAGGCAGCCATGGCCTTCTTCAGGTTTTCGTCGACCTTGTCGAGGAAGGCGGTGGTCGAGAGCCACGGCTGATCCGGGCCGATGAGCAGCGCCAGGTCCTTGGTCATGTAACCGGCTTCGACGGTGTCGATGCAGACCTTTTCGAGCGTCGTTGCGAACTTTGCCAGTTCGGCATTGTCGTCCAGCTTGGCGCGGTGGGCGAGACCACGGGTCCAGGCGAAGATCGAGGCGATCGAGTTGGTCGAGGTTTCCTGACCCTTCTGGTGCTGGCGGTAGTGGCGCGTAACGGTACCGTGTGCAGCTTCGGCTTCGACGGTGCGGCCATCGGGCGAGAGCAGAACCGAGGTCATCAGGCCGAGCGAGCCGAAGCCCTGGGCGACCGTGTCGGACTGGACGTCGCCATCATAGTTCTTGCAGGCCCAGACATAGCCACCCGACCACTTCAGGGCGGAGGCGACCATGTCGTCGATCAGGCGGTGTTCGTAGACGATGCCGGCTTCGTCGAACTGAGCCTTGAACTCGTTCTGGTAGACTTCTTCGAAGATGTCTTTGAAGCGACCGTCATAGGCCTTGAGGATGGTGTTCTTCGTCGACAGGTAGACCGGCCACTTGCGCATCAGGCCGTACATCATCGAGGCGCGGGCGAATTCGCGGATCGATTCGTCGAGGTTGTACATGGCAAGAGCCACGCCGGCGCCCGGAGCGTTGTAGACTTCCTTCTCGATCACTTCGCCGTCTTCACCGACGAACTTGATGGTCAGCTTGCCCTTACCCGGGAACTTGAAGTCGGTTGCCTTGTACTGGTCGCCGAAGGCGTGACGGCCGACAACGATCGGCTTGGTCCAGCCGGGAACGAGGCGCGGCACGTTCTTGCAGATGATCGGCTCGCGGAAGATCACGCCGCCGAGGATGTTGCGGATCGTGCCGTTCGGGCTCTTCCACATTTCCTTGAGGTTGAATTCCTTCACGCGGGCTTCGTCCGGCGTAATCGTCGCGCACTTGATGCCAACGCCGTGCTTCTTGATGGCGTGAGCGGCGTCGACCGTCACCTGGTCATTGGTGGCGTCGCGGTTTTCGACCGAGAGGTCGTAATATTCGATGTCGAGATCCAGGTAGGGAAGGATCAGCTTGTCCTTGATGAACTGCCAGATGATACGGGTCATCTCGTCGCCGTCGAGATCGACGACCGGGTTGGCTACCTTGATCTTGGTCATGAATATCCTCACGAGTTTTTGCCTGACGCGCAGGCGCGGGGAGGGCGCTCTGCCGATGGCCTGCCTATAACATTCTCTCAGGACAAGGCAAACAGCAGAGGGGCGCTTCGGACAGATTATGGTTCAGACTTTCGGCGGTTGTTTCATCCCAAACTTGGTTGTCGTCGGCGGCCGATTTCCGGTTAAAGGAAGATCTCGTCAGAAACCCTCTGGAGTCCTTCATGAAGACCGCTCTTTCCCTTGCTGTGTTCGGCCTCTTCTTCTCGTCGATGACGCCGCTTTCCGCCGCAGCCGACGTGACGACGCCCGTGCGCGAGATCATCGAGACGGCGGCGCGGGGCTGGGACGAGATCATCGAGGAGCCGGGCGAGGATGTCTTCAGTCCCGATCGTCTGGCTCGCCTGTTCAGCAAGGATTTCGCCCGCGCCTTCGAGGCTGCCTCGAAGAACCCGCCCTTCGACCCGCCAGAAGGTGAAACGACCGGCTTTCCCTTCGACTATGATCCGATCGCGCAGGGGCAGGACGGATGCGCGTTCGAGAATATCCGTATCGAAGATGACGGCGACGGACAGGTGACGGCGCTCTTCAACAATCGCCGGTGCTTCGGAGAGGGCGCAGAATACGAGGCCGATACGGTGTTGATCTTTCATGTCGTCGAAGAAGACGGCAGGCCGGTGATCGACGATTTCTATCCGGTCGTGGATGGCCAGAGCGGCTCGTCGATCAAACAGGACCTCAAGCTGCAGGGCGGCCTCTGACCGCTGGCGGAGCGTGCTTTCACATCGCCGTCGAGGTCGCAGACCCCGGTGGAAAGCGATGCTGCGCCGCGCGAGAGATCGTGAGGCCCCTTTGCCTGCCCTATGTTTTGTGCCAATGGGTCCCTAAATCTCAGAAGGGCAGACCATGGCAGGAACGAACAGCGAGCGCATTATGCTGGCCGAAGGGCCGGCGATCATTCTCGTCGAGCCGCAGCTTGGCGAAAATATCGGGATGGTGGCGCGCGCCATGGCGAATTTCGGTCTCGTCGAGTTGCGCCTCGTCAATCCGCGAGATGGCTGGCCCTCCGACAAGGCTCGTGCTGCGGCTGCCAAGGCCGATCATGTGATCGACGGGACGGTGGTCTTCGATACGCTGGAGGAGGCGATCGCCGATCTCAACTTCGTCTATGCCACGACCGCGCGCCACCGCGACGGTTTCAAGCCGGTTCGCTCTCCGGTCACCGCGGCCGAAACGCTCAGGACCAGGTTCCGCTCCGGCGAGAAGACGGGCATTCTGTTCGGGCGGGAGAAATCCGGCCTGTCCAATGAAGACGTCGCGCTCGCCGATGAGATCGTCACCTTTCCGGTCAATCCCGCCTTCGCATCGCTGAACATTGCCCAGGCTGTCCTGCTCATGTCCTACGAGTGGATGAAGTCGGGGATGGACGATGTGCATGCCGTTCCTTTCGATGCGCCGGAACAGCCGGCCGCCACGAAGGAGCAGGTGATCGGCATGTTCGAGCATCTGGAAGAGGCGCTCGAGGTGCGCAACTATTTCCATCCGCCTCACAAAAAGGCCAAGATGATCGAAAATCTGAGGGCTGTGTTCAGCAGGCGCGCGTTCACCGGCCCGGAGATCCATGTGATCCGCGGGGTCATCAGTTCGCTCGACCGCTACGCCCGCTCCGGGCAGAGTCTGCCTGCGGCGATGAACGAGAGCGAGGCGCGAGCAGCGGATGATGACGAACGGGACGCCTGATCTGAAGCCGATCCTGGTCTTCGATTCCGGCATCGGCGGTCTGACGGTGCTGCGTGAAGCCCGTCTTCTAATGCCGGAGCGCGGCTTCATCTATGTGGCGGATGATGCCGGCTTTCCCTATGGTGGCTGGGAAGAGGGGCCGCTGAAGGCACGGATCGTAGCCTTGTTCGGCGACCTTCTAGAACGCTTCGACCCGGAAGCCGTCATCGTCGCCTGCAACACCGCTTTCACCCTGGCCGGAGCGGATCTGCGGCTCGCCTTTCCCGAGATGCGGTTCATCGGTACGGTCCCGGCGATCAAGCCCGCGGCGGAGCGGACGCGGTCCGGGCTCGTCTCCGTGCTTGCGACACCCGGCACGGTCAAGCGGGCCTATACGCGCGACCTCATCCAGTCCTTCGCCTCGCAGTGCCACGTGCGGCTTGTCGGGTCTGAAAATCTCGCCCGCATGGCGGAAGCCTATATCCGCGGCGAGAGCCTGGACGATGCGGCAGTCCTCTCGGAAATTGCGCCTTGTTTCGTCGAGAAAGACGGTGCGCGAACGGATATCGTGGTGCTCGCCTGCACCCATTATCCCTTCCTCGCCAATGTCTTTCGCAGGCTCGCACCTTGGCCGGTCGATTGGCTCGATCCGGCCGAAGCCATCGCGCGTCAGGCGCGGCGTCTGGTGCCGCTGGTCGACGGCGTGGAGCATCCGGAGGGGCTCGACCTTGCGGTGTTTACCTCGGGTGTCCCGACCTTCTCGACGCGCCGGCTGATGCAGGGGCTCGGGCTGTCGGTGAAGTCGGCAGACGCGCTGCATCCCGTCTGAGCAGTCTTTTTGCGCAGGGCCTGATGTGGTAGCTATGGCCCGCTGCCGGACGCTCAGCCGGTTTAGAGGAGCCTAGCCCCTTACTTGTTTATCGAAATTGCGATTGTCTTAT
Organism: Allorhizobium sp. CTOTU50464; assembly: GCA_032102365.1. Taxonomy (GTDB): domain Bacteria; phylum Pseudomonadota; class Alphaproteobacteria; order Rhizobiales; family Rhizobiaceae; genus Allorhizobium. The sequence continues at coordinate 112,836 of DAMDHD010000012.1, read as the reverse complement.
TCCTGACCGTCTTGAACGGCGTTCTCGCCATGTCCGAGCTTGCGGTCGTATCTGCCCGTCCTGCCCGCCTGAAGGTTCTCGCGGAGCAGGGCAGCCGGGGTGCCGAGACGGCGCTCAGGCTCGCCAGTGATCCTGGCCGTTTTCTCTCCACCGTGCAGATCGGTATCACGCTGGTCGGCGTTCTCTCCGGCGCCTTTTCCGGCGCGACATTGGGCGCGCGCCTGTCATTCTGGCTGCAGGCCCAGGGTTTCTCCATCGGTGTCGCCGATGCGCTGGGCGTCGGTACCGTCGTCGTGCTCATCACCTACCTGTCACTGATCGTCGGCGAGCTCGTGCCGAAGCAGGTGGCGCTGCGAAATGCCGAAGGTGTTGCCGCGCGGGTTGCCATTCCCATGTCCGTCCTATCGCGGATCGCTGCACCGCTCGTCTGGCTGCTCGACGGATCCGGCAAACTCGTCCTGTCTCTGCTCGGCCAGAGCGGCGATGGAGGCGGCAAGGTGACGGACGAGGAAATCCGCACCGTTCTTGCCGAGGCCCATAGCGCCGGCGTCATCGAGACCAGCGAATCCGCCATGTTGTCCGGTGTCATGCGTCTTGCCGACCGCCAGGCCCGTGGCCTGATGACCCCGCGCCGCGACGTCCAGATGCTCGACATCGAAGACACGCTCGACGAAGTGCGCGAGAAGCTGCGGGAGATCCCGCATTCGCGCATTCCCGTCCGCAGCGGGGATTCCGACGAAATCGTCGGCGTACTCTTCACCAAGAAGCTCTACGAACGCATGGCCGAGGGCGGTCCGCTGAACCTCTCCGATCTCGTCAGCGATGTTCCTGTCGTTTCGGATCTGGCCAAGGCGACCGACATCATCGAATCCCTGCGTCGCACATCGCTGCACATGGTGCTCGTCTATGACGAATACGGGCATTTCGAAGGGATCATCACCTCCGGTGACATCCTGGAAGCGATCACCGGCGCGTTCAGCCAGGACGAGACCGAAGAGCAGGCCATGGTGCAGCGGGAAGACGGGTCGTATCTCGTCGCAGGCTGGACCCCGGTCGACGAATTCGTCGACATCATCCGCGTCCCGATCGATCCCGATCCGGATTACACGACGGTCGCCGGCTTCGTTCTGGATGAGCTCAAGCGTATTCCCGAACTCGGCGAGAGTTTCGTCAAGGGCGACTGGCGCTTCGAAGTGGTCGACCTCGACGGGCGTCGCATCGACAAGCTGCTGATCTCGCGCGTGGCCTCAGGCGAGGCCTGACGCCCGCGACAGCCACCTGCGACAATTTGTTGCATATGTGCAACGGCCCGCCGCAAGTTTTGCAATCTCGAATTGCGCTCTTGCGGCGGGCATCTTTGCGTGCCATGGTCCCGACATCCGCAACACGAACAACAGGAGGCGACAGATGACTCATTTTTTCATGCGCATGCGCCTTTCTGGCGGATCGGTGCCATCGGGCCACGTGGACGCTTCCGCGACCTGCCGCTGCACCCGATGACTGTCTGAACAGTCATTTTTCCGGCCATTTCGGCATTTTTCAACCATCCTGACGTGACTTGCCGCCTGCGCGTGTGACTGCGTTCGCGTGCCTGCATCACGTCGCTTTTCATCTCGAAAGGACCTGGGCGCTTTTGCGTTTCCGGGACGGACAAGTCATGCAAGATAATCAATCTATAGTTGAAATTCCGCTGTCGCAGCGGATGGATGATCTCATCCAGAGGTTCGGCTCCTGGCGTCTCTTCACCGCACTTCTGGGTGCGAGCTGGCGCCGGCGGCAGATCCGCAATCTCACGGACCACCTGTCACCGCAGCTGAGGCGGGACATCGGTCTGCCGGAACAGGAGGTCGTCTTCCCGCGGCGGCTCTCCCTCTGGGATATCCGGCTTTAGCCGGGTGCCGTCGGTTTCGGCTGTCGGCGACATCCCTTTTTCGACCCGAAGCAGACCACTCCATGGGGTGGTCTGCTTTTCAAATCGCCGGCGCTGTCGGACAGTCGGAGGCTCTCTGATTCCTTCCTTCCCGCCGCCTCCGGATCATCCATGTCCCCCAAGCTCACCATCATGGCTGCCTTTTTTCTGCAGCCCATCGCCTTCGGCAGCTGGCTGCCGCAGATTCCTGTCGTCCAGGAGCGGCTGTCGCTTGGTCCGGCAGTGCTTGCGGTCGCCTTGCTCGGACTGCCGACCGGCATCCTCCTGATGCTGCCATTTGCCGGTCAGCTGGTCGGGCGGATCGGAAGCCGCAACACGCTGATCTTCGGCTTCCCCGTCTTTCTCGCGCTCGTACCGCTGCCGGTCGCGGCTCCCGACATCATCTCGTTGTTTCTGTTGCTCGTTTTGCTTGGCGTAGGTCTTTCGACGATCGAGCTCGGTCTGAATGTCGAAGCGGATGTGATCGAGAAACGCGGAACGGCTTCGATCATGAACCGCTGTCACGGCTTCTGGAGTCTCGGGATCATGACGGGCAGCCTCATCGGTGCGGGTTTCCTCGCGCTGCAGACGGAGCCCTTCATCGCGATCGGCGTGCTCTCGCTGATCCTGATCCCGGTTTCCATTGTCGTCTGCCGCGCGCTGCCATTGTATGACGCCCCGGCTGTTGACACCATGGTCAAATCCTCCTGGCGTCTGCCGAGCCCGGCGATCCTCGGGATCAGTCTTTTTGTCTTCGGGATCACCATGACGGAAGGGGCCGTCGCCGACTGGTCAGCCGTCTATCTCAAGGACGTGTTCGCCACCGCGGGCATGGCAACCGGCATGGGCTATGTCGTCTTCGCGATGATGGTGTCCCTCGGGCGCTTCCTCGGGGATGAGGCGAAGGGGCGGTTCGGCGCGGTGATCCTCGCGCGGCTTTGCCTCTTGTTTGCGCTCGGCGGCATGCTGCTCGTGGTCACGGCGCCCGCAGCCGCTCTGGTCTATGTCGGTCTGGCCTGCGTCGGCCTCGGCGTTTCCGTCGGATTTCCGCTGGCGGTCACCGCTGCCGCCGATCTCGGAGATCGCCCGGCGGCCGAGAATGTCGCGATTTTGAGCTTCATCGCGCTCCTCGGCTTTCTGGTGGGGCCGCCGATGATCGGCTTCGTCGCGGATGGGCTCGGTTTGCGCAGCGGGCTTGCCACGCTGCTGCCGCCGCTGCTACTCAGCATCCTGCTTGCCGGACTGCTGCGTCGGCGCCAGGGCGCCTGAAAAGGCGCAGTTCCCTGTGGGTTTCGCGGATGCGGCTCACACGGAGGCGTGCAAGTCTGTTAGGGACTTGAGATCAACACATGAATTGAGGATGCCGCCATTGAAGGTCGGAATCGATATGGGAACGGTGCAGGGCGGTCAGCCTGCCAAGCTCGATATCGAGGAGCTTCTTGCGACCCGCTTGCTGGTGCAGGGAAATTCGGGCTCGGGCAAGTCGCATCTTTTGCGCCGTCTGCTCGAGCAATCGGCGCAATGGGTACAGCAGGTCATCATCGACCCCGAGGGTGATTTCGTCACGCTGTCCGACAAGTACGGCCATGTCGTCGTCGACGGCGAGCGCACCGAAGCGGAACTGGCCGGTATCGCCGACCGCATTCGCCGTCACCGTGTCTCTTGCGTCCTCACCCTCGAAGGCCTCGATGTCGAGCAGCAGATGCGCGCCGCCGGCGCCTTCCTCAACGGCCTCTTCGATGCCGATCGCGAATTCTGGTATCCGGTGCTCGTCGTGGTCGACGAAGCGCAGATGTTCGCTCCCGCCGTCGGCGGCGATGTCTCGGAAGATGCGCGCAAGATGTCGCTCGGCGCCATGACCAATCTGATGTGCCGTGGCCGTAAACGCGGACTGGCCGGCGTCATCGCGACCCAGCGACTGGCAAAGCTTGCGAAAAACGTCGCGGCGGAAGCCTCGAACTTCCTGATGGGCCGTACCTTCCTCGATATCGACATGGCACGTGCGGCCGACCTGCTCGGTATGGACCGTCGCCAGGCGGAAATGTTCCGCGACCTGCAACGGGGTAATTTCGTGGCACTGGGACCTGCCATGTCGCGTCGGCCACTGCCGATCGTCATTGGCGCCGTGGAAACCTCGGCGCGTTCGTCTTCGCCCATGCTGATGCCGCTGCCGGATGCGCCCCAGGATGTCGAGGACCTGATCTTCACGCCCGACCCGGAGGAGTTCACCCGGCCGATCGTACGCCGCGCACCGCCGGCACCGCGTCCGACCACGGATATCCTCGCCGAGCTGTCCCGCTCTACGCCGGCCTCCAGCGCACCGGTCGCCAACGACATGCCGAGCCGCGGCAGCGAGATGTCGGCGGAGGAGCGCGAGGAGCGACTGGCTGCGGTGCTTTCCGAAATCCTCGGCGATCCGCAGGCGGCCTATCGCACCGACAGCGTGCTTTATCAGGAATTCCTGGTGCGGGCCCGCATGCGGCGTGTGACCGGGCCGCCGATGCCGATGGGCGAGTTCCGCCGTCGGGTGGCGATCGCCCGCGCCGGTGTCGACGAGGAGACGGCCGCAAGCGAGGGCTGGCAGACGGCGCTGTCTCTCTCGGTGCGCGTCTCCGACGATCTGCAGGGTGTGTTCCTGCTGCTCGCCAAGGCCGCGCTGCGCAATGAGGAATGCCCGTCAGACCAGCGGATCGCGCGGGCCTATGGCACGCATTCGGCCCGTCGTGCGCGTCGTCTGCTGGGCTATTTCGAGGAGCAGGGGCTCGTCGTGGTCCACACCGATTTTGCCGGCAAGCGCATCGTCGCTTTCCCGGATCTGGAGGCCGAGACGCAGCCCGGCGATCCGAACCAGGCCGACGCCGACGAGCAGACGGCATCGGCGGCAGAGTAAGCCTCTTAAGCTTGTTCGTGGGGCGGCTCAGGCCGCCCGCTCTTCCCAGACCTTGACCAGTGCCACGATCGTCTCGACGGCCTTTTCCATGTCCTGAACGCTCACCCATTCGAGCGGCGAGTGATAGGCGTGGCCGCCGGTATAGATGTTGGGGCAGGGTAGGCCCATGAAAGAGAGGCGCGAGCCGTCTGTGCCGCCGCGGATGCTGTGGCGCACCGGTTCGAGGCCGACGCGACGCACGGCTTCCTCGAGATTGTCCATAATCTCCGGATGGCGATCGAGGACTTCCTTCATGTTGCGATACTGGTGTTTGACCGTCAGCGTATGTGTGGAGCCGGGATAGGTCGCCATGACGTCCCGGGTGATCTTCTCCAGCAGGTCTTCCTTTTCCTTCAGGCCGGCTTCGGTGAAGTCTCTGACGATAAGCTGAAGCTTGGCCGATTCCATGCTGCCGGAGATGTCGACCGGATGGATAAAGCCTTGGCGGCCTTCCGTGCTCTCCGGTGCGATGTCGCGGGGCAGGCGGGCGACGATGTCGCTTGCGGCCTTGATGGCGTTTTCCATCTTGCCCTTTGCATAGCCCGGATGCATGGCCACACCGGTGATCTCGATGACAACGCCATCGGCCGAGAAGGTCTCGTTTTCGATTTCGCCGACGGTCGAGCCATCGAGCGTGTAGGCGAAGCGGGCGCCGAGCTTTGCGAGGTCCACCTTGTCGGCGCCGCGGCCGATTTCCTCGTCGGTGGTGAAGAGGATCTTGATCGTGCCGTGCTTGATGTCAGGGTTCGCCATCAGATGGGCGGCCGCCGTCATGATCTCGGCCACGCCTGCCTTGTCGTCTGCCCCGAGCAGCGTCGTGCCGTCGGTGGTGACGATATCGTTGCCGATCTGGTTGTCGAGCTGCGGATGGGCAGCCACCCGGATCACCTGGCTCGTGTCGCCCGTTAGCGTGATGTCGCCACCCTGGTAGTTGCGCACCAACTGCGGCTTGACATTCGTGCCGGTGAAATCGGGCGCCGTATCCATGTGGCTGCAGAAACAGATGACGGGCACGTCTTTGTCCGTGTTGGACGGGATCGTCGCATAGACGTTGCCGTGTTCATCGAGATGCGCGTCCGACAGCCCGAGCGCCAGAAGCTCCGCGACGAGGACGCGGCCGAGATCCTTCTGCTTCTCCGTGGAAGGCTGGCTGCCGGAGGACGGATCGGACTGGGTGTCGATGACGACATAGCGGAGAAAACGGTCGAGAACGGTATCGGTCATGGTTCTGTCTTTCTGGCCGGCTCAGCGGTCACTGGCTGACTTTGGTGCCGAGGTGACGGTCGAACAGCGTGATCATTTCCTGCGTGCGGGCATTGGCGCTGTCCGCACCGAGGACCACGCCCACGAGCCGGCGCTCGCCATTGCTGGCCGCGGTTACGATGTTGTAGCCCGAAGCATTCGTGAAGCCGGTCTTGATGCCTTCGGCACCCGGATACTGCACCAGGAAGGCATTGTGGCCGCGAAACTTCATGCCGCGGAAGGTCATGCCGCGGGAGGCAAACAGCTTGTATTCCTCGGGGAAGTCCCGGATCAGCGCCAGACCGAGGCGTGCCATATCCGTGGCCGTCGTCACCTGACGGGGATCTGGCAGACCCGACGGATTGGTGAAGACCGTGCTCGTCATGCCGAGTTCACGTGCCTTCAGGGTCATCATGTGGCCGAAGGCTTCCTCCGAGCCGGCCAATGTTTCGGCCACCGCGGTTGCGGCATCATTGGTCGAGAGCACGACCATGCCCATGACCGCTTCGCGCACGCTGATCGTGTTGCCGGCGCCGACCGCGAATTTGTAGGGCTCCTTGTCATTCGCGTTCTGCGAAATCACCAGCCGCTGATCCCAGTCGAAGCGCCTGGAATGCAGCGCCTCGAATGTCAGGTAAAGCGTCATCATCTTGGTGAGCGAGGCCGGATAAAGAACCATGTCGGCGTTCTCCGCCTCCAGGATCGTGCCGGTCGCGGCATCGACCAGGATATGGGCGTGGCCGGGTTTCTTGATTTCGGCCGCTGCCGGCGCAATGATCGAAAGCGTGACAGCGAGGGCAAGCAGGAGACGGCGGGACAGGTCTGTCATCATCGAGGGAGAGACTTCTTTCATGGAGGTTGCTATGGGGGATAGCGAACTTCTGGCCCTCTGTCAGCCTTTGCAGGCGCTTTCGCCTCGTTTTCCGCGAGAGAATGGGCGTCTTGCGCAGTCACCCTTTCGTCACACGCGGGCCGCACAACGTGTTGACATTTCTCACGCACCCCACTAATGACGCCGCAACGCCGGGCCGAAACGCCCGGTGTTTGTTTTGACATGTCCCGTGGTTTTCTCCGTTCGCTGACGTGAGAATCCTGTCGGAGCCTCGGAAACGGAGGCTCAGAGGAGGGCGTGTTTCCTTAAGCGGCTTGGTAACAAACCGCTGTAACCTGTTGAGAGGAAATACGGATGAGCAAGCGCGCATCTTCCAAGTACAAAATCGATCGCCGTATGGGCGAAAACATCTGGGGTCGTCCGAAGTCCCCGGTTAACCGCCGCGAATACGGCCCGGGCCAGCACGGCCAGCGCCGTAAGGGCAAGCTTTCCGACTTCGGCGTCCAGCTGCGCGCCAAGCAGAAGCTGAAGGGCTACTACGGCGACATCCGCGAGAAGCAGTTCCGCGCGATCTTCGAAGAAGCCAACCGCCGCAAGGGTGACACCGGTGAAAACCTGATCGGCCTGCTTGAGTCGCGTCTGGACGCCATCGTCTACCGCGCCAAGTTCGTGCCGACCGTCTTCGCTGCCCGTCAGTTCGTCAACCACGGCCACGTTTCGGTCAACGGCGTTCGCGTCAACATCGGTTCCTACCGTTGCAAGGCCGGCGACGTCATCGAAGTCCGCCAGAAGTCGAAGCAGCTCGTATCGGTTCTGGAATCGGTTCAGCTCGCTGAGCGTGACGTTCCGGATTACATCGAAGTCGACCACAACAAGATGGTTGCGACCTTCGCACGTGTTCCGACCCTTTCGGATGTTCCGTACCCGGTCATCATGGAACCGAACCTGGTCGTCGAATTCTACTCGCGCTAATCGCTCGCGCGACGGATTTGTGGAAAGCCGCCCCTCGGGGCGGCTTTTTCTGTTTGCAGTGCAGCGCCGACTAAGGACAATGGTGCGGCAGGAATGGGTAAGGGGAACGTGATGGATCTGCAGCTGATCGCCGACGACATCGTCAGCGCGCTCGAGCCGCGTCTCGGAGAAGGCAAGGTCGCCGACTACATCCCGGAGCTGGCCCGCGTCGATCCGAAGCAGTTCGGGATCGCCATCACGACCGTCGACGGCCAGACCTATAAGGCCGGGCATGCGGACACGGCTTTCTCTATCCAGAGCATCTCAAAGGTCTTCATGCTGACGCTGGCGCTCGGCAAGGCTGGCGAATCGATCTGGAAACGTGTCGGACGCGAACCGTCCGGCTCTTCCTTTAATTCGATCGTCCAGCTCGAACACGAGCACGGAATACCGCGCAACCCCTTCATCAATGCCGGTGCGATCGTCATTACGGACATGGTGCTGGCCGGTCACGCGCCGCGCGAGGCGATCGGCGAGTATCTGCGCTTCATGCGTTATCTCGCCGATGACGAGACCCTGTCGATCGACGAGAAGGTGGCGCAGTCGGAGCAACGCACCGGCTACCGCAATTTCGCGCTTGCCAATTTCATGCGCGGCTTCGGCAATCTTGAGCATCCGGTCGAGCATACGCTCGGCGTCTATTTCCACCAGTGCGCGCTGGCGCTTTCCTGCGTGCAGCTCTCCCATGCCGGCCTGTTCCTCGCCAACAGGGGTACCAACCCTTTGACCGGTTTCTCCGTCGTCTCACCGAAGCGGGCGCGGCGTATCAATGCCCTGATGCTGATGTGTGGCCACTATGACGGCTCCGGCGATTTCGCCTATCAGGTCGGCCTGCCGGGCAAGTCGGGCGTCGGTGGCGGCATCCTCGCCGTGGCACCGGGCAAGGCCTCGATCGCCGTCTGGTCGCCGGGGCTGAACAACGTCGGCAATTCGGCGCTCGGCTCGGCGGCGCTCGAAATGCTCGCCACCCGAACCGGCTGGTCCGTCTTCGGGACTTGATCTTCCGGGCTGCAACAGGCATTGCAGGGCGAATTTGCCGCCGAGGCCGGAGCCTGAGATGAACCTCGTCAACACGATCGACAGCCAGAACGCCGCCGTGCTCGAGGGCGAGGATGAGCTCGACCTTGCGACCGTTCATCCGATTTTCGCGAAGGCGCCGCGCTCGGTGTCCTTCAACAAGCTGCGCAAGCGCCTGATCCGCCAGGTGCGTCAGGCAATCTCCGACTTCGACATGCTGAAAGGTCAGAAGCGCTGGCTGGTGGGGCTCTCCGGTGGCAAGGACAGCTATGGCCTGCTTGCCATGCTGCTCGACCTGCAATGGCGTGGGCTGTTGCCGGTCGAACTCGTTGCCTGCAATCTCGACCAGGGGCAGCCGAATTTCCCCAAGCATATCCTGCCGGATTATCTCGCTTCGATCGGGGTCAAGCATCGCATCGAATATCGCGATACCTATTCGATCGTGAAGGAGAAGGTGCCGACGGGCGGCACCTATTGCTCGCTCTGTTCGCGGCTCAGACGCGGCAACCTCTACCGGATCGCCCGGGAAGAAGGCTGCAACGCGCTGGTGCTCGGCCATCATCGCGAGGATATTCTTGAAACCTTCTTCATGAACTTCTTCCATGGCGGTCGTCTCTCGGCCATGCCGGCCAAGCTTCTGAACGACGAGAAGGATCTCTTCGTGCTGCGTCCGCTGGCCTACGCTGCCGAGGAGGACATGGCGCGCTTTGCGCAGGCGATGGAGTTCCCGATCATTCCTTGCGACCTCTGCGGAAGCCAAGACGGTCTGCAGCGCAATGCGATGAAGGAGATGCTGGCGGGGATCGAAGCCAAGATGCCGGGCCGCAAGGATGCGATGCTTCGGGCGCTTGCCCATGTCGACCCTTCCCATCTCCTCGATCCCAAGCTCTTCGATTTCGCCGGGCTCATGGCAACCAAGGCTGATTGAGGGCAGGTTTTCCGGTCTCTTCGCGCGGTTGCTTGTAAAGACACAGGAAAATTGCCGTATTCGATAGAGATCGACGTCCAAGGCTGGACTGTGTCGGACGGTTCTTGCACATTGCGGCCGGATCAGGGGGCGGGGCGTTTTCCAGTGTCAGGCCCCCGGCAATGCGTGGGAGTAGGAATGTCTGAGGTCGCTCAGCCTTCGGTGTCGAAGCGTGCCGTCTTTCTCGTCGGAGGCTATGAACGCAACGATGCCGCCGGCTTTTTCCGGCGCATCGGCCGCGAGATGGAGCGCTTCTGCAAATGCTGGTCCGTCGAGGCAAAGCTCGGCGCACCGGTTGAGGCGACCGGCGCGGTGGCAACGACCGCGATCGCGGACTATCTCGGTCCTGACGGGGTCTGCCGCTCGGACATCACCTTCTTGAGCTTCGACGACATCGTCAAACGGGATGGCGCGCGGCCCTTCCTCGTGCGGCTCGGCGTCTATCTGGTCGCCTTCTTCGACTATGTCTTCAGCGGCACCATGTTCCGCTTCTTTGCTACCAACTGGCGCTTCGCCCTCTATTTTCTCTATCCCTTCGTGATGCTGGTCTTCTTTGCCTGGCTCGGTACCATCGCTTATCGGCTGACTGGTCTCTTGGCCCTGCCAGGCGGCCCCGTCTTGCCAATGCTTGTCGGCGCCAGCGTCGCCTATGCGGTCGGGCGCTTCATCGGACGCCGCTACTTCGTCTTTCATCTGATGGATCTCTGGTCCTTCAGCCGGGAGCATCTGCATTGCCGGCGGCCCGAGATGGACGCCCGCATCGACGACTGGGCATCGCTGATCGCGGAGCGGACTGCCGCGACCGACTACGACGAAGTGCTTCTGATCGGCCACTCCACCGGGGGCGCGCTTGTTCTCGATGTCGCGCACCAGCTTGCCGAACGCCTCTCGGTCGAGGGCAAAAATGGCGATTTCAAACTCGTGACGGTGGGCTCGACGTCGCTCAAGGTCGCACTTCATCCGAAGGCGAAGCGCGCGCGGGAACGGCTTGAGACGCTGGCGCGGCATCAGGGGATCCGGTGGGTCGAATTCCAGGCGCTGACCGATATCATCAACTTCTACAAATGCGACCCCTATGCCCGTGCCGGGCTCACACACCAGCGGTCGGACGTTTTTCCGCGCCAGTTTCAGGTCCGCTTCCGCGACATGCTCGAACGCGCGGCCTACAAGCGGGTGAAGAAGAACTTCTTCCGGGTTCACTATCAGTTTATCTCGGCCAACAGCCGGCGCTATTTCTATGATTTCTTCATGATCTGCTGTGGCACGCGCCCGATCGAGGCCGTAAGAAACGACCGTCTGCCGATTGCGGCAGATGCCGGTGCAATGACAGAGACAGTATCATGACGCGCGTATCCTTCATCCTCTGGGCCCTGATGCTGGTGACCTGGTGCGCCATGCGCTATCCGGCCATGCGTCGCGCACGCCGACAAAAAACCCGGGTCGATCGCCGCTCCACCCTCGATATCTCGCTGCTGGTTCTCTGCTCCGTCGGCCTCGTGGTGCTGCCGATCCTCTGGCGCCTGCATGCCTTCGATGGGTTTGCCGATCGCGGGCAGGGGCTCATCCCGCTGGTCCTTGGGCTTGTCAGCGGCATCGCCTTCCTCTGGCTCTTCCGCCGCAGCCACAAGGATCTCGGCAAGAACTGGTCCGTCACGCTCGAAGTGCGCGAAGGCCATCAGTTGGTGACGCAAGGCGTGTACGCCCATGTCCGGCACCCGATGTATGCCTCGTTCCTGCTCTGGGGCGTGACCCAGGCGCTGCTGATCCCGAACTGGATCGCGGGTTTTGCCGGGCTCGCCGCCGTGCTTGCGCTCTACGCCGTCCGCCAGTCGCGCGAGGAGGCGATGATGCGCGACACGTTCGGTGCGGAATATGACGCCTACAGCGCCCGCACAAAACGTCTCATTCCCGGGATCTTCTGAAAGCCTCAGCGCTTGCGGAGCGCCTGCGTGATCTCCTTGATCGCGCGGTCGTGAAGGGCGGGGTTCTTGTCGATGTTGAAGTGGCCGATGCCCTTGATGGCAGTTTCGCCCTGGCGCAGATTGATGTTGGCGAGCTCGCCCTTGAAGCCGGGGGCGGGCAGAACCGGCGACCAGAGGTTTTCGCCCCCAGTATAGAAGTTAAGCGTCTTCTTCACGTTGCCGGGCACCGGCCCCTTGCCCGTCGGGTCGAAGCTCAGGATTAGCGCGACCGGGATCTTCATCGGCTGTAGGGCGGAGGCGATCGAGAAGGTCATGTCCGCGCCCAGCGAGTGACCGACAAGCACGATCGGGCGGGCATCCTTCGATTCCCGGTAGCGGTCCGCGATCTTGCGGGCGAAGGCCTGCGCATTCGGCAGCGACAGAACCTCCGCCTTGATCCCGTCCGCAGCAAGCTGCTTGCCGAGCGTGTCGAGCCCGGTCGAGAAGATATTGGCGAAACCGCGGAAGAGATAAACCTGGCCTGTCGCGAGCTTCGGCTTACGAGGTTTGGCGGCCTCGGCGGGCAGGACGGAAGCGGCAAGGGTCAGGGAGGCATGAGAGAGGAGGGCGCGTCTGGAGATCATGTCGGAAGAAGATCCTGGGAATGCAGTTGTTCCGAATTCATGCATGATTCAGGCCGGCTGACAACCGGATTGCCGCATGCTTTGGCCTGTACTTCGCCCTTGTCGGCACGTTAGAAGACGGACGACTGGATCGTATGTCGAAGCGTGCGTCCATTACACCCACAAGGAGACGCCCATGACAGCCGCCATCGACATCGCCGCCCTTGCCAATCTCCTGCAGGAGGCCGCCGTGGAGGAGATCCTGCCGCGCTTCCGCAATCTCGGGGATGACGACGTCAGGATGAAGACGGAGGCGATCGACCTCGTGACCGAGGGTGACGAGGCCGCCGAGCGCGTCATCCGCAAGGGGATCGAGCGCCTGATGCCCGATGCACTCTTCGTCGGCGAGGAATCGGTCGCAGCAGACCCGGCCCTGCTCCATCGTCTGCAGGGAGCGGAGCTTGCCGTCGTGGTCGATCCGATCGATGGTACCTTCAACTTCGCCTCCGGCCTCACGCTGTTCGGTTTGATCCTGGCCGTCGTCTCCAAGGGCGAAACCGTCGGCGGTGTCATCTATGACCCGATCGGCAACGACTGGGCTCTGGTCGAAAAGGGCTCGGGCGCCTGGCTCTACCGGCCGGATGGCTCGCAGGAGCAGATGCAGGTGCGCCCCAGCGGTCCGCTCGAGCAGATGATCGGGATCGCCAATACCGGCTTCTTCGACATCGAGACCCGCCGCAGGATCCTCGCCAATCTCGCCGAGGTGCGGCTCTTCACCAGCTATCGCTGCGCAGCACACGAATATCGTCTGCTCGGCCAGGGACACATGGACTTTGCCATGTACAACAAGCTGATGCCCTGGGATCACCTTGCAGGTGCCCTGATGATGCAGGAAGCGGGTGCCCATGTCGCACGCTTCGATGGTTCGCCCTATCTCCCGCACCACACCTCCGGCGGGCTGCTCGTGGCATCGGATGCGGATGCGTGGCAGGAATTGCGGGAGCGGATCTTCACCGTCGACTGAAAATGAAAAGGCCCGGCATTGACCGGGCCTTCTTGTGTCGATTGCCTTTGCGCCGATCAGACCGGCTTGTTGTGAGCCTGGAACAGGCGACCCTTTTCGCCGATCAGGACGAAGACGAGGCCGATGATGCCGACCACGAAGAAGCCGGCCACCATGGGCAAAGCCGTGCCGTTGAAGGCCTGGCCGATCGCGGCGCCGATGATCGAGCCACCGATCGTGCCCATGAAGCCCAGAACCGAGGACGCGGTGCCGGCGACATGGCCGAGCGGCTCCATGGCGAGCGAATTGAAGTTCGAGCCGATCCAGCCGAACTGGAACATCGCCAGTGCAAAGAAGCCGATGAACAAGAAGAAGGGCATGGGCTGCGGGCCCACGACCTGAACGATCAGCCAGATGAAGTTGATCGCGATGAAGCCGAGCAGCGAGCCGTGCGACAGCTTGCGCATGCCGAAACGGCCGACCAGCTTGGCATTGACGAAGGACGACAGGGCCATGAACAGGGCGACGCCGGCAAAGGCGACCGGGAACCAGACGCCGAGACCATAGATCCCGACATAGACCTGCTGTGCGGAATTGATGAAACCGAACAGGGCGCCGAAGATGAAGGTGCTGGCGATCGTGTAACAGAGCGCCACGCGGTCGGTCAGGACGATGCGGAAACCGTCAAAGATCACCTTGATGGTGAAGGGCCGCACATCTTCCCGCGCCAGTGTTTCCGGCAGGCGGATATACATCCAGACGCCGACGATCATGGCAATCACCGCCATGAAGACGAATATCCAGTGCCAGTCGCCAAAGAGCATGATCACCTGACCGGTGCCGGGTGCGACGACCGGGATGACCATGAAGACCATCATGATCAGCGACATGACTTCCGCCATCTGGCGGCCGCCAAAGACGTCGCGCACGATCGAAACGGTGATGACGCGCGTTGCGGCGGAGCCGATGCCCTGGATGAAGCGCAGGAAGAGCAGCGTTTCGAAGCTCGGCACCATGACGACGGCAAGAGACGAAATGATGTAGATGGCAAGACCGAAGATCATCGGCAGCCGGCGACCGAAACGGTCGGCGATCGGGCCGTAGAAGAGCTGAGCGATGCCGAAGCCGATCAGATAGGCGGAGACGACATATTGCCGGTGGTTTTCATTCTCAACGTTGAGCGCGGCGCCGATCTCCTGGAGACCCGGCAGCATGATGTCGATGGCGAGCGCGTTGAGCGCCATTAGGAAAGCCATCAGTGCAATAAATTCGGCACGTCCCATGGCGCCCAAGGTCTTGGGCGTGGCCTGTAATGAATCTGACATGAATTATGACCTTGAAACGGCATGAAGGCGTTGCTTTGAACAACGCCTTCATCACCTGGAGATTTTGTATGGCCTGTCGGCCGGGGGGTCAGGCAGCGCCGCGGACGGCGATGCCCTGGTCTTCGAAATGCTTCTGAAGTTCGCCCGCCTGGAACATTTCGCGGACGATGTCGCAGCCGCCGACAAATTCGCCCTTGATGTAGAGCTGCGGGATCGTCGGCCAATTGGAATAGGCCTTGATGCCTTCACGGATTTCCATGTCGGCGAGCACGTTCACGCCCTTGTAGTCCACGCCGAGGTAGTCGAGGATCTGAACCACCTGGCCGGAGAAACCACACTGCGGGAACTGCGGGCTGCCCTTCATGAACAGGACTACGTCGTTGGTCTTGACTTCGTTGTCGATGAAATCGTGGGCGCTCATGTCATTCTTCCTTTCACATGCCGTTCAAGGCGGCAGCTTCGATTTGCCGTAGAAATAGCAACACGGATCGCCTTTTGCCAGTGGCGAGTTTGTGGCACGCCCGAATTAGCGGCTGCGCTGACGGCTGCGTTTGGCAGCGGTGCGACGGCGGCTTACCTGCTTGCGGGCCGGTGCCTTGACCCGCTTTGTCGTCTTGCGGACGTAACGCCCCGTTGTTGCGGAGCGGGTCTGGCGCTTGCGCCGACGGGTGGTGCCCTTGCGGTTGGTCTTCTTGAGGATTTCCTTCAGGACGCCCTCGACGACGTCCTTCACGATGTTGCCGAGCAGATCCGCCATGTTCGCCTCCCGTATACCCACTGTTTCAGGTGGTTTTGTTCCATACGCTCTTTAAATCAGCGCAATTCTCGTCTAGCAAGCGCCACCTGCGGCCGCCGGCCGTCGATCGAGTGACTGCCTCCATGATTCAAAGCCGCATCGTCCTGCATTTTCCGGGTTTCGAGCCACTCGATGCCGAAGCTCATCATCAGCGCTACAAGCGATCTGCAGCGCAGGCGTCAGCGGTCTGGAATGCAAGCTTCGAAGTCGGTGACCTCGCTCGCGACAGGCAAGGCGCTCATTTCCCGATTGATGCCGATGTTGCCGGCTGGCAAACCGCTGCCAGGATCCACGTCTTCGATCACAACGCACTGATCACGACGATGCGGGCCGAGCCGGTGTGGCTCCAGATCGGACGAGGTTTCAGAGCCGGATGGGATGTTGTCGTCCAGCGCGGCGCATGGGCCTATTTCCGCAATGCCTGGCGCTTCGGGCTCTTCTTCCTCTTCCCGTATCTCTTCCTGGCAGCCGGTCTGGCGCTTGGCGTCAACATCGCAGCCATTCCGACTGCCTTGGAGCTTTCGGCGTCGTGGTTCGCGCTCTCCGCACCTCTCGGCTATCTTGTCTTCCGATACGGCGTGATCCGCTTCTCGGACCGCTATCACGTCCAGCATCTGCTGGCAGACTGGCGGCTCGCCGTCGCGGTAGCCCAAAACCGACCGGGGATTGCCTCCTGGATCGATCAGGCCGCCGCCCAGGTGCTTGCCGCTCTGGAAGAGCCCGCTGATGAAATCCTCGTCACCTCCCATAGCATGGGCGCCAATTTTGCCGTCTCGGTTATCGCTCGCGTGTTCGAGCTGGCGCCGGAGGCTCTCAAAGGCCGCCGGCTTGTCTTCGTTACACTCGGTGGTGCGGCCCTCCAATGCAGCCTGTTGTCATCGGCGTCTGTACTTCGGGGCCGCATCGGTGCGCTCGCCAGGCGGCCGGATATCGACTGGTTTGACATTCAGTGTCTGACGGACCCGATCCATCTCTATAAGTGCCATACGGTGGCGCTGTCTGGTCACAAGGATGCGCCGCAACCCAGGCTCGTCTTCATCCGCTTCAAGCATGCGATGTCACAGCCGCGCTATGAGAAGAACCGGCGCGATTTCCTGCGGATGCATCGGCAATATGTGCTCGGTCCGGACCAGCCCAGCGGCTTCGATTTCACGCTGATGACGGCCGGACCGCTGCCGGCGAAGTCCTTCCAAGCGCTGGATTCCCAGAAGCCGCCGGCGATTCCTGCAAGGTCATGAAAAAGGCCTGCCGCAGAACGGCAGGCCTCTGAACGTCTAAACAATCCGGTGGTCAGTCAGGAATGCTTGTCTGCAATGCCAGAGCGTGCAGCACGCCACCCATATTGCCCTTCAGCGCGTCGTAGACCATCTGGTGCTGCTGAACGCGGCTCTTGCCGCGGAAGGCCTCGGCGACGACCTCGGCGGCGTAATGATCTCCGTCACCAGCGAGGTCGCGGATGACGACCTTTGCTCCTGGAATGCCGGCCTTGATCATGTCTTCAATGTCGCCTGGTTTCATCGGCATGTAACGGATCCCTCATGCAAATCAGCAATGCGAGAACTATCGTGCATTCGCCGAAGCGTTTCAATGGGGTAGGTGGCGCCTACCCCATGCTCCACAGGCATGTGATCGAATGGATCAGGCGATCTCACCATCCATGAGCGCCGGGAACCAGGCCTCATGCGCCTTCTTCAGGTCCTCCACGGCCACCGGCTTCGCATCGCCAAGCACGACGTTCGAGCCACCGGTGCGGCCGATCCACGGGCAGAAGACGCCTGCCGCTTCGGCGCGGACCTGCACCTGGTCGACATCGGCTTCCTTGACCGTCAGCACGTAACGGCCCTGGTCTTCGCCGTAGAAGACGGCGACCGGATTGGCGTCGGTCAGGGCGTTGATGTGGGCGCCGATGCCCGAGGCCATGGCCATTTCCGCCACAGCCAGCGCGAGACCGCCGGACGAGCAGTCATGCACCGCGGTTGCCAGACCGTCTTCGATCAGGCCACGGACGAAATCGCCGACCTTCTTCTCGTGCTCGAGATCGACATGCGGTGCGGGACCATCGGTGCGGCCGTGGATGTCGCGCAGGTAGACGGATTGACCGAGATGCGTGCCCCAGCCGGAGGGCGCACCGGCGAGCAGGATCGCTTCGCCCTGAGCGGCAAAGCGGATGCGGGCCATCTTCTTCCAGTCCTTCATGAGGCCCACGCCGGCAATCGTCGGGGTCGGCAGGATGGCCTGGCCATTGGTCTCGTTGTAGAGCGAGACGTTGCCGGAGACGATCGGGAAATCGAGGGCCTTGCAGGCCTCGCCGATGCCTTTGATCGCAAAGACGAACTGGCCCATGATCTCCGGGCGTTCCGGATTGCCGAAGTTCAGGTTGTCCGTGGCTGCGAGCGGCAGGGCGCCGGTCGCTGTGATGTTGCGCCAGCATTCGGCAACCGCCTGCTTGCCACCTTCGAACGGGTCGGCTTCGACATAACGCGGGGTGACGTCGGAGGAGAAGGCAAGTGCCTTGGAGGCATGGCCTTCGACGCGGATGACGCCGGCATCGCCGCCGGGAAGCTGCAGCGAATTGCCCTGGATCAGCGTGTCATACTGTTCGTAGACCCAGCGGCGCGAGGAATTGTTGGCAGAGCCGACGAGTTTCACGAGCGCGTCCGCGACGTCGCCGGCCGGAATGTCGTTCTCGGTCAGCGGGGCAGGGGTCTTTGGCTCGATCCACGGACGGTCGTATTCCGGAGCCTCGTCGCCGAGTTCGT
Organism: Allorhizobium sp. CTOTU50464; assembly: GCA_032102365.1. Classification (GTDB taxonomy): domain Bacteria; phylum Pseudomonadota; class Alphaproteobacteria; order Rhizobiales; family Rhizobiaceae; genus Allorhizobium. The sequence continues at coordinate 94,522 of DAMDHD010000012.1, read as the reverse complement.
TGATCGGCAGGTTTGCGACTTCCTCGCCCTGATGGATGACGCGGAAGCGCAGGTCGTCGGTGGTGTAGCCGACGATCGCGAAGTCCAGGCCCCACTTGACGAAGATCGCCTTGGCGACCTCTTCCTTGGAAGGCTCGAGCACCATGAGCATGCGCTCCTGGCTTTCCGACAGCATCATTTCATAGGCCGTCATGCGCTCTTCGCGCACCGGCACCTTGTCGAGATGCAGCTCGATGCCGAGGTCGCCCTTGGCGCCCATTTCGACGGCCGAGCAGGTGAGGCCAGCCGCACCCATGTCCTGGATGGCGATGACGGCGCCGGTCTTCATCAGTTCGAGGCAGGCCTCGAGCAGGCACTTTTCGGTGAAGGGGTCGCCGACCTGAACGGTCGGACGCTTCTCTTCGATCGACTCGTCGAATTCGGCCGATGCCATGGTCGCACCGCCGACGCCGTCGCGCCCGGTCTTGGCACCGAGATAGACAACGGGAAGGCCGACGCCCTTGGCTTCCGAGAGGAAGATGCCATCCGCCTTGGCAAGGCCGGCAGCGAATGCGTTGACCAGGATATTGCCGTTGTAGCGGGCGTCGAATTCGACTTCACCGCCGACCGTGGGAACGCCGAAGGAATTGCCATAGCCGCCAACGCCAGCAACGACACCAGCCACCAGATGCTTGGTCTTCGGATGATCAGGCGCGCCGAAGCGCAGGGCGTTCATGGCCGCGACCGGCCGGGCGCCCATGGTGAAGACGTCGCGCAGGATGCCGCCGACGCCGGTTGCCGCGCCCTGATAGGGCTCGATATAGGACGGGTGGTTGTGGCTCTCCATCTTGAAGACGACGACGTCGCCATCATCGATGTCGACGACGCCTGCGTTTTCGCCCGGACCCTGGATGACCCGCGGACCCTTGGTCGGCAGCGTCTTCAGCCACTTCTTCGAAGACTTGTAGGAGCAGTGCTCGTTCCACATCGCCGAGAAGATGCCGAGCTCGGTAAAGGTCGGCTCGCGTCCGATCAGGTTCAGGATGCGATCGTATTCGTCGGGCTTCAGGCCGTGGCTTGCGATCAGTTCCGGGGTGATGGGACGGGAGTTGGAAACGGTCATCTGGCTCTCAGGGCAATGGAGATCGGTGGGAGATCGGTTTCGAGGCAGGCTATAACGTAAGCCTGCGGCCGGCGCACTTGAAAAATGCGACCGATCAAGCCTTTCCTGCCCCTTTCGCTGCCATTCCAGCCGAGGTGATGCTAGGTGTCAGACGATGGCGCTCGTGCCGAGCGGAGACTGGTCCAGGATGCGGCGTACCGTCTTCAGGCCCTCGACCGAGATCGAACGATCACGCCCTTCGCTGAAGCCGACACGCACATGATGGTATACCCGCGCCGAGCGTGCCGGCTTGAATTCATCCTCGTCGTCGATCAGGACATCGGCATCAAGCACAGCCTGCTTGAAGGTACCCGACATCCAGGGCTCCGGAAGCTTCAGCCAGAAGAAGGGCAGGCGGGGATGCGAGCGGAACTCGTGTCCGGCAAAGAGCTCGCGGACGACTTCTTCGCGCGCGCCGATTTCCGTGATCACCCGATCGCGGATATCGGCAGCGGCACCCGAGAGCACGAGGCGGGCTGAAAGCTCCGCCAGGAGGAAAGGCAGGCCGCCGCTCACCATCTTCTGCGTCACGCGCACGCGCTGGCTCATATGCGGCGGGCAGGCGACCCAGCCCCCGCGCACGCCGGCTGCGACCGATTTCGAAAGCCCGTTCAGCAGGAATGTCCGGTCCGGCGCCAGTTCGGCCAGGAGCGGGATCCTGTCGCCGATCATGCCGCCATAGAGATAATCCTCGATCAGCCAGACATTGTATTTCCGGACGATGTCGACGATCTCCTTGCGGCGCGAGAGCGGCAGGGAGGCGAGTGTCGGGTTCTGCCCCGAGGACATGATGAAGGCCGCCTTCGGATGCTCCCGCGCGCAGACACGCTCGAAGTCGGCCGGCAGGATGCCGTCCTGGTCCGAATCGACCAGGACGATCTGTCGGCCCATCAGATTGGCGCTTCGGGAGACCTGGGAATAGGTCAGGTGCTCACAGACGATCCGGTCGCCTGCTCCACTGACGGCCGCGACCACGGCGTTGATGCCGGCGTGAACGCCGAGCTGCGGCAGGATCTGCTCGGCGTCCGGTGACCAGTCGCCCGAAGAGAGCCATTGCCGACCAGCTTCCAGCCAGTCGGGCGAGAGGGTGCGGGTGTAGCTCGAAATTTCGCCGGGATGGGCCGATGCGATCTCCGCCATGATGCGCCCGACGATCTCCGCCTGGCCGACATCGATTGCAGCGGTCGTGTCGAAGCGCAGCTTGCCTGGCGGCGGCACCATGGCCCGCGTGCCGCCATAGGTCATCGACACGGGATCGCGGGGCGCTCCGTTCGCCTGTTCATCATGACCCTGAACATAGGTGCCGCGTCCGACCTCGCCCGTGACGAGGCCACGTTCGCGCAAAAGCGCATAGGCGCGCGAGATTGTCCCGATTGTCACCCCAACGTCATAAGCCAGATCACGTTGCGGCGGCAGCTTGGTCCCGTGCGGCAGGGCGCCTGATTTTATGGCGTTCTCGGCCTCATCTGCGATGCGCAAATAAAGCGGGCCAGTGCCGGAATCGAGGGAAGGAAGCCAATTTGTCATGATGACAATTCTATAGATTGTCACCCTGAGTGAGTCAATTCATACGTGACGAAACAGGATTTGTCAGAAGGATGTACGGCCATGGTGACAATAGAGACAATGTCTTCCAGAGCACCTTCAGAGCGCGCTTCGCCCGATCGGTCGCGAGGCGCGCTGGCAAAGCCGGTTGCTGCTTTCGTGCTGGCAATGACATTCTGGTTGCGCCGTCGGCGCACGCGCCTGCATCTGGCACAGCTCACGGAAGAGCAGTTGCGCGATGTCGGGCTGACGCCTGAAATGGCAGAGCGGGAAATCGGGAAGTCGCGCCTGTTGATGCTGGATCGGCCTTATCAGCCGCCCTTCTGATCAGCAGTCTTTCCCGCCATTCGCCCAGCGAACGACGTCCTGACGGATTCGTGGCGCGACGTCCTCGTTCAGGAGCGGGCCAAAGGCATCGAGGCGCGGAGGCTTGCCTTCGGCCTGGACCACCAGCACGGGTCGGTCGTCGCGTGATCCCTTGCGAACCAGAAGGATACGAGGGCGACCCGAGAAGGAGCTGAGTTCGGGAGAAAGCTGGTAGGCCCGGAAGGCGGCGTCGCCGGACTTGAACCAGCAATTGTTCGCGCTCACAGCCACCTTTTCCATGATGTCGAGAGCCGACTGTCCGCTAGCCGTCGGCCGCGGTGCTTCCGGCTTGCAGGCCGACAGGCCCGTTGCTGCGATGAGGATGGCTGATAGGACGAGGCGGCGCATGGGCGATCTTTCGGCTGACTGCCGCCTTCTCTTATCTGTCCGCGATTAAGCGAAGCTTACCTCAGGCTGCGATGACGTCGAGTGCGGAGGCAAAGATGCCGCGACCGTCATTGCCGCCATGCGCGGCCTCGATAAGGTTTTCCGGATGCGGCATCATGCCGAGCACGTTGCCCTTGGCATTGATCACGCCGGCGATGTCATTGATCGAGCCGTTCGGATTGGTGCAGTCCGCGTAACGGAAAACCACCTGGCCATTGCCTTCGATCGTCTTCAAGGTCTCGGCATCAGCAAAGTAGTTGCCGTCGTGATGGGCGACGGGGCAGCGGATGATCTGTCCCTTGGCATAGGCGCGGGTGAAGTAGGTGTCGGCGTTGACGACTTCCAGCTTGATTTCCTTGCAGACGAACTTGAGCGAGGTGTTGCGCATCAAGGCGCCCGGCAGCATGCCCGCCTCGACCAGGATCTGGAAGCCATTGCACACACCAATGACCTTCACGCCCTTCTCAGCCTTTTCCTTGATCGCCTGCATCACTGGCATGCGGGCGGCAATCGCGCCGCAGCGCAGATAGTCACCATAGGAAAAGCCACCGGGGATAACGATCAGGTCGACATCCGGGATCTCGGTTTCGGTCTGCCAGATTGTCACCGGCGCATGGCCGGAGATCTTGGTGAGCGCCGCGATCATGTCACGGTCACGGTTGAGGCCTGGGAGCTGGACGACGGCTGATTTCATGGCTGTGGCTCAAACCTTATCTGGGCTTCCTGGAACTCGCGCAGTTCCAGACGATTGTCGATCCGGTCTAACCGGCTTTCAAAGTGTCCGACTGTTGCGCGCAGGTTGTTGACGTCACCCTGCAGCGCGTGAAGTTGCGCCCGCATTGTCTGATTATCCGCGCGCAACTCGCTGATGGCAAAGTCCACCTTGTCAAGCTTCTGATGTAGCTTCCTCAGAAGCTCGAACATCAATTCGCTGGTGACTTCAGCCATCGCGCATCTCCTACAACCCTCAGGCGATGGAGATAGTATAGTTCTCGATGACTGTGTTGGCGAGGAGCTTTTCGCACATGGCCTTCAGCTCGGTCTCTGCCTTGGCCTTGTCGTCGCCCGCGAGTTCGAGATCGAAGACCTTGCCCTGGCGGACCTGGCCGACGCCGTCGAAACCGAGTGCGCCGAGCGCCCCCTCGATGGCCTTGCCCTGCGGGTCCAGAACGCCGTTCTTCAGGGTGACTGTGACACGTGCCTTGATCACTGATCTCTTCTCCAAAGCTTACTTGACGAGAACCGGGCCCGTGCCACGGATCGGTTCGTTTTCATTCATGATGCCGAGACGGCGGGCGACTTCCTGATAGGCTTCGAGCAGGCCGCCCAAATCCTGGCGGAAACGGTCCTTGTCGAGCTTCTCGCGGGTCTCGATATCCCAGAGTCGGCAGCTGTCCGGAGAGATCTCATCGGCCAGGATGATGCGCATCATGTCACCTTCGTAGAGGCGGCCGCATTCGATCTTGAAATCGACGAGCTGGATGCCGATCCCGAGGAAGAGGCCGGACAGGAAGTCGTTGACGCGGATGGCGAGCGCCATGATGTCGTCGAGCTCTGCGGGGTTGGCCCAGCCGAAGGCCGTGATGTGCTCTTCGGAGACCATGGGGTCACCGAGTGCATCGGACTTGTAGTAGAATTCGATGATCGAGCGCGGCAGAACGATGCCTTCCTCGATGCCGAGCCGGGTCGAGAGCGAGCCGGCGGCGACATTGCGCACGACGATCTCGAGCGGAATGATCTCGACTTCCTTGATCAGCTGCTCGCGCATGTTCATGCGGCGAATGAAGTGTGTGGGAATGCCGATCTTGTTCAGATGCGTGAAGACGTATTCGGAGATGCGGTTGTTCAGAACACCTTTTCCGTCGATGACTTCATGCTTCTTCTTGTTGAATGCCGTTGCATCGTCCTTGAAGAACTGGATCAGCGTGCCGGGCTCGGGACCCTCATAGAGGATCTTTGCCTTGCCCTCGTAAACGCGGCGGCGACGGTTCATGGATGGTTTTCTCTGTTGGTTGGCATCCCGGCGCCTGAAGCGCGGACGCAGTGGATCGGTCTCTGAAGCGGTCCCTTAACGGAAAACCTTCGTTTTCACAATGCGCAGATCACCCCTTCCTGCCAAAACGTCGCGCCACCAGGGACTGACCCAGAATCGCGGAAGTTTGCATTGCACTTTGTACTCCCTTTTGATTAATGGGGAAACGAAACCGCACGATGGCGGTATAAAACGGGAGATCGATATGAGCGGCATGAGCGATCGCGAAAAGGCCTTCGAAAACAAGTTCGCACACGACCAGGAGCTTCGCTTCAAGGCAGAAGCCCGCCGCAACAAGCTGCTCGGCCTCTGGGCCGCAGGCCTGCTCGGCAAGGCCGATGCGGATGCCTATGCCAAGGAAGTGGTTGCTGCCGATTTCGAAGAGGCCGGTGATGAAGACGTGATCCGCAAGGTCATGGGCGACCTGACGGCTGGTGGCGTTTCGATCACCGATGAAGAACTGCGCGCCAAGATGATCGAGTTCCTCGGCCAGGCCATCGAGCAGGTCCAGAATTCCTGATCGAAATCATCTTTTGTAGATACCGATCCGCCCCGGCTCATGCCTGGGCGGATTTTTTGTCTCTGAGGATCTGCGTGACGTCCTCGAAGCTTTTGGGCCGGGCGAGGCCATAACCCTGCAGGACATCACAGCCAAGGCGGCTCAGGATCCGAGCATGCTCTTCGGTTTCCACGCCTTCGGCCGTCACCTTGATGCCGAGCGAGCGGGCGATCTGGATGATCGACTTGACGAGGATCCGCTGCTCCTGGCTGTCGGGCACGTGCTCGATCAGTTGTCGGTCAATTTTCAGTGTCGTCGGCTTCAAGTTTAGAAGCCCGACGATCGAGGCGTGGCCGGTGCCGAAGTCGTCGATTTCGATATCGATGGCCAGTCGACGGAGCATGTCGAGATTGCTCATGACGGCAGCATCCTGGCGATCCAGGAAGACACTCTCCAGTAGTTCGAAAGACACGGCGCCGGGCTTGATGTCGAGGTCGGACAGTCCGCGGGCCAGATCGGGGTCGGTGAGGCGGCGGGCGGAGACGTTTACGGAGATCTTGGGCGGTGCGATGCCCTCGGCGCGCCAGGCCGCCTGGTCGATGAGCGCCTTCTCCAGGATCAAACCATCGATCTGAGCCAGCACTCCATATTCCTCGGCTATCGTGAGGAACTTGTCAGGGCCGAGGATGCCACGGTTCGGATGGCGCCAGCGGGCCAGACACTCCGCCCCGACCACATTGCGGGTTCGCGCGTCGAACTGCAGTTGGTACTGCGGAAAGATCTCGTCATTCTCGAGCGCTCTCAATAATTCGCTCGAAAGGCGGTTGCTGTCGGCGAGCAGTGTGCGGCTGGCAGGCACATAGAACTCGTAGCGATTTCTGCCGAGATACTTGGCCTTGTAGAGCGCGATGTCGGCGTTCTGCAGCAGTTGCTTGGGGTCGATGTCCCGCGTCAGGCTGTGAGCGATGCCGATGCTGGCGCCGAAGCGGCATTCCTGACCGTTGTACCAGGCCGGCTGCCGCATCTGAGCGATGATGCGGCTGGCAACGGTCGCAAGTGCCGGTGTGGCTCCATCATGATCGATCAGCACCACGAATTCGTCGCCGCCGATTCTGGCGGCAAAGTCGGTGACGCGAATGTTGTCTCTGAGGATCTTGGCCGCGAGTGTCAGCATGGCGTCGCCGGCACCGTGGCCAAGCGTATCGTTGATCTGCTTGAAGCGGTCGAGGTCGATGTGAAGCACGGCGATGCCCGTGCCGAGCTCTCCCTTGCTGTCCCGCCACTCCTCGAGCTTCATCTCGAGATAGCGGCGATTGGGCAGCCCGGTGAGATAGTCGTGCATGGCCGAATGCTCCGCTTCGAGCCGGGTGCGTTCCAGCTCGGCATTGCGGGCCTCGGCCAGCGTCTTCTGCTGCTCGAGCTCCTGCCTGAGGCGTTGGTCCTCCGTCACGTCCCAGTTCACGCCGATCATTTTCAGCCGCCCGTCATGGTCCATGAAGGGCAGGCTATTGGAACGAATGTAGCGGGTGCTGCCGTCCCGGGCGATGATCCGGTAGTTGTCGGTAAAGGGCTTCATCTCCGCAATCTTGCCCGCGACATAGGCAAGCGTTCGGGCCCGATCTTCCGGATGAAGCTTGCTCTCCCAGAAGCCGCCGATCTGCACCTCGCAGTCGTTTTCGACTTCGAAGATCCGGCGCATGCCTTCGTCCCATTCGCTGGTGCCGGCTTCGAAGTCCGTCTCGAAGATGCCGATCCCGGAAATGTCGATTGCGAGTTTCAGGCGGCGCGAGAGGCCTTCCAGCCATTCCTCCTGCTGCTTGCGGGCGGTAATGTCGGTGTCGGTGCCGATGATGCGCGCAGGGTTGCCATCCGCATCGCGCTCTACGCAGGCACCGCGGCACTCGATCCAGACATAGTGGCCTTGCTTGTGCATCTCCCTGTACTGGAAGACGCTGTAGTCGGGGTCGCCGGCATTTTGCCGCTCGATACAGTGCAGGACCCGCTCGCGATCCTGCGGGTGGACGAGCTCCAGCCATGCCTCCATGGTCGGGGGAAAGGCATCATCGGGCCCAAGGCCGCGGATCTCGCGCCAGACATCCGAGTAATAGTAATCGCCGGAACTGCGCTGGTCCCAGACCCCGGAGGTGGAGCCGACCAGGGCGTAATTCCAGCGGCTTTCCCGCATAGTAACCTCGTCGAGCTTGCGACGGAGGTCGGTGATATCGGTCAGTTGGAGCAGAACAGCGCCATCGCTTGAGCCATTGAAATTGGTCTGGCTCAGGCCGGCGATGAAGTGTTTTTGGTCAGCCTTCGACGTCGAGACCTCGATCGACGATGGCTTGTTGTCCATCAGCCGGCTGAGCGCGAGCAGCAGTTTCGCCGCGTCGGTGTCCCTGAAGCACGTGGCTACATTCAGGCCTGGCGACGCATCGTCGCCAAGGGCGTCGCGCATGGCGTCATTCAGCGAGCGGATGATCCCATCCGGGGTGAGCCATGCAGCAGGCCAGTCGAGGCAGGAGATCTCTATTCCACCCGCGCCGGGCGTGGGGAGGGTGGCAGCTTTTGGGCGCAAGATCATGCTCCTGGCTTCGAACGGTTGCAGGAAGTCTATGAGTGCCCGCTTAAGAAGGTTTTAAACTCCCCCGTCCGACGCCCGAATTAACGCCGTCTTTGCAATTGCCGGCTCGCGCCGTGTCCTAGATGTCCGCAGCCTAGAGGCGGCCGAGGAACTGGGCGAAAACCATGGTGCCCTCAGGCCAGGGGCCGTGTCCGGATTCCGCATTGATGTGGCCGGATTCGCCGGCATCGATCAGGAAGGAGCCCCAGGCATTGGCGATGTCTTCCGCATGGGCATACTCGCCGAAGGGGTCGTTGCGGCTCGCGATCATGATCGACGGGAAGGGAAGCGGCAGGCGCGGGTAGGGGCCGAAGGTCATCAGATGTTTCGGCCGGATATCCGGATTGGCAACGTCTGGCGGCGCCACGAGAAAGGCGCCTGCCACACGCTGCTTCATTTCCGGGATGGCGTGCACGATCGCGGGCACACCCAGCGAATGCCCCACGAGCACGACCGGTTTGGTCGAGGCGTTCACTTCCTCGGCCACGCGTGCGACCCAGTCTTCGCGCACGGGCTTCGACCATTCGGCCTGCTCCACGCGTCGTGCGGTGGACAGTTTCGCTTCCCAGCGGGATTGCCAGTGGTCAGGACCGGAATTGGTGTAGCCGGGGACGATCAGGATGTCTGCTTCTGAAACTTTCATGGCCCCTATCTGCTGTTCCGCTGCTGCAACGTCAAGATTTCGCGGCGCGCTCAGCGCCAGAAAATCGCGCCGAAAGGGCCATTCTTCTTGTCATTGGCGGTTGTGGATTCTGCTCAGGCGGAAGGGCGAGCCGTTTCGCGGCGACACGGGGACCCCCGAGCAACGAGATGACTCACGGCTTCGTGCGTCGAGAACAGGCGACAGATAGACCTTTAGGTGATAACCTAATCGCTTAACTCCCTTGCCCGGCGCATTGCGTTCATCACCCCGGCCATGGGAGGAAGAGCCGGCGCCTCGTCGCGACCGCTTTGGCCCGACGTCGCCCACGCATTTCACTTTGCAGCTTACAGACCCTGTTGCTCGAGGAGGAAGTGAGAATGTCGACCTTTCATGTAATGACCGATGCCACCGGTACGATCGTCAGGCCCGAAGTGCGGCGGATCAGCGTGTCCGACGTCTTTGCGGCACTCCGCGAAGGTTATGAGGATTTTCGCGAAAAGCCTTCGCATTACGCCTTCGTGGCACTCATCTATCCGATCGCCGGTGCGATCATGATCGGCTGGAGTGCCGGCATCGAGCTTCTGCCGATGGTCTACCCGCTTCTCGCCGGTTTCGCGCTTGTCGGGCCGCTTCTGGCGCTTGGATTGATGGAAATCAGCCGTCGCCGCGAACTCGGTCAGCCGGCCGATTGGTCGAATGTGCTCGATCTCATGCGGTCGCCATCTCTGCCTGCGCTGCTGATGATGAGCCTTTACCTCCTGACCCTCTTCATGGTCTGGCTGGTGGTCTCGCGGGGGCTGTACCTGCAATTGATCGGCGATTATCCGTCGCCGGGCGTCTTTGCCTTCGCCAGCGGTATTCTCGACCATCCCAACGCCATTGCCTTCCTGTTCTGGAGCAATGCCTTCGGCTTCGTTCTGGCGCTGATTGCGCTCGTCATCAGCATCGTGGCGTTTCCCATGCTGCTCGACCGCGATTGTGGCGCTGCATCCGCCGTCTCGACATCGGTCAGGGCAAGCCTCGCCAATCCTGTTCCTGTTGCCGTCTGGGGGCTGATGGTCGCCGCGCTGCTTGCGATTGGCATGGCAACCCTGATGGTCGGACTGGTCGTCATCGTGCCCGTGCTCGGCCATGCGACCTGGCACTTCTACCGGCGGCTCGTGGTCTGAGGCGCAGCGTCAGCGGCTGCCAAAGCCATAGGCGGCGATTGCGAGCAAGGACAGGACAAGAGGCAGCCCGTATCTGCTTTTTGTCGTGGTCTTCGTCGTCGCCGCCATGATGGCTGCCGCCACCAAGGCAATGATCAGCAGTACGATGCGCACCAGCGCTCGGTCACCATCGGTTTCGATTGTCGTGGGATCGAGACCCGCGTCGATGTCGGCCATCCAGCCATATTCATGGCCACTGAGCAGCCCCATGCCGAGTGTCGCAGACAGAGAGATCACCGCAAGCATCAGGCGCAACAGGTGCCGCAAGGTCCTTTCCTCTCAAACGAAAAGGGGCGCGAATGTTTTGCGCCCCCTCGTCATGTCAGATTGCCTGATGAAAATCAGCCGAAAACCCGCTTGAAGATCGTGGCGACATGCTTGGTGTGATAGCCGAGGTCGAATTTTTCGCGGATGTCCTCTTCCGACAGGGCGGCACGGACTTCCTCGTCGGCCAGCAGTTCCTCCAGGAAGTCGGCACCCTTTTCCCAGACCTTCATCGCGTTGCGCTGGACGAGGCGATAGCTGTCCTCACGCGAGACACCGGCCTGGGTGAGCGCCAGAAGCACCCGCTGGCTCATGACCAGACCCTTGAACTTGTTCATGTTCTTCAACATGTTCTCGGGGTAGATGACGAGCTTCTCGATGACGCCGGCGAGGCGGTTCAGGGCGAAGTCGAGGGTGATGGTTGTATCAGGGCCGATCGCACGTTCGACGCTCGAATGGCTGATGTCGCGCTCGTGCCAGAGGGCCACGTTCTCGAGCGCCGGGGTCACCGACATGCGCACGAGGCGGGCAAGGCCGGTCAGGTTCTCGGTCAGAACCGGGTTGCGCTTGTGCGGCATGGCAGACGAACCCTTCTGGCCCGGTGAGAAGAATTCTTCCGCCTCCAGCACTTCAGTGCGCTGCATGTGGCGGATTTCGATCGCAACGTTTTCGATGGACGAGGCGATGACGCCGAGCGTGGCGAAGAACATCGCATGACGGTCGCGCGGGATGACCTGGGTCGAGATCGGCTCCGGGACGAGGCCGAGCTTGGCGCAGACATGCTCTTCCACGCGCGGGTCGATATTGGCGAAGGTGCCGACGGCGCCGGAGATCGCGCCGGTTGCCACTTCCGCCCGGGCATTGACCAGACGATCGCGGTTGCGGGCCATTTCGGCATAGAAGCGGGCAAAGGTCAGGCCCATGGTCGTCGGCTCGGCATGGATGCCGTGGCTGCGGCCGATGCGGACCGTGTCCTTGTGCTCGAAAGCGCGCGCCTTCAGGGCTGCCAGCACGCGGTCCATGTCGGCGATCAGGATGTCGGCGGCGCGCACCAGCTGGATGTTGAGTGTCGTGTCGAGCACGTCCGACGAGGTCATGCCCTGGTGGACGAAGCGCGAGTCAGGGCCGATGAACTCGGCGAGATGGGTCAGGAAGGCGATGACGTCATGCTTGGTGACGGCCTCGATCTCGTCGATGCGGGCGACGTCGAACTCGGCCGGTCCACCCTTTTCCCAGATGGTGCGGGCGGATTCCTTCGGGATCACGCCGAGATCGGCGAGCGCGTCGCAGGCATGGGCCTCGATCTCGAACCAGATGCGGAATTTGGTTTCGGGGGACCAGATGGCGACCATTTCCGGCCGGGAGTAACGCGGGATCATCGGGCTCGTCTTTCGTTGGACATGGGAAAATTCTGGCCCCCCTTAGCAAAGTGGGGCTGCAAGCTCAACGGCTGCGGCGGGCCATGACGATGCTCACGGCAAGAAGCAGGGCCAATCCGACCGGAAGCAGATGGCGCAGGCCCAGAACCGCGAACTGGTAGAGTGCTACCGCTGCCGTGTAGATCAGCTGATAGCCCCAGATACGCGTCGCGAAAGGGGCATGCCAGTGGGCATAGAAATAGCGGTACTGCAGGGCATAGAGGCCGGCCGTCGCGCCGATCGTGACGATGCCGAGGAGCGATATCCAGCCAGCCAGGACGATCTGCGGCTGGCGGCCGACAGTGAGGATGTGGATTAGTGGCAGGGCGACGACCCATCCCAAGATCCCGCCACCGGCGTAGATCACCGTGAGGATGAGGTCGTGGCTGCCGGTCGCGCGGCTGAAGAGGTGGATGGAGAGAAGAAAGCTCGCCGCCATGGCCAGTCCCCAGCCCAGCGCACCGAGCATCCAGAACCGAGCGGAGGGAAGCCAGCGTCCCCCGGTCAAGGCTTCACCGGAACGGCCAGCCAGCGCAGATTGTTGCCCTCGAAACCCAATGATACGACCTGCACCAGAACCATGTGCGGCGCAGAGGAGCCATAGCCCGGCGTCACCACGCCGCCGATTGCATAGGCGCTGGGGCAGTTGCGGCTCTTCGGAACGGCCTGATCGCGGTAGACCTCGCGCCGCTCATCTGGTTTTGCGTCACTGGCCACGGACAGTGCAAAGCCGCGCACTTCGACGTCCATGCTTTCGCACAGGTCCTCACCTTTGGCCTTGAACTCTTCGAGAAAGATGCGGTGAATGCCCTCCGAGACATAGAAGCTCGGAAAGGCCTGATAACGCAGGTCTCGCGTCTTCTCCGTCAGCTCGCCGATGGGTGTCAGAGCCACGAGATGCCCCGGATCGTCGCCGATCTTGCGTGCTTCCAGGATTGCCTTGGCCTGTTCAAGGCTCTGGCGACGCGCCTCGCCGATCGAGGTTTCCTCGCGCTGAATGAGAACCCTGACCGGCGTGCCCTCGACATAGCGGTCCGTTTCTGTGTCGATCACCTGGACTTCGGCATAGGCGAAGCCCGAGCCATCCTGCTCGCCGAACTGTTCGAAGGCGAAATATCTGCCATCCGGCGAATAGCCGATCGGCCGCATCTCCGCCACGTCCCCCGCACCTGCGGCAGAGGCCGACAGAAGCGAGAGCGCAATGGCAGAAAGCTGTGACCTCAACCGCGACCTCCCAGGGCTGCCTGCCGGAGAGTGTCGACCGTCTTGCGGTAGTCGTCAACGCCCTTGCCCTTGAAGATCGCCGAGCCCGCAACGAGGGCATTCGCACCGGCCTTGGCGATTTCGGCCGCGTTGTCGGCGGTGACGCCACCGTCCACCTCCAGATCGATCGGGCGATTGCCGATCAAGGCATGCGCCTTGGCGATCTTGTCGGTCATGGCCGGGATATATTTCTGGCCGCCGAAGCCGGGGTTGACGCTCATGATCAGGATCAGGTCCAGATCATCCATCACATGTTCGATTGCCGAGAGAGGCGTTGCCGGATTGAGCGAAACGCCGGCCTTCTTGCCGAGCCCGCGGATGGTCTGCAGCGAGCGATGCAGATGCGGACCGGCTTCTGCGTGAACCGTGATGATGTCGCAGCCGGCATCGGCGAAGGCTGCGAGATAAGGATCGGCCGGCGCAATCATGAGATGGCAGTCGAAGACCGCCTTGGTCCATGGACGAAGTGCCTTGATGATCGCGGGGCCAAAGGAGATGTTCGGCACGAAGTGCCCATCCATCACGTCGAGATGCACCCATTCGGCGCCGGCCTCAACGACATCGCGGACTTCCTCGCCCAAGCGCGAGAAATCCGAGGCGAGGATGGAAGGCGAAATCAGAAGAGGGCGGGTCATCGAAGGCTCCTCGCGAGGGTAGGGCAACTGTTGGGCGTCCGCATAGCATCGGCTACCCCCACCGGCAACCATGCCTTTGGATGAGAAGCGGTCGCTTTCCGGGTCCGGCACCCTTGACGATCAGGCTCGCTCGCTTCATCCCTCGGCTAAGGACAAGCAGTCTGGGAGGACGACATGGCCAAGTTCGCGATCATCACCGGCGGCAGTTCCGGCATCGGCCGGCGTCTGGTCTCGGCCTTCGTGCGAGAAGGCTATGACGTCGCCTTCACCCATCTTGGGCAGCATGATGCGGCATCGGAGGTCGAGAAAGAGGCGGCGGATCGTGGCGGGCGCGCGATCGGCCGCGAATGCGAGGTTGCCAACAGCGGAGCCATCGAGGCTTTTCTGGACGAGGTGATCGCATGGGCCGGCCAGGTTCCGGATGTCCTCGTCAACAATGCCGGCATCCAGACCTGGGCCTCGATGCTCGAGCTTTCCGAGGAGCGTTGGGATGCCGTCATCAGCACCAATCTCAAGGGCACGTTCCTCAACTCGCAACGCGTGGCGCGGCGGATGGTCGAGGCGGGCAAGGGAGGTTCGATCATCAATCTCGGCTCCGGCTGCAACAAACACGCCTTTCCGAAACTCGTCGACTACACCGCCTCCAAGGGCGGTATCGAGCAGTTGACCAAGGTTTCCGCCGTCGAGCTTGGACCGCATCAGATCAGGGTCAATTGCATCGCCCCCGGTGCAATCGAGACGGCGCGCACCCAGGCCGAGGCTCCCGACTATGCCAAGACCTGGGGTGATGTGACGCCGCTTCGCCGCGTCGGCACGCCCGAGGATATCGCCGGGCCGATCCTCTTCCTCGCCGGGCCGCAATCGGCTTTCGTGACCGGTCAGACGATCTGGGTCGATGGTGGCGTGTTCAGCCAGGCCTTCTGGCCCTATCGCGACTGATCCTTCGCAAGGCTCGTCATTGCGTGGGCTCGGCCACGGGCACGAAAGCATCCCCCTGCCATTGCAGAAGGCGATAGGGGTTCTCGCTCAGCTCATGATCTTCGCCGAAGGTGATCGGGCCGAGCGCCGTCTCGAAGGTCGTGCCGATCAGCGCATCGGTCACCGGCGTGCCCATGGCCGATGAGATACCCCATGCATCCGCGAGGATCGTGACGGCGGCATGGGCCGGCATGAGATAGCCTTCCGGTTCGAGCTTTGCCGCTTGGAGTTCTGTCGCCAGCTGTGTTGCAGCGGGTGCCTGCGGCTTCTCGATCAGCCCGACGGCAAGAACACCATGTTCGAGCGGCACCGGATCATCGGCCGCCCGCATGGCTTCGCCACCCAGCAAGGTGAGCGCCATCTTCTCCTGCCCGGCGTCACGAGCGATGATGGCCACGTCGTTCCTGTCGCCGCCGACGAAGGCATGGGTGACGCCTGCCGTCTTCAGCCGGCGGACAAGGGCCAGTTGCTGCTCCTGTCCGGGCCGGATGGTGTCGATGAAGGCCGGTTTCAGCCCACGCTCTTCCAGACTGATGCGGATCGCCTCAGTCAGTTCGCGGCCACGAATCGTGCCGTCCTCCAGAAGAGCCACGGGTTCGCCCGCCCAGTCCCGCAGAATGATCTCGGAGAGCTTTGCGGCCTCCTGATCGCCATTGGGCGCGAGGCGGAACAGGGGCCAGCCGGCTTTCAGTGCATCCTCCATCAGGCCTTTCCAGCGGACCGAGAGCGTGAAGGCGGGAATATCGGCTTTGGCGAGGTCCGGCAGAGCCCCCGTCAGGCTTTCACTGCAAAGGAAGCCGATTGCGGCCTTGGCCTCCGCTGCCGTGATCGCTTCGGCGATGGCTTGTCCGCTGCCTTCGTTGCAGTTCTCGTCGATCTCCACGAGCGTGATGGACAGCTTGCCGGCGGCGAGCGCGGCCCCCTGGCGCACCTGGTCGCCGAGCACCGCAAAGGGACCTGTCTTTGGCGCCACGACCGCGAGCTTGAGCTCGTCTGCCATCAGCGGTCCTGCTGTCACGCCGAACAGCAGGGGAAGTGCAAGCCAGGAGAGGATCGGTCGCGCTTTGGTCATGCTGCGATCCTAGCCGAAAGCGCAGGCGATTGGAAATGCTGGCTTTCCGGTCGATGGTGACCTCTCGGAACGAAATCGTGATGCCGTTGTGGAAAAGGTAAGGCCTCCGGCCCATATTGCGATGGCGACGGGGAAAGGTCGCCGAGGGGAGACGTGAATTTGAGCATGCAAGGTGTTGATCCGGTCGTCTATCGCGAGGCTATGAGCCGTTATGCGGGGCATGTGCAGATCGTGACGACGGAGCATGAGGGTGTCAGGCGCGGTGTGACGATCACCGCCGCCTGTTCGGTCTCCGACAGCCCGCCCATGGTGCTCGCCTGCCTCAACAACAGCAATCCCAGCAATGCCGTCCTGTTCGAGAGCGGGCACTTCGCCTTGAACACGCTCGGTGCTCACCATCAGGAACTGGCCAACGCCTTTGCCGGCTTCGGCAAACTCTCTGCGGAGGATCGGTTTGCACTGGCCGAATGGCAGGTGATGGAAACGGGTTCGCCAGTCCTTGCAAGCGCTGTCGTTGCCTTCGATTGCGTCGTGACGGACCGGAAGGTGACGAACACCCATACGGTGCTGTTCGGCGAAGTTCGGGCCGTGCATTTCGGAGAGCGTGAGCCATCGCTCATCTATCTGGACCGGGGCTTTCACACGCTATAAGCTTTCCCTCGAACCAGGGAGGAGACATGGCAGAGACCTCGGGAAAGGCGCTGCCGGAGACGATCGATGGCATCATCGATCTGCTTGCGGCTGAGGATTATCTGGCCGGCAGGCCACTTGGCACCGTTCTGTTCCTGGCGCTGAAGATGAAGCGGCCGCTGTTCCTTGAGGGCGAGGCGGGCGTCGGCAAGACGGAGGTCGCCAAGGTGCTGGCCAAGTCGCTCGATCGTCCTCTCATCCGCCTGCAGTGCTACGAAGGCCTCGATGTCGCTTCCGCTGTCTATGAGTGGAATTATCCGGCGCAGATGCTGGAGATCCGCATGGCGGAAGCCTCCGGCATGTCCGACCGATCCCGGCTCGAAAGTGATATCTTCTCCGAGCGCTACCTGATCCGGCGTCCCGTGCTGCAGGCGCTCGAAGGCGAACCCGGCCGCGCGCCGGTCTTCCTGATCGATGAACTCGACCGCACCGACGAAGCCTTCGAGGCCTTCCTCTTGGAAGTGCTCTCGGATTTCCAGGTGACGATCCCGGAATTCGGCACGGTCAAGGCCGCCGAGCCGCCGATCGTGATCGTCACCTCAAACCGGACGCGCGAGGTCCATGACGCGCTGAAGCGCCGTTGCCTCTACCATTGGGTGGATTATCCGGCCGCGGCCGACGAGCTCGCGATCATCCGCCGCAAGGTGAAGGGTTGCAACGAGCAGCTTTCCCGGCAGATCGTCGCCTATGTGCAGAAGCTCAGGACCATCGACCTCTTCAAGAATCCCGGCATTGCCGAAAGCATCGACTGGGCGACGGCGCTGACCGAGCTCGACCGGCTGGCGCTCGATCCCGAGACGATCGCGGATACACTCGGGGCGCTTTTGAAATATCAGGAGGACATTGCCCGCATTCAGGGCAGTGAAGGCGATAAGCTCTTGTCCGAGGTGAAGGCAGAGCTGCTCGCAAAGGCCGGCTGAGATGGAGAGCTTCGGGCCCAATCCCAGCAGCGGACATGACGGTATCATCGTGCCGCCACCGGTGCAGGGGGATGGCCGGCTCGCGGACAACATCGTGCATTTCGCCCGGGTTCTGCGCAAGGCCGGCCTCAAGCCCGGGCCCGGGGCCGTCATCGATGCGATCGAGGCCGTCGACGCGATCGGGATCGGCTCGCGTATTGAGTTCCACGCCGCGCTGTCGGCCATCTTTGTCAAGCGGCATGAAGACCAGCCTGTCTTTGATGAGGCTTTCTCGATCTTCTGGCGCTCGCGCGATCTCGTCGGCAAGATGATCGCGCTGATGTCACCGGTTGCGGCAATCGGTGAGCGACAGAAGCCGAAGGCGGGTGGCGCACGCGTCAGCGACGCGCTGTTTGCCGACCGGAAAAGCGAGCCGAAGCCGCGCGACGAGCCGGATGTCGAAGTGGATGCCCGACTCACGGTCTCCGGCCAGGAAGTGTTTCGCCGGCTCGATTTCGGCCAGATGACGGCCTCCGAACTCAAGGAGGCACGCCGCGCCATCGAGCGCCTCGCCATGCCGCTTGATCTTGTGCAGACGCGCCGCTACCGGTCATCAACCAAGGGCCGCCTCATTGATCCGCGCGCCAGCATGCGCCAGTCGCTGCGCACCGGCGGCGACCTGATGCTGCCGAAGTTTCGCGAGCGTCGGCAACAGCCGCCACCGCTTGTGATCCTTGCCGATATCTCCGGCTCGATGAGCCAGTATACGCGCATCTTCCTGCATTTCCTCCATGTGCTGACCGAACGGCGCCGTCGCGTCCATACCCTCCTCTTCGGCACGCGGCTCACCAATGTCACGCGCCAGCTTCGCCATCGCGATCCCGATGAGGCGATCGCTCAGTGCACCGATGCGGTGGCCGACTGGTCGGGCGGCACCCGCATCGGCGAGACGCTGAGGCTCTTCAACCGTCACTGGGGCCGGCGCGTGCTGGGGCAGGGCGCCGTGGTGCTGCTGATCACCGACGGGCTGGAGCGCGACGAAGTGGATGTGCTGGGGCGCGAGACCGACCGCCTGCACCGTTCCTGCCGGCGGCTGGTCTGGCTCAATCCGCTCTTGCGCTTCGCCGGTTTCGAGGCACGGGCCCGTGGCGTGCGGGCCATGCTGCCGCATGTTGACGAACTGAGGTCCGTGCACAATCTGGAAGCCCTTTCGGATCTGGTGCAATCTTTGTCCGGCTCACCGGATCGGGATTGCGATCCCAGGCGTTACCTCGGTTCTGAAAGGAGCCTGACATGACCATGGAGACCACCGCACGCGATCCTCTTGCGATCGCCGAAAGCTGGCATGGCGAAGGCCGGACTGTCGCCATTGCGACCGTCATCGAAACCTGGGGTTCGGCGCCGCGCCCCGTCGGCAGTCATCTCGTCATCGACGGCGAGGGCAATTTTGAGGGCTCGGTTTCCGGTGGCTGCGTCGAAGGTGCCGTGATCACCGAAGCACTCGACGTCATCGAAAGCGGACAAGCGAAGATGCTCGAATTCGGTGTCGCCGATGAAACGGCCTGGCGGGTAGGCCTCTCCTGCGGCGGTCGCATCCGCGTCCATGTCGAGAGGCTCGGCTGATGGATGTCGCAACGCTTGTCGCGCTGAATGCCGCCAAACGCGAGCGCCGTGGCGCCGTGCTGGTGAGCGACCTCGATGCCGGCTCGTCAGAGCTAGTCACCGAAGATCAGATCGCGTCGCATCCGTTGGGTGGCGAGATCCGCGCCCGGCTTCTCTCCGGCAAGTCGGGTACTGTCGAAATCGACGGGAAGAGCCTCTTCTTCAACGTTCATCTTCCGCCGCCGCGGATCGTGGTTATCGGGGCCGTTCACATTAGCCAGGCACTGGCGCCGATGGCGACCCTTGCAGGTTTTGCTGTCACCATCATCGATCCACGCACGGCCTTTGCCACGCCGGAACGCTTTGCCGGCGTTGATCTCCGCGCAGACTGGCCGGATGAGGTGTTCGCATCCCAGCCGCTCGACCGCTACAGCGCGATGGTCGCCGTGACCCATGACCCGAAGATCGACGATCCCGGCCTGACTGCAGCGCTCAAGGCGGATTGTTTCTATGTCGGCGCGCTGGGGTCCCGCAAAACCCATGCAAAGCGCGTCGACCGTCTCGCGTCGCACGGCTTCGAGCAGTCCATGATCGACCGCATCCGGGCGCCGATCGGCCTCGATATCGGGGCTGCCACGCCGGCGGAAATCGCGGTCGCGATCCTGGCCGAGATCATCGGCGCGCTGCGCCGCCGGGACCTTGCCCATGCCAGCGTTCCGGCTGAGGCCGTGTCTTGAAGTTCGGTCCCGTCCCGACCGAAGAGGCGGAGGGCGTAATCCTCGCCCATTCCCAGCCACTCGCCTCGGGCAAGCTGCCGAAAGGCCGGCGGTTAGAGGCTGAAGATATCGTGCGGCTGCTGGACGAGGGCATCGCCAGCGTAATCGCCTGCCGGCTTGAGCCGGGGGATCTCACCGAGGACGAGGCTGCCGAACGCCTTTCCGCAGCGATCGACCTCACAGGCATCAGTCGAAGCCCGGCCTCGACGGGGCGCGTGAATTTCTATGCGACCGAGAACGGCCTCTTCCTCGCGGAGAAGGGTCTCGTCGATCGCTTCAATGCTGTCGACCCGGCCATCACGCTCGCCTGTCTTGCCGACCGCCGCGACGTCCGGACTGGCGATCTCGTGGCGACGATCAAGATCATCCCACTTGCGGTAGCCGGTTCGAGCGTCGAAGCCGCCGCCGCGATCCTCCGCGAAGGCACTGCCTTCCAGGTGGCAGTCTATCAGTCTCGTCAGGTGCATCTCATCGCCACCCAGCTGCCCTCGCTGAAACCATCGGTCATGGACAAGACCGCGCGCGTGCTCGAGGCGCGTCTCGCGTACTCGCAAAGCCGGATCGTGTCGGAAAATCGTGTACCGCACCGAGCCGAGGCGGTGGCGGAGGCCATTTCGGCGGCCCTTGCCCAGCCAAAGGCAGAAAACGGTCAGCCACCCCTCGTCATCGTCTTCGGTGCGTCCGCCGTTGCCGATGCCGATGACGTCATTCCCGCCGCCATCCGCCTCGCCGGCGGCGTGGTCGACCAGGTCGGATTGCCCGTCGATCCCGGCAATCTGCTCGTGCTCGGGCGTGTCGGTGATGTCGAGGTTATCGGCGCTCCTGGTTGCGCCCGTTCACCGAAGGAAAACGGCTTCGACTGGGTGCTGAACCGCATCCTTGCCGGCCATCCGCCGGATCGGGCTGAAATGACGGGCTGGGGTGTCGGAGGTCTCCTCATGGAGATCCCGAGCCGCCCGTTGCCGCGACTGACGGCCACTGCCGACTCGGATCCCGCGGCTCTCGGTCTCGTCGTGCTTGCCGCCGGTCGGGCAAGTCGTATGGGCGAGGGCGGTCACCACAAGCTCCTTGCTGAATTCGAAGGCGAACCGCTCGTTCGGCGTTCGGTGCGTCAGGCTCTGGAGGCGAAGGTGGGGCCCGTGACCGTCGTCACCGGCCATCGGAACGCCGAGATTGCGGATGCGCTGGCCGGCCTTCCGATCAAACTCGCGGACAATCCCGACTATGCCTCCGGCATGGCGTCATCGCTGAAAACCGGGCTTGCCGCTATAGAAGACAAAGGGCTGCCTGGCATGATGGTGCTGCTCGCCGATATGCCGAATGTTTCTGCTGCCGATATCGCGGCTTTGGCCAGCGCCTACGCAAAGTCCGGTGGCAAGGCAGTCGTGCGCGCCGTCTCCGATGGCCAGCGCGGCAATCCGGTGATCCTGCCAGCCGCTACCTTCGAGGCTCTGAAGGCGCTAGAAGGCGATATCGGTGCCCGGCCCGTCATCGAAAGTGCGGGGCTTGCCGTGATCGATGTCGAAATCGGGCCCGCTGCGCGTCTTGATGTCGATACGCCTGAGGCTATTCTGTCCGCCGGCGGGATCTTGAAGGGCTGACCATGGACAATGCGGCGATCGAGGAAATGTTCGAGGCGGTCGGGCCGGTAACGATCCGCCGGATGTTCGGGGGCAAAGGCATTTATGCACGCGGCATCATCTTCGCGCTCGAACTGCGGGGCGAGTTGATGCTGAAGGGCGACGAGGAGAGTGCGCCCTTGCTCGAAGGGGCTGGAGCCACACGCTGGCGCTATGAGGGCAAGGGAGGCAAACCCGTCGCCATGCCCTACTGGACCATTCCCGACGAGGCGCTCGATGATCCCGATATCATGGCGAAATGGGCGCGGATTGCGCTCGATGCGGCGATCCGGGTGACGGAGCGGGAGACGGCTCAGCGCAAATAGGAAAGCACGGCCTGGGTAAAGACCGACAGCGGTTGCGGCATGGCGTCCAAATCAAACCAACCGATCTCCGACAGCTTGTCCGGCTCGGTCAGCTGCGGCTCGCCGGTCGTGTCGCTGGAAACATACAGCAGCGAAATCCAGTGCTGGCGGTCGGCTTCGATCAGTTGCTCGGTCATCCCGACATAGCGGATCGCACCGATCGTCAGGCCCGTTTCTTCCTCGGCCTCGCGGCGCGCGGCAGATTCCGCCGGCTCCATGTGATCGACCTTGCCGCCAACGATGTTCCAGTAGCCGGCTTCCGGGGCCTTCATGCGCCTGCACAAAAGCAGTTTGCCATCCCGAAGGATGGCAAGACCAACCCCGAGACCGGGGAAATCGAGACCGGGCTGACCCACGGATCAGGCCTTGGCGGCAACGATCAGCATGAAGGCCGGGATGTCGTCGCCGAAGCCAACTGGCGTCGGGCCATCGTCGTGGTCGTGGTGACGATTGCGGCGGCGATCGCGGTTGTCGTCATTGGCCGGATAGGGATTGTTGCGGTTGTTGCGCGGGTTCTGGTCGCGACGCTTGTCGGCCTTGCGCTCATTCGCCACCGGTTCCACTTTGACCGCTTCCATCACCTGTTGTTCCTCTGCCGGTTTGACTGGTTCGTTGCGAGCCTCGGTCGGCTTCACATACTCGCTGCGCGTATCGGATTTATGACCGCCGCGCCGCTCGCGACCCTTGTCGCGACCGCGTTTTCCACGGCTTTCGTCATGGCTCTCTGCCGGAGCCGGAAGGCCGGAGAGGTCGCCATCGAGCCATTCGATCTTCTGGTCGATCAGCTTTTCGATGGCGTCGAGGAACTTGGTGTCGCTGCGCGTCACCAGAGTGAAGGCAGCACCGGAGCGTCCGGCACGGCCTGTACGGCCGATGCGGTGGACATAGTCTTCGGCGTGGATCGGAACGTCGAAGTTGAAGACATGGCTGACATCGGGGATGTCGAGACCACGGGCTGCAACGTCAGAGGCGACCAACAGCGTGATCGCGTTCGACTTGAAATTCGCCAGCATGGTCGTGCGCGAACGCTGGTCCATGTCGCCATGCAGGGCGCCGACGGAGAAACCGTGGCGATCGAGCGAACGGAAGAGATCAGCGACATCCTTCTTGCGATTGCAGAAGATGATCGCGTTCTTCAGATCGTCCTGGGCGCGGATCAGATCGCGCAGGGTGGCGCGCTTCTCGTAATCCTTGTTGTGACAGGCGACGAGACGCTGGGTCACGGTCTTCGCCGTCGAGGACGGCGGTGCGACTTCGATGCGCTCGGGGTTCTGCAGGAACTGGTCGGCCAGCTTCTGGATCTCCGGCGGCATGGTTGCCGAGAAGAACAGTGTCTGGCGGGTAAACGGGATCATCTTAGCGATGCGCTCGATGTCCGGAATGAAGCCCATGTCCAGCATGCGGTCGGCTTCGTCGATGACGAAGATCTCGACGCCCGTCATCAGCAGCTTGCCGCGCTCGCAATGGTCGAGCAGGCGACCGGGCGTGCAGATCAGAACGTCGGCGCCACGTTCCAGCTTGCGGTCCTGCTCTTCGAAGGACACGCCGCCGATCAGCAGGGCCACGTTGAGCTTGTGATTCTTGCCGTATTTCTCGAAGTTCTCGGCAACCTGTGCCGCGAGTTCGCGGGTCGGCTCGAGAATCAGCGTGCGCGGCATGCGGGCGCGGGCGCGGCCCTTTTCGAGCAGCGTCAACATCGGGAGAACGAAAGATGCGGTCTTGCCGGTGCCAGTCTGCGCGATGCCGAGAATATCCCGCCGCTGCAGGGCCGGCGGAATTGCGCCTGCCTGGATCGGTGTTGGAATGGTGTAGCCGGCATCGGTGACGGCAGAAAGGACTTTTTGGCTCAGGCCAAGGTCAGCAAAAGTGGTCAAAGGGAAGTAGTTTCCGTTCCTGTTCTCGCGAACATCGCTCTATAGCCCGGCGTATCGGGCTCCAATGGTTGCGGCGAATAGAAGGAAACTGCCGGAAAGTCAAGGAAACCGCCGGATTTACCCCTACAAAGGCTTAATGATCACGATTAATTGGGTTGCGCCGTCCGGACTGTCTGTGAACCGGCGCTCGGCCCGTCACATTTGCTAGGCGAATCGCGCTGTTCGTCAATTGATCAGCGGCGTCAGCTTCATTCCGGCATTCAGGAAACGCATGGGGTCCACGGGAGCGCCGTTGCGGCGGACTTCGTAATGCAAATGCGGTCCCGTGGATCGGCCCGTCGATCCGGACAGGCCAAGGATCTGGCCCGGTTCGACCGTGTCGCCCTCACTTACCACGATGCGCGACATGTGGCCGTAGCGTGTCGACAGGCCAAAGCCGTGGTCGATCTCCACCATGTTGCCATAGCCGCCGGAAAAGCCGGCGGTGACGACCTTGCCGGAGCCGGTCGAGCGGATTTCCGTACCCGTCGGCGCGCGAAAATCGATGCCGGCATGCATGGCGAGGCCACCAAAGAAAGGGTCTGGGCGGTTGCCGAATCGGCTGGTGATGTCGCGGCCGGGAGCTGGATTGGCGAAGGGGAGCCGCTTGGCGGTGTCGCGAACCGTTTCCAGCCGCGTCAGGGCGGCATCGAGCGCGTTCAGCGAGGCATTGAAGTCCCGGTCGGATTGCGGCGCGAGATAAGGACCGCCCACGGCGTCGGCCACGGGCAGGGAGGCCTGTTCGTCGACAGGTACGCCCTGGCGTTTGAGGATCGCTGCGATTTCATCGGCCGTCTGCGAGGCGCCGCTTGCCAGTTCCTCGATCCGCTGCAGCTGTTCGGCCTCGATCTCCTTCAGCGACAGCGTCATGTGGGAAAACAGCCTGTCGGCGCGATCGGCAACATTTTCGCCGGTCATCGGGGCATAGCCGAGGGCCAGCACGGGTTTGCGAGAAGCGTCCGATCCCGGAGCCATCTTCGGCTCGCCCAGCAAGGCCGCGAAGGCCTGCGTGCTGTTCGGCAAGGCTGCCTGGTCATTGCTGTCGATCGCGGGCTTGTCGGCCGGGATCGGTCCATCGCTCGGGAGGGAGCCTGTCGTGTCTGCCCCTTGCAGCAACGCGCCGATGCGGCCATGGCGGGAGGTCAGAGCCATCTGCTGCTCGAGCAGCTTCTCAACCTTGTCCTCGACCACCTGCTGGTCGAGCAGTTGGCGGGAGGTGACACGATCGACCTGGGCGCGCAGGGCCGCGATCCGGTCTTCATATTCATGCTGCATGCGCGCCTGCCGCGCCATGGTGGCGCCGATCAGATTGTCACGCAGGACGAGATAGGTGGTGGCACCCAGATAGCCGATGGCCATGGTGCCGAGGAAACAGACGGTCAGCGCCACCATCCAAGGACGGATCATCATGTGGCGGATGCGGTCGCCGCTCGCCAGGATGACGATGTGCTGTTCCTTGCGTTTGCCGAAGACCTGGCCGTTCGAACTCGTCGCCACGCTCACCCCCATTTAGTCCGGGCTGAGCGTTGATGCGCACTTGCCCGATGGCAGCGAGTCGCCTGTCCGCTCCCGCCGCGGGAAGTTACGCATAATTAGGGTTAATGAAGCGTTAGGCGCTTGGAGTTGCGTGTCAAACCGAAGAGTTGTTCTTCGAGGATAGCGACCGGTAGAAGGATGGTGTCAGTCCCGCCTCGGCACGGGCAACGTCGTTGAAGGGCGCCTTCAACTGACCGCGGAAATTGGCCCGCACCAGATCCTGGAAGGCACGCGCCGGATCCCGCTTTTCCCGGGCGCAGAGGAAGCGGAACCATTTGGCGCCGACCGCCACATGGCCTTTCTCGTCCTCATAGATGACCTTCAGGACATCCGCGCTCTCGATGTCGCCGGTTTCGCGCATCTTCTCCTGGAGCGAAGGTGTCACGTCGAGCCCACGGGCTTCGAGGATCAACGGGACGACGGCCAGCCGAGCCGTGAGATCGTTCTTCGTCGAATGCGCGGCCTGCCAAAGACCATCATGGGCGGGCATGTCGCCGTAATCGGCGCCGAGCACCCGCAACCGGTCGCGCACCAGCCGGAAATGCTTGGCCTCCTCGTAGGCCACCTTCATCCAGCCGTCGAAGAATGAGTGAGGTACCGGCTCGGTGGCAAAACGGGCCACGATGTCGAGAGCGAGGTCCACCGCGTTGAGCTCGATATGCGCGAGCGCATGAAGAAGGGCGATCCGGCCGGGCAGGGTATGCAGAGACCGCTTTTCGACCGCCTTGGGCGGCACCAGTTCCGGCTTTGCCGGTCGGCCGGGCCGGTCCGGCAGGGGCGGATCAAGCGGCAAGCGCAGCGAAAGCCGCCGCTCTTGCCACCGGAGTGCCGCGGCTTGAGCGAGCGCCGTCTTCTCGTCGAGGTCGGCGCTCAGGATGGCGAGAGTGGCAGCGCCGCGAAGGGAATGAAAAGCCGTCTCGGGCTGCATCGTCTCGGGCATGTCAGAGGGCCTGCGCTGCCTTCAACACGGCCTCGGCATGGCCGGGTACCTTCACCTTGCGCCAGACTTCGGCAACTTTGCCGGTTTTGTCGATGAGGAAGGTCGAGCGCTCAACGCCCATGTAGGTCTTGCCATACATGCTCTTTTCCTTCCAGACGCCATAGGCCTCGAGCGCCTTGTGCTCCTCGTCGGCCGCGAGCACGACTGAGAGGTTATGCTTGGCGGCGAACTTGTCGTGGCTCTTCACCGAATCGGGCGACACGCCAATGACGGTCGCGCCGAGCTTCTCGAACTCGCCGGCGAGGCCCGAGAAGTCGATGGCTTCTGTGGTGCAGCCGCTCGTGTCGTCTTTCGGATAGAAGTAGAGAACCACCGGTTTTCCGGCGAAATCGGAAAGGGAAATCGTGCCTCCGCCGTTGCGGGGCAGGGAGAAATCGGGGGCCATGTCCCCTGCAGTCAAATCCGTCATGGGATAACCTTTCTTTTGCCCGTTTTGTGGGTGATTGTGGGCGTCATCGATATATAGTCCGCTCCGCAGTCGTCCAGAGCGACTTGTTAGCGGCATCGATCGACGGAGACAATCACCAGGACATGTCGGAGATCCGGGGCGAAAAGCTACGGTTTCGCAAGCGGGACATCGTACCCTTGCATGCTCTTCCGTCTGCCCAGGCCGAGGATCCCTTGATCGTGCATTGTCCGCCGCCGAAGCGGTCTTTGCTGCGTCGATTTTTGCGCGTGCTTGCGGGCTTTGCCGGGCTTTGGCTCATCGTGTTTTTTGCCGTCTATGCGGTCGTCGAGAGCGGCACGCTCGATGCGGCACTCGCCCAACGGGCGCAATCGGTTCTCAACAATGCGCTCGGTCCGAAATTCACTGCCGAAATCGGCGGCACCGAGGTGCGCTTTTCCAACAATCTGGAACTGACCGTCGAGGCGCGGGACGTCACGCTGCATGAGCAGGCTGGCGGTCAGCGGGTGGCGCTGACGAATTCCGTCCGCTTTATCGTCGAACCGCTGGCGCTTCTTGGCGGTCGCTTCTCGATCCGCGAAGTGGTCAGCGAAGGCATCAATCTCGATGCGACCGTGCTGCCTAAGGGGAAGCCGATCGATCTCACCAACTGGCGCGTCGATCAGGTGCCGGCGCGACTGGCGGATGCTTTCGCGGAACTCGACCGGCTGCAGGGCTTCATTGCCCGGGGCGGCCTTGATCGGATGCGTCTGGCGGGTCTGGAAATCGCCTCCACCAGCGCAAGCGGGCGACCGCTGACGATCGCCATCGACGATGTCGTGCTGGAGCGCGGTGATGACGATTCCCTTTCGATCTTCGGCGCGGTTTCCGTCAACGGGCAGCAGACAGAGCTGACGGCGCTCACCACCAATGTCGGTGGCCGTGCCGAGACGCTGACGATGCGGGTTGCCGATATCCGAGTCACGCCCTTCCTCCTGCGCCGCTCGAGCACGGGCGAAGCGCGCCAGGGGATCGAAGGCTCGGCGGAACTCCTCCTCAATGCGCGGCGCGCCGATGGCAGCCAGCCAGCCGCCATTTCGCTCGGCATCAACATGCAGAACGGTGGCTTCTACTCCGACGGCCAGCGGCAGGACCTCACAGACGCCAGGCTGAAGTTCTCCTATGACTTTGCTAAGGACACGATCGAGCTTGCCGATTCGGTCGCGCGGTTCAGCGAAACCGTCTTCCCGCTGTCCGGCGGGATCATCGATCTCGACCGGCTTCCGGAAGGGCCAAGTTTCGGCAAGGGCTTCGGCATCGATCTCGTGGTCAACGACGGCAAGGCCAATGTGCCGGCAGCCGGAGAGACACCCTTTCCCTTCTTCATGAAAGGCTATGGCCGTTATCTCGTTGCCGAAAACATGCTGCAGCTCGACACGCTCGATGTCTCGACGCCGAGCGGCAACATGGCTGGCAAGCTGCAGGTGCGCTTCGGTGGCACCGGTCCGGAGATCCGGTTCAATGCCGGCGTGCAGAACATGCGCACGACGGTGGTCAAGCAGCTGTGGCCCTACTGGATCGCCTCGAAGCCGCGGCAATGGGTGCTCGAAAACCTCTATGGCGGTGTCATCCCGAGCGGCACGATCGATGTCTTCATCCCGCAGAACCGTCTCTCGATCGACCCGAAGCCCGTGCGACTCAGTGCGGACGAGTTGAAGATCGGCTTCGATCTCGAAGATGCGCGCCTGAACCTGACAGGTGAATTGCCGCCGTTGCGCGATCTCTACGGCCGTTTCGACATGGTGGGTGAGCGCGTGGATGTCGATATCCGCTCCGCCGGGTCCTTCTTCCCGTCTGGCCGAATGGTCAAGCTGGAGCGCGGCCGGCTGGTTCTCCAGGACGCCTATGAAAAGCCGCTGATGGCTGATCTCGACCTTGATGTCAGTGGTGCGGCCGATGCCGTTGCCGAACTCGTCTCGTTCAAGCCGATCGAGGCGCTGAGGGTGGTCGACTTCAAGCCCGACGACTTTTCCGGCCAGGTGCGAGGTCAGGCCAAGATCCGCCTGGGCCTCGTGCCCGATCAGGGGCCGCCGGACCCCGTCTGGAATGCGGAGGTCGATCTTACGGACGTCGACATCTCCAAGCCTTTCGACGGGCGGCAAATTGCCGATGTCTCGGGCAAGCTCTCTGTCGACATGGCAAGCGTCAGGCTCGATGCCGAGGCCCGCATCGACGATGTGCCGATGGAGGTCGAACTCACCGAACCGATCCGCAAGGGTGAAGGCGAGGTGACCCGCGAACGGGTGGTGACCGCGACGCTGGACAACGCCATGCGCGAAAAGCTGGTGCCTGGGCTTGGCGAGATCATCAATGGCCCCCTGAAGGTGGAGTTGCGGCGCGTGGACGAGACACGCCAGGCGGTGTCCGTCGATTTGCGCTCCGCAACCCTCACCATCCCATGGGTCGGCTGGGCCAAGGGCCAGGGCATCGGTGCGACAGCGAAATTCGAGCTGTCGAAGAGTGGCGACCTGTCGCTGATCGAGAAATTCGAGTTCGTCGGTGACGGCTTCGGTGCGGCGGGCAAGATTTCCGCTGATGACACGGGGCTCGTGGCTGCCGATCTCTCACGCGTGCGCCTGTCGCCGGAAGATGAGGTTGCGCTGACGGTTCGATTGTCGAAGGGCGTCTATTCGGTGGTCGCCAACGGTCGCGCTTTCGACGCGCGCTCGCTGCTCAATACACTGCAGAGCCCGGCCGGGGGCGGTGACGCGGCCAAGTCACGGACATCTCTCAGGATTGAGGGCCGGTTCGACCGCGTGCTCGGCTTCGGTGGCGAGGATCTGTCGGGCGTGTCTATCCTCTACGGCGCGTCCAGGGGCCGGGTGGGTGCCGTAGACTTTTCCGGCGTGACCCGCAGCGGCCAGGCCGTGGTTGCCAAGCTTCGCCAGCCGAACGACCTGCGCGAACTGTCGGTGACGACGAGTGACGCCGGCGCCGTGCTGCGTTTCCTCGATACCTACAAGCGTCTCGGCGGCGGACTTGCCAATCTGAGGCTCACGGAAACGCGCGAGGGTTCCTGGAGCGGCAGTCTGGATCTGCGCAATTTCCAGGTGGAGAACGAAGAGCGGCTGCAGACCATCGTTTCGACGCCGACCGGTGCCGATGGGCGCAGTCTCAACACGGCCGTCCGCAGGGACATCGACGTCAGCTCGGCCCGCTTCCAGCGCGCCTTCGCGCGACTTGCCCTTGTTGACGGGACCCTCAGCGTCGAGAATGGTATCGTGCGCGGCGAGCAGATCGGCGCGACCTTCCAGGGGATCGTGCGCGACAGGTCCGGACGCATCGACCTGACCGGCACCTTCATGCCGGCCTATGGCCTGAACCGGTTGTTCGGCGAGTTGCCCGTCATCGGGGCAATCCTCGGAAACGGTCGGGATCGGGGCCTGCTCGGCATCACCTTCAAGCTCACCGGTGCTACGACGAAGCCCAATCTGGCGATCAATCCCCTGTCGATCATCGCACCCGGCGTGTTCCGCCAGATCTTCGAATTCCGCTGAGCGTCAGCGGTTCTACTCGCGCTCCAGCATGATGACCGGCAGTGCCAGACGCCGCGCCGCGATAATCTTGGCATAGCCGCCGGGGCCACCGGAATTGCGGCAGACGAGATGGGTGATCCCATGGGCGCTGAAGAGATCGGCCTCGCGATCCGGGTCGCTGGCGGGCTTGCCGAGGACGAGCACGTGATTGGAAAAGGCGAGGGGTGTCTCTGGCGGATCCACCATCCTGATCACGAACCGGCAATCGTGGCGCGCGGTAAAGGCGTCGAGATACTGACGCCCAAGTGCAAGGAAGACGGTGGCACCTGGTGGCAAGGCTTCGGCCGCCGCGTGGAGTGTTGCCACCGCCTTCCATCGGTCGCCGGGTTGCTTCTGCCAGCGGGGCCTCAATCGCTGCTCGAGCGGAACGCCTGACAAGGCGGATGCCTTGATGGCGTTTTCGCTGATGCGTCTGGCGAAGGGATGTGTGGCGTCGATCACTCTGTCGAAGCCTTCTTCCCGGAGATAGGTGGCGAGGCCTTCCGCTCCACCGAAGCCACCGATCCGTACCGAACCTTCCGGCTGCACCGGATCGATCGTCCGGCCGGCAAGCGACGTCGTCACATCGTGGCCTTCTCGGACCAGGGTTTCGGCAAGTTCACGTGCCTCGACCGTCCCACCGAGGATAAGGATCTTTTGCGGTGCCGGACGATCACTTTGCATGGGCGATGATCGTGCCCTTGCGGTCGGTGACGAGGATATCGACGCTGACGCCACTGTCCCGAAGCACGTCTTCGGCCGTCTTTTTGGCCGTCTCAGCCACAGCCTGTCCAATGTCGATGCCGGCGGCCGTCATGATCTCCAGCGCTTCCATCGCCGTGTTGGCCTTTTCGACCGCGCCCCGCTCGTGCTCTCGAAGGGGTTCCGCACAGGGGAGGGACAAGTAGAACCCGTTGTCGACCTGGCTGCGGGAGGAATGGAGATCAAGCGCCCCCTGGGCGAGTTTCGACATCTTGGCAAAGCCGCCAGCGATCGTCAGACGGGGAACGGGATGGCTGCGCAGATATTTGAGCAGCCCTCCGGCAAAGTCCCCCATGTCGATCAAGGCGCCATCGGGCAGGCGGTGAAAGTCTTGCGCTGCCGTTTCGGATGTCGAGCCGGTGGCCCCGAGCAGATGGGTCAGCCCCTCGGCCCGCGCCACGTCGATGCCCCGGTGGATCGAATGGATCCAGGCCGCGCAGGAGAAGGGATGCACCACGCCCGTGGTGCCGAGAATTGAAATGCCGCCCAGTATGCCGAGCCGCGGATTCCAGGTGCTCTGCGCGATCGTTTCTCCGCCGGGCACGGAAATCCTGATCTCCACGTCCGGGGACAATCGATGTTCTGCCGCAAGTGCCTCGATTTCGGCTGTCATCATCGCCCGGGGTACGGGATTGATCGCGGCCTCACCCACGGCGATCGGCAGGCCGGCCTTGGTGACCGTGCCGACACCGTCGCCGGCCACAAAGCGGATGCCGCTTCCGGGAGGCAGGCGTGTGACTGTCGCGACTACGGTGGCGCCATGGGTCACATCCGGATCATCCCCCGCATCCTTGACGATGCCCGCATAAGCGCCCTCACCGTCGAAGCCTTCGCGGGCAAGCGCGAAGGCCGGCGTTTCGCCTTTCGGCAGGGTGATGGAGACCGGATCCGGGAATTTTCCGGTGAGAAGAGCCGTAAAGGCCGCCTTGGTCGCCGCCGTCGCACAGGCACCCGTCGTCCAGCCATTGCGCAAGGGTGCGCCCTCCGGCTTCTCCAGCCGCTGGGTCTCCACAGCATCTTTCGCGTCCGGTCTGTTGGCGTCGCTCATGGCTCGCTTATAGGCGAGGCGGCTGCCCGGCGAAAGGCGGATGACGCTTGCCAAGATATGGAAAGCCGCATCTCGGAATTGCAATTTTGCCGCACGGGGCCTAGACCATGAGCATGAGTGACACGACGCGTCTAGCCCTGCCCACGAGCCTGCCGGCAATCCAGCCCGGCCATGTGTGGCTGGCCGGTGCCGGCCCCGGGGATCCCGGCCTTTTGACGCTGCTGGCAGCCAAGGGCCTGTCGGAAGCCGATGTCATCGTGCATGACGCGCTCGTCAATGAAGACTGCCTCAAGCTCGCCCGGACCGGTGCCGTGCTTGAATATGCCGGCAAGCGGGGTGGCAAGCCCTCCGCCAGGCAGCGTGACATTTCGCTTCGGCTGGTCGAACTCGCCAAAGCCGGCCATCGGGTCCTGCGCCTCAAGGGTGGCGATCCCTTCGTCTTCGGACGTGGCGGCGAAGAGGCGCTGACGCTGATCGAACACAGTGTACCGTTCCGCATCGTGCCCGGCATCACCGCCGGCATTGGCGGCTTGGCCTATGCCGGGATCCCGGTGACCCATCGTGAGGTCAATCACGCGGTCACTTTCCTTACCGGACATGATTCCTCCGGGGTCGTGCCGGATCGGATCGACTGGCATGCGATCGGTCGCGGCTCCCCTGTTATCGTCATGTATATGGCGATGAAGCATATGGGGCAGATTGCCGCCAACCTGATGGCCGCCGGCCGGCGCGCCGAAGAGGCGGTTGCCTTCGTCTGCAATGCCGCCACGACTGAGCAGACAGTGCTCGAAACAACGCTCGGCCGTGCTGAGGCCGACATGCTGGCGGCCGGCATCGAGCCGCCGGCGATCGTCGTCATCGGCGAAGTCGTGCGTCTGAGGCCCTCGCTGGACTGGCTCGGCGCCTTGTCGGGACGCAAGCTGCTGCCGGATCCCTTTGCCGTGGAGCGGAAAGACACGGCATGAGCGGTTTGATGATCGCCGCGCCGGCTTCCGGGTCGGGCAAGACGGTGGTGACGCTCGGCCTGATGCGTGCGCTGCGGCGACGGGGTGTTGCGGTGGCGCCAGGCAAGGCCGGACCCGATTATATCGACCCGGCCTTTCACGCTGCCGCCAGTGGCGCCTCCTGCTTCAACTTCGACCCCTGGGCCATGCGACCGGATTTCCTCAGGTCCCAGGCCGAGCGCTGCTCGATGAAGGGTATCCTGATCATCGAAGCGATGATGGGCCTGTTCGACGGTGCGGCCGACGGCAGCGGCAGTGCCGCCGATCTTGCGGCTCTCCTGTCGCTGCCGGTCGTGCTTGTCGTCGACTGCGCGCGCACGTCCCAGTCCGTTGCCGCCCTCGTTACCGGCTTTGCACGGTTTCGGCCTGATGTGCGGGTCGCCGGCGTCATCCTCAACCGGGTGGGCAGTGATCGGCACGAGACGATGCTGCGGTCTGCCATGGCTCAGACGGAGATAGCCGTTCTCGGTTGTCTGCGAAGCGATCCCGCGCTCGCACTGCCAGAGCGTCATCTTGGGCTTGTTCAGGCGGGCGAGCATGGCGCGTTGGAGGTATTCATCGAGCACGCAGCCGATGCCGTCGAGAAGGGCATCGATCTCGACACGCTGATTCAGCTTGCGGGCCAGAGCGCCGCGGCTTCTCCCTCAGCAGCGGTTGCCGGCCTCTTGCCGCTCGGGCAGCGGATTGCAGTGGCCCGTGACATCGCCTTTGCCTTTTCCTATCCGCACCTCATCGAAAGCTGGCGGTCGCAGGGGGCTGAGATATCCTTCTTCTCGCCGCTGGCCGAGGAGGCCCCACACGCTGACGCCGATGCCGTCTATCTGCCGGGCGGTTACCCGGAGCTGCATGCGGGTAGGCTGGCAGCTGCGGCAGATTTCCATGCTGGCATGCTCGCAGCGGCCGAGCGTGGCGTCACGATCTATGGCGAGTGCGGGGGCTATATGGTGCTGGGCGAAGGCCTGATCGACGCCAGTGGTGCGCGGCACGGGATGCTCGGCCTGCTGCCACTCGTCACCAGCTACGCCGCCCGCAAGCGCCATCTCGGCTATCGGCGTCTGACATCACTGGCGCCGGATCTCTTTGCCGGTGCCTTCACCGCGCATGAGTTCCACTACTCGAGCGTCGTCTCCGAGGGTTCAGTCGACCGTCTCTTCGCCGCCGAGGATGCGCTCGGTGAGCCGCTGGGCTCTGTCGGTCTGCGCCGTGGTTCGATCGCCGGGTCTTACATGCATCTGATCGACATCGCCGGAGAGAGCCGATGAGCGCACCGATCCAGCATGGCGGCGGGCTTGCGGCAGCGGCGGCGCTTCATGGCGGCCGGATCGAGGACTGGCTGGACCTCTCCACCGGCCTCAATCCTTGCCCGCCCGATCTGCCCGCAATTCCGATGCGCGCCTGGCACAGACTTCCCGACCGGGAGCGCGAACTGGCCGCGCGGGAGGCTGCCCGGCTCTACTATCGTTCGGGCGAATGCCTGCCTCTGCCCGTACCAGGCACACAGTCCGTCATCCAGTTGCTGCCGCGCCTTGTTCCCGCAGGCGCGCGGGTCGCCGTCGTTTCCCCGACCTATGGCGAATATGTCCGTGCTTTCACCGTGGCAGGGCTTGCCGTCGACATGGTCGATGATCTCGAGCACGTGACCGCCGAACATCGTCTCGTCGTGGTCGTGAACCCGAACAATCCGGATGGCCGGCTCCACGGCCGGGAGAGATTGCGCCGGCTCGCCGAGACGCTCGCGCAGCGGAATCGGGTACTCGTCGTCGACGAAGCCTTTGGTGACATGCAGCCCGATCAGAGCCTCGCTGGCGACGTCAGCCCAAACCTCATTGTCTTCCGCTCCTTCGGCAAGTTCTTCGGCCTTGCCGGTGTGCGGCTGGGTTTTGTGATCGCCGCCAATCCGATCGCTGCGCAGTTCTCGGATTGGCTCGGACCCTGGGCCGTCTCCGGCCCCGGGCTGATCCTCGCCGAGCAGCTGATGACCTCGGATACCGAAATCATCGCCAACCGCATCAGGCAACGGGCCCGCGCCTTGCGCAACGTCCTGGCAACGGTAGGCCTGACAATCCGTGGCGGTACCGAGCTTTTTCAACTTGTCGAGGATGCACAGGCGGCAGACTTGCACCAGCACCTCTGCAAGCACCACATCCTGACCCGCAAGTTCGACTATCGCCCGGACTGGCTGCGTTTCGGCCTTGCTCCGGATGAAGCGTCCGACAAGCGGCTGCTGGATGCACTCGCATCGTTTCGGAGACCCTGAGGCATGAGCCATCTCCTCATCCTGCTCGCCGCGATCGGGCTCGACCGTATCGTCGGCGACCCGCCCTGGCTCTGGCAGCGCGTGCCGCATCCCGTCGTGATGTTCGGCAAGGGTATCGATCTCTTCGAGAAGCGGCTCAACACCGGGGCTTTCACGCCGGAAGGCCGCCGGCTCAATGGTGTCTTCGCCATCGTCGCGCTGCTTGCGCTGACGATACTCGTCGGCATGCTGCTTTCCATGATCTTCCATCACCTGGGATTTCTGGGGCTTATTCTGGAGATCATCGTCGTTGCGGTTTTCCTCGCGCAGAAGAGCCTCGGCGATCATGTGCAGGCGGTTGCCGATGGTCTCTTGCGCAATGGTCTCGAGGGAGGGCGGCAGGCGGTTGCCATGATCGTCGGACGCGATCCGAAGACGCTCGATGATGCGGGCGTGTCGCGCGCGGCCATCGAGAGCCTATCGGAGAATTTCGCCGATGGCGTCGTCGCGCCCGTCTTCTGGTACCTGATCGCGGGCCTCCCTGGCATCCTCGCCTACAAGATGCTGAACACCGCCGATTCCATGATCGGGCACAAGAACGAACGCTTCCTGCAATTCGGCTGGGCGTCTGCCCGCCTCGATGATCTCGCGAACTGGCCGGCCGCGCGGCTCTCCGCCGGCTTTATCGCCGTGGCTGCGTTACTACGGCTCGGGCCGGGGCCAGGGCGCCGTTCGCTCTCCGCGGCCTTGCGCGACAGCGGCTTGCATCGCTCACCGAATTCCGGCTGGCCGGAGGCAGCCATGGCGGGAGCGCTCGATCTGCAGCTTGCAGGCCCGCGCGTCTATGGCGGGATCAGGGTCAGCGAACCGATGATGCATGCGGCCGGACGGGCTGATGCTGGCCCGCAGGACATCCTGTCCGGCATCCGCGTCTTCTACACGGCCTGTAGCGTCATGGCCGCATCCGTCGTGCTTGTCTGGCTGGTGGTGCGCATTTTCTGATCGCGTACCGCAAGGGCAAGCCGAGGTCCCTTCTAAAATCGGGATCGTCTGATCAATCGACGCCGGCTGCGTCCCGCAGGCGGTCGAGCTTCGGCACGATGACGTGCCGGTTGTTCTCGATGACGATGATTCCGTCCTTGCGCAGCTTGGTCATCTGGCGGCTGACGGTCTCGATCGTCAACCCGAGGAAGTCGGCGATATCGGCCCGCGACAGCGGCAGGTCGAAGGTTTGGGTGCCTTCGCTTTCCGGGTCAATATGGGTCGCGATCAGGTAGAGGAAGCTTGCGACCTTTTCCTGCGCCGTCTTGCGACCCAGCGTCAGCATCCAGTCCCGGGCTTCGTCGAGCTCCTTCAGCGACTGGGCATGCAGCTTGCGCTCCATATCTGGCACTTCGCCGACCATGCGGTCGACGATGTTGCGCGGGAAGGTGCAGATTTCCGTGTCGGTCGCGGCTTCCGCCGTGATCGTGCTTTCGCCAAGGAAGGGCCGGCCGAGGAAATCCGGGGCAAACTGTAGGCCGACGATCTGCTGGCGGCCATCGGCCATCATCTTTGAGAGCTTGATGACGCCCTTCAGAATATTGCTGTAGCTGCCGACCTGTTCGCCCTGGCCAATCACCTCATTGCCCGAGTCGATCCGCCGGCGCATCGAATGCTTGTTGAGTTCCGTCAACTGGGAGGCCGTCAGGACCGAACACAGGCCACGATGGCGCGCCTCGCAGGAACGACAAACGGCCGGAGCCTCGCATTCCGGGAAGTGTTTTCGATAGGTGTCCATGGTCGTGCCGTCCCGTCACACCGGTTTCCAGCACGCCCCGCGCCGCACCCGGTTGAAAACCCCTTCTGGGGTGGCTGAGTTTCAATAAACTCTACGTGAGAAATCTATCAGTAAATTGATCGAAGTCAAAGGCCGGCTCTGCTGACGGCGCTATCTTTGGTCGTAGCTCGACACATCCAAGGCAGCGCAAATCCATGCAAAATCCTCTTCTTTCCAAGTATTCCGGCGCTGTTCCACGGTATACGAGCTATCCGACGGCGCCACATTTCAACGAGGCCGTGGACTGCGGCAAATATGCGCAGTGGCTGAGGGCCATCACTGGACAGGAGAGAATCTCTCTCTACATCCATGTGCCCTATTGTGATCGCCTCTGCTGGTTCTGCGCCTGCCATACCAAGCACACGCTGAAATACGAGCCGATCACCATCTATCTGGAATCTTTGAAGAGAGAGATCGCTGCGGTCGGCGCGCTGGTCTCGCGAGATGCCGCCGTCACGGCCGTGCATTTCGGCGGCGGTTCTCCCACCATGCTGCGCCCGGACGATCTTATCGGCCTGATGACGGCGCTGCGCTCTGCCTTCCGTTTCGCCGATGACGTCGAGATCAGCGTGGAGATGGATCCGAACGATCTCGACGAGCCGCGTTACGATGCACTTGCTGCCATCGGCATGACCCGTGCCAGCCTCGGGGTTCAGGACTTCCACCCTGAGGTGCAGAAGGCGATCAACCGGATCCAGACCTTCGAACACACAAAATCCGTCGTCGATGCTGTCAGGGCGCGTGGCGTGCACTCGGTCAACTGCGACATCCTCTATGGGCTGCCGCACCAGACCGAGGCGACACTCACCGAAACGGTGAAGGACATCCTCTCGCTCGCACCGGATCGCATCGCGCTTTTCGGCTATGCCCACGTCCCCTGGATGAAGAAGCATCAGACGATGATCAAGGAAGAGGTCCTGCCGGGGCTCGACGAGCGCTTCGGGCAGATGAACCTTGCGGCATCCATGCTGATCGAGGCTGGCTACGAACCCGTCGGCATCGACCATTTCGCGCTTCCCTCCGACCGGATGGCGATTGCTGCGCGGGAAGGGCGGCTGCGGCGCAATTTCCAGGGCTACACGGATGACGCCGCAGAGGCCCTGATCGGGCTCGGTGCCTCCTCGATCGGCCAGCTGCCGCAGGGCTATGTCCAGAACATGCCGGCAACCGGCGAATACCAGCGTATGGCGGATAATAGTGGCCTGACGGCCGTGCGCGGCATTGAGGTCAGCGCCGACGACAGGCTGCGCCGCCGGGTGATCGAGGAGATCATGTGCCGGTTTGCCGTCGACTTTGCCGATCTGTGCGCCGAGTTCGGCGATGCCGCCGAGGTGATCGTTCTCGAGGCGCGCGCCTTTGCCCAGTCGAACCAGGACGGGATCTGTCTCGTCGAGGGTGACCGCTTCGTCATCACGGAGACCGGCCGTCCCTTCGCGCGGACCATTGCTGCCGTCTTCGACAGCTATCTCGGCAATGGCAAGGGACGCCATTCGATTGCTGTTTAAGCAACACTAACCCCGCAAATTTCGCTGCCGCAAAAAACCACCATTGGCATTTGACGGTGTTTTCCTTATGTGGAACCCAGAATTTGAGACATATGAGGTACAGGCGTGACCGCTACATTCGACAAAGTTGCCGACATCATTGCTGAGACCAGCGAAATCGACCGCGAGACGATCACGCCGGAAAGCCACACGATTGATGACCTCGGCATCGACAGCCTCGACTTCCTCGACATCGTCTTCGCGATCGACAAGGAATTCGGCATCAAGATCCCGCTCGAGCAGTGGACGCAGGAAGTCAACGAAGGCAAGGTTTCGACCGAAGAATACTTCGTTCTGAAGAACCTCTGCGCCAAGATCGACGAGCTTCGCGCCGCCAAGGGCTGATCCGTCTCCAACGAGCGGACATTGTCATGCTGCTTGAATATTTCCAGATGATTGACAAGGTCGAGAGCGTTGATCTCGGCCTTGGTCGTTTGAAGGCCACCTCGACCGTGCCGATGGAAAGCCCTGTCTTCGAGGGCCATTTTCCGGGTATGCCGCTCGTGCCCGGCGTTCTCCTGATCGAGACAATGGCCCAGGCCTCCGGCATGCTGTTGCTTGCGGTCAAGGACTTCGAGGCCATGCCCTTCCTGATGTCGGTCGATGGCGCCAAGATGCGCACTTTCGTCGAGCCTGGCGCGGTCCTCGATATCGAGGCGGAGCTGGAGCATGACGGATCGGGTTTCGCCGTCACCAAGGCGAAGATCACGAGCGCCGGCAAAAAGGTCTGCGACGCGCAGCTGAAGCTGCGCACCATGCCCTTCTCCGAGGTGCCGCTGGCGCCGATCGTGCGCAAGCGCGCGGAGGAAGTCGGCCTGATCGCCGCGATGGCCTCTCAAGGCTGACACGCATTCGGCTTCAAGGCAGCCAATCTCCTATTGACCTTGGGGCCTTATTCGGGAAAACCCGCATTTTACGCCGGTGAGCCTGCCGGCGAGAGGATTGCTTATGGTCAAACAACCGAATGATGTGGTGATCACCGGCGTCGGGATCGTCACCTGCCACGGCACCGGCAAGGATGCCCATCTGGCGCTTCTGTCCGCCAAGGCCGCTCCGGAACCCGTCCTGGAGACCGAAAAGTTCGCGCCTTATGTCGTGCACAAGCTGCCCGAGATCGACTGGTCGCAGCAGATCGCCAAGCGTGGCGACCAGCGCCAGATGGAGAACTGGCAGCGTCTCGGCGTCTTCGCCGCCGGTCTCGCGCTCGACGATGCCGGCATGAAGGACGATGCGGATGCCTGCGGCACCATGGATCTCATCGTGGCGGCCGGCGGTGGCGAGCGTGACATCGCCGTCGACAGCCTGATCGTCGACGAGGCCCTGCAGCGCAATGACCGCGAAAAGTTCCTGATCGAGAAGCTGAAGACCGAACTGCGTCCGACACTCTTCCTGGCACAGCTCTCGAACCTGCTCGCCGGCAACATCTCGATCGTTCACAAGGTGACCGGGTCTTCGCGCACCTTCATGGGCGAAGAAGCGGCCGGCATCTCGGCAATCGCCACAGCCTTCGCCCGCATCAAGGCCGGCCAGTCGACGCATACGCTCGTCGGCGGCGCCTTCGTTTCAGAGCGTCCCGATATCCTCCTGCTCGTCGAGGGCATCCGCGCCCATCAGACCGGCCCGTGGCAGCCGCTCTGGGCGCGAGACGGCTCCTCCGGCGGTGGCATGATCCTCGGCACGGTCGGCGCCTTCCTGGTGCTTGAATCTCGCGAACATGCCGAGGCCCGTGGCGCGCATATCTATGCCGTGCTCGACGCCGTCGAGGGCGACCGCGGTCAGCGTGACGACGGAAAGCTCGAAGCACGTCTCGGCGGGATGGTGCCGGAAGCCGACCAACTGTCGGCTGCGGACACCGTGGTGTTTTCGGGCGCCTCGGGTCTTGCCGACCTTACGCAACGTGAGAAGGCTCTCCTTACGGAACGTTTCGCCGGCATGCCGGTGCGTGGCTTCGCCGGTTCGATCGGTCATTCAGTCGAGGCGCAGTTCCCCGCGGGTCTGGCGCTTGCCGCCCTTGCGATCGATTCCGGCGCCACCGTGCCGGCCTTCGATCCGGCGCATGAAACGGCTCAGTCCGGTCCGGCCAAACATGCCATCATCTCCACCGTCGGCTATGTGCGAGGCGAAGGCCTTGCCGTGCTCTCGGCCAATGCGTGAGGAGTAAAGATCCATGACCGATCGCCGTTTCAAGGATCATCTCGGCCGCCCGATCATCGCCGTCACCGGCATGGGCGTCATCACCTCGCTCGGCCAGGGGCTTGCCGACAACTGGTCGAAGCTCACTTCGGGCACATCCGGCATCCATTACATCAAGCGTTTCGATACCGAGGGCATGTCGACGCGCATCGGCGGCACCGTCGATTTCGTTGCCGTTCCCGCCAACAATGCCGTGGAGCGCTCCTATGCGCTGGCGCGCGAGACGACCATCGAGGCACTGGCGCAGGCCGGCATCAATGGCGACTTCAATGGCCCGCTTTTCCTCGCCGCTCCGCCGGTCGAGCCGGAATGGCATGACCGCTTTGCGCTGGCTGAACGCGCCCCGGCCTCGACCCAGCCGGGCGACGCCTATGACCGCTTCCTCGCGGCTATGCGCGAAAAGCCGGATCCGGTCTTTCTCGAAGCCGTGCAGTTCGGCTCGATCTCCGAGCGTCTCTCCGACAAGTTCGGCACCCGTGGTCTGCCGGTGACCCTTTCGACGGCCTGTGCGTCTGGCGCGACCGCGATCCAGCTCGGCGTCGAGGCGATCCGCCAGGGCCGTACGGAACGGGCGCTGACGGTTGCAACCGATGGCTCGATCAGCCCGGAAGCGGTCATCCGCTTCTCGCTGCTGTCGGCACTCTCGACCCAGAACGATCCGCCGGAAAAGGCGTCGAAGCCCTTCAGCAAGGAGCGCGACGGCTTCGTGATCGCTGAAGGTGCAGCAACCCTCGTGCTGGAGTCTCTGGAATCTGCGGTTGCCCGCGGTGCCAAGGTGCTCGGCATCATCAAGGGCTGCGGCGAAAAGGCCGATCATTTCCACCGCACGCGCTCTTCGCCGGACGGCGGCCCTGCGATTGCGACCATCAAGGCAGCCCTTGCGGATGCCGGACTGTCGGAAGAAGCCATCGGCTACATCAATGCCCATGGCACCTCGACGCCCGAAAACGACAAGATGGAATATGGCGCCATGCTGTCGGTCTTCGGGGACCGTCTGAAGGACGCCATCCCGTGCTCGTCGAACAAGTCGATGATCGGCCATACTCTGACGGCTGCCGGTGCGGTCGAAGCCGTGTTCTCGATCCAGACGATGCTGACGGGCACGCTGCCGCCGACGATCAACTACACCAATCCCGATCCGTCGATCGTGCTGGACGTGGTGCCGAACACGAAGCGGGAGGCCTCCGTTTCGGCGGTTCTTTCGAACTCCTTCGGCTTCGGCGGCCAGAACGCCAGCCTTGTCATGACGCGGGAACCGGTCTAAGGCCTGCGCCAACAATTCGGGACGTCATCCTCGGCTTGAGGCCGGGGATCCGCGAACCCTGCTTAAACAACGAAGGTCGGCAGATGCTCGGGACATGCCCGGGCATGACGATGGGAGCGTGACGACGCCTTATCCGCCACCTGGCCCTGAAGGAAACAGTCATGCGCGCATTGCAACTCGTCGAAGACCGCAAGCTCGAAATCGTCGATCTGCCGGAGCCGGATGCACCGGGTCCAGGCGAGGTCACGCTGCGCGTCAAGGCCGTTGCCTTGAACCATATTGACGTTTGGGGCTGGCGCGGCATGGCATTTGCCAAGCGCAAGATGCCGCTCGTCATCGGTGCGGAAGCTTCGGGCGTGGTCGAGGCGATCGGCCCCGGCGTCGGCAATATCCTGCCGGGCCAGTTGGCGGCCGTCTACGGCGCGCGCACCTGCGGTCTCTGCAAGCCCTGCCGTGAAGGTCGTGACAATCTCTGCGAACATGTCGGCGGCGTACACGGCTTCCACCTCGACGGTTTCGCCCAGGAAAAGATCAACCTGCCGGCCCGCCTGCTGGTGCCGGCACCTCACGGCGTCGATGCAGTCGGTGCCGCTCTTGCTCCTGTCACCTTCGGTACCGTCGAGCACATGCTCTTTGACAATGCGAAGCTCGAGCCGGGTGAAACGATCCTCGTCCATGCCGGTGGTTCGGGCATCGGCACGGCTGCCATTCAGCTTGCCAAGAAGATCGGCTGCACCGTGATCACCACCGTCGGTTCCGACGACAAGATCGAGCCGGCCAAGGCGCTCGGTGCCGATCACGTCATCAACTACCGCGCCGACCGCTTCGAAGGCGTCGTGCGCAAGCTCACCAAGAAGAAGGGCGTCGACGTCGTCTTCGAACATGTCGGCAAGGATACCTGGGCGGGCTCGATGCTCTGCCTGAAGCGTGGCGGCCGTCTCGTCACCTGCGG
The DNA here is from genome assembly GCA_032102365.1 of Allorhizobium sp. CTOTU50464. Taxonomy (GTDB): domain Bacteria; phylum Pseudomonadota; class Alphaproteobacteria; order Rhizobiales; family Rhizobiaceae; genus Allorhizobium. The sequence goes on along the minus strand of DAMDHD010000012.1, from coordinate 51,272 downwards.
GTCGACCTCGGGTGTCTCGACCGACATGAACCTGATGATGCTTTTCCAGCAGCAGCTCAAGCTGCTAGGCTCATTCGGCTGCCGCATGGAAAACATGGCGAACGCCATGCAGAAGATGGCGCGCGGCATCGTGCATCCGGTCATCGACACCGAAGTCACCTTCGACGATATCGATCGGGCGCTCGCCCGCATGGAAGGCCGCCAGGTCTTCGGCAAGATCATCCTGAAGATGGACTGATCGCGTGCGGATGCTCGTCACCCGCATCGTTCTGGCGCTGCGCAAGTTCTATCAGTGGTCCGTCGCCCAGGCGGCCTTCGGCTTCCTGACGGCGCTCAAGATCTTTCCGGCTGATTCCGCGATCAACTTCGCCGACCGGCTGATGCGCTGGGTCGGACCGAAGACGAAGCGTCATCGCCTGATGCAGGTGAACCTGCGCAACGCGTTTCCTGAAAAGTCGGAAGCCGAGCGCGAAGAGATCGCCCTGGCGAGCTGGGGCCATATGGGGCGGCTGGCTGCCGAATATGTCTTCCTCGATCGTCTGTTCGACTTCGATCCGGATAAGCCGGGCGAGGGCAGGGTAGAAGTGTCAGGTGTCGAGCAGTTCCTCGACCTGCGCGACAATCCGCGCCCTTTCATCGTCTTTACCGGCCATACCGCCAATTTCGAGCTCCTGCCGGTCGCGGGTGCTGCCTTTGGCCTCTACGTGACCGTTCTCTTCCGGCCGCCGAACAATCCCTATATCGCCGAGAAGGTCTTCGACTTCCGCCGCAAGCGCATGGGCAAGCTCGTGCCCTCGCATGCCGGCTCGTCCTTTGCGCTGGCGCGTCAGCTGGAGCAGGGCGGCGGCGTCGGCGTGCTGGTCGACCAGAAGTTCAAGAAGGGATTGGAAACCCAGTTCTTCGGCAATCCGGTCCGCACCAATCCGCTGCTCGCCAAGCTCGCGCGCCAGTTCGAGTGCGAGGTCTATCCGGCGCGCTGCATTCGCCTGCCGGGCAACCGCTTCCGGCTGGAGATCGAGCCACAGTTCATCCTGCCGCGCAACGACAAGGGTCAGATCGACGTCAATGCGACGGCGCAGATGCTGAACAACAAGGTCGAGGCTTGGGTGCGCGAGTATCCGGAGCAGTGGCTCTGGTATCACGACCGCTGGGACATCAAGCGGTCCATCTGATCCCGCTATCATTGCCGCTTTATCAGCACCTCTGATTCGCCCCAGAGATCGCTGTGTGACGCGCTCGCGTCAGCCTGATTTCTCATCATTCATTTCATTTGGCCCCAAGGATATTTTTTGGGCTGGGCGCAATCCTGCCGGTTCTGCCAATTGAAGGTGACACAACCTCATGTTACGCAGCCCGAAGATCTGTGACGTCTTCATTTCTTTTGTCACATCTCAGGGGTGAGGTTGCGAATGTCATTTGGCGAGTTCCGTGATTCGAATCTGCGCGCAATGTTCGAAGCGGTTTCGTTGAAGAATCTTCAGCTGCAGCAGGCCATTCGCAGCGGCAACGACCAACTCGTGCGGGTTCTCGATCGCGAGATCGACCCGATGATCTCCGCCCTCATCAGCTACCGCGCTTCCGATATCGACGATATCTATCTGCAGATGCGTCTCCTGACGAAGCTTCTGCGCGAAGATGCCGATGACCGCTCCTGCGTCTTGCGGCACGCCTCCATGCTGACGCTGCTGGTCGAACGCTATTTCGGTCCGAAACGGGCAGAGGAGGCGCCGCAGCCGGCGGTATCGTCGGCGCGTCCGGTACAGGTCGGTGACGACGAGCAGCTGAACGAGGCCATTCTCAACAATCTCCCGGAACGGGTGGCCGTCATCACCTGCGATTACCGCTACCTCTTCGCCAATACTGCCATGGCCCGGATGCTCGGCGTCCGGCAGATGGATATCATCGGGCGCAGCGCCTTCGATCTCTGCCTCGCGGATGGCAATAGCGACTGGCTGCAGGATGCGCTCGATTCCGCGTTTGCCGGGCGGTCCGGTTCGTTCCTCGCCCGCGTTCCCGCCATCATGTCCCAAGGGGACATGCGCGGCCGCTATTCTCCGCTGCGCTCGGCCGATGGCAGCATCAGCGGTGCGATCCTGACTTTGGGTGAGTCGGAACCGGTTTTCGGCGAAGTCGCAGCCTGAGGCCGGACGATCGGGGAGGGGCCGATCAGACCCCTGCCGTCTGCAGTTCCGCGTCCGTCACGCCCTGCAGCAGATGCTCGCGTTCGAACGCGATGTGGCGGCGGATGCCTTCGAAGAAGCCGCGCAGCATATAGCCGACCGCTTCCATATTGACCCGATCGCCGGAGCCGAGCTTGAGCAGCGCGTCCGTCAGTTCTTCGGCGAAGCACTCATCCTCACAATGCTCGAATTTCAGCCTCTCGAGCGTCGGCCCCAGCGCCTCCGTCGCATCCGGATTGGCCTGCAACTGCGGAAACAGCACGGTCTCCTCGTAGTGGTGAATGCCCTTGATCAGGGGCCCGAGTGCCTTGGCCGCATAGATGCATTTCTGCCGGTTGATGCTCGCCGGCAGTGAGTCGGCGATTTCTTCCAGCTCCCGGCACAGAGCCAGTTGCTCCGCATGGGCGCGGTCCAGCCATGCGAGGTCGCGCTTGCCGGCGTCGAGCAGGCGGTTGCCCGTCCGCGTGTCGCCCACGATGCGCTTGCTGTTTTCTATGTTCGTCAGCATGTCCGTTTTCTCCAACGGGGCCGACCGCCGCTCGGCACCCCAGTGCTCCAAGACACGCGCAACGGGCCTTGGTCGATGCGACGTGTCGGTCTTGGTCTCCGATGAACGCGAACCCGATTGCAGCTCAAAGCCTCGCGAATTTTAGAGGTCGGTGCATTGACTTGGATCAAGGTGGATAGCCGCCCCCAATGCGATTGGTGCATCCGACGCGGAAGGAATCTCCAGTTTGGGGACAGCCGCCGCGATGAGATCAGCAAGCGTTGGGGGATTCCAACAATGAACTACACGTTAGAGACACTGGTGATGGCGGTTCTCGCCTTCGCCGCGCTGCTCGGGGTGGCTTTCACCCAGGACAGCCTCTTTGCAGCCCATATGTGGGTTGCCTTCTTCGTGCTCACAGCAGGCACGATCGTCATGCTGCGCCGGATGCAGTTTGCTCCGTCTGCGGCATCCTCCTCCACGCTCAAGCCCAAGGCGCCGCCGTCCGAATATTTCGATGAAGTGGTGCGCTACGGCGTCATCGCGACCGTCTTCTGGGGCGTCGTCGGCTTCCTGGTCGGCGTCGTCGTGGCTCTGCAGCTCGCCTATCCCGATCTCAACATCGAGCCCTGGCTGAACTTCGGACGGCTTCGTCCGCTGCACACCTCTGCCGTCATCTTCGCATTTGGCGGCAATGCGCTGATCGCAACCTCGTTCTACGTGGTCCAGCGCACCTCGCGCCAGCGCCTGTTCGGCGGCAATCTCGCCTGGTTCGTCTTCTGGGGCTATCAGTTCTTCATCGTCATGGCGGCCACCGGCTATGTTCTGGGCATTACCCAGGGCCGCGAATATGCCGAGCCGGAATGGTATGTGGATCTCTGGCTCACTGTCGTCTGGGTCGCCTATCTGATCACCTTCATGGGCACGATCATGACCCGGAAGGAAAGCCACATCTACGTGGCGAACTGGTTCTACCTGTCCTTCATCATCACGATCGCGATGCTGCACATCGTGAACAACCTCGCGATCCCGGTCTCCTTCGTCGGCACCAAGAGCTATTCTGCCTTTGCCGGCGTCCAGGACGCGCTGACCCAGTGGTGGTATGGCCACAACGCCGTGGGCTTCTTCCTGACGGCAGGCTTCCTTGGCATGATGTATTACTTCGTGCCCAAGCAGGCCGGACGTCCGGTCTATTCCTACCGCCTGTCGATCATCCACTTCTGGGCCCTGATCTTCATGTATATCTGGGCCGGCCCGCACCACCTGCACTACACGGCTCTGCCGGACTGGGCACAGACGCTCGGCATGGTGTTCTCGGTCATGCTCTGGATGCCCTCCTGGGGCGGCATGATCAACGGTCTGATGACGCTCTCTGGCGCCTGGGACAAGATCCGCACCGACCCGATCATCCGCATGATGGTCATCGCGATCGCCTTCTATGGCATGTCGACCTTCGAAGGCCCGATGATGTCGATCAAGGCCGTCAACTCGCTCAGCCACTATACCGAATGGACCATCGGTCACGTTCACTCGGGCGCTCTCGGCTGGGTCGGCATGATCTCCTTCGGTGCGATCTACTACCTGACGCCGAAGCTGTGGAACCGCAACCGCCTCTACTCGCTGCGTCTGGTCAACTGGCACTTCTGGCTCGCCACCCTCGGTATCGTGGTCTATGCCGCCGTGCTCTGGGTTGCCGGTATCCAGCAGGGTCTGATGTGGCGCGAATATGATGCCCAGGGCTTCCTGGTCTACTCCTTCGCCGAGTCGGTCGCCGCCATGTTCCCCTACTATGTCCTGCGTGCCGTCGGCGGTGCCATGTACCTGCTGGGCAGCGTGATCATGGCCTACAACATCCTGATGACCATCCTCGGCTATGAGCGCCAGGAAGCCCCGATCCCCGGATCGGTCGCCCCTGCTGCCCTGCAGCCGGCTGAATGAGGAGGGCACCCATGTCCATTCTTGATAAACACGCAATCCTCGAGAAGAATACGAGCCTTCTCTTTCTCGGTTCGCTTCTGGTGGTCACCATCGGCGGTATCGTCGAGATCGCGCCGCTGTTCTACCTCGAGAACACCATCGAAAAGGTGGAGGGCATGCGTCCCTACTCGCCGCTCGAACTGGCCGGCCGCAACATCTACATCCGTGAAGGATGCTATGTCTGTCACAGCCAGATGATCCGGCCGTTCAAGGACGAAGTCGAGCGCTACGGTCACTATTCGCTGGCGGCGGAGTCGATGTACGACCATCCGTTCCAGTGGGGATCGAAGCGTACGGGTCCGGATCTTGCTCGCGTCGGCGACCGCTATTCCAACGAATGGCATGTCCAGCACCTGACCGAGCCGCGCGACGTGGTGCCGGAATCGATCATGCCGAGCTACTCGTATCTGAAGACGACGCCGCTCAAGGTCGCCAACGTCACCATGGACCTGAAGGCCAACAGCCTCGTCGGTGTGCCCTATACCGACGACATGATGGCGCAGGCGGAAGCCGACCTGGTCGCCCAGGCCGATCCGAATGCCGACACCTCAGGTCTTCTGGAACGCTATCCGAAGGCCAAGGTCGGTGACTTCGACGGGGATCCGACGAAGCTGACCGAGATGGACGCGCTTGTCGCCTATCTGCAGATGCTCGGCACGCTTGTCGACTTCTCCACCTACGACGACGCAAGCGGTTACCGCTGAGGAGGGCGCCATGGAAACCTATACCGCCATGCGCCACTTCGCCGACAGCTGGGCTCTGCTCGCCATGACCCTGTTCTTCGTTGGCGTCGTGCTCTTCACATTCCGCCCGGGCGGCAAAAAGCCTGCCGACGACGCGGCCAGTATCCCTCTCAAGGAGGATTGAACAATGGCAGACAAGAAACACATCGACGAGATCAGCGGCGTCGAGACCACCGGCCATGAGTGGGATGGCATCCGCGAGCTGAACAATCCGATGCCGCGCTGGTGGGTCTATACCTTCTACGCGACCATCGTCTGGGCCATCGGCTACACCATCATGTATCCGGCCTGGCCGCTCCTGACCGACAACACCAAGGGTCTGCTCGGCTATTCCAGCCGTGCCGAGGTCGCGCAGGAACTGGCCGCGGCGAAGTCGACCCAGGCTGTCTATCTCGACCGGATCGCCACGCTGCCGCTCGAAGAGATCGTCGCCGACAAGGAGCTCACACAGTTTGCGGTTGCCGGCGGCGCGGCCGCCTTCAAGGTCAACTGCTCGCCTTGCCATGGTTCGGGTGCTGCCGGTGGTGCCGGTTATCCGAACCTCAACGACGACGACTGGCTCTGGGGCGGTGATCTCGAAGCGATCCACACCACGATCGCACACGGCATCCGCTACGATCAGGATCCGGATACCCGGGTGTCGGAAATGCCGGCCTTTGCCGACATTCTCGACGCCGAGCAGATCAAACAAGCCGCTGCCTATGTGGTCAGCCTGACCGGCACGCCGCTCGATGCGTCCATGGTCGAACCGGGCAAGCAGGTGTTTGCCGAAAACTGCGCCTCCTGCCACGGCGAAGATGCCAAGGGCAGCCGCGATTTCGGGGCGCCGAATCTCGCCGATGCCATCTGGCTGAAGGTCGATGGCGAGGCGCAGATTGCCGCACAGATCCGGCAGCCGCGTCACGGCGCAATGCCCGGCTGGGCCGCCCGCCTCGGTGACACCACCGTCAAGCAGCTGACCGTCTACGTGCACCAGTTGGGCGGCGGCGAATAAGCCTCCTCTTCCTCCCAGACTGAGGGCCGCATCCGGTGATGCGGCCCTTTTTTCATTTTACATTCGAAAAAACCTATCTGTTGCGACGCTTCGCCGCTGCTTGACTTAAGTCAAGGCGGGGTCGCCGTGGAGGTGGGACAAGGCGAGCATCAGAAGAAGGTTCTCGTCCCATGAACATACATGCCGATCAAACCCGTGCGCCGGACGCGCCTGAGGTCGAGAGACATGACGCCGAAGCAGTGATGTCGGCCAAGACCCGCAAGCCGCTCTACGAAGCCCGCAAGAAGATCTTCCCGAAACGTGCCGAAGGCAGCTTCCGTCGCTTCAAGTGGATCGTCATGGCGATCACGCTCGGCATCTACTATCTCACGCCCTGGCTGCGCTGGGACCGCGGGGAATTTGCGCCTGATCAGGCTGTCCTCATCGATCTTGCGCATCGCCGCTTCTATTTCTTCTTCATTGAGATCTGGCCGCAGGAGTTCTTCTTTGTCGCCGGTTTGCTCGTGATGGCTGGTTTCGGCCTCTTCCTGGTCACCTCCGCCGTCGGACGCGCCTGGTGTGGCTATACCTGTCCGCAGACGGTGTGGGTCGACCTCTTCCTGGTCGTCGAGCGCTTCATCGAAGGCGATCGCAATGCCCGAATCAAGCTCGAGGCGGCACCCTGGAGCTTCGACAAGATCTGGAAGCGGGTCACCAAACACGCGACCTGGATCCTGATCGGCGTGCTGACGGGTGGTGCCTGGATCTTCTATTTTGCCGACGCGCCCTCGCTCGCCATGGATTTCCTTACCGGCAATGCCGCACCGGTCGCCTATATGACCGTCGCCATTCTGACCGCCACGACTTACGTTTTCGGCGGACTGATGCGCGAGCAGGTCTGCATCTACATGTGCCCCTGGCCGCGTATCCAGGCCGCCATGCTCGACGAGAATTCGCTTGTCGTCACCTATAACGACTGGCGCGGCGAACCGCGCACGCGGCACGCCAAGAAGGCAATTGCGGCCGGTGAAGCGGTCGGCGATTGCGTCGACTGCAATGCCTGTGTTGCGGTCTGTCCGATGGGCATCGACATCCGTGACGGCCAGCAGCTCGAATGCATCACCTGCGCGCTCTGCATCGACGCCTGTGATGGCGTCATGGACAAGATCGGCAAGCCGCGCGGCTTGATCGCCTATGCGACACTGGACGAATACCAGTCGAACATGGCGCTCGCGACCAATAGCGGGACCTGCAGCATCGATCCCGCCAAGGTGCGCAATGCCGATGGCAGCTTCTCGGACAAGATCCGCCATTTCGACTGGCGCGTGATCTTCCGGGCGCGCACGCTGCTCTACATGGGCGTCTGGACCGCCGTGGGTGTCGCCATGCTCGTCGCATTGCTCGGCCGCGACCGGCTGGAGGTCAATGTGCTCCACGATCGCAACCCGCAATATGTGCTCGAGTCGGACGGGTCGATCCGCAACGGCTACACCGTGCGCATCCTCAACATGATCGCAGCGCCGCGTGAGATCGAGGTGTCGCTCGAAGGCCTGCCGGAGGCCACGATGAAGATCAACGGCATCAACCAGCCGCCGGCCCGTACCTTCACCGTATCGGTCGAGCCGGATGAGGCCACGACGCTGAAGGTCTTCGTCACACTCGCCGGTGACAAGGTCACCGATGACAACCAGGATTTCCAGTTCATCGCGAAGGATACCGGCAGTGATGAGCGCGACGTCTATGATGCAGTCTTCATGGGTCCGGGAGCAAAGAAATGACCGCTGAAACACGCAAAGCCTTCACCTTCACCGGCTGGCACATGCTGGCGATCATGCTCGCCTTCTTCGGGACGATCATCACGGTCAATTTTACCATGGCCTATTTCGCGACGTCCACCTGGAGCGGCCTGGTGGTGAAGAACACCTATGTCGCGAGCCAGGAGTTCAACGGCAAGACCGCTGCAATCAAGGAGATGCTGGCGACGGGGATTGCCGGCGACCTCTCTGTTGATACGAAGGGCATGCGCTACCGGCTGACACTGCCGAACAACGTGCCTGTCGTTGCCGACAGCGTGCTTGCCCACTTCAAGCGCCCGGTTGGCGAGCATCAGGACTTCGAACTGGTTCTGACGCCGGCCGGGGACGGCCTGTACCTCGCGGAAACGGCCGTTCTTCCCGGAAGCTGGATCGTCGAGATCAAGGCGACCAAGGGTGGCAAGATGATCATGCATGAGGCGAAGCGGGTTACCGTTTCGGGAGAATGACGATGAGTTGCTGTGCAGCAGGCACCGAAGGCGCACTCGACATGGAGCGGGCAGGGGTTTCGCTCCCTTCGGCGGAAGAGCTGAAGCTCTCCAGCCGCGCCGTCGGGCCGGGCCTCTGGCAGGTCGACATGAGCGTGCCCGCAGTGCATTGCGGCACCTGCATCACGACGGTCGAGGGGGTGCTCAGAGCGCTCCCCGAAGTCGAGCGCGCCCGCGTCAATCTCTCGACGAAACGCGTCTCGGTGGTGTGGAAAGAGAGCGTTGACGGGGTCGAGACCGATCCCGTCAACCTCGCACGGGCGATCGCCTCGACCGGTTACACCGCGCATCTGTTCACAGCGGCGGAGGAAGCCTCCGATGCGCTGCGCAACCAGTTGATCCGCGCCGTTGCCGTCTCGGGTTTTGCCGCTACGAACATCATGTTGCTCTCGGTCTCCGTCTGGTCCGGCGCGGATGCCTCGACGCGCGATCTCTTCCACTGGATCTCGGCGATGATCGCCGCGCCGGCGCTCATCTATGCGGGCCGCTTTTTCTATGAGTCGGCCTGGAATGTGCTCAAGCACGGCCGCACCAACATGGATGTGCCGATCGCGATCGGCATTACGCTCTCCTATTTCGCCTCGCTCTGGGAAACCATCCATCACGGCGAGCATGCCTATTTCGATGCGACCGCGTCGCTCCTCTTCTTCCTTCTGATCGGCCGCACGCTGGATCACATCATGCGCGACCGGGCCCGTTCGGCGATCAGTGGTCTGGCCCGCCTCAATCCGCGCGGCGCCATGGTCTTGGCCGACGACGGATCGCGTGAATATCGCGCGGTGGATGAAATCCGTGTCGGCGATCGGGTGGCGATATCAGCTGGCGACCGCATTCCCGTCGATGGCGTTGTCGTCTCCGGCGAGAGCGATCTCGACATGTCGATTGTCAACGGCGAAAGCGCGCCAGTCTCGGTTCGCCCCGGTTCGGAGGTTCAGGCGGGCACGTTGAGCCTCACCGGCTCGCTGACCGTCCGCGCGACGGCAACTGCGCAGAACTCCTTCCTCTCGGAAATCATCCATCTGATGGAAGCCGCCGAGGGGGGCAGGGCGCGCTATCGCCGGATCGCCGATCGCGCCGCGCAATATTATTCGCCGGCCGTGCATCTCCTGGCCATCACCTCCTTCGTCGCCTGGGGTCTCTATGACGGAGACTGGAAGCACGCGATGATGGTCGCGATCGCGGTGCTCATCATCACCTGCCCCTGCGCTCTTGGGCTTGCCGTGCCTGTCGTCCAGGTCGTTGCCGCCGGCCGCCTGTTCAAGGCGGGTGTCATGGTCAAGGACGGCTCGGCCATGGAGCGGCTGGCCGAAATCGAAGCCGTCGCCTTCGACAAGACCGGCACGCTGACGCTTGGCCGCCCGCGGCTCGTCGACGCCGCCCGGCTTGAACCGGTCTCTTTCGGCATTGCCGCAGGCCTTGCCGCCCAATCCCGCCATCCGCTGTCGCGGGCGCTCTGGGGGGGCTATGGTGGCCAGCCACGCAGTTTCGAGACCGTCCGGGAAGTTCCCGGCGCTGGCGTCGAGGCGGAAACAGCGGAAGGGATCTGGCGTCTCGGCAACCGTCGCTTTGCCTGTGGTGCTGAGGCTGGTGCTGCCGATGAAAAGCCCTATTCCGAGGTCGTTCTCTCACTTGATGGCGTCGAGCGTGCCACCTTCCTGTTCGAGGACACGCTCCGGCCGCGTGCCCGGACATCGATCGACAGCCTGCGGCAGTCTGGCCTCGATCTCGGTATCCTCTCAGGCGACCGCGCGCCGGTCGTGGCCAAGCTCGCTGCCGATCTCGGCATCGACAACTGGCGCGCCGGTCTCACCCCCCGCGACAAGGCCGAGGCCTGCGCCGACGCCTCAGCACGAGGACGTCTCGTGCTGATGGTCGGCGACGGCATCAATGACGCACCGGCGCTTTCGGCCGCCCATGTGTCGATGGCGCCGGCAACGGCTGCCGATGTCGGACGTCAGGCCGCCGATTTCGTCTTCATGCGCGATGGCCTCGAGGCCGTACCCTTCGCCATCGAAGCCTCGCGCCGTGCGGGTCGCCTGATCCGCGAGAATTTCGCGCTCGCCATCGGCTATAACGTCATTGCCGTTCCGATCGCGCTTCTCGGTTACGCCACACCTCTGATCGCCGCCGTCGCTATGTCGACCTCGTCGATCATCGTCGTTGCCAATGCGCTCCGGCTGAACCGCCTGTCGCTCGACGAACGCGTGCTCGGCGAAGCTCCGGCCGTAGGTCTGCCGGTTGCCCATGCCGATGCTCGGAGGATTGCCGCATGAACATGCTGATCTTCCTCATTCCGATCGCGCTCTTCCTGGGCGGTCTCGGTCTCTTCGCCTTTCTCTGGTCGCTGAAGAGCGGCCAGTACGAGGATCTCGACGGGGCTGCCTGGCGGGTGATCTCGGAGGCCGATGACAAGCCGGATGCTTGATACAGCGTTTACCGGACGGTCAAATTTCACTCTTGCCGCATGCCTTCGCGAATGCGAGAAAGCCGCATCCCTGAAATTGCATGCGGAGGCTTCATCGTGCAGCAAGCGGAAATCGGACTGATCGGTCTCGGAGTCATGGGCTCCAATCTGGCGCTCAACATTGCCGAGAAAGGCAATCGCATCGCAGTCTTCAACCGGACGCCCGCGCGCACGGATGAATTCCTCGGCGAAGCCGGCGATCTCGCCGACCGCATCATCGGTTGCCACACGATCGAAGAGTTCGTCGCTGCGATCCGCCCGCCGCGTCCGATCATCATCATGATCAAGGCCGGCGAGGCCGTCGACCAGCAGATGGCCGCGCTTCTGCCGCATCTTGCCAAGAACGACATCATGATCGATGCCGGCAATGCCAATTTCCGCGACACCGTCGCCCGCTTCGAGCGGCTCGCCGGAACCGATGTCACCTTCATCGGCATGGGTGTGTCGGGTGGTGAAGAAGGGGCCCGCCACGGGCCCTCGATCATGGTCGGCGGCACGGAAGAGAGCTGGAAGCGCGTCGAGCCGGTTCTCACGTCGATCGCAGCAAAGTTCAACGGTGACCCCTGCGTTGCCTGGCTTGGCACCGATGGCGCCGGTCACTTTGTCAAGACGATCCACAACGGCATCGAATATGCCGACATGCAGATGATCGCCGAGATTTACGGTATCCTGCGCGACGGCCTGAAGATGTCGGCTGCCGAAATCGGTGAGATCTTCGGTCAGTGGAACAAGGGTCGTCTGAATTCCTACCTGATCGAGATCACCGAGAAGGTTCTCAAGGCCAACGATCCGGAAACCGGCAAGCCCATGGTCGACGTCATCGTCGATTCCGCCGGCCAGAAGGGCACCGGCAAGTGGTCTGCCATCGAGGCGCAGAACCTTGCGGTCGCCGCCTCCGGCATCGAGGCTGCTGTTGCCGGTCGCGTGCTGTCTTCGCTGCGCGACGAGCGGCTTGCCGCCGAAAAGCTCTTCGGCCTGCCGGCGCTCGCCGAGGCGCCGAAGGACAAGACGGCCTTCATTGCCGATCTCGAAAACGCGCTGTTGGCCGCAAAGATTGCCGCTTACGCCCAGGGCTTCGCCGTGATGTCTGCGGCATCGGCCGAATTCAACTGGTCGCTGCCCATGCCGACGATTGCCAAGATCTGGCGTGCCGGCTGCATCATCCGCTCGCAGTTCCTCGATGAGATCACCTCGGCCTTCACCAAGGATCCGAACGTACCGAACCTCGTCGTCACCCCGGCCTTCGCCGCCATGGTCAAGGAAACCGATGGTGCGCTGCGCCGCGTCGTCGCCCATGCCGCACTGTCCGGCCTTCCGGTCCCGGCGCTGTCGTCGGCGCTCTCCTATTTCGACACCTATCGTCGCGGTCGCGGCACGGCAAACCTCATCCAGGCGCAGCGCGATTTCTTCGGCGCCCACGGCTTCGACCGTCTCGACGGCAAGGACATCCATCACGGCCCCTGGGCCGGCCAGTTCTGATCGGTCCCTCGAGACCCGTCATCTGATCGAGGCCCGATATCTCGCGATGTCGGGCCTTTTTTCAGGGGAGCCTTTGATGATGAACACGCTGACGCTTCTCGGCACCAAGGGCGGCCCGGCCATCCGCCCGGGCGGTCCCAATCCGACCTCGATGCTTTTAACGCTGTCGGGTCGCCGCATCGTCATCGATTGCGGGCTCGGCGTTTCGCGTGCCCTGGTCGAGGCCGGCATGTCGTTGAAAGAGCTGGATCTTGTTTTCATCACCCATCTGCATTCCGACCATGTGCTCGAGCTTGGTCCACTGATCCATACGGCATGGACGACAGGGCTCAACCACAAGGTCACCGTCTATGGTCCCGCCGGCACGCGGGCCGTCTGGGCCGGCTTCCTTTCGTCGCTCGCCTATGACATCGAGACGCGCATCGCCGACGAAGGGCGGCCGGATCTCGCCGGTCTGGTGGAGATCATCGAATACGGCCCGGGCGAGGTGCTGACCGACCAGGACCTGACGGTCACCGCATTGCGCGTCGATCATCCGCCCGTGACCGACTGTTTCGCCTTGAAGTTCCTCGGATCGGGCAAGACCATCGTCTTTTCCGCCGACACCGCACCGTTTCCGCCGCTGGCCGATTTCGCCTGCGGGGCCGATCTTCTGGTGCACGAGGCCATGCTGCCGGAAGGGCTGGACAGCATCGTCAGGCGAACCGGAAACGGGTCGCGGCTTCGCGAACATCTGGTTGCCTCCCACAGCTTTGCTGCGGATGCTGCGCAGATCGCGGCACAAGCGGGTGTTGGCATACTGGTGCTCAACCACCTGATCCCCGCAGACGATCCGGACTATACCGAAGAACACTGGCGCGTGGCGGTGGCCGGTCACTGGGACGGTCCTCTTGTCGTCGGCCAAGACGGTCTTGAAATTCCCCTGTGAATGAGAAAGTTGCATCGGCCATCTGGTTAAAATCATATTGTTTCGTTTACATTTGGCTTAACGATTGGCGCCTAGTTTGGCCGGAGAGTTAATGAATCTGTCCGAAAAACAGGCCTTTCATCATGTTCTCCGTTAATCTATCCAGTTTTTCACTTGGCGCTTTCGCCATCCTCGCCGTCTTCGCTTTTGTCTACGCCCGGCAATTTCGCGAGGAGCCCGGCCGGTTCGAATTTGCCCTGTTTTCGGCGGCTTCCGGGGTCGCTTCGCTCGGCGCCCTGCTGGGTGTCTTTTCGTTCGGCGAGTTTGCTCCGATCACGGTCGCTCTCGCGCTTGCGCTGCTGCTGTTCGGGGCTGCGCTCGCTTGGCAAGGCATGCGAGTCTTCGACCAGCGACCGCTGAACCTCAAGCTCGCGGCCGCCGGTCCGCTAGCCTTCCTGCTGTTGACGGTGTCGGCACCCTTCCTGCAGGAGGATGCCAATGCCCGCTTTCTCTGCGCCGCACTCTTCGCTGCCGTCTATACCGCGCTTGCGGCCTATGAGCTGAAATCCTCGGAGAAGGAAGAGCAGCTCTCCAATCGCCCATTCGCCTATCACTGGTTTGCCGCGATCTCGGCTGTTCTCGTTGCTACTGCGGTCTCTTCGATCGTCTGGCCGCTGCCCTCTGACAGTATCGCCCAGTCGCCCAGCCCGCTCTGGTTCTCAGCAGTTGTCTTCGCTGCTTTCGTCCATGCCCTGATCGCGCCGCTGTCGATCTTTCTGCTTGTCCGCGATCGCCTGCTCGTCGAGCATCGATGGGCCGCCGCAACCGACTCGCTCACCGGCCTTGCCAACCGCTTCACCTTCCTCGACATGCTGCAGACGCTTTCGACCAAGGTCCGCGGCGAGGGCGCCTTCCTCTATGTCGATGTCGACCACGTCAAACGGATCAACGACCGTTACGGACATTCGGGCGGCGACGATGTGCTCAAGACCTGTGCCGATCTCATCCTGCGGGAACTGCCCGAACATGCCCTTCTCGGGCGCCTCGCCGGTGCGGAATTTGCGGCTTACGTTCCGTTCTGCAAGGTCGAGGAAGCAGAAAGGCTGGGGCACATCATCCACGACAGCGTCGAACAGCACATGTTCTTCCTCGGGGATGATCTTGTTCCGGTCACGGTCAGCGTCGGTGTGGCGCATGGCGCCATGCAGGTGACCGCCGACGAGCTGTTGAAGCGGGCTGATGCGGCCCTTCACAGCGCGAAGGTCAATGGCCGCAACTCGGTCGTCGTCTGGGGCGAGGGGCACCGGCCGTCCTTCGCCTGAGGCTTTTCAGCAAAAAAGGGACGTGGGGCAGGGTGCTGCCCCCGCTTTTGCCGGCTACTCCCAGCGCGGCTCGCTCACGCTCTGCAACAGTTCCGGATCCACTCCGTCGATCCGGGCGATGACGGCCTTGGCAAGCTCCCGGCCTGACTGGCGCACGTCTTCATAGACGGCGATGATGTCGGGCCGGATCCAGCTCAGGATGGGCGTGCCCTGCTTGGCGACGAGGTCGATCTCGGCGCCGACGCGCTTGCCGGCCGCCTCGATCCCGGCATTGGCGGCAATAGCGCTGCTGCCGGAGGAGGAGATCAGGCCATCGGGCGCATCCGGACCACGCATCATGGCCTCGACCGCAGAGCGGATCTGGCCAAGCGGCGCATCGATGTTGATGTGCAGCGGCACTTCCTCCGCCCCGAAGGCGCGCAGGCCCCGCATGAAGCCATCGAAAGTGTGCTGGTAATAGGTCAGCTTGCTGGGCGGCGGCAGGAGGGCGATCCGCTTGCGGCCGCGTTTCACCAGCTGCTCGACGGCACCGAAGGCAAAGGTCTCGTTGTCGAAGTCATGATAGGGATGCTGGATGCCCATGGCCGTGCGGCCGTGGGTGACGAAGGGCATGTTCTGCTCGGTCAGCAGCCGGACGCGGGCATCATCCGGCTCCGTGCGGGAGATGATGACGCCGTCGGCCGAGCCGGTTTCGAGGATGTAGCGCACAGGCAGCATCGGATCCTTGGTATGCGCATGCGGCGTCACCACGATATGGTAAGGCGTGCCTGACAGGACCTCGGATATGCCAACGACCATCTGATTGGAAAAGCCAAGGATTTCCTCGTCGATGCCGAGCACGAGCGCGATGACATTGGTCTTGCCGGTTCTGAGACGCACCCCGGCGCGGTTCGGCTGGTAGCCGAGCTGCCGTGCGACCATGCGCACGCGCTCCTTCGTTTCCGCGCCGATATCGGGAGCATCCTTCAGGGCCCGCGACACGGTGGTAATGCCAAGGCCCGTCATGAAAGCGATCGTCTTGAGCGTCGGTCGCTCCTTCGTCGCCACCGGGCGGTCCATGAGGCCGCCCCCCTGCTGATCTGTCATGTCGTCCCCGCCACTCGCACAAGCCACGCTTATAGTTGGCTTTTCCTCGCCTGCAAACCTGGAGACCGGCACCTCCTCCCGGTGCGGCGAAGGGAAAATCTGAAACGATACAGTAGATTTGTCGAGCCATTTCTTGTGCTGCGGTGCGAAGAGATACAACTTTTGCGATTGTGCGCTGCGGAAAGAAGCGGTGCGTTTGGCCGTAATCCGATAGCCTGTCGGCGCGGGTGTGTTTTCGCTATAAATATCTGTATTCAATGAAGAATGCCCCACGATCTTCTACTCTCCCCATGGGGATCAAAGCGTTTTGAAGGGACGTGTGCAGCTGCACCCTGACGATGAAAACGGGTTTTAACGCATTTTTTCCAATCCGGCTGGTTGCGTCTCTCCAACCTTTCGCATAAGTTTTTCCGGCAACGTTTCAGTGAGGGAGGAGACTCATGAATTTTCGTAGCTTTGCGGCAGCTTTGACCGCTACCGTCGCCATGCCGTTTGCGGCAGCGCAGGCCACCGATCTCGAAGTGACTCATTGGTGGACGTCCGGCGGTGAAGCCGCGGCCGTCGCCGAGCTTGCCAAGGCATTCGATGCCACCGGCAACAAGTGGGTCGACGGCGCGATCGCCGGTTCCGGCGGCACCGCCCGCCCGATCATGATCAGTCGCATCACCGGCGGTGATCCGATGGGCGCCACGCAGTTCAACCACGGCCGTCAGGCCGAGGAACTCGTCGAAGCCGGCCTGATGAAGGACCTGACGGCTGTTGCCGAGAAGGAAGGCTGGAAGGACATCGTCAAGCCGGCAAGCCTGCTCGACAGCTGCACGATCGACGGCAAGATCTATTGCGCGCCGGTCAACATCCACTCCTGGCAGTGGCTGTGGCTCTCGAATGCCGCCTTCGAACAGGCAGGCGTCGCCGTGCCGAAGAACTGGGACGAATTCGTCGCAGCCGCTCCGGCACTCGAAGCCAAGGGCATCATTCCGCTCGCCGTTGGCGGTCAGCCGTGGCAGTCGGCCGGTGCCTTCGACGTTCTGATGGTCGCCATCGCCGGCAAGGACACCTTCTACAAGGTCTTCCAGGACAAGGACGAGGAAGTCGCTGCCGGTCCTGAAATCGCCAAGGTGTTCAAGGCTGCCGACGATGCCCGTCGCATGTCCAAGGGCTCCAACGTTCAGGATTGGAACCAGGCCACCAATCTGGTCATCACCGGCAAGGCCGGCGGCCAGATCATGGGTGACTGGGCTCAGGGTGAGTTCGCGCTTGCCGGTCAGGTTGCTGGCAAGGATTACACCTGCCTTCCGGGCCTCGGTGTGAACGAAATCATCTCCACCGGTGGTGATGCCTTCTACTTCCCGGCCGTCGACGACGAAGCCAAGTCTGCCGCGCAGGACGTGCTTGCAGCAACCCTGCTGGCACCTGCCACGCAGGTTGCCTTCAACCTGAAGAAGGGCTCGCTGCCGGTTCGCGGCGATGTCGATCTGGCAGCCGCCAACGACTGCATGAAGAAGGGCCTCGACATTCTCGCCAAGGGCAATGTCATCCAGGGCACCGACCAGCTGCTTTCGGCCGACAGCCAGAAGCAGAAGGAAGATCTCTTCTCCGAGTTCTTCGCCAATCCGTCCATGACTGTCGAGGATGCGCAGAAGCGCTTCGCCGACATCATCGCTTCCGCCGAGTAATCGCGGGTGACCTGTCCGGCCAGGGCTCAAAACCCTGGCCGGAAATTGGCCATTATCGACCGGGTAGGGCGCATGCGCCCGTCCGCCGGCCGTGTGCGGGAAGCGTGTGCGTTTCAGCGTGACGGTCTTGGCTGGCAGCCCGTGTCCAGGACGAGGAGGACTGACCCATGGCGAGCGCGTCGCATGCCGGTCGACCCAACAAGCTGTTTCGCAATCTGAATGCCAAGATCGCCTCCATCCCGATGGTGCTGACCGCGCTGGTCATCTTCCTCGGAGGCACGATCTGGACGATCGTCTATTCCTTCACCAATTCAAAGCTGTTGCCGCGGGCAAGCTTCGTCGGCTTCGACCAGTATGAGCGCCTCTGGGATGCGCCGCGCTGGGTCACCTCCATCCAGAATCTCGCGATTTACGGTATCCTGTCGCTGATCTTCTCGATCGTGATCGGCTTCGTGCTCGCGGCCCTGATGGACCAGAAAATCCGTTTCGAAAACGCGTTCCGCACGATCTTCCTCTATCCCTTCGCGCTTTCCTTCATCGTGACCGGTCTCGTCTGGCAGTGGATCCTGAACCCGGATTTCGGGGTGCAGTCGATCGTCCGCTCGTTGGGCTGGGAGACCTTCACCTTCAATCCGCTCTATAATTCCGAGATCGTCATCTACGGAATCCTGATCGCCGGCCTCTGGCAGGGCACGGGGCTCGTGATGTGCCTGCTGCTCGCGGGCTTGCGCGGCATCGACGAGGACATTTGGAAGGCCTCGCGCGTCGACGGGATCCCGATGTGGAAGACCTATGTCTTCATCATCATCCCGATGATGCGTCCGGTCTTCATCACCACGCTCGTGATCATCACCTCGGGCATCGTTCGCCTCTATGACCTTGTCGTCGCCCAGACCAGTGGCGGCCCGGGCATCGCGTCCGAAGTGCCGGCAAAATACGTCTACGACTACATGTTCCAGGCACAGAATCTCGGCCAGGGCTTTGCCGCCTCGACCATGATGCTGCTCACGGTCGCGATCGTGATCATCCCCTGGGCCTATCTCGAATTCGGAGGAAAGAAGCGTGGCTAATCCCGGTTCCCTTAACGCTACCGCCGCCGGTTTCGATGCCGTCTCCGATCATGTCGCGACGGGCCCCCGTGGCGCCAAGCCGAAGCGGGCGTTCTCGTCCCGCAACATCATGCTCTACGGCTCGCTGATCTTCTTTGCGATCTACTACCTGATCCCGCTTTACGTGATGGTCGTGACGTCGCTCAAGGGCATGCCGGAGATCCGCCTCGGCAACATCTTCTCGCCGCCGGTCGAGATCACTTTCGAGCCCTGGGTGAAAGCCTGGGCCACCGCCTGCACCGGCCTCAATTGCGATGGTCTGTCGCGCGGCTTCTGGAACTCCGTGCGGATCACCGTGCCCTCCACGCTGATCTCGATCCTGATCGCCTCGGTCAACGGTTATGCGCTGGCCAACTGGCGCTTCAAGGGTGCGGAACTCTTCTTCACGATCCTGATCATCGGCGCCTTCATCCCGTATCAGGTGATGATCTATCCGATCGTCATCGTGCTGCGCGAACTCGGCATCTACGGTACGCTGACCGGTCTCGTCATCGTGCACACCATCTTCGGCATGCCGATCCTGACGCTTCTCTTCCGCAACTATTTCACCTCGCTGCCGGAAGAGTTGTTCAAGGCCGCGCGTATCGACGGGGCAGGGTTCTGGCAGATTTATCTGAGGATCATGCTGCCGATGTCGCTGCCGATCTTCGTGGTCGCCATGATCCTGCAGATCACCGGCATCTGGAACGACTTCCTGTTCGGCGTGGTCTTCACCCGACCGGAATACTACCCGATGACGGTTCAGCTCAACAACATCGTCAACTCGGTCCAGGGCGTGAAGGAATACAACGTCAACATGGCCGCGACACTTCTGACCGGCGCCGTGCCGCTCATCGTCTACTTCATTTCCGGACGCCTCTTCGTCCGGGGCATCGCCGCCGGCGCAGTCAAGGGTTAAGCTCATGTCGCATAGTGTATCGATCAAGGACCTCTCGTTGAGCTTCGGCGCCGTCAAGGTGCTGGAGAACCTCAATCTCGACATCGTCGACGGTGAGTTCATCGTTCTCCTCGGCTCGTCCGGCTGCGGCAAGTCCACGCTGCTCAACTGCATTGCCGGTCTGCTCGAGCCGACCGACGGGCAGATCTTCATCAAGGGCAAGAACGTCACTTGGGAAGAGCCGAAAGACCGCGGCATCGGCATGGTCTTCCAGTCCTATGCGCTTTATCCGCAGATGACGGTGGAGAAGAACCTGTCCTTCGGCCTCCAGGTCGCAAAGATGCCGAAGGATGAGATCGCAAGACGTGTGGAGCGCGCCTCCGACATCCTGCAGATCGGCCCGCTCCTGAAGCGCAAGCCGTCGGAACTTTCCGGCGGCCAGCGTCAGCGCGTGGCGATCGGGCGCGCACTCGTGCGTGATGTCGACGTCTTCCTGTTCGACGAGCCGCTGTCGAACCTCGACGCCAAGCTGCGCTCGGAACTGCGCGTCGAAATCAAGCGCCTGCACCAGAACCTCAAGAACACGATGATCTACGTCACCCATGACCAGATCGAGGCCCTGACGCTCGCCGACCGCATCGCGATCATGAAAAGCGGCGTCATTCAGCAGCTTGCCGATCCGAATACGATCTACAACCAGCCGAAGAACCTCTTCGTTGCCGGCTTCATCGGTTCGCCCTCGATGAACTTCTTGGAGGGCGATTTGATCAATGAAGGCGGCGAGGTCTTCTTCCGCACCCATGATGTGCTCTTCTCGATGAAGGGCTACAAGGCCAGCGAGCCGCTGACCGCCGGACGCAAGGTCGTGCTCGGCGTCCGCCCGGAACACATCAAAGTGGACGAGGAAACCGGCATCGGCGAGCTGCATGAGGCGGTGGTCGACATCGAGGAGCCGATGGGCGCGGATAACCTGCTCTGGCTGAAGCATGCCGGCCATTCCATGTCGGTGCGCATCGGCGGCACACGCCGCTATGCACCGGGCGCCAAGGTTCGCCTCGGCTTCGACATGGAAGTCGCCTCTCTTTTCGATGCCGAGACCGAAGAGCGCATCTGACACCTTCCCCCCTGCGTCCCGGGCTGTGACCGGGGCGCCTTTTTCTTCTGCAGGACTTCAGTCATGACCCAGAATGCCCATAGCGGCGTCATCGATCTCCACGGCGAATGGCGTCTTTCGTCTGTCGACGGCGACCATCAGGCGGCAATCACGCTGCCGGGCGATGTGCATTCGGCGCTCACGGCCGCAGGACTGATCCCCGATCCCTACTTCGGGCGCAACGAGGAGGTCGTGCAGTGGGTCGCCGAGCGCGACTGGGTAATCGAGCGTCAGGTCGTCGTTCCCGATATCGCCGGCAGCTGGTATCTCGACATCGACTATCTCGATACGGTCGCGGTCGTCTTCGTCAACGACGTGCCGGTTCTCTCCGCCGACAACTGCTTCCGCCGCTATCGGCCGGATGTCAGCCACGCGCTGCAGCCGGGCGAAAACACCATCCGCATCGTCTTCCATTCGAGCATCACCGCCGGCGCCGAACGGCAGGCACGCCAGCCTTTCTACATCCCCTATTCGACCGCCAATTCCCCGATCCCGAACGGCAACATGTTGCGCAAGCCGCAATGCCATTTCGGCTGGGACTGGAACATCGCGATCGCACCCCTTGGGCTTTACGGAACGGTGGCTCTCAAGAAACTCGACCCGGCACGCCTTGAACACGTGGAGACCGAGCAGGTCCATCACACCGACGGTCGCGTCGAGCTGAAGGTGACCGCGACCATCCATTCAGTCGAGCCGGCTGTCGTGCCCGTGCATTTCACTCTCGATGAAGAGCGTGTGCGCCTCGACGTGGGTATCGCCGCCGGCGAGACGAAGGTGGTGCATGTTTTCGAGATAGAGAACCCGCGCCTCTGGTGGCCGGCCGGCTCTGGCGAGCAGGCGCTTTATGCGCTTACCGTCGATCTCCCCACGGAAAGCGTCACCCGCCAGATCGGGTTGCGCACGGTCGAACTTCTGACCGATCCGGACGAGGCCGGCAGCCGCTTTGCGCTCAAGGTCAACGGCCGCGAAATCTTCTGCCGCGGGGCCAACTGGATCCCGGCCGACGCGCTGTTCTCGCGCTCGTCGGAGGAGAAGACGACCGATCTCCTGAATTCCGCCGTCGCCGCCCATATGAACATGATCCGCATCTGGGGCGGTGGCTTTTACGAGGCCGACTGGTTCTACGATCTCTGCGACCGGCTCGGTCTGATGGTCTGGCAGGACTTCATGTTCGCCTGCAATCTCTATCCTTGCACGGACGACTTCCTCGACAACGTCGCCCACGAGGTCGAATACCAGGTCAAGCGGCTCTCCAGCCATGCCTCCATCGTCATCTGGTGCGGCGACAACGAACTCGTCGGCGCTCTCACCTGGTTCCCGGAATCCCGTGACAACCGTGACCGCTATCTCGTCGCCTATGACCGGCTCAACCGCGTCATCGAGCAGGGGGTCAAGAAGTCGTTCCCGCAGGGCATCTGGTGGCCCTCGAGCCCGGCCTCTGGCTACCTGGATTACGGCGATGCCTGGCATGCCGATGGTTCCGGCGACATGCATTACTGGTCCGTCTGGCACGAGAACAAGAGTTTCGATAATTACCGAACTGTCAAACCGCGCTTCTGCTCGGAATTCGGTTTCCAGTCCTATACTTCACTGCCGGTCATCGAGAGCTTCGCCGACAAGGCGGACATGAACATTGCCTCGCCCGTCATCGAGCTGCACCAGAAAAATGCCGGCGGCAACGAGCGGATCGCGGGCACCATGTTCCGCTATTTCCGCTTCCCCAAGGATTTTTCGAATTTCGTCTATCTGAGCCAGATCCAGCAGGGGCTGGCCATCAAGACCGCCGTCGAATACTGGCGCTCGCTGAAGCCCCATTGCATGGGGACGATCTACTGGCAGCTCAACGACACCTGGCCGGTCGCCTCCTGGTCCAGCCTCGATTACGGCGGCAGCTGGAAGGCCATGCATTACATGGTGCGCCGCTTCTTCCAGCCGGTCGCCGTCGCCGCCATTCCCTCGGAGGATGGCACTGTCATCACGCTCTCG
This sequence comes from Allorhizobium sp. CTOTU50464, assembly GCA_032102365.1. GTDB lineage: Bacteria > Pseudomonadota > Alphaproteobacteria > Rhizobiales > Rhizobiaceae > Allorhizobium. The sequence continues at coordinate 28,551 of DAMDHD010000012.1, read as the reverse complement.
ATGGTCAACGACACGCTCGACACCGTGACGATCGACGCCAACCTTTTCGTGCTGACGCTGTCGGGGGATCGTATTCCGCTCAAAAGCGTGCAGGGCGATTGCGGGCCGGATGCTGCGGAAACCCTGATCACGCTCGATGCGACCGAAATCCCGGCAGACGGTCTGCTCGCCTGGAGCTTCATCGCGTCGAACGGCATGAGCGGGGAGGGACATTTTCTCAACGGCACCTACAAGGCGCTCGATCTCGAGCCTTCCCGCATCGAGACCTTGGTCACCCCGACTGTCGACGGTGCCTTCGAGGTCACGGTCACGGCTCACGGTCTTGCGCTCTTCGTCATGCTCGAAAGTCGCACGCCGGGCCGCTATTCCGACAATGCCTTCGATCTATCGGCCGGCGAGAGCCGCCGCATCATCTTTACACCGGAGACGGCTCTGCCCGCAGGCAAGCTGCCGGAGTTTCGCATCTACGATCTCTACACCTGCCAGTCGGTGGACTGACAGGCGAGACAATCAAGGCCCTGGGCGCCCGATCCAGGAATCAACGAGGAGGACTACCCGATGACCACGCTCGGCTTTCAGCTCTACAGCGCCCGCAACTTCCAGCCCTTCAGCGAGATCTATCCGAAGCTCAAGGCTGCCGGTTACGGCGAGGTCGAGGGTTACGGCGCGCTCTACGCCTCGCTTGCCGACGGCGAGCTCGACGCCTTCCGCAAGGAGCTCGATGACAACAGCCTGACCATGCCGACCGCCCATTTCGGCCTCGACATGATCGAGAATGATCCGGCTCGCGTGATCAAGATCGCCAGGACGCTTGGCATCGAAGCGGTCTACTGCCCCTATCTGATGCCCGACCAGCGCCCGACGGATGCCTCCGGCTGGTTCGCTTTCGGCCAGCGTCTGCAGGCCGCCGGCAAGCCGCTGCGCGATGCCGGCCTCGTCTTCGGCTGGCACAATCACGACTTCGAATTTGCGGCGCTCCCGGATGGTTCGACCCCGCAAGAGCAGATCTTTGCCGGCGGTCCGGAACTGGACTGGGAAGCCGATATCGCCTGGGTCATCCGCGGCAAGGCCGATCCCTTTGCCTGGATCGAAAGCTACGGCAAGCGCATCAGCGCGGTGCATGTGAAGGATATCGCGCCAGCTGGCGAGAACACGGATGAAGACGGCTGGGCCGATGTCGGCCATGGCACGGTCGACTGGAAGGGCCTGATTGCGGCGCTGAAGACCACGCGCGTCAAGCATTTCGTCGTCGAACACGACAATCCCAAGGACATCGACCGGCTGATCACCCGCTCGATCGCCTCCTTCAAGACCTACTGAACCACTCGCAGCAAGCAGGACATTTCCATGGCACGCGAACTCGGCGTCGGCATCATCGGATGCGGCAATATCTCCACCACCTACTTCTCGCTGGCGCCGCTGTTTCGCGGCCTGAAGGTTGTCGCCTGCGCAGACATCAATCCGGCTGCGGCAGAAGCCCGGGCTGCCGAATACGGCGTCAAGGCACAGACCATCGATGAACTTCTGGCCAATGACGAGGTCGACATCGTCGTCAACCTGACGATCCCGGATGCGCATTATCCGGTTTCCAAGCGCATCCTCGAAGCCGGCAAACACGTCTATTCGGAAAAGCCGCTGGTGCTTTCGCTCGAGCAGGGCGAAGACCTGCGGGCGATTGCCAAGGCCAAGGGTCTGTCCGTCGGCTGCGCGCCCGACACCTTCCTTGGCGGTGCGCATCAGCTGGCGCGGGCCTATATCGACAAGGGCGGCATCGGTCGCGTCACCTCCGGCACCTGCCATGTCATGAGCCCCGGCATGGAGATGTGGCACCCGAACCCGGACTTCTTCTTCCTGCCCGGCGGCGGCCCGGTCCTCGACCTCGGCCCCTATTACATCGCCAACCTGATCAACCTGATCGGTCCGGTGAAGCGTGTGGCGGCTCTCACCTCGATGGCGAACGAGACCCGCACGATCACCAGCCAGCCGCGCAATGGCGAGACGATCCCGGTCAAGACGCCGACGAACATCCATGCGCTGCTCGAATTCCAGAACGGCGCGACGATCACGCTCTCCGCCAGCTGGGACGTCTGGAGCCACCGCCACGCCAATATGGAACTCTATGGCACGGACGGCTCGCTCTATGTACCGGACCCGAACTTCTTCGGCGGTGTCGTCGAGGCCTCCGGTCGCGACAAGAACATCCAGCCGCTCGAAGCCTGGGATCATCCCTTCGGTCGCAATAACCAGGAAAGCCCGCAGGGGCCGCGCGCCAATTATCGCACGGCCGGCCTTGCCGACATGGCGGTCGCCATCCTCGAAGGCCGCGATGCCCGCTGCTCGCTCGACCGGACCCTGCATGGTGTCGATGTCATGGTGTCGATCCTGAAATCGGGCGAAACAGGTGAATTCGTAACTCTGTCGACAACCTGCACCCAACCAGCGGCTCTGGGTATCGACGAAGCGCAGGCTCTGCTTAGATAAGGTTCGTGTCTTAGCCCCTCATCCGGCTGCCGCCACCTTCTCCCCGCAAGCGGGGAGAAGGCCGGTGTGGCCGGCGTCTTGCTCCTTCTCCCCGCTTGCGGGGAGAAGGTCCCGGCAGGGGGATGAGGGGCAAGTATGAAGCGTCTGCATCCGGGAGAGAACCATCCATGACCTACACCCCCGCCGAAAACCGCTATGAGCGGATGACCTATAATCGCTGCGGCAAGAGCGGGCTGAAGCTGCCGGCGATCTCGCTGGGGCTCTGGCACAATTTCGGCCAGGACACCCCGCATGCCACGAAGCGGGCGATCTGCCAAAAGGCCTTTGACCTCGGCATCACCCATTTCGACCTCGCCAATAATTACGGCCCGCCGCCCGGCTCGGCGGAAGAAGCCTTCGGAGAGATCCTGCGCACGGACTTCCGCGGTTATCGCGACGAGCTGATCATCTCGTCCAAGGCCGGCTATAATATGTGGCCCGGCCCCTACGGCGAGTGGGGCAGCCGCAAATACATCATCGCCTCCTGCGACCAGAGCCTGAAGCGCATGGGTCTCGACTATGTCGACATCTTCTATTCGCACCGGTTCGATCCCGACACGCCGCTTGAGGAAACCTGCGGCGCGCTCGACCACATCGTGCGATCGGGCAGGGCGCAATATGTTGGCATTTCCTCCTACAATTCGAAGCGCACCCGCGAAGCCTACGAGATCCTGAAGAGCCTGGGGACGCCGCTTCTCATCCATCAGCCCAGCTATTCGATGATCAATCGCTGGATTGAGGAAGACGGTCTGATCGACACGCTCGAAGAGCTCGGCGTCGGCTCGATCGTCTTCTCACCGCTCGCGCAGGGCATGCTGACCTCGAAATACTTGAACGGTATCCCCGAAGGCACCCGCGCGACGCAGGACAAGTCGCTCGACCCGGGCTTTCTCAACGAGCGCAATCTCGAAAACATTCGGGGCTTGAACCGCATCGCCGAGAAACGCGGCCAGACGCTGGCGCAGATGGCGCTGTCCTGGGTCCTGCGCGGCGGCCACATCACCACTGCGCTGATCGGCGCGTCAAAGCCCTCTCAGGTCGAGGACTGCGTCAAGGCGATCGAAACGCCGGATTTCACGGCGGAAGAACTGGCCGAAATAGACGTCTTCGCCAAGGACGCCGACATCAACATCTGGGCCGCCTCTGCCGAGCGCAAAGGCCCGCCGCGGAAGAAGAAGTAACGAAACACCCTCCCCTTGAGGGGGAGGGTCGGAGCGTAGCTCCGGGGTGGGGTGACGTGGAAGAGTTTAGCGTCGAATGGCGATGTCAAACTCCCGGAAATCACCCCCACTCGCCGCTTTGCGGCGACCTCCCCCCTCAAGGGGGAGGTGGTACAGCGGCCAGCGACTCATCTCCCCCTTGCGGGGGAGAACGGGATTTCAGCAGCTTAGCGTGAGCTAAGTGCTAGAAATCCCAAGAGAGGGGCTTGTCAGTCAGGCAGCCCCTCTCCTGAAAAATCTAGGGCTTGAGCCTTCGGCTAAGACCCTGATTTTTCTTCCTCTCCCGCAGGGGGAGAGGTAACTGCGGAGGAGGAACCACACGCCATGATCATCAACCCCATCCTGCCGGGCTTCAATCCGGATCCCTCGATCTGCCGTGTGGGCGAGGATTACTACATCGCCACCTCCACCTTCGAATGGTATCCGGGCGTGCAGATCCATCACTCGCGCGATCTGGTGAACTGGGACCTCGTAACCCGTCCGCTCAATCGTGCGAGCCAGCTCGACATGCGCGGCAACCCGGATAGCTGCGGTGTCTGGGCGCCGTGCCTCTCTTATGCCGATGGCCAATTCTGGCTCGTCTATACCGACGTCAAACGCTTCGAAGGCTCCTTCAAGGACGCGCACAACTATATCGTCACGGCACCCGCGATCGAAGGCCCATGGTCCGATCCGATCTATGTCAATTCCTCCGGCTTCGACCCCTCGCTCTTCCATAACGATGACGGCCGAAAGTGGTTCACCAACATGCAGTGGAACCACCGCCCCGAAGCCCGCAACACCATCGGCCACGCCAAGTTCGACGGCATCCTGCTGCAGGAATGGGACTCGGAGACGCAAAGGCTCACCGGCCCGATCAAGAACATCTTCGAGGGCAGCAGCCTAGGTCTCGTCGAAGGTCCGCATCTCTTCAAGCGCAATGGCTGGTATTACCTGACGACCGCCGAGGGCGGCACCGGCTACGACCATGTTGTCACCATGGCGCGCTCGCGTTCGATCGACGGGCCCTACGAGATGCATCCGAACACGCATCTCATCACGTCGAAAGATGCGCCCGACGCCGTCTTGCAGCGCGCCGGGCACGGCCAATATGTCGAGACGACAGAGGGCGACGTTTACCACACCCATCTCTGCGGCCGGCCCATGGCCCCGAAGCGCCGCTGCACGCTCGGCCGCGAAACGGGCCTGCAGAAATGCGTCTGGAAGGACGACGGCTGGCTCTATCTCGAACAGGGCGGCGTCGTGCCATCCGTCGAGGTGCCGGGGCCCCAGGGTGCCGTCAAACGCGAAGAACCGGTCGAGAGCGTCAGGACATTCGACAGCGCCGACTTACCGAAGGAGTTCCAGTGGCTGCGCACTCCGCAGCCGGAGCGCCTGTTCAGCCTGAGCGAGCGGGCAGGGCGCTTGCGCCTCTTCGGCCGCGAAAGCATCGGCTCCTGGTTCGAGCAGTCACTGATAGGCCGCCGTCAGGAGCATCACCGCTTCCGCGCCGAAACACGGCTCGAATTTGCGCCCGAAACCTATCAGCAGGTCGCGGGCCTGACGCATTACTACAATCGCTACAAATTTCACGCGCTCGGCGTTTCCACGGACGAACAGCTCGGGCGATCGCTGATCATCCTGTCCTGCCTTGGCGACTATCCTTCCGGCAATCTCACCTTCCCGATTGGCATGGGCCAATCCATCCCCGATGGGGTCATCGACCTCGCCATGGAGATCACCGACAACGACCTGCAATTCTTCTGGCGATTGGCAGGCGAGGGCGAATGGCAAGCCATCGGCCCGGTCCTTGATGCCGGCGTCGTCTCCGACGAAGGCGGCTTCGGCGAACACGGCTCCTTCACCGGCGCCTTTGCCGGCATGTTTGCCTTCGACATTACCGGGCGCGGCAAGGCGGCGGATTTCGAGCGGTTCGTCTATCGGCGGGGGTGAAGGACGCAAGCGTTTCCGTCGTCATCCTCGGCCTTGTGCCGAGGATCTACGAAGGTTTCACCTGTTCGACGGTGGCAAGTGCCCGGACTGCCCCGTCCAGGACAGCGCCCGGCGGCTATGTCGGATCACGGCGGCAGTGCGTTTGTGACGGGATTGACCGGCACGGGATGAATCGGGCTGTACCGTTTCGACATTCCCGCTAAACTCGACGCATGGACCATTCCCACTCCCATCTCATCCCCGGCGTGCCGCTGGCCCTTGGCTCGGCCATACTCTTCGGTGCCTCGGCGCCCCTGTCGAAATGGCTGCTCGGCAGCGTCGATCCGTGGCTGCTCGCCGGTATCCTCTATCTCGGTGCCGGATTGGGCCTGGCGTTCGTGCACTGGGGCCGGCCCCTGATCGGCCTTGCTCGCGTCGAAGCGCCGCTCTCGCGTCCCGATTTGCCCTGGCTTGCGGCTGTCGTGACCTTCGGTGGCATCTTGGCTCCGCTCTTCCTGATGCTCGGCCTGTCGCTGACGACAGCCTCCTCGGCTTCCCTGCTCCTCAACCTCGAGGGCCTTGCGACCATGCTGATCGCCTGGCTGGTGTTTCGCGAAAATGTCGACCGGCGCCTGTTGATCGGCGCGCTTGCCATCCTGCTGGGGGCGGTCGTTTTGTCATTCGATGGCGGCGCGTTCCAACTCGATCCGGGTGGTTTGTGGATTGCGGCGGCCTGCCTCTGCTGGGGCATCGACAACAATCTCACCCGCAAGCTTTCCTCTGCCGATCCGGTGCAGATCGCGATGATCAAGGGGCTCGCTGCTGGTGGCACAAACGTTGTGCTGGCGTTATCCCTTGGCGCAACGCTTCCTTCGCTCTCCGTGATCGCCAGCGGAGCCATCGTCGGCTTCCTCGGCATCGGCGTCAGTCTTGTCATGTTCATGCTGGGGCTGCGCCATCTCGGCACCGCACGCACCGGCGCCTATTTCTCGCTCGCGCCCTTCATCGGCGCCCTGATCGCCGTCATCGGTTTCGGTGAAGCGGTGACCCTATCGTTGGTCGCTGCAGCCCTGCTGATGGGCATCGGCCTGTGGCTGCATCTGTCGGAACGGCACGAGCATGAGCATGTGCATGATCCAATCGAGCACGATCATCTCCACAGCCATGACGACCATCACAGCCATGACCATGATGGCCCCGTCACAGAGCCGCATTCCCACTGGCATCGCCATGCGCCGGTCCGCCACAAACATCCGCATTATCCGGACCTGCATCACCGGCATGGGCATGGGTGAGGTTAGCCTGACTGCGACAGAGCAAAGCCGTCGTCATCCTCGGGCCTGTCCCGAGGATCTACTGATGTCTGACCCGATTTAACGATAGCGGATGCTCGGGACATCCTCGGGTTTGACCCGAGGACGAGCATGACGGCATTTCGCCTATAGCTCACCCCAGCCGTTCCGCATGCCACTTCAAATGGTCCTCCATGAAGGTCGAGATGAAGTAGTAGGAGTGGTCGTAACGCTCGTGCATACGGAGCGTCAGGCCGATCTCGGTGCCCTTGATTGCCTCCTCGAATTTCCACGGCGCGAGTCCTGTCTCGAGGAAGCTGTCGGCCTTGCCCTGGTCGATCAGGAATTCCGGGAAGCGGGCGCCGTCTTCGACCAGCGCGCAGGCGTCGTATTCCCGCCATTTGGCACGATCCGCGCCGAGATACTTTTCGAACGCATCCTGCGTCCAGTCGGCGGTCAGCGGATTGACGATGGGGGCGAAGGCCGAGCAGCTCTTGAAGCGCTGCGAATTCTTCAGCGCAATCGTCATGGCACCATGGCCGCCCATGGAATGGCCGAAAATGCCCTGGCGGTCCATGTCGGCGCGGAACTGTTCGGCGATCAGGGCCGGTAGTTCTTCCGTGATGTAGGAATACATCTGGTAGTGCTCGGCCCAGGGCTTCTCCGTGGCATTGAGATACATGCCTGCACCCTTGCCCATCTTCCAGTTGGTGAGTTCGTCGGCCACATCATTGCCGCGCGGGCTGGTATCCGGGCAAACCACGATCAGGCCGAGTTCGGCGGCCATGCGGCGATACTCGCCCTTTTCCATCACGTTCGCATGGGTGCAGGTCAGGCCGGAGAGATACCAGAGCACGGGCCGCTTCTCGGCGATCGCCTGGGGTGGCACGAAGACCGCGAAGGTCATCTCGGTGCCGGTCGCTTCCGACTGATGCGAGAAGACGCCCTGCATGCCGCCGAAGGCGGTGTTCTGGGAAAGGATGTTCATGGGGATCTGTCCTTATGCTTGAGCCTTTGAAGGCTTATTTCTTGACGCGGCGGCAGAGCCGGTCGAGCGTTTCCAGAAAGGCCGAGCGGTCACGCGGCGAAAAGGCTGCATTGTAGCCCTTGCTCTCGCCCGTCTCGCGCAAATGTGCCCCAAGGTCGCGCATCGCGGTCGCCATGCCGATATTGGCGGTGTCGAAGATGCGTCCGGTCGGCCCGGTCACCAGTGCACCAGCGGCCACGCATCGACCGGCGAGCGGCACATCGGCGGTGACGACGATATCGCCTTCGCCGCAGCGCTCGGCAATCCAGTCATCCGCCGCATCGAAAGCGCCTGACACGATGACATTCTTGACCATCGGATCGCGCGAGGGGCGCAGACCTGAATTGGCGACAAAGGTCACGGGCAGATCATGCCGCTCGGCGACCTTCAGGATCTCCGGCTTCACCGGACAGGCATCGGCATCGACATAGATTTCGGGCATGGGGATCAGTCGTCAAAGAATCTGCGATAGTCTCGCGCCGCATGCAGGAGACGGATGAGCTCGATCCCGTCCCCGGTGTCGAGTGGCTGATAGATAATCAGGTATCGGCGGAAGGGGAAGAGGCGCATGGCCGGGTACCTCGGGAAACGTTGCACGCCGAGTAGAGGCCTTTCTGCCAGCATAACGTAGCGTTCTTCTAGTTCGCGTACCAGCCGTTCGGCGGCCGCTTCGTTGTCGAAAGCGACAAACCTCCAGATAGCATTGAGATCCTCGACGAAGAGCGGTCGTCGCCGGATCCGGGCCATAGCTCAACGCCGTTTGCGAAACATGGAGATGAGTTCCTCCGCAGATTCCATGTCGGCTGCTGGGCCGCTCTCCAGTCCCCGAACGGCTTCATCCTGCAGTTCAGATAGGAATTGTCCTGCCGCCGCCTCGCGCTGCTCGAGCAGATCAAGGCTGTAACCGATGACGTCTGTGGTTGAACTGAACCTGCCTGACTCCACCAAGCGCTCGACCAGAGCAGCTTGTCTGTCGTCCAACACAATGCGGTCTTGCTTCATGACGTCAACTCCCGGAGATCATACTAATCTAGCATGAACACGCACAACCAGCCATCTCTCGAAAAAGACCGTGAAAACCTATCCCCGCCGCAGCATATCCACATGCGGAATCCCGTCCTCCAGATACTCCTCCGAGATCACCTGAAACCCCAACGACCCGTAGAATTTCTGCAAATGGCTCTGCGCCGAAATCTCGATCGGCTCACCGGGATGACGCTTCCCCACCTCGGAAATCGCCTCGCGCATCAACGCTTCACCCAGCCGCTTGCCGCGATGATCCGGCGAGACCGCTACGCGGCCGATGCGGGGATGATGCTCCGGTGTCGGACGCCACAGCCGTGCACAGGCTAGAAGATCATCGCCATCAAGCAGCCTGAGATGCAGGCAGTCGACATCGTTGCCGTCGAGTTCGGGATAGGGGCAATGCTGCTCGACGACAAAGACATCGACGCGCAGCTTCAGCATGGCGTAGAGATCGACGGCGGAGAACTCGTCGAGCCTCCGCACGTCAACGCTGTAAGGCGCAGACATCAATAGACCACGACGCCGCGGATCGATTCACCCTTGTGCATCAGGTCGAAACCCTTGTTGATGTCTTCGAGCGGCATGGTGTGGGTGATCATCGGGTCGATCTGGATCTTGCCCTGCATGTACCAGTCGACGATCTTCGGCACGTCGGTGCGGCCGCGTGCGCCACCGAAAGCCGTGCCCATCCAGTTGCGGCCGGTGACCAGCTGGAAGGGACGTGTCGAGATTTCCTGGCCGGCGCCGGCCACGCCGATGATCACGGACTTGCCCCAGCCGCGATGCGAGCTTTCGAGCGCCTGGCGCATCACCTTGGTGTTGCCGGTGCAGTCGAAGGTGTAGTCCGCGCCGCCGATCAGGTCGTTGCCGCGCTTGGTCATGTTGACGAGATAGGGCACGATGTCGTCGCCGACTTCCTTCGGGTTGACGAAGTGGGTCATGCCGAACTTCTCGCCCCATTCCTTGCGGTCGGGGTTGATGTCGACGCCGATGATCATGTCGGCACCGGCAAGGCGCAGGCCCTGCAGCACGTTCAGACCGATCCCGCCGAGACCGAAGACGATCGCGGTCGAGCCGATCTCGACCTTGGCTGTGTTGATCACGGCGCCGATGCCGGTCGTGACGCCGCAGCCGATGTAGCAGATCTTGTCGAAGGGCGCGTCCGGATTGACCTTGGCCACCGCGATTTCCGGCAGGACCGTGTAATTCGCGAAGGTCGAGCAGCCCATATAGTGGTGGATCTTGTCCTTGCCGATCGAGAAGCGGCTGGTGCCATCGGGCATCAGGCCCTGGCCCTGGGTGGAGCGGATCGCCGTGCAGAGGTTGGTCTTGCGGGACAGGCAGGAATAGCATTCGCGGCATTCCGGCGTGTAGAGCGGAATGACATGGTCACCCTTCTTCACCGAGGTTACGCCGGGGCCAACATCGACGACGATGCCCGCACCTTCATGGCCGAGAATGGCCGGAAACAGGCCTTCCGGATCCGCACCCGACAGCGTGAAGTCGTCGGTATGGCAGATGCCGGTCGCCTTCACCTCGATCAGTACCTCGCCGGCGCGCGGGCCTTCGAGCTGAACGGTCATGACTTCGAGCGGCTTCCCAGCCTGGGTGGCAACGGCGGCGCGGACATCCATGGTTTATCTCCCTGACAAATCGTTGGCGCGGACTTTCGCACGGCTGCACCATCCGGCTCAAGAGCAGAACCGGATTTTCTCAATAGTCTGATTTTTCTTGGCTATTGCGCGCGAAGAACAGGGAAATGCGCAGCCGCATCGGCTCTCAGTTTCCCGGTCTGGCGTGGGTCTTCGGAGATCTCGACCATGCGCTTGTAGGGGCGAAATCCGGAGCGCTGGTAGAAGGCAAGTGCCGCCGGATGGTCGAGATGACAGGTATGCACCCAGAAGCGGGAGATCGGTTTCTCCCAGGCCTTGTCGATCGCGACATTCATCAGGATGCGCCCGGCGCCAGTACCGATCAGGCTCTGGTCCAGACCGAAAAAGGCGAGTTCGCATTGCCCGGGTTCGCGAAAGTCCAGCTCCAGAAGCCCGAGCCGCTCGCCGTCGCGCATCATGGTGTAGATCTCGACTGCGGGGTCTTCGATGATCGCCCTCAGCCGGTCGTCTTCCACGACGGCTCGGGACACCCAGAGCCAATCCTCGCCGACCCTGCGGTAAAGGCTACGGTATTCATCAAGCGTCGGCGCAATCCAGCGCTCCACCGAAATGCCGTCGGCCGGCGGGTTCGGTCGCGGATCGGGTCGGGCCGTCATTTCAAGGCAGGTCACGATCGTCGCCAGCATTTCTGGCGCGACGTCGTGGTAGCCGGCGGAGAGGGGTGCTTTGGTCTTGTCCATGGGCCCGTTGGAGCCCGAGCCGGCCGTTCTGTCAAGCGGCGGGATCGCCGATCCGGTCAGGCAAACAGCCTGTCACAGGCATAGATGACGGCATAGGCGTGAATGGCGAGTGCCGCGTAATAGCCGAAGCCGGTCATCAGGCGCTCTGGGGCGTTCATCGGCACCAGGGCTTCGCGCGGCTTGATGGATTTTGTCCGGATCATGCTGAGCAGGATGAAGATTGCGAGGCCGCCGATCAGCATGGGTGCGCCGAGGCCGATCCGCCATCCGGTCCAGAGGATGACGGCGGTGACGACGAAGCTTGTCACGGCAAGTGCCTTTTGTCCCTCGAACACCTGTCGCAAGACCTGGCCGCCGTCGAACCGGTAGGTCGGCAGCAGATTGAGCAAATTGAAGGCGCCGAGAATGACGAGGAAGACCAGTGCCGGCCCATCCATGGCGACGGAGTGGGGAATCCCTTGCGCCGATTCATGCGCCGCGATCAGGATCGGGACGAGAAGGGCGGAGAAGCCAGCGCCCATCAGGGCGCAAGTCGCCACCTCGAAATGGCTGTTATAGGGGCGTCCGCCAATCGCGATCCCGCCGAGCAGCGGCACGAAGATCATGCGCACGCTGGGATGACCGAAGGCGCGATAGGCGACCATGTGACCGAGTTCATGCAGCAGGATGACCAGGGTCAGGAAGACCGACATCATCAGTCCGGTCGCGGTCAGGCTGAAGAATGGCCAGAGCAGGAGTGTCGACACGATCACCAGCACCGTCTGCCAGAGCGGGTGCTCGAAATGCAGCAAGCCATGGCTGCGGCGCTGCTCGACGTGATCCTGCAGCGAGACCAGTTCGCGGGCGAGTGCCATGCGGCGGAAGAGATAGAAAGCAAGCCCGCGGTAATTGTCGGTCTGCTCGAAGGTGACCCGGCTGCCGAGCGGCGCGCGCTCCACCTTGCGGCTTTCCCGGTAGCCTTCCCAGAAGGTCTGGTCGAGTGTGCTGTCGCCGACAACGCGCAGATCGCAGGAGAAACAGCCGGCGGCCGTTCTCGCTGTCCGGTCCACGATCATGGTGCGTCGGCTCGGGCGCCCGTGCCTGTCAGGATGTTTATAGGCGAATTCGACGAGGTCCGGCTTTCCCTGCACAGGCTCGACCGAGATCACATTCGGATGCCAGGCTGTCTGGTTGCCGGCCGGCCGGGTGATGTTCCAGAGCTCTTCGGGGCGCTCCCGGATGACGCGGCTGACACGGATTGTCCGGCGGCCCAGGGGCGCTGCCATCAGGAGCCATAGCAAGGCGAGATTGAACGCGGCCAGAAAGACTGCGGCCTGATAAGTCGCCAAGAGGGCTCTCCCGATGGTGAGGATGATGAGCGCCAGACTAAACGACAGACCTTACGATCTGGTGGGCAGAATCGGTAAAATGCGACCGATTGCCTGATCTTGCTCAACCCGCCTCTGCCACCAGCTGTGCAGGAGAGGCCCGCTTCTGCTCGCGCCAGAGGATGAACAGGCCAGAGCCGACGATGATCACGATGCCGAGCCATTTCGACGGGGTCGGAAAGTCATCGAACAGCAGATAGCCGAGGGCGACGGCGGCGATGATCTCGAAATACTGAAACGGCGCCAGGACCGAGAGCGTCGCCATCCGGAAAGCGCGGACCACGAGCAGATGGATATAGCCGGAGATGGCGCCCAGCAGGATCAGAAGCCCGAGGCCAAGCGTCGAATCGGGGAGCGAGATTGCAAAGTCCGCGTCACCCGCAGCCGTCCCCGCCATCAAGGCGCCCGCCATGAACAGCGTTCCGCCGATGCCCGCCATGGTCTGCATGGTCATCGGCGAATCGGATTCACCGATGGCGCGGTTCAGGAACATGTAGAGGGCATAGAGAAAGGCGCAGGCGACCGGGAGGAGGGCCGTCAGGCCGAAGACCTCGTAGCTCGGCTGGATGACGATCATCGCACCGCCGAAGCCGACGGCGATGGCCAGCCAGCGCCGCCAGCCCACCTTCTCCTTCAGGAAGATCGCCGACATGGCCGTCAGGATGAAAGGTTCGACGAAATAGATCGCAAAGACGTCCGCCAGCGGCATGTATTTGACCGCCATAAAAAACATCAGGCTGGCGGCGCCGTGAATTGCACCGCGTAACAGGTTGACCCAGGGACGCTTGGCGGAAAAGGCGCTGAGGCCATTGAGCGCTAGGAGCACCGGGAGCACGGAAGCCAGCTGGAAGAAGAAACGATAGAAGGTGATCTGTCCCGGCGACATGCCCTCCACATTCGCCATGTATTTGGCGATGGCATCCATCACGGGAAGCACGAGCATGCATCCCGCCATCAAGACCATGCCGCGGAAAGGACTGGAAGGCGAAGCCTGCATTGTGGCGACTCTGGAAAAAGGGAGTGTGGTTGTGGGGCGTGACCAAGCACGGCGGGCAGGCGCAATCAAGCAAAAGAAATTTGGAACAAAGGGTCGGCTTCCGCGTTGCCCGCATGTTTGTATGCTTCTTTCGGACGGCCCCACACGGCGGTTTTGTACAGGTTGGTGGCGTCCCGGGGCAGATGTGGGGTCTTCGTATCGGCTAATATAGCGATGTGAGATCGGAACTTTGTTATCCGTCGACAGCGATGCGCGGCGGATCCCGAACGATCAGGAGGTCGCGATGCCGGCACGCGAAAACTATCACCGAATGACGGATTCGAGCGATGACACGCTGGGCGGGCGCCTGTCTGCGGCGCGCGATGCCTCAGGGCTGTCGCTTGCCGATGTCGCCAACCGGATCGGCGTGAAGCGCGAAAGCCTGCTCGCCTGGGAAGCCGATCGCGCCGAGCCGCGCCCCTCCAGCCTGATCGATCTGGCGGGTATCCTGGGCGTTTCTCCGATGTGGCTGATGACGGGTGTCGGCTCCGGGCCGATCCAGGAAAGCGGGGACCTGCCGCTCGAGGCGCTGAAACTCGATCTGCAGCGCCTGACCGAGGCGCATCTCGAGACGGGCAGGCTGATCGAAAAGATCGCCCGACAGATCGAATCCTATGAAGAGAAAGACGAGCGCCGCCGCAAGTCGGGCGATCTCGACGGACCGGTGATGGGCCGCGCCTGAGGCGTCAGCCCTCCATCACGGTCGGCCCGAAAACCTCTTCGAACGCTTCCCGCAGCCGCATGTCGACATCCGCCATCATCACAGGCAGACCGAGATCGACGAGGCTCGTCACGCCATAGGCCGAGATGCCGCATGGCACGATGCCGGTGAAATGGCTCAAGTCCGGGTCGACATTGATCGACAGTCCGTGAAAGCTCACCCAGCGACGCAGCCGGATGCCGAGGGCAGCGATCTTGTCCTCGGACATCGTGCCGTCGGGCAAAACAGGCTTCTCCGGCCGCCGGACCCAGACGCCGACGCGGTCCTCGCGGCGCTCGCCCTTGACGTTCATGCTCTCGAGCGTCCGGATCACCACTTCTTCCAGTGCTGCCACATAGGCCCGCACATCCTGGCGACGGCGCTTCAGGTCGAGCATGACATAGGCCACCCGCTGACCCGGGCCGTGATAGGTGTATTCGCCGCCGCGACCGGTGGCAAAGACGGGGAAACGGTCCGGCTCGATCAGGTCTTTCGTGTCTGCGCTGGTGCCCGCCGTATAGAGGGGAGGGTGCTCGACGAGCCAGACCAGTTCGTCGGCCTCACCGTCGGCAATCAGCGCCACCTGCCGCTCCATCTCTGCAACGGCATCCTCGTAATCCACGAGACTGTCCGAGACTCGCCAGCGCACGGGCGGAGAGCCATCGCGGGCCTGCATGGTGTGATCGAGATCTGTGCGGAGCATGGAAACTGCCTTGGGCTGTGGATTGGCGAAAAGCCTTGTTTTCCCTGTATTTGGCAAGAAAAGCCCGGCAGTTCAAGGGCAGGCGTCCCGCCGATCTTGAGGGCTTTTCCACCGCCCGTGACGAATTTTCAAAAATCTGTCACGGCGGGCTTGTGGACCCCAGAGGCTTTTGCTACATGCAGCCCCGCCGGAGCAATTCGGCGCCTACCACGATGCGGTCGTGGCGGAATTGGTAGACGCGCAGCGTTGAGGTCGCTGTGGGGCAACCCGTGGAAGTTCGAGTCTTCTCGACCGCACCAAAAAAGAACCCGGCCTTCGAGCCGGGTTTTTTGTTGCCGTGATTTCAATCCCTTATCATTCGGCGTCGTCGGGAATGTGGCTGTCGACGCCGAGCGTGGTGATGAAGTTCTTGACCTCGCTGACACCGCGCACGCCTAAAACCTTGAGCTCGATGGCGCGGCGCTCTTCGGCCGTGTCGACCGAGCCGCGCAGGGTCACGACATGGCCATCGACATGGATGTCGAGACCGGTCAGCACGCTGTCGTCGAAGGCCTCGAGTGCAACGGAAATGTCCGATTCGAGCTGATCGTCATCTTCGCGCCCATCGGTGGTCGGCAGGACGGGTGTTGCCACGTCGGGTTCGAAGCCTTCACCATCGACTGCGTCGACTCGAAAACCTTCATTTCGGTCGCGGTCGAAGTTCGCGCCGGTCTCGCCGTAACCGCGATTTGCCACCGGAGTTGCGGTCGCGCCGGGGCCATCGGCATAGGGCCAGCCGTCGCCGATATTGCGCTGGTCATAGTCGCGGTAGTCGTCTTCGCGGGAGAAATCGGTCTTACGGTCGTCCTTGGCCATGGGAGGGCTCCTTCGTCACTGTGGTTGACGAGATAACGCCGCGGCGTCGCCTTTGTTCGGCAGGTGCCGTCAGCGGTCTGCCTTTTCCCATTTCTTCAGGAGCCGTTCGCGCTTCAGCCGCGAAAGTCTCTGGATCCAGAAGATCCCGTCCAGCTGGTCGATCTCATGCTGCATGCAGATGGCGGGAAAGCCTTCGAGCGTCTCCTCGACGATCGCGCCGTCCAGCGTCTGGTACCGGACCCGGACCGCCCTGGGTCTTGTGACCTCCTCGGTCATTCCCGGCATTGAGACGCTACCCTCGGTTTGCATCATCTCGTCTGGCGAAGCCCAGAGGATCTCCGGGTTGACGTAATCCTTGCGGCCGCCAAGCTCCGGCAGTTCTATCACCGTCAGGCGTAGCGAGATGCCGCAATGCGGCGCGGTGATGCCGACACCGGGAGCAGCCATCATCGTCTCGTAGAGGTCATCGGCCAGGGTCTGGAGCGCGGGGCCGAACTCGACGACCGGTGCGGCGACGGTCTTCAAGGCGGGATCGGGATAGCGGCGGATGGTCAGGCGGGTCACGATATCGTCACTTCTCTCGGGTGGTGCCGCAGCAATCGGCTGTGGCATGCGGGTCACGCTAGCAGGAAGCCGCCCGCTTTGCACAGCCACCGGCATTTTTCCGCTATCTGCTTGTTGACTTGAGGGTTTTTGCCGCCATTCTCCGGGTCGTCGAGACAGGTGCCGCAAAGCGTGAGGGTGGGATGACAGAGAACGAAGACGACATTCTCGACCGCCCGGCGGCCGACGAGACGCATGACGATATCTATGACGAGGAAGGCTCGGTCCGCCACGACTTCCTGACCATGGTCGGCGCGGCGATTGCCGATCGTGACGTCATCTTCCTGCGCCAGAACGTCGCCCGGCTACACGAATCGGAACTCGGCGACCTGATCGAGGCGATCCAGCCCGATCAGCGTCTCGCGATGATCCGCCTGCTCGGCGACGACTTCGACATGACGGCGCTGACCGAGGTCGACGAAGCGATCCGCATGCAGATCGTCGATCAGATGCCGAACGAGCAGATCGCGGCAGCGATCGGCGAGCTTGATTCGGACGATGCCGTCTACATTCTCGAAGATCTCGACGACGAGGACCGCGAGGAGATCCTCGCGCAACTGCCGTTTACCGAGCGGGTGCGCCTGCGCCGGGCGCTGGATTATCCGGAAAGCTCGGCCGGTCGCCGTATGCAGACCGAATTCGTCGCCGTGCCGCCGTTCTGGACGGTCGGTCAGACGATCGACTACATGCGCGACGAGGAGGATCTGCCGGAAAGCTTCACCCAGATCTTCGTCATCGATCCGACCTTCAAGCTGCTCGGCGCCGTCAATCTCGACCGGATCCTGCGCACCAAGCGCCAGGTGAAGATCGAAACGATCATGCATGCGACGAACCACCCGATCCCGGCCGAGATGGACCAGGAAGAGGCGGCGCAGCTCTTCGAACAATACGACCTTCTCTCGGCCGCCGTCGTTGACGAGAACGAGCGCCTCGTTGGCGTTCTCACGATCGATGACGTCGTCGACGTCATTCAGGAAGAGGCCGAGGAAGACTTGTTGCGCCTCGGTGGTGTCGGTGACGAAGAACTGTCCGACAGCGTCGCCGAAACATCGCGCTCTCGCGTGCCGTGGCTTGCCGTCAATCTGGTGACCGCCTTCCTGGCCGCGTCCGTCATCTCGCTTTTCGAGGCCACCATCGAACAGATTGTGGCGCTTGCCGTGCTGATGCCGATCGTCGCCGGCATGGGTGGCAATGCCGGCTCGCAGACGATGACGGTCACGGTCCGGGCGCTCGCAACCCGCAATCTCGACATCCACAACGCCTTTCGTGTCGTGCGACGTGAGGCCGGCGTCGGTCTCCTGAACGGCGTGGTCTTCGGGATCCTGATCGGCGCGATCGCCGGTTTCTGGTTCCAGGACGTCAATATCGGCGGAATCATCGCGGCTGCCATGCTGATCAACATGATGGCGGCTGCCATCGCCGGCATTCTCATTCCGCTGGCGCTTGATCGATTCGGTGCAGACCCCGCCGTTGCCTCGGCCGTCTTCGTCACGACGGTCACGGATATCACCGGCTTCTTTGCCTTCCTCGGCCTTGCTACCTGGTGGTTTATGTGAGGAATCGCACAATAAGAGCGCTCCCCGGGCACTCACCGGTGGGTGAGGGTGGGGCAAAAAATTGACTTGTACGTAAAAGTCAATATCATGGTCTCCAGTACAGGATCGGACGACCGTGAAGAAATACTATAGCATAACAGAGCTCACGCGTGAATTCGGTGTTTCGACGCGCACCCTGCGGTTCTACGAGGACGAAGGCTTGCTGCATCCGGAACGTCGGGGCCGCACGCGCCTCTACCGCGCCGCCGACCGGCGTTTCCTGCAGGAAATCCTGCGCGGTCGCCGCATCGGCTTCACGATTGCCGAAATCCGCGAGATCGTTCACGTCTACAAGGAGCCGCCGGGGGAAATCGGCCAGCTCAAGCTGATGATGAAGAAGATCGACGAGAAGCGCGACGAGTTGCGCCAGAAGCGTCGCGACATCGACGAGACCCTGTCCGAACTCGATCAGGCCGAAGAAGCCTGTCTGACCCGCCTGGTGGAAATCGGCGTCGGCACCTGACGCCGCCCCAGGCTCTATTCCCGAATCAGATCCAGCGCCGAGTGCGCTTCCGGTAGCTCTCGTAATCGAAGCCGAAACGGGCCTCGAGATGCCGCTCTTCGCTCGGTATGGCGATCACGCGTATGGCTGTCACCGAAATGATGGCGGCGATGAAGAACCAGCTGTTTCCGGAGATGAGCCCCAGCGCCAGGGTGAACAGCGTATAGCCGAGATAGATCGGGTTGCGGCTGAAGCGGAAGGGGCCGCAGGTGACGAGGTAGCGGGCGCAGCCGCTGTCGAGCACTGCCGTCTGCCGCTGCATCAGCGTTCGCACCGCCCAGATGTCGAGGGTCACCGCCAGCATGGCGATGGCGAAACCGAGGGATGGCAGGACGAACGGAATAGGCGAGGGGATCGGCGGCAGTTCCGCGATGCGGCCGGCCAGCATGGCGGTCAGGATGCTCGTCAGATAGAGCATCGGTGGCCAGGGATAGCTCAGTGGCTTCGCACGGTAGGCATTCATTGAAGAACTCCTCCCTACGGCGCTGATTGACTCCTGATGGTGCAGTCATCGGCCAGCGTCTGTATCCGCTGATCTTGATCGGGCAAGATTGCGCCAGACTGGAGCGGTTCGAACAGGTTCTCCGCCTGCAGGCGTTCGAGGGTGCAGGCGCAGAAGCGCTGGCAGAGCCCCGCTTCATTGCCTTGTTCCAGACAGCTCGCTTCACAGCTGCCGGTATATTGGGCGACAGGGTCGACGGCGGGCGGCGGCACGACGAAGCTTGCAAGATAAAGACCGGCGATCAGGATCGGCTGATGCAGCAGATAGACAGTGAGCGAATGGCGCCCGCCCCAGCGTAGCCAGCGGGGTCCGGCCGGCAGCCGATCGAGAACGCCGAGCTTTTGACGGTCCACCATGAAGCGCGCGACTGCAATGCCCGCCAGCAGGGCGCCGATCCAGGGAAGGAGCGGCACATAATCATTCGATCGTGGTAGGGTCTCGGAGAGGCCGAGGAACCAGAACCACGGCGCGTCGAAGCTCGGCGAGCGCAACAGGGCCGGCAGCACAATGGCAATCGCGGCGACTCCAAGCGTCAGCAATGGCGGCAGCCTGACGAATGCAAGCCCAATCAGGCTCGACACCGCGATGGCATGGAGGATGCCGAAGAAGATCCAGCTGTCAGGAGTGAACCAGTAGGTGGCCACGGATATCGCGGCGGCGGCCGCGACGATCACGCCAAGCCGGCGCAGGAAAGGTGCAAAGCGGATCTTCGGATAATGCGCCAGCACGAGGCTGACACCCGCCAGGAAGAGGAAGCTCGAAGCGATCAGGCGCGCATAGATCCGCAGAAAGCCTTGCGTCGAGGTGCCTGGCGCGAGATAGCCGAAGAACTCCAGATCCCAGCTGAAATGGTAGGTCGCCATGGCAATGAGAGCGAGCCCTCGGGCGGCGTCCAGGGAGAGCAGGCGTGGTCTCGGTGACCCGGATCGGGGCTCAATCATGTCTGCCACGCAGTCGTCCTTCACGTCTTGATCGGCAAGCTTTTCACTGAGAGCCCGGTCGGGTTCAAAGACGGCGAATTCATGGCTGTCGGACCCGCGCGCCGTCTTTCAGGTATCGCTTCCGTTCAGGAGAGCAAGGCGGGCTTCGGAGAAAAACTGCCGGCGCAGGAGAACGATGAAGACGAGAACCGTCGCTACCATGAAAACCCAGGGGCTGACGAACCAGCCGAGATAGCCGATCGAATAGAAGATGGCCCGCAGGCCCATGTTGAAGTGGCTGGCTGCGATGATGTTCATCTGGATCGTGCGCTCGGCCGCGGCCATCGCCCGCTCCGGGTCCTTGGCCGCTTCCTCGGTCATCGGGATCGCGCCGAACAGAATGGTGCAGTAGTTGAACAGCCGGTAGGACCAGCCGAATTTAAAGAAGGAATAGGCGAAGAGACCGATCAGTCCGCAGACCTTGAGCTCGAAGGTCGCGCGTCCGCCCTGGACGATGTAGGGGATGTCTTTCAGGATCGCATCGACCTGTTCGGTGGCGCCGAGCAAGGCGAAGCAGCCGCCGATGGCGAAGATCGTCGTGGAGGCAAAGAAAGCCGTGCCGTTCTGCAGGCCGCCCATGATCTGCGTGTCGATCATCTTGAGGTCGCGGTTCATCGAGTTCAGGATCCATTCGCGACGTCGCTCGGCCATGGCCTTGGTGAGGCTGGTGCGCGAGAGGATCTGCTGATCGCCGATGATGCGGGCATAGGCGAGCCAGAGCAGCAGAAAGAGCGCCATGGCGCAGTAATCAACGATGGTCATGTGAGCGAATCCCAGGGTCTGAAGGCTGCCGGCATTATCGTTGTCGCGTGTTTCTCCACAACGGGAATTAACCACGCGAAAGACATTGGCCCGAATTGGGGCTTTGTGCGCGCTGTGGCCGTTAACGAATTAATGCTCTAACCCATTGAAATTTCATAAATCCATGCGGTGGGCGCATGCCTGATGCGCAAAATGCGCCTTCCTTTTGCCATTTTTGCGGTTGCGGAGCGGCCCCGATTTTAATAATCAGACACACAGAAAGCGGTCGGGGGACGGCTTTCCTGTGAATGTGATCTCACACGGAGTTTTCATGGAAGGCAGTTTCCAGAAGTCGTGCTGGGGTGTCACCTTCCGTGCCTTGATGGGTTTTGCCGGCATCATGTGCCTGGCTTATCTTTTCGGCACGATCTGACATCCGCCACAGGCGATTGAACAAGCAGCGCGGTCGTTTCGACCGCGCTGTTTGCGTTTCGGCGACCCGTACACCATCTCCGGCATGTCGCGGCGATGAAAGCCGATGTCGATTGCGAGGCGCATTCGTGTTAGGCGATGCACTAGCCTTTGCGCTTTCTTATCCCGCATGCGAGGAGCCCCATGTTTCTTTCGGTTTTCGACGTGTTCAAGATCGGCGTCGGCCCCTCGAGTTCCCACACCATGGGTCCGATGACGGCGGCCAATCGCTTTCTCGATCTCATTCTGTCCGACCAATGGCCGCGTCCAGCCGGCGCCCATGTGGCCGCCCTGAAGGCGAGCCTGCATGGCTCTCTGGCCTATACCGGCATCGGCCATGGCACCGGCAATGCCGTGATCATCGGCTTGATGGGCGAGGCGCCTGACAGTGTCGATCCCGACCACATGGAAACGATCATCGCCGATGTCGAGCGCACGGGTCGGGTTACCCCGCCGGGACATCCGGCCTACCAGTTCCAGCCGAAGGAAGATCTCGTCTACGACAAGAAGACGCCGCTGACCGGCCATGCGAACGGCATGCGCCTGTCTGCGCTCGACAAGGACGGCCGGGTTCTGCTGACCCAAATCTACTATTCGATCGGCGGCGGCTTTGTCGTGACCGATACCGAGCTTTTGGCCATTCAGAAGCAGAAGAAACAGGCCTCGAGCCAGAAGGTGCCCTATCCCTTTGCCTCGGCCAAGGAGATGCTCGCCATGGCGGCTTCTTCCGGGCTGACGATTGCCCAGATGAAGCGGGCGAATGAAGAAGTGGTCCGATCGCGGGAGGACCTGGATGCCGGCCTCGACCGGATCTGGGATGCGATGGCGAGCTGCATCGACCGCGGCCTGCGCCAGGAAGGCCAGCTGCCGGGTGGGCTTAAAGTTCGCCGCCGCGCCAAGTCGATCCATGACAAGCTGCAGGAGGAGTGGCGCTCCAATCGCCTCAACCCTGTTCTCGCCAATGACTGGCTGTCGGTCTATGCCATGGCCGTCAACGAGGAAAATGCCGCGGGCGGTCGCGTCGTGACCTCGCCGACCAACGGGGCTGCCGGCGTCGTGCCGGCGACGATCCGCTACTATCTGCACTTCCATCCGGATGCGGACCAGGAGGGCATTCGCGACTATCTGCTGACGGCAGCGGCCATCGGCGGGATCATCAAGCACAACGCCTCGATTTCCGGCGCGGAAGTCGGCTGTCAGGGCGAGGTCGGTTCGGCCTCGGCGATGGCCGCCGCAGGTCTCGCGGCCGTCATGGGCGGCACGCCCGAGCAGATCGAGAACGCGGCAGAAATCGCCCTCGAACACCATCTCGGCATGACCTGCGACCCCGTCGCCGGCCTCGTCCAGGTGCCCTGCATCGAGCGCAATGCGCTCGGTGCGGTGAAGGCCGTGACCGCCGCCTCGCTCGCTCTAAAGGGCGACGGCCAACATTTCGTACCGCTGGACGCCGCGATCGAAACCATGCGCCAGACCGGCAACGACATGAACGAGAAATACAAGGAAACCTCGCTCGGCGGTCTCGCCGTCAACGTCGTGGAGTGTTGAGGCGGGCAGGGGCTAACTCTGTCCCGACCCGTCTCTGCCGTCATCCTCGGGCTTGTCCCGAGGATCTGCTACGTCCGCTACGCCCCCGACGTTGGACGTGGCATGCCCGTGCCATCGTCCCTCGAATGGCCGCCCTCAATAGATCCTCGGGACGAGCCCGCGGATGACGGCGTCAACAGAAATCACCGAAACTGTTGAGCACATCACCCCTGCGACACACGGGCCCTTGACCGGCCGCGGGGAGCGGCTATCTCGGTGTCATGGCACTGCATCTCCTCAAGCTCTGCGTCGGAGCCGACTCCATCGACGACCTGCGCGACTGGGTCGCCGAGCGCTGCCTCGTTGCGGTCGCAGCCGGGCTTGAGCCGCATTCGTCGCATGTCACCCGCATGGTGCCGAAGCGCGTCGAAGAATTGCTCGATGGCGGCTCGCTCTACTGGATCATCAAGGGCCAGCTCGCCGCCCGGCAGAAGCTGCTCGACATCAAGACGTTCACCGGCGGTGATGGCATCACCCGCTGCGAACTGATCCTCGGACCCGAAGTGGTGGAGGTGGCGCCTGCGCCGCGTCGTCCCTTCCAGGGCTGGCGCTATCTCGATGCGGACGCCGCACCCCGTGACCTCTCGGCCTCTGGTGCTAATATCGAGGACATGCCCGACGATCTGAAGCGGGAACTTGCCGAACTCGGGCTGCTCTGAGCACCGCCTTCATCCGCGCTTCTTTTCCTGGTGTCTTGCCTGTTGTTCCGCCATTCTAACGCCGGAATCGGCGAGCAGCCTGTCTGCGGGTAAGGTTCAGGGGTGGGACTGACTTTGGATAGTATCGACAACATGCATTCGGCAGCGGCGGCAAAGGCCCCGAAGCGGTCTTCCTGGCGGGTGCCTGTGCGGCGGGCCTTGGTGACCATTGCGGCTCTGGCGCTGCTCTTCGGCGCCTATGTCGGGCTGCTTATTCTCTCTGGCAATTTTCACGAAGTGCTCCCCGGTCAGTTCTATCGCTCGGCCCAGCTTTCGGGTGAGCGGCTGGGCGCGGAAATCGACCGGTACGGGATCAAGACGGTCATCAATCTTCGCGGCGAAAACCCGGGCAAGGACTGGTATGACGACGAGATCGCGGCAACCGCTGCGCATGGGGCACAGCACATCGATTTCGGCATGTCGGCCCGCAAGGACCTGACCGCGGAGCGGACGCAGGAACTGCTCTCAATCCTGAAGACGGCTGAACAGCCGATCCTCGTGCACTGCATGTCCGGCGCCGACCGCACGGGCCTTGCCTCGGTCATCTTCCTGCAGCAGGTGGCAGGCGTCGACGAGGAGGAGGCCGAGTGGCAGCTCTCTCCGCTCTACGGCCATATCAACCTGCCATTCCTTGCGGCTTATGCGATGGACGACAGCTGGGAAGCGCTCGAGAAGGTGATCGGGCTTGATAGCTGACGCACCGGTGCTCGCCTTGCTTGGCGTAGATGGTGTCATTTCCCGGCAAAGCGTGATATCTGCGCCGCCATGACGACAAAGGCTGATTTCCTCACTCGCGACATTCCCGGTCCCGCACCCTATGGGCGGGCGGTGTTTGCCGTCGCGCCGATGATCGACTGGACGGATCGGCATTGCCGCTTCTTCCATCGGCAGCTCTCGGGCCGCGCGCTGCTTTATACCGAGATGGTGGTGGCCGAGGCGATCATCCATGGGCCGCGGGAGAAGCTGCTTTCGTTCAACGGTGAAGAACATCCAGTGGCGCTGCAGCTCGGTGGCTCGGATCCGGCAAAGCTCGTCGAGGCGGTGAAGATCGCGGCCGATTACGGCTATGACGAGATCAACCTCAATGTCGGCTGTCCTTCGGACCGGGTGCAGTCGGGGACCTTTGGGGCTTGCCTCATGCAGACGCCCGAGGTGGTCGAGGCTTGCGTTGCCGCCATGAAGAAGGTGGCGACGGTGCCTGTTACGGTCAAATGCCGGATCGGGGTGGACGAGCAGGAGCCGGAGACGGTGCTGCCGGATTTTCTCGCCCGGATGATCGGCGCTGGGGCGGACGCGATCTGGATCCATGCGCGGAAGGCCTGGCTCAAGGGCTTGTCGCCAAAGGAAAACCGGGAGATTCCGCCGCTGGATTACGAGCTGGTCTACCGGATGAAGCGGGAGAACCCGGATGTGTTCCTCGGCATCAATGGCGGGATTGCCGATCTCGACCAGGCGGTCGAGCATCTCGTGGTCATGGATGGCGTCATGCTCGGGCGCGCGAGCTACCACAATGCGACGCTTTTGACCGAGGTCGATGCGCGCATCTATGGCGAGGTGGCGAAGCCGGTCGACTGGGATCAAGTGCGCGATGTCATGATCGGCTATGCCGAGCGGGTGGTGGCGTCGGGCGGGCGGCTCAACCATGTCACGCGGCATATGGTCGGGCTGTTCCAGGGCTATGCGGGGGCCCGGCGCTACCGGCAGATCCTGTCGTCCGAGGCGACCAAGCCGGGCGTGTCGCCGGAACTCATCGCTGAGGCCTTTGCGGCGGTCGACATCGCGGGCGGGCCGAAGACACAGGGTGCTTCGAGCAGCTCTGCCGCTGCGGAATAAGGTCTAGCGCAACATTCCGGCGCTTTTAGGTCGTGAATCAAAAATGGCGTCCCGGGGGACGCCATTCGAAATCGTGTAATCAGGCAGCCTGGATGTTGACGGCCTTGGGGCCCTTGCCCATGCGGTCCGGCTCGGTGTCGAAGGTGACCTGCTGGCCGTCCTGCAGGGTCTGCATGCCGGAAGCCTGGAGCGCAGAGATGTGGACAAAAACGTCCTTTGCGCCGCCTTCCGGGGTGATGAAGCCGAAGCCCTTGTCCTGGTTGAAGAATTTTACGGTGCCCTTGGTGGCCATGGGAGAGTTCCTTGTTCCCGTGTTTGTCGTCTGCGCCGCGGCCGGCGGACCGGAAGCGGCTAGGTAAAGTTCCGCCGAAACGGAACCGTCGAGTGGTCGCGATAACGGGGAAAGAACGTCTACCGGCGGGAGAAGGCCCCCAGGACCGCGGGTCGCGGTCAATACACATCAGTCCAGTCTCCGGGATCATTGCTGCCCGAACGCGACAAGAGGTAGGGTCATTTCGGAATCTTGGCAAGTATGAAAAGTCACAGTCGGCGGCGCTTTTCGGCTGCAACGGGCTGAAATCCTTGAGATTTGAGGGGTGAAGCGGCGGCGCTTGCAAAGCGTTGCCCGCCGCCCGGGCGAAAGCCCGTTCTAATCGCGACCTTGGACGAGCTCGTGTTCCGTCTTGAAGCAGCCGCCTTCCGGGTTTAGGGGAGGGATGACCGGGGGCGGGGTCGAGACGTTCAGGACGCGGGAGTGGATGAGTATGGCAAAGACGGGTGCCGCGGTGATCGATCCTTACGAGCTCCTGGGCGTGGCCCGCGATGCCGACGAGGCCGCGATCAAGGCCGCCTATCGCAAGGTGGCGAAGACGGCCCATCCGGATGCCGGCGGCGATGCGGATGCCTTTGCCAAGATCTCCGCCTGCTACGAGCTCCTGAAGGATCCCGTGCGCCGCCGCGTCTTCGACGACACCGGCTATGATCCGCAGCTCGCCGAGCCCACCGACCTCAAGGGGCTGATGGTGCTGGAAACGCTGATCAACGACATGATCCTCGACGAGCGCGAGCCCGGCTCCTTCGATCCGGTCGCGGGGCTGCGCCGCAAGCTCACCGACGACATCCTCAAATGCCGCTTCCACATTCTCGAGCTGGAGCGCCACCGGGCCCGCGTGCGCAAGCATCTCGACCGGCTCGGCCGCCGGCCCGACACCGACGTGCTCGGCTCGATGCTGAGGGCCCGGGCGCAATCGATCACCGACGCCATCAAGGCCTCGGAAGTGCAGATCGCCGCGATCGAGCGGGCCTATGCCATGCTCGAGGGCTATTCCTACGAGATGGAGCCGCTGCCCGTGGAGGCTGAGGTCGAGGATCTGCCAAAGGCGGCGGAGTAGGGGCGAAACGTAAGCCCCGGTTGACAGTCCGCCTTGGACAATCTGATCAAACGCAAATCTGGTGGAGAACCTGTCAACGCCTGTTGACAGTGACATATCGTTTTTTAGTATTGCCGAATACTCCGGTGAACTGGCCATTGTCGACGACGGTATCGGCACTGTCACCCCAGTAGGACTGGCATGGCATGGCATGGATCAGCTCCGCCGGGCGCTGCCTCCTCATCCTGATCCGTGAGCCCCTGGGAGGGGTCCCCAGATACCAACAACTGGAGAAGGCACAGATGCACAGCGACGGCTTCGTTTCGCAGGCGCGCGAGACGATCATTCACTTCCCCCTTGCGCATCGTCGGCAACTCGTTCACTCCGCCGCCTGTCGGCTGGATCAGCTGAACGGACAGGCGGCGACCGATTTCTGGAAAACGCTCTGCAGCCGGTTGAAAACCGAGCTGTTCGATACCGGCCAAACCTATGAGGATGTGCGCCGGGAGATCCTCGCCTTTCAGGCCGAGGTCCACAGGGAGCTTCTCCTTCTCTACGAGCCTATTGGCGGCGAGCTCAGCATCGCGGCAACCTAGCGACGCTTCCCTCCTGTTGCGACGATCGCGGCCTTGCGGCCTGTCCGCCTTGGCGACGGCAGGCCGCGTCACGTCCTGTCGCAGGATGGGGGCGTGCCTCATGAGGGCGCGGCGTCCGGGCTCGCGGTCGGGCGCTTCTCCGCTTTGGGTTGGCGCCAGATGCGCCGGCAAATGGCGGTGAGTTCCGGTGCTGGGTCGGTGGCATGCCAGGCGGCAAGGGCTGTCCCTTCGCTGTCCGGATGCGGGCCGGGGCGAGAATGAATGCGCTCGACGATCGCGATCGCCTGGCGAAGATGGTTGGCCGCCTCTCTGTCATCCGGCCATGTGCCAAGGGTGGTGCTGTCGTCCAGAGGCGGGAGCAAGTCTCTTGCCATGGCGATGAACTGCCGGCGCGCCTCGGGTTTGGCGCTGACGGCGCAGGGCGGCAGCCTTTCGTCTGGGGTGAGCGGGTCGACCGGGCTGCGTGCGGCACCGCTGCAGTGTCGGCTGCGCCGGCATTGGCGGCGTGGGCAGCGGCGCGGGATTCCCCGTTTGTCGAAGATGTCGCGCAGCAGGCGCAGCGTGAGCGGTTCGGGGGCGGGGGTGGTTTGTGGGTCTGGCATGTCGGGCTCCTTTCGGTGTTTCGGGAAATGGCGAAATAGGGAATTTCGGAAGGGGCGGCGGGGCGCCTCTCCCCTTGTGGGAGAGGTTACAAAATCGAGGGCTTAGTCCGATCAGGGCTCAACCTCAGATTTTGTTGGTGAGGGGATCGGTGATGGTAACGGGTTGCCATCTCCCCCTTGGTGGGGGAGAAAGCGATTTTGATGAATTAGGCGAGCGTAAGCCGCCTAAACATCTGAAATCGCAAGTGAGGGGGCCGGTTATCCCGTGCCCGCAGCACGGATCCCCTCACCAGGAAAATCTGAAGTTTAGGCCGCTTACGCTGGCCTAAGCCTTCGATTTTCCGTCCTCCCCCACAGAGGGGGGAGGTGGAACTGAACTGTCAAATATCCAAGCTTCGCCGCCGGTCGCGATCATCTCCCTCCGGGTGGGTCGAACTTGTCTCGGACGAGGCGCCAGAAGCAAC
>DAMDHD010000011.1:0-130111 GCA_032102365.1 Allorhizobium sp. CTOTU50464 | reverse complement strand
CGGCGCCAGCCCGCCAGCGCGCCTCGGCAGCGCGCGCGGCCTGCAGGGCGCCGTCGCGATCGATGAACGTGAAGGCGTTGAAGCGGGACTGAGCCTCCTCGGCACGCGCGAGGGTCGCTTCGGCCACCTCGACCGGCGAAAGCGCACCAGATCCGAAGGCAGCGGAAAGGGCTGCGACATCGATGCGGCAAAGTTCCGGGGCATCGGAGATTGGCGGAATGGATGGGTGGCTGTTCAACGATGTCTCCCATGAAAACCAGTGAAGACAGCTTGGCCGAAATAGGGCATTCTATAAAATGCAAAATATGATGCTGTTTCTTACATGGAATAGATGAATGAACCTGACCCTTCGCCAGCTTCGCTATCTCGTGCTCGTTGCCGAGACAGGATCGATCTCGGCTGCCGCGCGCGTCTGTCGGATCGCCCAGTCGTCCATCCTCGCAGCGATGGGACAGGCGGAAAGCCAAATGGGTTTCAGGCTCTTCGAACGCCGGCCATCCAAGGGGGTAACGCTCAGCTCAAGCGGCGAGCGGTTCATAGCATCGGCGCGCCGCCTCCTGGCGGCCGAGGCGGAATTCGAACGTGCAATGGACAAGTTCGCTTCGGGAATGCCGCCTGTCCTGAAGATCGGCTGCTTCGAGCCCTTCGGCGCCCTATTCTTGCCCGAACTGCTGCACAGGTTCGTTGCCGGAAGCGGGGCTGAAATCCAGCTCTTCGAGGGCGAACAGCCGCAACTCCTGACCTGGCTTGAATCGAACACGGTCGATGCGATCGTAGCATATGATATTGGCCCGGGCCTCCCTCCGGATGCTGTTACCCTTGCCCACGTACCGGCGCACGCTTTGCTTCATGCCGACGATCCCCTAGCGCAAAAGGAGTGCCTAAGCCTGGCTGAACTGGTGACGCGGCCGCTGGTGCTGCTCGACCTGCCGCAGACCTCTGGATATCTTGTCACGCTCTTCGATCTTGCGGGACAGAAGCCGCAGATTTCGTTCCGCACGCGCGGCTACGATACGGTGCGCGCCGCCGTCGCCTCTGGCTTCGGTATGTCGATCCTCAACATGCGCCCCATCGGGCTTGGGAGCCCCGATAGCGACCTTCTCGTACGTCGGCCGCTGGTCGAAATTTTGCCGATGCCACGCCTGATGATCGCAGATCGATACGGAGGCGCAAAGCCAACCTTCCTGCGCAATTTCATAGAACTGGCGCGTACATTCTTCACAGAAATCGGTCCGGAAAACTACGCCGTCGTCTTACCGGACCGATACTCCCGCCTTGTTGCAACTTAGATGCCGGTTTCAGCCTGATGTTCTTCAGGCGTGACTTTCGGCGGCGCAACATAGTCGCGGTCGATTTTTCCCTCTTCTGCCTTGTAGAAGAACTGGCTGTTCACCAGCCATCCTTTCAGAGGCCGAAGTGGCAGGAGGCAGGCAAGCAAGATAAGAGGCAGTGACGTCACCAAGTGGACCCAGAACGCTGGTTCGTAAGCAATTTCGATCCATGATGCGACTGCCACTGCCGGAACGCATGTGAAGCAGATGACGAAGAAGGCTGGTCCATCGGCTGGATCGGCGAAGGAATAGTCCAGATCGCAGATCTCGCACTTTGGCCGGAGAGATAAGAAACCCTCAAACAGTTGGCCGTGGCCACAGCGGGGGCAATGACCTCTGATGCCAGTCTGGATGGGGGGGATAGGTGGCCAATCGGCAGTCATATTTATCCTCATGGGATTGATTGCATATATTCTACATACAGCAATCCCTTCATTTCCGGCGTGGAGCAAATTGACGCAGCGGCTGTCAACGCTCAGTCAGCCTAACTTTGCCGCAGCCGCCAAGTGCGATTCACACTTAAGCATTGCGGTTTGGTGGAGATCCATATAATCTCCATCTAATATCGAATTGACTGTGCCGTAACGTGATGCTCATGGCTGCTACATCATGGACACCTCAACTCTCCAGTGCCATTGGCCCAATCTATCTTGCGATTGCCGACGCGCTCTCTGACGACATCGCTAGCGGACGCTTGGTTGCAGGTGCTCGGCTGCCGACACAGAGGCGGCTTGCCGACGAACTTGGGATCGATTTCACAACAGTCGGCCGAGCCTATGCAGAGGCGAAAAACCGCGGCCTGATTGAAGGCAAAGTCGGGCAGGGCACATATGTGCGCGGACGGCGTAGTGGTGCCGCTTCCAAGGGGCCGACCGGGCTTGTCGATATGACAATGAACCTGCCACCGCGTTTCTCGAATGCCAGCATTCTGAATAATATGTGGCGAGTGGCGGCAGAGATCGAGACAGGCGGCATGGATCTGCTCATGCAGTACCAAGAGCCGGGAGGAATCCTTGCCGACCGCGAGGTGGCCGCAACGTCATGGCTGTCTCAGCGATTGCCCGACTTGAGCGTCGAACGTGTGTTGATCACTGCAGGTGCTCAGGGAGCGTTCCACGCAATCCTTAATATCCTGGCGGAGCCGGGGGACACGATCTGCACTGAACCGCTGACGTATCCGGGCTTTCGAGCAGTCGCCTCGCATTTGCGCTTAAACCTGCTTCCCATAGAGATGGATGGCGAAGGCCTTGTACCGGGTTCCTTCGAGCATGCATGTCGGACCGCGCGTCCGAAGGCCCTCTACTGCATGCCGACCTTGCACAATCCGACGACCAGGACTCTGCCAATCTCGCGTCGGAAGAAGCTGATCGAGATCGCCCGATCGTTCGGGGTGCCCATCATAGAAGATGATGCTTATGGGCACATCGCGCTAGGTGCGCCCCCGCCGCTAGCGGCGCTGGCGCCCGATATCGTTTATCACGTCGCAAGCCTTTCCAAGTGCCTTTCACCGGGGCTCCGCGTCGCCTACGCCGCTGTGCCTGACGCGCGGTCCAGTTACAGGATGGCGTCTGCCGTCAGAGCGTCGGCGTCTATTGCTTCACCCATTACGAGCGCCATTGCAGCACGTTGGATCGAAAGTGGGGTTGCAAAGTCAGTTGCCGCAGAGATCGTAAGGGAGGCGACTGCCCGTAGCGCCCTCGCGTCGAGAATACTTCCCGGAAACGTGGAGGTGTCGGGTAACGGGTTCCATGCCTGGCTCAACGTACCGTCTCCATGGACGAGAGGCGAACTCATTTCGCGTCTTCGTTCGGTCGGGATAGGGGTTGTCGGCAGCGACGCATTCGCCGTCGGAACTCCACCGGAGGCGGTCAGATTGGGTTTGGGTGCCCCAAAGACCGTTGTCGACCTCGAAAGGGGTCTTCAGATCGTCACCGACCTCTTGTCTCAGCAGCCTGCAGTTTCAACATTGGTTGTGTGACTTTTTCAGGCGGCCGAGGTGCCCGCCGAAGGTACTACAAAACGTTTGTCAGGCACTTCAATCCGCGAGAAGTCGGATCATCAATAGGCGGACGGCCAGTTGGTACTGGTGAAGCCCGCATGTTTCCGAGCGGCTGGCGAGGGAAATGCGTTCGAAACATCACTCGCCTCCACAAGAACGCTTCTGAACAGCGTCATGCAGTCCCAAAGGCAATGAGCAAAAGCCAGTCAGCGCTCGTCTTGCTTATCGGACCTCACCTAAGTTCCATAATTTAACGTTACGCTACAGCTCACGCTCCGCTTGTATGAAGCGGTTGGATTCTCAATCGCTTGGCGGACCAACGCGCGGGCCGACGGTTCGAATCTCGTCAAGGCGGCGGAGGGGAGATTGCGCGTAGGCGGAAATAATTCCCGCTTATGCTGGGTGACAGAGGTTCAAATCTCTTCAAGGCGTAACCGACTGGTAACGGCGCGGTTTGCGGCTGCGCCAAATCGGTCGCGCGCTGCGACAGAGGATTAGCGCGATGATCAGGCCAATGTAGATCAGCTGTTCCACTGAAAAGACTTTCGTCGACAAGGCATAGTGGAGCACGCCGCATGCGGCAATGATGTAGATCAGGCGGTGCAACCGGATCCAGTTCACGCCCATCCGCCTTATCGAAACCCTGTTGGACGTAACGGCCAGCGGGATGAGCATCGCAAGACCGGCCATTCCGAACATGATGAACGGCCTTTTGAGCGTGTCGTTCACGACAGCGGTGACGTCCATTGCCTGGTCAAGCACAAGATAGACGGTGAAATGAAGGACGATGTAGTAGAAGCACAACAGCCCAAGCGCCCTGCGATACGCGATGAAATTCCAGCCGATCAGGTCGCGAACAGGCGTCACGGC
Source organism: Allorhizobium sp. CTOTU50464 (assembly GCA_032102365.1). Classification (GTDB taxonomy): domain Bacteria; phylum Pseudomonadota; class Alphaproteobacteria; order Rhizobiales; family Rhizobiaceae; genus Allorhizobium. The sequence continues at coordinate 125,911 of DAMDHD010000011.1, read as the reverse complement.
CATAGTGAGGATCAGAAACCGCAAGCCCCACAGCCCCAGAAGCAATTCGAAGGTCTTGACTGGATCGGCGCCCAGCCCGCCCGTCGCGCCGAGGTAAAAATACCAGACGGCAGGCGCCAGCCCGGCGACATATGTCGCCCATATCAAGGCCGGTTGCCATTGCTTCAACAAGCTTCGTCCGGACGGCTGCATCAGTAATTCGTCCGGAGGTCCATGCCCGCGTAGAGGCTCGCAACCTCGTCGGCATATCCGTTGAAGGGAAGGGTGGGATGCCGGCTGGCGCTGAAGAATCCGCTCTCGCCGATACGCCGCTCGGTCGCCTGACTCCAGCGGGGATGATCGACCTCGGGGTTCACATTGGCGTAAAAACCGTATTCCTGCGGATTGGCCGCCTGCCAGGTGTTGACGGGCTGCGTGTCGGTCAATGTGATGCGGACGATCGACTTGATTCCTTTGAAGCCGTATTTCCATGGCAGCACAAGCCGGATCGGCGCGCCGTTCTGGTTCGGCAGCGTTTCGCCGTATAATCCCACGGCGAGGAGCGCCAGAGGATGCCGTGCTTCGTCAAGGCGAAGTCCCTCCATATAGGGCCATGGCAGAGACTGGAATACGCTTTTCTGCCCCGGCATTTCCTCCGGGCGAACGACGGTCTCGAAGGCGACGTATTTGGCGCTGCCGAGCGGCTCTACCTTGTCTAATAGAGCCGCAAGCGGAAATCCGTTCCAGGGGATGACCATGCCTCGACGCAGCGCATTCGGTAGGTTCGTTCCTCGATGGGAAATTCTTTAATGAGCTGCTCGACATCGAATGTGCCGGGCTTGCCCGCCATGCCGTCGACCGTGATCGCCCATGGGAGCGGTTTGAATGCACCGGAAAGAGCTGCCGGATCCGCCTTGTCGAGTCCGAACTCATAGAAGTTGTTGTAGGTCGTGACATCCTCACGCGGTGTTGGCTTTTGATCGACCTTGTAGATGCTGGGTACCGTCGAAAGCGGTGAGGCTTTTGATCCTCGCGCAGACAACAGCGACATTGCGCCGAATGCCCCTGCTGCAAGAAATTCGCGGCGTTGCAGATAGACCGCGTGAGGGGTGATTTCGGAAGTGGCAATCTTCGGAGGACGATATACCGGCATTGTTGATCCCTTCGCCTGGTCGAGCGACGACAGTGCAAGTCGGGCGGTATGCCCCTTGAACGCCGTTCTGTTATGCCGTGTATTTAATCGGAGGAAACCCAATTTTTCGTGCGCGCGGCGTGATCGGGATGAGAAGCTCGAAGTTTCAATCATCAAGTTCGGGTGCCACAACGTGCATACAGAAAACCGCCGAGATTATGACTTCCGCTCAGCTCAAGGAAAGGGAAAAGGTCAACATGCGGCATCACCGCTTTGCCATCTTGCTTGGCAGTTTGAAGGTGGTGAACGGGATATGATCGGCCTCGTGAAAGTTCCGAGCATTCAGCTTACTGTCAGTAATCCGCCCCATGGGTTGCCTGCAAGTTTGACGACAACAGGATGCAGTAGCGTTGCGCGCAACGCCGTGAGGCCAATCCCCCGATCGTGAACGCTTGCGACCTTTAGCGGATGATGGGGCAGCGAGTGACTTTCAGAGAAAAGAACAAGATAAATCGGTCCTTCTACCGGCCCGAAATCAGCAGTATTGCGCTGAGCGTCCTGGTCGCACTGTTCCTGGTATTGGGCACCAACCAAACTTTCTGGTCCAAGGTTCATGCCAATCTGGGGAGTAATCCCGGAGCGGTCGCAGCCCTTTATGTGGCCATGACCGTCCTGTTTATCGCAGCCATAACTGCTTTCTCGGTCAAGTACCTCACGAAGCCGTTCTTTATTCTGCTTATCCTGACTGCGGCTGTGGCATCCTGGTTCACGGATCGTTTCGGCGTGGTCGTCGATAGCGACATGATCCGGAATGCCTACGAGACAACCCCTGCGGAAGCCCAGCATTTGATCACGCCAGCTTTCGCATTTCATCTAATCCTGTTCGCGGTGCTCCCGATCGCCGTCATTCTTTGGGTCCGGGTCACTCATCGTCCGCTTCTTCAGAAAATCATCTGGAACAGCGCCGTTATTTTTCCAAGTCTGGCGCTGTTCGTCTTTGCCGGGTTCTCCTATTCCGCCGTTTATACTGCTGCAATTCGAGAACATAAGGACATCGTCAAAACGCTCAATCCCGTTACGCCACTGGCTGGTACAATTAAGTTCCTCATGGATACGGGGGCAGAAGCACAAATTGTCGTCCAGCCTGTCGGACGGGATGCAAAAATCACGCGCGCCGTCGATGGCTCGACAAAGCCGCGCGTCACCATCATCGTTGCGGGCGAAACGGCGCGCGCGCAGAACTTTTCGCTCGGTGGCTACGGCCGCGATACCAACCCGGCGCTGTCGAAACAAGACATTATCTATTTCCCCAACACATCGAGCTGTGGAACTGCAACCGCTACGTCTTTGCCGTGCATGTTTTCCAGGTTCACGCGTTCCAACTATTCGCATGCAAAGGGCTTGGCAAACGAAACGCTGCTGGATGTGCTTGCGACGGCAGGTGCCGACGTTGAATGGTGGGACAATAGCACCGGCAGTAAGGGTGTTGCTGACAGGGTGAAGTTCGTAAGCCTCGCATCGTCATCGGATGCGCGCTATTGCAAGATGAACGAATGTCAGGACGGCGTTTTTCTCGACAAGCTCGATACCTGGTTGAACAGCGTGACAAAAGACAGCGTGCTTGTTCTCCATCAAATGGGTAGCCACGGACCGGCCTATTATCTGCGCTATCCTTATGCCTTCAGACGCTTCCAGCCCGAATGTAAGACGGCAGAGCTCGGTAGTTGCAAAGACAGCGAAATCGTCAACGCATACGACAATACCATCTTTTATACCGATTTCATCCTTTCGTCCGTTATCGACAAGCTCAAAGCGAACTCCGCCCGGCTGCAAAGCGCCATGATCTATATGTCGGATCATGGGGAGTCGCTGGGCGAAAACGGTCTTTATCTTCACGGTGCGCCTTACATGCTGGCGCCGGACGTCCAAACAAAAGTGCCGTTTGTTCTTTGGATGGGCTCCGAGTTTCAGCAATCAATGGGCGTGGACAAGGCGTGCCTTGTCAAGGATGCCGGTTTGCCGCGATCACACGATAATCTTTTTCACAGCGTTCTCAGCATGATGAATGTCACGACGCGTGTCTACGATCCGAGCCTTGATATCTTCGCCGATTGCAAAGGGGGGAGATCGTCATGAGCCTGGCACCGGAATACAAAAAACTCACCGGGGTTGCGCATTTTATGGCCGCTGCCACGTATTCGGCCGGTGGACTTTCCCGAGCATGGAAAGAGGCGGCATTTCGTCAGGAAGTCGCCGCAGGTTGCGGATTAGCAGCAGTTTACGGATGGCTGGGTGTCGATCTCGCGACTGCTGTTGCAGCCACAATACTCTTTCTTTTGCTGATTGCCGTGGAAGCCCTCAACACGGCTGTTGAGGAAATCGTCGATCGCATTTCGCCAGAGATATCCGAAACGGGCCGGCATGCCAAGGATCTCGGTTCCCTGGCCGTATTTTGCGTGATTGTCGCCAATTCGCTTCTGTTGCTATACGTCGTGGGCAGGGCACTGATATGAGCCCGCGCCGCCTCGAAACCATTTTCGAACAATCACAAGTGCCTCTGCCCCTCGTGGCGCGTCAAAAGTTCGTGGGGCGGTATGCGAATTTTGCTGGTTGAAGACAATCGGGTTCTTGGAGAAGCGCTCCGCGATCACCTCGAAGCGATGGGGCACGATACGGAGTGGCGGAAAGGTCTTATCGAATCGGTGAGCGCTACAATGGCCTACACTTTCGACATGATCCTGCTTGATCTGCGGCTGCCCGACGGAAATGGCCTCACACTGCTTCGCCATGTCAGGCGGAGCAGTCAATTGCCGGTCATAGTCATGACCGCTTTTGATCAGATGTCCGATCGGCTTGAAGCCATGCAGTGCGGCGCAACCGATTTTTTGGTCAAGCCGTTCGATCTTGACCTTCTATCCGAGCGTATTCGCTGTGCCGTTTGATAAAAATTCTCAAAGATCCATTGTCCAGGCTAACATCCACGATACTCCTAGAGCCTCGGCATAGCCTCGCACCGCCGTGGGCCTCCAATTGCTCTCGTTCTCCACAACGTAGAAAATGCAGCCAAAATACAAACCCACCGGAGACTTCGATAATGCAGAACACCCTCAATCGCCGTAGTTTCCTCGCCTGCTCCGCGGCCTTTGCGGGTGCCAGCCTGCTCCTGCCAGCGCGGCAAGCACTCGCCCAAAATGCACGCCGCTTAACTGCCGGAACGCGCAGCATCAACGTAAATGGTCGCTCAGCCTCGGTCTTTGGTATTACCGACGAGAACGGCCAACCCGGCCTGATTCTTGGGCCCGACGAACGCTTCGATTTGTCGCTTGAAAACCGATCGGGTGTGCCCACCATCATCCACTGGCATGGACAAGTTCCACCGCCGGAAATGGACGGGGTCACCGACACCGGCTATGTGCGGCCGATCGACGACGGAGCGGCTGCAAGCTACAACTTCATGCCGCGCCCCGGCACCCACTGGATGCATTCCCATCAGGGCCTGCAGGAGCAGACCCTGATGGCCGCGCCGCTTATCGTGCGCACAAGGGAAGATGTCTCGGCTGATCTGCAGGAAGTGGTCGTGCTGCTGCACGACTTTTCCTTCCGCTCGCCCGATGAGATCCTGCAAGGTCTGGGCGGCGGGACTGGCATGAATCACGGCGGCATGGCATCGCCGGAGCCGATGGCCGGTATGAACATGGATCGTTCCGCTATGACAATGGGCAGCATGGACCTGAACGATGTCCAGTACGATGCCTTCCTGGCCAATGACCGGACCCTTGACGATCCGGAGGTTATCCGGACCGAACGCGGCGGCCGCGTCCGGCTACGGATCATAAATGGTGGTGCTTCCACGGCCTTCTGGCTGGACTTTGGTGGTGTTACCGCAAGCGTTGTTGCGGTCGATGGCAATCCGGTCCAGCCTGTAGCCGGAACGCGCTTCCCGCTTGCTATCGCCCAACGCATCGATCTGATCGTCGAGGTGCCTGCGGGAGCGGTGGTGCCGGTCTTTGCGGTACGCGAAGGCGACAATGCAAGGACCGGGATCGTGCTGGCGGCGCCAGGCTCCGCGGTTCCCCGATTAGGATCACTCGCGGATAAGCCCGCTGCGCCCTTCGATATGTCGCTGGAAATGCGCCTTATCGCGTTGTCCGGCCTAACCGCAAAGCCGGTCGACATCCGGCATTCCGTCATGCTGACCGGGTCGATGTCGCCCTATCTGTGGACGATTGACAACCAGCCTTGGCAGACGCGGCGGAAGATCGAGGTCAAGCGAGGGCAGCGTGTGGAACTGGAATTTATGAACCACACGATGATGGCCCACCCGATGCATCTGCACGGACATCATTTCCAGGTTGTCGGGATCGGCGGCCAGACAGTGACCGGTGCAGTGCGCGACACGGTGATGGTCCCCGCAATGGGAAGGGTAACCGTGGCCTTTGACGCCGACAATCCGGGCCGCTGGCTCTACCACTGCCATAATCTCTACCACATGGCCGCCGGTATGATGTCCGAAGTCGTGTATGTTTGAGACAGCCCGGGAAGACTACGCATTTGCGTCTCCCCGGATGTGTCTGTCCCTGCCATCCTACTGCGTGTGGTAGGGATTCCATTTCAGAAAAATCGCTTTCTCCAATCGCATGAAGGCATTTTACCTCTCTCAAAGGATGCTGGTGATCAGGCGGTCGGGTTTCGTGCCTTCTTTGTATGTTGCTCGGACCATGAGCGCCGCCACGACGCCGGTTAACGCGCCGCCGAGGACGTCGCTGGCATAGTGAGTACCGATATAGATGCGGGAGAAGGCGATCAGGCATGCCGCGACCAGGAACGCAAATCCGGCGCGTCGCGAGGCGTGGAGCAGAAAGGCCGCCGCAATGGCGAACGCCGCCGTCGCATGGTCGGAGGGGAAAGAAAAGTCGGCACTTCGTTCGATCAGCAGGTTAGTTACCCCGCCGTCATACGGCCGAACGCGATGAACGACGAAAAGAATGAGTTGGTTGAGCCCCAGCCCCAATAGAAACGAGAAGCCTGCCGCGACCACTATATGGCGTATGTGCGCTCTGTCGGGCCCTCGCCACCATTGGGTGACAACGGCCAGAACCATCAGGTAGACACCGACGTTTGAGAACCAGATCATCAAAAGATCGAGCGTAGAACTCTGCCCCGCCAGTCCGTTGATCGCATGCGTTAAAGCGGCGTCGATTTCATACATCGCAGTGTCCTGATCGGCGCGAGCAGCGTGCTACGCGGTTTGCAGTGGATACTCGTTTGTCTCAATTTCGAAGCCGGGTGCGCACGACGAATAATCCGGTAAGAGTGATCACCGTGAAACCGGCACCCGCCAGAAATGTGCCCAGCGGCCCTGTCATGTCCCACAGAGCGCCAGCGACGATGCTCGCTGCGAGGAGTGCGATCCCGGCCACCAGGTTGAACACGCCAAAGGCGGTTCCGCGCAGGTCGGCAGGCGCGCTCTCAGCAATCAGCGTTGCCAGCAGACCTTGAGTGAAACCCATATGTAGCCCCCAGAGCACGACGCCAAATCCAAGCCAGAGGATACTGTCCGCGAAGGCCAACGCGAGATCGGCCCCGAAGAGAAGAACAAGACCTATGGCCAAAAGGGTCGTACGATTGACGCGATCCGACAGGACGCCGACAGGATAAGCGGACAGGGAGTAGGCGAGGCTCATGACAACCAGGACCCCTGGGATCATCATGACCGAGATGCCGATTGTTTGTGCCCGCAGGATCAGAAACGCTTCGCTGAAGCGCGCCAGCGTGAAGACCGCTCCAACGGCCACGACCCACCAAAAGGTTGATCCAAGCCCTCGCAGCGCATCGCGATGCAACGGGAAGCGCAGCGGAGTGTTTCCCCTCGGCCGGTCCGGTTCCTTGACCGCGATTACGATCAGCGCGAACGACAGGAATGCCGGAATGACAGCGAACCAAAAGACAGCTTGAAAATTGTCAATTGTCAGCCACATCAGTCCAATGGCGAGAAGCGGCCCGATGAAGGCGCCGATCGTGTCGAGAGATTGTCGCAAGCCGAAGCTGGCGCCCCGAAGATGCGGTGGAGCGATGTCAGCAACGAGCGCGTCGCGCGGAGCCCCGCGAATTCCCTTTCCGATGCGGTCGATAAATCGCGCAGCGATGAGCCATTCGAGCGACGCTGCCAGGGGGAATATCGGCTTGGTGAAGGCGGCAAGACCATATCCCAATGCTGCCAGGAATTTTCGTTTGCCGAGCCAATCGCTAAGGGCGCCGGAAAAAACCTTGGTTATCGATGCCGTTGCCTCCGCTATGCCCTCGATAATACCCACGCTTAGAGCGGAGGTTCCGAGCACTGTCACCATGTACAGCGGCAGCAAGGCATGGATCATCTCGGAGGAGATATCCATAAGCATTGAAACAAAACCAAGTACCCAAATGCCTGTCGGTATTCCGGACCGGCGTCCAAGCAAGCCATTGACGACGATCCGCTCTCCCTTTGAACTTTCGGGTTGATCGGCCACGTTAACGATACTCGCGAACGGGACCGAAGACCCCTCGGGCACCACTTTCCATTGGCCTCTCGCAGGTTTGCAGCCGCTCAGCCGTGTCCTTAGCGCGATTGAGCCGGAAAAAATTGAGCTTCGTGATGTTCTCCGGCCGACGCTGAAGCGTCTTGAAACCGGGGTCTGCCACTTCGCGCGTCGTGTCGGTGAATGTTTTGATCGCAAAGTCCATGTCAATTCCATCCTCGAACGTGCGTGTCATCCGAGCGACGCGCTATATCGTTGTATCGGTTCACCCCTTCGCGTCGAAATGACCTTCGAGCTTTTCCCAGCTTTCGTCCATCGCAAACGTTGATGAGAGGTAGGGAATCCCGATGTGACCGAAGAAAATCGACAATTGCCTCTCTGCCTTGTCTTGATCAAAACCCGCTATTTGATGACTGTAAATGGCCGAGACTATGCCGCTGCGGTCAGCGCCCGCCTTGCAGTGGATCAGGATCGGTTTGGGAGCGGACTTCATCACCTCAACAAGTTGTTGAGCGACGTCATGTGTCACCATTGTCGAAGCAGACATCTTGAAGTCTACATGCTGGATACCGAGGCGTTTCGCAGCGGCGATCTCTTCGTTATACCATGCCGCTTTGTCGTCTTTCCCGCGAAGGTTAATAACAGTCTTTATGCCGAAGCGATCGGCATAGTTCTCAAGCTGGGAAGCCGAGGGCTGCGCTGATCGATAGAATTCGCCAGGAATGACCGTGTGAAAGTTTCCGCTGATTTGGAGAAACGCAAGATACGTACCAAGACTAAGGGCGGTTACGATCAACGCCAGCCCTGTGTTTCGCCCCCGCCGTATATTTCGCTTGATCATCGTTTTGCATCACCTTGGACAACAGCCATTGAACGCCAATGATCTCAGGCCCTGCCAGAGATCCACTCCGACCGCGATTTGTACTCCGAGGCTGACAGCTACCTGAACGGAGCTGCGGAATCTTGCGACCCTCAATACAATGACTTGCGTTGAGCATCGCTCATGTGGACCCCTTCCGCAGACTGTCAGACATCGCAGGCAGGCATGATATAGAATCGGATAAGAGGACTGCGCGGAGATGCTTTAAGTGCGAATATTGCTGATTGAGGACGACAAAATGATCGGCGAGGCCGTGAAGGATCACGTCGCGGCATCCAACCACGCGGTCGATTGGGTTCTGTGTATTGCAGACGCTTACGCCGCAGTTGGTCCCGTACACTATGGATTGATCCTCCTTGACCTCCAACTGCCCGATGGCAGCGGCATTGAATTCCTCCAGCGTCTGCGCGCGCAGGAAGACAGCACGCCGGTCATCATTCTGACCGCACGTGATCAGATTTCGGATCGTATCGAGGGTCTCAATGCCGGTGCGGACGACTATCTGGTAAAGCCATTCAACCTCGGCGAACTGCAAGCCCGCATCGCAGCCGTCGGCAGGCGCTATGATGGCAAACCGCAGCCACTGGTCCGGTTTGCCGATATCGAAATCGATCGACCTGAACACCGGATCACTGTGGCGGGAGAAAAAGTCGGCCTGACTAGCCGTGAGTGGGCTGTGCTCGATCTCCTGATCGCGCGACCTGGCACGATCGTTCCGAAGGATCGAATAGAAGAAGCGCTTTATGCCTTTGGTGCCGAGATCGAGAGCAACACTGTGGAGGTGTATGTGAGCCGGCTGCGTAAAAAAATCGGCAAGGGCAGGATCACAACAGTGCGCGGCCTTGGATATTCGATGGAGCGGGAATGAAGCGCGAACCCAGTCTCGTCCGACCCCTCATGCTCGCTCTGACCGGCGCGATCATCCTTTTCTGGCTGGGGGCGATTGGCCTCAGCATTGTCGTTATGCGTCATGAACTGGATGAAGTCTTTGATAGTGCGTTGCAGGAAACAGCGGAGCGCCTTCTGGCGCTCGTAACCGACGATATGGAGCTACGAACAAAAGAAGACGAGGGGAGCATCACGATTTCAGAGAGCTCTGGTGGCCGTGAATATCTGACGTATCAGGTTCGCCTGGCCAGCGGTACGATACTGCTTCGTTCGAAAGATGCTCCCAGCGCGCCTTTCGATGTCCCTCTTAACGCCGGGTTCCATGATGCTGAAACCCGGCGGATCTATACTGCCGTCAGTGCGGATGGCCTGCTTTACCTTCAAGCCGCCGATCGTTTCAGCAACAGACGGGAGGCGGTGCGCGAAAGTGCCGTCACGATGCTGATACCCTTGGCAGTGCTCGTTCCGGTGAGTGTGCTCGCGATCTGGTTGGTCGTGGGCCGTGCCTTGAGGCCTATCGACCAGCTGAGAGAATCGATATCGCAGAAAGACGGCGGTAACCTCGCACCTCTGGAGAGCGGTAGACTGCCAAAGGAGCTAAAGCCGATCACGCATTCCGTTAATCTGCTGCTTCAGAGGTTGCGGGCAGCCCTCGATGCGGAAAGAGAGTTCACCGCGAACAGTGCGCATGAACTGCGCACGCCGCTGGCAGGCGCACTCGCCCAGACCCAACGGCTTCTGGATGAGTTGCCGTCCGGCGGGTGGAAGCAACGGGCGAGAAACATCGAGGGCGCATTGCTCAATCTGGTTCATCTCGCGGAAAAACTCTTGCAGTTGGCGCGTGCGGATTCAGGTATCGGTACACAGACAGCCAGGGTCGATATACGCGATCTCCTGAGCATGATTGTCCGCGACCACGAACGTGGCTTCGAAATCAAGGGGCGGGTACGCTACATCGACGAAGCGGAAGCGCCGCTGCTGCGCGCAATGGATGTCGATGCGTTCGGAATCGTCATGCGTAATCTCATAGAAAATGCTCTTGTGCATGGAGACCCATCAAAACCCGTTATGGTGCTCATCGACAATGACGGGGTGATCCGCGTGCTGAATGAAAGCGCGGTCGTCGAAAGCCGCGACCTGGATAGGTTGAAGACGAGATTTCAACGGGGAAAGACCGGTGCCAGTGGGTCCGGGCTAGGTTTGCCCATCGCCGACAGGATCGTTAGACAAATGGGTGGTGTCTTGCAGCTCTACTCACCTGCCGCGGGGCGAGCGACAGGCTTCGAAGCCCGGATTACCTTGCCGGAATAATGTGGTCTCTTGAATACGCGACGATCCTGCATCTTTCTCACCCGACGGAATTCCGACAGCTCCCGAACCTTATAAGGAGCTATGAAAAGATCCATCACGACACGGAAATTGCGGGCTGCCGCGCATACGATCTGTGCTGCCGGAGTGTTGCTTGTGGCGACAGCGGTGATCGCACAGGCAAGAATGGATTGCACAAAAGTCCCCCGCAACCATTGGATGGGCAGAGTAGCAATCTCGCAAATAGCGCATGCTTCTGGATACCCTGTCATCAAGGCTATCTCTCTTGAAGGCTCGTGCTACAAGGTGACAGCATTGACGGCTCTCGGTCTTAAAGCTGACGCGTATTTTAATCCCGTGACAGGTGATGTAACTGCTGCCTGGATATCCGTCGATTAAAGACGCTGAAGTGGCACCGGTGACCAGAGGTGCTTACCGCCTGGCAATCGTCAAACTACGTCCAGCCAAGAATTTGCGATATGGAGATCAGGAGGGCACTCTCAATGCGGATGCTGCTGATAGAAGATGATGTAATGATCGGCAAAAGTCTGCTCCAGGCGCTAACTGATGCGGGCATGACTGTCGATTGGGTGAGGGACGGTGAAAGTGGAGCAGAGGCGATCGCCGTCGGCGGTCATGCATTAATCCTGCTCGACCTTGGCCTGCCTAAACTGGATGGCACCAAAGTGCTTGAACGCGCGCGCAAAGCCGGGAAACAGACCCCCATCATCATTATTACAGCCCGAGATAGCCTCGATAGCCGGATCGCCGGCCTCGACATCGGCGCCGACGACTACGTCGTCAAGCCCTTTGAAATCGGTGAGCTGCTTGCGCGGATCCGCGCTGTGCAGCGACGGCATGCGGGCCAGTCGCAGTCGTCCCTTCGCGCCGGTGAAATCACGCTCGACCTGGCGAGCCATACCGTCGTTTACCGTGGGATCACGGAAGCGCTGCCCGCGCGCGAATTCGCACTGCTCCAGGCCCTGACAGAACGCCCAGGCACGATCCTTTCGAAGGCGCAACTTGAGGAGCGTTTGTATGGATGGGGCCAAGAAGTTGAGAGTAACGCAATCGATGTTTTGATCCACTACGTCCGGAAGAAGTTCGACAAGGATGTTATCCGCAACGTGCGCGGCGCCGGATGGATGGTGCGGAAAGAAATCTGATGTCGCTCAGCCGCTCGCTCATTCTAGCATTTTCGTTGCTTTTAACCCTGATCGGCTTTCTGGCCGCCGGTTTTGCATTTTGGTCGGCACAGGTGGAAACATGGGGCCTACTCGATCTGCAACAGCACCAGATTGCCCGGTTCGTGGGCGACGGCAGTTCGCTCAGCGTCAGCGAGACGGCATTGCCGGACCATGAGACAGACGAAGATTACATCGTCGAAGTCGTTTATGCGGACGGGCGCGACATACGTCGATCATCGACAGCTATCGCCATCCCCGACCCTTCACCCGAGGGCTTCAGCGAATTTGATACCGGCAACACGCGCTGGCGGTTGTTGACGCTTGCCGGTGCTGACTATGTTACGAAAGTCGCGCAGCAGACTGTCGTGCGTGATGAACTGGCCACAAATGCCGCCCTTGGTGCGGCCGTTCCGTTCCTTGTCGCAATCCCTTTTTCGTGGTGGCTGGTGTATTGGCTGGTCGGGTTGGTCATTCGCCGGCTGACAGAGGTCACACGTCAAGTAGAGGACCGGTCACCGACCGATACGACGCCGATCAGCCTGGTGCGTGTTCCCACAGAGGCAAGGCCGCTTGTCGAGGCCATGAACGGTGCGCTAACCCGTCTTCGCAGCGTCCTTGACCAGCAACGGGCTTTTCTTTCCGATGCCGCCCATGAGCTGCGGACACCGCTTGCGGCGGTTACCCTGCAAGTTGGAAACCTGAAGGCGCACATGACCGACCGGGGAGCTGCGGACCGCGTTGGTGAGCTGGAGCACGGTGTTCGCCGCGCTGTGATGGTGACGGACCAGCTGCTGCGCCTTGCACGCCAGGAGGCAGAAGAACGCCCGGCACACGACGACGGGGTCGCGCTCGATACGTTGGCGCTCGAAGTTGCTGGGGCTTTGTCACCCGTTGCAGACGCCAAGGGCGTCGATCTGGGTTTTGTTCGCGTGGATGCCGTCAATGTGGCAGGCTACGCCAACGATTTTCGTGTGATGATATTGCCCATGGGTGCTCGATAGTGGTCGTCCGAAGTTCTGAATTTGATCGATCAAATGGTGTTCAGACAAGTCGCTACCCCATCCAGCCTGCATCCGACAGCGAATTCGCCATGAACAACAGGCTTGCGTGTAACTCCTCTCTTTGAATGACCCCGCCAAGGCAAATGCGGACGTGCTCGTCGGGCTTGCCAAGGACTGTGAAGGCATCAGATGGCATAAGGCCGACATGTCGCCCCGCCATGCGTCCCATCAGTTCGGCTCTACTTGCTCCCAGCGGTAATTTGAGCCAGATATTGAATGCGTCCGGTCCTCCGGAAAAGTTGTGGCCAGCTAGCGTCTCGGCAGCAATTTTCTGGCGGGCAGCACTCTCCTTCCGAATGTAAAAGCGGATCGCATCTGCTGTGCCATCCTCGATCCATCGAGTGGCGAGCGCCATGCAAAGTGGCGACGGCATGACGGCGCTTGCCCGAAGCGCCTGCGCCAGCGAGTAGGCTGCTCTTGAATTGGGGGCGACCGTGTAAGCAAGTCGCAGACCGGCGCCAAGACATTTGGCGAGGCCGCCGATGTGCCAGGTGAGATCTGGCGCGAGCGTCGCAAATGGAGCGGGGCACGACGCCGGAATGAAGCCGTAGGCATCGTCTTCGATGAGCGGCAGGCGTTGGCGAATGAGAACCTCCGCAATTTCCATCCGCCGGCTCTGCGGGATTGTCAGCGTCGTTGGGTTCTGTACGGTCGGATTGAGATAAAGTGCCTTTGGTTGGTGCAGGTAAATTGCTGCATCCAGCGCGTCAGGCAGTATGCCCGCGCTGTCCATCGGAAGCCCAACCAATTGGAGCCCCATTCGCGCCGTGATGGCGCGAAGTCCGGGATAGGTCACACCTTCGCAGAGGATCACGTCGCCCGGACGCGTCATCGTCGACAAAATAGCTGTCATTGTCGCATGCGCTCCAGGCGTGATCGCAATGCGTTCAAGGCTCGGAACCATACCGCGCTTGGAAAGCCAGGAGGAAGCAGCGGCTTTGTCCTGGGTTCCCCCTGTAGTGGATTGATAGCGAAGCAGCGATATAAGGTTCGCTGAAACCGTTTTCAGACCATCCTGCATGCGCGCGATGAGTTCGGGGTCATGGGGTTCAGGAGGCATGTTCATCGAGAGATCCTCGTCGCGGGCACGACGAGGGTCGACTTCATGGCGCGCATGGGCGGGGGCGCATGCGAAAGTGCCGCGCCCTACATGGCTTTCAACAAGGCGCCGAGCATGCGCCTCGGTGTAGGCACGACTGACCGTAGTAAAGTCGATTGCAAGCCGCTCCGCCAGCTTGCGTTGCGGTGGCAGTCTTTCTCCCGCGGCTATCTCTCCATTCTTGATGCCGGCCTCGATTGCGTCTGCAATCTGAATATAGCGAGGTTTGCCGTCAGGCTTGAGCACCGGTAGCCATTTTATCATGTCGCACTGGATCCTGATTCTGATAATTGTTTGGGATTGTATGGATATAATTCTGGATGCGCAAGCCACGAATGCTGAACCGCAAAGTGTATCCCGTGTGCTCAAGAAGCGCGCAATTCCGCGCAATCTTTAGTCAAGATGAGTAAAACGGATGCAATGAATTCAGCTTTGTTATTATTATTGTATGGATATTACACTTGGTATTGATTCATACAATTTCTGTCGTAGGCTTGGTCATCCCCCACCGCCAACAGGAGCGACAGAAATGCCCCAAGTTACGCAGGAACCCCATAAGGATGGTGACTTCTTTGTTGATTACGAATCCAAGGTTTTCGAGGATGTAAAGGCGGATCCCGGAGAGAAGGCTCTCGTCACCTTTCACACGGTTGCCTTCGAAGGATCGATCGGACTCGTCAACATTCTCAACGCCATTCGCCTGCAGCGCAAAGGCTACGAGACATCGATCCTTCTCTACGGTCCAGGTGTGACGCTTGGGATCCAGCGCGGCTTCCCCAAGCTTGGGGATGAAGCCTTTCCGGGTCATCTGAATTTCAACAAGAACCTTGAGCGCTTCATGAAGGAAGGCGGCAAAGTCTATGCCTGTCGCTTTGCCCTCCAAGCACTTTATGGCCACGGCGAGCCCTCCCTCATCCCCGGTATCGTTCCGATCCTCCCGCAGGACGTGCTGGACTGCGTTCTGCTTCACAAGAAGGCCAACGCATTGATCATCGATACCTGGACGGTCTGACGGCTCCGGGAGGTCGCGGCCGGCTTTGTCCGCGACCTCCATTTTTCCAACATCTGAAGAGGTTATGCCATGTCCAGGACTGTCCGCGCCGCTGCCGTTCAGATCGCGCCCGACCTCACGTCGCGCGCCGGCACGGTGGAGCGAGTACTCAACGCCATTGCAGAGGCCGCCGAAAAGGGCGCCGAACTGATCGTTTTTCCAGAGACCTTTGTCCCATGGTACCCCTATTTCAGCTTCGTTTTGCCGCCCATGCTCCAGGGGCCGGAGCATCTGCGCCTGTACGAGGAAGCTGTCACGGTTCCCTCCGCCGAAACGCGGGCCGTGGCGGAGGCCGCGCGCAAGCGCAACGCGGTGATCGTACTGGGTGTGAATGAGCGCGACCACGGATCACTTTACAACACACAGCTAATTTTTGACGGTGACGGCAGCCTGAAACTGAAGCGCCGCAAGATTACGCCGACCTATCATGAGCGGATGATCTGGGGGCAGGGCGATGGCGCTGGGCTGAAGGTCGTGGAGACCGCGGTTGGCCGCGTCGGCGCTCTCGCCTGCTGGGAGCACTATAATCCGCTCGCCCGTTATGCGCTGATGGCGCAGCACGAGGAGATACACGCCGCGCATTTTCCAGGATCTCTGGTCGGCCCGATTTTTGGCGAACAGATCGAGGTCACGATGCGCCACCACGCCTTGGAATCCGGTTGCTTCGTCGTCAACGCCACAGGGTGGCTCACGGAAGAGCAGATTGCCTCGATCCATCCCGATCCAAAATTGCAGAAGGGTCTGCGGGACGGCTGCATGACCTGCATCATCACCCCCGAGGGGCGCCATGTCGTGCCGCCGCTGACATCGGGCGAGGGGATCCTAATCGCCGATCTCGACATGAGGCTTATCAACAAACGCAAGAGAATGATGGATTCCGTCGGCCATTACGCGCGGCCGGAGCTCTTGCATCTTGTTCACAACACACGCCCCGCTCAGGCGCTGATGCAGGATGGCATGAGCCATGCGGGTCATGAGGATGCTGCAAAGTTTATCATCGAGGAGACCCAAGATGCCTGATCACAAGCCTATGGCCGATCCCGGTCTCATCAATGATCTTCAGACACGCGGCATGCGCCTTGTCGATCCGCGGGCCGGACATGAAAGCCGGCGTGGCGGCGCTGGCCCCTCGGACCACAAAGCCGTCAGCTTCGGTGAGACGACAGTCATGGTACCGGTCCACACCGCGCCTGCATTCGACAGCCCCTATCTTGTCGATGCTCCTGACGCGGACGGGCGCGCGCGCGTCACGAAGGACGGTACCGAGGTGGCCCGCATCCGTTTCCCCAACCGCCCGAAATTCTACGATTTGGTAACCGCGGATGGGGTCCCGTACAACAAGATCGCGGTCCTGCATTCGCGGGACGTTCTTGCGACGACGATCCTGCAGACCTGCATCCGTTACGAGAGCCGCAGGAAGACCTGCCAGTTCTGCTCGATCGGCCAGAGTCTTGCCGCTGGCCGGACCATTGCCCACAAGACGCCCGAACAACTGGCGGAAGTCGCCAAGGCCGCCGTGGAACTTGACGGCGTCAAGCACATGGTGATGACGACCGGAACGCCGCCCGGCAAGGATCGTGGCGCTGCGATCCTGGCTGAAAGCGCCAGGGCCGTGAAAGCAGTGGTCGAACTGCCGATCCAGGTACAGTGCGAGCCACCCGAAGACGATGTATGGCACCAGCGCATGAAGGACGCGGGGGCAGACGCGCTCGGGATGCATCTCGAAGCGGTGACGCCACAGGTTCGGGAGCGGATCATGCCCGGCAAAGCGAGCGTTCCGCTCGAAAAGTACTTCTCCAGTTTCGAGGCTGCAGTGAAAGTGTTCGGCCGTGGGCAGGTTTCCACCTACATTCTGGCCGGACTTGGCGACACCCGTGAAGCTATTTTGGAAATGTCCGAGCGACTGGTGGCGATGGGCGTCTATCCCTTTGTCGTGCCGTTCGTGCCGATTTCGGGGACGCCGCTGGAAAGCCATCCTGCGCCGAAGTCGGAGTTCATGGCCAGCATTCTCGAGCCATTGGCGCGCATCGTCATCGACGGTGGACTGAGGGCGTCGGACATCAAGGCCGGTTGTGGAAAGTGTGGGGCCTGTTCGGCGCTCTCTACATATGAGAAGCTGAGGATTCCGGCATGACCGTTGTGGATCACACGTCCTTCATCAGCCCTGAGTTCATCATCCGCGCCGCGACCGAAGACTGGGAACGAGCCGGCGTTGAACGCTTGCGTCATCAGGTCTTCGTCGAAGAACAGAAGATCTTCACGGGCAACGACCATGACGCGATCGACCACACGGCAATCTCGCTTGTGGCGATTGCCACGCTTGCTGCAGAACCCGCCGATGTCGTGGGCACAGTCCGGATTCATCAGCCTTCGCCGGGAGTCTGGTGGGGTTCCAGGCTCGCTGTCTCTCCCGACTATCGCAAGGTCGGTCGTCTCGGTAGTGAGTTGATCCGATTGGCCGTCGGGACGGCGAATGGGTGCGGATGCCACGAGTTTCACGCCCATGTGCAGCTTCAAAACGTCGCCCTGTTTCGCCGGTTGCACTGGGAGCCGGTAGCTGAGGTCGATCTTCATGGCGTGCCGCATATGCACATGCTGGCATCGCTTCCCTATTACCCGGCTGTCTGCAACCCAGCCGTCGGCTGGTTGGCCAGGGCGCGGAGGGGCTGATGGAGGTCGAAGCCATCGCAGCCGATCTCGCGGCGCATCCCTCCATCCGTGGGAAACTCGATATTGCCGCCTCGACAGCGGCGCTAGGACTGTCTGGCCGAGCAGTGGGAAGGCCAGGTGATGATGCTGCCGCAATCGCGCGGCCGGAAGGTGGCTGGGATTTGTTTGCCGGCGAAGGGTTCATGCCCCAGTTCGTGCAGGACGATCCATGGTTTGCCGGCTGGTGCGGGGTCATGGTCAACCTGTCCGATATTGCCGCCATGGGCGGGCGGGCTACTGCATTGCTCGATGCAATCTGGGCGCCGGACACCGCAAGCGCGGACGCGTTGCTCTCGGGCCTGCGCGAAGCCGCATCGGCCTACGGTGTTCCGATTGTCGGTGGCCATACAAATCTTCGCAGCACCGAGCTCAACCTTTCGGTTTCCGTCACGGGAAGGGCCAAGAGGCTGATTTCCAGCTTCGGAGCACGGCCCGGAGATGTACTCATTGCGTCGATAGACCATCGTGGACAATACCGGCCGCGTTTCGACAACTGGTGCGCGGCGCTCGATGTGCCGAATGCCCGTCTTCGTGGTGATCTCGAACTTTTGCCGCAATTGGCCGAAGCCGGGCTCGTTGATGCCGGAAAGGACATCAGCCAGGGAGGTATTGTCGGCACGGCGCTGATGCTGGCTGAATGCTCGGGTTGCGGTTTCGATATCGATCTCCAGGCAGTGCCGGTGCCTCCCGGAGTCGATCTCGCGCGTTGGCTAAGGACATTTCCAAGCTTTGGGTTTCTGCTTTCGGTCCGGCCGGAGTGCTTAGCAGAGGTCTGTTCGCTGTTTGCAGCACGCGATATCCACGCGGCTGCCATCGGGCGCGCTACGACGAGGTCCAGCGTCGATCTGACACTCGGCGAAGAGCGCGCAACATTCTGGGATCATGCCGCTTCACCCTATCTCTCACTTTCCAAGGAAAACGCTCATGCCTGAGGTTCGATTTACCGTTCGCTGGCCTGATGGGGCAGAAGAGAGCTGCTACTCGCCCTCGACAGCGATAAAGCATCACCTGCAGGCCGGAGAGTCTTATCCACTCGACGAGTTTCTCGATCGAGCCCGTAAAGGTCTCCAGGCAGCGTCCGACAGGGTCGAGGCCAAGTTCGGCTTTGCCTGTTCATCGGCGATGGACCAACTGGCACGTATCGAGACCGCAGCGAAAAGCCAACCATTCGACGGACAGGTCACCTGCCTGTCCTTCTCATGAAAGGGTCTGTCATGAATGACGCCGCTACTCCCCACATTCCCGTTTTGATCATTGGTGGTGGTCAAGCCGGTCTTTCCGTCAGCTGGTATCTGATGCGCAAGGGCATAGAGCATGTTGTGCTTGAGCGTCATCGCAGGTTTGAAAGCTGGCGCAACAATCGCTGGGATAGTTTCTGTCTGGTCACACCGAACTGGCAGTGCCGGTTGCCTGGCTGGGCCTACACGGGCGGTGATCCCGACGGGTTTATGCTAAAGGACGAGATTGTCGATTATCTCGACGGGTTCGCCGACAGCTTCAATCCGCCACTGCGCGAGGGTGTGGATGTGACGCGTGTGTCGCCCTGCAGCGGAGGTGGATACCGGGTCGAGACCACGGTGGGAAGCTGGGTCGCCGATCAGGTTGTTGTCGCTACAGGAGGTTACGACAATCCGATTGTTCCGCCTTACGCGGCTAAGCTTGATCCCTCAATCGTGCAGATCCACTCGCGGGAGTACCGCCGTCCGTCGCAACTGCCAGACGGTGCGACGCTAGTCGTGGGAACCGGACAGTCGGGTGTTCAGATCATGGATGATTTTCATCTGGAGCGACGACCCGTTCATCTGGCCGTTGGTCCCGCGCCTCGCAGCCCACGCAAGTATCGGGGGCGCGACGCGACGGACTGGCTGTACGACGCCGGCACCTATGCCGTGACCATCGACCGGCATCCCGATCCGGTGAAGGCACTCACTCAGACCAACCACTACATGTCCGGGCGTGACGGTGGCAAGGAGATCGATCTGCGCAAATACGCTCTGGAGGGCGTTCAACTTTACGGCTCAGTTGCCGGCGGCTCCGGAACTACGATGACATTTCTGCCAGACCTTGAGCAGAACCTTGATGATGCCGACAAAAGCTATTTGGGAATTCGCAACCAGATTGATGCGTGGATCGCGTCCCAGGGAATAGATGCTCCCGTCGAGCCGCCCTTCGAGAAGGTCTGGCGACCGGAAAAGGAGATCACGGAAGTCGATCTGGTCGCTGCAGGTATCTCATCAATTATCTGGGCGATCGGCTTCCGTCCGGATTACTCCTGGCTAGAAGTCGATTGCTTTGACGAACGTGGAAAACCCAAATTTCGTCGCGGCGTCACCGACGCACCCGGACTATACTTCATCGGGCTTGGCTGGCTGAACACCTGGGGCTCTGGACGCTTCCTCGGTATTGACGAAGACAGCCGCTATCTCGTCGAGCAGATCGTATCCCGGCGAAAGGACGTGCTTGCCGCATGAGCCTGCTTGCGATCCATACTTATGCTTTAGAGCTCATTGACCGGCATGTCCTCGGGATGGCCGAGATGGGATATAATGGACTTTCTGAGCAATGGCTTCTGCGCCGCGCCGGGGACTTACACTGGCGGTTGATCGCGCGCGCCATGGGGCAAAAGGATGCCGTGTTCACGTGCCCTGATGGCCAGCCCCTTTACGCGGCATTTTGTGTGACGAGCCTGCGTATGAATAGCCCAGAAATGCCGCGGCTCGGCGATGACCTCACCCTTTCAGCCGAGCTTTGCCGCATCGGGCAAAGCCGGCTGGCCTCGATCCAGAAGGTTTCCGTGGAAGGTCGGCAGATCGGCCGGGTGATCCTGATCTCCACATTCGTCGGGCGCTCGGAACCGGGTAGCAATCGCTCGATCGTCCGGCGAACCCCGCGGGTGCTGGCAATGCCGCCTGAAGCGCCTTCTGTCGTTCAGCGACTTGCCCGGCAGGCAGCGACAGTGGCAAGGAATGCAGTTCGCGACAACGGATGCCTTGTGAAATCTGGCAACACTCACCCAATCCTTCCCTGTCCCTCTACCGACTTCAACGCGGCAGGTCTTCTGTATTTCCCCAGCTTTAGCGCCCTTGCAGAGCGTGCCTTGTTTGAATCAGGGGAGACGGAGATGCGCGTTCTGAGCGCACGACATGTTGTCTATCTAGGGAATGTCGAACCTGGTGAGCGGATCAGCGTCGCGTTCCGCAAGCGGGCGAGCGGAACCGACATTGTGCTGCACGGCAGTGACGGTAGACCTTTGGCGCTAATGCGGGGCCGCGGTGAGCCAAAGAAAGAGATGGCTCGGGTGCCAAATTGAGCGCAAGATGTTTGCACGATCCGCAACAAACCAGCCGCATTAACAGCGCCGGCCAGCGCCGACGGCTGGTCCGCATCGCCCGGCAGGTCGCTGAAGAAGCGGTGAAGGTAAACTGATTTCCTACCAGTATCGCTCACGCCAGAACCAGAAAATAAGCGTCTCTTTTGCTTAGAATAGGAGGTCAGAACCGGAACCTAGATGCCGGTTTCAGCCTGATGTTCTTCAGGCGTTACTTTAGGCCGCGCAACATAGTCGCGGTCTATTTTTCCCTCTTCTGCTTTGTAGAAGAACTGGCTGTTCACCAGCCATCCTTTCAGAGGCCGAAGTGGCAGGAGGCAGGCAAGCAAGATAAGAGGCAGTGACGTCACCAAGTGGACCCAGAACGCTGGTTCGTAAGCAATTTCGATCCATGATGCGACTGCCACTGCCGGAACGCATGTGAAGCAGATGACGAAGAAGGCTGGTCCATCGGCTGGATCGGCGAAGGAATAGTCCAGATCGCAGATCTCGCACTTTGGCCGGAGAGATAAGAAACCCTCAAACAGTTGGCCGTGGCCACAGCGGGGGCAATGACCTCTGATGCCAGTCTGGATGGGGGGGATAGGTGGCCAATCGGCAGTCATATTTATCCTCATGGGATTGATTGCATATATTCTACATACAGCAATCCCTTCATTTCCGGCGTGGAGCAAATTGACGCAGCGGCTGTCAACGCTCAGTCAGCCTAACTTTGCCGCAGCCGCCAAGTGCGATTCACACTTAAGCATTGCGGTTTGGTGGAGATCCATATAATCTCCATCTAATATCGAATTGACTGTGCCGTAACGTGATGCTCATGGCTGCTACATCATGGACACCTCAACTCTCCAGTGCCATTGGCCCAATCTATCTTGCGATTGCCGACGCGCTCTCTGACGACATCGCTAGCGGACGCTTGGTTGCAGGTGCTCGGCTGCCGACACAGAGGCGGCTTGCCGACGAACTTGGGATCGATTTCACAACAGTCGGCCGAGCCTATGCAGAGGCGAAAAACCGCGGCCTGATTGAAGGCAAAGTCGGGCAGGGCACATATGTGCGCGGACGGCGTAGTGGTGCCGCTTCCAAGGGGCCGACCGGGCTTGTCGATATGACAATGAACCTGCCACCGCGTTTCTCGAATGCCAGCATTCTGAATAATATGTGGCGAGTGGCGGCAGAGATCGAGACAGGCGGCATGGATCTGCTCATGCAGTACCAAGAGCCGGGAGGAATCCTTGCCGACCGCGAGGTGGCCGCAACGTCATGGCTGTCTCAGCGATTGCCCGACTTGAGCGTCGAACGTGTGTTGATCACTGCAGGTGCTCAGGGAGCGTTCCACGCAATCCTTAATATCCTGGCGGAGCCGGGGGACACGATCTGCACTGAACCGCTGACGTATCCGGGCTTTCGAGCAGTCGCCTCGCATTTGCGCTTAAACCTGCTTCCCATAGAGATGGATGGCGAAGGCCTTGTACCGGGTTCCTTCGAGCATGCATGTCGGACCGCGCGTCCGAAGGCCCTCTACTGCATGCCGACCTTGCACAATCCGACGACCAGGACTCTGCCAATCTCGCGTCGGAAGAAGCTGATCGAGATCGCCCGATCGTTCGGGGTGCCCATCATAGAAGATGATGCTTATGGGCACATCGCGCTAGGTGCGCCCCCGCCGCTAGCGGCGCTGGCGCCCGATATCGTTTATCACGTCGCAAGCCTTTCCAAGTGCCTTTCACCGGGGCTCCGCGTCGCCTACGCCGCTGTGCCTGACGCGCGGTCCAGTTACAGGATGGCGTCTGCCGTCAGAGCGTCGGCGTCTATTGCTTCACCCATTACGAGCGCCATTGCAGCACGTTGGATCGAAAGTGGGGTTGCAAAGTCAGTTGCCGCAGAGATCGTAAGGGAGGCGACTGCCCGTAGCGCCCTCGCGTCGAGAATACTTCCCGGAAACGTGGAGGTGTCGGGTAACGGGTTCCATGCCTGGCTCAACGTACCGTCTCCATGGACGAGAGGCGAACTCATTTCGCGTCTTCGTTCGGTCGGGATAGGGGTTGTCGGCAGCGACGCATTCGCCGTCGGAACTCCACCGGAGGCGGTCAGATTGGGTTTGGGTGCCCCAAAGACCGTTGTCGACCTCGAAAGGGGTCTTCAGATCGTCACCGACCTCTTGTCTCAGCAGCCTGCAGTTTCAACAT
The DNA here is from genome assembly GCA_032102365.1 of Allorhizobium sp. CTOTU50464. Lineage (GTDB taxonomy): Bacteria > Pseudomonadota > Alphaproteobacteria > Rhizobiales > Rhizobiaceae > Allorhizobium. The sequence goes on along the minus strand of DAMDHD010000011.1, from coordinate 102,585 downwards.
TGGTTGTGTGACTTTTTCAGGCGGCCGAGGTGCCCGCCGAAGGTACTACAAAACGTTTGTCAGGCACTTCAATCCGCGAGAAGTCGGATCATCAATAGGCGGACGGCCAGTTGGTACTGGTGAAGCCCGCATGTTTCCGAGCGGCTGGCGAGGGAAATGCGTTCGAAACATCACTCGCCTCCACAAGAACGCTTCTGAACAGCGTCATGCAGTCCCAAAGGCAATGAGCAAAAGCCAGTCAGCGCTCGTCTTGCTTATCGGACCTCACCTAAGTTCCATAATTCTGCTTATGCAATATGTTATAAAGTAACGAACTGACAATATAAGCGAACCCCCATCTCTTTCTTCTTGATCTGCCTACAGGCCGAGCTTCATCTGCTGCTCTGACGCGGACAACACGTCGAAAAGGCCTTTGTATCCGGGCAAGCAAGTACAGTCCCTAGCCTGGTCTATCCCGATTGAATTTACTACGTGCTGGGTGCTCTCAGGTGGAATCCTCATTCGTCCGTCCCGCAAAGCCAGAAACAGCACCTCTCTCGAGACGTCGGCTCCGAGGAAATCTATTGCGTCAGGATGCGTCAGAATGTCGAGCGACCAATAGGCCTCAGCGCGCATGAGCTGCTCTACTCTTCTGCGACCCCTCTTCTCATCGATAACCGGCAAAATACCACGTGAACGTGCGATAGCGATTGTTGCTGCCTCACCATCGTCTAGCGAAGGTGAAGTAGACGTGAGTTCGAAAAAGAACTTGAACTCCTGATCCGATAGGTCGACGAGTGAGACCTTCCCCGCAGTCTCCAACGTGCACAGAAATGCCTTTTCGCCGTTTCTTCTGCTCGTCTCGTGGTCAAGTTCGCCAGCCACGATGTTTGAAATGACGATAGGGTTTGGGATGGCTGAAAGGATCTCAGCACCACGCCGGCATGCATGGAGGTTGATGAGAACGCTCGTGTCGAGGATCAGAGGACCGGTTTGATCACTCAGGGAACTTGAGTAGGTCATCCGTTTCTTTTTCCTCGAGCTCGATTTCGTCGATGATCTCGCGAAGCTGCAATCTGCTGATTTTCAGAAGTTCTGCAAGCTGACCCTCCGACATCAATTCGCGTTTCCATGCTGCATGCGCCATCAGGCTCAGTCGATGTGAGACCAGACGGTCTGCATCAGCTTTACCACTGTCACGGCGGTCGATCGGTCCGCCAAAGACTTCCCGCACATGTTCGTCGGTAATGCCACCGTTGTTCTCAAACCAAGCCCACGTGCCCTTCTTCACTAACCCGAGTTCTTCGAGGCGCAGAACACAGGCCTGGCGCGAAATGCCGAACTGGTCGGCGAGCAAGATGACGAGGCGGCGCGTGGTCTTTCCGGTGATCTCCTTCAACTGAAGAAAGCTTTCGGCAAAGCTCTCTGGTGGCGCAAGCAGCGCCCGGCCAAATGCATTGGCGTAGCGTTCATCGCGTGAGAGAAATTTCTCATCCTCTTCCAACACCTCAGGCATCTGCCGCGTGCCAAAGAAGTGTCCGCACTCGTGAGAGGCAGTCTGCACTCTACGAGGAAGGGGGTGGTTGGCATTGAGCAAAATACATGCGCCAACATTATCGTCGTAGGTGAACAAGCCTGCGATTCGTGACCGTGAGGACAAGCGGCGTTGGTATAGACGAATACCTAGACCGTGCTCGATTACCGAAAAAATATCGGGGATCGGCCCCCCGCCAAGTCCCAGCCACTCTCGCAGCTCCTTCGCGTGCGCTTCTCCCAAAGCGACCACGTCGCCCTCGTTTATGCCGCGTTCAGGCGGGTAGTTGCGTCGGCGCTGGATACCGAGGATGTTCTCTAGTTCGATATCCGCCTTGATCAGGTCATTGAGCAGACGAACGGCCTCTAAAGTGTGTTCGTCCTCAGTATCGCGGAGTTTACGAAAACGGGGCAACAGGTCGGTATGCACAGCTTCGCGACGCAATAGTGCATTGACTGAGACACCATAGTGACGAGCGAGAGCCTGGATTTCTTGCATCCGAACCCGACGAACACCTTTTTCGATCGAAACAAGAGTTGGGCGCGATACACCGATAAATTGGGCGGCATCGTCCTGGCGAACATCAGCATTTTCACGTGCGATTCGAAGTCTCCGCCCGATCTCTTGTGCGCTCAGCTCATTTAAAGCGGTCATGGCGCCCTCCGTCCAACCAATCCTTTAGAAAGCTCTTGTCACCTTGGGCGGACATAAATGCCTGCCACTCACTCGCATGCGTCATTAACATCATTCTCAAGTTTCGAAGCGTCACGTCAAACGTCTCGCCTATTGCGGCTGCAATCTGCGAGGCGAACGGACGTAACGCTGCGTCGGGTAGATCTGCTAGGTCGGCGAGGTGCTGAAAATGGCGCGCGCCGACGCTTCCATATTCAATCATTATCTCCTGGTCAGCCTGGGCTGCTATGCCCTTGAAAGCGTGACTGACTCCACTGGCAGATAGGTCTGATACAACATACGTATCGTCTGCCTCTAGCACGCCTGCCGCATGCAGGCTCATTCTGCGAAGCAAACATGCTGCACATAATCCGCACTGCCGGCGTCGATCGGCATTCACCACCCGTCTCGTCTGCCAACACGATCGCGTAGTCGTTAGGTGTTTATCCGCCTTGCCTGGTAGTGCAAGGAAAGCGGACATGGTCTGTCCCTTTGTTGACCACAGGCGAGGTTGTTCAAACTCAATGCTACAGCCGAGCAGCGCTCGCGCGAACCGTTCCATCTTCCTGAAGAACGTCGGATAATTGCGGTAGTCGGTATAGATGTTATAAAGCGGGACCAGGACCGGGCCGAGTGCACCTTGCCCACTTTCCGGGACGACAATCCTGGAGACTTTGGACAGCTGAGCCACAATCGACGCCATCGTAGCAAACTGGAATCCGCGCGATCTAAAGCTGCTTTCTCTTCCCTCAAACCCCTTCACCTTGAACGGAATTTGCGTGAAGTAGCTTTCACCCTCCACCCTGCGTTGCTTGGTCGCCGCTACGCGAACACAAAGAGCCTCCTCTCGGCTTCCACTGAGTGCGGACACTGCGCGAGAGTCCAAGCCGTTGCTGTAGGCAATCGCAAACTTTTTTTCTTGTTCGAAGAAAAGCGGCATCTGCTTGGAGCCGATAGGTGAGCACCCACTAGCCTTGATAAACGAGAAACGCCAGTTGTCGCCGGTGAGAAAATTCATCGTGCTGCGAAGCGTGGCTTGAACGTCGGGTTTCGACCAGCACTCGAAGTCTATGACCGGTATCTCAACACTGATATTACGCAACCAGCCAGCAGGTCGTCTCCAGCGTCGATCAGCGAATTCTATAGCCGCGGCCAAGATCATAAGGTCATAGTGTATCGGTGCAAAACCCTTCACGTCGAAGGTATCAAGCACATCAGGGTCGAACTGGAGGTGCTTTCCAATTTCTGCGACCACGATGTTATTCGCCGAGCGAACACGCGCGGGATTGCCCTTCTCGACCACGAGAAGATGCTTCTCTGAATGGGTTTCAGTATGCGCGTCAGTCATCGTCAGGACCATCGTTTACATCCGTCCGCGCCGTGCGGCGGAACGCACCCTTCTCACCGTTCTCAAGAGCTGCGCATACGCGCGCGACATCCACCGCAGCAAAGGTCTCCTTGTTTCGGTGAAGGCCTTTCACAAAATCCGCGTTGCTCATATCGCGGACTTCCTTTGCACGAATGCATTCCTCATCAATGCGGTTCTTGGCGTTGCCCAGTACCTCCGACACCGCGCTGTCAAGCGCAAGATCCAGCGACCGGCGTTCGGGCAAAGCATCTCTCAGGTTGCATAATAGGTGCCGTTCCAAAGCGTCGTGCAGCGGAGAACGCTCGTTTCTGTCAAAGATTATCTCGGTGGCGGAAACTGCGTCGAGATCCATTTGATCATTCGATGCACGGGCGTCCAGTTCTCGGTAAAGGCGCCCGAATGACTGCATATCGATGCCGCCCAGTACACTGTGGCAGGCCTGTTTTACGCGCTCATCCTGGGAGACAGCGTCACTGACGAGGTCCTGCCCATAAACTTTCCATCTATTGCTCAATGCGGAATTTCGGAAAGGTCCATCAGTCATCGCTGCCTCCAATGTCTGCAAGATGATCGCATAATCTGACAAAGTCAACATATGGACAGAAAAATCTGACAATGTGGCGATGCAACCTTTTATCGCAGGTGTGCTGACTTTCTAAAATCAACGGACCAGCGTCTACTCAGGAGATATGATTGAAGGCATTCGACTGGCTTAGCGGCCATAACAGCAGCCACAGCCAATGACGTTACAAAACCCTATTATCCCAACTTGCGAAGGCCGTTCAGGAACGCCTCGAGTTCGTCAATGCTTTTCATCACCTCGTCAAACCGCGGGACCTCGCCAAAGATCATGGCTGACATACGATCATAATCCCTGGAGAGTTTTTCACGCATCGGCGCCGATGGTGTGAGTCTGTAACTCCCGGGAACTGCGCGGTCATATCGATGGTCCGGTGCTCGAAACATGAGCTCCTTATGGGCTCTGCACGCTTCGGCAAGCTCGTTCATTGAAGCTGTTTCCTCGCCATACGCGCCGTTTGTCCAAATCTGATGGACGTCATAGTAATGACGCGAATAGCGATTGAGGTCTGGGACTGGCTTTTCAGGATTTTGCTCGTCGGCCCGCTTCTCGGTCATTTCGGTCATCGCGTGGAGGATGAGCACCTTTTCCCAGAAGGTTCTTTCCGGCTTCACCGTTGTCACTCCGTGGACAGCCAGATCGTTCGCTGAGTTTAACTCAGATGCGATGTATGGGGTGATCGTGCGAGTTTCGACAGGGACCGGATCGGGGCGAGCCCCGCCTTCTATCCTTACCGCCGGCTGAACGTAGTCAATGTCGCCCGTAAACACGCTCTTATAGCCGACGACAAGGATATCCAGAGCATCGCGTTTCCGATAGGCATCGTAGCCGTATTCAACGGCAAAGTGTCCTGCCTCACCGATGGCGGCCTCGGTCTCTTCGATCTTTCGCAGAAGCTGGTCACGCAAGGGGCCGGAAATGTAAGTGCGCGCGGGCTCATCAACCTTGTCCGCGAGCATTCTTTGCTGCTTGGTCACAGAGCCCTGTTCGGCTATCTCTTTCTCTAGGGGAGCGTCGATATCGGCCTTATAGACGCCGATGTCGATGTCTTCCGAGAACCGCTTGATGACGTCATAGGCCTTGCTCAGGCTGGTGCCACCCTTGAAATAGAGATTGACCGGGTCGCCTTCTCGCTGATTGAATAAAAAATCCAGGATCCAGCAGACATAGAGATCCTTTTCGACATTCTCTGCCCGGGTCTGGAGCCCGGCCGCTACTGCCGCATATAGCGCGCGGCGTTCGTCAGGGCTCGATCGAAGAACTTCAATGAACGTCGTCTGCATCTTCGGTCTTCTCTCGCTCGTTCTGGTCAGGCGCCAAAGAGTCTGCGATTTCTTGCGCGGCCGGATACATCCATGCCGGCATAGCTGCAAGGTTCGACCGAAGATCGTTCGAGATCGCTTGTCGACTTTGGCTATTCTTTAGTTTCTGGATAATTCCATTTATCGCAGGTTCAATGCTGCTGGGTTCATCGCGCAACCAGGCCAACGCCTGAACGATGCGCATTGCTGGTCGTCCGGCCCAGAATGCGGCCTTTGCCGAAGCTCTCTTGAAGTCGAGCCTGTAGACAACCGGTGCGCTTACCTGGATATCACCTGCAGCAGCATTGATCTCAATCGTTCTAGGGTATGTGTCTGCGTGGATGGTCGATCGTGCGGGAGCAGCTGTCGTGAGGCCGAGGTCGTTGGCCGCGGTCATCCCATCGACAAGTATTCGAAGTTTGTCCCGACGGGCAATCGCATCGACGAAGGACGCGCGTGGTGGGAAAACCAGCTTTCCTGTGAGCTTGCTGACGGACGGTTTGTCATAAAGGCCGCGGTAGGGCCGACGGATATCGCCTCGATTGGTCAGGCGTTGCAGCGCCTTCTCGACAGCGTTTGGGCTGGCCAAATCCAGGAAGTCACCGCGAGACCATACACCCGAAGGCGCACCGGCGGCGATCCGCATATAAATCCGCTCAAGCGTGTCAGAAGTCGGATCGGGCATAAAAAAAGCTCCCTAGTGTCCAAAGATTATATTCAAATTCTGGTCAGTGACAAGCTGTCCAAAGTTTGAGTACAAATTCTGGTCAGTAAGTCTGGGATGCCGGAATCTGGTTGATGCCGGATGAGCGCTTTCGGTAGAGGCCAAACGATAAGAGCAAACGACGGTGTCGCCGCACCGACGGGAAACAGCCCAATCCCGCTCTCATGCGATGGCGTCCTGGCCCGGGGCCGGATCTTCCCCGATCAACCCGCAAGGGGTCCGCTAGCAAGCTGCGGCCGCTTGGCTGCGCCGCCGCGGTGATCGCGCCCGCCCCCGTGCCTTTTGGAGCCATCGAGCGGGAATTGGCCCGCTCCCCAAATGGAGCCACTTCAATGTCGCACGATCTTACTCTCGCACAGTCCCATGCCTTTCAGCTTTCCCGCGACCTGATGGTCCCGGTCACCGTCTTCGAAGTCGACGGTGAATATGGCGTGCTCCCCTCTGACGAGATCGACGCCGATGATGACCTCTCGGTCATTCATGAATTTTTCCCATGGGGAGCTCACTGAGCCCCGCTTCGCGGTACCGGCTGCCGCTCGCGAGCTGGCGGCCGCAAGGGAGGCTTCGCCGCGCTTGTGGGTCGATACTTGTAGAATCCTACAATTGCCAGGCGCGCCCTTGCAGCCTTTGCTCTTCGCGCCGGTGAGAAGCTGCCTGCAGAAACGCAGGAAGGAAGAACATGAGAGGTCGGTCGCGATGCGACCGAAGGGAAGATGAAAAGAGAAGAGTTGGAGGCGCTACGCGCCAAGGTCAGTTGCGAAGCTGTGCTGGAGCAGGCCGGATATGAACTCGATGCGAAGGAAAGTACCCGTCGAGCCGTCAAATACCGGCGTGGCAGCAGCATCATTATTGTGACCCATGACGGACGCGGCTGGTTCGATCCACTGAGCGATGCGAAAGGCGATGTTTTCGCGCTCGCCATGTTTCTTGATAAGGTCACTTTTCCGGTGGCGGCGGAAGCGGTCGCGGAGCTGGTTGGGTTTCGACTTTCTCGTCCGGAATGGAAGTCTCCGCGCTCTTCAGGCTCGGCGGGAGAAATTCCCGGGCGCTGGCGAAGCCGGCGTACGCCGTCGCCCGACTCCGACACGTGGCGCTATCTTTGTTGGGAGCGCGGGGTGCCCCCTGCCATCGTCCGGCACGCTATCCGGGAGGACATCCTGCGGGAAGGACCTTATGGCAGCATGTGGGCGGCGCATGTTGATAGCTATGGCCGCGTTGTCGGCTGGGAAGAGCGAGGACCCGAATGGCGCGGGTTCTCGACCGGGGGATCCAAGCTTCTGTTCCGATTGGGTCCGAGTGACCCCAACCGCCTTTGCGTCACCGAGGCGGCGATCGACGTGATGAGCCTCGCGGCACTCGAAGGTCCACGCGAGCAAACCCTTTATCTCAGCACCGGCGGCGGGTGGTCTCCAGCGACAGATGCGGCGCTTGCCGAACTTACTATGCGACCCGGACTGACATTGGTAGCGGCGACGGATGCCAATTCCCAAGGGGACATTTACGCAGAACGATTGCGTGCGGTCGCTGAAGCGTCCGGCTGCGACTGGCAGCGGCTACGTCCGCCGGCAGAGGACTGGAACGAGGTTCTGAAAGCCAAGGATAAGGAGAGACGGGAAAGGAAAATGGAGAAGAGGAATGAGGCCTGCCGCATGCGTGCCGGCCGCATCAAGGGAAGCTTCGCCCGGCAAGAGCCGGCCCTTGACCCGTCCGGACACGAGGCCGGCCGATCGGGAGGGGTCATGAAGGACTGAAGAGGATAGTGAGGTCGAAACGACAGTGCTGCCTTCGGTCCCCAAACCCCGAAAGGATTAAGCCGATGACCTCGATATCCCTCCCCCGCAAAGTGTTTCAGGGTGTGGCCAAGCGCGCCGACATGTTCCGCATGTTTGACAGGCACGCGCAGCGGCCCAACCGCTTCGCCGGTGATCAGTCCGACGTTTATGCCGGCGAATGGTTTGAGATCGACGAGACGTCCTATTCCTACATGCTCGACATCCTGCCGCCGCTCTGGATGCGTGGACCGATCTTTGCCATGCGCGAGTTCATGAGCGGTTCCGTGACCTCGGTATTTTACGCGATGCGGATCGATGACACCGTCCGATACTTTCATACGTATTGCGACCTCTCCGATCCCAACTCGGTCGAGACGATGCGCTCGGTAATCGCCGATCGCGAAACCCAGCCGGTTCGAGCCATGAGCCGCGAAGAACGGCTCGAACATATCTGGAGCACCACTGCGGACGACTATCGTGGCTATGCCGGCACCCGCTGGCCGACGCCGATGCAGGGCCATCGCACGATCATGCTCTATGGCGGCACGGAAGGAACCTTTCTGAAGCTGCTCGACACCCTGAGCGACAACGAGATCGCGGCTAAGCTGCCGGTCCACCTGCGTTACCTTCCTTCCTCCCTGGCCGCCTGAGCGGTCGCATCCCAGCAAGACGACGTTGCGGCCGGTCGAACCTCCGACCGGACAATGGCGCTCGTCCCTATTCCAAAGGAGCCTTTCCCATGAGCAATGATCCCTTCACTTTCGATATGTTCGGCTCGAGCGCCCTTTCATCTGGCCTAGGGCTCGGGGTCACCGCCTTTGGCGGTTTCTCGCCTGCTGCCGCCAACGACGACGATCCGGATCCAGTGCCACCGGCGCCGGCACCCGCCCTCCCGGTCGCTGCCGCCCCCGTACGGCGGCCAGGACTTCGGGCAAACTTCTATCTCAATGGCGACCGCGAACTGGGCGCCTCATGGAAGGACCGCGCCCGCGACAATGTCGCGGCGATCCTGGTCGCCGACGGCATCGCAAAGCAGGACCGACCGGCGACCCCTAAGGAACAGGCGCAGCTGATCCGCTTCACCGGCTTCGGCGCCGGCGACTTGGCCAATGGCATGTTCCGCCGTCCGGGCGAGGTCGATTTCCGACAAGGTTGGGACGATCTCGGCTCCTCGCTCGAAACTGCGGTATCTGAAGCCGACTACGCCTCGCTCGCCCGCTGCACCCAATACGCCCATTTCACGCCGGAGTTCATCATCCGGGCGATCTGGGCCGGGATTGGAAAACTCGGCTGGCGGGGCGGCCGTGTGCTGGAGCCTGGTATCGGCACAGGCCTGTTCCCGGCCCTGATGCCGGAGCAATATCGCGACGCGGCCTATATCACCGGGATCGAGCTCGATCCGGTCACGGCCCGTATCGTCCGCCTGCTGCAGCCCAAGGCCCGGATCATTAATGGAGACTTCGCCCGCACCGATCTGGCGCCGATCTACGATCTCGCCATCGGCAATCCGCCCTTCTCCGATCGCACTGTCCGCTCCGACCGCGCCTATCGGTCGCTCGGCGTCCGGCTGCACGATTACTTCATCGCCAAGTCAATCGATCTCCTGAAGCCCGGCGCGCTCGCAGCTTTCGCCACCTCGCATGGGACGATGGACAAGGCAGATACGGCGGCGCGGGAGCATATTGCCAAGTCGGCCGACCTGATCGCAGCGATCCGCCTGCCCGAAGGCAGCTTCCGCCGTGACGCCGGCACGGATGTCGTCGTCGACATCCTGTTCTTCCGCAAGCGCAAACTTGGTGAGCCGGAAGGCGATCAGCTGTGGCTGGATGTAGACGAGGTCCGGCCCGCCACAGATGACGAAGGGGCCATCCGCGTCAACAGGTGGTTCGCCCGTCACCCCAACTTCGTACTCGGCACTCATGCCCTGACCTCGGGACCGTTCGGCGAGACCTACACATGCCGGCCGCACGACGGCAAGGGTCTTGAAACGGCACTTGCCGCTGCCATCGATCTCCTGCCCGCCGATCTCTACGACGGAGAGCCGACGCCGATCGACATCGATCTCGGAGATGAGCTTGGCGAGATCGTCGATCTGCAGCCTAAGGGCGGGCCTGTCCGCGAGGGCAGCTTCTTCCTCGACCGCTCCAAGGGCTTGATGCAGATGCTCGACGGCGCGGCCGCGCCGGTCACGGTCCGCAAGGGCCGCACCGGAGACGGCATCTCGGAAAAGCACGTCCGGATCATCAGCAAACTCATCCCGATCCGCGATGCCGTCCGTGAGGTGCTGAAAGCGCAGGAAACCGATCGTCCCTGGCGGGATCATCAGGTTCGGCTGCGTATCGCCTGGTCGAGTTTTGTGCGCGATTTCGGGCCGATCAACCACACGACCGTGTCGGTTCAGGATGATGCCGAGACCGCGGAGGTCAAGGAGACCCATCGACAGCCAAACCTTACACCCTTCCGGGACGACCCGGACTGCTGGCTGGTCGCGTCGATCGAGGACTACGATCTGGAGACCGACACGGCGAAGCCCGGTCCGATCTTTTCCGAACGCGTGATTGCGCCGCCGGTGGCACCAACCATCACGTCGCCGGCAGATGCACTCGCCGTCGTGCTGAACGAACGTGGGCACGTTGATATCGACCATATCGCCGAGCTGCTGCACAGCGATCCGGCTGATGTGGTCGAGGAGCTGGGTGACGCCATCTTCCGGGACCCGGCCGATGGATCGTGGCAGACAGCCGACGGGTATCTCTCCGGCGCCGTCCGCACCAAGCTCGCCGCCGCACAGTCGGCAGCCGAGCTAGATCCAAATTATGAGCGCAACGTCCGCGCCCTGACTGACGTCCAGCCGGCCGACCTTCGACCCTCCGACATCACAGCACGCCTCGGCGCCCCATGGATCCCGGCCGCCGATGTCGTGGCCTTCGTCAAAGAGAAGATGGAGGCCGATATCCGCATCCATCATATGCCGGAGCTCGGGTCCTGGACGGTGGAGGCCCGCCAGCTTGGCTACAGCGCCGCCGGCACATCTGAATGGGGCACCAGCCGTCGCCATGCCGGCGATCTGCTCGCCGACGCTCTCAACAGCCGGGTGCCGCAGATCTTCGATGTGTTCAAGGACGCCGATAGCGAGCGTCGGGTGCTCAACGTCGTCGATACCGAAGCAGCCCGTGACAAGCTTCAAAGGATCAAGCAGGCGTTTCAGGACTGGGTCTGGACCGACCCCGATCGCACCGATCGGCTGGCCCGCGACTACAATGACCGATTCAACAATATCGCGCCTCGCAAATTCGACGGCTCCCATCTGAAGCTTCCCGGCGCCTCAGGCGCCTTCGTTCTTTACGGGCACCAGAAACGCGGCATCTGGCGGATCATCGCCGATGGCTCGACCTATCTCGCCCATGCCGTGGGCGCCGGAAAGACAATGACCATGGCCGCCGCCATAATGGAACAGCGCCGGCTCGGTCTGATCGCCAAGGCGATGCTTGTCGTGCCCGGCCATTGCCTGGCACAGGCTGCTCGTGAATTCCTCGCGCTCTATCCGAATGCCCGCATTCTCGTCGCCGACGAGACCAACTTCACCAAGGACAAGCGCGCCCGGTTCCTGTCGCGTGCGGCGACCGCGACTTGGGATGCGATCATCATCACCCATTCGGCGTTCCGTTTCATCGCGGTGCCCTCGGCCTTCGAGCAGGCGATGATCCACGACGAGTTGCAGCTCTATGAGGATCTGCTGACCAAGGTCGACAGCGAAGACCGTGTATCGCGCAAGCGCCTCGAGCGGCTGAAGGAAGGATTGCAGGAGCGGCTCGAAGGCCTCGCCACTCGCAAGGACGATCTTCTGACGATCTCAGAGATTGGCGTCGACCAGATCGTCGTCGACGAGGCGCAGGAATTCCGCAAGCTGTCGTTTGCCACCAACATGTCGACCCTGAAGGGTATCGACCCCAACGGCTCGCAGCGTGCCTGGGATCTCTATGTCAAATCCCGCTATATCGAGACGAAGAACCCCGGCCGGGCGCTCGTGCTCGCCTCCGGCACGCCGATCACCAACACACTCGGAGAAATGTTCTCCATTCAGCGCCTACTTGGCCATGAGGCACTTACTGAGCGCGGACTGCACGAGTTCGATGCTTGGGCCTCCTGCTTCGGCGACACGACGACCGAGCTCGAAATCCAGCCATCCGGCAAATACAAGCCGGTCAGCCGCTTCGCCTCCTTCGTCAACGTCCCGGAACTGATCGCCATGTTCCGGTCCTTCGCCGATGTCGTCATGCCCGAGGATCTCCGGCAGTACGTTAAGGTGCCCAACATCTCGACCGGGCGGCGGCAGATCCTGACAGCCAAGCCGACGGCGCTGTTCAAGACCTATCAGCAGATGCTCGATGGCCGGATCAAGGCGATCGAGAAGCGCGAAGGTCCGGCCCAACCCGGTGACGACATTCTGCTCTCGGTCATTACCGATGGCCGCCATGCGGCAATCGACCTGCGCTTCGTCATGCCGGCGGCCGACAATGAGGCGGATAACAAGCTCAACCTACTCGTGCGAAACGCCCACCGGATCTGGGCGGAAACCAGCCAAGCGATCTATCGCCGCCCGGATGGCAAGGATTTTGATCTGCCGGGCGCCGCGCAGATGATCTTTTCCGATCTCGGCACGATCAATGTCGAAAAAACCCGTGGCTTCTCTGCCTACCGGTTCATCCGCGACGAGTTGATCCGGCTCGGCGTACCGGCATCGCAGATCGCCTTTATGCAGGATTTCAAGAAAACCGAGGCGAAGCAACGCCTGTTCGGCGATGTCCGCTCTGGGAAGGTTCGCTTCCTGATTGGCAGTTCAGAAACCATGGGTACCGGCGTCAACGCGCAGCTTCGGCTGAAAGCTCTGCACCACCTCGATGTCCCGTGGCTGCCATCACAGATAGAGCAGCGCGAAGGCAGGATCGTCCGACAAGGCAACCAGCACGATGAGGTGGATATCTTCGCCTACGCTACCGAGGGTTCGCTCGATGCCAGCATGTGGCAAAACAACGAGCGCAAGGCTCGCTTCATCGCTGCGGCCCTCTCGGGCGATACGTCAATCCGCAGGCTCGAAGATGTCGGCGAGGGTGCTGCCAACCAGTTCGCCATGGCCAAGGCAATCGCTTCCGGCGACGAACGGCTGATGCAAAAGGCCGGGCTTGAGGCCGACATCGCCCGGCTGGAACGGCTACGCGCCGCCCATGAGGACGACCAATATGCCGTCCGCCGGCAGATGCGCGACGCCGAACGCGAGATCGAGGTCTCGACCCGTCGGATCGGTGAAATTGGCGAGGACATCAAGCGGCTGCGGCCAACCACGGGCGATGCCTTCACGATGAAGGTGCTCGGTCAGGACCATACCGAACGTAAGGAGGCCGGTCGCGCACTGATGAAGGAGATCCTCACACTTTTGCAGTTACAGCAGGAGGGCGAGGTGCATCTGGCGACGATCGGCGGTTTCGATCTGGTCTACGAGGGCGATCGTTTCGGCAAGGGTGATGGCTATCGCTTCGAAACCTACCTCCAGCGCACCGGGGCCGAATACGAGGTCGATCTCTCCATCACGGTGACGCCGCTCGGCGCGATCTCACGCCTGGAGCACGCACTTGATGGCTTCGACAACGAGCAGCGCCAGTATCGCCGGCGGTTTGAGGAAGCCGAGCGCCGGTTGGCGTCTTATCAGACACGTACCGGCGGCCTGTTCCAGTTTGCCACAGAGCTGGATGCCAAGCGCAAACAGCTGCGTGAGGTCGAGGATGATCTGGCCGCGGAAGTTATCGCAGAGGCAGATGAGGCGAGGACCGCGCCAGCCGCATAGCTGCGCTGCACAATAAATGGATGCTGTGTGATCAAAAAAGGATCACAACGCACACAGCTGATGCACATGACGGTCACCTCCCAGTTCCGTCGCAGCAGCTGTTCCCCTCTGGAGGTTCAAAATCTCCACACTTTACGGGCCGCGGTTTTCACCGGCGGCCCTTTCTTTTTGCCCCCATGACCGGCAATTGTGTCAGTGCCTCAATGCCAACGACGAGCTTGCTTATTGCGCTGCCTTTGCTTTTGAGGCCGGAATGATCAGGTTCACTTTGTAGCTCACGCTATTTTTCGCCGAAAGATCCGGTCCGATCTCGATCTTCCATGCGGGAAGTTTGGCGGAGGCCGAACCCGTATATGTTGCGGTGAAAATCCGTTCGCAGGTCGCTTTGACGTCGTCGAATTCGGCCAAACGCCTCAGTGCGTCCTTCAAACACTCGAGATTGACTGTCGTGAATTGGTTGTTCTTGCGGCAGTTCACGGAGTTTTCGCCGCTGATGTTGAATGTCGCTTCATAGTCGTTCTTCATCGTGTTGCCGGTTGCATTTCCGCTGGAACCGCCGATCTCCAACCAGGGAAACTTCAATACGAGCTTGCTTTCGACATTGTTCGATTTCTCAACATTGACCGTCACGCGCGCTTTCATCAGGTTAGGCAGAATCTTGTAGCGTCCGGAACGAGCCGCGGAAGCTAGGTCGCACTTTATGCTGTTGTCGATGGCTGTCCCGTTGAACAGCCATATCTTCTGTGCTGGCTCAGCAGCGTAGACCGTGGCGGACGGCATGAGCAGCGCCAGCGCTGCCAAGCAATGTCTCAGCATATTTTCCCCTCAACGTTTATTCCCCGACTGATTACAACCACGTGGTTTACATAAAGGGAAGTGCCGGCAGAGGAGAAAGAAGAAGAGAAAGCAAAACCCGATCGCCGATCGGGCCTCCTGCCGCCGCTTGCGCTCAACCGCCGCCTGCGCGATCCCGGCTGCTGGTCCTTCGCAGGGCTTCAAAACCCCGCTCGTCCTGCGCAGCAGGGATGCTCGGCCGCAGTTGCGTCCGTCCGGCCGATTTGCGGTTCGGGAGATGTCTTCGAGAAAAAAATGAAGACAGGAAAGGGCTGGCAAGGCGCCGGTCCGGAACTCTCCTGAAAGGAACCGTCCCATGCAGATCATGAAGGTTGACCCGCGCGCGCTAAAGGAAAACCCAGACCGGATGCGACAGTCAAAGTCGTCGCCGCAGGCCGACGCGTTGATGCTCGCCACGATCAAGGCCGTCGGCATCGTCCAGCCGCCGGTGGTCGCGCCGGAAGCCGACGGCGGTAACGGCTATATCATTGACGCCGGCCATCGCCGCGTCCGGCTCGCGATCGCTGCCGGTCTCGAGGAAATCGAAATCCTCGTCGCGGACGCTGCCAACGATAATGGTGCGATGCGTTCCATGGTCGAAAACTCCGTCCGTGAACCTCTCAATCCCGTCGATCAGTGGCGCGGCATCGAACGGCTTGTTGCTCTCGGTTGGACGGAGGAAGCGATCGCCGTCGCTCTCGCCCTCCCCGTCCGCCAGATCCGCAAGCTGCGCCTTCTCGCCAATGTGCTTCCGGCCATGTTGGAACAGATGTCGCTGGGTGACATGCCGTCCGAGCAGCAGTTGCGGGTCATCGCGGCCTCCGGCCAGGTCGACCAGAAGGAGGTATGGAAAGCCCACAAGCCTAAGAAGGGTGACACCGCGTCCTGGTGGCAGGTTGCCAATGCGCTGACCAGGAAGCGCATGTATGCCAAGGATGCGAGCTTTGGCGATGATCTCGCTCAGGCCTACGGCATCGAATGGGTCGAGGATCTCTTCGCGCCGGCCGACCAGGATGGCCGCTATACCACGAATGTCGAAGGCTTCCTCGGTGCGCAGCATGAGTGGATGACGAGCAACCTGCCGAAGAAGGGCGGGATCGTCGACGTCAACAGCTGGGGCCAGCCGGAACTACCGAAGAAGGCTTCTCAGGTCTACGGCAAGCCGTCCAAAGCTGACCACGTTGCGATGTATCTCGACCGCGATGGCAAGGTGCAGACCGTCCATTACCGCATGCCGGAGACAGCGAAGCCGAAGGGCGCGGGCGTCGATGGAGTGGTCGCTGGTGGCGCTGATGCCGACGCGACCGCGTCGCCCAAGGCACGGCCCGATGTGACGCAGAAGGGTCACGAGATGATCGGCGACTATCGCACGGATGCGCTCCACGATGCGCTCGGTCGCGCGCCGATCGAGGACGACATGCTGATGGCGTTGATGGTGCTGGCCTTCGCCGGACAGAATGTCCGCGTCGACTCCGGTGCGGACGGGACCTTCTATGGTGGCAAGCGCTTCTCGCGCCATGCAATCGGCCTGTTCGACGAGAACGGCAAACTCGCCTTCGATCTGGACACGCTCCGGGTCGCCGTCCGCTCGGTCCTGATCGATGTGCTCTCATGCCGCCGTGGCATGTCGAACAGCGGCATGATCGCGCGCATCGCCGGCGATGCGATCGGCGCCGACGAATTCCTGCCGAACATGGGCTCGGAAGATTTTCTCTTGTGCCTGTCGCGCCAGGCGCTGGAAGCGTCTTGCGCCGAGGCCTCGGTCCAGCCCCGGCCCAAGGTGCGCGAAACACGCGCAGCGCTCGTCGAGCATTTTGCGAGCGAGCACTTCGTCCATCCGTCCGGTCGCTTCGCGCCGCCAGCCGACGAACTACTCGACTGGATCCGTGCAGGTGTTGCCACTGATATCAGCGGCAGAGGCTCCCAGGACGAGGACGGTGATGCCGGCGATCCCGGTGAAGAGCAGGAGGCGAGGGTCGAAGAGGAGGCGGATCAGGATGATCCGCGCGACACCGACGCCGAGGCTGAAGATGGCCACGACCAGGATTTCGATCATAGGGCAGCAGCATGACCGCCCGCCTCCAGTCGAACAAGGCAAACTCCACCCCCGATCTTTCGGGGGTGGAGTTTGCTACAAGCGCGGACGGCATGCCCATCGCACGCATCGATGACACCGTCCTTGCCATGGTCACGTCGCCGAGCGGCTTCGCATTCCTTGCGAGTGCAGTCTTCGTTCGCCGGCCGCTCGCTGAGCTGACGCGCGACGATTTCATCGGGCACGACGGCCGGCTGGCCGACGAGGCCGAGTTTCGAACGTGCGTTGCCGAGACGGCCCGGCATAAGCGTGATCTCGCTGCGCTGAACCGCGTGCAGACGCGCATGTCGGCGAGCACGCCATGGGGCGGCTCGCAGATCGCAGTCATCTATGCCGAGGGCGTCGTCGCCCATAGCACGGCCGGCCATGGCGGCTTTCATCTCTCTGCCGATCGCAATGCCAGAATCCATCCGCTACTGCGGAAGCACTCTCCGTGGTATGAAGAGGATAACGAATGGGCGATCGTGGCCAACAGCTTTCCAGAGCTGTTCACCGGCTACGAGCGATCGATGGCCGAAAAGACCATCCGCAATACCTGGCCGGATGCCTGGGAGGCGATCCATTGCTGCAAGCTGGCCGAGGGCGAAAGCTGGTCCAAGGATCGCCGCGCGTTTGATGAGCGCCATGCGGCAGATCATGTCGTCATATCTGCAATCTTTTCCGATCGGAACCCCGGCATGACCGAGGTCGTGGCGATCGTCGGCGGGAACAGGCGAGCAGACAACGATGAGCGTCGCTTCCTTGTTCCGAGCGACGAGTATGCCGGGCGCAGCCGGTTCGGCTTTGTCATCGATCCCGTCCGTCATGCTGAGTATCAGGGGCCGTCCTCCTTCATCGGCTGGCGAAGCCGGGGAGATGGATCATGAACGACGTGCTCTTTGCAAAACCATTGGCGAGGGCAATCGGCGCAAGGCGTGAAACCCAGCGGCATCTCGATTGCCTGACCCGGCAGATAGCAGCGCGCGCAGGACGGCAGACGATCACAGTGGAGGTCCGGAGCCGGGTGCGCCGCCGGTCCGGTCCCCGTCTCTACCATCAGGAGCTTGCCGACCGCCTGGCCTTCGAACGGTGGCGCGAACTCGACACGCTCGCATCAAGGCTGGCAGAGCAGGAGCAGATCATCGATATGCTCGAGCATTGCGGTGATGCGCCCATCTCGTCGGTTGCGGAATAGGTGGACCTCTAACGGGGGCTGTGCAATGGGCGGCATCTGGTCATCTTGCGGCCACGACATCTCCCAAGGTGGCGGGCCTGGCCATGTCGTCCCTCGTCGGCGTGCGTCTGACATCTAACCCGTGCCGGACTGCCCTTCTGTTCGCTGCGGTCTGAACCGGCGGCCGGTCGTTTCAAGGCCGCTTGCGCGCCGCGGAGCGGCCGATCCAACCTCACTGCGCGAGGGCAGGCCTGCGGTCTGCTCAAGTCTAGACCTGCTGGCCCGCAAACCTGCCCTGCTGGCTCAGTCGGATCGGACCTGTGAAGCCGCCCGTCCCTTGCCGGTTCTTAGTCAGCCGCATCGAAGGGCAGACCGGCACGGGCCGGAACCGCTTCGGCAGTCACGGAAGGAACAGACATGGCCAAGTCCGCCACCCCCACTCGCTCCACCGCCCGATCGGCACAATCCCGCCGAGGCACCACCCTCGAAATGGTCCGCCTCTCCTGCCCGGACGCCGTCCAGGCGCACAAGATCGCCGAAAGCTTCGGCACGGCCATCGTCGACAGCGAAGGCATCCGCAGCCTGCATGAGCGGCTGATCGTCGAGACCGCCGAAAGCCTTTCCGAAGGCCTGGGCGAAAAGGCGATGCAGATCCATTTGCAACGGATCGTCGGGGCCTTCGTCGGATCCGCGCATGGCGCCGGACAGTTCTACTCGCGCGCCGTCACCGAAGCGCGCGACGCAACGGCCAAGGCATCGAACGATGCTCGCGACGAGGATCTCGACGGGCCCGTCGGCTATGACAGTGGCGCCCAGCGCAAGCGGGAGTTCGCCGCCGACATGGGCGTCCAGTCCCATGCGCTGCGGATGGCGGCGGAGGGTGCGGTGGCCGCCTACGAACAGGTCGTCGGCGAGACCTGGAAGCCCTTCGACCGGCCGGTCGAGAACCCCGGGGCATCGCTCGACCGCAAGGCGGCCGAGGCTCAGATGGCGGCTTTCGGATGACACCATGGCTGGGGCAACCCGCCGCTTCTTTAAATCAGAGGCTGGCGCCTGCAGGTGCCGGCCATTTTTCGTGTTGAGAGGAAAAGCTGGAGACGCGCCTGTCGCGGCCCGTCCCGGTCGGCGGTCCTGCAGGGGCCAGGCGCCCATGCAACGGCTTTGCCGTCCTCCACGCTGTTGCGGCCGTTCCGGTGCATGGGCACACTATCGGCCCCTGACTTCGGACCTCCGTGACGGACCGCGACAGACGCGGTCTCGAGAAAAGGAAAAGGAAGTTATGGTCAGGAGAACGGATAACAATCGTATCGACATCTATACGCGCATCACCGACAGGATCGTTGAAGATCTCGAACAGGGCGTACGCCCCTGGATCAAACCATGGAGCGCCGCCAATACCGGTGGTCGTATCACCCGGCCGGTACGCCACAACGGCCTGCCCTATTCCGGCATGAACGTGCTCCTACTGTGGTCGGAGCAGCTGTCGCGCGGCTTCTGCTCCTCGATGTGGATGACATTCAAACAGGCTCTCGAACTGGGCGGAGCCGTGCGAAAGGGCGAAACGGGCTCGACGGTGGTCTTCGCCAGTCGGTTCACCAAATCGGTGGCCGACGGGAGCGGCACCGATGTGGATCGGGAAATCCCGTTCCTGAAGGCCTATTCGGTGTTCAACATCGAGCAGATCGATGGTCTGCCCGACACCTATTATGCCCCGCCGGCCAAGGTGCAAGATCCTGTCGAGCGCATCGAGAGCGCCGATCGCTTCTTCAAAGCGACCGGCGCGGTCATCCGCCACGGCGGCAATCAGGCCTACTATTCACCCGTCATGGACTACATCCAGATGCCGCCATTCGAGGCGTTTCGCGATGCGGCAGGATACGCGGCCGTCCTCAGCCATGAGGCAACGCACTGGACTGCGGCAGAAAATCGAGTTGGGCGTGACCTGTCACGCTATGCAAAGGACCGGACGGAACGAGCCCGTGAAGAGCTCGTCGCCGAGCTCGGCAGTTGCTTCCTTTGCGCCGATCTCGGCATCGCGCCTGAGCTCGAGCCACGTCCCGATCATGCGTCCTACCTGCAGTCGTGGCTGAATGTGCTGGCAAACGACAAGCGAGCGATTTTTCAGGCTGCGGCTCACGCGCAGCGCGCGGTCGCATTCCTACATTCGCTGCAGAGTGAAGGGGAGAAGAAAGCTGCAGCATGACATCCGTCCGTCAGGAGCCGGTCGTCACCGCGGTGGCGGCGGGCTCCGCAGCGTCATCAGAAGGCGCAACAGGATCGTCGATCCGCATATCCAAGTTTCCCCAGATCGACGGCTTCTGATTACTAGGCTTCGGTTTCCGGGATTGCTTGATTTCGACGATAAACGACTTTGTCTGCTGACGCATTTTTCCTCCAAGCGAAGAATCGCAGCGCAACTCTATAACGGCGCGTTATGCTCGCAAGCGTGGTTTGCCCGAGGGCTCCACGAGGCTGTGTACAATGCGACCTCCATGGCCGGGAGATGCAGTCTGCGGCTTTTCCACTTCCGTTGAAACCAGCGCTGATCGCCAATGTCGTATCCCCTTTTCCGACCGATGTGGCGCAACATGTGCGGGCTCGATGGGGCAGGTCTGACCGGAGATCGGCTTCGCCTCGCTCATTATCCCGCAACGCGGCTACGAGACTTTCATCCCCTGACGGCGGAGCCGCCATTCCTCGCGAAACAAGAAAGTCTCTTCGCTCCGCCCTTCACGCTGTTACGGCCCTTTGGGTGCGGTCAGATCGTCACCGGCCTTTGCGACTGCCATCGAGGCCGCAATGGAGCGGCCCGAAACAACAAAAAGGGATTACGACAATGGCTACCATCGGCACCTTCACCTCAACCGAAAATGGCTTCACCGGCTCGATCCGCACTCTCACACTCAACGTCAAAGCCCGCATCGCACGGGTGGAGAACCCATCGGACAAGGGCCCCCAGTTTCGCATCTTTGCCGGTAGCGTAGAGCTCGGCGCGGCCTGGCAGAAGCGCTCCAGCGAGAGCGACCGCGACTACCTCTCGGTCAAGATCGACGATCCGAGCCTCCCTGCTCCGATCTACGCGACGCTCACGGCGGTTGAAGGTGAGGATGGCTACCAGCTGATCTGGTCCCGCCCGAACCGCGACTGAGATCGCCAGGCCCCGCCCGCAAGGCGGGGCCAAACCTTCTGCCAGATGAAGCCAGCGACAGGCATCGAGCCCGTCTCTGGCTTTTATTGTGCCACACGAGAGGGGTATAGGTCTCCTCAGTAGTTAGCAGGGTGCCGCATCGACCGCGCAGCCTCAAGGACCCGGCGGTTCCCCCAAAATGCTGACGCATTTCGGCTCCCCCACCGGCCGCCGCGCGGTCGCTGGCGCGATCCTTGACCCTGTCCGATCGACGCGCCCGCGATCGTCATCTTTCTCAAACATCAGGAGATGACGACGATGACGATCGAACAGCACATCGAGGAACTGCGCGCTTTATCTTGACAGTCTGCACCGACTCTACCGACCTTGGCTACGTCGATGCGCATGCTGAGGGAAGGCGCTTTCCAGGCCGGTCGCAGCGCTCCCAAATAGCTGGCGGAGGCCGGCCTGGAGAGTGCCGGCGGCTCTAGCACCTCCCGTAGACGCGGGCTCCCGGGTGGGGGTCTGGGGGAGGGTTGGACAAACGATGCATATTCTTGACACTTCATCAAAGGTCACGCTCGAAGAGCGGCGGGCCGCCGATGGCCTCGATGCCTATGTGCCGCGTATTTTATGCGACGGTGAACTGTATGACGCCGACGTTGACCGTTTCTTTCTCGACCTGCCGCTCAACGGAGTTCGCTCCCGGCACTCTCTTCGCGCTTACGGCTACGACATCATGGTGTGGTTGCGCTTCCTCACGGAAGTCTGCGACAAGACCGTCTGGGAAGCTGCCCGCGCTGATGTCGAAGCCTTCCACCGCATTCGTAGAAGAGGCGAACCGGGAATCCGGATCTCGGCGGCGTCGTGGAACAGATCAATCGCAGCAATCGACAAGCTGTATGAGTGGGGAGTGCGCGAGGGACTTCTCCCTTCGAGCCCTTTTTCGCATCGCGAGATCTGGCGACGCAATCGGACGCGTGGTCAAGGCAAGTTAATCACGCGCAATGATGCATTCGAAGGACGTGCCAATCAAAACACCATCCGTTTTGTCACGCTTGAGGATTTTCGACAGTTCCGGGACGTCGGGCTACGCGGCCTTTCTGCAAACGGAGCGGAGCGCCCGGGCGCACGCGACAGGAACGGACTTCGCAACGCGTTGTTTGCGGAGATGCTGGTGGTAACCGGCTTGAGGCTGGAAGAGGCCTCATTTCTTCTGGTGTTCGAGCTCGACGCTTTGCCTGCGGCGAATGCGTCTCGTCGTCAGACATGGCTCAATTTGCCGGCAGGTCTCACCAAGGGCGAGCGCGGACGGGCAATCCTTATCCCCGACGGTCTGCTTCAGCGGCTCCAGACTTACATTCGTGTTGAGCGCACCCACGCAGTCACAAAGTTCAAGGCCCGCGAAGGTTGGAACCTCGTAGAACGTCCAATTCTGGTGCGTCGACCGACCGCGTGCTCAGGGAATCTTTTACTCGTCGACGGGCGAACTGTCCCGCTGGAAGTCTTCTCGCCGGACGAACGGGAGCGTTTGGTCATCTGTAATGCGGATAGCACGCCAATCGAACCAGCGGTTTTGTGGGTGACAGAGGTCGGCCAGCCGGTGCGCCCAAATTCCTGGGAAGTCGCATTCGCACGGGCGTGCCATCGCTGCCAGGCGAACGGACTGCCGATCGACATCAGTCCACATCAACTCCGGCATACCTTCGCAGTCCATATGCTCGCAATGCTGATTCAGCGCCAGCTCGATGGCGGTTCCCTGGCGAGTTCGGCCGGACCGGCGGAAGGCTATCGCAGGATCCTCGGAGATCCCCTGCAACAGGTGCAGCGGCTTCTGGGTCATGCAAGTCTCGAGACCACCTCAATTTATCTGGATCATATCGCCACCCGCGCAGATACAGTCGACACCGCCGTCGCCGAACTGCTTGCACTGCTACCAGGCGGGGACCGGCTATGAGCCAGCATCCTCGAAAAGGCCGAGCCGTCTCTTTCAATCGCGAGTTGGCCATATCCCCGTGCGATGAGCCGGAGACAGTGACCGGTTTACGATTTATCATCGACACACAGGATGGCAGCAAAGTCCTGATCGACTACGCTCATCTTGCCCCGCGATGGCTTGCGATTGCTTTCGCACGAGCGCTACGACGACTTGCTGGTCTGGGTGGTCGCCTGTCCGTCAAATCAACTGTTACGGACTACGTGCGTATCTTGCCGATGTTCTTGACGTACCTGGTCGAGACAAAAAATGAACCTGATGCCGCTGACCGCCTGAGGGCAGATCATATCGATGGCTTTGAAGCTTGGTTAGCGGAAAAGGGCAAGTCGAACATTCATCTGCTGTTTATTTTGACGAAGATCATTGTGGCGCTGCGAGAAGTGGCATCCGAAGGGACTGTTGCATTTGATGAGCAGCTTCGCGATCGGCTGGCCTACGTGACGCTGAGGCCGATACCGCCATCGCATCCACGCGATGCATACAGCCCTTACATTGCACGGCAGCTTCGCGATGCTGCCCGTGCGGATATCATGGCGATCGTTCAACGCCTTCGCGATCCTAAGCCAATGAACTCGTACAGCGGACTGCTGGCTATGGAGAAAGAGATCCATTCGCACATCGGGGCCAAGGGTATCGTCCGTCACACAGATCCCAAATATCACGTTCTCAACGATGCCCGAAGGGTTCATGGCCTCTCTTCGGAAAGGCTCTGCCATCAACTTCACGAACGGCACTATTTGACGTCTCACGACATCATCCCGCTCCTGGTGTTTCTGGCGCTCGAGACCGGACTGGAACCCGAGTGCTGCAAGAGCTTGAGGGTCGATTGCCTTCGGAATCCTGCAAACGGCACGGTCGAGATTGCTTATGTCAAACGGCGGGCTCGTGGCGCCGAGCATAAGACACTTCGTGTGCGCGACGGCGGTCCGCGAACGCCGGGAGGACTTATCCGCCAAATAATCGCCTGGACCGCCGCCGCACGCAAACATCGGCCGACCGACTGCCTTTGGCTTTACTACGGGTTCGGCGCGCTAAAGTCGGGGGTCAATCATCCCCAGCACCGCATCGATGCATGGACGGTACAGCATAACATTCGTGATGATGACGGTCGGCCATTCCATCTAACGCTTTCGCGACTTCGCAAGACGCACAAGGCTCTCTGGTATCTAAAGACCGAGGGACACATGACGCGTTTTTCCGTTGGTCATACC
This sequence comes from Allorhizobium sp. CTOTU50464, assembly GCA_032102365.1. GTDB lineage: Bacteria > Pseudomonadota > Alphaproteobacteria > Rhizobiales > Rhizobiaceae > Allorhizobium. The sequence continues at coordinate 78,396 of DAMDHD010000011.1, read as the reverse complement.
AAGGAGGTGGCTGCTCGGCACTATGCTGATATTCCCTCACTCCGCCCCTTGCACGAGGCGACGATCGCTGATGCATTTACCGAGGCATTCACATCAGCTTTGTCGTCGACCGTTTTGACGCCAGAGGAGGAAGAGACCTGGCGGAACGACCCGGGTACCGCTTTGGAGGCCGCTCCAGTGGGATGCGATCCGATCTCACTCCTGGATGGAAGGCAGGATATCTGGCTGGCAAGCTGCGGTGGGTTCTTCTCAAGCCCCTATGCCGATCCCGGTTCGCCTTGTTCACAACCCTTCTGGGGTTGTCTTGAGTGTCCGAACGCTGTCATCACCGCCCGCAAGCTCCCCGCCATACTCTCGTTTCTCGCTTTCCTTGAAGACCAGCGCCTGTCGCTTTCCGCCGGTCATTGGGCGGCGAAGTTCGCAACCGCGCACGCTCGCATCACCATGCAGATCCTGCCAGCGTTCGGGGCGGCGACCGTCGAGGAGGCACGTCGTGTGCTCGCCAGCGAACCGGTGTCCAACTACATGCCGCCGGAGGCGTTACAGTGAAAGCCATCGCCAACCTTCCCATCGTCACTACGGATTTCGACGGCCGCCCAGTGCTGGCCACCGCAGCTTTGCGCCCCGGTTTCGAGCGGTCGGCCCTGTCGCGCTATGGCGACGACAGATGGGACTTGAACCCTGCGGTTTTTCGCGAGAACGCCCGTAGCTCCGACGCTACTGTGGATTTCAGTGTTATCGACGACCCGAAGATCGCCGCGGCTCTTCGAGATTACCTGTATGTCCGACTGAACACTGATCTGCCGGGATACAAGATGCGAGCGACGCCAGTGAATGTCCGGCGCCTTTTCCGTTGCGCGCGCAGCTTCTTCGATTTCATCAAGGCGGCTCATGGTGTCTTCGACCTCCGCAGCGTCAACCAGGCCCTGCTTGACGATTTCGCCAGGTTTCTTCGTCGTGGTCGGCGGCCGATCATCGTCATGCAATTATTAGGCATTGTGTTCGACCTGTATGTCTTCCGCAAACACCTGACCGTGGCGAAGCTCACCTTTGAGCCATGGGATGGTCGCAAGCCCGCAGAGGTCGCCGGATATAGATTTAGGGCGGAGGAGAACCGTACACCGCGGATCCCGGAAGCGATCATCAAACCGTTGCTCGCATGGTCGCTCAAATATGTGACTGTATTCGCGCCCGACATCATCGCCGCGCGCAATGAACTGCTGGCACTCCAACAGCACCACGAGGCGCTCAGTGCTGAAGATGCGATCACGCATCGCAACGAACGACGAGCGCAGCGACAAGCTCGCTTGTATGCATATCTCGATGAACGCCGTCGGCAGGGTCGCGGCATTCCAGCCTGGCCTGTCAGGATCGGCGGGCCAGCATCATTTTCGGGGTTAGAACCGCCTCTGAACTGGCAATTGATCTATCTCCATATCGGCGCCGACGCCAATCTTCAACGATCTGCCGGCGGTCAACCCAATGACGAGATGAGGCGCACCGTCGAAGCTGTTATCGCCGAACTGGGGACCGAGATCGGCGGAATGGATACGCAGATTTCAGTCGATCCTGATACCGGCCGGCCCTGGCGGTCTCGTTTTGATGCGCGGTCGTTGGCGATAGAAGAGCGGATGCTGCAAGCCGCCTGCTATGTCGTCTGCGCCTACCTGACAGGCATGCGCGACAGTGAAGTGCAGGCGATGCGTCCCGGCTGCCTGTCGGTCACTCGCAGCGAGGACGGGCTGATCAACAGGCACCGCGTGAAGTCGGTCGCTTACAAGGGCAAGGAAGTGCGGGGCGAAGAGGCGGAATGGATCACCATCGCACCCGTGGCGACGGCGATTTCAGTCCTCGAACAGCTCAACCTCCGCTCTGTGCAGCAGCGAGGCACCCTGACGCTTTGGCCAGTCCTGTCTCTCGCACACGCTCGCAAGCAGGCGCTCGCAACAGACGTCGTCACCCGACTGAATCAGTTTCGCGATTATCTGAACGATCGATTTGGAACCGAGGCCGAGCCGATCATACCGCCAGGCCCCGATGGACGTCCGTGGCAACTGACGACGCGCCAGTTCCGTCGAACAATTGCCTGGCACATAGCCAACAGGCCCTTTGGGACGGTCGCAGGAATGGTCCAATACAAGCACGTCTCCGTTGCGACCTTCGAAGGCTATGCGGGCTCCAGCCGATCAGGATTTCTGACAGAGGTCGAGACTGAACGGCGCCTCGGGCAGATGGACGATATCCTCACCTATTTCGACGAGAGGCAATTGGGCTCCGGGCTTTCCGGCCCTGCTGCGGTACGGATCGCCAAGTCGCTTGACGGCGCGGCGTCCGAGTTGCACCCGCTTTCCGGCATGATTGCTGACCGTGGTCGCCTCCGCGTGATGTTGGCCGACACGGCGCGCACCCTCCATGTCGGCGTGTTGGCCGATTGCTTTTTTGATCCTGCTAACGCCGTCTGTCTTCGCCATGCCGCCGGCAACCAGTCTGCTCCGATGATCTCGCTGTGCGAGCCGTCGAGATGCCCCAACGCCTGTATAACGGCACGCCACCGCCCCGCATGGGCAGGGGCGGCGGAGAATGCCAGGGGCGTGCTGAAGGAGAAGAGATTGTCCGAACTTCAGCGCCTGGCCGTCGAGCAAGATCTCCAAAGGATCGAGAAGGTTCTTTCCGATATCGACGTCACAAGACGATAGCTCTTTATGGAATACGGTCGCGTCCCCTGGTCGGGTCCGCGGGTTCTCTTCTTTCTGCCGTCCTACTTTACGGCTGCTCACCCCGCCTCAAGGACGAGCGTGGCCCCCCGATTTTGCCTCCGCTCCGTTTCCCTGCGCTCCGACAAAACCGGCACCCCACTCGCCGCCGCTGGCGGTCGCTTCGCGCTCCTTGACCCGGGCTTCGTGCGCACGTCGCCCGTTGACGTCATCAAAAAGGAGACGATCAACATGACCACTCTCGATCAAATCAACGAACTGCGCGCGGAGCTTCGGAGCTGCTATTTCACCAAGACCGAACGCGCTATGGCGGAGGCCGAGCTTGCCGCCCTCGTCGCTCAGGCCCAAGCTGAGGATGAGCAGTTTGCAAGCGACATCGCACTCTATCTCACTGACCTCGAATGAGGGCGGCGATATTTCTTTCTTATGATGTCGCACGCCGGAGCGACAGCAGCATCTCCATAAGAAGATGTCGAAGGGGCGAGGAATATGCGCCTATACCCGCCGGCTTCCTCGTCGCTTTTTTGCTCAGCCTTGGACCACTTGCAATTTGAGCTTGATCTCACGCCTATTTGCCGCAATATTGCCACCATCAACGGACCCGCCCTGCGGGTGGCTTCTCCGGGCGCCTATCCCCCGGCAACCAGCTAACTCCTGCACATATCTTTCTCGATATCGCTGCCATGAGTATTCCGATTGGATCTCCCCAATGACCAAGACGGCCTGATCACGCCATAAAACCGACGTCGGTCACCACACGGCGCTTGCCGTGCCCTACACGCTCACGATCCGTGCGCGCGACGCCACTCACCTATTCACAATTGACCCGCCGCGCGGACGGACTCCCAAGCGTCGCCGGCATGGAGAACAAAAACTTGAATCGCGATTTCATAGGAACCCTCAAAACCGAATGGTTCGGCAACATCCGGGCGGATGTGCTGGCCGGGCTTGTCGTGGCTCTGGCGCTTATCCCCGAAGCCATCGCTTTTTCGATCATAGCTGGCGTCGATCCGAAGATCGGCCTCTACGCCTCCTTCTCGATCGCCGTCCTCATCGCCTTCGTCGGCGGCCGTCCCGGTATGATTTCGGCCGCCACTGCCGCCACCGCAGTCCTCATGGTCACGCTGGTGCGCGACCATGGCCTCCAGTATCTCTTGGCGGCCACCGTCCTGGCAGGTCTTATCCAGATCGTCGCCGGCATCTTCCGCCTCGGTTATCTGATGCGCTTCGTCTCAAAGTCGGTGATGACCGGCTTCGTCAACGCGCTTGCCATCCTGATCTTCATGGCACAGTTGCCGGAGCTGACGAATGTTCCGATGCTCACTTACATCCTGGTCGCGGCCGGCCTCGGGATCATCTACCTGTTCCCATACGTGACGAAGGCCGTGCCTTCGCCGCTGGTCTGCATCGTGGTCCTGACCGCGCTGTCGATCGGTTTCGGCTTCGACATCCGCACCGTCGGCGACATGGGTGAGTTGCCTTCGACCCTGCCGATATTCCTCATTCCGCAGATCCCGTTCAATCTCGAAACGCTAATGATCATCCTGCCTTATTCCGTGGCGGTGGCCGCGGTTGGGCTTTTGGAATCTCTGATGACGGCGCAGATCGTCGATGATCTGACAGACACGCCGAGCGACAAGAACCGCGAATGCGTCGGCCAGGGCGTTGCCAATACCGTGACCGGCTTCATCGGCGGTATGGCGGGTTGCGCGATGATCGGCCAGTCGATCATCAACGTGAAGTCGGGCGGCCGGGGACGGCTCTCGACCTTCTGCGCCGGCGTCTTCCTGCTGTTCATGATCCTGGTGCTCGGTGATCTCGCCAGCCAGATCCCGATGGCAGCGCTGGTGGCGATCATGATCATGGTGTCGATCGGTACCTTCTCCTGGTCCTCGATCAAGAACCTGAAGGATCACCCCCGCTCGTCCTCCATCGTCATGCTGGCGACCGTGGTAGGCGTCGTTTACACGCACAACCTCGCCATCGGCGTTCTGATCGGCGTGCTGCTGTCTGCCGTCTTCTTCGCCTGGAAGATCTCCCAGATCTTCCGCGTCACTTCGGCCCTGTCGGCTGATGGCGCGCATCGGACCTATACCGTCGAGGGACAGGTCTTTTTTGCCTCCGTCGAGGATTTCAACAAGGCCTTCGACTTCAAGGAAGCCCTCGACAAGGTCACCATCGACGTCAGCCATGCCCATATCTGGGATATTTCCAGCGTCGCGGCACTCGACATGATCGTGCTGAAGTTCCGCCGCGAAGGCGCCGATGTCGAGATCATCGGCCTCAATCAGGCCAGCGAGACCATCGTCGATAAGCTCGCCATTCACGACAAGCCCGGCGCCATGGAGCGCCTGATGGGCCACTGAGGGAGGAACGAACAATGACAAGAATACTCGGACTGATCGACGGCTCGCCCTATGCCCAGAGCGTATGCGACCACATTGCCTGGATCGCGGGCAAGGCCGACGTGACCGTGGAGCTTCTCCACGTCATCGGCAGGCGCGATCTCGCCTCCGAGCCGGTCAACCTCAGCGGCAATATTGGGCTTGGTGCCCGAACTGCTCTCCTCGAGGAACTGGCTGAACTTGATGCGCAAAAGGCCAAGGTCGCCCACAAGCGTGGGCGTCTTTTGCTGGACGAGGCAAAGGCCCGGCTCAACCAGGCTGGCGTTGCAAACGTCGAGACGAAGCTGCGCAACGGCGATCTCGTCGATACCGTGCTGGAATTCGAAGCCAATGCCGACATCATCGTCATCGGCAAGCGTGGCGAAGGGGCGGATTTCGCCAAGGGCCATCTCGGATCTAACCTGGAGCGCGTGGTGCGCTCGACCCACAAGGCGATCGTCATTGCCTCGCGGGCCTTCAAGCCGGTCGCCAAGCTGCTGATCGCCTATGACGGCGGAAGCATGGCGAGGAAGACCGTAGACCAGGTGTCGCGCAGCCCGATCCTCGATGGCCTCGGTTGCAAGGTGGTGATGGCAGGCGCCGACACGCCAGAGAACCGCAAGAAACTCGATGATGCCGCTGTGACCCTTAAGGCCGCAGGCTACGCTCCGGAAGTTGCCCTCGTGCAGGGCGCGGCCGACAAGGTGATCTCGGACATGGTGGAAAAGGAAGGCTTCGACCTCCTCGCCATGGGTGCCTTCAGCCATTCCCGGCTGCGCACCCTCTTCATCGGCTCCACCACCACGGAGATGATCCGTTCCTGCAAGGTGCCGGTCGTCATCTTCCGTTGAACTGAGACGGGCGGGCATTTTGCCCGCCCTCTTGTCCGAAGCGTTTGGGAGGAGCGATCATGTCGCGACAAAAACAGACTCTGTTTCTGATCGACGGAAGCCACTATGACCGTTTGCGTTCGGTGTTCGAGACACCGTTCGATCTGCGCAAGCTGGCTGACGCTGCCAACGGAGGCTTGCCGGTCGATCAGGCGATTTACTACCGCGATGTTCGCGATGATAACGAAGCGGAACGCCAACGTCCCCTTTTTGGCTGGCTCAAACATAACGGCTTCGTCGTGAAGGGTCGCACCCATGGCCGTGGAGATCCACGGGAACGATATGGTACCAATCTCATCCAGATCGCCGTGGATGCGTTCTTGCTCGCAGAACCTGGGGACCATGTGATGGTGCTTGCAGGCGATGGGAAGCTCGAGCCGATGTTTGCCGGTCTACGGGATTATGACATCAAGGTCACTTTGGTTTCGACCATGGATGCGTCCACCACCATTGCCCCGCCTTCAATGCTCATCGAAGCGGCCGACACCTTCATCGACGTGAAGACAATCATCGGACGACTTGCTCTGGAAAAACCCGACACGCGACAAGCCGATTGAAGTCTCACGCTTTACCGACCACAAACGTGGAACCGCGAAGTCGGCTCTGCATTTTCGCCATGATCAGGCGGGAGCCATAAGCGCATATTTCAGAAAGCCGTAGATGGTTAGAGCCTATATCGATTTCGCCAGGGTCAACTGGCAGCAGCTCCTGTTCGGCGCACTACTGATGGCGCTCTCAAGCTTCGGCCAGACCTATTTCGTCTCAGTGTCGGGCTCGTACTTTCGTAAAGCCTTCAGCCTCAGCGACGGCGGCCTCGGGGCAACCTATGCGGCCGGCACCTTCCTGAGCGCATTGACCCTGACCTGGGCCGGTCGGCTGATCGACTACACGACCGTGCGCCGTTTCACCTGGTGCGTAGCCCTGCTTCTCGCCATGGCCTGCGTTCTCGTTGCAGTCAGTTCCCATTTCATCATGCTGGCGGTGGCCTTCTATTTCCTGCGTCTCGGCGGACAGGGCTTGATGACGCACACCGCATTGACCGCAACGGCACGCGCGTTTCCGCAGGATGCCGGAAAGGCGCTTGGGCTGATCGCGCTTGGTCTTTCCGTCGCGCAAGGTCTTTTTCCGATCGCCGGCGTGACGATGATGGAACACCTTGGCTGGCGCACGGCCTGGATGATCAACGCAGGTCTCGTGATCGCCGGTGTCTCGGTCGCCTTGCTGTTTCTCCCCCGACACGGCGACCAGGCAATTCGCAGCCGGAAAGACAAACCTCGCAAAGGCGATGAGAAGGCCAAGGCACTTTGGCGCGATGCCCGTCTCCTGTTGACTTTGCCAGCCGTGCTCGCCGGGCCGTTCATTGTCACCGGCTTCTTCTTCCATCAGGCACGGCTGGCCGAGCAGAAGGGCTGGGATATTTCCACGGTGGCCGCAAGCTTTGCCGCCTTCGCCATTGTCCAGGCGGTAGCATCTGTCGCTATTGGACCTATCATTGACAAAATCGGACCGAAGAGTTTGCTGCCCCTGTTCCTGTTGCCGCAAGCCTTGGCAATGCTTGTTCTCGGTCTTGTCAGCGCACCATGGATAGCGCCCGTCTACATGATCCTCATGGCGATATCGATGGCGCTTGGCTCCACCCTGGCAACGGCCCTTTGGGTCGAACTGTTCGGAACCCGAGAACTCGCCCGTGTGCGTTCCTCCGTCGAGGCCGGGATGGTTGTCGCCAGTGGCGCGTCTCCCATCATGATGGGCCTGTTGATCGACGCTGGCATACCCCTGTCATGGCAGGCACTCGGCTGCTGCGTTTATACGTTGATCGCGTCTGCGCTGACACTGAAGGTGAAGCGCAAATCGAGTGAGGAGGTCGTTCAGGATATGTGAGGTGCCGCGATTGGCCACCTCTGCGGGATCGTGTTGCGCAGTCTCAGGCGATCTCACCGCGAGGTGGTCACAATCCCCCACGGACAATAATCGTAGTTGACTGTCAGGATAACGGGCCGAATTGCGGAACGCCTTTGACATTAGAGAGCGCCGCGAGATCCAAGCGGAGCTCGAATGCGCTCAAGCCGAACTTGCCATCATCATTGCGGAGCAAGACGGACGCCTGGAGGCCGAGCCGCCGTTCTGAGCGGTACACCTGCAAAACAATCCCCAATTTGGGCACGAGGCTGTGTGGCAAACGGACTGGTCGAGGTCTATGCGTCGCAATTCTCCTTGTCGACAGGGGTCATTGACATCGGGGATGTTGCAGGCCGGTCGTCTGGCAGCAACCTGTCGCCGCCAGAATTTCCCCCGCCGCGGTGCGGCTCCTCGCGCATCAAAATTCAGTCGGCGACAGGTCCTCCGCTTTGCTGCGGCCTTACCGGTGCAGCCCTCCTTGTCCCGGCCTGCGGCCTATCCCCGCGATAACCGCAATCGACAAGGAGAAACCATCATGCAACGCCTCGCACAATTCCTCGCAGCTACCGGTCGCCGGCTTCAAAACTCGCAAAGGTCATCTGTCACCTTTTTCGCAAGGGCAAGCTCGGTCTGAAGGTCGCGATCAAAATCCCGTTCTTCGTCGAGATCGAGATAAGCTACGAGGTTGACAACAAGCGGCCCGAGTAGCGCGCCGTCAGGGCCGCTTCGGCGGCCCATATTCTCTACCGTCGACGGTCAAATACACCCTAGTTTCGCGCTTTGAGACCGTGAGTGCAGGGACGATACCCTCTGGCTCGCTTTTGACGGGCAAGGGTGAGGAACAGATTGACCGCATCTTCTTCCCGCTCGAAATGATGGTTCATGCACTGCCCCCGCCGACCGATCCGCCCCCACGACCGGATCAGGCAGGCTTCCCCGAACAGCGTGCAGGTAATCTCCATCGCGTAGTAGCGCGCCATGTTTTTCGTGGCATCGGTGCGTTCGACATAAAGATGATAGGGCTGAGCGATCATGCCCGTAGAATCTGAAATTTCGCAACCGACGTCCAACGAGACTTATGAATCGGTGCAGATGTATCGATTCATTTCGGTGAAGTTTCTCCGGGCGAGACGCCTTCGTCGTACGGCTCTAGTCGCGGGGCGACCGGAGCCCGCAAGCGGTCTCCGCCCCTTCGGGTGACGATCCTCTCGCAAGGTGCAAGTCGCAGGGCATCATGTTTCCTTTGGCTTCAGACGATGCGTCATGCCCGATACAATCGACGACCAGCAATCAATCCCATCACAGTGCAGGCTCACCTGCGACATGGAAGCTCTGAGTTCGCGCGCCGCGGGACGTGATGAGAGAAATTCAGCCACGAATGCCTGCATCGATGCTGCCTTTGCTGTTGGCGGTAGGAATGCAAGCAGAAAACTGAAGCTCCTCAGATGGACTGCTCTGACGATTTTCATTCCAGCGGGCGTTTTGTATCCAACAAACCCGACACGATTAATGGCAGGCCTAACAGTCATGGGCACCCCGTCGTGCGCATCTTCCTCAGTTAGCTCGCTTGGATATGTCATCTCCAGGAAGAGCTTGACACTCCGCCCGATCGACTGGTTCTTTCCCATTATATAGGGCAGGAGTGGCTGAAAAAGCGCCGCATCGGAACTGCTCATACGCGCTGAGTTGTACGACATCTTCAGAAGCCATCGCTTCAACAAGTGGTAGTCGTATTCCAGCTTTACCTCCTCGCCGCGCTCGCGGATGATACTGAATTCGCGGTCGAACACCTGGCAGACGTAATTATCCAGGCTCGACAGCTCTCCGTTGTTGCAACTCGCGCAGACATCCCGAATGGTTGGCTCGTTGGACAATGCTTTTTCCAAACGCGCGATCCAAAACTTTTGCTCGCCCCCATCAAGTAGAGCGGCTACGCGTCGATGCAGGCTCGCCGGCCAAAGGTGTTCTTTGGTTCGCTTTGCATCCGTCGGTCCGCAGAATGCACATTCCCACTCGGTCACTGTTCCCACCTAAAAATTGTATTGCGCACAGCGTCGTCTGCCTGTCGGATGCGTTGCACGATCCGCCAGAAATATGCTCATCATATCCGCCTAGTTGTAAAGCGCCTGCTGCTCTCGCCAAGGCGCGAGCTGCATTGCATCGTTTCGCACAGGTTCAATAAATGAAGTCGACGACACTGACCGGCGAAGATGCCGTAAAACTGATTGAGAGCCAGCTTGCTCAGCATGCCGGCGGCGTGTTGAAAGCGCTGGCGAGGTTCGAAGCTGACGCGACCGTCAGATCCTGGTTCGAAACAATCAGAGCTATTGAGGAGCTCATCAATCTGCCGGGAGAGATCGATGATGAAGTGCTTGCCTCTGCACTGTTCCATCTGAATCTCGAACCCAGGGAATTCAAACCGCGGCGGGTTAAATTCATCCTTCACTACCTCGGCTATTATTATGGTGCCGCATTCGCGGAGCGGCAGGCGTTGCTCCTACTGCAGCTTTCTCGGATGCAGAACAGCTTTGCGATGGCGGGACACATTCCCGCTGCAATAGGCCTGTCGACGGTCGCGCACGCAGTCGGTTACCTACAGTCCCGGCGCCGTCACTTGATGAGCTTGCTCTACATAATTCCACAGGCATGCAGGGGGACGGTCCGCATGCCCCATCCCGATGCGCTAGCCTGGATGCTGCCACAGGCCGAGATGAGCGGGACGACGATCACCGGGCTCTTGCAGCAACGGGCGATGAGCGAGCTCCATGATGACTTCAAGCTCTACGTCGAGCCACACGGATTCACCTCTTCCCACCACTATCATACACTCGACGAGATGTCTCTTGAGGCCGAACGAGTGCCTATCGTCGACGTAGCCTCCGACGCCGCGCCCGTAGAATATGAGCCTGTACCGTCGGATCGCGTTTTCAGTGCTGCCGAGTTGCGCAACGATATCGCACTAATGGAGGCAGCCTTCGCTGAGTTCAAACTAGAAGATACCGCTTTCGTCGGCCTGGCGAGCTTGGTTCGCGACCTCTCCTGGCAAATGGAAGACGATTTCTGGGTAACGATTTCAGCGCAAGATCTGGATGCACTCGCGGACAAGCATGGTGTCTCGCATCCACATAGACGTTTGCTGACAGCATCAAGCGCAACATTCGTTGATGCGCTCAACTGCCATGCTGCTTTCGTTCCCTTCGAGGGTGCATTGCGTGGCTCCGTCAGGTCGCTCAGCCGCTTCCTCTACAATTTCAAGAATGTCTGCCTCTACAGCAAGCGTCGATTTCAGATCCGCTCCGGCTTCATCTTCGAGCAGCGCATCAAGGATGAGCTTGTGAAGCAGGGGTTTGTGGTCCAACCGGTCAAACGGATCGAACGAAAAGAGTTCGACGTCGTCGCAACCCGCGGCGGCATCATTTTCAATATCCAATGCAAAAACAATCTGATTGATCCGTCATGGATCGATCTCGACCCGGCACGTTTCATCCGCGCAAACCGGACGCTGGAACGCTACTATGAACGGGCGATCGTCAAGGAGCGATCGCGAGAGGAACTGCTCAAAAATCACCTTGGCATGGACAGGGTGGAGCCGTTCGTGATCACCCGGTTCCCAATCGTCACAGGTAATTCGCGCATCTCCTCCCTGTCCCGCATTCGCGAGTTTGCCACCAAGGCGGATGCGATATTGAATGCCAATCCGGACGCCTAATCGCACCAACCGCGCCGCGACCCTGTCCACGGTCGTGCCAGCTTCGCAGCGATCAGCATCTCACCGATCGACTGCCCATTCCTGAGAACAATACGAAGCTTGCGGCCATATCGATCAGCGTCGCGATCGGCTGGTGCCAGCGTGAATGGTCCAGCATTCAAGAGGGCAAACAACATCTGTTTGGCGGCCATACCACTCCGTCGCTCAGCTTCACATCGCGGCGGGCTGAGTTCCGGCGCATCCACATCTGCTACTCGAACTTTCTGGCGCTGAAACCAGAACGTATCACCATCGACGACACAGTTTACCCGCCGCCCTTCGCCGCAAATCGTAAAGTCGGCTGACAGTTCGTCCGCACTCGCGCCCGCTACGCAAGTGCCGAAAGCCATCGCACCAACCGCCAGGGGGATCATGGTCTTTCCGATGAGGCCAAAGCGCCGAATGCGCGTTGCTTTTGAGTTCATTGCGGATCTGCCTCGGGCGGTTCAAGTGACGTATTTGACGATGTGGAAGAGCGATGGAACCGGTTTTGCCCGACGCAGCTTTCCATATCCTTGCGTCGGAACCAGATTGCGCGGCCGCAGCGTAGCGGTGCGTTGCCGGCTGTGAACACAATTTGTTCGTCGGCGCGCATTCGCAGTACCTCATGCGGCTGTATCAGAGGCCGGGCAGCCAGCTGTTTCGAACGTGTTCGCGACGAACCGCGGGCCTGATAACTGCGGCTGACCTGGTCAATCTCAACTGTCGTCATACCGCAGCGGCGAGAGATGTAGTCGGCCGTCTCCGGGTCGTTGATCGCTGCAAAGGAAATCCAGCTTGCACTCTCGAACCACTTGCTGGATGCGTCCCGGCCACCATAGGTTTCGCGCAGCTGGCCGATGGACTGATAGATCATTGTCAGAGTGATGCCATACTTGCGTCCAGCGTCGCGGGCCGTCTCCAGGATACGCATGTAGCCAAGCCTCGCCACCTCGTCCAGGAGGAAGAGGGCACGACCCTCGATGGCGCCATCCCGGTTGTAGATGGCGTTCAAAAATGAGCCGATGATGACGCGCGCCAATCCTGAATGGGTCTCGAGCGTCTTCAGGTCGATATTGATGAACACATCGGTCTTGCCAGACGCGATGTCATCGGTTGAGAAGGCCGATCCGGACACGAGCGCGGCGTAGTTCTGGTACGACAACCAATGGGTCTCCTTGATCGCATTGGCATAAACGCCGCTGAAGGTCTCCGGCGTCATGTTCACAAAGGCGGCGACGTTCTCCTTCACAAAATTGGATTCCGAATTGTCGTAGATGTCCTGCAGTCGCTGACGCAATTTAGGTTCCGGCTCCGACAGATTTGCCCGCACCTGGCGGAGCGTTTGCTGCTCTGGCGGCGTGTGTCCGGAGAGGCAGACGTCGGCGATCATCGCCGTCAGCAGCTGGAGGCCAGATGCGCGGAAAAAATCGTCACGAACGCCGCTCGCCCTGCCGCTTTCGCTCATGATCCATGAGGCGACGGATGCTATATCCTCTTCCTTTGTGCCGCCGAACTTGCCGATCCAGTCGAGCGCGTTGAAGCCGGGGTTCGGTTGGCGAGGATCCAGGATGCGGATCCTTCGCCCTGCCCCCTCGCGATGCTGCGACACCATCGGAGCCACCTCATTCGACGGGTCAAGCACAATGAGTGTCCCGCCCCATTTGAGTGCTGTCGGGATCGTCACAGAAGTCGTCTTGAAGCCGCCGGAACCAGCAAAGACGATCCCATGGGACGAGCCGAAGGAACCATCGAAGCAAAGTAGTGGAGCCTTACCTCCATCACCCCAGCTTTCCTGATCATCTGCGCTAAACGCGCGCGTCGAAGCGCCATCGAGATCGACGCGATAGCGTTCTCCAATAACGATGCCGCCAGCTTCCGCGAACAGCCGCTCGGCCTCACTCAGCTTCATCCAGTCAGCCTCGCCATGAAGTGCGCGTTTGCCGGAAATTCGCTTGGGCTCAGGCCGCGCGAATGCTGCGTTTCCGATCACCACGACACGCAACGCGAAGCATCCGACAATCAGCGTAACTGTCGCTCCGATCATTGTCGCGGGGTCGAGATAGGCGAGGATTGATTTGTTGGCGGGAACCTTGTCGGCCAATGCAGTCAGTCGCGATCCCTCGCGCGCCGCTGCGATTATCATCGCTACAGCGCTTCCCGCGGCCGTGCTCCAGCCCACAAAGCGGATGTTCGCGGATCCCGCCGATGCGAAGAGCCAGATCAGTCCAATCGCCGCGGCGGCGATATAGGGTGTCGCGATACCGATCCTTCCCAGCATCAGGCGCGTGTCTTCGGTTTTGCCCATTTGGGATAGCCATTGCTCTACACCGGTCAACACCGTTGCGACAGCGATCATAAAGATGGCGGGTGCTATGGAGAGAAGAACTCTATTCGCTGTCATTACCGAACGCCTCCGCGCCTATCGTCGCCAGCCGTAATCTCTCACCGGTATCCGCCTTGAGACGGCTTGAAAGCTCGACTAGCGCACCAAGCAACACTGCTCGCTTCTCGAAGCGCAACCCTGCCTTCACGATCAGGCCACCAAGCTCGATTTTTTCCCGTGTGTCTTTCTTTCGGGCGTCTGCCGATGCGGTCCTTGCCATGCGTTCAAGCCTCGCCAGTGCCGCTCGAAGCATCGCTAGCCGGGTTCGCCGACGTCTGCCCGGCGATCGCAGCTCCCCTCTCCTTCCCGTTCGAGCCGCTTTTGCCTCCGCGAAAGCGTTTCGCCACCTCCTCAAACGCCGCCTGAAGCTCGGCGTCGTCGATCTCGATCTCAGCCAGGCCGGCCTTCAATGCGATGCGCCCGATCCGCTCGGCATCCCGGGTTTCGGCAGCCTTCAGCTGTTCCTGCATCTTGGCGATGTCATTCCTGATTTGCTGCGTTGATTTTCTCATTCCTTGTCTCCTTTGACTGAAAACCGATGCCGTCAGGCAGAGGTTTTCAGAGCGGAGTGCGGAACGCACTACTGTGAATCCTACAATCGCCAACGGCGATGCCTTCGTGAATGATCCCGTCCGTTCGCAAGGACGGATCCGAAGGGCGCAATTATACGTCGCTGATGCGACGCTCTGCTTTTGCCCCCTGGCGGGGCCTTCTGCTCCTCACGAACACGTTGATTTTGTTCGATCGAAGGAGCTTGCCTCGTCATGGCCGTCCCGCATTTCTCAGTCAGCATCGTCGCCCGCGGCTCCGGCCGCAGCGCGGTGCTGTCGGCGGCCTACCGGCACTGCGCCAAGATGGACTATGAGCGGGAAGCCCGGACGATCGACTACACCCGCAAGCAAGGCCTGCTGCACGAAGAGTTTGTCATCCCCGCCGATGCGCCTGAATGGTTGCAATCGATGATTGCCGATCGGTCTGTCTCGGGAGCGTCGGAAGCCTTCTGGAACAAGGTTGAGGAGTTTGAGAAACGGTCTGATGCTCAGCTTGCAAAGGATGTCACCATCGCCCTGCCGATAGAGCTGTCGGTCGAGCAGAACATCGAGCTCGTGCGGGATTTCGTGGAGAGACACATAACGGCCGAGGGCATGGTGGCTGACTGGGTCTTTCATGATGCACCAGGCAATCCGCACATCCATCTGATGACAACCTTGCGGCCGCTCACCGAAGACGGTTTCGGTTCGAAGAAGGTGGCCGTCGCGGGACCGGACGGCAAAGCGCTGCGCAATGACAGCGGCAAAATCGTCTATGAGCTTTGGGCCGGTGGGCGTGATGATTTCAACGCGTTTCGCGACGGATGGTTCGCCTGCCAGAACCGGCACCTGGCACTTGCCGGTCTCGATATCAGGATCGATGGTCGGTCCTTCGAGAAGCAGGGCATCGACCTAACGCCGACCATCCATCTCGGCGTCGGCACGAAGGCGATCGAGAGGAAAGCAGCCCGTGGGAATGGACCTGCGGGAGAGAAGGCTGCGCTCGAACGGCTGGAGCTGCAGGAAGAGCGGCGAGCCGAGAATGCCCGCCGGATTCAGCGTAGTCCAGAGATCGTACTCGACCTGATCACGCGGGAGAAGAGCGTATTCGACGAACGCGATGTCGCCAAGATTCTGCATCGCTATGTCGATGATGCGGGCCTCTTCCAGATCCTGATGGTACGCATCCTTCAGAGCCCGGAGACGCTGCGGCTCGATCGGGAGCGGATGGACTTTGCCACCGGAGGCCGGGCGCCGACAAAGTACACGACACGTGAGCTGATCCGGCTCGAGGCTGAGATGGCGAACCGCGCGATGTGGCTCTCGCAGCGGTCTTCGCATGGCGTCCGGAAACCGGTGCTCGAGGCGACCTTCGCGCACCATGAACGACTTTCCGATGAGCAGAAGGTCGCCATCGAACATGTCGCTGGTGTTGAGCGGATTGCAGCCGTGATCGGCCGCGCCGGCGCCGGCAAGACCACGATGATGAAGGCGGCCCGTGAGGCCTGGGAAGCGGCCGGCTATCGGGTCGTCGGTGGTGCGCTTGCCGGCAAGGCGGCTGAAGGTCTGGAGAAGGAAGCGGGCATCGTCTCCCGTACCCTGTCGTCCTGGGAACTCCGCTGGGATCAGGGTCGCGGGCAGCTCGACGACAAGACGGTTTTCGTTCTGGACGAGGCTGGCATGGTGTCGTCGCGGCAAATGGCGACATTCGTCGAAGCTGTCGCCAAAGCCGGCGCCAAGCTCGTGCTTGTCGGCGATCCTGAGCAGCTTCAGCCGATCGAGGCGGGTGCTGCCTTTCGCGCCATTGCCGATCGCATCGGCTATGCCGAACTCGAAACCATCTATCGCCAGCGTGAGCAATGGATGCGCGACGCTTCGCTCGATCTCGCGCGTGGCCATGTCGGCAAAGCCCTCGCAGCCTATCAGTCCAACGGCAAGATGAACGGCTCAGAGCTGAAGGCCAATGCGGTCACCAACCTCATCTCGGACTGGAACCGCGAATACGATCCTGCCAAGTCCACATTGATCCTTGCGCACCTGCGCCGTGACGTCCGCATGCTGAATGAGCTGGCGCGCACGAAACTGATCGAGCGCGGCATCATCGAGCAGGGCTTTACATTCAAAACCGCCGATGGCGTTAGAAGCTTTGCTGCCGGCGACCAGATTGTCTTCCTGAAGAACGAGAGTTCGCTCGGCGTCAAGAACGGCATGCTGGGCAAGGTCATGGAAGCCGCACCTGGTCGCATCGTCGCCGTGATCGGCGATGGCGAACATCGCGCCCAAGTAACGGTCGAACAGCGCTTCTACAACAATGTCGATCACGGCTACGCAACCACGGTGCACAAGAGTCAAGGGGCGACGGTGGACCGGGTCAAGGTGCTGGCGTCCCTCTCGCTGGATCGTCACCTCACCTATGTGGCGATGACCCGTCACCGTGAGGATCTCGGCGTTTATTATGGTCGCCGATCTTTCGCCAAGGCTGGCGGTCTGGTCGAGATCCTGTCGCGCCGGAATTCCAAAGAAACGACGCTCGATTACGCCGGCGGCAGCATCTACCGGCAGGCACTGCGATTTGCCGAGGCGCGGGGCCTTCACATCGTCAACGTTGCCAGAACCGTCGCGCGTGACCGTCTCGAATGGACGGTCCGGCAGAAGCAGAAGCTCGTCGACCTTGCCGGCAAGCTTGCGGCCATCGGCGCCAAGCTCGGCTTCGCAACATCGACGGCCAGAACAGTTCCTGTTGCAGAAAAGGAGACCAAGCCCATGGTGGCCGGTATCACCACCTTCCCGAAATCGATCGATCAGACCGTTGAGGATAAACTCGCCGCAGACCCAGCGCTTAAGAAGCAATGGGAAGAAGTCTCGATGCGCTTCATCCAAGTCTACGCGCAGCCGGAAAGCGCCTTCAAAGCCGTCAACGTCGATGCGATGTTGCGCGACCAGGCAGTTGCGGAAACGACCATCGCCAAGATCGCCAGCGAGCCTGAAACCTTCGGCGCCCTCAAGGGCAAGACGGGCCTGCTCGCGAGCCGCAGCGACAAGGTCGACCGGGACCGGGCGCTCAAAAATGTGACGCCGCTCGCCGACAGCATCAGCGATTATCTCCGCCAGCGTGGCGATGCCGAGCGGCGAAATCACGCCGAGGAGCTTGCGGTTCGCAGGCAGGTCGCGCTGGAGATCCCTGCCCTCTCGTCCAATGCGAAAAGCGTGTTGGAACGGGTACGTGACGCCATCGACAGGAACGATCTGCCATCGGGTCTCGAATATGCGCTTGCCGACAAAATGGTGAAGGCTGAACTCGAAGGTTTCGCCAAGGCAGTCACCGAACGCTTCGGGGAAAGAACGTTCCTGCCCCTCGTAGCGAAGGACACCACCGGCGAGGCTTTCCAGCAGGTGACGTCGGGCATGAACGCCGCCCAGAAGAGTGAGGTGCAACAGGCTTGGAATACGATGCGGACGGTGCAGCAACTGTCTGCCCATGAGCGCAGTGTGACGGCACTCAAGCAGGCTGAGACACTGCGTCAGACGAAATCTCAGGGGCTGACCCTCAAATGAAGATGCGTCATCGTCATAGAGTGCTGCGGCGTATGAAACGGCTCGTCTGGTTCTATCGGATCTCCAGCGTCAGCCTTTTCACACTTGGCCTTATTGTGCTGCTCGGATGTCAGGGCTTCAGGGTCAATCTCACACCCAGCGAGCCGCTGGGCCTGTGGCGGATCGTCAAACCCGATCGTCCGATCCTGGTCGGCGATCTGGTCTTCATTTGCCCACCGAACACTGACGCGATGCGCGAGGCGCGCGCGCGTGGATATCTGCGTTTTGGCCTCTGCGCTGGTTGGGTCGCACCACTGATCAAGAGGGTTGTGGCGACATCTGGACAGGCGATCGAGATCCATGACGATGTCCGCATTGATGGTCGGCCACTCCCTCATTCACACGTTGCACGAACGGACGGCCAGGGGCGTGGGATGGTGCAGTACGAAGGGGGTGTCGTTCCGCCCGGAACGGTCTTCCTGCATTCCGCGTTCTCGGGGTCGTTTGATAGCCGGTACTTCGGCCCTCTGCCGATGGAGGGCATCCTTGGACTGGCGCAGGAGGTCTGGACCTATGCGCCATGACCTTTTCCGGGCGGCTGTCCTCGTCGCGCTATCGACGAGCACTGGATGGATCGGCTGGAGCGGTAATGTGCTCCTCCTCCCGCTCGCAGCTAGCTTCCCCATGCTTTGGTCGTTGGCGCGTACGCGCCTGCAGGCAACGGCGATCTCTGCGGCCTACTTCCTCGCCGCATCGCGAGGATTGCCGCAGGGTGTGGCGAACTTCTACTCATCGGATATCTGGCCCGGTCTCCTGCTCTGGCTTATCGCCTCTTCCGCGTTCGTCACGATCCATTCTGTGCTATGGACGGATCGAAAGGGGTGGCAGAAGTCGTTCCGATACATGGCCGCATGCGGCGCAATGACGGTCCCACCATTCGGTATCCTGGGATGGGCACATCCGATCACAGCTGCTGGCGTTCTTTTTCCTGGCTGGGGATGGTGGGGTCTTTCGGCGCTGGCAGCCGGCCTTGCTATCATGGCGACGCCTTATCGGCCGGCTGCAGCCACGGCCATGATTGGCTTCTGGCTCTGGTCAGCCGCTGAGTGGACGAGGCCGATTTTACCGACGTCATGGACCGGTGTCGATCTGGAAATGGCTGCATCTCTCGGCCGTGATGCGAGCCTTGAGCAGCAAAGCGCACTCATCGAACTTGTTAGCCGTCAGGGGCCTGCTGCTATAGTTGTCCTTCCGGAGAGCGCCCTCGGCTTTTGGACGCCTACTCTTGCGCGGCTTTGGCAAAGGTCGCTCACAGAGACAGGGACTACAGTGATAGCTGGCGCCGTGCTCATCGACGCGAAGGGGTACGACAATGTGCTCGTTTCGATCAGTGCGGACAGCAGCGCGATCCTCTATCGCGAACGCATGCCCGTTCCCGGTTCGATGTGGCAACCCTGGAGGAGCCTCGTGGGAGAAGGCACCGGTGCGAAGGCGCACTTCTTCGCAAATCCGGTCGTAGAGCTCGACGGCTTCAGGATTGCGCCGCTGATTTGTTACGAACAGCTGATCGTCTGGCCGGTTCTCCAATCTATGCTGAACGATCCCGATGTGATCGTTGCCGTGGGCAACGGCTGGTGGACATCAGGCACTTCGATCGTCGACATCCAGCGCACGAGCGCCAGGGCCTGGGGTCGCCTTTTTGATAAACCCGTCATTTTCTCATTCAACACCTGACCGGAAAAACGTCATGCTTGATGTAGCCCTTGTCGAAAAATGTGCCGACCCATCGCTGACGCCGGCGATCGTAGAGCAGTTCGTGGCGGCGGCAGGTTCCGACGATCCTTTGGCGATCACCGTCAAGTCCGGTGGACGCCTGGTTCTTGTTCCGACACCAGCTTCCCCCGAAGCGGCGCTCAAGATCATCAGAGAGTATGTGGGAAAGGCAAACGTGCGGGTGGGTCTTACCCAATACCCCGCAGGCGCTGGCATAACAGACATTGCTCAGCTGGATGCTGCTCTCGTTGACCCCTGCGAGAACCTCAAGCGGGGGACGGCTCTTTTTGCGAAAGTAGCCCGTATCGTCACGAAATGGTACGGCAGTCCAACGAGTAAGGAGGTCATGCCGCAGCTGATCGATGATGCGATCCACGCCTGGAGAACAGGAATATTCGAAGGCACGCAAGTCTTTCAAGCTGATGATCCTGGTGGCGCGACGTTCCTTGGCGGCAAGCCTTTGCCAAAAATGCGACTGGAAGGAAACGTGGGGCTGGAAGAGGATACTGGTGAGATCGCCGCTACGCCGCCTGGCGCAGCGACAGACGCTGCATCGGCTGAAATGCGCATCGATCTTTCAAGGATCGGCGGGAAAAACTAAAACGAGAGGTATGCATATTGGGCAATGATGTGCTGCAATATTTCCTGCCTTCGTCAATCAGCGGCCTCCGAAGACTGTTTCCTCATTGAGATGCGCACCTTCCCCCGCCTATATCGATTTTGACGGCAGTCTATCCTCCTCCCAGTCGCTGCTTGCCAATGAAAGCCTGCCGCAACCTCCCGCGGCAGGCTTTTTTAGCGAGCTTTCTATAGCTGATGTTTTCCGGTTGCCTCGGCAATCCGCTCAGGATGAAAGCCGCTAGCCGCAATAGCCAATATTGCGAACTCCGTTGTTTACGGACCTGCTCTCGCATCACCGGACAGCTCGGGTTACGAGTTCTGCGGGTTCTACACCCAAAGCGTGCGAAATTTGCCCAAGCACGGTTACACTGGCGGAGACATGCCCTTGTTCGATCTTTCCGATGTAACGCACGCTTAAGCCTGCCCGATGGGCCAACTCTTCTTGCGTCATTTGCTTGTCATGACGGACCCGACGCAGGTTAATTGCCATGACTTCCTTGAGATCCATGGCAAGAGGGGAGCCGCAATAAGAATGATCGTTCCAGGAACGATAGTTCCGATTCCGCCGCTGAGATGTTAAAGGTGAAAGGATATAAGGGTTTCGGTTGTTACGAGACGCTTCGCGCTGGCCGATTTCGTGCGTCGGCGCCAATCCCTCGATTTGGTGTGAGCAGGTTTTGATCTGGAATAGATTGGTCTAATAAAACGAATGAAAAAAGACGCGTCATCCGCCAAATCGCAGAAGCTGGCTTTCGGCTGTCCCTACAGTGCCATGCCCAAAGCTGAACTTGAAGCTTTGGCCGTCGAGCAGATTCGAGAGCAACGACGGTTGATGGCCGCTGACGAAGCTGTCTACGAGGAATGGCTGCGCGCCAGCAATAATCCGGATACGCCAGCCGATGTTATGAAAAACCTCCAGGATGAGTATCTTACCCGGCAGGGAAAAGCCGAAGCCCAACAAGAGCAATTGTCGAGCATTCTCGATCTGCTTGGATATGTGCCAGAGGTCAGCGACGATAGCCGTAACGACTAGAGAAGCCCCCGATCCTTCACCATTGCGATCAGTTGGGGCAGAGTCTGCGCATCGAATTTGCGTCTGGCGTTGTCAAGGTAGTGCTGAACCGTCCGGGGGTTAATGCCAGTTAGCATCGCGGTATCAGGGGTATTCCTGCCTTTTGCTGCCCACATCACACATCGAAGTTCTCGTGGCGAGAGTGCCTGCTTTGGATTGAGAACCGTCGATGCGCCGATCATTCTCAGACGGTAGTGAATGGCCATGACGATCTGAACGGCGGTCCGGTCATCCAAAAGGCCCGATACATTGACGGATCTTTCGCTCGACGCGAAGGTCAACATGTGCGTTGTCCCGAAGCTGCCGTTCACAGGAATGGTAACACC
Source organism: Allorhizobium sp. CTOTU50464 (assembly GCA_032102365.1). GTDB lineage: Bacteria > Pseudomonadota > Alphaproteobacteria > Rhizobiales > Rhizobiaceae > Allorhizobium. The sequence continues at coordinate 56,540 of DAMDHD010000011.1, read as the reverse complement.
CGAGCGGATTCCATTATCTATGGCTTCGTCCCGAAATCGTCTCAGATCGGATGCGCCGCGGGCCGGCCAGTCGTCACATTTCCAATTAAAAACATCGCCACGCCGTTTTGCTTCCGTGATCACGGGGTCGATTCGAGAATAGTTTTTGACAAGATAGTCCTTATTCCACGGCTCTGGATATGTGTTGAAGGTCCTTATGTCCAAACCTTCGGTATGGAGGTAGGCGAACTGTTTATAACCGTGCGCGTTTGCGAAGCTTTTTACTGCTCCCGTCACCATCTGCTCATCCTGGGCCACTTCAAGCATGTCGATCAGCGTTTGAGCAGCGGCGTCCATGGACGTTTCTCCTGATTTCAGGGCTGGTAGTCGGCTGCGGTTCTCCCTGTTACGGAGGGGATCTGCAGGCCATTTTGCAGCTTCGCGAACTGCCAGCCGGGACTTCGGATCTTGAACGAGACATGGGCACGTTCATGTTTTCTTAGTGCGACATCCTGATTGTAAATTGCTATCGACCATCAAGGTTCGCGATTTAGGTGTAACGGATATTTCGTCTCCTCGAAAAATGACGAAAATATGAAAGTATTTGCAATTGAGTTGATTGTCTGAAGCCTCTTTGTCCTGACAGCTTCCTGCAACGCTCTTTCCACTTGATGTCGATCGTCATTGATCACGGTAGGCAGACGGGAAGATGATATCCTGATCGACCAACACGTTGAATTTGTAGCCTGGCCGGATCCTGATCGTCGGCTGCACGTTGAGATTTTTCGAGATTGTCTGCTCGGCTACTCTGCCGAAGCTCTCGGCAAAGTTTCGTCGTGCTGCATCGGAAGCCGTATCCTGTGTTGCCAGCGTCGAACTCTCCGGCATCGACATATCGATCCCCGTGCCGATGATGGCAACGAGCGCGGCAGAGCCGAACGTTCGCCAGAGATGCCGATCGACCTTGTCCTTGAAACCGCCATACCCCTCGGCATCCGTGCCGGACATGCCGCCGATCTGAAGTGTCGAGCCATTTGGGAAGATCAGGTCGGTCCAGACGACTAGCACGCGCTCCTGCCCGAACGACACCTTGGAATCGTAGCGACCGAACAGCTTCGCCCCCTGCGGGATGAGCAGTCGGTAGCCGGTGGCGCTGTCATAGACGTTCTGGCTGACCTGCGCTGAAATCCTGCCGGGAAGATCCGAATTCAAGCCGGTGATCATCGTGGCAGGGATAACGGATCCTCGCTTCAACTCGTAGGGCGAGAATTGCGGGACGACCTGGTTCGGCAGGTAACCAAGATCCTTGATGTCCTGATTGAAAAAATCCTCCTTCGAGGTCTGCCCGTTTTGATCGACGTTCTGTCCGAGTAAACCGGACTTCATCGCAGCGCTGTAAAGGTCGGATGCACTGTTCGTCGTGGCATTGAGCGGTTGGCGGGCGTCGGTCCTGGTTTCGGAAGCGCTCTTCTGGACCTCGGAAACGTCAACCTTGAGCGGAGAATCGAGCGCTGTTGCCCGTGCCTGGAGGCTTGCCATCCTCTGACGCTGCGCTTCGCGGAGAATCTGCTCGTCCTGTTCCCGCTTCAGCCGGGCCTTCCACTCGGCTTCTGGCTCGAGTTGCGACCGCCGCTCCGTCCGAACTTCATTCTGCCGCTCTACGACGGCCTCTCTCACCGGCTCGCGTTCGACAACGACGGGCGTCGGCTGAAACACTTCGCGTTGCTCCGGTTCGCCTATGATCCCGTCCGTCACGCCTCGTTTCAGCTGATCGCCAAACGTTGTTGCCGGAGACGCGGAGGTGCTGTCGAGCTCATTTCCGCGGTTAAAGGAGAGACCGCGCCACGACAGGCCGACGATCACGACGCCGAAGAACAAAACGATGATGACGATCGCGACGATGATCGGCAGGCGATTGAGGCGTCGCATACTCTGTTGATCGTCAGCATTGCCCGCCGTGCCGAGCTGGAGCGATTGAACCATGGTCTCCCCTCCTCCTCAGTTGCGCTGCATGATCGAAAGCGGACTGGCCGGCGTCGCGCCGGCTGAGGTGGCCGTGTAGGCGCGTCCGAGCGCGACGGCCGGTGTGCTGACACGCGCAAGAACCTGTCCGTCGAAACTGTCGATCGACCACGCAACCTCGACAGGCTTCTGATCTTTTCCGACCTTGCCGTCGGCGATGACAGTGTATCCCCATCCCTTCAGCGCGGCCTCGAGCGCTGCGGCATATTCTGAGGTGTCCTTGGCCATTTTGAGCGTCGTGGTGCCGGCCGGGCCCACCTGTTCGGCAAGGCGGCTTGCCATGTCGCCGGCGATTGCGCTTGCAGTGGCGCCCGTGACAGAAATCGGCGTGGAACTTGTGGTCAGAGTTTCATCCGCAGTCTGGCAACCGGAAAGAACGGCGGTGATGATGATGGCGGCGATGGTCTTGTTCATCCGTCAACCTCCTCGCCGGATTGTGATCTTCTGCTGGCGCCAGCCGACCCCGGAGACGAGCACGGCCTTTTCCACGGCGTAGTCGACGATCATCATGTCGTTTTTCATGCGGTAATTCACGATCCGGTTCTGGCCACCGCTGACAACGAACAGGACAGGCGCGTCCTGCCCTGAGATCGACCGCGGAAACTGGATGTAGGTCCTGGTGCCATCGGAATAGACGCGCTTCGGCCGCCATGAGGCGCTACCACTGACCGAATAGGAGAAGTTTAGCTTGTCCGGAGCGGCTCCCGGAATGCCGCCGGTCTCAAGCCGGGCATTGATGTCGGCCAGCTTGGTCGACACGTCTTCTGGGTACTCAAATCCGATGCGGGCCATGTACTGGCTGGGATGGGATTTGAGCTGTATATGGTAAGTCCGCCGGGACGTGGTGACGACCATGGACGTGACGAGGCCGGCCTCCGACGGCTTGACAATCAGGTGGATCGCCTGTCCGCCGGTCGCCCCTGATGTCGCCGGCTCGACCTTCCAGCGTACGGTGTCACCGACAAGCACATCACGGACGATTTCGCCACCCTGCAGCTCGATATCGCAGACCTGAAGCGGTGAGCACACAACGGAGGGCTGGGTCTCACCGAAGAGGAAAATAACCTTTCCATCGGGACCGGTCGTTACCAGACCCGGCGTGCCCCGCCATTTCCGCGAGATGTTGGTCCCCTTCACTTCGTTCGACGTCATGCTCTGTGCCATCGCGCAGCCCGCAAGGACGAGCCCGGCCATGCAGCCGGCGGCCGCGATCAATCCTGTTTTGTGCATGTGAATTCCCCTGCCCTTAAAGCTGTGCGGTCCAGTCGAAGTCCTGGACATAAAGACCGATCGGGTTGAGGCGGATGATCGCCTCGTCCTGTGGCGCGGTGAGCGCGACAGTCGCGATGCCGCGAAACCGGCGCGTGCCGATTTCCTTGCCCTTGCGGTCGCGCTCGTATTCGGTCCAGTCGATCTGGTAGGTCTGGTTAGACAGCGCCACGATGTTGTTGACCTCAATGGCGACTGTCGATGTCTTGGCCTTTTCGAACGGCGAATTGCCGCGAAACCAGGCATTGATCTTCTGGGTCGAAGGATCGGACGTCCTGAGAAGCGCGTAGGTCCGGTCGATGTATTGCTTTTGCACCACGGCATCCGGCGTGATCGATTTCAGGCTGGTGATGAAGTTGCCGAGCGTTGCGCGAACGACCCGGGCATCGGCGTACTCGATCTGCTGGGGGAAGCCTGCTGTCACCGAGGTGCCGAGCTTGTCGACCTCAACGATGTAGGGCACCAGCTTGACCTGCGTGCTGAGATACATGGCATAGGTGAAGCCAATCACGGCCATCGATAGCCCAAGAATGCCGACGATCCTCCATGCGCGTGCGGCCTGGACATAGGATCCATATCGTTCCGTCCATTCCTGCCGCGCGGCAAGGTAAGGGCTGTCGGGCGGCCGGTTTGCTGCCATCGCTTGTCGCCTTTCTGATGATTACTTGTCGTTTCGTTCGGGTGGCGTCTTGGGGCCGGATTGACCGGTGCGGCTCTGATCGAGCTTGGCGTTGGCGAGTCCCATGATCGAGCCGGCATAGGCTCCGGGCGAACCGATCGCCTTTTCCTTGGCGGCCGAGCCGGCCGCCTTCCCAGCCGACCCGATACCGGCTCCCATCCCGCGAAGTGCTGCGCCTGCAATAGAGGATCCTGCGGCGCGTGCGGATTGAGCCGCCGCGGCGCCAGCTCCGACTGCCCCCGCTGCGAGCGACGCTGCTCCAAGTGCAAATGATGCAGCCTGTCCACCGTGACGGATGGTTTCCATTCCACCTGTGACCGATGCTCCTTGAACAACGCCTTGGATAATGTTCGGGACATACATGGCGATAATGAAGACCACGACCGCGATCCCGGCGATCGCTAATGCGGTCTGAAACTGGTCCCCGACGTCGGGCCGGTTCGCTAGGCCTATCAAGACTTCGGAGCCGATCCGGGAAATCATGACCAGAGCCATGAGCTTCATGCCGACTGAGAATGCATAGATGAGATAGCGGATGGCGAAGTCCTTGGTGAAGGACGAGCCTCCCAATCCGAGCATGATCATTCCCGCGAGCAGACCGAGATACATCTCGACCATCACGGATACGAAGATCGCGGCAACGAGCGAGAATGCGATCACCGTTACGACCATCGCAAAGGCCGCCGAAATGGCGAGCGCGTTGTCCTCGAACAGCCCGAATTGCACTTTCTCTGACATCTTGGTCGCGACGGTCAGACCTGCGTTGAACACATCGGCTGGCGAAGCCGTGCCTCCACCAGCGCCGATCTGAAATAGACTATCGACGACCGCCTTCGCGAAGGTCGGACCCTGCGCGAGAACGAATGCGAAGAAGCCCACGAACATGATGCGCCGGACCAGTTCAGCAAACCAGCTGTCGAGCGACGCGGCCTGAAGCGCCAGCCAGACCGCGGCAATACCGATTTCGATCCCTGCGAGAATCCAGAACAGCGATCTCGCCGCATCCATGACGGTGGTCTCCCAACCTTTTGCGGCAGTAGTGATCTCGTTCTGGAGGGCCGTTAGGACCGACCCCTCCTGCGCAATTGCGGGTTGGAACGACACGACGATGAATGCGACGAGCACCGTAATGCCCCTGATCGTTTTGAGCTCAGAGGTCATGCGCCTACCACTCGATCTTCATCTTCTCGCCGCCCGACGTCGGATACTCCCTCGTCGACCCAAAGAACTTTTCGTGCCGCTCTCGCGCTCCCTGTCTCTCTGAGATCAGGAACCACAGGCCTGTTCCTCCAACAGAGATGATTGCGGCGAGGATGGCCAAGATCAGTTTCGTTCTCACCATTCCACCTTCATCTTTTCGCCGCCGGATGTTGAGGGAGCCGTTGATTTGAAGAATTTCTCACGCCGGGCCTGCGCGAGGTCCTTGTCCGTCTGCTCGGTTTGGAGCCATGTCCCCATCATCGTCATTTGCTGCGAGACAAGACCACGCAGCTTCTGCATCTGTGAAACCTGCTGGGCGGCAATCTGGTGTCCGACCTGGAGGGCCTTCATTTGGCCGTCGGCCGACTCCGACATGGATCGCAACGAGGTCATCGTGCTTTCCTCCGTGTCGAACTGATCCGCTGTCAGGCTCGCCGCCTTGAGCGTGCTGCCGATCGTGTCCCGGTTCGTGTCCGACCAGGATTGGTAGGTGTTCGAGAAAGACTCGGCGTTCGGCAGGTTGGTTTTCAGATCCGCATAGCTATTAAACCGCTGCTGAAGGACGTCGTCGGCATTGCCCATTGAGAACGAGATGCTCTGCCCTTGATCAACAATGCTGCGCAGGCGGTTGAGATCGCCCTCGACCTGGCCCCAGATATGATCAGGGAGCTGCGCTGTGTTCTGCAGCATGTTCTCATAGATCTTCAGTTGGTTCTGAATCTGCTCTGCGAGTTGCGTGATTTGGGTCAGCTGGTTATCGACCTGCAGGCCAGAGCTTTTGAGAAGATCGATGAGCTGAGCATTGTTGGCGAGCTGCGTCCATTCGGTGGCGGCGCCCGTTGCAGAGCCCGCATGGACGGAAGCAATCGGCAACAGCGCGATTGCCGCAGTCATCGTTGCGACGATCCAGTTACTGGGCGTTGAGGTGCGACGTGGCATCCGGAACTCCTCTCGATTCAAGCCAATGGGTTGGCCAGTCCTGGCCATATTCCGCCTTCAGCGCGCGGATCCGCTTCAGGTCTTCCTTTCCGGATGCGCCCACAAAGCTCAGTGCCACCGGCCCGAGCGACATATCGAAAAGCCGCCGTCCGTCTGGCGTGGCGACATAGTATTCGCGTTTCGGGATGGCGCCCGAGACGATCTCGATCTGGCGCTCGTTGAAACCGATCCGCTCGTAGAATTCCCGCGTGCCCGGCTCGCGTGCGGCACCATTCGGCAAGCAGATCTTGGTCGGGCAGGACTCCTTCAGGACGTCGATAATGCCGGAGCGCTCGGCGTCGGAGATTGACTGCGTCGCCAATACGACGGCGCAATTGGCTTTGCGGAGAACCTTCAGCCATTCCCGGATCTTGTCGCGGAAAACCGGATGCCCGAGCATCAGCCAGGCCTCGTCGAGGAGGATGAGGCTCGGAGAGCCATCGAGCCGCTTCTCGATCCGGTGAAAGAGGTAGGTGAGAACGGGCACCAGATTACGCTCGCCCATATTCATGAGATGCTCGATCTCGAAGCACTGAAACGCTCGAAGCGTCAGCCCGTCCTCTTCCGCGTCGAGAAGCTGACCCATCGGGCCGTCGACGGTATAGTGATGGAGTGCGTCCTTGATCTCGCGCATCTGCACGCCGCTGACAAAGTCCGATAGCGACTTTCCGGGTGCTGTCGCCATCAGCCCGATCTGGCGTGAGATTGCATTGCGATGGTCGGGTGTGATGGTAACGCCCTGCAGGGCGACAAGCGTTTCGATCCACTCGGTCGCCCAGGCGCGATCGCCATCTGTCGAAAGATCGAACAGAGGGCAGAACGCTAGCGCTTTCCCCTCCCCGTTCTGATCGTTGCCGATTTCGTAGTGATCGCCGCCGGCGGCAAGCGTCAGGGGGAGGAGCGAGTTACCCTTGTCGAAAGCAAAGATTTGAGCGAACTCGTAGCGACGGAACTGCGCGGCGATCAGCGCGAGAAGCGTCGATTTTCCCGAGCCCGTCGGTCCAAAGATCAGGGTGTGGCCAACGTCGTCGACATGCAGGTTGAGACGAAACGGCGTCGATCCCGAAGCGACCTGCATCAGCGGTGGCGAGTTCGGCGGATAGAAAGGGCACGGCGCCACTGGGTTACCCGACCATACCGAGTTGAGCGGGACGAGATCTGCCAGGTTGCTTGTATTGATCAGCGGCTCACGGACATTGGCGTACCAATTCCCCGGCAGACTTCCGAGAAACGCATCTGTCGCGTTCAGGGTCTCGACGCGCGCTCCGAACCCCTCTGCCTGGACGAGCCGGCGGATGGCTTCCGCCTTTTCCTGCAGAGCGTCACGGTCATCATCAAACAGGATGACGACAGGCGTGTAGTAGCCATAGGCGACAAGCTGGGACGATGCCAGAGCGATGGCGTCCTCGGTCTCGGCAACCATGGTCATGGCATCCTGATCGACCGATCTGCTCTGGGTCTGGAAAAGCTGGTCGAAGAAAGGTCGAACCTTCTGCTGCCATTTCTTTCGCGTGCGCTCGAGTTTCTGGCGCGCCTCCTCGGCATCGAGGAAGATGAACCGCGACGACCAGCGGTAGGTCAGCGGCATCAGATCGAGATTGTTGAGGATGCCGGGCCAGCTCTCGGCCGGCAGCCCATCGATGGCTACAACCGCGAGGAACCGGTTCTCGACCTTTGGCGTCAGGCCATGCTCCAGCTCTGCCGTCGCCAGCCAGTCGAGATACATGGGAACTTCCGGTAGCCGAACCGGATGGCTCTCCCCCGTGATGCAAAATCGAACAAACTGCATGAGGTCGTCATAGCGTGCGACCCGCTCCCCTCCCCTCTCGCGGACCTCGCGGGTCTTCATGCGAGCGATCGACAAAGTGTTAGACAGGTACTGTTCGATTTCCCGGATCGCGTTTCGAAACACGAACAAGACCGTGTCGGCATAAGACTTCTTCCTGCTCTCCTCGTCCGAGTAGATGTATTTGCTAAGCGCCGTCTTCTTCGACTCGAGCGGCCGGTAGGTGAGAATGATCGCGTGCTTGCTCTCGAAATGCCCCTGCTCCCGCCCGAAATGAGCACGGCGCTCGGCATCGATCGCTCGGGTGACAGGATCCGGGAAACGGCACTGATCTGGCGTGGGATAGTCGACCGTCGGCACGCGGATGGCTTCGACTTGGATCATCCATCCGGTCCCTAGTCGTGAAAGAATTGAACTGATCTGTCGGGACAGCTCGTTGCGTTCGAGGTCGGTGGCGCTTTCGGAGTCCGGACCCGCGAAATACCAGCCAGCCATCAGGCTGCCGTCCTTCAGCAGCAGGACGCCGTTGTCGACCAGGCCGGCGTATGGAACCAGATCAGCGAACGAGGGACCGGTCGTGCGGAATCGTTTGAGGGCAACCATCAGGACACCTCAGTATCTTCGCCACGGCGCGGCCGTTGGCCGGTAGTGGGGCTTGTAGGAAATGTGACGGGCATAGACCTGCCGCATCAGCGGATCGGATTTGGCCATCATGCGAAGCAGACCGACGATGACGATCCAGACGGCCACACCGAAGAGCGCCGAGTAGACCGTCAGGACAACGAAGATCAGGATCACGGCGGCGAGCCCGGTGATCAGCACCAGCTCGCGGTCGGCGCCCATCAAAAGGTTCGGACGCGACAGCGCGCGATGAATGCGATTTCGTTGCAGTCTTGAGGCAGCTTCAGCCATCTGTGCCCTCCCCTGATTTTATAGCTGGGAAGGTAGATGTGACTTTCTCCGAAATGCCGATCGATGCACCGGTGGCGCCAAAGAGGCCGACGATCGTCGTCGCACCGAGCAGAATGCCGGCGACCAGGACGACGTACATCAGCCTGCGCGCGAAATCGTTGAGTTCGCCGCCGAAGATTAACATACCGCCAGCGATGGCAACGGCTGCGAGCGCGATGTATCCAGCGACTGGACCTGTGATCGATTGCTGGATCTGCTCCAGAGGACCTTCCCAAGGAAGGCTGCCACCACCTGAGCTCGCCATCGCCGGCACCACGAAGGCAAAATGAGTTGCTATTACTGAAAAAGCGAAAACATTGGTCTTACGCAACATGACGGGCTTCCTGTTCTTCCGTAAGGTGCTCGGACTGGATTTCGTATTCGCCTTTGGCAAAACGCTCGACGGTTATGATGTCACGGACTCTCCTGCCGCGGGGCGTGCGCTCGATCGAAACGATGAGGTCAACGGCCTCACCAATGACTTCATGCATTGGCTGTTGGCTTGCCTCTGCCGTGAGTTGTTCAAGCCGGCGGAGTGCGGACATGGCGGTGTTGGAGTGGATGGTTGCGACGCCGCCCGGATGCCCTGTGTTCCAGGCTTTAAGAAGCGTGAGGGCTGCGCCATCGCGCACCTCGCCGACGACGATGCGATCAGGTCGAAGGCGCATCGTACTTTTGAGCAAGCGGGCCATATCAACGCTGTCACTTGTGTGGAGAAGAACGGCGTTCTCGGCGGCGCACCGGATCTCCGCCGTATCTTCGAGGATCACCAGTCGATCCTCTGGCGCACTTCTTACGATTTCGTCGATCACTGCGTTGGCTAGCGTGGTTTTCCCGGAGCCGGTCCCGCCTGAAATGATGATGTTCAATCGCGAGGCGATCGCGCTTCTGATCGTTCCTGCTTGCAGGTCTGTCATGACGCCGGTGCGAACATAGTCATCGAGCGGAATGAGACGTGAGGCACGCCGGCGTATAGTGAACGCCGGTTTTGCAACGATGGGAGGCAGCAGGCCTTCGAACCGGTGCCCCCCGATTGGCAGCTCACCGGAGATGATAGGTTGATTGGTATCGACCTCGGACTGAAGAGCGTGCGCAACAGTCCCGATGACCATCTCCGCCGCAGCGGATGACATTTCCCCGGCAGGCGCTACGCCGTGACCAAGCCGTTCGATGAACAGCTTGCCGTCTGGATTGAGCATGATTTCAACGACATTACTGTCGTCGAGCGCGACGCATAGCTGATCGCCTAGCGCCTCCTGGAGCTTGCGTACAAGTCTTGGATGGGAAAGAAGCTGGGTCACGTGGCTGTCCTCAAGCGGCCTTGTGGAAGGAAGTAGCGATGAGCGACCGATAGTGCGGTGGCTGCAACCGCTGGAACGAAGCGCGGTCTGCGGGGAGAACGCCTGCAATTGCCGTGGTGACGCCAATCTTTTGAGGTGTTCCCAGTCGTTGCAATGGCCATCCGACACGGGAGAGGATCCGCTCAAACCGCAGATCCGTCACGGTGACGATGTCGCTAAAGCCGTTGACGATTGACCACTCGATGATGCCAGCAAACATTGCTTGCGTGACGTTGTTGATGGAGCTCTGCGCACTCGATCCTTGCGATTGCGTATCGACGCAAAAACGTGAGCTTTCGATCATTGCGGCGTGAGCAAAGAGCCTCCCATCTGGAAGAAGTGACGGGAAAATCTCCTGGATCATTGTCGGCCCGGTGGCGGGTAGAAGCCGTGCGCAGCCATGGACACGATCGTCACCCCCGACAGCTAGAATGTATGTTGGACGTAGATCATCGAATCGATCCATCTCCATCCCGTCATCAACGTCGACTTCCCATCCCAACCGGTCGGCGAAGACTTTTGCCCGGAGGGCGTGCTGGGCAGCGAGCAGTCTCTCTTCTTTTGCGGTTCGAGGTGTCGAAATCGCCAGTAGCTGCATGGATATCTCCGTCGATGTTGAGTCGATTGAGATATGTGCACGGATCGGAACCGAGCGGCAGTTGTAGGATTCGACAAATGAGAATCGCGCTGAGTCGCGGTAGACATGGCGACAGCATGCGTTTGGCAGAGAAATCGACTGCTTTACGGGTTCGGCAAGTTGCAGGATTCACAATAAAACAAATGAGGAACAGGAAGCTACAAGGGAGATGCTAAGTTACTGTATAAAATACGTAATCTGTTTGGGTTACCGTAGTTGGCAATGCGTCGATTAAGGTTTCGTTAACCATTAAGTCCTTGCCAAGAAACTGGTTGCAGGTATCGTCACGGTAAACAGGCCGTTTCGGCTTAAAATCCGTGATAAGAGAGATCATCGTGAGCGTGGCTAAAAACGTGAATAGGCACAGCCTCCCAAGTGCTGATGAAACGATCGGGGCGCAGGCTGAACTCCTGAGCTCTCAGCTTCAGTCTATGAGCGAGGCGCTGTTCCCGCCGACTTCACAAAAGGTCCTCCGTAAGTTTACGTCGGGTGAAGCTGCTCGTTTGATCGGAATATCTGATTCCACGTTGCGCAAGATGACGCTGGCTGGTGAAGGACCGCAGCCGGAAACTACGAGTAACGGGAGGCGCCTATATAATCTCAGTGAGATCAACCAGATTCGTCGACTGCTCGCCCAATCGACACGCGGTAGAGAGACGATAGAATTTGTCCCTCACCGTCGCCCAGGTGAGCATCTGCAAGTCCTTGCCGTCACCAACTTCAAAGGCGGGTCCGGCAAAACGACAACGACAGCTCATTTGGCACAATTTCTGGCTCTCCAGGGCTATCGCGTTCTAGCCGTCGATCTCGATCCACAAGCCAGTCTTTCGGCACTGCTAGGCGTTCTTCCGGAATTGGATGTCGCGTCAAACCAGACTCTATATGCTGCAATTCGTTACGACGAAGAGCGTCGCGCACTTTCGGAGGTGATCCGGCCAACTTACTTCGACGGCCTGGATCTCGTCCCAGGTAATCTAGAACTGATGGAGTTTGAGCATACGACGCCCAGAGCGCTCAGCGCGGGGGCTTCAGGCGAAACGCTGTTCTTTGCACGAGTGGCGGCGGCGCTTGACGAGGTTGCCGACAACTACGACGTCGTCGTGATTGACTGCCCTCCTCAGCTCGGCTTCCTAACGCTCAGTGGATTGTGCGCAGCGACTGCGATGATCATCACGATTCATCCGCAGATGCTCGACATATCGTCGATGAGTCAGTTCCTTTTGATGACGCGTGATCTGCTCGGTGTAGTGCGGGATGCTGGCGGCGAACTCAAATATGATTTCATCCGCTACCTATTGACCAGATATGAGCCTCAAGACGCTCCTCAAACGAAGGTCGCGGCTCTGCTCCGTAATCTTTTTGATGACTACGTGTTGACGAATCCCATGCTGAAGTCTGCAGCGGTATCGGACGCCGGCCTGACCAAGCAGACCCTCTATGAGATTGGTCGTGAGAACATGACTCGCTCCACCTATGATCGGGCGATGGAGTCGTTGGAGGCGGTCAACTCGGAGGTTGAGACATTGATTAAGCAGGCTTGGGGTCGGGCATGAGTACCCAATTCGGTTCTCCACATAATGATATCGCGGATTGTTGGGAGCTCCCAACCATTCCGATCAGCCCATCTTCCCAGAGTGTTGAACCGCGTTTGTTGGGAGCTCCCAACAGCGAGCCAATTGATCGGGACTCTCATCCTGGAGTAAGTTCATGAGCCGCAAGGATTCCATCGACAACCTCTTCATGAAAAAGCCGGTCGTCACCGCATCGTCACCGGCCAGGTCTCCTGATCGGGTGCGCACTGGTGCAATATCGGCGATGGGGTCCTCACTCCATGAAATGGCGGAAAATGCCAAGCAAGTAACCAAGCTGCAGCAACAATTGGCCGAAGGTGAACCGGTCGTTTCCCTCGACCCGTCTGCGATCGATAACTCAAAGATAACTGATCGCATACAGCTCGAGGTCGACCCCGATTTTGAGGCGCTGGTAGCAAGTATTGCTGAACATGGGCAGCAGGTGCCGATCCTTGTTCGTCCAAATCCTGAAACTGCGGGGAGGTTTCAGATTGCATATGGACGACGCCGTTTGAGAGCTGCCGAACAGCTCGGGCGACCTGTCCGAGCAATTGTTAAAAGTCTTTCTGACAGCCAACTCTACATTGCCCAAGGCCGGGAAAATCTGGATCGGAAAGATCTATCCTTTATCGAAAAGGCCTTTTTTGCACGAAATCTGGAGGACGGTGGGTGCGACCGCGCCACTATTATTTCTGCTCTCGTTACGGATAAAGCGGATGTGAGCAGATACATTGCGGTGGCCCGACGATTGCCGGACAGTGTCGTAAACTTGATTGGCCCCGCGCCCAAGGCGGGACGCGCCAGATGGATGGCTCTGGCCGAACATCTTGCAAATCCATCAATGGTCGAAGCGGCCCAGCAGATTCTAAGAGGATATGTTGAACAGCGGCTAGACAGCGATGCGCGTCTTAGTGGCTTGCTGCGTGAGTTGTCCGGGCACCCCAAGGTAAGCAAAAAGAGATCTGAGTCGACGGACGTTTGGAGAACTCCGACGGGTAAGCGCGCAGTGAGCATCGAAGCGAACGATGGCAAGACGTCCATCGTTTTCGAAGAAAAGGCTGTTCCAGCGTTCGCCAAGTTTGTGTCAGCGAGACTGGATGAGCTTTACGAACAATTTCAAAAACAGAATCGCGAGGGGGATTGATGATGAATTGAGCCGCTGGACTGTTTCACGGTGAAGCAAAATCGGCAAAGAAAAAGCCCTCCGAAATGAATTCCGAAGAGCCTTCTCCACTTTGGTCGGTTGAGAGAATCGCACTTCTCAGAATCCCCGTCAAGAGTCTTTGACGTCGTTCCGGCGAGCGTTTTTCTGTTGCCTTTCGAAAGGTAGGAAAATGCATCCCGAAAATGTAACGACGCCCTTTGGGCGGCGGCCGGTCGTGCTTGCTCTCGTAAAGAGACAGCTGCAGACGTCTGAGACGAAACCAAACCGCCCGGTCGAAAAATGGAAGGTGTTTCGCGACGCCTGTGAGGCCCGTGAACGCCTTGGCCTCCAGGACAGGGCGCTGACTGTGCTGGACGCATTGCTGACGTTTTATCCGGAGAACGAACTCAACAGCGAGAATGGGTTGGTCGTCTTCCCATCCAATGCCCAACTCTCGGTCAGAGCGCATGGCATCACTGGAACGACTTTGCGGCGCCATTTGGCTGCCCTGGTCGAAGCCGGACTCATCCAGCGCAAAGATAGTCCGAACGGCAAGCGCTACGCTCACCGGGACAAGGGTGGCGATATCGAGCAGGCTTTTGGATTCGATCTTTCTCCACTTTTGGCTCGCGCTGCGGAACTTGCAGGTCTGGCACAGGAAGTCGCTGCCGAGCGCCTGCAGTTCAGACGAGCCAAAGAGGCGCTGACTATCTGCCGGCGTGATGTACGCAAGCTAATTTCCGCCGCGATGGAGGAGGGGGCCGACGGCGACTGGGAAGCCATCGAAGACATGTATGTCGGCATTGTCAGCCGACTCCCCCGCAATCCTGACCGTCGCCAGGTGGAGGCAATCCTCGACGAGATGCAGCTTTTGCGCACCGAAATCCTCAACCTTCTGGAAAATCAGTTAGATTCTCAAAATATGGACGGCAATGCTGTTCAAAATGGCTGTCACATACAGAATTCAAAACCCGAATCCATCTATGAACTTGAACCTAGCTCTGGAAAAGAGCAGGGCGGAGCCGTCGAGCTGGAAGTAGCACCCAAAGCGGTTGCTCAGCCGTTGGCAAAGCCGGAACAGATGAAGGCGTTCCCGCTGTCGATGGTCCTGAAAGCCTGCCCGCAGATTTCGGACTACGGGCCCGGGGGCACGATCTCCCATTGGCGCGAGCTGATGGGCGCCGCGGTGGTGGTACGATCAATGCTTGGCGTCAGCCCGTCGGCTTACCAGGAAGCTTGCGAGGTGATGGGGCCGGAGAACGCGGCGGTTGCCATGGCTGCAATCTTGGAGAGGGCAGGGCATATCAATTCGGCAGGTGGATATCTCCGCGATCTCACGCGCAGGGCGAGGGTAGGGGAGTTCGGACTGGGACCGATGCTGATGTCGCTGATGCGTGCAAATGCGAACAGCGATCGAAAAATGGGGTGAGCGGTCATAACGGCGCAACGGGTAGGAGGTGTAGTCGTACGGTAGTCGTGCAACTTTTCATGCAGCAGTCGTTCCACGGTTTCTCGATTTGCTAGGAGTCCGAGCACACCAGGAACGTCTCAATAGCGTCTAGACCTGCCCCGGATGTTGTCCCAAAAATCGAAAACCGACCCAAATGATACACCGATTTGCGTCTCACGGAGATTGTCTCAGGAGGTATACCTAAATGACACACGTAGGCAGCTTCGCGCCAACAGCGGACATTGCAGTCCAGCGCATACGGCTGCGTTGCGGCAATTTCTAAAGCGAGCCGAACGCGGCGATTCCTGCCCCAGGATCACAGGTTGACCCGCTGGTGATGTGACACGCGGGTCAACCTGAAGTTCATCCCACAAGCAGATGGCTCATCGCCGGGTCGGGAATGACGACGATGCGGCTGCCATCTCTTGCCTCGTCGTGAAGATGGATCACATCCTGATTGATGAGCCGAATGCAACCTGAGGAAACGGCCTTCCCGATGCTGAACGCCTCAGGCGTGCCGTGTATCCGATACAGCGTGTCCTTCCCGTTTTCATGGATATAGAGGGCGCGAGCACCGAGTGGATTTTTGAGTCCGGGATCCATGCCTCCATTTGCAATGCTGTAGGGCTCCAGCCCTGGCTGCCGCGCAACCATTGAATCAGGCGGTGTCCAGCGCGGCCATTCCCGCCTGTAAGCCATTATGGCCTCCCCAGCCCAGGCGAACCCCTCCCGTCCTACTCCGATTCCATAGCGGGTCGCGCGGCCACCTGCCTTAACGTGGTAGAGATATTTGGCTGGCGTATCGACGACGAGGGTGCCTGGCTTCTCGTTCGTCGGATAGTCCACCTCGGTTCGCCAGAACTGCGGCGGTAGCTGGCTGATGTCGACCTCCGGGATCGGAAACCTCTCATTGGGCATTGCATAGTACATCGGCGGCACCACCGGCGCAGGCGCTGGCGGAGGTTCGGCGATCGTCACGACGGGCGGCGGTTGGGTCGATACACAGCCAGAGACGGCGATCGCCCCTACACCAAGGATGAAGGAGCGCCTTGGCAAGCCTGCACCCACCCACCGTCCATTTGAGCTGCTCGTTCTCTCTTCAGTCTGACTGTCATAGGCCATGTCGGTACTCTCTGTTAATCTCGCGGGCTGCTTCCAAGCCTGCCCGCCTTAGGGCAACCTTAAGTGACGAATGGCGGAGGCCAGTGCGCCGTGGAGCCACCCGCTCAGGCCGCGCGGGCCTCTGCGATCGCCTTCTTCAGCCCCTTCTCATCCAGCACACCTGCGAACGTGGTCCGGCCGATGACGAAGGAAGGCGTACCTGCGAAGTTGAAGGCGAGCGCCTGGCTGTAGTTGCGGTCGAGCAGCCCCGAGATCTTGGTGCTGTGCTTGTTCACGGCGGCAGCAATTTCCTTCATCGTGAGGCCGGTGCTCGTGAGCGCCTTCTCCACGGCTTCTTCAGTCAGTTTGCCCGTCGTCTTCATCAGCGCCTCCATTGCAGGCTCGTACTTGCCGATCTGGGCGGCTCCGAGAACTGCCTGGGCAGCAAAGATCGAGGCACCGCCGAAGACGGGCCAGTCCTTCAGCACCAGCCGGACATTGCCGTCCTCGCGAACGACCTTCTCGAGCATGGGATGGATCTTCTTGCAGTAGGGGCACTGGTAGTCGAAGAATTCGACGACCGTGACGTCCCCTTTGGGATTGCCGAGAACTGGTGCGTCCGGATCATGGAAGACGGTCTTTTCGGTGATCTCCTGGCCGAACGCCAGGCGCGGGAGGACGGCAGCCACTGCGGCAGTGCCCGCGGTGACGGCGAGCAGGTTTCTGCGGGTAATCATTCATACTTCTCCTTTTCGCGATTCTTCAGGTCCGAGCACGACGACCTTGGAGCCCTTCGGCACGCGGCGATGCAGGTCGATGATGTCGTGGTTCAGCAGCCGGATGCAGCCGGACGAGACCGACTTGCCGATGCTCCAGGGTTCATTGGTCCCGTGGATTCGATAGAGCGTGTCCTTGCCGCCCTGGTAGAGGTACAGGGCACGTGCTCCCAGAGGGTTCTTGATGCCACCCTCCAGGCCCGATGCTAAAGGGCCGTAGCGCTCCGGATTGCGCTTGATCATGTTCTGGGTGGGCACCCAGCCCGGCC
Source organism: Allorhizobium sp. CTOTU50464 (assembly GCA_032102365.1). Lineage (GTDB taxonomy): Bacteria > Pseudomonadota > Alphaproteobacteria > Rhizobiales > Rhizobiaceae > Allorhizobium. Next base: position 39,388 of record DAMDHD010000011.1, on the reverse strand, counting down.
ACTGCGCCTTACGGGCGATATCGGCCTCGCCCTCGAATTCCATGCCGGCCTTGGCGACGCCGACGCCGTAGCGCATCGCCTTGCCACCCTCCATGACGAGGTAAAGAAAACGGGAGTGGGGATCGACCACGATAGTGCCTGCCGGATAGCCGGTCTTGTAGTCCACAACCTGGCGGACATTCTTCGGATCCATCTTGGAGACGTCGACGCCGGGGATGGTTTCGTCTCCATCCTTGATCGGCGCATACATACTGGCCAACGACGGGTCCGCTTTCGGGGCTTCGACCTTTGCGGGCTCCGCGGCGGTCTGCGCGCAGGCCGACAACCCCATGACGAAAAGCGAGGCGGTCAACGGTCGCCACAGATCGGCCGCTCGGGCAGGGATCATTCGGATATTCCTTCTTCAGATTTGAGTTCCTGGATCTTCTGCGCGAGAACCTCGCGGGAAATCTCGCCGAGGTGAGAGCCGGCCAGCGTGCCGTCGGCTGCTAAGAAGAGTGTTGCGGGCAGACCGACCGCCGAATAGTGGCGGCTGAGCAGAAGCTGCGGATCGAGCACCGCCTGCGGCAGATCGAGGTTCGCACTCCGGAGGTAGTCAGCGATCTTGGCCGCCTGCTCGCCCTGGTTTGCAAAGACGAAGTCGACATCGGCCATGTTGGCAGCGAGTTCCGCCATCATCGGCAGTTCGCGGCGGCAAGGCGGGCACCACGTCGCCCACAGGTTCAGAACCGTAGGACGACCGTTGGCACCGATCCCTCTTTCGGCACCATCAAGTGTCCGGAAGCTGGAGGTGACGGGCGCTAGCTGCGGGTCAGAATAGGTCAACGCCAGCGTCGCCGCTGTCGCAACCATGCCAGCGGCAAGGCTAGCCACGGCCCATCCGACAAGCTTTCGGCTCTTCAGGAACAGCAGGACCAGCACCACGGCGACGCCTGCGGCCCCTCCGCTCCAGGAGAACCCGCCTTGCCACACCGCAAGGATCCGCCAAGGCTCCGAAGCGAAGCTCCCGGCATGCTGCAGAACATGCCCCAGGCGCGCCGCCGCCAGTCCGACCAGAGCCGTCCAAGACGACCAGCGTCCGAGCCTGTCGTCGACCCGGTGGGCAAGAACGGACGCTGCAGCGAGAAACACGACCATGCCCACGATGGCAGCGAAGCGCTCGGCGTCGAACGCGAAGGGACCGAAGGAGACGGCGTTCATCGAAGGGCGCTCTTGGCTGCTGATGCAGACGTCGTAACGGTGTCTGCACTGATCTCTCCCACCAGCCTGCTGTCGGCAATCTCATCGTTGTTGCCGTCGAGGAACAGCATTGTCGGGGGCCCGACGACCTGAAGGTCCTTCATCAGCGACTGGTTGGCCTCGGTGATCTCACTGAGATCCACCGAGATCAGGCGGATGCCGTCCAGCGCGTTCACCACCGTCGGGTCCGGAAAAACGGATCGCTCGATCACCCGGCAGGTGACGCACCAGTCGGCCGTGAAGTAGACAAGCGAGGGGGTGTCTCCCGCGTCGGCTGCCAGCAGCGAGGACAGTTCGGAGGAGGAGGCAGCGAACTGGAAGGAATCCTTGTCAATCGCTTTCGTTGGTGTTGCGTCTCCGGAGCGCGCGACAGTGATGGGCGCGAGAGGCTTCAGAGGATCGGTTGCGCCCGAAAGGCCGCCAATCGCTAGCATGACGCCGTAGAGAGCGGCCAACATGCCAGCAGATTTGGCAAATCGTGCAGCGCTGCCGGCCTCAGGTCTCATCTGATCGAAGGCTCCGATGAAAACCCCGAAGGTGATCGCCAGGATAGACCACAACAGAAGACCAGTTCCGGCAGGCAGCAGACGGTCCACGAGCCAGACCGCGGTGGCGAGGAACAGGAAGCCGAAGACCTGCCGGACCCGTTCCATCCATTGTCCTGCACGCGGAAGCAGGCCCGACCCGAAGGTCCCCATCAGGATCAAGGGGATGCCCTTGCCGATGCCGAGCGCGAACAAGGCCGTCGCGCCGAGGACGACGTCTCCGGTCTGCGCAATGTAGAGAAGCGCGCCGGCGAGCGGAGCCGTAACGCAAGGTCCGATCACCAGAGCGGATGAGAATCCGAGCGCTGCCGAAGACGCCAGTGAACCTCCCGAATCGCGGCGTGGGGCGAGCCGGTTCCTGAGAAAGGAGGGAAGCTGGAGTTCGAATATCCCGAAGCTTGAAAGTGCCAGAGCCACGAAGATGGCTGCAACGACGAGTGTGGCAGCGGAAGACTGGAGCGCGATCTGGAAGCTCTGACCCCACCATGCAGCGACCACGCCGAAGAGACTGAAGGCAGCCGCCAAAGAAAGGACGTAGGTTGACGACAATACAAATCCACGTCCAGCCGATAGGCTCTCGCCCTCCCTCGAAAGGGTCGCGGCGAGGATAGGGTACATGGGAAACACGCATGGCGTGAAGGCCAGCAGGACGCCGAGCCCCATGAAGCCGGCGACCAGCAACAGCACTCCACCGCGATCGAGCAGAGATCCCACGAGTCCGTTGGAGGACTGGTCAGAGATACGGATTGCAGCCGTGTCGGCGGGTTCCGGCGCGGCTTTGGACACCAGAGGAAAGGCTGCCTGTGACTGAAGCGCAGTCTGAAGACCAGCCGGTTTTTTGCTGGCTACAGGCGTCAACGCAGCAGGGTCGAGATCGACCGTGGTCGGAGGATAGCAGAGACCGCCATCCTGGCAGCCCTGGTAGGTGACCTTGACGAAACCAGTGACCGGTCCGGCGATCGTTGCCGTAGCCGTCCCATAATAAACCTCGGTGCTTCCGTATCCGGGATCCTCCTTGATGACGCCCGGCGGGGTTGTCATTTCGAGAGGTCTGCCGTCGGCGTCTTTCACACTCAGGTATTCTCGGTAGAGATAGTAGCCGTCTTCAAGCTGCCATCTTAATGCGATGTCAGGACCGTCGCGTCCTGCCTCCATGCGAAAGGCCTGATCCATTGGAAGCGGCGGTTCGATAGCTGACGCCACCGCCGAGACGGCTAAGGCCACGATGAAAGATGAAACCGACAGGAAGAAACGCAAGGTCCGCTCCGTTGCTTGGGTTGGAGCGGCGGTCTCTCCTCCCAACCTTAAGGCAGCCTTAAGGTAGCCGGCGCAGGGAGGACGCGAAGTCAGATGAGGATGTGATGCGCCTGCTGGTCGTGGAAGATGACGAGATCCTGTTGGACGGCCTGAAGGTCGGGCTGCAGATGTGCGGCTTCACGGTCGACGCCGTGACATCGGTTGCCGATGCCGACGCTGCGATCGAGGCCGACAGATTTGATGCCGTCATCCTGGACCTGATGCTCCCGGACGGAACTGGCCTCGATGTACTGGCAAGGATGCGACGGTCCGGCGACCGCACCCCTGTTCTCCTGCTGACTGCGAAGGACGAAGTTGCCGATCGAATAGCAGGGCTGGACTCGGGAGCCGACGACTATCTCGGAAAACCTTTCGATCTCGACGAGGTCGCTGCCCGGCTCCGTGCCATCGTCCGTCGTGGACACGGCAGGGCCACAGGGCTTCTCGAATGGAAGGACGTGAGCCTCGACCCGGCGCGCATGTCCGCATCGCGTGACGGCATGGCGATCTCCCTCTCGCGGCGGGAGTTCGTCATCCTGCAGGCGCTGATGGAGACGCCCGGCGTCATCCTGTCCCGGTCTAATCTCGAGGAGAAGCTTTATGGATGGCAGGAGGAGATCGAGAGCAATACGGTGGAAGTTCACGTCCACAAGCTCCGATCCAAGCTGGGCGCGAGCTTCATCGAGACCGTTCGGGGCGCAGGCTATCGATTGAGGGCGGCACAATGAACTCCATACGGATCCGGCTGTTTGCAATCCTGATTGCCACGACCGGCGCGGTGTGGCTCTTCGCTGCCGCCTGGATCTATGCGAGCACGCAAGCCGAAGTCGAGCGCGTACTGGACGCGCGCCTGATGGAAGCGGCACGCATGGTGAGTTCGCTGATCACGGATCACCAGATCGATCCCTCCGCGGCAGCCAATGCGGCAACTGCCGATACTCCCCCTCCGCCATTTAAGGAAGCCGGCGGCGGCTATAGCCGTCAACTTTCCTGCCAGATCTGGTCGCTTCAGGGCAGCCTCGTCAGCCGCTCTGAAAGCGCGCCTGCAACCTCGCTGGCGAGCCATACAGATGGCTTCGAAGAAACGGAGATCGAAGGAGAACGGTGGCGGGTCTACGCCGTCGTCAATCCCACGCTTGGCGTCCGTGTGCTGGTCGGTGACAGTCTTGAGATCCGAGACCGGCTGATCGGCGACGTCATCAAGGGACTGCTTCTCCCCGGGATCGTCATTCTCCCCGTCCTGGCAGCGTTGATCTGGTTGAGCGTCGGGCGTGGCCTTGCTCCACTGACGCGTATTGCCGAAGGGCTTGCCGGCCGTTCTGCATCCGAACTCCACCCGGTGGATGCGGGATCGGTTCCGCGGGAGGTTCGGCCGGTCATCCGGGCGCTGAACAGCCTGTTCGGTCGCGTGGCTGAAGCGCGCGACCGCGAACGGAGCTTCACCGCCTATGCAGCGCATGAACTGAAGACGCCGCTCGCAGGTCTCAAGACCCAGGCGCAGGTGGCCCTTCGAACCGACGAACCGAGCGTCCAGCGTGACGCGCTGTCTCGCATCTCCACCAGCGTCGACCGAACCAGCCGGATGGTCAGGCAGCTTATCGATCTTGCCGCCGTAGATGCGTCGCAGGACGTCACGAGCGATGAGGAGGTCGATATCGCAGTCCTTGTCGGGGAAGTGGCCTGGGAGTTGGAGAACCAGCTCGCAGCGAACGACGTCCATGTGGCGATGGAACTTTCAGACCAGGCTCAGCCACCCACCGTCATCCGGGGCGACAGGATCCTTGTTCGTCTGGTCCTCCGCAATCTGCTTGAAAATGCCATCCAGCATTCCCCAAAGGCCGGCGAAGTCAGGTGCCGCGTCCTGGCGAGGACAAACGAAGTCTGCGTTGAAATCCTGGACCAGGGACCGGGAATTAAGCAGGAGGACGAAAAGCGCGTCACGGAACGCTTCTTCCGGGGATCAAAGGCGCATGGTCATGGTAGCGGGCTTGGATTGTCGATCGTCCAGATGGCGCTCGCCCGTCTAGGCGGAAGCCTGACCTTCGAGAGAGGTGCTCGCTGGTTTGTTGCGAAGGCGTCGTTTCCGATCTGAGCCCTTGGCGGCTGGCCCTGTCCTGTTGCGCTTATGGACCCCGTCTGACCCCGACGGCTCGTAGCGCAGCATCGAGCCTGTTGCCGCCCTTGGCGTCGAAGTCACCTCTGAGCGCTTTCAACGCATATCGCTCCTGGTTGATTTCCTCCGCCGTCCGAAACCCCATGCGGCGCAATACCGGCAGGGGCGGACACCAGCCTTGGATGGCGTGCTGGAACAGGAAGCCGGTTACGATTGCCGGCAATGCAGCCATCGTTTGTCTACTGTCGCCGCCAAAATGGTCCCTGTGAATGCCAAAGAGGAGGCATTTGCTTCGAGCGTCCGCTCGATGTCCCACTCCCGATCAAGTTCCGCGAGCCTCGCTGCGATCTGGTCGGGGTGGGCTTCGTAGTAGGCGAGCCTCTCTTCCATCTGCCAGCGAAGGCGGTTGTTGATCTCGTCGGATGTCTGGGCGCTGACCCGGTTCGCTGTCGTGGCCATGGTTTTGATCTCCTTTGCGCGGGAACCCCAGGGGAAGCACAAAGTTCCGTGACCGGCCTTGAAGGTAACTCACTATATAATATATTAGAACGTATAACGATATTTACGCGGAGCTAGTTATGCCTGTCACCAGTGTATCCGAGAAGCTTTCGGTCTCGTCTCAGCCAAGCGTCGAAGACATCCGTTCGCTGCGCGCGAACGGGTTCAAGACACTTATCAATAATCGCCCGGATGGCGAGGAGCCCGGACAGCCGGGAACCGAAGCCGAAGCGCAGGAAGCAAAGCACTGCAACCTGTCCTATGCGTTCATTCCAGTCACCGGAGCCACCATCACCGAGGCGGACGTGCGCGCCTTCCAGCGCGCGATCGATGAATCTGAGGGCCCCGTCTTCGCCCATTGCAAGACCGGCACCCGGTCGCTGAACCTCTATGTGATCGGAGAGGTCCTCGACGGCCGCCTGCGTGCCGACCAGGTCATGGACTTCGGACGTGAACGCGGCTTCGACACAAGGGGCGCTGCAGCCTGGCTGGAGAAGCAGGCCCCCCGCCGACCGCAGGTCAAGGGCTTCTTCGACAAGCGCACCTGGAGCGTCCAGTATGTCGTCTCCGATCCGGAGACGGGCAAGTGCGCCATTGTCGACCCGGTTCTCGACTTCGATGAGAAGGCAGGTGCGACGGCGACGCTCAATGCCGACGCCATCCTCGACTACGTCCGCGCCCAAGGACTGACGGTCGAGTGGATCCTGGACACCCATCCGCATGCCGACCACTTCTCGGCCGCCCAGTACCTGAAGGAGAAGACCGGCGCGCGCACCGCCATCGGCGAGCGCGTCGTGGACGTGCAGAAGCTGTGGAAGGGTATCTACAACTGGCCCGAGCTTGCCACCGACGGATCGCAATGGGACCAACTGTTCGCCCACGGCGATACGTTCAAGGTCGGGTCTATCGATGCGAAGGTGATGTTCTCGCCCGGACATACGCTCGCCTCCATCACCTATGTGATCGGCGACGCAGCCTTCGTCCACGACACGCTGTTCATGCCCGACAGCGGCACGGCGCGTGCCGACTTCCCCGGTGGTGATGCACGGGTGCTGTGGAGGTCGATACAGGACATCCTCGCGCTCCCGGACGAGACCCGGATCTTCACGGGCCACGACTATCAGCCGGATGATCGGGCGCCTCGGTGGGAAAGCACCGTGGCCGAGCAGAAGAAATCCAACCCGCATCTTGCCGGCGTGAGCGAGGAGGAGTTCGTCGCTCTCAGAACCAAGCGTGACAAGACGCTGCCTATGCCAAAGCTCATCCTGCATGCCCTGCAGGTGAACATCCGCGGCGGGCGTCTGCCGGAGCCGGAAGCCAACGGCAAGCGCTACCTCAAGTTCCCGCTCGATGCATTGCAGGGGGCGGCATGGGAAGGAGCACCGACCTGAAGGCAATGTTGAAGGCAGGGCTTTCCCCGGTCGAAATGGCGAGCCGCGCCGAAGAGGTGGCAAACCTCCTCAAGACGCTGTCCCATCCGGCGCGGCTGATGATCGTCTGCACGCTGGTGGAGGGAGAATACTCGGTCGGCGAGCTTGAAGAGAAGCTCGATCTGCATCAGCCACATTTGTCACAGCACCTCACGGTGCTGCGTGGCTCCGGCATCGTCGAGACACGGCGGGACGGCAAGCAGATCTTCTATTCCCTGACCGAGGAGAAGGCGGCCCAGCTGGTCGCCGCCCTCTATGACATCTTCTGCGTGAAGGACCACACATGAGCCAGTATCTCCCATCATTGACCGGCGGCATGCTGATCGGCCTGTCAGCGGTCATGCTGCTGCTCCTCAACGGCCGGATCGCCGGGATCAGCGGCATCGTCGGCCGTCTTGCCCAGGGTGTCGGCCTGACCACCAACCTGGCCTTCGTGCTCGGCCTGCTGCTCGGGCCATTGGCCTACCTTGTCATGTTCGATGGTTGGCCAGAGGTCGAGATCACTGCAGGCTGGCCGCTGATCATCGTCGCCGGGTTGCTGGTAGGATTCGGCTCGCGGATGGGATCCGGCTGCACCAGCGGGCATGGCGTCCTCGGGCTGGCCCGCCTGTCGCCGCGCTCGATCGTGGCTGTCGCCACCTTCCTGACAGCCGGCGTGGTTGCCGTTACCCTTCTGCGAGGTCTTGGATCATGAACCGGAATATCTACCAGTTCGCTGCCGCGCTCGCATCAGGCATCGTCTTCGGTTTCGGCCTGTCCCTCTCCGGGATGCTGAACCCGGCACGCGTCCAAGGCTTCCTCGACATCTTCGGCACGTGGGATCCAAGTCTTGCCTTTGTTCTCGGCGGTGCCGTCGTCGTCGCATTCATCGGTGTTCAGGTGATGAAGCGGATGCGACACCCGGCCTTGGGCGACAGCTTCCATGTCCCGACCAATCGGCAGATCGACCCGCCGCTCATCATCGGATCCGCCCTGTTCGGCCTCGGCTGGGGGATCGGTGGCTTTTGTCCCGGCCCGGCGGTCGCGTCGCTGCCCATCGGCATCCCCCAGACGGTACTGTTCGTCATCGCCATGCTGGTGGGCATGACCTTGCACGACCGAGTATGGAGCAGACGGACGTGACCACCTCAATTCTTGCGGCAGTCGGCTCCGGCGGGATCGTCGGCTTCATGCTCGGCCTGCTCGGCGGCGGTGGGTCGATCCTAGCGACGCCGCTCCTCCTCTACGTCGTCGGCGTCACGCAGCCGCATGTTGCCATTGGAACGGGCGCGCTTGCGGTTGCCGTGAACGCCTTTGCCAACTTTGTGAGCCACGCGATCAAGGGGCATGTCTGGTGGCGGTGCGCGGCCGTCTTCTCCGCGCTTGGCGTGGTTGGCGCGCTTGCCGGCTCAAGCCTCGGCAAGGCGATGGACGGAGACCGACTGATCTTCCTGTTCGGCATCCTGATGGTGGTTGTGGGCGCTCTGATGCTCAAGCCCAGGAAGGCAGTTGCGATCGAATGCCGTCCTGTCGACCTCCGGATGTGCCTCGCCACCGCGGCCGTCGCATTGGCCGCGGGCGCGGCATCCGGCTTCTTCGGCATCGGCGGAGGCTTCCTGATCGTTCCCGGCCTGATGCTGGCGACCGGCATGCCGATGATCAACGCGATCGGTACCTCGCTCCTCTCCGTCGGCGTGTTCGGGCTGGCGACCGCCTTGAACTACGCCAGCTCCGGTCTGGTGGATTGGTGGCTTGCCGCCGAGTTCATTGGTGGTGGCATCATCGGCGGCGTGCTCGGAATGCTCCTCGCCACACGCCTCAGCGCCTACAAGAACATCCTCAACCGCCTGTTTGCCGCGCTGATCTTCGTGGTCGCAGCCTACATCCTCTATCGCAACTGGGGGACGTCGATGATTGGCTGAGGGCGGCCAATCTCAATGTGGCGACCTCCTGGCGCCTCATAGCGGTGCCGGCGCCGAGTGAACGTCTATTCAGGACGCCGTTAACAAAGCGACACTTACTCGGACAGAAGCAAGGACCGGCGCTGCCACATGCACAGGGGCCGCTCCTTAAGGCTGCCTTAAGGTGAGCAGGTCAAGCGACAGCTTTTGAAGGAACTCCAATGCGCCTCTTCATTGTCACCAATCTCAGACCCACCCTGATGCTGTTCACAGCGCTGCTGTTCGGTTCTGCACCACAGATCGCCGCAGCCGAGGATGTCCCGCAGCCCCAAGAGTATCCCCGGATCCTGAAGGCGATCGAGCAGCAGGGACTGACAATCCTTGGAGAGATGAAGGTGCCAGGCGGTCTGAGAGCATTCGCCGCAAAAGCTGGCGCTCAACCTCTGGCACTTTACCTCACCCCGGATGGCGAACATGTGGTCGTTGGCACACTTGTCGACGCAGCAGGACAGGACATGGCGGAGACCCAACTCAAGGAGATGGTAGAAGCGCCGATCTCGGAAGAGGGCTGGCAAAAGCTTGAGCGATCCACATGGGTGAAGGACGGAAGCCCAAACGCGCCAAGGATCGTCTACGTGTTTACCGATCCAAACTGTCCCTACTGCCACCAATTCTGGAAGTCTGCCAGACCATGGGTCGAAGCGGGCAAGGTGCAGTTGCGGCATGTCATGGTCGGCGTGATCAGACAGGATTCGCCTGCCAAGGCGGCTGCCATTCTTGAGGCTAAGTCTCCTGAGGAGGCATTGGCCGAAAACGAACACAAGTACGAGGACGGCGGCATCGCCCCTTTGGAAACGGTCAGCCCCGCAATGGCGGAAAAGCTTGAGCACAATGCCACCCTGATGACCGAGCTTGGCTTTTCCGGCACCCCTGCGATTGTCTTCAGGAAGGCAGATGGTAGCATCGGACAGATGGCTGGTCTGCCTCAGGATGCCGCGCTCGAGATGATCTTGGGTTCGAGATAGCTTAACCCGCTCCGCTCTTCTATGTCTGCAATGGGCCGAGTGGCGTCATCCGCCTCGCGCCGATAGGGTAAGGAGGAGCTTTCTGTCAGCGTCAGGAAGCGACAAACAAGCGGATCGGCGTCACCATAAGCTGTGAAAGCTCTTTGGATGCGGCACGAAGATCATCGATGCTGAAAGCATGAAGTATGCCATCAGGTGCTGCGCAGGTGATCACCGCGCTTCCCTCGGTCCATGGGTCTGCATGCAAGGAATAGATGCTGTGGGCGAGAAGGTTTCGGACGCGAGCGACTTTTTCAACTGATTCGAGAAGCTCATGGGCTTGGTCTGGATAAGTGGCCTTAATATATGTCCGCCAGTGAGAAATCACGGAGCCCTTCAAAATCTGCTCTTGAAGTCCGGCTCGCTTCAGGTGCTCTCGCATCGTATTCTCGAAAAAAGACCAGCAAACCAGTACCTGTCCGATCTCGAACTTGAGATCGTTCAATGTAGGGTGGACGGGCTCTGAAGCGCTCATCTTGACTCTCTAGCCGACATTCCGACTTTCGAAAAGTCACTGGCGAAAACCAAGACTGCCGTCTTCCGCTTCGCGCCAATAGGAGACGTGAGCCGCGTCGAAGTTGATGGCTGTAATGGGGCCGAAGAATGGACTGGCCGGATCTGGGGCGAAAACTGTCGATAACGGACGTTCATCGGGCCATGTTTAGGCAAGCGCGAACTTACCGGCTGCCCGCTCCTTCTTTCATAGTCAAAGCCGCACAAGCCGCATCGATTGGACCGTGGGCACAGCTAGAGGGGTTGAACAGTGACTTGGCTAAGGGTACCCGGACATCGAAGACAGTGACGCAGCCCGAACACAAGGAGCGACACGCCCAAAGCCAACCCGTTCTCATCAGAACTCTGAAATCGCTTGGAATTCCCGCCTTGTAGCAATCCGCAAATTTCCATAGAAATCTCAAAACGTATGATTTTGGGAAAGTGCTTCTCATGGCAGCAGACATCATGACCATTGATGAAGTCGCCGAATATCTCAGGATCAACAAGAAAACCGCCTACCGCCTCGCGGCCGACAGCAAGCTGCCCGGCTTCAAGGTTGGTGGCACTGGCGGTTTCGGCGCGTGGATATTGAGGACTGGATCGAGCGTGAAGCCAGTCCGAAGAAGGACAAAGAGAGATGACCGGCCAGGAACAACGTGCGGTGCTACAACGGAAAATCTGGGACATCGCAAACGATGTGCGCGGCTCAGTCGATGGCTGGGACTTCAAGCAATATGTCCTCGGCACACTCTTTTACCGCTTTATCAGCGAGAATTTCGCTGCTTACATCGAGGCGGATGACGAGAGCATCAACTACGCTGGTCTTCCCGACAATGTCGTAACCGATGACATCAAGGACGACGCCATCAAGACCAAGGGATATTTCATCTATCCCAGCCAGCTGTTCGCCAATGTCGCGAAGAACGCTAACACCAATGACAGCCTCAACACCGATCTCGCTCAGGTTTTTGCGGCGATCGAATCCTCCGCCAATGGCTACCCCTCTGAGCTGGACATCAAGGGCCTCTTCGCCGACTTCGACACGACCAGCACGCGCCTGGGCAACACCGTCACGGAAAAGAATAGCCGCTTGGCAAAAGTGTTGAAGCGCGTTGCGGAGCTGGATTTCGGAGACTTCCACAACAGCCAGATTGATCTGTTCGGCGATGCCTATGAATTCCTGATCTCGAACTACGCGGCCAATGCGGGCAAGTCCGGCGGGGAATTTTTCACCCCGCAACATGTCTCCAAGCTCATCGCACAGCTCGCCATGCATGGGCAGGACAAGGTCAACAAGATTTACGATCCGGCCTGCGGCTCCGGCTCCCTGCTGCTGCAAGCCAAGAAGCACTTCGACGCACACATCATCGAAGAGGGCTTCTTCGGGCAGGAGATCAACCACACTACCTACAACCTCGCCCGCATGAACATGTTCCTGCACAACATCAATTACGACAAGTTCAATATCCAGCGTGGCGATACGCTCACCCATCCGCATTTCCAGGACGACAAGCCCTTTGATGCCATCGTTTCCAACCCGCCTTATTCGGTGAAGTGGATCGGCTCTGACGATCCGACTCTGATCAACGACGACCGCTTTGCGCCGGCAGGCGTTCTTGCACCCAAATCAAAGGCAGATTTTGCCTTTGTGCTGCATGCCCTGAGTTACCTGTCAGCCAAGGGCCGCGCGGCAATCGTATGCTTCCCGGGGATCTTCTATCGCGACGGCGCGGAGAAGAAGATCCGGCAATATCTGGTCGATAACAACTATGTCGAGACGGTGATCGCGCTCGCCTCCAATCTTTTCTACGGAACGACCATCGCGGTCACGATCCTGGTCCTTGCCAAGAACAAGACCGACACGGCCATTCAATTCATCGATGCAAGCGGCGGAGAGTTCTTCAAGAAGGCCACCAACACCAATCTGATGACGGACGATCACATCGCGCGGGTGATGGAGATTTTTGATCGCAAGCAAGACGTCGACCATGTCGCCGCGTCGGTGCCGTATGAGACCATCGTGGAGCGGGGCTACAACCTCTCGGTCAGTTCCTACGTCGAGCCGCGCGACACGCGTGAGCTCGTCAATATTGACGAGCTCAATGATCGTATCGGCACCACTGTGGAACGGATTAATCAGCTGCGCGCCGACATCGACGCCATCATTTCGGAAATTAACGCATGAGCGCGGCGGGTTTTCTGGCGAAGCTGCTGAATGGTGGTGAAGTGGCGTGGAAGCCTTTGGGTGACGTTGTTGGAATACAACGTGGGCGAAGGCTCATAAGAAGTCAGCTAGAGGAAACCGGGAAATTTGCTGTATTCCAAAACAGCTTGAAACCTCTTGGATTCTATCACGACTCGAATGTCGAAGCCGACACAGCTTTTGTTATTTGCGCTGGAGCAGCAGGAGAAATTGGTTACAGCGCTTCCAAGTTTTGGGCTGCAGATGATGTTCATTTCATTAGAACGCCCAATTGGATCCTAAGTAAATATGTATATCACTGGCTTCTAACGCAGCGGAGTAAAATATCAGCTCAAGTACGAAAAGCGAGTATCCCGCGACTTTCAAAGTCAGTCGTAGAATTGCTCGACTTCCCCATCCCCTGCCCAGATGATCCACAGAAGTCACTGGCGGTACAGGAGGAAATTGTCCGGATACTCGACAAATTCGCCGAGCTTACTAACGAGCTTACTAACGAGCTTTCCACCGAGCTGGCCGCCCGCAAGAAACAGTACAACCACTACCGGGACCGGCTTCTCAGCTTTGAAGGTGGGAATGTCGAATGGAAACCCTTGGACGAAATTGGTGAGTTCATCCGTGGGAAACGCTTTACGAAAGCCGATTATGTCGATGAAGGCATCGGCGCGATCCACTATGGCGAAATCTACACGCAATATGGTGTCTTCGCGCACAAAACGCATTCAAAGGTCAGAAGTGATATGGCGGCGTCGTTGCGATATGCTGAGCCGAGTGATGTTGTCATCGCGGGCGTCAGCGAAACAATTGAAGACGTTGGCAAAGCGGTCGCGTGGCTGGGAGAAGAAAAGGTCGCGATCCACGATGATAGCTATGCTTTCCGCCACAACATGAACCCTAAGTTCATCGCATATGCGATGCAGACAGATTCCTTTCATGATCAGAAAGCGAAGTACGTTTCGAGCGGTAAGATCAAAAGGCTCCTGATTGATGGGGTCAAGAACGTGCGGCTGCCGATTCCTTACCCAGACGACCCTGCTAAGTCTCTCGAGGAACAGACTCGCATTGTCGCAATCCTCGACAAGTTCGACACGCTGACGACTTCGATCAGCCAAGGTCTGCCCCGCGAGATCGAACTGCGTGAAAAGCAATATGCCTATTACCGCGATCAGCTGCTGAGCTTTCCCAAACCCGATGTAGAGGCCGCGTAGATGGGACAGACGCTGACCGAAATTGCCGAGACGCTGAGGGACGCCGACAAGAAGGTGCAGCTGATCTATGCGTTCAACGCCTCCGGCAAGACGCGACTGTCCCGCGCATTCAGAGAGCTAATCGACCCGAAGACCGAGGAACGGGACGACGATTATCGCCCTAAGGTGCTCTACTACAACGCCTTTACCGAAGATCTCTTTTACTGGGACAATGATCTGACCGGCGATACCGAGCGGAAGCTCTGCATTCAGCCGAATGCATTCACCAGGTCCGCCTTCGAAGATCTTGGACTCGACCTGAATGTGATCGCCGTGTTTCAGCGTTACACCCAGCCGAACCTTACGCCCCGCTTCAATGAGGAATACAAAACAAGGGACAAGGACGACAAAGAGATCACCGTCCCGCCATTTTCCGAAGTGATCTTCACACTGGGGCAAGATCCGGAGACCAACCCAGAACGTCTCAAAATATCGAAGGGTGAAGAGAGCAACTTCATCTGGAGCGTTTTTTATTGCCTGCTGGATCAGGTCATCAGCACCCGCAACGTCCCCGAAGTCGATGAGCGCGAGACGGATCAGTTCAACGATCTCGAATACATTTTCATCGATGATCCGGTTAGCTCGCTCGACGAGAACCATCTTATTCAGCTTGCCGTCGATGTCGCTGATCTCATCAAGAGAAGTGAAAGCGTAAACGGCCTGAAGTTCATCATCACGACCCACAGCCCGCTGTTCTTTAACGTGCTGTTCAATGAGTTGGGGAAAAAAACCTGCTACATGCTGAAAAGGCTCGAGGATGGAACCTTTGAGCTCGACGCGAAGAATGGCGATTCCAACCAGAGCTTTTCTTATCACCTTTACCTCAAGCGGACGCTGGAGGAGGCAATCGCAGCGAACAAGATCGAGCGCTATCATTTTACACTGCTGCGCAATCTCTATGAAAAGACATCGAACTTTCTGGGCTATCCGCGATGGTCAGAGTTGCTGCCGGGCGACCAGCAACTTTACCTGAACCGCATCATTCAGTTTACGAGCCATAGCACTCTCTCCAGCGAGGCCATCGCCGAGCCATCACCGCAGGAAAAGCAGACAGTAAAGCTCCTTCTGGAGCATCTGCGCAATAATTACAGCTATTGGCAGGAGGAGGCCCCGAATGCTTGAGCAGATAGCCACTATCGCCGAGACCAATCGCTTCATCGTGCTCGATAAGTATGTGCGCGCCTGGGAAGCGGCGGACAGCTATCAGTCCGAAGCCGATCTTGAGCGCGAGCTGATCCAGGACCTACGCAATCAGGGCTATGAATTTCGGGCCGATCTGAAGTCAACAGACGCCATGCTGGCCAATGTGCGTGTGCAGCTGCAGGCGCTCAATGATGTTCAGTTTACTGATATGGAATGGGCGCGCTTCGTCGAAACCTATTTGGACAAGCCCAGCGACAGCGCGACGGACAAAGTCCGCAAGCTCCATGACGACTACATCTTCGATTTCGTCTTCGATGATGGCCGAATTCAGAACATCTATCTCGTCGACAAGGCAAACGTCTGCCGCAACAAAGTCCAGGTCATCAAGCAGTTCGAGCAGGCCGGAACGCATGCGAACCGCTATGATGTGACGATCCTCGTGAACGGGCTGCCGCTGGTGCAGGTCGAGCTGAAAAAGCGTGGCGTCGCCATCCGCGAGGCGTTCAACCAGATCCACCGTTACAGCAAAGAGAGCTTCAACTCGGACAGTTCGCTCTTCAAATACCTCCAGATCTTTGTGATCTCGAACGGCACCGATACCCGCTACTTCGCCAACACGACCAAGCGAGACAAGAACAGCTTCGACTTCACTATGAACTGGGCGAAGGCCGATAACAACCTAATCCGGGACCTGAAGGATTTCACGGCGACTTTCTTCGAGAAGCGCACCCTCTTGAAGGTGTTGCTGGACTATTCCGTCTTTGACGTCAGCGACACGCTTCTGGTGATGCGCCCCTATCAGATCGCGGCGACCGAACGCATTTTGCGCAAGATCAGAAGCTCGTTCGAAGGCAAGACGCTAAGCAAACCGGAAAGCGGCGGGTATATCTGGCATACGACGGGTTCAGGCAAGACGCTGACCAGCTTCAAGGCGGCGCGTCTCGCCACGCAGCTCGACTTCATCGACAAGGTCTTTTTCGTGGTCGACCGCAAAGACCTCGATTACCAGACGATGAAGGAGTATCAGCGTTTCTCCCCGGATAGCGTCAACGGCTCAGACAGCACCGCCGGATTGAAGCGGAACCTCTCCAAGGACGACAACAAGATCATCGTCACGACGATCCAGAAGCTCAACAATCTGATGAAGAGCGAGGGCGACCTGCCGGTCTATAGCCAGCGCGTCGTCTTCATTTTCGACGAATGCCATCGTAGCCAGTTCGGAGAGGCGCAAAAGAACCTCAAACGCAAGTTCAAGCACTTCTGCCAGTTTGGCTTCACCGGCACGCCGATCTTCCCGGAAAATGCCTCAGGGGCTGAGACAACCGCCAGCGTATTTGGGAACGAACTTCACTCATACGTCATCACCGACGCCATCCGCGATGAAAAGGTCCTGAAGTTCAAGGTCGACTACAACGATGTGCGGCCGCAGTTTAAGGCCATTGAGACCGAGCAGGATGAGAAGAAGCTGACAGCCGCTGAAAACCGTCAGGCCCTTCAGCATCCTCAACGTATCGCTGAGATTTCGCAGTACATTCTCGACAACTTCCGCCGCAAGACGCATCGGCTTTATGGGGACAACAAGGGCTTCAATGCCATGTTTGCCGTGAGCAGTGTCGAGGCGGCAAAGCTCTATTATGAGAGCCTGAACAAGCTGCAGGCAGACAGCGACAAACCACTGAAGATCGCAACGATCTTTTCATTTGCGGCTAATGAGGAGCAGGACGCTATTGGCGACATTCCCGACGAGAGCTTTGAGGTTTTCCCGCTAAACAGCAGCGCCAAGGAATTTCTGAGCGCAGCCATCGCGGATTACAATGCCTTTTTCAAAACGAATTTCAGCGTCGATAGCAAAGGCTTCCAGAACTATTATCGGGATCTGGCCAAGCGGGTGAAGTCCAAAGAAGTGGATCTGCTCATTGTGGTGGGCATGTTCCTGACTGGCTTTGATGCACCGACGCTCAACACGCTGTTCGTGGACAAGAACCTGCGCTTTCACGGTCTCATTCAGGCCTATTCCCGTACCAACCGCATTTATGATGCGACCAAGTCATTCGGAAACATCGTCACCTTCCGCGACCTCGAAGAGGCGACCGTAAAAGCGATTACGCTGTTCGGTAATGCAAACACCAAGAACGTCGTCCTTGAAAAAAGCTACTCGGAATACATGGAGGGCTTCACCGACCAGACGACCGGAGAAGCAAGACGCGGCTTCATGGATGTTGTGAAGGAGCTTGAAGAACGTTTCCCCGACCCCTCGGCGATTGCAAAGGAGGCTGACAAAAAGGCCTTTGCGAAGCTGTTCGGTGAGTATCTCCGTGTTGAGAATATCCTTCAGAACTACGATGAATTTGCCAACCTCAGAGAGCTTCAGGAGATCGATCAGAGTGATGCCGAAGCTATGGCAGCCTTCAAAGAACGGCATCATCTGAGCGATGATGACGTTGAAAACCTGAAGACTGTCAAAATGCCCGCAGACCGGCGGATCCAGGACTACCGTTCGACCTATAACGATATCCGGGACTGGCTTCGCCGAGAAAAGGCAAGCGCTGAGCAGGTAGAGTCAAATATTGATTGGGGCGACGTTGTCTTCGAGGTTGATCTTCTAAAATCCCAAGAAATCAACCTTGATTACATTCTTGAGCTCATATTTGAGCATAACACAAAGACGAAAAGCAAGTCTGAGCTCGTCGATGGAATTCGCCGCGTCATCCGCGCGAGTGTCGGCAACCGTGCAAAGGAAAGCCTCATCGTCGATTTCATAAATCAGACCAATCTTGATGATCTCGGGGACAAAGCCGGGGTGATCGAGGCCTTCTTTGCATTCGCACAAGCGGAACAACGCCGCGAAGCGGAAGAGCTCATTGTGGGCGAAAAGCTGAATCCGGACGCTGCGAAGCGCTATATCGCGACATCAATCAAGCGAGAATATGCGAGCGAGAACGGTACGGAGCTGAACTCGATCCTGCCAAAAATGAGCCCCCTCAACCCTCAGTATCTGACCAAAAAAAGAGATGTGTTCCAACGCATTTCTGCGTTCGTTGAAAAGTTTAAGGGTGTGGGCGGAAAAATTTAGGCGTGTTGATGATCGGATCCCAGCATTCCAGAGGTGCGGCCATCGACTGGCGCTCGCACGCTGGTCGGATAGCGAACGGCCCAGTCCTCGAAGCTTGTTGGCAGATGGCGGTCGAGGGTTGTCATGATATAGCCTGCGGAGTTTGCGAATTCGGCCTCGGGCAAGAAAATCTGCAGAGACGGTCCTCGTCATGGCCGGCCGACATCTCCGTATCGAAACCCAGCACTTCCGAGCCAAGGCCGATCCTGCATGCGGCATGCCGCAGTGCAGGCAAATGTTCTCGCAGCATCGGTGCGACCACTATCTGACAGAGCCGTCGTGAACGGCCTATTCCAATTCCTTCTGGTAGCAGATTTCCCATCGGCGAGCTTCATCTCGCATACCTTTAAAAATACGCGTCAAGTTCAACTTGGCAAAGGCTGACGTTTTTGATTTGTAGTGCAGGTATGGGGGGCGCAACCGATGAGCGAAGATACTACATTTCAGCCAAACCTAATTCGGCGTGTGCACAATCTCGCACTTGGGCCGTCCACCCCATCTAACTCCTTGGTGCCGGTCTGGGAGGCGGTTTACAATGCTTTGCACGCCATCCAAGACCGTTTCGATGACGAGTGGGCTACGCGCGGAAGGATCGATATCTCCTTTTTGGAGCTCGATTCGAACAATCCCTCCGTTGAAATTCGTGACAACGGGATCGGCTTAAACAGGGAAAACTTCAACTCCTTCAAGACGTATGATAGCGCCCACAAGGAGCTTCGCGGCGGAAAAGGGCTTGGCCGTCTTTCTTGGCTGAAAGTCTTCTCGGAAGCGCATGTAGTCAGCCACTATGAGCAGGATGGCCAGCTTTTTCGGCGGTCCTTCACCCTGGTGCTAGACAACGATGCGCCACTAGCAGACTTCACAGTGGACGCTGTTAGTGGCGTTGAACCAGGTACGACAATCGTCCTGCGGCGGATGAAGTCTGCGTACGCCAAACATTTTCCGACAAAGTTCGACACTATCGTTCGGAAGGTCGTAGCTCATTTCCTTCCCTAAGAGCTGGCTCGGGAAATCTGCACAGCTAGGATAAGTGGAATTTCTGCCTGACTTCGGCTTAGATGCCGGGAACAGGAGAGACCATGACGAGACGACCGCGCCGGAACCATAGCCCGGCTTTCAAGGCAAAGGTGGCACTTGCTGCCATACGAGGTGAGCAGACGCTGGTGGAGTTGTCCCAGCAGTTCGATGTGCACGCCAACCAGATCAAGCAATGGAAAGACCAGCTCCTTGAGGGGGCGACGGGTGTGTTCGGCAATGAAACGCAGGCGGAGCCAACGGGTCCGACTGTCGATGTCAAAACGCTGCACGCGAAGATCGGCGAACTGACACTGGAGAACGATTTTTTATCCGGTGCGCTCGGCAAGGCGGGATTGCTGGGCGGAAAGAAATGATCGACCGCGAGCACAAGCTATCCATCGTGCGCCAGGCGAAGCTTCTCGGCTTCAGCCGTGGAAGCGTCTATTATTCTCCACGCCCGGTGCCTGATGGCGACCTTGCGCTGATGCGGCGGATCGATGAATTGCATCTCGACTACCCCTTTGCCGGAAGTCGGATGTTGCAAGGGCTTTTGAGAGGAGAAGGTCTGGAGACCGGGCGGCTACACGTCGCCACGCTGATGAAGAAGATGGGCATCGAAGCGATCTACCGCCGCCCGAACACCTCGAAACCAGCGCCAGGGCACAAAATTTATCCCTACCTCCTACGAAAGCTGGCGGTCACCCGGCCCAATCAGGTCTGGGCGATGGACCTGACCTACATCCCGATGGCGCGGGGATTTGTCTATCTGTGCGCCGTCGTGGACTGGTTCAGCCGAAAGGTCTTGTCATGGCGGTTGTCGATCACGATGGAGGCAGCCTTCTGCATCGAGGCGGTGGAGGAGGCACTTGCCCGTCATGGCAGGCCGGAAATCTTCAATACCGACCAGGGATCGCAGTTCACCTCCATCGACTTCACCGCCGTGCTGAAGAAGTCGCAGATCGCCATCTCGATGGATGGCAAGGGCGCATGGCGCGACAACGTCTTCGTCGAGCGGCTCTGGCGGTCGATCAAATACGAGGAGGTCTACCTCCACGCCTACAAGACCGTGTCCGAGGCCCGCGTCAGCATCGCCCGCTATCTGACCTTTTACAATACTCGACGCCCACATTCAGCCCTTGACCGGCAAACACCGGATCAGGCCTACTTCAACGCGCTGGCACCAATGATGGTGGCGGCATAATCGAGGCGGAAATCCACTTAACGAAACGCCCGAAACTGTTCAGACAAACCGAGCCAGCTCTCTTTCTCGATGTCGTGCGCGGCAAAGTTCTCTCTCGTACAGCGAGCCTCATCGATGCCCGCCTCTCACGACGAGTGCTGCAGGCGATTGCGGGCGCATCGTTGAAGACGCGCATTGGTGGCGACGTGCTAAAGCCGGCTCAGGAAATGGATCAGATCCGTAGCTTTCTCGGCGGGGCAGGGCCGGCTGCACTTTTCGACCTACCATGGATGCCGGTCTATTTAGCCGTTTGCTTTCTCCTGCATCCGCTGATCGGCTGGCTGGCGGCCGCAGCGATGCTCATTCTCATCACTCTCACGATCGCCACAGACATATTCACTCGATCGAGCACCCAAAAGGCCGCGTCGGCGATTTCCAGCCGTAACCGGTTCGGCGAAGCAGCCCATCGGAATGCTGAAGCCATTGCTGCGATGGGCATGCTGGAAGAGGTAGAAACACGCTGGGCCGACGCGCATTTTGGCCTGACAGCGCTTCAGCGGCGAACGGGCGATGTTGCGTCAACATTCGCCGGTGCGTCGAAGACACTGCGACAGGCCGTGCAATCCGGCTCGCTCGCACTTGGCGCTTATCTGGTCATCCAAGGGGATATGAGCGGCGGAATGATCATCGCGGCCTCTATCATCGTCGCTCGCGCCTTGCAACCGATCGAACAGGTGATCGCCAACTGGCGCAACATGGTTGGCGCACGGCAAGCATGGCAGCGCCTTCAGGACCTCTTCAAGCTGTTTCCTGAGCCGAATGAGCGCACGGCGCTTCCGGCCCCCACAAATTCGCTGGCTGTCGATGGCGACTTTGCCGCTCCTCCCGGCGAGCGTCAACAAATGACGGTACAGAACGTCAGCTTCCGCGTGCAGGCTGGCACGGTAGTTGGCGTTATTGGTCCAAGCGCGTCAGGCAAGTCGTCGCTCGTACGCGCCATCACAGGCGTTTGGTCGCTGACCCGTGGCAAGGTCAGCCTCGACGGCGCCAGTCTCGATCAATGGCCCGCCCACGAGCGTGGCAAGCATATTGGGTATATGCCGCAGAGCTCCGACCTGTTTCCAGGGACTATTGCAGAGAATATCGCTCGCCTCAATCCACGCGCCGATGACAGCGCGATCGTCGCGGCGGCGCGAGCTGCCGGCGCGCATGAGATGATTGTAGCGCTCGCCGATGGATACGAAACGCAAGTTGGCGATGGCGGGCTGAATCTTTCAGCCGGTCAGCGCCAGAGGATCGCTCTTGCGCGAGCCCTTTATGGTGATCCATTCCTCATCGTTTTAGATGAACCGAATTCCAATCTTGATGCGGATGGCGACAAAGCATTGGCGGGGGCGATCGATGCCGTCAAGCGCCGTGGTGGCGTCGTCATCGTTGTTGCTCACCGCAATAGCGTGCTGGCACAGATCGACCTTCTGCTGGTCATGGAGAACGGCGTCGCCAAAGCTTTCGGCCCACGCGACGAGGTGCTGAAAGCGATCCAGCAACAGAGACCCAGGCTCCCACGTACTACTCCCGGTCCAAACCTGACAGTGATAGAAGGAGAGGCCCAGCCATGACGGACTATACCGATATCGAAGATCCGTTGTGGTGCTCCTTGCGACGCAACGTCATCGCCGGAACAGCGGGCATCGCCGTTCTATTTGGTGGCGTGGGAGGATGGGCGGCCACGACCGAACTATCGGGTGCAGTGATTGCAACCGGAATCCTCGTCGTCGACGGCAATGTGAAAAAAGTACAGCATCCGACCGGCGGGATTGTCGCTGAGCTCCTGGTCAAAGAAGGACAGTCCGTTGTCGCTGGGAAAACAATCGTCCGCCTTGATGCGACGGTGACGCGTGCCAGCCTGGCTGCCGCGTCGAAGAACCTCGACTATCTTTATGCGCGGCAAGCCCGCCTCGAGGCGGAGCGTGATGGACTTTCTGCAGTAGAAACACACCCCGTTTTGCTAGAACGGCTTTCAAAAGGACACGCCGAGTCCGTGATGACCAGTGAGCGCCGTCTGTTCGCTGACCGTCTCGTAGCGCGAGACGGACAAAAGGCGCGGCTCAGAGAACAGGTGCAACAGCTTCGCGAGCAAATCGGTGGAATCGGCGAGCAAAGCCAAGCCAAAAGCGAAGAACTTGAATTTATCGAAAAGGAACTTGAGGGACTGCGGCGGCTCTTTGAGATCGGCGGCATCACTATGAGTCAAGTTAACGCTCTTGAACGCAACGCGGCGCGACTGCGGGGCGAGCGGGGGCAGCTTATTGCTTCGATTGCGTCCGCAAAAGGTCGCATTTCCGAGATCGAGCTTCAGCTTCTGCAGGTCGATCAGACGATGCGGGCTGAGGTCGCAGCAGAACTTCGTGATGTCGAGAACGAGCAAGCGAAGCTCATCGAGCAGGAAGTGACCGCGCTCGACCAGCTGAAGCATATCGAGATCAAGGCACCGATCGGCGGGACTGTACATCAGCTGGCCATTCATACGGTTGGCGGGGTGATCACGCCAGCAGAGGTGTTGATGCAGATTGTTCCGCAGGGAAGCGCGCTAACGGTCGAGGCTCGCATTGCGCCGCAAGACATCGATCAGATTGCGGCTGGACAGCCTGCAACACTACGGTTGACGGCCTTCAACCGGAACACCACGCCGGAGCTGAACGGATCAGTTATCCGCGTTTCCGCCGATCTGGAAACCGACCAGCAGACTGGCGTCAGCTTCTATCGTACCGCCCTGTCGATCCCCGACGAAGAGCTCTCGAGGTTATCAGGTCTGGCGCTTATCCCTGGAATGCCGGTTGAGGCGTTTATCCGCACTGGGGACAGGACGGTCGTTTCGTATTTCGCAAAGCCCATTCACGACCACTTGCAACGGACCTTTCGACAGGAGTGACAGCGATGCGCCTCAACGAGGCCCACCACAATCGTTTAGGACAGGGGATCGGTCAGAGAAAGAAGCTGTCGCGCCACCACCGTCGCTTCGCGCTATTTCTGGTCGTCTCACTGCTAGTCCCTGGGGCAGCTGGAGCTCTAGATATTGGCGATAGTGTGCCCGGCTATTCTGAAGCGTGCCGGAGGATCACAGAAGCCGAGATCGTGGACGGTGCTGTCCAATGGCTCGTGGATGTCGGTCACTATTACGACAGGAACCTCGGCAGTCCTGGTCTGTCAGATATAAATCCGTACCCCTACCCTTCTGTCGCTGAGTTCAAGGCGCAAAATCCTGACTGCTGTCAGGTGCTTCCTCGGATCCCTGGTGATTTTCCTGTGGCGACACAAAAGCTGGGGGAAGAGAACAACGGATACCGGTCCCTCTTCGCAGTGAAGATGGTGTTTCTCGAGAACACAAAGACCGGCTTTAAGAAGCGGCATGACACCTTGCTGATCAATTGTTTTGGAAAACGCCCCACCAAAGGCTGAGCTTAGGAGAACTAGGCCCTGTTGACAAAGTATGGCAGCCATATCTTTGCGGCGGCCAAAGCGAGAAATGCTGACACTCTAGGGTCAGGACCCGTTGATTTGAACTGACGGCTGTGATTCAGATGGGCGTATAGGAGCCCGACTGATGAGTAATTTGTTTTGGCTGACGGACGAGCAAATGGCTCGTCTTCAGCCCTATTTCCCCAAGAGCCATGGCCGCCAGCGCGTTGATGATCGACGCGTTCTGAGCGGCATCATCTTCGTCAACCGCAACGGGCTGCGTTGGCGTGATGCGCCGAAGGAATATGGCCCGGCGAAGACGCTTTATAACCGCTGGAAACGCTGGGGCGACAAGGGCGTATTTATCCAGATGATGGAAGGTCTGGCCGTGCCTGAAGCCGCAGAGCACAAGACCATCATGATCGATGCGACCTATCTCAAGGCCCACCGCACGGCTTCCAGCTTGCGGGTAAAAAAGGGGGCGCGGGCCGCCTGATTGGACGCACGAAAGGCGGCATGAACACCAAGCTTCATGCCGTAACGGATGCGAGTGGTCGCCCGATCAGCTTCTTCATAACGGCAGGCCAGGTCAGCGATTACACCGGTGCTGCCGCCTTGCTTGATGAACTTCCCAAGGCCAAATGGTTGCTGGCCGACCGTGGCTATGATGCCGACTGGTATCGTGACGCTTTACAGGCGAAGGGGATCACTCCCTGCATTCCAGGTCGAAAATCCCGCAAGAAGACCATCAAATACGACAAACGCCGCTACAAACGGCGCAACCGGATCGAGATCATGTTCGGGCGTCTCAAAGACTGGCGGCGTGTCGCTACGCGTTACGACCGGTGCCCAATGGCCTTTCTCTCCGCCATCGCTCTCGCTGCGACCGTTATCTTCTGGCTATGAGCAATGAGTCCTGACCCTAACCAAGCAAAGTCAGCCTTCGGCCCCCATTGCGGTCATCACGGGCCGAAGGGATATCCTGTGGAACACAGTCTATCGCAGCCGCGCTGTCGATTATGTTCGCACCCAGAGCATCGATATTCCCGCCGAACTGCTCTCCCAGGTCGCACCGCTTCCCTGGGCCCATATCGCACTCACCAGCGACTATCTCTGGAACGAAATTGACGGCCCCCCTCGAACGCTTCAGGCCGATCCGCGCTAACCATTTCAACCCAAACAACTTAGCTTTCCCTTAGCGGGTTTTATTGCAGAAATGTCCACGGAACCCCTATTTGCAGCACCTCTACCGGCGCGAATTGCTCTCGACTACGGGCAGGACAACCGTAAGCGATGTCTCGGTATCACCTTGACCGTATCTCGCCCAGAGGTCGCATTTAGGGGTGTCTGGAGGAAGTCGTCTCACATGCCACCGGTCTGCCGGCCAGGTCTGGTGGACAATCTTGCAAGCCGTGGTGATTTCGCGGGCCTGGTGCTCCTGCATATGGATCGGACCCATGAGACCTGGGAGCGCTGGGCGGTGCAGGCGAAGATGTCACTTGCCGACGCGCGGCATCTGGTATTCGACACGCTGGATCTCGCGGTGACGGCGGCCCAGCAAGGGCAGGGGATTGCGCTCGCCGACCTCGCTTTGGTCGATGCTGCAATGCGCGGCGGTTTGTTGATGCAGGCCCATCCGGCCCAGCTCGATGCGGGCATGGGCTACAGCCTGATCGCACCCAGAACGTCAGACAGCCACCAGGGGTTTTGCCAGTTGCGGGAATGGTTGAAGCAGCAGGCGGAGATGACCCGCCGCGAATTGGCCGCCATCTAGACCCTGCCTGCCTCGAGCACCTTTCCGGGATTGAGAAGTGCCGGCGCGTCGAGCGCGTCCTTGATCCGGTGCATCAGGGCGAGTTTTGCTGGATCGGACAAAGCCGATAGCGGCGCCACCCGCTTCGCACCGATCCCGTGTTCGGCAGAAAACGACCCGCCCAGCTCTCCGATACCCCGGTAGATCGCCTCCTCGACGGCACGTGCCTTTCCGGCCGGAATGTCGCTACCGGCGCTGTTGAGCACGATGTGGAGGTTTCCGTCGGCAAGATGGCCGAAGACATAGGGATCGAACGCATCGTCGATCGCCTTCAGATCGGCAAGGCACCGTTCGAGATAGGACGCCACCTGCGAGAGGGGAACGGAAACGTCGTAGGATGGTGCACCCGGATGCTGTCGATAGATGAGGTCCGTGTCCTCGCGAAGCCGCCAGAGGTCGGTCTCCTGCGCGCCGGAAAATGCAATCACCGCTGAGGTGTCGGGATGAACGGCGCTCACGTCCTCATAGATGCGGCCTAGTTCCGATTGCAGGGCGGTCTCGTCCGCGCCGCCGAGCGTCATCAGGAGGTTGACGGGATGATCGGTGGCGTAGTCAGCGGCCGACCAGCGATGGTGGCTGGAGGTCAGGCGGAAATAGCTGTGCCAGATCGCTTCGGCGGCACGCAGATGGCCGTATTCGGCATCGAGTCCACGGCGAACCGTTTCCAGTGCTGCATCCACCGAGGCCAGGCCGAACAGCACTGTCGCGGTGGCCAACGGTTGGGGTTCGAGCTTGACGGCAATCCGCGTTATCACGCCGAGCGTGCCTTCAGCGCCGACAAACAGATGTTTCAGATCATAGCCGGCGGCGTTTTTCACGACGCGGGTCAGGTCGGAATAGACCGAGCCATCCGCAAGTACGGCCTCTAGTCCAAGGATACGATGCCGCATGACTCCCGACCGGAAGGCTGAAATCCCGCCGGCATTCGTCGAAGCCATGCCGCCGATCGTCGCCGAGCCGCGCGACGGCAGATCGATCCCCGGTTCAAGGCGATGCTCCGCGGTCGCCATCTGCAACGCCTGCAGCGTCACGCCGGCTTCCACCACCGCAACACGCTCGACGGGGCAGAGATGCAGGATGCGATTGAGCCGGGCGGTGGAAAGAACCAGTTCGCCCGATTTCGACAGACCGCCGCCCACGAGCCCGGTTCGACCGCCATGCGTGACGAGCGGCACGCCGTGGGTGCGGCAGCATCTGATAATGGCGGCAACTTCCCCGGTCGTGCCGGGGAGGACGACGGCGCCGGCGTCGAGATTTTCAGGCGCCACGCCGTAATCGATCATGGCGATCGTCTCTCCCTCCCTGAAGTTTCCCTCACCGACGATGGTACGGATTTCGGCGGTGAATTCGGGCTTCAGACGGTGCATTGGACAGGTCCTATCGATGGCATCGGGAGAGAGGGAGAGACTGGTCTTCTCAGGCTCAGGGCGTTAGGCGTGAAGCGTGCCGTTTTTCTTCGCCGTCCATGTTGCGATGTAGTCCATCAAGGCGGGGTTGAGGCAATCGTAGGGCGCGAGATCGAGTTCGCGCAGCCGGGTCCGAACGCTGTCCATCTGCGCCGGATCGGTGCCGCTTTCGATGATCGAGGAGACAAATGCCGCAAATCCGGGCTTGGCCCAGCCGCTCTCTTCAAAACGCTCCGGATGCACGAAGGACAGGCCCTTGAACGGATGATCGCGTTCGACGGGGCCGTACATATGCACGCCGCATGCCTTGCAGGCATGGCGCTGGATGAGGGCGGCCGGATCGACGACTGCGAGCTTGTCGCCGTTTTCGACGACCTCGACATTGTCGGTCGAGACGACGGCGACGACCGAGAAGATGGCACCATCAGGCTTCCAGCACTTTGTGCAGCCGCAGGCGTGGTTGTGGGCGATGTCGCCCTTGATGCGGACTGCGACGGGATTGCTTGCGCAGTTGCAGACGAGCGTGCCGCCGGAAAAGGCGGCGTCGGTCGCTTTGAACCCGCTGTCGACGGATGGATGTATCGCGATGCTTGGCATGGGCTTCTCCTCCTTCATGGCCGGCGCGGCATGCGCGGCCGATAACAGGCACCGCCAGCGCAGGCGCGGCGGTGCAATGCATGGATTGCGAGGTGCAGACGGTCTTTGAACCCGCGCTCAGTATACCACGACGCCGCGGATCGATTCACCCTTGTGCATGAGCTCGAAGCCCTTGTTGATGTCCTCGAGCGGCATCGTATGGGTGATCATCGGGTCGATCTGGATCTTGCCGTCCATGTACCAGTCGACGATCTTCGGAACGTCGGTGCGGCCGCGCGCGCCGCCGAAGGCCGTGCCCATCCAGTTGCGGCCGGTGACCAGCTGGAACGGACGCGTCGAGATCTCCTGGCCGGCACCCGCAACGCCGATGATGACAGACTTGCCCCAGCCGCGATGCGACGATTCCAGCGCCTGGCGCATCACCTTGGTGTTGCCCGTGCAGTCGAACGTATAGTCCGCGCCGCCGATCAGGTCGTTGCCGCGCTTCGTCATGTTGACGAGATAGGGCACGATGTCGTCGCCGACTTCCTTCGGATTGACGAAATGCGTCATGCCGAACTTTTCGCCCCAGGCCTTGCGGTCCGGGTTGATGTCGACGCCGATGATCATGTCCGCGCCGGCAAGGCGCAGGCCCTGCAGCACGTTGAGGCCGATGCCGCCGAGGCCGAAGACGATCGCCGTCGAGCCGATCTCGACCTTGGCCGTGTTGATGACGGCGCCGATGCCGGTCGTCACGCCGCAGCCGATGTAGCAGACCTTGTCGAAGGGCGCGTCCGGGTTGATCTTGGCAAGCGCGATCTCCGGCAGCACGGTGAAGTTCGAGAAGGTCGAGCAGCCCATGTAATGGTGGATCTTGTCCTTGCCGATCGAGAAGCGCGAGGTGCCGTCGGGCATCAGGCCCTGGCCCTGGGTGGAGCGGATCGAGGTGCAGAGATTGGTCTTGCGCGAGGTACAGGAATAGCACTCGCGGCATTCGGGCGTGTAGAGCGGAATGACGTGGTCGCCCTTCTTCAGCGAGGTGACGCCCGGGCCGACGTCGACGACGATGCCCGCGCCCTCGTGGCCGAGGATGGCCGGGAAGATGCCCTCGGGGTCGGCGCCCGAAAGCGTGAAATCATCGGTGTGGCAGATGCCCGTCGCCTTCACCTCGACCAGCACCTCGCCGGCCTTCGGGCCGTCGAGCTGTACGGTCATGATCTCAAGCGGTTTGCCGGCCTGAACGGCAACGGCGGCGCGTACGTCCATGGTCTTTTCCTTCGAGAGAGTCGGTCGTTTCAGAGATTTGGCTATCGTGGCAGGTAGCGCGTCAGGCGGGCTTCAAGCAGCCGGATGATGGTGATCAGCACCAGATTGATCAGGAGGTAGAGCACGCCGGCGATGGCGAAGACCTCGAGGATCGCGTAGGTCTGGCTCATCAGGCGTTTCGCATGGCCGGTGATTTCCAGGACGGTGATGGTCGAGGCAAGGCTGGTTGCCTTGACGACGAGCACGAGCTCGTTGCCATAGGCCGGCAAGGCCTGCCTTATGGCCAGTGGGAACGTGATCCGGCGAAAACAAAGGAGCCGTGACATGCCGCAGGCCTGCGCTGCCTCGACGAGGCCGTTCGGTATCGACAGGAGACCGCCGCGCAGGATTTCCGACGTATAGGCGGCGGTGTTGAGCGCCAACGCCATCACGGCGCAATGAACGCCATCGCCGATGATCCACCACAGGACGGGATTATCCCGCACGACGGCAATCTGGCCGAGGCCATAGTAGAAGAGGAAGAGCTGGACGAGCAGCGGCGTTCCCCGGAAAACGGTGCTGTAGCCTTTGGCGAAGCCGCTGACGAGCCGGTTTTTCGAAAGCCGCATGACGGCGAGCGCAAGGCCGAGATTGAAGCCGACGGCGACGGCGGCTAGTGTCAGGACGGCGGTCAGCCCCAATCCTTTGGCCAGGGTCGGAATGGCGAGCCGGATGAGTTCGAGATCCATGGCCTATGTCCTCGTGCGGGGGCGCAGAAGGCGCTCGATCCGGTCGAAGCCACCCTGGCTGACCAGCGTGATGACGAGATAGACGACAGCCGCGATGAAATAGAAAATGAAGGGATGGCGGGTGGAGCCGGCGCCGACGAAAGCGGCACGCATCAGTTCCTGCAGGCCGACGACGGAGACGAGGGCGGTATCCTTGATGGTCGTCTGCCAGACATTGTTAATGCCCGGCACGGCAATCCGCAGCATCTGCGGTGCGATAATCCGGCGGAAGATGCGTCTGCCGGGAATGCCGAGCGCGCGGGCGGCCTCGATATGGCCGCCGGGAATGGCGGCAAGCGCGCCGCGCACGACCTCGGTGGAATAGGCGCCCGATATGGCCGCGATCGCGATGACGGCGATGACGAAGGCATAGCCGTTGCCGGCCAGCCCCACATAGCCGAAGGCGGCGGCGACCTGCCCCACGAATTCGACGGAGGAAAAGAAGAGAAGGTAGATGATCAGGAGTTCGGGCACGCCGCGCACGATCGACGTGTAGAAATCCACCGCCAGCGTCAGCGGGAAGAGCCGCGCCCATTTGATCAGGCCGCAGCCAATGCCGATGACAATGCCGAAGGCCATGCTCGCGACGCCCACGGCAATGGTGATCGCCGCGCCGCGCAGGATTGCGGCGATCCAGCCACCATCCCATACCTGCCATAATCCAAATTCCATCGGATCCGCCCAAACCTGTGTGTTGTCTTGTCGGAGGTGGTGTCTCCCGGACGATATCCGGGAGACACCATGTCGGTGTTACTTGCAGGGCCGGGAAATGTCCGTCTTGAACCAGGTCTGGCTCGCCTTGCCGATGGAGCCGTCGGCGACCAGTTCGCAAAGCGCCTTGTCGATGCGAGCCTTCAGTTCGGTGTTATCCTGAGCGATACCGACGCCCACGCCTTCGCCGAGCGTTGGATCGGAAGAGCTGGCGATCTTAACATCGACGAACTGAAAATCCTTGCCTTCAGGTTTCGCGAGGAAGTCGTCCGCCGCAGAGGTATCTGAGAACGCGGTTTCGATACGGCCGCTGGCGAGATCGATCTGCATCTGGTCGAGCGTGTCATAGGTCTTCAGATCGGCGTTCGGTGCGTTCTTCTCGAGATAATGCGCGTGGGTCGTGCCGGCCTGCACGCCGACCTTCCTGCCGTCGAGCGCCTTGATCAGGCTGTCGAAATCCTTGATGCCCGCAAGGTCCGACGTCTTCGGCGCGACGAACATGTTGGCGAGTTCGGCATAGCCGATGGAGAAGTTGATCTCCTTCTTGCGGTCTTCGGTGATCGACATGCCCGAGATGATGATGTCAAAACGCTTGGCCTTCAGCGCCGGAATGAGGCCGTCGAAGGCCTGCACGACGAACTGGCACTTCATTTCCAGCTTGGCACAGAGCAGGTTGCCGACATCGGCATCGAAGCCGGTGACGTTGCCGACGGCATCGGCCATGCTCCATGGCGGATAGGCGCCTTCCGTTCCGATCGACAATTCGCCTTCCGCGGCCTGCGCCGTGGTGAGGCCGGTGGCAAAGAGCGTGGCGAGCAACAGACTTTTCAGCTTCATGTTTTGGTTCCCCATGTTGAGCTTCGTTGTCGAGTGGGTGAGGCCGGCGGCTGTCAGAACGTCCGGGCCAGGAACTGGCGCATGCGTTCGGAGCGCGGATTGGTGAAAACCTCCGCCGGGGCACCCTCTTCCTCCACCTTTCCCTGATGGAGGAAGAGGATCTTGTGCGAGACCTCGCGCGCGAACTGCATTTCGTGCGTCACGAGGATCATCGTGTTTCCTTCTTCGGCCAGTTGCCGGATCACCCGCAGCACCTCGCCGACGAGCTCTGGATCGAGCGCGGAGGTCGGTTCGTCGAGCAGGATGAGTTTCGGGCGCATCGCAAGCGTGCGGGCGATGG
The DNA here is from genome assembly GCA_032102365.1 of Allorhizobium sp. CTOTU50464. Classification (GTDB taxonomy): domain Bacteria; phylum Pseudomonadota; class Alphaproteobacteria; order Rhizobiales; family Rhizobiaceae; genus Allorhizobium. The sequence continues at coordinate 7,754 of DAMDHD010000011.1, read as the reverse complement.
CGGCGCGCTGCTGCTGGCCACCCGAGAGCTGGCCGGGATATTGGGCGTGCTTGTCGGAGAGGCCGACCTTCTTCAGCAGCGCATGGGCGTGATCGACGGCCGCCTGCCGCTCCTCCTTCAGCACATGCAGCGGCGCCTCGACGATGTTTTCGAGCACGGTCATGTGCGGCCAGAGGTTGAAGTTCTGGAACACCATGCCGACCCGCGAACGGATGCGCTCGACCTGCCGCATGTCGGCAGGAACGGCATTACCGTCCGCTGTCTTCTTCATCCGGATTTCCTCGCCGTCGATGACGATGCGTCCGTCGTTTGGCTGTTCGAGCAGGTTGATGCACCGCAGGAAGGTGCTTTTCCCCGAGCCGGAGGAGCCGATCATCGACACGACCTCACCCGGCTGCGCGGAGACGCTGACGCCGTTCAGCACGGGCAGGATGCCGAAACGCTTGTGGATGCCGTGCACCTCGATCGCCGGCCGTTCGGTTAGCCTCGGGCCATTGACGTCCGGATGGGCGACGACGGTCACCGCTGCTGCTGCCGGAACGGTCTTTTCCGGGCCGGCACCGCCGACCGTCTTGAGGTCGGCGAAGGCGCGGTCGAAATGGCGCAGCGACGCGGCAAGGCATGCGCGCTGCCAGTCTGCGTCTTCGGGAATGAAGGCGGCGCGCAGGGTTTCCTTGATCCTGCCGCCGAGCGGTGTGTCGACCTTGCCGAACAGGTGAAGCCAGTTGTCGGCCTGCACTGCGTCCGAAACGGTGGCGCCATCAAGCGTGCCGCATTCGACCACAAGCGGCAGGACACGGGCCTTCGGCAGCGCGGTTCGCACGGCCGCCGAAACATAGCCTGTCGCGGTCGCGGCAATGCCGGTATCCGTTGTTGCGTTTGCGCCGGTGACGACGATGGAAAGGGCAGGGCCGAAGATGCCGCGTCCCCAATCCAGGCCAGCATGCTCGCTTTCGGCGACGGACAGCAGCGCCGGATAGCCATAGGGACCAGCGCCCGTGTGCAGGTCGAAAACGACGACCTCGGTCGCCTGCTGCGCAAAGGTCGTGAGGATGTCGATCAGGGTGCGGTTGGACCACACAGGGCCGTCGCCGCCATAGAACAATCCATCCGGAAAGTCATACTGACCGGCTTCGATGATCGGAGCGAGGCCGGCATAGCCGCCGGACCGCCGCTTGGCCTCCTCATAGGTCTCCACGGCCGTGTCGTGTGCCGGTCCTTCCAGCACGGGACAGACGAGCGCGCCGTGCAGCGTGCCATAGCGCTCGTTTTTTGGCGGCGCTTTTTGCCAGTCGATGAAGTTGCGGTTGAGGTCGACATTGTCTTCATTCACTCGGCGCGACCACGCGGTGCCCCAGGGGTTGATGAGGTGGATGGCGAGGACGGCGGTATCGTCGGGAAGCTGCCAGGGCGTGTTCTGGGAGAGCCAGGCGGTCTGGCAGGCCGAACCGAACGGACCTTCGACCCCATGGGTGCCGGAAATCAGCACCATGAGCTTGCGGGCATCCTCGCGTCCGAGATAGGCGACATCGGTCGCAAGCCGCTCGCCATCAGGGCCATGCAGCGGGTGCAGATATTCGACGAGGCTCGCCCCGGCGGTGCGTGCCGCGGCGAGGAACCGGGTGCGCAGAGCGGAATAGTCGCCGGAAAACAGACCGGATGGCGTCAATGAGGACATGCGATGGGGCTCCCGGTTCGCTTTGGGCAGACTTGCGTTTGCGCTCATGGTTCGTTCCCTCGGGCCGTGAATCGGCCCCTGTTCTGTCTTGTCTGATCGGGGCGGCGCTGCAGCGCGTCACTCCGTGGCGAGAGCGCTCAGCGCCTCGATGAAACGGTCGTTTTCGGAGCGGCTGCCGATCGTCACGCGGATGAAGGTTTCGTAGCCGGCTTCCTTCCACGGCTTGATGATGATCCCCTTCGACAGGAAGTGATCCAGCGCCGCCCGGCTGTCCCAGCCGACATCGATGAAGAGGAAGTTCGTCTGCGATCCGGCGACGCGAAAGCCGAGGGTCGCGACGCGCTGGAAGACCCGCTGCCGTTCCCGCTTCAGTGCGACGACCGATGCGCGCATCCACGCTTCGTCCTCGAGCGCGGCAAGGGCGGCGATCTGCGCGGCGGCATTGACGTTGAACGGCGTCTTGGCCGCGGTCATGGCGCGCGCCAGGCGCAGGTCCGACGTCACGGCATAGCCGACACGCAGGCCGGCAAGCCCGTAGGCCTTGGAAAAGGTCCGCAGCACCACCCAGGAGAGATCGGTCCTTGTAAGGATGGCAAGTCCATCGGGTGTATCGTCGTCGGTGAATTCAAAATAGGCCTCGTCCAGCACGAGCAGCGTTTGAGACGGAACCGCCGAGAGAATGCGCGTAAGGCCGTCACGGTCGAGCGCCGGCCCGACGGGATTGGACGGCGATGAGAGAAAGAAGATCGCCGGTTTTTGCGCAAGCATGGCCACAATCGCGGGGATGTCGAAATCCAGGTCCGCCCGCATGGCGACCTTCTCGACCCGCGCGCCGTTGGCGAGCGCCTCGATCTCGTGCAGGCCGAAGCCGGGACAGAGCGTCGCGACGAAGGCCTCGGGACGAAGAATAGCGCGGCACACCGCGGCGATCATCTCCTCCGAGCCGTTGCCGACGACGATGCGGTCCGCGGGAACGTCGAGCTTGTGGCTGAGGGCCGTGCGCAGCGCCGTGCAGGCCGGGTCGCAATACCGCGCCGGATTGAGGCCGGCGAGGGCGGCGGCGACCTTGGGCGAACAGCCGTCCGGGTTCTCGTTGCTGGCAAGAGCGGCGATGTCCTGCCGGCCACTGTGCTTCTGCGCGGCGGCGATATTCATGCCGGCATTGTAGGGCGGCAACCCGGCGACATGCGGGTTCAGCGGAATTTCGTCTCGGAGCATTTTCGTCACGGGTTCTCCTTCGGGTGGCGAGGCACCCCCGGTTCAGGCAGCAGCCTCTTGGTCACCGTCGCTACAGATCGAGCACGAGCGAGGATTTCGGTCGGGTACAGCACAGCAGCACCCGATCCTTCGGCATCACGTCGAGCGGCTCCTCGAAATAGTCGACCTCTCCGGAGACGAGGCCCTGTTCGCAGGTTCCGCAGACCCCCGCCCGGCAGGAGAATTCCGGCTCGATGCCCTGTGCCTCCAGGAAGGCGAGGATGGATTCACTCGTGCCGTCCCAGGCGAGCCTGCGCCCGGATTTCTGGAGGACGATATGCGGTCCGTCGCCTGCGGGGGTTTGGTCGGCCGCCGACGGTTTCACGGGTTGCGGTGCTGTCTGCGCGGCTTCCGTGAGAAGGCTTGCCGGGCCGAAGAATTCATAGGCGATACGTTCCTTGCGGACACCGAGGCCGGTGAGGATGCCATAGAGCGCCTGCATGAACGGGGGCGGGCCGCACATGTAGATGTCGTAATCGTCGAGCGGCAGAAGCTCTTGGAATGTATCGCGCGTGAGGAAGCCTTCGGAATGGCACCGCATCGCGTCGAGGTCGGCGCTTTCCGCAAAACGGTAGCAGAAATGCACGGTGATGCCGGGCCTGAGGGCGGCAAGCTGTTCGACCTCGTCGCGCAGGGCATGGACGGCCCCGTTGTCGCAGGCGTGGATGAACCAGACGGGACGGTTGCTTTCCCGTGCCAGCACATCGAGCATCGAGACCGTCGGCGTCAGCCCGACGCCGCCGGAGAGCAGCACGACGGGCCGGCTGCTCGCCGTGTCCAGCTTGAAGGCGCCGCGCGGCAGGTCGATCTCGACGACGGCGCCGGGCTCGATTTGGTCATGCAGCCAGCACGAACTCACACCCGCCGGCACGTCCTGCGACGGTGCGGCCTCACGCTTCACGGTGATCCGGTACGTGCCTTCCTCGCGCGGCGACGAGGAGACCGTATAGTTGCGCAGGACATAGCCCCCCTTGCGGTCGGGAACCCGTATCGTGAGAAACTGTCCGGCCTCGAACGGCCGCCAGTGCTGCCGATCGAGAGGGGCAAGTCGGAAAGATGTGATTGTGGTGCTTTCGCGCACCTTCGAGATCACCTCGAAGGGGCGGAAGCGCGAGGCCGCGGCGTCCAGCATTCGGGCGATCCTTACTCAGCCGCTGCGCTGGCAGGCACGGCTTGCGCCTCGGCGGCAATCATCTGGGCCAGCTTGCGGCGGAAGCGCATCGGACCGACATCGATCTTCAGATCGAGGTTCGGCGTCTGCATGTTCGCGATACCGTGATGGACTGCTTCCAGCACGACACGGTCCTCTTCGAAGGCGCCCCGCACGGATTTGGCGAAGCTCTCCGAGACCTTGGGATCATTCGGCGCGAAATTGCGCATCTGGAACCAGTAATATTTGGTGCGGTTTTCATCGACCGGCGTCATGAAGTTGTAGCTGTCCATGAGGAAGGTGTTTTCCGGCAGCGCGCGGCCTTCGCCGCCCGTGTGAGCCGGGGCGAAGATCGCCTTGATGATGGCGTTGCTCGGATAGCGGACCTCGTAGTGCTGCTTGCGGTCCGTATTGCCCTCGAACTGCAGGAAGGGGGCATAAAAGGGCGCCGGTTCGGAGTCGATCATCCAGCGCCAAACGGTCACTCCATCGTCCTTCACGGTTGTCTCCAGCGGCGTTTCCTCGCAGGCCGAGCTTGCGAAGGACGACTGATGGACCCAGGCAACGTGGGACGGATCGAGCAGGTTGTCGGTCATGTAGAGGTAGTTGCAGTTGAGCGTCATCGACTCGCCGCGATTGATGCCCCAGGCCGGGTCATCGAAATATTCCACCTCGAAAATGTCCTTCGGGTCGGCCTTGTCCGCCTCGCCCATCCAGATCCAGAGCAGGCCGTAGCGCTCATGGACGGGGTAGGAACGCACCTTGGCGACATGGGGAATACGCTCTGCACCCGGGACGCGCGTGCAGGTGCCCGAACAGTCGAAGGTCAGGCCGTGATAGCCGCATTCCACGTCGTCGCCCTTGATACGGCCCATGGAGAGCGGCAGCTTGCGATGGGGACAGGCATCCTCCAGCGCGGCGGCCTGACCATTCTGCAGGCGGTAAAGAACGATCTTTTCGCCGAGGATGGTGACGGGCTTCAGCTCGCGGCTTACCTCGTGATCCCAGGCCGCGACGTACCAGGCATTCTTGAGAAACATCTCGCTCTCCTTGCTTTTTGCCAAGTGAGTGTTTGTCATTTTATGTGTCTCAACAAGTTGCTAGTAGCTGCATTCTTTTTTAGAAAAACTGAATTGGAGTGATTTGCCTCAGGAGAGTTACGATGTTGAAACCGTCCTTGCGTGGCCTCCAAGCCTTCGAAGCAGTCGGGCGATGCGGCTCGGTCAGTGCCGCTGCGGAAGATCTCGGTGTGTCCCCCGGGGCTGTTAGCCAGTTAGTCCGCAACCTCGAGCAGTGTCTTGGATTAACGCTGCTGGAGCGGCGCGGAAGGCGCGTCGAATTGTCGTTATGGGGACGATTGTACTACCGGGAGGTCGCCTTGGGCTTTCAACAGCTTTCCCGTGCGGCAAGCGTGTTGACGCGTGCCAGGAACGAGACCGGGCTCGTTCTAAGCGCCCTGTCGTCGGTGGCCAACAGATGGGTAGGGCGCAAGATTTTTGACTGGCAAGCTCTCTATCCGGAATCGAGCGTGCGCATCCTGGGAGAGGAGCGAGAGCCGCATATGGGCGTTGAACAGGTCGATTTCCGCATTACTTACGGCCGGCGCTCCCATGCCCATGAACATGTCGCGCACCTGTTCACCGACTGGGTCGTGCCTGCCTGTTCACCCTCACTAATCGCAGGGGATATTCTGCAATCACCGAAGGATATTCTTAAGTTTCCACGCCTTGATGTGGAATGGGAGGCTGACTACAAGGCTTCGCCGCAATGGAGGGATTGGGCCGCCCTCATTCAGGCCGATGGCCATCCTGAATTCTCGGGCCTTTCGTTTACGCTCTCAAGCAGCGCTATTGATGCAGCGGTGAATGGCAGGGGATTTGTGCTTGCCCAATTTTCTATGGCACAGGACGAGATCGCCTCTGGTGCCCTAGTGATACCCTTCGATGTTCGAATGAAACTGTCTGAAAGCTACTATCTGGCCTGGGACAGAACGGCCCTTGAAAAACCCTTCGGACAGAGGTTCCACAAATGGCTCATCGGTGTGGCGAGGCAACAAGAATTGCTTTCCGCCCCGCCGACAGGTTCGTAAGTTGACGTGGTCGCGAGCGAGTTGTTGTTTGTTTGCGGAGCTGTCGCATGATTGTGGCCCTTCGAAACTGCGTAAAGCCTCCTGGGAAAGTTGCGATCGGGATACCGTTGATTGACAGCTCGCGCCGAGGCTCAGCATCGGGTCGTCTTCGTAGATCTCGCGACTTTTCCGCCGTGCTCCAGTGATGGCGACGCTCGGCGCATGCGAGCACCTAATTCCTATGTTTGCTGCCACTCATAAATGAGGACCTTGCTCTCACCTTACCTAGATGGGAGAGCTTGGGCCCCATTTAGAGGGCTATTTCTAAATATAGATAATGGTGAGCGCCAGGACGATGAGCATGGGGATGTTCATCAGCGTCAACGCATTAAGGGAGGAGGAGACGATATCCTACGTCACGTTCCTGCGAGGAGGCCACCTGTCGCTTCTGCTGCATCGAGCACGAAACCGTCCATGCCGCGCGGACCGACGATCTGCAGGCCGACCGGCAAACCCTCCGCCGTCCCACAGAATAGAGTACAGGCCGGCTGCTGCGACAGGTTGATCGGATAGCTGAAACCAGCCCACTTCGTCCAACGCTCCGGGCCTGAGCCTTCCGGGAACTCTCGACCGGCCGCGAAGGGTAAGCACGCGGTCGCCGGGGAGAGCAGGAGTTCGTAATCGGCAAGCAATTGATCCATCGCGGCGCCATAGCGGGCACGGGCCTGCTGGGCGGCAATATAGTCCCCCAAACCGAGACGACCTCCCTCCGCCGCGGCTTCGACGAAGCCCGGATCCAGATCCTTGTGCATCTCGGTTGGAATTTGTGCAAGGCGGCTTGCAGCTCCCGCCATCCAGTGTGCGTGGAACATTTCACGGAGGTCTTTGCCAGGCAGAAAAACAGGCTCGATGATGGCGCCGGCCGTCTCGATCTGCCGGGCAGCATTGAGGATCAGCCGTTCGATCGCTGGGTCGACCGCCCCCGTCGGCGGTGTCATCCAGAGGCCGACCTTTCGCCCCTTCCAATCGAAGCGCTGAGCATCAAGCGAAGGCATTTCGCCCCACGGCTGGCTCCAGTCCCGAAGGCTGCGGCCTCCCATCGCCGCCAGCATCGCCCGCGCATCCGCAGGGCTACGGGTCATCGGACCAATATGGGCGACCGTCCCGAAGACGCTTGGCGGATCCGCCGGCACCCGTCCGAAGGTCGGCTTCAGGCCGAAGGTTCCGGTGAAGGCCGCAGGCACCCGGATCGAACCGCCACCATCCGTGCCGAGGTGAAGAACGCCCGCACCCGTGGCAGAGGCAACGGCGGCGCCACCGGATGATCCACCGGGCGTCAGCTCGGGATTCCAAGGATTGCGCGTGATCCCGAATTCCGGGCTGTCGGTCACGGCCTTCCAACCGAATTCCGGCGTCGTGGTCTGGCCGATAAAGACGGCACCGCCTGCCCTTAGCCCGGCAACCGACGGCGCATCGCGGAGCATCGGTGCAGCGTCCGTGGACCGGCTGCCATAGCGCACCGTCCATCCTTTGACATGCACGATATCCTTGAGCGTGGTCGGCACGCCGTCGATTGCCGAGCGCTCGGCGCCAGCCCGCCA
>DAMDHD010000010.1:61247-140981 GCA_032102365.1 Allorhizobium sp. CTOTU50464 | reverse complement strand
ATTTAACTATGACATACAACGATTATTTTTTATTTCTTTCACCCTTTTGTGACTGCTGTTTGAGGGCGCGAGGGGGTGGACGAGGGGTGCGGGGGAGGCCTCTCTGGTGACGCGAGCTCGCAACAGCGAGACGCTTCGCGATACAGTCTGCCCCCCCGATCATGGCCTCGACGACCGTCGAAGCGTTTCGCCGAAATCGCTCCTGACGAAAACTTCGGCCACTCCCCCGTCCCTAGACAGAACGACAATCGCGTCGACCACCCGTGTCAGGGAAACGCTTTTGCAAACTTCTCACCCCGCGTTGACTAAGACGACCCTCTCGGTAGTCTTAAATCGTTAACGCCAGAGAGGAGGCACAGACATGACGTGCATTGGGAAAAATCTTGCGGCGTTTCTCGTCGGATTGAGCCTGTCCACCGGCCTCGTGCTGCCGGCAGGGGCGGCGGAGCTCTTGAACGTCTCCTATGATCCGACCCGCGAGTTCTATCAGGACTACAACGCAGCCTTTGCCAAGCACTGGCAGCAGGAGACCGGTGAGACCGTCACCATCGACCAGTCCCATGGCGGCTCCGGCCGTCAGGCCCGCGCGGTCATGGAAGGTCTGGAGGCCGATGTCGTAACCCTCGCTCTGCAGAGCGACATCGACATCATCGCCGAGCGGGCCAAGCTACTCGCCCCGGACTGGCGCAACCGCCTGCCGAACAATTCGTCCCCCTACACCTCGACCATCGTCTTTCTGGTGCGCAAGGGCAATCCCAAGGGCATCCAGGACTGGGGTGACCTGGTGAAGGGCGACGTGCAGATCGTCACGCCGAACCCGAAGACGTCGGGCGGCGCCCGCTGGAACTATCTCGCCGCCTGGGCCTGGGCCAACAAGGAATTCGGTGGTGACCAGCAGAAGATCCGCGATTACATCGCCGAGATCTACCGCCGCGCCCCAGTCCTCGACACCGGCGCCCGCGGCGCGCTGACGAGCTTTGCCCAGCGCGAGATCGGCGACGTGCTGATCTCCTGGGAAAACGAGGCCTATCTCGCCGGCAAGGAATTCGGTGCCGACCAGTTCGACATCGTCACCCCGTCTCTGTCGATCCTCGCCGAACCGCCGGTTTCCGTCGTCGATGTCAATGTCGAGAAAAAGGGCACCCGCAAGGAGGCCGAGGCCTATCTCGACTACCTCTATTCGGCGGAAGGCCAGACGCTCGCGGCCAAGCACTTCTACCGTCCGTCGCGCCCCGACCTCGTGCCGGCAGGCTCGGGTCCGGAATTGCCGAAGCTCGATCTCGTCACGATCGACGATCCGCTCTTCGGCGGCTGGGCCAAGGCGCAGCCCGAGCATTTCGGCGAAGGCGGCGTCTTCGACCAGATCTACCGCCCCTGACGGGCGGCTCCTCCCGAGGCAAGAAGGCGGCTCCGAAAGGGCCGCCTTCTTTGCTTTTGGCCGCCGAGAGAAGGGCAGCGCGCGGGCCTCTGGCCTTCCCGGTGTTGCCCTGCAGCAGGCTTTCGGCTACACGAAAGCCATCCACAAGGACCCGGTGAAACTCCGGGTGGCTCTTCTGGCCGCCGATCCGCCAGACAACACAGCAACGCAACCATCGTCTTTTCCTGGCCCGAGACCCGCTCGGACCGTTGCAACAACTGTGAAAAATCAACAATGCAAAGCTTTATCAATTACCGCCGCGAGTGGTTCTCCAATATCCGTGGCGATATCCTCTCCGGCATCGTCGTCGCACTTGCCCTGATCCCGGAAGCCATCGGCTTTTCCGTCATCGCTGGCGTCGATCCCAAGGTCGGCCTTTACGCCTCCTTCGCGATTGCCTGCGTCACCGCCTTTGTCGGCGGTCGTCCCGGCATGATCTCGGCCGCCACCGCGGCTACCGCCGTCATCATGGTGACGCTGGTCAAGGAACACGGCCTGCAATATCTATTCGCCGCCACCATCCTGATGGGCGTAATCCAGATCCTCGCGGGTTATCTGAAGCTCGGCCGCGTCATGCGCTTCGTCTCCCGCTCGGTCATCACCGGCTTCGTCAACGCGCTCGCCATCCTGATCTTCATGGCCCAGCTGCCGGAGCTGATCGGCGTGCCGGGCCTGACCTATGCCATGATTGCCGGCGGCCTCGCGATCATCTACCTCTTCCCCTATGTCACCAAGCTCATACCGTCGCCGCTGGTAGCCATCATCGTCTTGACGACGCTTGCCTGGTGGACCGGCATGGACCTGCGCACCGTGGCGGATCTCGGTGAACTGCCCTCGACGCTGCCCGTCTTCCTCCTGCCGGACGTGCCCCTCAATCTCGAGACGCTGCAGATCATCCTGCCTTACTCCGTGACCCTTGCCGCGGTCGGCCTTCTGGAATCGCTGCTGACGGCCCAGATCGTTGACGACATGACGGACACGCCGAGCAACAAGAGCCAGGAATGCATCGGCCAGGGCACCGGCAACATCGCCTCGGCGCTGATCGGCGGCATGGGCGGCTGCGCCATGATCGGCCAGTCGGTCATCAACGTCACCTCGGGCGGCCGCGGCCGCCTGTCGGCCTTTGTTGCCGGCGCCTTCCTGCTCTTCCTGATCGTGGTGCTCGATGATCTCGTCCGCATCATTCCGATGGCAGCGCTGGTTGCCATCATGATCATGGTCTCGATCGGCACCTTCTCCTGGCGCTCGATCCTCGATATCAGGCGCAATCCCTGGCAGTCGTCGGTGGTCATGCTGGCAACCGTCGTCACGGTGGTCGCGACCCACGACCTCGCCAAGGGCGTCATCGTCGGCGTGCTCCTCTCCGGCATCTTCTTCGCCGGCAAGGTGGCCAAGCTCTTCCGCGTCACCCGCCACGCCGACGAGATCACGGGCGCGGTCACCTACCGCGTCACCGGCCAGATCTTCTTCGCCTCGGCCGAGAGCTTCATCCATGCCTTCGACTTCTCCGATGAAGCCCGCAAGGTGATCATCGACGTCAGCGCTGCCCATCTCTGGGACATCACCGCCGTTGGCGCGCTCGACAAGATCGTCCTGAAGTATCGCAAGGCCGGTATCGAGGTCGAGGTTCTTGGCTTCAACGAGGCAAGCGCCGACATGGTCGACCGCTTCGCCCTGCACGACAAGGACGAGCGGCTCGCCGCCAGCGCTGCCTTGCACTGAGCTGTCTCGCACTGAGATGAAGGGCCGGGGACGCCGTTCGAATTGGCGCTCCCGGCCATCTCACCGCGCGATCAAGCAAAGGTGACGTCGAAAAGCCGGGCGGGCGCACTACTCTTGAAGGTGTGTCCCAACCCGGAGAATGATCATGAACCGCGCAGTCTCCCCCGCCGTGCCCGTCCCTGCCACCCTTGCCGGCGCCGCCCTGTTCGCGGGCGCTGCCATGGCCCATCACGGCTGGTCCTGGGCCGAAGCAGATCAGATCGACCTGACGGGCAAGATCACCGCGATCTCCTTTGCCCCGCCCCATCCGACACTGGAACTGGATACGGCCGATGGCGCCTGGCGCATCAAACTCGGCAATCCCAACCAGACCCAGCGCTCCGGCTTCGTCGAAGGCGTCGTTGCCGTCGGTGACGAGGTCACAGTGCGCGGCAATCGCTCGCTCGATCCGGATGAAAAGCGCCTGAAGGCGGTGCGGGTGATCGTGGCGGGCAAGAACTACGACATCTATCCTAGCCGCATCGTCACCAACTGACCGGCATGGAGTGGCTGGCAATCCTCACGGCACCCGTGGGCCAGGCGCTCATTCGCTGGCCCACCCTCTATATCTTTGCCAATGCCAGCCACATTCTCGCGCTCGCCATGCTGATCGGCGCCAGCGTCCTCCTCGACCTGCGCCTGCTCGGCGGCCTCGCCCGCCTGCCGCTCGCAGAGACGGCCGTTACCCTGTCGCGCGTGGCAGCCTTGGCCTTGGGCGCGACCATCCTCACCGGCGCGCTTCTCTTTTCCGTTCGCCCGCTGGAATACGTCGAAAACACCGCCTTCCTGATCAAGATCGGCCTCGTATCCCTCGGCACGATGAACGCGCTCGCCGTTCGGGCCTCAAGGCCTTGGGCAGCCCTGATAGCCGGCGCCAGCCCAACGCCGGCGCTGCGGCTTGCGGCATCCGCATCGCTGGCCATCTGGCTTGCCGCCCTGCTTGCCGGCCGCTGGATCGGCTTTCTCTGAGGCAGCCATCCGCCTCGGACCAGACGCCCGGGTTTCCCCCTAAAATGACAATCGTCAGATCATTGCGCTTGCCGCGGGCAGTGCTACTCTCATCCCGTTGTTTCGGGGGATTTCAACATGCCACAATTGTCTATCTGGTATTTCCGCACGGCCATTCTGTTCCTGATCGCCGGCATCTGTCTCGGGCTCTACATGTCGATCACGCACCAGTTCGAAGCGACCGGTGCCCATGCGCACATCAACCTGCTCGGCTGGGTGACGATGGCGATCTTCGGCATCTACTACGCGCTGAACCCGATCCAGGCCGCAAGCCGCGTCGCGAAGGTGCAGTACATGCTCTACACGGCAGGCATCCTCGTCATGGGCCCGTCGCTCTTCCTGATGCTGAGCGGCAACCAGGCGCTGGAACCCGTCGTCGCCGTGTCCTCGCTGGTCACCTTCGCTGGTGTGCTGCTCTTTGCGGTGATCCTGTTTACGCGTCGGGCTTAAGGGGCAGGGGCGCTTCCGTCCACCGCGAAAGCGCCTCGAGACCCACAGGCGTCAGACCATAGACGCCCCGCTCCACGCGTTCGAACCAGCCATAGACATTGCCCTGCAGGATCTTGGCCGCCTCCGGCACATGGTCGCGGATCTCCCGCACCTTGAGGGGGCCGGCCTTGAGAACTGCTGCACAGCCCAGTGCCTGCTGGCGGTAGGCGGTCATGAGAGGCGTGCGCGTGCTGCCACCGACGGCAGGGTCGCCCTTCCGCTTCTGATGTTCGCGCATCAGTCGCGACCGCCGTTTCGGATTGGTCCGCGGCATCGGCGTGACGGAGCCGACGATGACGCTGACCGCACCATTGTCGGCGACACCGAGCATGCCGATCCCGAGCCGCCGGCAGAGGTCGCGGTAGCGTTTGTCGCTCTCGCGGCCCCGGCCCTTGGCCGAGACGCGGGCGGCGATCCAGACCTCGTCGGCGATCGAAGCGCGATCGACAGCCTGCAGGATGAGTTCGAGGTTAAAGCTGAGCTTCAACTCACACACGACGACGAGCGTCGGATCCCCGTCGCTCACCCCCACCACATCGCAGCCGCCGACTTCACCCTTCACGGTATAGCCGGCGCCTTCGAGGAAGGCTTTGACGGGTTGGTAGAGCGAGGTTTCCATGCCGTTCCAGGATTCGGGTTGCGGATCGGTCCGACACCTACCGCGCTTCGTCCCCGCGCGTCACGTTCAAAGCGTCCGTGATGCCCGCAGGAAACGGGTGGCTCGTCCCCCTTCATCGGGTGCATGCTGACGCTCAATCTGCATGGAGACCGCCGCATGAATCCCGATCCGACCGAAGACCCTCGATGGCAGGCCATCGCGCGCCGTGATGCAGCCATGGACGGCCGCTTCGTCTATGGCGTTTTCTCGACCCGCATCTTCTGCCATCCGTCCTGCCCCTCGCGCCCGGCGCGGCCGCAGAGCGTCACCTTCTTCGAAACGGCAAAAGCCGCCCGTGAGGGCGGCTTCAGGGCCTGTCTGCGATGCCGTCCCGACGAGCCGGACAGCGCCCCGGTCGATGACCCCGCTTAGACGAGGAAGATCGAGATGATCGGAAAGGCCGTCAGCAAAATGATGCGGAAGACGTCTGCGGTGATGAAGGGGATGATCCCCTTGTAGGTCTCGCGGATCGGCACATCGCGCGCCATCGCCGATATGATGAAGAGGTTGAGCCCCACCGGTGGCGTGATCATGCCGATCTCGGCGACCATCAGCACCAGAATGCCGAACCAGATGGCGAAATGCTCCGGGCTCATGCCGAAATCCATGGCCGTCACGATCGGGAAGAAGATCGGGATCGTGAGCACGATCATCGACAGCGAGTCCATGATGCAGCCGAAGATGATGTAGAGAAGCAGGATGATGATCAGCACCGTCATCGGTGCGAAACCCTGCGCCGTCACCCACTCCGCGCCCACCTGCGGCAGACGGGAGAAGGCGAGGAAGGAGTTGAACACCGAGGCACCGAGAATGATGAAGAAGATCATGCCGGTCGAAACTGCCGTCTCCTTGAAGCAGGCAACGAGGGCCTTGCGGTCGAGGCCGCCATTCACCCAGGCGACAAGCCCGGCGCCGGCAGCACCCACGGCCGCCGCCTGTGTCGGCGTGAACCAGCCGAGATAGATGCCACCCACGACGGCAAAGAAGATCGCGACCACAGGCCAGACGGCGATCAGCGCCGGTACGCGATCCTTCCACGGGATGCGCGCGGCATGCCCCGCCGATTCCGGCTTCAGACGGACATAGATGGCGATGACAACGAGATAGGAGATCGCCGCGATAATGCCCGGCACGAAGGCGGCGAGGAAGAGCTTGGCGATGTTCTGCTCGGCAAGGATCGCGTAGATCACCAGCACCACCGAGGGCGGGATCAGGATGCCGAGCGTGCCACCGGCGGCAAGCGACGCCGTGGCAAGGCCGCCGGCATAACCGTTGCGCTTCAGTTCCGGCAGCGCCACCTGCGCCATGGTCGCAGCTGTTGCCAGCGACGAGCCGCAGATCGAGCCGAAACCGGCGCTCGCACCAACGGCCGCCATGGCGACGCCACCTTTGCGGTGCCCGAGAAAGGCAGCCGCCGCATTGAACAGCGCCTGGCTCATGCCGCCGCGCGCCGCAAACTGGCCCATCAGCAGGAAGAGCGGAATGATCGACAGCGAGTAGTTCGCATTCGTGTTCCAGGCGAGCACCTTCATCTGCGCCAGGACGGGCGTCCACCGGTCAAGCACCAGATAGGTGCCGACAACGCCGGTGGCGAGCATGGCCGCCCCGATCGGCACCCGCAGGAAGATGAGCAGAATGAGGACGGGGAAGGACCAGAGCCCGATTTCAATGCTGCTCATCAATGGGCTCCCATCGCAGCGACAATGGTCTTGCCGCGGCGCATGTCTCGGATATCGGCAGCGATCACGAAGAGGCAGACGATCACATTCACAACAAGAAGGGCAAGCGCGACCGCAAAGCCCCACCACACCGGCATCAACAGCAGCGGCGTGGTTTCACCATTGCCGATCTTATCCATCGTGCCGACGGCATGGCGCCAGGTGACGAGACCGATGAGCACGGCGATGACGATGTCGCCGATCAGCTGGGTCCAGTTCATCGCTTTCGGGCCGAAGGCGGAGATCAGGATATCGACGCCCACATGGCCGCGCTTTAGCTGGCAATAGGGCAGGAAGGCAAAGACGGCGAGGCCGCACAGCGCTTCGACCAGCTCGATCTCGCCGGGCAGGGGACGCAGGGTCAGCCCGCCGAGGATCGAGGCCACGGTCAGCCCGCAGGCGACGACGAGACAGAGGCCGCCGAACAGGACCAGGCTCGCGGCAAGCCCGTGGCAAGCCCGCTCCAGTCTGTCGAAGCCGGTGGAAGAGGCAGTCGCCATCAAGAAGTCCTCTGGTAGGCTCAAAAGGTCCGGGCGCCTTCCGACAAGCGCCCGGACAAGTCGGGGAGGTTATTGCGTGTTCGCTTGGATCAGGGAAAGCGCATCGTTGTAGAGCATGGTACCATCGAGGCCCTTGCTGTCCATCTCCGCAATCCAGGCCTTGGTCACGGCCTCGCCGGCTGCCTTCCAGCGCGCGGTCTCGGCTTCGTCCAGCGTGATGATCGTGTTGCCGGCCTTGTCGGCAATGTCCTTGCCGCGCACATCGCCCTCATCCATGGCCTTGCCGAAGAGACGGGCGAGTTCCTTGCCGGAATTGTCGTCGATCACCTTCTTCAGGTCGTCGGGCAGGGCATCGTAGCTGTCCTTGTTCATCGCAAAGACGAACGTGCCGGTGTAAAGGCCGGTGGATCCGGAAAAGCCGGTATGGTTGGGCGCAAGCTCGGCAATCTTGATGGCCGGCGTCACTTCCCACGGAACGACGGAGCCGTCGATGACGCTCTTCGACAGGCTTTCCGGCACGGCGGTGACCGGCATGCCGACGGCAGAAGCGCCCATGGCTTCCAGCATCTGGTTGACCACCTTCGACGTGCCGCGCAGCTTTAGGCCCTGCATGTCTTCAAGCTTCTGTACGGGCTTGGAGGCGATGGTGTGAATGAGGCCCGGACCATGGGTGTGGACGGCCAGGACATGGTAGTCGGTCAGCTCGTCCGTCAGATGCTTTTCGGCATATTCCTGGAAGGCGACCGAGGTCGCTTCCGCCGTGGTCACCATGAAGGGCAGTTCGAAGGCTTCCGACTTCGGGAAGCGGCCAGGCGTGTAGCCGAACAGGGTCCAGGTGAGATCGACGACGCCATCCTTGACCTGGTCGACGAGGTCGGACGGTTTGCCGCCGAGCTGCATGGCCGGATAGAGTTCGACGGCGATGCGGCCACCGGAATTGGCCTGGATCTTCTCCGCCCAGGGGGCCAGCACCTTGGCAGGGATGGTCGCCTGCGGCGGCAGCATCTGGTGCAGCTTGAGAGTGACATCCGCAGCAAAGGCTGCGGCTCCGGTCAGGCAAAGTGCAGCACCGGACAGTCCGGCGATCAGAAATTGGCGCAACATGAATTCCTCCTCCCATGTTTTGTCAGCTTGGAAAGTCCCCGGCTCGAGGCGTCGAAGCGATCACAATCATGACCTGGAGTCATGTAAAGTTCGCGTCACCCGGCTCCTTACTCCCACCCGGCAGACCTTTCCTTGTCAGTTATGATTACAGAAGGGATGCAGGCAGGCAAATAATTATGTAGCCGGAAACCATAACCAAATCTGTATGGATCGCCACCCTCAAGCCTCGACCGAATGCGGCCTGTCATCAGCTCTTCCCCGGCGCATCCCAAGCCTGTCATGCCGTCGGCCCTTGGCGGCACTTTCATCAGCGGTTATAGCTCGCGCTTCCTGCCCGGTCATGACGATGCGGGGCGAGCTTGTGTCGATCTGCAAGGATGATCCTGAATGCGCTTTCCGACCGTTGGCCTATCTCAGACGTCGCGTCAGCTGCTTGTGGCCTTTAGCCTGGTGTCGGCTGTCGGCCTGACATCCTGCGCCGGGCGTCCGGGCCCGGAAACGCTCAGCACCGTCGCCCTGAACGACTACCAGCCGAGCCGGGTCGAAACGCTCTACAGCGTCACCACGCGTGATCGCGCGGAGCCGGGCAAGAATGTCTTCACCACGACCCGGACGCGCGAACCGAACTACGCCAGTTTCGACATCTCCATCCCGCCGAACCACAAGCCCGCCAATATCGAATGGCCGAAGTCTGGCCGCAAACCCGATCCGAAGACGGATTTCGCCGTGGTCTCGCAGTCGGTGCTGGATCGCGCGGCCCTGCTGCAGGCCGTGCGGACGCAGGACAAGGCGCCACCGGTCGTCTTCGTCCACGGTTACAACTACAATTTCCAGGAATCGCTCTTCCGCCTCGCGCAGCTGAAGACGGACAGCAATCTCGACGGCACGCCCGTGCTCTTCTCTTGGCCTTCGCTCGCCGCCCTGCCGGCCTATGTCGCCGACAAGGAATCCGCCACCTATTCCCGTGATGCGCTCGCCAATCTCCTGAGTGACATGACCCGCGCCCGCAACGGCCAGGTCGACGTCTTCGCCCACTCCATGGGCGGCTGGCTCACCATGGAGGCGCTGCGCCAGCTGAGGCTGGAGGGCAAAGGCGACGTGCTGAACCGGCTGCGGGTGATCATGGCCGCGCCCGACATCGACGAGGGCGTCTTTACCGCCCAGCTCGACGTCATCGGGCGGATGCGCACACCCATCACCGTTCTCGTGGCGCCCGATGATCGCGCGCTCCAGGTCTCCAGTTTCCTCGGTGCGGGCAACCGCGTGGGCGCTCTCGATGCGCGCAATCCGGAAGTGGCCGAAGCGGCTAAGCGCAATGGCGTGGCGATCGTCGACATCTCCTCGCTGGAGCCGACGGATGTCACCAACCACAACCGCTTCTTCGATGTGAAGCAACTGGCCACGACCTTGAGCAAGCCCGCCGCCGCAGCCACGATCGGCGATGCCGGCGCCTTTGTCCTGGATGCCGCGGCACAAACCGTCTCAAGCCCGTTCTCTCTCGCCGCGCGGGTTCTGCGCCGCTAGACCTCGGACCGGATCCCCCATCTCGGCATCTTCCCGCCTTGCAAGGCTGGCTTGCATTTCCTCGGCTTGACCGTGACGGAATTTGCGTGTCTTGCGCAATTTATGCGCTGGTTTACCGACTCGTTTACTCCTTGGTGTCACAAGCTTCGGTCCATGCATGGACGCTAATAAGCGTTCGATCCCCTTCAGTTCGTGGTCCGGTTCATGGCTTCTTCTCTGTCCGATGCCGAAGCGGCTGCGCCTGCGCTCGCCGCAGCTCGCGCCAAGCCTCTTTCGATCGTTGCTCTATCCCTCGTTCCGAAGCTCGTATTGCGCGCCCCGCGCACGGGATTGGTGCTGATGGCGCTCGCCGTCCTGGCATTGCTCGGCCCTATTCTGGCGGAGGAAAGCCTGCTGAAGTTCGGCTGGGGCCTTGTGCTCGCCCGCCACGGCATCGATGCGACCGAAGGCACGCTCGGCCTGTCCATGGTGCTCGGCGTCATCGCTTCGCGCGGCCTCGTCCGCTTCCCTCTCCGCAGACGGGAAACGGAAGACGAGACCGCCGATGACCTCGCACGCGCCATTGCGCTCCTGCCGCATCAGGACAACGCGAGCGCCGGCCTCGTGCGTCTCGGCGACAAGCGCATCCTCTTCTCCGATTGCGGCCAGGGCTTCATCATGTATGCCCGCCAGGGCCGCTCGATGGTGGCGCTCTTCGACCCCGTCGGACCGAGACATCTCTGGGCGCCGCTGGTCGAAAAATTCGTCGCGGAAGCACGCCGCAGCCGCAGCCGCCCGGTCTTCTACCAGGTCTCTGCCGATTTCCTGCCGGTGGCCGTCGACATGCGCCTGCAGGCGCTGAAACTCGGCGAACAGGCCGTCGTCGATCTTGCCCGCTTCTCGCTGGCCGGCGGCGATTGGGTGAAGCTCCGCCGCTCGATCAACCGCGCCGAGCGCGATGGTCTCTGCTTCGAGCTCGTGTCCGCAGACGCGGTGCCCCCGATGCTGGACGAACTGCAGGCGGTATCAGACGCTTGGCTCTTGGCCCATCAGGCTGCCGAAAAAGGCTTCTCGCTCGGCACCTTCGAGCGCGGCTATGTTGCGTCTGGTCCCGTCGCCGTCATTCGCCTCGAGGGCCGCATCGTCGCCTTCGCCAGCCTGATGACGGCTTCCTCTGATGGAGATGCCTTTATCGATCTCATGCGCCATGTGCCGGGTGTGCATCGGGGCATGATGGATCTGCTGTTCGTGAAGATCATGGAGACGTTGAAGGCGGAAGGGTTCCGCACGCTCAACCTCGGCATGGCGCCGCTGGCCGGGTTAGCCGATCACAGCCGCGCCCCGGCCTGGAACCACGTCGCCCGCCAGATCTTCAACCATGGCGAGCGCTTCTACAATTTCCGCGGTGTGCGCGCCTTCAAGGAGAAGTTCGATCCCGACTGGCAGCCCCGCTATCTCGCGGTCGCCGGCCAGGGGCTGCCGGTCCTCTCGCTGATCGATGTGACGCTGCTGATCGGCGGCGGTCTGAAGGGCCTGATGCGCAAATGAGCGGCGCGAGCGCCAAGACGCGCCAGGGTCACCTGCACAGGCTCGTTGCCGCATGGGGCTTGGCCCTGCCGCTCGTGACCGGCGTCGCAGCCGCATCGAGCGCAGATGGCATCGTCAGCCTGCCGCAGGATCGCATCGTCGCTCCGGATGACGGCAATATGGGTGGCGTCGTCGTCATCATCTCCGACGCCAATGGCTGGGATGGCGCCGAGCAGGCCGCGCTGGAGACGGTCGTTCACGCTGGCGCAGTGGGTGTCGGCGTCGATCTGACGACGTGGCGTGCCGCCCTATCGCGTGAGACCGAACGCGACTGCCTCTTCCTGCCGGCCGATATCGAACGCCTGACGCGCCGGCTGCACCGCAGCCACAAGGCCGATTTCTATCGTCCGCCGCGCATCCTCGGCTTCGGCGAGGGAGGGGCCCTCGCGCTGGCCATGGCGGCCCAGACCCCGAATGGGAGTTTTGCGGAGACGATCGGAGAAACGGTCGCCGTCGATCCGACTGAGGCGATCGCGCTGCCGAAGCCGCTTTGCACGCCGGCCCCGCGCCGCGAAACGCCCGAGGGAACATCCTACGGCCTGTCGCCCGGCAGCCTGCCCAACCCGTTGCGTGTGGTCTTCTCCTCGGCCGCCAAAGAAGCCGCACGAAACCATGCGCAACAACTGAAATCGAGCCATCCGGATGTGGTGATCGCAGAGGGGGAGGGCGGTGCCGCGCGCATACTCTCCGCCGAAGCGGCCGACCTCGTCGCCCGGCTGACCCCGGCTGATGAGGCGCTGGATCTTCCTCTGGTCGAAGACATCGTCGAGCCTGAACACGATACCGTCGCGATCTTCTATTCCGGCGATGGCGGCTGGCGCGAGATCGATCAACGGGTCTCGGCCCGACTGAACGAGAAGGGCCTGCCCGTCATCGGCGTCGACGCCCTGCGCTACTTCTGGAGCGAGAAAAGCCCCGAGACCACCGCCGCTGACCTGAGCGCGATGATCGCGCACTACCGCAAACGCCTGGGCGTCTCCAAAGTCGTTCTGATCGGCTATTCCTTCGGCGCCAACATCCTGCCCAAGGTCTATGGCCTCCTGCCCGAGACGGACCGCAAGTCCGTCACGCTCCTCTCCCTGCTCGCTCTGTCCCACCAGGCCGATTTCGAGATTGTGCTGGGAAGCTGGGTGGGCGTGACCGGCCCCGCCAAACACGGCGATCCCGTCGACCACCTCATCGAGGTTGAGGCCTCCAAGGTGCAATGCGTCTACGGCCTGGAAGAAGAAGACAGCGGCTGCCCCGCGCTGGAGCCACGCACAAAGCAAGGCCTCCAACTCATCCCCCGCCCAGGCGGTCACCATTTCGACGAGAACTACGAACTGGTAGCGGATCGGATACTCGAGCGGATCGTCGGACGGTGACCTAGTGGACGGCCCGCACAACGCGCGCCGCGCGGCCTGAAGCCCATCACCGGTCGCTGGTTTCCCAGCGCGGGTTGATCCAGGGTTCCTGGTTGGACCGGGGGAGCGGCGTCTTGCCAAGGATGTGATCGGCGGCCTTCTCGCCGGTCATGATCGAGGGGCCGTTCAGGTTGCCATAGGTGAGCCGCGGGAAGATGGACGAGTCGACGACACGCAGGCCATCGACGCCGATCACCCGGCATTCCGGATCGACGACGGCCATCGGATCGTCCTTGGCGCCCATCTTCGATGTGCCGCACGGGTGGTAGGCGCTTTCCAGATGTTCGCGCAGGAAGGCATCGATCTGATCATCCGTCTGAACGGCCTCGCCCGGCTGGATTTCGGGTCCCCGGAAGGGGTCGAAGGCCTTCTGGCCGAAGATCTCGCGGGTGAGCCGCACGCAGTGGCGGAATTTCACCCAGTCTTCCTCGTGGCTCATATAGTTGAACTGGATCACCGGATCGGCCATCGGATCGGGCGAGCGCAGGGTGACGGCGCCGCGCGACTTCGAGTGATTGTAGCCCACATGCACCTGGAAGCCGTGGCTCTTCGCGGCCGCCTTGCCGTCATAGGAGATGGCGACCGGCAGGAAGTGGAACTGGATATCGGGCTGCTTGACCCCGGGGGCGGAGCGCACGAAGGCGCAGCTCTCGAACTGGTTCGAGCCGCCGAGCCCGGTGCCGGAGAACAGCCATTGCGCGCCCGCGACCCCCTGCCAGAACCAGGGCAGCCAGGAATAAAGCGAAACGGGTTTGGTCGAGACCTGCTGGAAGTAGAATTCCATATGGTCCATGAGATTGGCGCCGACCCCCGGCCGATCGACCTTCACCTCGATGCCCATGTCTTTCAGATGCTGCGCCGGACCGATGCCGGAGAGCATCAGGAGTTTCGGCGAGTTGAAGGTCGAGGCGGAAACGATGACCTCGCGATTGGCCTTCACCACCTCGATTTTGCCGTTGCGCTCTATTTCGACGCCGGTGGCCCGGCCGTTTTCGAGGACGATCCTGCGTGCAAAGCAGCGCACCAGCTCGACATTGCCCCGCTTCATGGCGGGCTTCAGATAGGCATTGGCGGCAGACCAGCGGCGCGAGCGCCAGATGGTCTGCTCCATCAGGCCGAAGCCTTCCTGCTTCTCGCCGTTATAGTCTTCGGTCGTTTCGAACCCAGCCTGCTTGCCCGCTTCGACAAAGGCGCGCACCAGCGGGTTCTTCGCCGGCCCGCGCTGGACATGCAGCGGCCCGTCGGTGCCACGCCAGCCCTCCTGGCCGCCATGCGAATTTTCCATCCGCTTGAAGTAGGGAAGCACGTCTGCATAGCCCCAGCCCTTGGCGCCGCTCTCCTCCCAGCGGTCGAAATCGTCGGCCGAACCGCGCACATAGACCATGCCGTTGATCGAAGACGACCCACCGATCACCTTGCCACGAGGTGCTGTGATCCGCCGGTTGTTAAGGTTCGGCTCGGGCTCGGAGAGATAACCCCAGTTGTAGCGCTTCATGCTCATCGGCCAGGCAAGGGCCGCCGGCATCTGGATGAACGGCCCGACATCCGATCCGCCATATTCCAGCACCATGACGCTGTGCTTGCCGTCTTCCGACAGCCGATAAGCCAGCGCCGAACCGGCAGAGCCGGAACCGATGATGATGAAGTCTGCGTTCTGCATGGTGTCAGGTCCGAGTGGTTGAAGAATTATAGCTATTTGCTATAATCGGGCGATGAAGAGGGTTGAGTATTCCAAGGCCGCGACCAGGGTTTTGGACCGGATGCAGCCCCGTCGACGGGAAGCGATCCGGTCGAAAGTTGATGCCTTCGCGCGCGGAGACCGCGTCGATCTGAAGAAATTGAAGGGCAGTACCCTTCTCAGAATTCGTGTCGGCGATGACCGGGTCATCATCGATGAGCAGACGATGCTGGTCATTGTCGTCGAGGTCGGGCCGCGCGGCGGCGTCTACAAGGAGTGAATGATGGGCGATCTGCGCAAGACCGTTATCGATGGCGAGACCTACGTCCTCGTTCCCGAGGACGAATACGAAGACCTGATGGATAGCATTGCGGCTGAGAAGATCATGGCGCGCATCCGGGCCGGCGAGGAGACCTGGCCGGCTGAGCTTGTCTACGAACTCTGGGAAACCGATAGCCGCATCCGCACCTACCGCAATTACCGAAAGATGTCTGTCTCCGACCTCGCCGCCGCCGCCGGCATCTCGCAGCCCTATCTCTCCGAGATCGAAAGCGGCAAGAAAACCGGTTCCGTCGATGTGCTGAAGCGAATTGCGGCGGCGCTCAAGGTCGATCTCGACGATATCGTGGTGTGATGGGTGAGCGTCGGAGCAGTGGCACCCCCCTCTGACCTGCCGTACTTCTCCCCGACAAGGCGGGAGATCGACGCGCGGCTGACCGCTCGACCGCCTTGCGAAGCTCGCTAATCGTATTCCAGAACGTTTATTGGGCCAGGCGCGCGCGGCCACTCTCCCCCCTTGTGGGGGGGATATCGGCGAAGCCGACAGAGGGGGGTATCCTCGCGCGACGCCCGATCTCATCTCAATACGGCGCCTCGCACTTGCCCATGCCGACATAAACCGTCTTCAGCTCGGAATAATGCTCCAGCGCCGCTGCCGAGTTCTCGCGACCGAAGCCCGACTGTTTCGAGCCGCCGAAGGGGATCTCGACCGGGCAGAGATTATAGGTGTTGATCCAGAGCGTGCCGGCTTCCAGCTGATCGACCACGCGGTGCGCGCGGGAGAAGTCGGCCGTGAACACACCGGCCGAGAGACCGAATTCGGTGGCATTCGCCCGTTCGATCACCTCAGCCTCATCCTCGAAGTCGAGCACGCACATCACTGGCCCGAAGATCTCTTCGCGCGCAATCGTCATGTCGTCGGTGACATCGGCAAAGACGGTCGGCTGGATGTAGAAGCCTTCGCCGGTGACGCTGTTGGGAATACCCCCGCCGGTCACGAGCCTTGCGCCCTCCGCCTTGCCCTTGTCGATGTAGGACAGGACCTTCTCGCGCTGGGCGAGCGACACCATCGGCCCCATCTGCGTCGCCTCGTCTTGCGGATCGCCGATGACGATGGCTTCCGTGCGGGCCTTCAGGCGGGTGAGGAACGTCTCCTTGATCGCCTTGTGCACGAAGACGCGGGTGCCGTTCGAGCAGACCTGGCCAGTCGAATAGAAATTGCCGAGCATGGCGCCTGAGATCGCGCTGTCGACATCGGCATCGTCAAACACGACGAGCGGCGACTTGCCCCCGAGTTCCATGGTCACATGCTTGAGCTGCGAGGCAGCAGCCCCCGCCACCTTGCGCCCCGTCGGCACGGAGCCGGTGAGCGACACCTTGGCGACGTCGGGGTGACTGACGAGCAGCGGCCCCGTCTCGCGATCCCCCTGGATGACATTGTAGACACCCTTCGGTGCGCCGGCCTCAATGAGAATCTCTGCGATCTTCAGCGCACCGAGCGGCGTCACCTCCGAGGGCTTGAACACCATGGCATTGCCGGCGGCGAGTGCGGGTGCGCCCTTCCAGCAGGCAATCTGCTGCGGATAGTTCCAGGCGCCAATGCCGACGACGACGCCGAGCGGCACGCGTTTGGTATAGGCCCAGTCGCCTCCCAGCGGGATCTGGCTGCCGTTCATCGCGGTGGCGATGATGCCGCCGAAGAATTCGAAGCTGTCGGCACCCGACGTCGGGTCGGCGACGATCGTCTCCTGGATCGGCTTGCCGGTGTCGAGCGTCTCGAGCTCGGAAAGCTCGCGGTTGCGCTCGCGCATGATCTCGGCCGCCTTCTTCAACACGCGACCACGTGCGGCGGGGCTCCAGGACGCCCATTCCTTCTGCGCCCGTTTGGCCGATGCAATCGCCTTCTCGATGATCTGAGGCGTTGCCGCATGCAGCCTGGCGATCACCTCGCCGGTGGCGGGATAGATGCTCTCGATAACGGTGCCGCCGGTATCCTCGACATACTCGCCATCAATGAAGTGGGAGGCCTGTGGTTGAGCTTTCATGTCTTGTCTCCAGACGGGTGTTCGAATGTTCTTGTTGTTGGGCGATGCCCCTCATCCGCCCTTCGGGCACCTTCTCCCCGTGGGCGGGGAGAAGGATACTCCGGCGCTAGCGGTCGCCTCTCCCTCTCCCCGCTTGCGGGGAGAGGGTAGGGTGAGGGGCTATTGTTTCGGCGGTCACGGCTTGCAGCTGCCCCGTCACATAATCCTCGACCAATGCGACAGAGGCATCAATCGACAAGGGGGCGGCCTTCAGCGATTGACGGATATAGAGCCCGTCGATCATGGCGGCCGCGCCATCGGCGATCCGGCTCGCTTCGGCCGGGCCACACAGCGGCTTCAGGCCCGACAACAGGTTGGAATGCAGCCGCCGGGCGTATAGCGCCAAGAGCCGACGCACCTCCTCGGACCGCTGCGCCTCTGAATAGAAGGCAAGCCATGCGGCTACGACCTGACTGTCGAACTGGTCGGCCTGGAACGAGATGCGGATGACCGCGGAAATCCGCTCGCGTGGCGTCGCCGCGGCCGAAAGGGCTGCGCCCGCATCGGCGCGCAATTGCCGCAGCAGCGAGCGGATCGTCTCGATCAGCAGCCGGTCCTTCGAGCCGAAGTAATGATGCGCGAGCGCCGCCGAAACACCCGCCTCGCGGGCAATCTCCGACATGGTCACAGTCAGCGAACCATGATGGCCGATCGTCTTCAACGCGGCATCGACAAGCGCCTTCCGGCGCACGGGCTCCATTCCAACCTTCGGCATGCATCCTCTCCAATCTTGACCCATGATAATTTTGATTGATTGATCAATCAATAAAAAACTGCAGCATATCCTGCTGTTCTGGCGCTCGGCGTTTAACCGTAAACCGGATGCCCTGCGCCGCCGGCACGCACGTCAAATCTGCCGCAGCTTTGCGACGCAGGCCCCCTTGAAACCCTTGTCGCGCAGGCACTTTCGCCGGATCCGGGAAGCGCGTCTCATGCCAATTCCGAGATGGTTGCGACATGAAACTTTCATCCAGCTGTCACACTACGGAAAGCCTTTGTTGACGATTGCTCCGCCACATTTCTGCCCATAAAAACAAATGCATACTGGAGTATCGCGTATGGGTGCGGGGGTGGCGGAAGATTTGGGCGCGCTGCGGCGCTTTGCCAGCGACCAGCTGGTAACGCTGGCGAAACTCGTCGTCGAAAATGCCTTCCAGCCCATCGTCGAGGTCGGGACAGGGGTCGTCTTCGGTCACGAAAGCCTGATGCGCGGCCACGATCGCATCGGTTTCCAGAGCCCGCTCGATCTCCTCGATCAGGCTGCCGAGACCGGCCAGCTCCTACCCCTCGAACAAATGGTCGCCACGCGGGCGCTCGCCAAATTCGCCACGCTGCCCGATTGCGCCGGTGCCACGCTCTTTCTCAATCTCGATGTCCGCCTGATCCCGGAAGGCAATGCGCTGGTCGATACCCTGCTTGACCAGCTGCGCAAGGCCCATGTGCCGCCGTCCTCCGTCTGCTTCGAGCTCTCCGAGCGTTTCGACAACACCCGAGTCCCGGAATTTGCAGCCCTCGTCGAGCGCCTGCGCCGCTCCGGCTTCAAGCTCGCGATCGATGATTTCGGTGTCGGCCATGGCGAGATGAAGCTGCTCTGCGACTATCCGGTCGACTATGTAAAGATCGACCGCCATTTCATCGCCGGCCTCGACAGCAATCCGCGCAAGCGCCATCTCGTCAAGAACATCGTCAACTTCTGCCATGTTCTGGGTGTGCGCGTCATTGCCGAAGGCATCGAGACCGAGAGCGAATTCCTCGCCTGCCGCGAATTCGGCGTCGATCTTGTTCAGGGCTGGTATATCGCCCGACCCAGCACGATCGTTTCGGAGCTGAAGAGCGCTTTCCCGCATCTCCAGGATGTCGGCAAGGCGCGCCGCACCTCGCAATCCCTCGACGAGATCCTGATCCGCAAGCAGATCGAGACGCTGTCCACCGTCTACGAACACGAGAACATCGACCACGTCTTCGATCTCTTCCGCCGCAATCCGGGCCAGTCCTTCTTCCCCGTGCTGAACGCCAATGGCGAGCCGCGCGGCATCATCAACGAGCGGCATCTCAAGGAATACATCTACCAGCCCTTCGGCCGCGATCTCCTGAAGAACAAGCTCTACGAGCGCTCGATCTCGCATTTCGTCGACCGCGCCCCGATTGTCGGGCTCGATGCCGAAGCCGAGCGACTGATGACGATCTTCGCCAACATGGAAGGCTCCGACTGCGTCATCCTGACGGAGAACATGCGCTACGCCGGCGTCGTCTCGGCCGGCTCGCTGATCCGCATTATGAGCGAGAAGCAACTCAAGACCGCCCAGGACCAGAACCCGCTGACTGGGCTGCCCGGCAACCGCGCCATCCGCGATTTCATGCGCACGGCAGCCCTCGACGGCGATGGCCCGCGCTTCTTCTGCTACTGCGACTTCGACCACTTCAAGCCGTTCAACGACCACTACGGCTTCCACCAGGGCGACCACGCCATCTCGCTCTTCGCCGCACTGCTCCGCCGCTACTTCTTCTCCGAGGGCGATTTCCTCGGCCATGTCGGCGGCGACGATTTCTTCATCGGCGTCACCGACTGGACCCGCGAGGAACTGACCGAGATCCTCGACCGCCTGCTGTCTGATTTCCACGACGACGTCATCGACCTCTATTCCGAAGCCGACCGCCAGACCGGCCACATCAAGGGCCTCGATCGCCAGGGCCGCGAGCGCGAATTCCCGCTGATGCGCTGCTCGATCGGCGTGCTCGAACTCCCCGCCGGCCTCGTCATCGACGACGTCAACCGCATCAGCGGCGAGATTGCCGACCTGAAGAAGCAGGCCAAGGAAAACGCTGAAGGTGTGGTGATTGGGGTGTCCGGTCGCGAAGGCTGACCATCCCGTTGATTGAAGTCGGCACTCTCGAAAGCTCCGCGTAAGGGCACACCAATAGGATGTGGCCTGTAGATTTTATTCACGCGATAGATTTCTTTCAGGAGTGTTGGTTATGGAAGTTCCCTGCAGCTACACCACGTCGTCGACCTACACCAGGCCATCGAAGGCAAGCCAAGGTGACGCGGGAGGTTTTGCCGAAACCTTGGGAGAGGTAGATCGTGACGATCTAGAGCAGATGCTGGAGAACCTGTGTCAGGATCCGTCGATCGCAAAACGCCTCAGCGAAAACGAAGACGGAAGCTACAACTTCGATGCCAGCCCCTTCAAATGGTCTGACAAAAGCTTTGCAGCATTCGCGCTGGTGCTGGAGTTGAATGATCAGGATTTCAGCCTGATCGGCAACGAGGGCATGATTTATCCCAGTGATGGGGACAGGAGCCTGTTCAAGCAGATGACCGGCTACAACATGCTGATTTTGGGCGGCGCCTGTGTCGTTCTTGATGACGAAGGACTCCCTCCGGCTGCTGCAGACAAGTCATCGGTTCAGCAGGCTGTCGATTTCGTTCAGGATGTTGCGTGCCACCGTCACACTGGTTACCTTGATGAAGAGTTGTCCGCAGAGAACATTGGCGCATTGCTCGCCGCTTGGGATCTTGGGCCGGGGACGAGCCCCTTCATCGATGAACTGCTGAGAACCTTCAATGTGTCCCCCGCAGATTTGCTCGGATTCAGTGAGGCAGCACAGCAGAGTCAGATGGACGAGCTTATGAAACTCGTCTCGACCCTGGATGATCAAGAAGGTGCCCCGGCGGTCAACTGACCTCGATTTGGAAGGTCAGAACGCGCATGCAGGACCATCGCCCCCAATCCTGCTTGATTGCCGTGGAGCCGCCGGACCAGCCGGATGTGGATCGACTGTTGCAGATGTCCAATGCTGTTGCCGAGCGCCTGTATCCCGGGGCATATCGCCAACCGATCAGCGGGCGCAGTCTCGATGGTCCCGGCTCGCTCCTCTTCCTGGCCCGGCTCGATGGCGTCGCAGTTGGCTGCGCCGCACTTCTCGACCTTTCCGATGGCACGGCCGAACTCAAGCGCATGATCGTCGATCCGCAGCACGCCGGCCGGGGCATCGGCCGCAGCCTTATGTTGACAATCCTCCAGGCCGCCCGGCAACGGGGCTTCAACGCCGTCCGGCTCGAAGTCGGCATCCGCAATGTCGAAGCGCGCCGGCTCTATGAAAGCGTCGGCTTCCGCGACCGAGGCCCCTTCGGCCGCTACCAGCAGACGGAGATTGCCACCTTCATGGAAATCGAACTTTAAGGGAGGCTGCTCCCTCCCGATACCATTTGCCACGTCGGACAAAGGGCCTCCTTTTCATCGCATTTCAGAGGCTCTATGCCTGACCTCAAGCATTCGATCCAAGGAGCGTCCCATGTCACTGCCTGCCACCATGCGCCATGTCGATCTGTCCGGACATGGCAGCCCTGAGGTCATGCGCTTTGTTGAGGGGCCGCTTCCGGTTCCCCGGCCGGGCGAGGTCCTGGTGAAGGTCGAGGCGGCAGGCGTGAACCGGCCGGATGTTGCCCAGCGTCAGGGCGCCTATCCGCCGCCGAAGGATGCGAGCCCCATCCTTGGACTCGAGATCGCTGGCGAAATCGTCGGCCTCGGCACTGGCGTCACGGATTTTCAGATCGGCGATCGGGTCTGCGCGCTGGCCAATGGTGGCGGTTATGCCGAATACTGCGCCGTGCCGGCCAGCCAGGCCCTGCCGTTCCCCGAGGGCTTTGATGCGGTGAAGGCCGCAGCACTGCCGGAAACCTTCTTCACGGTGTGGGCCAATCTCTTCCAGATGGCGGGTCTGACCGAAGGCGAGACCGTGCTCATCCATGGCGGCTCGTCCGGCATCGGCACGACGGCGATCCAGCTCGCGAAAGCCTTCGGCGCCACAGTCTTCACGACCGCCGGCTCGGCCGAAAAATGCGCCGCCTGCATGGATCTCGGAGCCACAAGAGCGATCAACTACAAGGCCGAGGATTTCGTCGAGATCGTCAAGGAAGAGACCGGAGGTAAGGGTGTCGATGTCGTGCTCGACATGATCGGTGCGGCCTATTTCGATCGCAACCTGCAGGCTCTGGCGAAAGACGGCTGTCTCTCGATCATCGCCTTCCTCGGCGGCTCCACCGTCGAGAAAGCGAGCCTCGCGCCGATCATGGTGAAGCGCCTCACCGTCACCGGCTCCACCATGCGTCCGCGCACGGCTGAAGAAAAGCGCGCCATCCGCGATGACCTCGCCACCGAAGTCTGGCCCCGCCTGGAGCGCGGCGAAGTTGCGCCGGTCATCCATCAGGTCATGCCGTTCGAGGACGTCATCGAGGCCCATCGGCTGATGGAGAGCTCGGCGCATATCGGCAAGATCGTGCTGAAGCTGGTGTAACGGCTACGCGAGGCGAGGGCGCTCGTCGTCCTGTCTCTTGGGAGCGGACCTCCGCTCCCTCAAGATGGCCTCGGCGCTTACCGCCCCGGAAGCGATCGCGCCGTGAGCTTGTTGCCGTCGGGATCCCGCAGATAGGCGACGAACGAGCCATCAGGCCGCGCGCAGGGCGGTGTCTCGATCGAGGTGCCGCCATGCGCCACGCCGTCATCGTGCCAGGACTGAACCTGATCCGGATTGTCGGCAAGCAGACCGATCGTGCCGCCATTGGCAGCCGTTGCCGGCTTGCCGTCGATCGGCGCGGTGATCATCAGCCGCCCGCCCTTGTGCTTGTAGATGAGCCTGCCGCGCGGATCCGTCTCGCCGGGCGTCCCGCCCAGGGCCTGAAAGGTCGCGTCGTAGAACTGCTTCGACCGTGCAAGGTCGTTGCTGCCGATCATGATATGCGTGAACATCACGTCTCCAGATAAATGCTTCAAGATACCGGCCGGCCGTGCCCGCCAATTTGGTGAGACCTGCTCGATCCCTAGTCAGATCCCCGAGCCGTCGAGCTCGGCCTCGTCTTCGCCCTCCCAGGCGGGCGGCCGCACCATCGCGTCCATATTGACCCCGGGCAGCGGCATCCAGCATTTGAGTTCCGGCTCGGCATATTGAACGATCAGTCCCGGCGTCGAATCGGAGGATCTCCAGCCGTCGGCCCCGAACCGGTCGCCCTTCGACCAGTAGACGAGATCGACCGCACCGGGCCCTTGTTCGGAGGCGCGAATGGTCACGAGAATGCGGCTGCCGTCGCGCGGCGCCGTACGCATGTTCCGCCAGCGGATGGATTCGTTCATGGTGATCTCCTCCCGTTTTGAAGGGGAGTGTCGCCTTCGAAACAGGAGCGGTCAACTTCATTCATGGGGAAGGGCTGCTGGATGGCACAACGAAGCGCTCCATACCGGCGCGCGAATTATGATCGCACTCCGCTGCAATGCAACACAATTATCCAAACAAAACGTCACATAACGTGCCTTGTCGAATCCATTTCGCCACCCTACCTTTTGAGTCATCGGCAACGTAACGAAAGGAAGGTGATCCAATGTCTAATGAGATTTCGGTCTGCGTACGTGACTTTGGAAAGGGTGCGGTTTTGACGGGGCAGCCCTCGGCCTGATCCAGCCTTCCTTCGGGTGGTCTTCCACCCGGGTCCGGACAAAGGACTAAAGCTCATGGGAGCCACCCTCAGGGTGGCTCTTTTGATTCCGGGCCCATGCTGCTTGCGAAAGCCGCTTAGAGCCCGACGGTGCCGAAGCCTGGCACCTTGATCCCCGGCCGCGCGAAATCCACGCCCGCCACGAGCCCGAGGAAATTCACCTCCAGACCGCTGCGCACGCCCAGAGACAGCCCGGCAAAGCCGCCGAGGCTCAGATGCAGGTCGCGGCCATCCTTGTCGAGATGGTAGAAGGCGCCACCCGCCAGATAGTCGCGGCCGACCGCATCGGCCGGCAGGACGGCCCCGAGTTCCGGCACCTCGCGCAGCACATGCGCAACGAAGGTGTTCGAGTTCGGCCCCGGATAGATCCGGTAGCCGCCGGGCTTTCCATAGGCATAGCCGGCAATCGCCGCCTCCACCATCGGGATCAGGCGCTTGGCCTCTTCGCCCTTGATCTCCACCACCAGCCTTGGCGGGTTGGAATACCAATAGGCGTCGGGCGCCCGGTGGTTGCGGCGGATCGGCGAGCCCCAGCCGACCTTGTCATAGCGCTGGTATTCGCCGTTTTCTTCCTTGGTGACGATCCAGGCATGGCTGGCGATGGCGCCCTTCAACCCGCCGGTCATGGCGGAAAAGACATAGATCGCAGCCTCCGGGCTTTCCGCCGCCGTCGGCAGCAGTCCGGAAGAACTCCACCGCGCCGAACTCCAGCCATCCGGGTGGTCGCGTGTCGCCCAGAGACCGGCTGAAACCAGCGTCGGCAAGACGAAGACGAGCAGGATGACGGAGACGATGCGCAGCAGAAATTTCAATCTGGACCTCGAACAGCGGGACAATGCATGCTTTAACAAGCATCAGACAATATTGGCATTTTGAGGCAGGTCATGGGAAATCCGATCACGGTAGAGGTCACGCGCGGTCAACTCGTCGAGAGCCGCCATCGCGGCATGGCCGTGGTTGTCGATGCCGAAGGTCGCATTGTCTTCTCCGCCGGCGATGTCGATTCCGGCGTCTTTCCCCGGTCCGCCTGCAAGGCCATGCAGGCCCTGCCGTTGGTCGAAAGCGGAGCCGCGGATGCCTATGGTTTCGGCGAACGGGAACTGGCACTCGCCTGCTCCTCCCATTCCGGCGAGCCGGAGCATGTTGCAACCGCCGCCGCCATGCTGAAGGCGGCGGGGCTCGATGAGAGCGTTCTCGAATGCGGCGCCCATTGGTCCTCGCATCAGTCTGTCCTCATCGATCAGGCCCGCACGCTCGACAAGCCGACGGCGCTTCACAACAATTGCTCGGGCAAACATTCGGGCTTCGTCTGCACCTGCAGCCACACCGGCGAGGAGCCGCGCGGCTATGCCGGTTTCGACCATCCGCTGCAGGAGGCAATCCGCGCCATTATGGCGGATCTCACAGGCGCCGTGCTGTCGCGCGACAATTGCGGCACGGACGGCTGCTCGATCCCCACCTATGCCGTGCCGCTCACCGGCCTTGCCCGTGGCTTCGGCAAGCTCGTCACGGGCAAGGGGCTGGAGCCGCTGCGCGCCGCCGCCGCCCGCCGGCTGATCAATGCCTGCATGGCCGAACCATTCTACGTCGCCGGCACGAAGCGCTTCTGCACCCGGCTGATGCAGGTCGCGCCTGGCCGCATCTTTGCCAAGACCGGGGCCGAGGGCGTCTTCTGCGCCCTGCTGCCGGATAAGGGCCTCTCCTTCGCCGTCAAGGCGGAAGACGGCGCCACCCGCGCCGCGGAAGCCATGATCGCCGCCCTGCTTGCACGCCACTTCGACGAGGACAGCGACGAACGGGCCGCCTTGATGCGCCTTGCCAATCACGGCATGACCAACTGGAACGGCCTGGCCGTCGGCTCGGTCCGCGTGACCGACGTTCTCTTCGCCTGAGCCCCTTTCTCTGAAGCGTCCCACGCCCGCGATCGCGCCGGTTGCGTCGGTCAGATCCTCCCTCAAGGGAGGTTTAACCCTTCACGGCTAGACTGGCGGCCCGACAGATCATGCGCAACCGATGAGGCCGCATTCATGGATGTTTCGAGCCGAGGGATGGACCGGACCTCCGGCAGCAATGCTGGTCGTCGCTGGACCCTGCCGATCAAGCAGAACGGCCGCAGGCTCGAGCTCGAATGCCTGGAAACGCTGGATGAGCTCGTCGCCCTCAAGGAGGAGTGGCAGGCGCTGGAGCGGCGCACGCCCGAGCCCTTCACCTATTTCCAAAGCTTTGACTGGTGCTTCAGCTGGTGCCGTGCCTTCGTGGACGGGGAGGCGGCAGCCGATCAGAAGCCCTCGGTCTATGTGCTCTGGGACGGCGGCGAATGCCTGATGATCTGGCCGCTGATGACGCGTCGTGTTGCCGGCACGGTCCGGGCGGTCGTGCCACTCTCGGCGCCGATGAACCAGTATGCCGCGCTGCTCTACGATCCCGTCCGTTTCGACCTTACACTTGGCAAGCTTGTCTTCGATGGCATCTGCAGCCGCGGCGAGGGGGATGCGATCTGTCTCGATCACTTGCCGCAAACCGCGTTGCTGGCCCGCATTGTCGGAGGCCGGGGCGTCACGCCCCTCACAGAACAGCAGTCCTCGATCCTCGATCTCACCGATATCGCTGATTGGGAAAGCCACCACCGCGCGCTTCCCAGGAAACAGCGCCTGCAGCGCAATAGCCGGCGCAACCGGCTTGAGAAGCTCGGCCGGCTCGACTATCGGGTGCTGACCCCGGCCGATGCCGATTATGCCGATCAGGTCGACCGATGCATCGCGATGAAGCAGGACTGGCTGAAAGGCACCGGCCGGCTGGGCCGCGATCTCTTCGATCCGCGCTTTGCCGCCTTCCTGCGCGGTCTCGGCCAGGGTGCCGGCCCGGATGAAGGTTGCGTCTATCTCCATGCGCTGACGCTCGACGGCGTTCCGATCGCCATGGAGCTCGGCATGCGCTTCCGTCAGGATTACTACTGCTTCCTCGGCGCCATTTATCTCGCCTATCAACAATATTCGCCCGGCAAGGTGCAGATGGAAAGCGCCCAGCGCTGGGCGATCGAGAGCGGCATCCACCGCTTCGATTTCCTCAACGATCCCTCCGCCTACAAGTCGAGCTGGACCAATACCAGCGAGCCGCTCACCGCGCTCTACGTGCCGCTCACAGCTCTCGGGCAAGTCTATTGCCGCCAGTGGATGGCAGGCCTGCGGCCGCGTCTGCGTGCGCTCTATCATGGCCTGGGTCCGGCCTGGCGGGGACGCTTCCGCAATGTGCTGGAGAGACTGCAAGCCCTCATCGGCCGCGCCGGCGGCAGCATGAGCCTCGTCTTGTGCTGCATGCCATGATCGCAAGGCTGAGGCAGAAGGCCGTCCATGCGGTGCGCGATCCGGGCTTGCGCGGCGCGCTCGTCAGCATCACCGTGCGCATCGCCGCAGCCTTCGTCGGCCTCGGCCTGCAGATCCTGCTCGCCCGCCTGATGGCGCTGGAAGACTACGGTGTCTATGTCATCCTCTGGACCTGGGTCAGCGTCGTCGGCCAGATCGGCGTTCTCGGCTTCTACGATTCCGCCGCCCGCTTCATTCCCCGCTATGGACGCAGGGAGAAACAGGCCCATCTCGCCGGCTTCCTCGCAACGGGCTTTACGGCCGTCATCGCAGGCTCCGGGGTGATCGCTGTTCTGGCGCTGGTCTTCCTGTTGGCGCTGCCAGGCCTTGTCGATGAGGCCTTCCTGCTGCCGCTCGCCGTCCTTGCGCTCGGCTTTCCCGTGCTCTCGCTCGAAACCTATCTGACCGGTGTCTTCAGAGGCTTCGGCTGGTATGCGCTGTCTACCATTCCGGGCTTCATCTTCCGCCCGGTGCTGATCATGCTCGGTGTCGGCATCGCCTGTCTCGCCGGTCTGCCGCTGGATGCCGTAACGGTGCTCGTCATCGTCGTCCTCGCCTCCGTCGTCGTGCTGGTTGCCCAGGCGCTGCTGTTGCGCGCTCGCCTGCCGAGGCGGGAGAGGCCCGTCACCAGCCATGAGCGTCGCCGCTTCTGGCTGCTCGCCTCTGTCCTGATGATGCCGGCCATGACGGCGGAGGAGCTCTTCGTCTGGATCGATGTGCTGATCCTCGGCTTCCTCGTGTCACCCGACCAGGCCTCGCTCTATTTCGCCGCCCAGCGCTCCCTCTCGCTCGCCGCCTTTGTGCAATATGGCTTCATGCTGGTCGCCGCCCGCGGCTTCTCGCTCTCGCTGGCCTCGGCCGACCGGACAGGCCTGCAGGCCCGCATCACCCGTTCCACCAATGCCACCTTCTGGCTCACCATCCCCTCGGTGGCGCTGACGCTGGTCGCCGGCTATCCCTTGCTCCACCTCTTCGGCGAGGCCTTCGTCCAGGCCTATCCCTGCCTCGTGCTGCTCGGGCTCGCCTATGTCATCCGCGCAGCAACCGGCCAGGCGGCCGAACTCCTGGTCGTCCAGGGGCGCTACCGCCTGAGCCTCGTGATCGTCTCGATCTCGGTCCTTGCCTGCGTTCTGCTGATGCTGCTGCTGGTACCCATATGGGGCATCACCGGAGCCGCCGCCGCCATGGTGCTCGTGCAGACGCTGCGTCTTGTCGTCGTGACAGCACTCGTACATCGGCACACAGGCTATTGGGTTCTGGTGCGGCCGTTCGCGCGCGTCAATGCATAGAGACCGATGAAATCACTCCACCTCGGCCAGCCGCTTTTCCCACATGGCCTTGAAGGCGGGGCGGGACTGGATGCGCAAAAGCCAGGCGGCTGTCTTCGGATGGGCGTCGAACAGCGGCTGGTAGGCCTGGGCGTAGCGCACGATTTCGCCGAGATTGATGTCGGCGACGGTGAAGCGGTCACCGAGAGCGAAGTCATGCGCCGCAAAATGCTTTTCCAGCACACCGAAGGGCCGCGACAGGATGCGGGCGAGGGCCTTGGCCTCCTGCTGGCCGGCCTCGGTGGCGAGCCGACCTTCGGCGTTCGCCATGGAGATCTTCAGGGCGTCCGTCTCGATCGAGGTTGCCGCAAACAGCGTCCATTGCAGCGTCAGGGCCTCCTCGGCTGCATCCTTCGGCGCAAGCGGTCCGCCATGCTTCTTCGCGACATGGATGGTTTGCGCCAGTGACTCGTTCAGAACCAGCCCGTCGTCCTCGATGGTCGGGATGCTGCCCATCGGGTTGATCGCGAGAAACTCAGGCGAACGCGTGTTGAGCCGCGCATCGGCCGCCGACGGATCCTGCAGCTTGTAGGCCTGCAGGACAGGCACCAGTTCGAAAGGCGCGCCGAGTTCTTCCATCAGCCAGAGGATGCGCGTCGCGCGGGATTTGTAGACGCCGTAGATCTTGAGCATGTGCGACTCCGTTGAAGATTGGCCGGAGGCTATCTCGCCTCAGCCACCCGGAAAAGCGCTTCGGGCTGATGCGACCGATGAAATTTGCTGATTGTTCGCGCGATTGACAGCCCATGCCAGTCGCGCGTATTTCTGCGTTTCCAGGGTCTGCAGTTCACCCAGGCGTCACCGCCCCGGCAAGGGGAGCTAAACCTGCCTTTCTTCTGATCGACGAAGCTCGTTTTTCCGTGCCCGTCGGAAGTCGGTGACCACCGGCCATGTTGGCTGCTCAAGGCAGCCGGGCACGACCAGGAGAAATGAGATGTCGAAGACGTCACATGCCTATTCCGCGCCCGATCTGTCGGCGCTGGCCAAGACCCTGAAGCGCGAACTCGGAGCACGGGCGCAAGTGCCCGGCCATGTCGAGCTTTTGAACATGCTGACGCGCGCCGTCGGCTATCGCAACTACCAGCATTTCAAGGCGAGCCGCGCCGCGGAAGATCGCCTGGCCAACCCGCCGACGATCGAGGCCGAGCCGGCGGTCGATTTCCGTCGCGTGGAGCTCACCGCCCGCTGCTTTGCCGGCACTGACGTTCTCATGCGCTGGCCGGGCAAGCTCAACCAGCAGCAACTGGCGCTCTGGGTGCTCTGGTCCTTCCTGCCCGCAGGCGAGGAGATGCCGGAAAAGACGGTCAATGAGGTGCTCTCGCGCCACAACGGCTTTTCGGATCACGTGCTGATCCGCCGCGAGCTGGTCAACATGGGGCTTTTGAGCCGCACGCGCGATTGCCGGCTCTATCGTCGGATGGAAAAGCGCCCGCCGCCGGAGGCACGTGAACTTATCCGTCTGGTCACGGGCTGGCGCCGGAGCGTCTGATCACAAGAGGCCAATCGGCGCTGGGGCGCGATATCGTACAGATGTCGCGTCTCAGCCGGCCTTGGTGAACAGGAGCCGGTTTCTCTCGCCGACAAAGCGCGACCATTCCGGGTGGAAATTGCTGACCTCCAGCATTTCCCGCACGCTGTCGCGATCGACCGGATGGGAGAAGTAGTAGCCCTGGCCGGCCTTGCAGTCGAGCGAGAGCAGATGCTCGGCCTGCGCCTGTTCCTCGATGCCTTCGGCAACGACCCAGATGCCGAGGCCACGCGCGATATCGAGAAGCCCCTTGGTGATGACCCCGCCACCACCGGCGTCCGACAGGCGCCGCACGAAGCATTTGTCGATCTTGATGATGTCGACCGGCACGGTCAGGAGGTGAGTGAGCGAGGCAAAGCCGGTTCCGAAATCGTCGAGCGCCACCTTGATGCCGGCTTCGCGCAGCGCATGGATCTCTTCGGCGACGACATTGTCCTTCTGCGCAAGATAGACTGACTCCGTCACCTCCGCTGTGATGGTCATCGGCTCGAGCCCCGCCCGAGCCAAGGCGTCGATAATCCGTCGCGTCAGTCCGCCGCGATGAAAATCGGCAGCAGATAGGTTCAGGCCGATTCGGGAGAAAAGGAGGCCCTCGCGATTCCACTCGCTGGCCGCCGCGGCAATCCGCTCCAGCATGCGCTCGGTGATCTCGATCGCCACATGGGCGTCCTTCATCGCCTCGTGAAAATGGGCTGCCGCCACCAGGCGCCCGTCGGGCATCTTCATCCGGCATAGCGACTCGAAGCCCATGATGCGCCCGGTGGCAAGTTCGATGACCGGCTGGAAATGCGCATCGATCCTGTTGTCGCGCAGCGCCTGATCGACCTCCTGCACCGATCGGAAGCGCTTGGCGATCGAAGTGCCGAGGCCTGCCTGATATTCGAGGTAGCGGCCGCGCGCCCGTTCCTTGGCGTGGTAGAGCGCGTAGTCGGCATTCTGCCGCACCTGCTGCGGGCTGCGTTCCGCCCCGGCCTTGGCGCCGCCCAGCGTCGCTGCGGGATAGATCAGGTGCCCGCCGCAATCCGCCGGCTCCTTGATCCGCGAGATCAGCGTTTCGGCGAGCGCTGCAGGCTCCGTCGTCACGATACAGGGAACGATCACGGCAAATTCGTCGCCGCCGAGGCGAAACGCCATGCCGGCCGGCGCTTCCTGCTTCATGCGTTCGGCAACGATCCGGATCAAATCGTCACCGGCTCCGTGGCCGAAGGTGTCGTTGACCATCTTCAGATTGTCGAGATCGATCAGCATCAGGGCCCAATCGGGCTCGCGCCGCGAGACTTCGGCAATGACCTCGTTGAACCGGCTGCGGTTCGGCAGACCCGTCAGGCCATCGGTATCGGCCAGACGCCGCCGCTCCGCCATGCGCTGATCGCGCTCAATGGCGATGGCGCAAAGATGCACGCAGGCCTTGACGATCTGCCGCTCCTGCTCGGAGGGGCCCCTGATGTTGCGGTAGTAGAAGGCGAAGGTGCCGAGCACTTTGCCCGATCCGATGATCGGCGTCGACCAGCAGGCTTTCAGGCCAAGCGGCAGGGCAAGCTGCTTGTAAGGCTGCCAATATTCATGGCTGTCAATGTCCTCGACCAGCACCGGCTCGCCGTAATAGGCCGCTGTCCCGCAGGATCCGACGCCATGACCGATCGCAACGCCGTCGATGGCAGAGGTGTATTCCAGGGGAAGGGAGGGGCCGGCCAGATGCCGCAGCCGCCGATCCTCGTCAAGCAGCAATACCGAGCAGACGATGTCGTCGGTCATCGTCTCGACTTCGCGGCACAGATAATCCACGGTCTCGGCCAACGACTGCCCGGTCGCGATCTTTTCGAGGATGATGTTCTGCAGAGTTAGAAGCATGTGACCCACGACGGATTAATCGTCATGAGTAAATCAGGGTAGGCTTAAACAGAAATTACGACAGTTCGAAAGGTCACATGTTGGTTTCCGCGCGGTTAACGAGCGGCCTTGCTCGAGCCGCTCATCCGCCGGCGAGGACGTTCCCGCGCAATGTGAGATGCGGATGGGTCGTGTCGCCATCGGAAAGCGCGTCACCCACCCGATCGTTCCAGCGATAGCCGACGACCGCGCCCTGCTGCGCCCCGTCCACGACATTGCCGCTGATCAGCGTCTGGCCCGAACCCTCGACCACGCTCACGCGCATGCCCTCGGGGCTGCCGCGCAGGATGTTGTCGCTCACGATGACATTGCGCAGATAGGGCCCCCAGCCGATCGCAAGTGCGGCCGTCTCCGCACCCTCGACGAGGTTGCCGGTCACCAGCGTGTCGGCCTCGACCGAGATGCCGAAACCGAAGCCGCTGACCGTCGGCTCGTAAGGTCCCTTGTTGACGATCCCGCGCACGACGTTGTCGCTCACCGTCGAGAGCCGCCCGCCATGGTCGAAATTGGCAACCGAGATCCCGATGGCCGCGCCGTCGATGATATTGCCTGTTATCAGCGCGCCCTCGAACTCGAATTCGGCGTAGATGGCCGTCTCCCCGGAGCGGAAGGCCTGGTTGCCGCTGATCGTGATGTTGGAGGCGGAATTCGCCCGGATGGCGGAAAAGGCGCAATCGGAAACGTGGTTGCCCGAGACCAGCACATTGTCGGCCCTGAAGATGTTGATGCCGTTGCCATACTGTCCGGTGCCGCCATTGGTCGCGCCGACCCGCGCCACCCTGTTGCCGCTGATGACGGTGCCGTCTTCACCCTTGGTCCAGCGATGAACCAGAATGCCGCCATTGCCGCAGTCGAAGACTTCGTTGCCCCGGATCGTGAAGGCTCTGCCCTCGATCGCCCAGATGCCGGCTTCTGCCGCACCCGACAGGCGCGAGCTTTCGATGCGCCCGCCAGACCGCGCGACATAGATCCCGCATTTGCGGCTGCCGACGACTTCGCAACCGTCGATGACGACCTCATCGACACTGCGGAAGGAGAGAAGCCCCTCGGTGTAATCGGCGAGCCAGCGATTGGCACCGTCGAAGGTGATACCCGAGAGGCTGACGCGTCTGATGTCCTGGGCGGCGATCAGATGCCCGTCGCCGCGATAGACGAGCCGGGTCAGGCCGGGCACGCCGGTCAGGCGGGTGCCATCCCGCAGTTCCAGATTGGCGACCTCATAGGTGCCGGCTGGCAGGAAGACCGGCTGGCCCACGGCGGCCGCCCGGTCGATCAGATCTTGCAGCCGGCGGCTCTGGTCGTCTTCCGTGCCCGGCAGGATGCCGGCCTCGGCCGCATCGAACCCGCCGCGCAGCTCCGCCATCGCCAGCGTCTGGGCTTGCGCCACGGGCCTGCGCCCGGGCAGGCCCGCCGTCGCGAGCAGCCCGCCAAGGCCGATCATGACTTGACGTCGAGAAGGCATGGCCTGTCGGTTCCCTGTGGAATCGTGATGTCCGGGACCTTGGAGGAAGCGGGCAGGGGCGGCAACAACAGGCTTAAAACAATGTTAACGGCGAGACTGAACGACTTCGCCTTTGGTCTAAGCATTTCCTGTCAAGGATTTGAGCCAGATCAAGGAAAAAGTTGCCGCTCATCTTATGGTGAAGCTCGAAAGACATGAACGCGAAGGGAGTTTCGTCATGCTTCGTCTGGCCGCAGTTCTCTACATCCTCGTCGCAAGCGCCGTCGGCGGTGCTTCGGTGATCGCGGTCCTGTCGCTCGACATGCGGGAAGGCTGGCAGATCGCGGCGGCCTTTGCGGCCGGTCTGGTGATCTCCATTCCGATCGCCGCCGTACTGGGCAAGAAGATCTACAACGCTCTTCAGGGCCCCAAGCCCGTCTGATCCATTCCATTCGGCGTGGGACACAAACCCTTTCTGTCCTGGCGGAGCGGCAAGGGGTGGTGGATAACCGGTCCCATGACGACCGGCCGGCGTTTTCTCGGGGGAGGGAATGCCGGCCGGGTCTATGTCCGCAGGGAGTGTGCGGCTAGCGACTTTCGTCCTGTTCGAAACGATCGAACTGCGCTTCCAGCCCCTCGGTAAACCGCATGTAAAGGCGCCCGAAGGTCTCGACCTCTTCGTCCGACCATCCGGCCGTTGCTTCCGTGATTGTCTCACGCTTGATCGCCTCGATGTCGTCAAGCACCTTGCGACCGGCCTCCGTCACCCGCACCAGGCTCCGGCGTCCGTCCTCCTGTGAGGCGGCGCGTTCCAGAAGCCCCTGTTTCACCAGATCGGCGACGATCCGGCTGCCGCGCGACGGATCGATGCGGAGTTGCTCTGCAATCGTGCCGACCGTCACTTCCTGCTGGCTGCCGATCCGCTTGATCACGCCGATCGCGTCGAGGTCGGAGAGCTCGAGCCCGGTGCCGATCCGTCTTAGCGCCATGCGCCCGATGAAGCGGCGCCCGATCAGGAGCCGCATGCGCGTCATGGCGTGACCGATGGCCGCCAGCGGCGGAGCGCCGACAGGCGAGGGGCCATCGGTGTCAGGCAGGTCTTGCACGACCGCGGGTCTGGAATGCGAAGCAGATGTCATGGGCGGACCATAGCAGAGCCTGACGGCAGCGAAAAGCAAAATAGATGCGCTCAGCAAATATGTGCTATTTACATATAATTGCGGGAGGCACATTTTGCGGTCAGACAGGAGCCCCCGATCCATGACCAAGTCCAGTACTGCCGCGCCAGCCGGCCCGGAACCCCGTTTTGAACCCCACCCGACGCCGCGTTCGGCAGCAGGCATCAGCGCGCCCGCCGAAGGCCCACTGGTAACGGATCCGAGGCTCCGCCTTTTCGTCTATCTCCTCTTGATGTCGGCCATGTTCATGGCGACCCTCGACAACCAGATCGTCTCCACCGCTTTGCCGACCATCGTCGGCGAGTTCGGAGAGCTGGAACGCTTCGGTTGGGTCGGCTCCGCCTACCTGCTGACCACCAGCGCCGTCATGCCGCTCTACGGCAAGCTCGGCGATCTCTTCGGCCGCAAATACGTGATCATGGCGGCGATTGCGATCTTCACGCTCGGCTCGCTCGTCTGCGGCCTTGCCGTCTCCATGGATACGCTGATCGCCGCTCGCGTTCTCCAGGCGCTCGGCGGCGGCGGTATCATGGTCTCGATCTTCTCGATCAATGCCGATCTCTTCGAGCCGCGCGAACGCGCCCGCTACCAGAGCTATTCGAGCCTTGTGTTGATGGCGTCCGGCGCGCTCGGCCCTGTCCTCGGCGGCACGCTGTCCGATCTCTTTGGCTGGCGCTCGATCTTCCTCGTCAACCTGCCGATCGGCATCGCCGTCTTGATCGGCCTTGCCTTCCTGCTCCCTTATCGCAAGCCGAACCGCAAACCGAAGATCGACTATG
Source organism: Allorhizobium sp. CTOTU50464 (assembly GCA_032102365.1). Lineage (GTDB taxonomy): Bacteria > Pseudomonadota > Alphaproteobacteria > Rhizobiales > Rhizobiaceae > Allorhizobium. Next base: position 105,796 of record DAMDHD010000010.1, on the reverse strand, counting down.
CCGGCGCCATCCTGCTGGCCGGTGCCGTCGCTTCTGTCGTCTTCTGGGCCGACAGCGGCCAGATCTTCGGCTCGCTAATCGCCTGGCAGAGCCTCGCCGTTGTCGCCTTCGGTGCGCTCTGCGCGATCGGCTGGGTCATGGTCGAGCGTCGCGCGCCGGAACCCGTCGTGCCGCTCTCGCTCTTTGCCAAGCCCACGATCAATCTGCTCTTGGTCATCTCGCTCGTTTCGGGCGCCATCGGCATCGGCTCGGTCAACTACATCGCGCTCTACCTGCAGACCACGACCGGCCTCTCGCCCTCGATGGCCGGCCTGCTCTTCGTCGCGACCACGGGCGGCATCGCCTTCGGCTCCATCGCCGCCGGCCGCCTGATCGCCCGCACCGGTCGCTACAAGCCCTTCTCCATCGCGTCTGCGGCGCTCGGCGTCATCAGCCTCGGCATCTTCTCCTTCCTGCATGCGGGAACGCCGCTGATCTTCATCGCGCTTGTGATGCTCCTGCAGGGCTTCGGCGTCGGCATCGGCCAGCAGGTCCCCGTCATCGGCGTGCAGAACGCTGCCTCCCGCGCTGATGTCGGCGCGGCCACCGGCACGGTGACGCTCACCCGCATGGGCGGCGCTGCCATCGCCATCTCCATCTATGGCGCCATCGTCAGCTCCGGCCTCACCCATGTGCAGATCGCGCTGCCCGGCGGCGTCGACTTCCGCAACCTCACACCCGAGGGCCTGGCTGCCCTGCCGGACGCCGCCCGCGCGCTCGTCGCCAATGCCTATTCCGAGGCCTTTGTCCCGCTCTTCCTGACGGCGTCGGGCATGATGGTCATCGGCCTGATCTGCGCGCTTCTGCTGCCCAACATCCGCCTGCCGCGCGAAGGCGAGGGGAAGGAGCCGGCGCCCGCCAGCGAGTAACGACTTCGCCGAAACGCAAAGACCCCGGCTCGTGATGAGCCGGGGTCTTTTTGTGTCGGGATGAAGGATGGGCGGATCAGGCGGCGTAGCGCTGTGCCCCGCCGTCCCGCTGCACCTTGAAGCGGGCGACCAGCGCGCGCAGATGCGCGGTCTCTTCCGCAAGCTTGGCGGTGCTGGCGGCGGCTTCTTCCACCATCGCCGCGTTCTGCTGGGTCATCTGGTCCATCTGGTTGACGGCCATGTTGACCTCCGAGAGACCGGTCGACTGTTCCTGCGCAGCTGTTGCGATCGAGGTGACCTGGCTTGCAATGCCCACCACCTTGGCCTGGATGTCGCTCAGCGCCTGACCCGTCGAGCTTACGAGCTGAACGCCGGTCTGGACCTCATGCGACGACTTGGTGATCAGCGTCTTGATGTCCTTGGCGGCCGTTGCCGAGCGCTGGGCAAGTTCGCGCACTTCCTGCGCGACGACGGCAAAACCCTTGCCGGCTTCGCCCGCACGTGCCGCTTCGACGCCGGCATTCAGTGCCAAAAGGTTCGTCTGGAAGGCGATCTCGTCGATCACATTGATGATCTGGGTGATCTCGTTCGACGCTTGCTCGATCCGGCTCATCGCCGATGTCGCTTCGCCGACGACGCCCGACGAGGCCTCGGCGAACTGCCGGGCTTCCGTCACCATCTTGCTGGAATCCTGTGCGCGTTCGGTGGAGGTCTTCACGGCGACCGTGATTTCCTCGAGCGCCGAGGAGGTTTCTTCCAGCGAGGCAGCCTGGGTTTCCGTACGGCGCGACAGGTCGTTGGAGGCCTGGCGGATCTCGTCCGCACCGCCATTGATCGCATCCGCCGACTGACGAACCTCCTGCATCAGGGTGCGCAGGCTCGACATGGTCTCGTTCACATTGGTCTGCAGGTCGGCAAAGACGCCCTGATAGTGGCCTTCCATGCTTTCCGTCAGGTCGCCCTTGGCAAGCGCCGAGATCACACGACCGGTTTCGGCGATGCCGGCATCGACGGATTCGACCAGCGTGTTGACGTTGGCGGCGAAGCGATCGAGATCGGGGTTGTCGTAACGCTTGGTGATGCGGCGGGTAAAGTCACCGGCAACAGCCGCGTCCACCACGGTCGCGATGTTCGATTGCAGATCGGCATTCTTCTCCTGGAGTGCGGCTTCCTGGGCTGCGAGATCGCGGATCTTGATGGCGTTCTGCTTGAAGACATCGACCGCCTTGGCCATCAGGCCGATCTCGCTTCTGTGCTCCAGACCGGGGATGACGGTGTCGAGCTTGTTCTCGGCCAGCGCGCCCATGGCGCCGGTGATCTGGCCGATGGGCAGGGTAATGCTGCGGGCGATCAGGAAGGCGATGGTGAGCGCGAGCACGATGCCGACACCGCCGATGGTGGCTGCTGTCGTGACCGAGTTGTTCATGGTGTCCGCGATCATCGGACCCAGCGTATCCTGGTTCTTTTTCAGTTCCAGCTTCAGATCTTCCACCGCACTGGTCACGGCCGGGCCTGCCACATCCATCGTGCCGGTGATGACGCTGTTGCGCTCGGTGACGACGCCATGAACCTTGCTGAAGGCATCGACATAGGAAGCGATATTGCTGTTGATCGCCTTGAAGCGCTCGGCCCGACCGGGGTCGACGATCAGCGCGCCGACCTTGGCGGCTTCTTCGGAAACCTTGGCAGCGGCATTCATTGCGGCGGTGTAGTTCGCCTCGTTGTTGTCGAGCAGATACTTGTTGGCGGAAAGGCGGAGGTTTGACACCTGGAACTGCATGCGGCTGGCGGCAAACGCGGCCGCCGTGTTGCCGGCCTCCTCGAAGGCCTGACCGATTCCTGCGAGTTCCTCGGCGATGCCCGAGCCGAGCGGATTGAGCGTCTCCGTCACCAGAGCGGCGCGCTGTGCCTGGAGATCGGCGACCTTCTTGAAGCCGTCTTCATAAGCCTGCACCTGGGTTGTGAAACCCTGCACCAACGCCCGCTCCCGATCGTTCGTCACCATCGCCATCGTGGCGTCGATCGACTGCCGCGTCGTCGCAAGACGGTTCAGGACTTCCTGATGCAGTTCTTCGGTCTGGTTGGCGCGATACTTGAGAAATGACAAGCGCGCCTCGAGCATATTGGCCTGAATACGGCCGGACTCGTTCGTCAGCCGCGCAGCACTGCGATAATCGCCGAAATAGCCGGCATTGGTGAGGTTGGAGTAGATCGAGATCCCCGCGAATACTGTCAGTATCGCGAGCACCAGCCCAAAGCCGATGTATATCTTATTTCCTATGCGAATGTTGTCTAACATTAAATCTGTCCTTGGGAGGGAGAGTCGATGACGTCTCCACACTTGCGGCCAATATATTGAGGCCCGGTTAACCAAAGTGTTGGAGCACACGGTTCGACAGTTTCTGGTTGAGTGCAAAAAGCTGAATAAAATGAATGGCTAGTGGCTGTGTCGGCAGATCGGGAGGCTTAGGTCAGCCCAAAAATGATCGCGCTGTCACCCGCTGATCTCCAGCCGCCTGCCATAAGCTTCGCGCCAGCCGCGACTGACAGGGTGTGGGCAACGATGTCAGTGAATCGGTGCAGCATGTCCAAACCCACGCCCTCAGGCCCGGTCTCCCTCCTGTCCAGACGCCTTGTGTCGCTCTGGCTGGGCACGGCGCTCGTCGGGTCGCTGTCGGGCTGCATCCTGATGACAGACACCAGCCGCATGAACATCGACGTCTTCCAGGACGAGGTCGCCCCCGTCTGGTATGATCCAGCACGCACGCCGCCGGCTGCCGATCAGACCGCGCCGCAAAGGCGCAATCTCTACCAGACGCAGTTCCACCAGACCTATGGTCTCCCGGTGACCAATCCGCTGCATCGGACCATGTATGGTCTGGTGGTGGATGACGGCCACACGCTGTCGCCGATCCCGCTCGATCGGGTGCGCGCCGACATGCTGCGTCAGGAAGTGGTCTATCAGACCGTCGAAGCCCCCGGCACCATCGTCGTCGACACCAAGGCGCACTACCTCTATCTCGTCCAGCCGGGTGGCAAGGCGATCCGCTATGGCGTTGGCCTTGGCCGCGACGGCTATGCCTGGTCGGGCAGGGGCGTGATCCAGCGCAAGGCGAAATGGCCGCACTGGACCCCGACGGACGACATGGTGGAGAACAATCCGAACCTGCGCTCTGTGTCAGCCGAACGGGGCGGTCTCGTCGCCGGCCGCAACAATCCGCTCGGCGCGCGTGCGCTCTATATCTACCAGAACGGCAAGGACACGCTCTACCGCGTCCACGGCACGCCCGACTGGCAGTCGGTCGGCAAGGCAACCTCATCCGGCTGCGTGCGCATGTTCAACCAGGATGTCATCGATCTCTTCGACCGGGTGCCGGACAACACCCCGATTGTTGTCATTTAGCGACACTCTTTTGCGACCTTCCCCCTCTCTCCAAAACGTGAAAGGGGGGCGGCGTTGCTTTAATTGAACCTTTCCTGTTTGCATCGGATCATCGCGGAACAAAGCGCACCTCCCAGCGTCTTCATCCGCAGAACTGCTACAGGAAACTCATACCTTCATGTCCTCTACATCGAATCTGACCCGCCGTTCGCTTCTGTCCCTGACAGGTCTCGGCGCGGCATCCCTGCTTGCAAGCTGCACCACATCGCGTCCTCTGCCGCCGGGCACCCGGCTGGAAGGTCCCGTCGTGCCGGCTGCCCCGAAGGGCCGCACCCCCGAACTCGATGCCATGTATGGCGAAGTCTATGACGGCGGCTATGTCATTCCGGCCGTTCCCTACTGGCGCATCCCGGAGCGCTTCTACCGCCAGCAGGTCATTGATCCCACCGGCGAGGCTCCCGGCACCGTGGTTGTCGATACGCCCAACCGCTTCCTCTATCTCGTCGAGCGCGGCGGCACTGCCATGCGTTACGGCGTCGGCATTGGCCGTGATGGTTTTGCCTGGGGTGGCCAGGGTGTCATCCAGTGGCGCCAGAAGTGGCCGAAATGGACCCCGCCGGACGAAATGATCGCCCGCCAGCCGGAACTCGAGATCTATTCCGTCCGCAACGGCGGCAAGCCCGGCGGCCTCGACAATCCGCTCGGCGCCCGCGCGCTCTACATCTTCCAGAACGGCCAGGACACGCTCTACCGGCTGCATGGCTCGCCGGAATGGAATTCCATCGGCAAGGCCGTGTCCTCGGGCTGCGTCCGCCTGATGAACCAGGACATCATCGACCTCTACGAGCGCGTGCCGACCAAGGCAAAGATCCTCGTTCGCCAGTAACGGCCATCGACCGCCTTCAATGACTGCCAGACACACGAAAGGCCCCGCCGGTAACGACGGGGCCTTCTCGTATTGTTATTGTTATCCGTTTTAGGGATCAGGCCGCCTCGAGCGCCTTTTCGATCTCCGGCACTGAATGGCCGGTGAGATCCTTGTCCAGTTCGCCGACGAGCACGGCCGAAAGCTGCTTGTGATAGCCCTTGCGCATTTCGCCGAGCGTCCGCGGCGCGGCAACGATCACCAGGTCCTTGATCTTGCCGTCGAGGACCTGGCGGTTGAGCATGTCGGTCACGCCACCGCTGAAGCCGTCCTCTTCCTGCTGGTCGTCATCCGGGTTGGCGGCACTGCTGGGATGACGTCCGCCGGAAGCGATCTTCGAGCTGTCGATCTCCTCCGCCGGAATGGCCCGGAGCTTGATGTTCAGCGCATTGCCTTCGTTCTGGAACAGGCTCAGCTTCTCGCCATCAGCGACGGCAATCACGGCGTTCTGGGGCACTTGCATGGGCATTCTCCTTGATGGTCCGCGCGGCACCCACGCAATGTGGTCGCCGCCATTGACCTGGAGTTAACCCCTTGAAAGAAGATGAGTTCCTTGTTCCACGCCGTCTTCGGATGCGCAAAAAGCGCGCACTCATCCTCGGCATCTAAAGGGGCTGAACGAGCTCGCAGCCCCGGCATTCATGGTGGCGATCGTCAGCCCGTTGGCGATCTCGATCTCCGCCTCGCTCTCCGGACAGGCATCGACATCGGCAAGGCAGCCGCTGTCGATGAAAGCCTGGTTCTGGGTAAGGAAGTGCTCGGACACGCCCTGACGGCCCACATGATCGAGGATCTCGGCCAGCGCCTTGGCATAGATATCGCACTTCTTCGTCTGCCAGTCCGAGCGCTCCCCGGCCACCGTGCCCGCCTCCTGCTCGGCCGCCTTCGCCTCGGCAGCGATCATCGTGCTGCCGGCGAGAAACAAGGAGAAAGCGAGGCCGAGGCAAAGGCTGAAGGGGGCTCTCATCGCTCTCATCGCCGATAGCTCTCGAAAATCGCCGCGCCGATCTCCGCAATCGCCGCATCCCGGACCTTCAGCGGATGTTTTGTCCCGTCCATGTAGATGGCGATGACGAGCGGCGCCCCCTGAGGCGGGCGGACAAGGGCAATGACCCCGCGCGTGCCATGGCCGCCGGCGCCGCTGCGGTCGGCAATCTGCCAGCCCTCGGGCAGCCTCGAGCGCAACAGCCCACCGGCCACGGCATTGGCCGCCATCCACTCTTCCAGCTGGTCACGCGCTTCAGGGTCCAACGCATCCTGAAGCAAAAGCCGCCGCAAGGTCTCGGTCATCGCCTGCGGTGTCGTGGTGTCGCGCGGATCGCCCGGCTTGGCTTCATTGAGTTCCGGCTCATACCGGTCGAGCCGCGTCGTTTCATCGCCGATTTGCCGCAGGAAGCCTGTCACTTGCGCCGGCCCACCCAGCGCCTTCAGAACTGCATTTGCGGCCGTGTTGTCGCTGGTGCGCAGCGTGATTTCGCAGAGCGCGCGAGTGCTGATGCTGGTGCCAACTCGCTTTTCCGTGACCGGAGAATGCGGCCGAAGATCCGCCTGTCGGATCGTCGTCTTCTTGGCCAAAACCGCCTCGCCACGCGACAGCGCGGCCGCGCAGGCAAGCGCCTTGAAGGTGCTGGCCATGGCAAAACGCTCGTTCTGCCGGTAGCCGGTGACGGTGCCGTCGCCGGTATCGATGACGGCAAAGCCCACCCGCATGTCGAGCTTCTGTTCGACGCGCTTGGCCGACGCGACGATCTCCTCCGGACCGGCCTCTGCGAGAGAGGGCAGGGCAGCGAGAACGAGCAAGGGCAAAAGGAGGGTGCGGATCCCGGTCGCGATCCGGCGGGGCGAATGAAGTGGTACTGAAATCATGCAAGTCTCCTGTTCGCCCTGAATCGAGGGCAAACAGGGCGGCAGCAAGGCGCGGCCGGACCTTTCCCGTCTCGGCTTCAGGTCGGCATGCGGGCGAGGTCTCAGACCTCCTCGATCGCCTCGAGCTGCGTCTTCAGCCGCTTCAGGCTGTCCCGCAGGCTCTCGATCTCGCCGATGTCGCAGCCGAGCTGGCTGCCGATCGACTGGAAGACTTCCAGCGCGCGCGCCTTCAGCTGCCGGCCTTCTTCGGTCAGCGTGATGAAGACGACGCGTTCGTCGGCCGCATCGCGGCGCCGCGCGACATAGTTGATCTGTTCGAGCCGCTTCAGGAGCGGAGAGAGCGTACCGGAATCAAGCCCCACCTTCTCGCCAAGCGCCTTCACCGAAATGTCGTCCTCCTCCCACAGGGCCATCATCACCACATATTGCGGATAGGTGAGGCCAAGCGGCGAGAGCAGCGGCTTGTATGCACGGGTAAAGGCATGCGCGGCGCCGTAAAGCGCGAAGCACAGCTGCCTGTCCAGCTTCAATTCCTTTTCCAGCGTTTCCTTGTCCATAGCCCTTGATGAACCCCCATCGGCTTCTATTGTTTGCACAGTGACCAAAACGGCTGTGAATTTCAATGTGCAAAAAACAATTGCACACAATTCAATTGTACCCTATATAGAAGCTCACCAACCCGAAAACAAGGAGAACACCCTATGGCTATTCTTTACACCGCACATGGACATGCCACCGGCGGCCGCTCCGGCCACGGCGCCTCTGACAACGGCGTTCTCGATGTGACGCTCACCACCCCGAAGGAGCTCGGCGGCGACGGCGCGACCGGCACCAATCCCGAACAGCTCTTCGCCGTCGGTTACTCCGCCTGCTTCCTCGGCGCGCTGAAGGCCGTCGCCGGCAAGGAGAAGGTGAAGATCCCGGAAAACGCCAAGGTCTCCGCCGACGTTGGCATCGGCCCGCGCGAAGACGGCACCGGCTTCGGTATCGAGGTGAAGCTCTCGGTCGAAATCCCCGGCATGGAGCGCGAACTGGCAGAGCGTCTGGTTGCCGCCGCCCATATCGTCTGCCCCTACAGCCACGCCATGCGCACCTCGACCGAAGTGCCGGTCTCGGTCGTCTGATCGATCGCAATCGAGATCATCCACCGCCCGAAGGCCGGCCTCGTGCCGGCCTTCTTGCGTTCGCCTCAGCCGAGCGTCCTGAGGAGTTCCTGAACGAGCCACTGCGTCAACGGATCGCTGTCATTGCGCCGGTGCCAGAAGGCGGAGACGGGAAAGCGGCGGATCGCAATCGGCGGCTCGGCGGTCACGAGGCCGAAACCGCCGGCAAAATCCTGCGCCACCCTCCGCGGCAGGGTGACGATCGCATCCGACTGGGCAACCGCGGCAAGTGCCGGCAGGAAGGACGGCAGACCGAGCACGATCCGCCGGCTGCGCCCGAGCGCCTCCAGCGTCCGGTCGGCAATCCCGGTCAGATCCCCGCCCGGCGCAACCAGCACATGCTCGGCGGCACAATAGGCATCGAGCGTGATCTCGGGCGCCTCGGGCAGGGAGGACGGACGCCCCGCCACGAGGAAGCTCTCGTCATACAGGCGGCGCCTCGAAAGGCTGTCCGGCGCATCCCAGAGGAAACCAAGCGCAAGCTCGGCACGTCCGTCTCCAAGCGCCTCGATCGCGTCACGCCGCCCAAGCGGCAGCACGGACAGCCTGAGGCTTGGTGCGAGCGCATGGATACGGGCCGCAAAGCGCGGCATGATCACCGCCTGCTCGGAATCGAGCGCTGCAATCCTGAGGATTCCATCGGCTGTTGCCGGATCGAAGCTGCGGGTCACCGTCAGCGCGCTGCGGAGCGCTGCCACCGCCTGGGCCACCGGCACCTCGAGGGCGAGTGCCGCCGCCGTCGGCTCCATCCCGTGGGGCCGGCGCAGGAAGAGCTCGTCGCGGAAGACGTCGCGCAGCCGCTTCAGCGCCTGGCTGATGGCCGACTGGGTGAGCCCGAGCTCGGTCGCAACGGCCGCAGCCTTGCGATGCCGAATGAGCCCGAGAAAAACCAGAAGCAGCGTCAGGTCCAGTTTTCTGAGTTCGATTTGGCTTAAGTCAGACATGATTCGATTTCGATTTTACGCCAGTCACGACTGTCTTATCCCTGTGTGCATCGGATGCGCAAGGAGGACGACATGCAGATCGCCATCATCGGAACCGGCAATGTCGGCAGCGCCATCGCCCGCGGTCTGAAGGGTAGGGGCCATGATGTTACGCTCGGCGTCCGCGACACGACCCGTCCTGAACTGATCGCACTAGGGGCAGAAACCGGCGCACGGCTGACAGATCCGCATGAGGCGGCGCAGGCGGCCGACATCGTCATCCTCGCGCTGCCCTGGGATCAGGCGGAAGCGGCCGTCAAAACGCTCGGCGATCTCTCCGGCAAGATCGTCATCGACTGCATGAACCCGCTTGCCATGCTCGACGGCACTCTGTCGCTCGCCATCGGCCACTCGGAAAGCGGTGGCGAACGGGTGCAGTCCTGGCTGCCCGGTTCCCGCCTGGTGAAGACCCTGAACCAGGTCGGCGCTGAGATCATGCAGGACAATGCGCGCCTGCCGCATCGACCCGTCCAGTTCATGGCCGGCGATGATCCCGAGGCCAAGGCCGCGGTCGCCTCTCTTTTGGCCGATCTCGGCTTCGAGCCGCTCGATGCGGGTAGTCTCATCCGCGCGCGGCTCCTCGAGCCGTTTGCCATGGTCTGGATCAACCAGGCCCTGCTGCGCGGCAAGGGCCGCATGTGGGCGCTCGCGGCGGTCGATATGCCCGCGGCGTAAACGGCGGGGTTTCACAAAGACAAGGAAGGGAGACAGAGTATGAGCGATCGCCTGAATGCTCGGTGCCACTGTGGCAAGGTTCATCTGACACTGCCGACGAGTGCCGCCGGCGTCCTCGCCTGCCATTGCGACGACTGCCAGAAGATGCACGGCAATTTCAACGCCTTCCTCGCCGTGCCGGCCTCGGAGGTGGAGACGACCGGCACCGAGCATCTCGTCTGGTACCAGTCCTCGGCCGCGGCCCGCCGCGCCTTCTGCGCCACCTGCGGCGCCCGTGTCGTGAAAGAAGTCACCGAAGCCGGCCGCTGGCTGATCTCCGCTGGCCTGATCGAAGGCCCGACCGGCCACCGCATCGTCAAGAACCTGTGGAGCGAGTCCAAACCCGACTGGTACGATCTGCCCGCCGTCGCGACCTGAGGCGCGCGCCGTCTCCAACCCGCAAGAGGAACGACCGATGAACCCGAAGCCGCTGCTTCTGGGCGCGCTTGCCTGCGCCCTTGCCACATCCGCTTCCGCCGAAACCTTCGTTCTGGTGCACGGCGCCTTCCAGACCTCGGCCGCCTGGGGCCGGACAGCCGATGCGCTGACCGCAGCCGGCGAGACCGTTGTCGCCGTAGAATTGCCAGGCCGCGCCGGCGATGGCCGTTCACCCAAGGACATCACCATGGCCGACCATGTCGCAGCAGTCGCAGACGCCGTCGAGAAAGCCGCAGCTGCAGACCCCGATGGCAAGGTCACGCTGGTCGGCCATAGCTTCGGCGGTCTGGTGATCTCGGCGGTGGCGGAGGCCGATCCCGCCAGGCTCTCCGGACTTGTCTATGTCGCCGCCTACCTGCCGCGTGTCGGCATGAAGCCGGGCGAGAGCCTGCAGGATCTCGCCACGGCCGACCATCATGGTGGCTGGCAGAAGGACAGCTTCCAGGTCGATGGGGAACGCGGCACCGCAGCGGTGAACATGCGCGATCGGGCCGCCATCTTCGCCAACGATGCCGATCCGCAGACGGCAGAGGGCATCGCCAACGCCATGGTCGAAGAGCCCTTGGCGCCGCTTGCAACGCCGGTCGCGCTCACTGCGGGTCGCTTCGGCACGCTGCGGAAAGCCTATGTGGCCACTTTGCGCGACAAGGCGATCTCGACCGACTTTCAACTGACCATGATCGGACGAGCCATGGTCGACGAAGTCGTCCCCCTGGACACGGGCCACGTCCCGCATGTGACGGCGCCAGCGCTGCTCGCGGATGCCATCCGCCGCGCCGCAACACCCGAAATCGAGTGATCGAAACCGAAAAGGATCTCCTGATGTCGAACTCGTCTGACAGCACCCCCAGCAAGCGCATCCTGATCATCGCAGCCAATCACGCCATTTCGCCCACGACAGGCTGGCCGATCGGCTTCTGGTGGGCCGAACTCACCCATCCCTATTGGGCCTTTCATGAGGCAGGCTATGCGATCGACATTGCCAGCCCCGCCGGCGGTGATCTCGCCGGTGATGCCTATTCCGATCCCGAGGACGCTTCGGGCTACTCCGCCCACGATATCCTCTCGCTCGGCTTCAAGACCTCGGCAAGCCACGCCGCACTGCTCAAGAACACGCCCGCGATCGCCAATGTCGATCTCTCGACCTATGACGCGATACTCGTCATCGGCGGCCAGTCGCCCATGGTGACGATGATCGACGACAAGGACCTGCACGCCTTCGTCGCCAGGGCTTACGAGGCGGGCAAGATCGTTGCCGTCGTCTGCCATGGCACCTGCATCCTCCTGAAGACGCGCCTCTCCGGCGGCGAGCTTCTCGTGAAGGGCAAGACCTGGACCGGCTTTGCCGACAGCGAAGAGGATTTTGCCGACGGTTTCGTCGGCAAACGCATCCAGCCCTTCCGCATCGAGGAGGAGGCAAGAAAGCTCGAAGACACCAATTTCGTCGTCCACGGCATGTTCGAGCCCTTCGCCATCCGCGACGGCCGGCTGATCACCGGTCAGCAGCAGAATTCCGGTGCGGCGGCGGCAAGGCTGGTGATCGAGGCGCTCGGGCGGTAGCGGCAGAAGCTCCGGGCCCGGGTTGGGCAGGGGCGGCGGGGAACACTTCGCCGGGATTTCGGTTCGCTCTTGAGACCCACAAACTCGAGGACAACCCCATGCACACGACCACGGCCAATGAAATCCGTGAAGATGCCCGCCTGTCGCCGGATGCTCCGGTCGACGAGAGCACCCGTCACCAGATCCGCCACCGCTACCCCAGAGCCGCCTTTCGTGGCCCGCTTTTTGAGGGTCGTGACCGGATTGCGCTTGGCATGGCGACGCTGATGCTGCTTGGCCCCCTGGCGGCCATGCCGCTTGGGCTGGCGGGCTGAGGGCTTTACGCGCTGATTTCGAGCAGCCCCTGACGCAGCACCACCGGATCGCTTGCGATCCCGGCCTCGATCTCGGCATGCACCTCTTTCCAGATCGGCACGGCACTGGCGAGTGCCGCCGCCCCCTCGGCTGAGAGCTTCAGCCGCTTGCCGCGCTTGTCCTTCGGATCCGGCTCGATCGTCACCCATCCGCGGGCGGACAAGGGCTTCAGCGCGGCCGTCAGTGTCGTGCGATCCATGGCCAGAAGTCTGGCAACAGGTCCCATCGGCGGCGGCTCCGGCCGGTTCAAGGCCATCATCAGAGAAAACTGCTGGTTCGTCAGCCCCGTCGGCTTCAAGGCGAGATCGAAGCGTCGGGCAAGCGCCCGGGCTGCCCGCTGCGCATGCAGGCACAGACACGTATCGCGCACATGAATGGTCGTGGAATAGGGAATCAGGGGCATGTTTGACATGGACTAAATATGTTGATATCAACGTAAATGTCAAGAGGAGGGTCAGAACAATGGAATATGCCGCTAAACTGGAGCCTGAGGCCGATCCGGCCTCCCGTGTTGTCTCGCGCGAGGAGTGGCTTGAGGCCCGCAAGGCCCTGCTGCAGCAGGAGAAGGAACTCACGCGCCAGCGTGACCGGGTCAACGCCGCCCGTCTGGCGCTGCCATGGGTGAAGGTGGAGAAGGACTACCGCTTCCAGACGTCGTCAGGCGAAAAGACGCTGTCGGATCTCTTCGACGGCCGCAGCCAGCTGATGATCGACCATTTCATGTTTCATCCCGATTGGGATGCCGGCTGCGAGGGCTGCTCCTTCTTCGCCGACCACATCGACGGCATGCTTCCCCACCTGAACAATCACGACGTGACCCTTGTGGCCGTGTCGCGCGCGCCGGTCGAGAAGATCGAAGCCTATAAGCGCCGCATGAACTGGCATTTTCCCTGGGTCTCGTCCTTCGGCAGCGACTTCAACTATGATTTCCACGTCTCCTTCACCAAGGAAGAGCTCGCCTCCGGATCGGTGAACTACAACTTCCGCCAGACCCCGAGCGAGCAGGCCTTCGACGAACTCCCCGGCCTCTCCGCGTTCTACAAGAACGAGAAGGGCGAGATCTTCCATACCTATTCGCAATATGCCCGCGGTGGCGAAGAGGCGCTCGGCGCGCTGATGATCCTCGATCATGCCCCGCTCGGCCGCAACGAGACGGGCACGCTCAGTTTCGTCAAGCGCAAGGACGAGTATGTCGCAAAGCCGGCCGCATCGTCCGGCTGCTGCCACTGAGGGAGGGAAGGTGATGGAATTTCCCAAACCGAGCGAACACCACAAGGTGCTCGACCGCCTCGTCGGTGACTGGCTCTATGTCACTTCCAACGCGGTGGAAGGGTACGATCCGGAAGATCCCTTGAAGCGTTGGACCGAGAAGGTGCGTTCCATCGGCGGCCTCTGGGTCGTGGCCGAAGGGCAGGGCAGCATGGGTGACGATACCGCCACCATGATCATGACCCTCGGCTATGATCCGCGCAGCGGCCACTATGTCGGCAGCTGGATCGGCTCGATGATGGACAAGTTCTGGGTCTACAAGGGCTGGCTCGAGGACGAGGGGCAGACGCTGGTGCTGGAGGCCGAAGGCCCGAGCATGCAGGACCCCGAACGCACCGAGCTTTATCGCGACGTCATCCACTTCATCGATGATGACACGCGCAGCTTCTCCGGCAGCATTCGCCAGCCGGACGGCAGTTTCAAGACCTTCATGACCAGCCAGGCAAAACGCATCGGCTGAAGCGGGCATCACAAGAGAGAGGGACAACGCATGCATGGCACATTCATCTGGCATGAACTGATGACCCCGGATCCGGCCGCAGCCAGGGCCTTTTACGGCCCGTTGCTCGGCTGGGAGCCGACCGACATGGACATGGAAGGCTTCACCTACACCACCTTTGCCGTGCCGGGCTTTCCCTCGGGCGTCGCGGGCATGATGGCGCTGACCGACGAGATGAAGGGGCAGGGCATTCCACCCAACTGGACCGGCTACATCGCCGTCGACGATGTCGACAAGACCGCCGCGGAATACGAGGCAGAAGGCGGTGCGGTCCACCGTGCGCCGGAAGACATCCCCGGTATCGGTCGCTTCGCCGTCGTCGCCGATCCGCAAGGCGCGGTCGTCTGCATCATGACCCCGCAAATGCCAGACGGCGAGACCGGCAACTGGCCAACCCCCGGCAGCACCGGCACGGTCGGCTGGAACGAGCTGATGGCCGGCGACTGGGAAAAGGTCTGGGATTTCTACGCTGCCCGTTTCGGCTGGGAAAAGGACATGGCCGTCGACATGGACGCCATGGGCATCTACCAGACCTTCAAGCTCGGCGACCGCGGCATCGGCGGCATGATGACCAAGCGTCCGGAAATGCCGATGCCCTATTGGGGCTTCTACTTCATCGTCCCGGCCATCGATGCTGCGATCGAGAAGATGCAGTCGCTCGGCGGCCAACTCTTGATGGGCCCTCATCAGGTGCCCGGCGGCTCGTGGATTGCCGCCTGCGTCGACCCTCAGGGCGCCTATTTCAACCTGACGGCCGCGCAAAAGTGACAGGCAAAAGGCCGGAGCACGCATCGCGCTCCGGCCCTTTGAATTGAGTCTGCTGAAGGATTTCTCGAGCGCCGGCCTCAGCCGCGCTTCACGGCCTTCTTGACGGCGCGCTTCTTCGGCGCGGGCGCCTGTTCGGCCTCGAGCGCCTCGCGCTCCAGACGCAGCGCCTTCAGCGCTTCGGTCTTGCGTTCGCGCGCGGTTGCTTCCTGCGCGATCAGGGAACGGGCGACACTGTCGGTGGTCGCGGCCTTGTCCTGCGGCGAAATCTTCTCGGGCTTGAAGAAAGTCTCTTTGGTAGCGGTCATGTCCGGGTCCTTCCTGCAGCCTGGCTGCCTGTCGTGGCATGGGTGGAGGGGGATGGCTTCAGTCCAGGGGACCGGAACCGGGTGACGGAGGAAGGCGGCTCGCTTTCCTCGGGCAGACATCCGCGCGCCCGAAGGCGCACGGAGGGTGTCGGCATCAGCGCGCGCGCACAGCCTTCTTCGGCGACGGCAGCAGGCCTTCGCGCTGCATCTTCTTGCGCGCGAGCTTGCGCTGGCGGCGAACGGCTTCAGCCTTTTCGCGAACGCGCTTTTCAGACGGCTTTTCAAAGGCGCTGCGGGCCTTCATTTCGCGAAACAGGCCTTCGCGCTGCATCTTCTTCTTCAGCACGCGGAGTGCCTGGTCGACATTGTTGTCACGAACGAGAACTTGCACGGTCGTTTCCTTTCCGGGCTTTGGGCCCGATTGATCTGGAGTTGCGAAAAGGGGATACGCTAGGCTAACGCGCCAGGCCCCGGCGGAGATCCCGAAAAGGTCGGGAAAGATGGCAAGCGAAACGCAGGATGCGTTCGAAGCAAACAAAAAAGGCCGGGCGAAACCCGACCTTCCCTCGCCACTCAGCCCCCCTCTGCCAGTACTTCCGTGGTCAGCGGGGCGAGCGACAAAACATTAAGCGGCGCGCAGGTTGTCGGCCGAGCTCTTGCCCGAACGCTTGTCCTGGACGATGTCGTACGAGATCTTCTGGCCTTCGACCAGATCACGCATGCCGGCACGCTGAACGGCGGAGATGTGCACGAACACGTCGGCAGAGCCTTCATCCGGCTGGATGAAACCAAAACCCTTGGTGCTGTTGAACCACTTAACGGTACCTGTGTTCATAACGATTTCCTTTCAATCGTTGGAGATGCCGGCGAGACATTCGCACGGCGGGTATATCGACGTTGAAGGAAATCTGGCGTGCGCCGGAGGCGCGTAGACAAAGTCGCTCGCAATCTTCGATAGCGTCAATATAGGCGTTCGAAGCCCCTGACACAAGCTCAAATGGCCAAAGCCGCCTGCAGGCCCCCGCCACGGCCGCGGTCGAAGCGGCCCAACGACCTGATATGATTGGCACAATCACGGTCGGTCGCCTCACTGAAAAATGAATCCGGAGACCAGATCTGAGTGACGGTTTGGCAATTTTTATCCATATCGGAAAATTGCGATAATTTTGTTCGCCGGAAGCGCGGTTCCCACAAAAACAGTACGAGAATTTTCACGCGCGATTGTTAGGAACAGGCCGGTCGGCGCATGCGCTTAAGTTTGTTTCGCCGGCCTTTCCTCACTCATCCACGGGCTCATCCGATGAACAAGTTTCTCGCCGCCACCGCCATTCTCCTGATCACCGCCACGACCTCCGTCGCCGGCACTTTCTCCTTCCCGTCCGACGATCCGGCCGCGTCGGTCGAAATCCCCGACGATTGGCAGCCGACCGAGACCGATTACGGTGTCGAAGGCAGTTCGCCCGACGCCGGCACCTATATCTCCTTCGATGTCGCCGGTGACGAGGACATGGACCAGGTCATGACCGACGTCTTCGCCTTCCTCGAAGAAAACGGCGTCGTGCCCGATCCGGCAAGCCAGCACGAATCGAAGGATCAGCTGAACGGCATGCCGTTCCAGACCATTGACTGGAAGGGCACCGACAAGGACGGCCCCGTCTCGATCGGCGTCGGCATCATCGGCCTCTCCGAAGAAAAGATCGCCATCGTCACCTATTGGGCATCGACGGAAACCGAAGCGGAGAACATGCCCGAAGTCGGCAAGATCCTCGCCACGCTGAAGCCGGTGAACTGAGCCAGCCCACGGGCAGCAGACACCGCGCCCGCAGCTTCAGTCGCCTCATCTCGCCCCGCGCTCTGCCGCGGGGCATTTCTTTTCGGCCTCAGCCCGCAGGCTGTTCAGCGCGCACTCCGCCGCTCATTCGCGCCTCGGCGAAATGCCGCAGGTTGCTTGAGGCCGATGTTCCAGGGCGACAAGGCGGCGCTGATCTGTTAGGAGACCCACGCCCGCTGAGGAGTGGCGGGCGATTTTCAAGCCACGAAAGCCAGCCTGTCATGACCATTGCTGAGGGCCTCTCCTTCGGATGCCCCCTGTCGCGCGCCCCGATCCTGGGCGCATCCAGCCTCTTCGCTGCCTTCCTTTCTCCCATCCATCCGTCGGAGGTCCGCCTGTGAGTGCTGCATTCGACTATCGCGACGAACAGATGGCCGAGGAGACGACACCCGATGCCAAGACCTGGCTGAAGATCGTCAATGCCTATCGCAAGCCCGACCTGACGCGCTCGAGCTTCGAGCTCGGCGTAACACTTGTGCCTTTCATCCTGCTCTGGCTCGGTGCCTGGGCAAGCTTCGAATTTTCCTTCTGGCCGGGCCTCGTGCTCGTCGTGCCAGCCGCGGCCTTCCTGCTGCGCCTCTTCATCATCCAGCACGACTGCGGCCACGGCGCCTTCTTCGCCCGCCGCTCGGTCGACGACTGGACCGGCCGCCTGCTCGGTGTCCTGACTTTCACGCCCTACGACTACTGGCGCCGCGCGCATGCCGAACACCATGCGACCGCCGGCAATCTCGAGGAGCGCGGCGTTGGTGACATCACCACGTTGACCGTCTCCGAATATCGCGCTCTGCCGCGCTGGAAGAAGCTTGGCTACCGCCTCTATCGCAACCCACTCGTGCTTTTCGGCATCGGCCCGATCTGGGTCTTCCTCTTAAAGCAGCGTCTGCCCTTCGGGATGATGAAGGACGGCGCGTTGCCCTGGGTCTCGACCATGGCCACCAATGCCGGCATGGTCGCGATGGCCGCGCTGATGATCTGGCTTGCCGGTCTCGATACCTTCCTGATCGTGCATCTGCCGATCGTTCTGCTGGCCGGTGCGCTCGGCATCTGGCTCTTCTATGTCCAGCACCAGTTCGAAGACACCCACTGGTCGAACCCTCCGGAGTGGCAGTTCCAGCATGCGGCCCTCCACGGCGCCTCGCATTACGATCTGCCCTGGGGCCTGCGCTGGCTGACCGGCCATATCGGCGTGCACCATGTGCATCACCTCTCCAGCAAGATCCCCTTCTACCGCCTGCCGGAAGTCCTGCGCGACCACCCGGAGCTGAAGTCGATTAGCCGCATCACGCTGAAGGAAAGCTTCGCCTGCGTGAAACTCGTCCTCTGGGACGAAGCCCGCGGCCGTCTGGTGTCGTTCCGCGAAGCGCGGCGGATGGCGGTCGCCGTCTGATCTCTACGCTACGATCTGAAAATCGGGACGCCCGTTGCTCACCCGAGCAGCGGGCGTTTTCTTCTTTATGATGGGAAACGAGACCGCGGCTCAGCTTTTCGTGCCCGTCTCCCACCCGGCCACCCACAGCTTGCGCAGCCTGTCGCCCTCGCGGCGAAAATGCGTTGCCGTCGCGCGGCAGTCCCTGACTCGGTCGACCCGGAAGTTGCGGATGCCCGCGCGCAGCTCGCACCAGCCGACGATCACCGCCGCCTCGGCATAATGGATGACGGCGATCGGCTTGATTGTCCGTGTGGTCGCCTGCTGCTGTTCGTTGACATAGTCGATCTCGAGCTTCTCCTCGTCGCGGATCGCCCGGCGGATCATCGCAAAGTCGATCGCCTCGGGCGCTTCCGCGACGCGCCCCCAGGCATAAAGCGTGCGCGAGATCATGGCCTCACGTAAAGGATCGGGCAGTGCCGCCGCGATCTTGTCCAGCACCCGCGCCGAGGCCTCGCGCAGCTCGGGGTCGGCCGTCCGCTTCGTCAGCGCCATGCCAAGCACGATCGCCTCCGTCTCCTCCGGCGTGAACATCAAGGGCGGCAGGTGAAATCCGGGGCGCAGGATATAGCCGATGCCGCGCTCGCCCTCGATCGGCACGCGCATCGCTTGGAGGGCGGCGATATCGCGATAGATCGACCGCTGCGTGACCTCCAGCTTCTCCGCGATCTGCTGCGCGGTAATCGGGTGGTCCGCCAGGCGCAATATCTGGATGATCTCGAACAGCCGGGAAGCCTTGCGCATGCGATGTCCTCGTCACAACTGACACACCTCTGTCAGTTGGCTCCCGATATAGCATGGCGCAACAGGCTGAAAAACAGGTGAGAATCTGGCTCAGCCATCCATCGCGCAACCGAGACAACTGACATGACTTATGCCGAAAATCTCTGGCTCTTTACCCTCCTGCTCGCGGGCATCATCGTCGTGCCCGGCATGGACATGATCTTCGTCATTGCCAATGGACTGACCGGCGGTCGCCGCGCCGGGATTGCCGCCACGTCGGGCATCATGCTCGGCGGCGCCTTCCACACGCTGTTCGGTACGGTCGCCGTGACCGCGCTGTCGACGCTGGTGCCGCAACTCGCCGGCCCCATGTTGGTGATCGGCGCCCTCTATATGATCTGGATCGGCTACACGCTCGCCAAGAGCGCCATCGTCATCGACGGCATCGAGGCTTCGACGCTACACCGGACGGCACGGATCTTCACGCAGGGTCTCATCACCTGCCTGCTCAACCCGAAGGCTTGGCTCTTCATCCTCGCGGTCTATCCGCAATTCATGCGCCCCGAATACGGCCCCTTCTGGCGCCAGGCGCTGATCATGGGCGCGCTGACCCTGCTCCTGCAGGCAACGGTCTATGGCGGGCTGGCCATCGCGGCGGCAAAGGGCAGGGATGCGCTCACCGCCAAACCTGAAGTCACCATCTGGATCGGCCGCGCCGCCGGCTGGCTGCTGGTGGCTGTGGCAGCGCCGATGCTGGTGGAAGGGTGGAAAACTCTGTGAATTCACCCTGACTCGCCGAACCGCTTCTCCATGAAAAGGCTGAGCGGATCAGGCTTGTAGTCGCCGAAGGGTGGGACTTCCTGGTAGCCCGCCTTGCGGTAAAGCCCGATCGCCTCGGGCTGATAGATCCCGGTTTCCAGCCGGATGATCGACATCCCGCGCCTTACCGCTTCTTTTTCCAGCGCTTCGAGCAGGTGTTTGCCAAGCCTCGTCCCGCGGGCGGCTTTGTCCACGAACATCCGCTTGATCTCGGCGGTTCCGTCGGCGTGACGGACCAGCGACGCGCAGCCAAGGACCGTATCACCAGTTCGTGCGACGAAAAAGGAAACGCTGTCCTGCTCTAGCTCGTCAAGCGGCAGCATATGGTTGCTTTCGGCCGGATAAAGCGATGCCGCGTAGGCGTTCGACAGCTCAAGAAGCCGGATGACGCCAGGCTGGCGCGGTGGTTCAATGGCGATAAGGAGATCGGCCTGCATCTTTTCTATCCATGTGGGTGAAATGGTCGGCGTGCTCCTGGCAGGGTAGGATTCATAGTCCCACCGCCTTGCGCAAGGCCTCGTTCATCCGCGACTGCCAGCCATCGCCGGTTGCCTTGAACCGGTCGATGACCTCCTGGTCGAGCCTCAGGCTGATCGCTTTCTTCGGCGTTTCGGCCTTGGGGCGCCCAAGCTTGCGGTCGATCGAGGCGGCAAGTTCGGGAAACACCTCGCGGAAGGGACGCAGTTCCTTCAACTCCTCCTCGGTCATCTCCGGATTGTTGCTCACCTCGTCCCAGTCGGCGCGGGTATAGCCACGACCTTCCCGGAAACCGTCTGTAACAGGCTTGGTCTTCTTCATCGCAATGCCCTCCGCTCGGCCGAATTTGCGGCGCGCATGGAAATCACCGAAAGGCCCTCGGTCCCGAGCCGCACGAAAATCACGGCCACCGTCCCATCCGCCAGGCGACCGATCGCCTGCAGCCTGCCGCGTTTGGCTGGCCGGATCACCGCGTGCTCGAAGAACTCCAGCGAGAGGTCGGTAAAATCCAGCCCGTGCTTGTCGATAGTCGCCAACCGCTTTGGTTCATCCCAGACGATCACCAAAGTTTATGTATATACGGAAATTCCGCAAGCCGGCATCCTGGCTTTTGAGGGGAAGCCACTCAGCCTCTGGAAGGCAAGAGGATCACCGCAGCACCCATAAGGCAGATCGCAGCGCCCGTGAGATCGAACCGATCCGGCCTTTGCCCCTCGATCACCCAGAGCCAGATCAGCGACGCGGCGATATAGACGCCGCCATAGGCCGCATAGGCGCGCCCCGCCGCCTCAGACGGCACGAGCGTTAAGAGCCAGGCAAACAAGGCGAGCGAGACGAGGCCGGGCAGGAGCCAGAGTGGCGACCGGTCGAGCTTCAGCCAGGCCCAGAAGGCAAAACAGCCGGCAATCTCGGCAAGCGCCGCAAGCGGATAGATGAGGATGGTCATGCCAGCGATCCTGCCATGTCACGCCAGGGCGCGAAAGGGCAGGGGCAAGTTCAGCCCGAACGGCCCTGCAGATTGAGCACGTGGCAGACGCGTGGCACAAGCTCTGCCTCCTTCGGCACGCAGACGAAGAAACCCTGCACGCTGTCGAAACCGAGCTGCACCGCCGTTTCCATCTGGTCTTCGCTTTCCACGCCCGCCGCCGTCACGATCATGCCGAGATCATGGCCAAGCGCGATCACATGGCGCACGATCGCCTTGTCGACGGGATTGGTAAGCGCGCTGCGCATCAGCGCATGGTCGATCTTCAGGCGGCGGAAGCGGTGGTTGCGCAGCGCCGAAAGCCCCGCATGGGTGGCGCCGAAATTATCCATGGCAAGCGAGAAGCCGCAATAATGCAATGCCTCGAGCGCCAGCCCCACGGCCTTGGAGAGCGGACCGTAAAAGGCGGGCTCCGCCACCTCGATCTCGAACATCTCGGGCGTCAGGCCGAAATCCTGCACCATGTCGGTCAGCCTGAGGGCGAAGTCTCCGGCGCAAAGGTCGAAGGGCGTGGCATTGATGCTGATTCGCCCCAAATCGTGGCCTTCCGCCCGCCAGCGCGCCGCCTGGCGCAGCGTGGTCGACAGAACGAAGTCGCGAATCGAGAGCGATAGCATCGGATCGCGAAAGACGGAGCGGAAATCCTGCGCGACAGCCAGCCGGCCCGGGGACAGGCGCCAGCGCAGCAGCGTTTCCACGCTGTCCACTTCACGATGATCGACGGAATAGATGGGCTGATAGGTCAGCTCGAAGCGACCGCGTTCAAGCGCGCGCTTCGCGTTGTTGATCAGAACGATGTGATCCAGACTGCTGTCCACGCTCAACCCCATGTAACCCCCGCGCGCTTTCGCGGGAATTGTGGCGACACCGAGTATATATCAGGGATGGTTGCGGGGAGGTGAACAAAATCTGGGGACGATGCCGAGCTTTCGTCACTCAGTTCTTGTGTTTTGTCGCAAAATTGAAACCTCAGCGCCGAAGGCTGCCGAGGATCCCCCGCACCAGCGCCCGGCCCACCGAAGTTGCCACCGAACGCGCTGCGCTCTTCATCGCCGCCTCGATCACCGTTTCGCGCTGGTAACCGGAGCTCCGCTTCGTCGTCCGCCCGCTCGCCGTTTCCGCGGGCTCGTCGCCAAAGCCGGGCAATGTCCAGCGGCCGGCCGCGCTGTCGCCGCCGGCGGCCTTCTCCTCCGCCGCGCGCTTTGCAGCTTCCGCCTCCGCCGCCTTCTTTGCCCGCGCCGTCAGGATCTCGTAGGCCGATTCCGAATCGAGATCGATGTCGTATTGGCCGGCCACCGGGCTCAGACCCATCACCTTCTGCCGCTCGGCGTCGCTGAGCGGCCCGACCCGACCGGAAGGCGGGCGGATGAGCGTGCGTTCGACCATGGAAGGGATACCCTTGGCCTCCAGCGTCGAGACCAGCGCCTCGCCGATCCCAAGCTGGGTGATCGCCGTGGCGCAGTCGAAGGCCGGGTTGGGGCGGAACGTATCGGCCGCCGTCTTCACCGCCTTCTGCTCGCGCGGGGTATAGGCTCTGAGCGCATGCTGCACGCGGTTGCCGAGCTGCGCGAGCACCGTCTCCGGCACGTCGAGCGGGTTCTGCGTGACGAAATAGACGCCCACCCCCTTGGAGCGAATGAGCCGCACCACCTGCTCGACTCGCTCGATCAGCACCTTGGGCGCGTCGTTGAACAGGAGATGCGCCTCGTCGAAGAAGAAGACGAGCTTCGGCTTGTCGAGATCGCCCACTTCCGGCAGTTCCTCGAAGAGCTCGGAGAGCAGCCACAGCAGGAAGGTTGCGTAAAGACGCGGGTTCATCATCAGCTTGTCGGCGGCAAGGATCGAGATCGCGCCGCGCCCGTCATGGGTGGTGCGCATGATGTCGGTCACGGCCAATGCTGGCTCGCCGAAGAAATTCTGCGCGCCCTGCTGCTCGAGGATCAGCAGACCCCGCTGCAGCGTGGCGATCGAGGCCTTGGAGATCAGACCGAACTGGCTGGAAAGCTCTGTCGCATGCTCTGCCATATAGGTGAGCAGCGCCTGCAGGTCCTTCAGGTCCATCAGCGGCAAGCCGCCCTGATCGGCAATCTTGAAGGCGATGTTGAGCGCGCCTTCCTGCGCCTCCGAGGCATTCATCAGGCGCGAGAGAAGAAGCGGGCCCATTTCGGCGACCGTGGTGCGCACCCGATGGCCCTTCTCGCCATAGATGTCCCAGAAGATCACCGGAAATTCAGCCGGCGCGTAATCGGTGAAGCCGATCTGCGCCGCCCGCTGGGTGATCCAGTCTTTCGGTTCGCCCATGGCCGCAATGCCGGAGAGATCGCCCTTGATGTCGGCGGCAAAGACGGGAACGCCGGCCTCGGAAAAACTCTCGGCCAGCACCTGCAGCGTCACGGTCTTGCCGGTGCCGGTGGCGCCGGTCACGATGCCGTGGCGGTTGCCATATTTCAGCGCCAGATATTCCGCCTTGTTCAGGCTGTCGTCCGGATTGCGGCTGGTGCCGAGATAGAGCGAACCTTCTTGCAGCATGCGGACCTGTCTCCCATTCGTCATCAGGACTTCAGCTTGTTCTTATAGGAGGAGTGTGAGACATCGACAACGGTCGGACGACCCGCCATGATGCGGTTGAATTCGTGGGGCGGCATCGAAGGACGGATAGCACCTTTCGTCCCCGCAAATTTCACGGGCTCGAGGCCACCGGTGCTTGAGTTCGGAAACAACATCCATTACGTTGACGTTAACGTCAAAAATCGCCTCAGGAGGACTCTGTAGATGAGCGAAATCGTCACCCGCATCGCCGATAACGTCGGTATTTCCCCGGACAAGGCCGAAACGGCGCTGGGCATGATGCTCGGCTTCCTGCAGCGCGAAGCAGCTGATGGCCCGGTTGCCCGCATGATCGAAGCGATCCCGGGTGCTGCCGAACTGGTTGCCAAGCACAATGGCGAAAGCGCCGGCGGCGGCGGTCTCCTCGGCGGCCTGATGAGCGCCATCGGCGGCGGCGGCATCATGGGTCTCGGCCAGCAGCTGATGTCCCAGGGCCTCGGCATGGGCGAAATCTCGACGCTCGCCAAGGAAACCATGGCGGTTGCCCGCGAATACGCCGGCGCCGATGTGGTGGACGAGGTTGTGGCCTCGGTTCCGGGCCTGAGCCAGTTCGTCTAAGACGCCCCACCACAGCAAAACCGTGATCAACCGTCGGGTGCAAATCCGGCGGTTTCTTTTTCCAGTCTCCAAGCTGCGCTTGTTCCATCCCTGCAACCACGCGGCACGTGGCGGACACCGAAGCTCGACACTGTTCGAGAGGCGAAATTCGGCCTCCTCAAAAATGGGGTGGGCCCTGTCTCGCAGGGGCATCGGCTGTTTTCGGCTTCAACCCATTTTGCAGGAAAACGGAGTTTTTCGCGTTTGACGTTTGTTATTTTTGCCAAACGGCCAAGTCGCTTTAGCAGTCGTTAACACAACGCAGGCTTGATGAAGGCATTGTCTTGTGCCGAGGGGCTCTCATGCTGTCGAACTACCTGAACGCGAATAAACTTGCCGATGACATGAAAGCGATTTCCACGGCCCAGGCCATGATTTCCTTCAGTCCGGATGGCACCATTCTTCATGCCAACGAGAACTTCCTGAAGACGCTCGGCTATACGCTCGACGAGATCGTCGGCAAGCATCACCGGATGTTCTGCGAGGAGGGGATCCGCACCTCGCCGGATTATCAGCGCTTCTGGTCGGATCTCGCCGCAGGCAGGTTCCAGAGCGGCCAGTTCCGCCGCTTGAGCAAGGCCGGCGACGATGTCTGGATCGAGGCGACCTACAATCCGGTCTTCAGCGGCGGCCGCGTGGTCCGCATCCTGAAGATTGCCTCCGACATCACCGTAAGCAAGATCGCCTCGCTGCATGACGGCAACCGCTTGAGAGCGATCGACCAGTCCCAGGCGATCATCGAATTCGAAACCGATGGCACCATCGTCGAAGCCAACGAGAATTTCCTGAAAGCCATGGGCTATGAGCGGGCCGAGATCATCGGCAAGCACCATCGCATGTTCTGCGACCCCTCCTATATCGAGACCTCCGAATATGCAGGCTTCTGGGAGCGGCTGCGCGGCGGCGAATTCATCTCGTCCAACTTCGTCCGCTATGGCAAGGGTGGGCGTGAGGTCTGGATCCAGGCCGCCTACACGCCGGTCTTCAATTCCCGCGGCAAGGTCTACAAGGTGATCAAGGTCGCAACCGACATCAGCCCGCGTATGCGGGCGGTCAAGATCATCGGCCAGGCGATCAAGCGCCTCGCCGAAGGTGATCTCACCCTGCGCCTCACCGAAGTTCTCGACCCGGTGCTCGAAAACACCCGGCTCGACGTCAACACCGCCGCCCAGGCGCTGGACGAAACCATGGCCGGCATCGTGCGCGCCGCCCAGGCGCTGTCGGAAAATGCCGCCGTCATCAGCGACGTCTCCAACAGCATCGCCGCAAACGGCGAACGCCAGGCCGCGACCGTCGAGGAAACGGCGGCAGCGCTTGAAGAGATCAACCGGACCGTCAAGGACACGAGCAGCCGCACCCATGCCACCACGCGCCTCGTCAGCGAGACCCGCGCCAATGCGGAGGCCTCCGGCACGGTGGTCACCCAGGCGACGTCAGCCATGGACGAGATCGCCGGCTCCTCGCGCGAGATCGAAAACATCATCGGCGTCATCGACGAGATCGCCTTCCAGACCAACCTCCTGGCGCTCAATGCCGGTGTCGAGGCGGCCCGTGCGGGCGAAGCCGGCAAGGGTTTTGCGGTCGTGGCCCAGGAGGTGCGCGAACTCGCCCAGCGGTCGGCGAGCGCTGCCAAGGACATCAAGGGGCTGATCGCGAAATCTGCGGATGCCGTGCGCCACGGCGTCACCCTGGTCGACAAGACGGGCCACGCCCTCCAGTCGATCGTCAACCAGGTGCAGGAGATCGACACCAATGTCGACGCGATCTCGATCTCCGCGCGCGATCAAGCGCAAGGCATCGGCGAGATCAACAGCTCGATCAACATGCTGGACAAGGTAACGCAGCAGAGTGCCGCGACCGTCGAGGAAGCCAGTGCTGCCGCAAACTCGCTGGCCGAAGGCGCCCGCGATCTCTACGCGCTGGTCTCCCGCTTCCAGACAACCGTCTGCAAGAACGGCGCCGTTCCGCATCCGGTGAACCGGGCGGCCTAAGGGCCGCGCCGCTGACCAGTCAGTCGAGACCAGATTTTCGCCGTCAGACGATGCCGTCTCTGACATTGGCCCATAGGAGGATCGCCTGCCCACGCCCGGCGATCCCTCGCTTTGACATGGCAACGTCTTCGAACTGAGGCTTGGAGCAGTCGCATCTCGCGGAGCCGGGTTGCGCGGAGTGGCTTGCACATCCTTGGCGTTTATCAATTTTAGCAGTCGATCCTGAAGAGTTTAGCAAACTTTAATATTCGGGTGATTACCTGTGTTCGCCGCCCGTCAAGAGGTTTCGAACATGCTCACTGATTTCCTGCGCACTGCCAAATATGCCGATGACATGAGGGCGCTTTCCAACGCTCAGGCCATGATCTGGTTCAAGCCTGATGGCACCATCCTGGACGCGAACGATAACTTTCTGAAGACGCTCGGCTACCGCCTGGACGAAGTCGTGGGCAAGCATCATCGCATCTTCTGCGAAGAGGCCATCCGCAGCGCTCCCGAGTATCAGCGCTTTTGGTCGGACCTCGCGGCAGGAAAGACCCAATCCGGTCAGTTTCGTCGTCAAAGCAAGGCCGGTGAAGACGTCTGGATCGAAGCGGCGTACAACCCGGTCTTCCATGGTGGCCGCGTGGTTCGAATTCTGAAAATCGCGTCCGACATCACGCACACCAAGATCGTCGCGCTACACGACAACAACCGACTGCGCGCCATCGATCAGTCCCAGGCGATTATCGAGTTCGAACCCGACGGCACGATCGTCGATGTCAACGACAACTTCCTCAAGGCCATGGGATACGATCGTTCGGAGGTCATCGGCCAACACCATCGCATGTTCTGCGATCCCATGTATCGGGAGACATCGGAATACGCGCAATTTTGGGAAAATCTTCGCGCGGGCCAGTTCACCGCATCGAATTTCTTGCGTTTCGGCAAGGGGGGCCGGGAAGTCTGGATCCAGGCAGCTTACACGCCGGTCTATAATTCCCGTGGCAAGGTTTATCGTGTGATCAAGGTCGCGACCGACATCAGCGGCCGCATGCACGCGGTGAAGATTATTGGCGCGGCCATCAAGCGGCTTGCCGAAGGTGATTTGACCGTACGCCTCACCGATCCGCTGGATGCGGTCCTGGAAAAGACCCGAGTGGACGTCAACACCGCTGCAGAAGCGCTCGACAAGACCCTGAGCAGTATCGTTCACGCCGTGGAGGCTCTGTCCGCAAATGCAACGGTGATCAACGATGTCGCCAACGGCATCGCCACAAACGGTGAGCGCCAGGCGGCGACGGTAGAGGAAACGGCTGCCGCAATCGACGAGATCACGACGACGATCAAGGACACCACGAAACGCACGCAGGCAACCATGCAGTTGGTGGGCGATATGCGCTCCAATGCGGAGGGCTCCGGTCTCGTCGTCAAGCAGGCCACGTCTGCCATGGACGAAATTGCAAGCTCATCGAAGGAAATCGAGAACATCATCGGCGTGATCGACGAGATCGCCTTTCAGACAAACTTGCTTGCCCTCAATGCCGGTGTCGAAGCGGCACGCGCGGGCGAAGCCGGGAAGGGGTTCGCGGTCGTTGCCCAGGAAGTTCGCGAACTCGCGCAGCGCTCCGCCAGTGCTGCAAAGGACATCAAGGGTCTGATCGCAAAGGCGTCCGACGCTGTCCAGCATGGCGTCTCCCTTGTCGACAAGACGGGACAAGCACTGCAATCCATCGTCAATCAGGTCCAGGAAATCGACGGGAACGTGGATGCCATCGCCGTGGCCGCCCGCGAGCAGGCGCAAGGGATTGGTGAGATCAACGGCGCCATCAATACGCTGGACAAGGTCACGCAGCAAAGCGCGGCAACGGTGGAGGAGGCCAGTGCCACGGCCGCAGCGCTTGCCGAAAGCGCCCGCGAGCTCTACGCGATGATTTCACGCTTCCAGACCTCGATCGCCAAGAACGGTTCGATACCGCATCCGGTGAACCGGGCGGCTTAAAGGAGCGCGCCTCAGGCGCAACTGCCCGTCACAGCTTGAAGCGGATCACGTATCGCGTTCCGCCTTCGACTTCCCGGCGCATCTCGCCGCCCACCTGGGCGACGAAGGCGTCGACCAGACTGGTGCCGGAGCGCCGGGTCGTGTCGTCGGGAATGCCGATCCCGTCATCATCGACGGTGAGCTGCGCCTCTTCATCGCCGAGCCGGACCAGGGTCAGCTGGATCGTGCCGGCCTGACGTTCGGCAAAGGCATGTTTGACGGCATTGGTGATCAGTTCGAGCGTCGCAAGCGCAAGCGGCGAGGCGCGATCGGCCGAGATCAGGATGCCTTCGGCCAGTGACGTCTCGAGCGTGATGCCGCGATCCTCCGGAACGAGGGTCGCCGGATCGCAGGCGCGGGCCAGGAGATCGCCGAGATCGATGTTTTCGCCGTGGTTCGAGCGGTAGAGCAGATCATGCACCTCCGACAGCGCCCGCACGCGGCTCTGCAGATCCTTGGCGTCGAAGCTGCCGCGGCGCGCCTGAATGCTGATCAGGCTGGTCACCAGCGCCAGATTGTTCTTCACCCGGTGGTTCATCTCGCGCACCAGCTCCGCCCGCTGCTGCGCCAGGTTTTCCGCCTCGGCAAGTTTCAGCGCCCGGAGATCGGCCTCCCGCTGGACGAGCATGCTGCGGCGGGCAAGAAAGGTCGCCACCAGGGTGAAGCCGCCCATGGCAAGCATCAGCAGCCAGACGGGGAAGGCGCTGCGGACCGTCGCGGAAAGCACGTCCCGCGTGGGCACGCCGAAATTGGCCACGAGCGGGACCCCGCCCAGCCGGCTGAAGGCATAGATGCGGCGGATGCCGTCGGAGACGGCGAGCGCCTGGTAGACCCCTTCATTGGCTGCGGCCATGTTCTGCCGCGCCGGCGTGTCGGCTGGCAGGACGATCGCTTCGCCCGGCTCCTGCCGCACCAGAAGCTTGCCGTCGTTGCGCATCAGCGATGCCGCCTCGTCGCTGCGCGCCGCCACCGAGCGCAGGAAGGTGCGGGCGGTATCGGTTGCGATCGAGGAGACGATCATGCCGCGAAAATCATTGGTCACGAAGGGGGTCGCGACGATGAGCGCATCTTCACCGCCGGGCTCAAGCCGCATCCGGTCGACAAAGAGGTCGCTGCCGCTCGTGATGGCATCGATATAGTCGCGCTGGCCCATGTCCATGTCGACGGGGAAGCGGCGGCTGGAGGCGACCATGCGCCCCTCATTGCTCACCACCACCATGCCGAAATTGTCGGGCATCCGCCCATCGAGCCCCGCCAGGAAGCTGTGAAAGGCCTCCGACTGAAGGAATTCCGCCGTCTCGCCATTGGCCCGGCTGCGTGCTGCGCCGTGCTTGATGAGTTCGGTGTCGAACATCCGCTGCGAATATTGCCGCACCAGCGTCACCGTATCGACGGCATGGTCGGTGGCGATCGCCTGCTGGTCCTGGAACGCGATGCCGCCCCAGATCAGGCAGCCCAGCACCGGCAGCATGATGCCCCCGATCTGGATCGTCCGAAACCAGCGCAAGACAATATCGGGACCCCAGACAGTCAAGCCACGTGTCCTTTTGCTGATGCGTTCAATTGTTCAAGACTGTTCTTTTAGAGCAGGTTGAAGCCGCCTTGGCAACACGCGGAGCGCTACTCGACGCCACTTCTCGTTCAGCTTTTCGGAACGATCTGCCCGGACATGCCGTTGGGGAGGGGAGACCCAAGCAAGACCGGAGAATGACGATGACAGAGAGTGCCATGAACCACCGCGAAAACGGCGTGCGCAAGCTGAGCGACGGCAAGGGCCGGGAGCGCGTCGATGAAACGCTCGAGGCTTCCGTCGATGCCACAAGCCAGGATGCCGTCCGCGAGGCAAGCCGCCTCGGCGCCTCCGACACCTATCTGGTTGACCAGGACATGGAAGACATCGACCAGCGCCAGGGCGAAGACGGCCTGGACGGTCGCCCATCACCGATGGCCAATGCCGACAATCCGGAGCGCTAAGCTCGAAAGCAATCCAGGCCGCCGGTGAGGCGGCCTTCATGCATCAGGGGAGGATAACATGGATTGGCAGAACATGCTGTTCCAGGGATGGCCGGGCATTGCACGGACCTTGCTCGTCGGCACGCTCGCTTACGTGACCCTCGTCCTGTTCCTGCGCATCTCCGGCAAGCGAACCCTGTCGAAGCTCAACGCCTTCGACCTCGTGGTCACCGTGGCGCTGGGCTCGACGCTTTCGGCCATCCTGCTGCAGGAATCGATCGCGCTCGCAGAAGGCGCGACAGCCCTCGGTCTGCTCATCCTGCTCCAGTATCTCGTCACCTTCGCTTCAGTGCGATCAAACAGCGTCGCCAAGCTCATTCGCTCCGAGCCGACCCTTCTCGTGCGCAGCGGCAGCTTCTGCCACGATGCCATGATGCGCCAGCGCATCACCGAAGACGAGATCATGAGCGCCGTGCGCTCCAATGGCAGCCAGGGTCTGGACGAGGTCGAGGCCGTCGTTCTCGAAAGCGATGGCACGCTGAGCATCATCAAGGGCTAGTTAGGCGATCTTTCACCAGCTGTGCACGGCCGGCGAAGCAGCCAAGTCAAACGACATCCTCGTCCGCCGACGGACCTGTCTTGCCCCGGTTCACCGACTCTTCGCCGCGCTTGCCCTGCCAGGGCCAGCGGCCGGAAATCTCCACCTCCAGCGACAGGCTGAGGAAGGTTCGGATCAGAACGATTACGCCCAGCACCAGCACCGAATTGAGGCTCGGCTCCACCGCCACGGTGTTGATGATATCGCCGGCCACCATCAGCTCGAGCCCGAGAAGGATCGCCCGGCCCATGTCTGCCCGAAGGTTCCCATAGGAGGACAAACTGCGCGGCGCCGTCAGATAGCGCCAGCCGGCAATCGCAATCCCGATGACGATCACCGCAACACCGACGGCTTCGATCAACCGGGTGATGACATGCATGATGCTGGCGAATTCCATGGGGGCCCCTCCTTGTCTCAAAAGAGGCAACGTGTGCCGCCGTGATCGGTTGCAAGGAAGATTTTTAAGCGACGGCACCTTTCGTCCACTCGCGCGTTGAAGCTGCGAACACCCCTCTCACGAAAAAATCAGGGAGACCGACATGCAGGATTTCGATCTGAGCGCCATGACCGAAGACGAACTGGATCGGCTGATTGCCGATGCCAAGCGCGAGCGCAGCACCCGCAGCGACCCGAGCGAACGGGCGGCTGACGCAGACGGCGTACGCGGCCAGGACGTCAAAGATCCGAACCACGGCGCCATCACCACGCCGGCCCCGCATCAGGTGCGCGAGCATGGGCCGGAAGGCCTCGAACCCGGCGCCCGCGTTGAAGGGAGCCGCGTGATCGATGCGGATGAGGCGGACGAGAGCGATCGCATCGAACAGGCCGCGCGCCGCGTCGTCTGACAATTCCAGGAGCTTCGATGGCCGCCCCCCGGGCCATCCGCGGCCGCCATGCATCGTCCCCCGGATGCATGGCGGCCTTTTTGTTGCGGGTTCTACAGGGCTGAACATCCCGCGCGGCATGCCACCGGCGAACACGCCGCATTGCCTGTGATCGGGTCTCGCGCTAGATCGCCTGCGTGATCACCGCTCTCGCCGCCTATCTCGCCTTGTTTTTGGCTGCCTTCCTCGCCGCGACCATCGTCCCGGCGCAGTCGGAAGCTGTTTTGGTCGGCCTCATCCTGGCGGACAAACAGCCGCTGCTTTTGCTGCTCCTCGTCGCCACCGCCGGCAATGTCCTGGGGTCGGTGGTCAACTGGCTGCTCGGCCGCTTCATCGAGCATTTCCGCGATCGCCCCTGGTTTCCCGTCTCGGCGGAAAAACTGGCCCGCGCCGAAGCCTGGTATCGCCGCTTCGGCGTCTGGTCGCTGCTCCTGTCCTGGGTCCCGATCATCGGCGACCCGCTGACGGTCGTCGCCGGCGTGCTGAGGACACCCTTCCTCACCTTTCTGGCCCTCGTCACCCTGGCCAAGGCCGGCCGCTACATCGCGCTGGCGGTCGTTACGCTGGGGGTGATCGGTTGATACAATCTGTGCCTGCGTGTCATCGCGAGAGAATCTGCTAAAATTCGAATGGACGTGTTGACGCGATCCTCACCCCTGCCTGCGAGACTTCACACTGAAGGCCGCTCGACCCGAGCATCTCTGACCGGTCTGGAGGAACATCATGCACATTTCGAATCTGGCCGCGCTGGCCACGCTGACCCTTGCACTCACCGCGGCTCCCATAGCACCGCTCCCGGATGACGCAGGGTTCGGCGCGCCGGTCGCCCTGGCCAAGGATAAAGGCGGCGGGGGAGGCGGCGGCAACGGCGGTGGTAATGGAGGGGGTAACGGCGGTGGCAATGGTGGTGGCAAGGGTGGCGGCAAGGATCGCGGCTCTGAAACCCGGGAGGCCAAGGCTGCAGACCGGGGCCGCTCCAGCACCACGGGTAAGGAAAAAGGCCGTCGGGGCAATTTCCTGACCGAGACATTTGCCGTCCTCACCGGCAAGGCCCAGCGGCCCGGCAAGACGCAGCTTTCGGAAAAGCGGACGATGCGCTCCGGCAAAAAGCAGCCGCTCGCTGCGCCGGTGGAGCCTGTGACGACGCTTGCATCCGTCCCGAAGGTCAAGCCGGACATCCGCCCGCTGAAAGCTGACCTTGCAGGCCTCAACTCGCTCAATCGCAACTATCATGCATATCTGAACTCGGCAGATCCGCGTATGACCGCGGTCCGGGACTATGCGGTCGCCTATGCGACATACGAGCTCGCAAGCGGCATCGACACGCTGCCCACGGATGCCACTTTGGGAGACGATGCGTTGCGGGCAGCGCTTGAGGCCGCCGCCAAGCCTGGGACGGTTATTGACGATGACACGCTTGCCTGGGCGAAAGATGTTCTCGGCGTTGGTCCGGCCGTCGGCAAGATCGACGAAATGCGTGAGGATCTCGCCGCCGCCGAGCCGGTCGAGCCGCCGCTCGATCCGGTCACCGATCCCGTGACTGATCCGGGCACATATGTAGTCGAAGAGCCGGTGCCGGTGGGCGAACCGGTAGACGAAGCGGCTCTTCTACCATCAGCCTCGACGGTTACGCCGAGCGAAACGCAATAATGCGAGCCGACCTCGATTAAGGTGGAATGGCGGTCAGGCGGTGAACTTCACCCCGGCCTCCATGGCCGCCGAGATCAGGGCCTTGCGGCCATCCTCTTCCTTGGCCTTGCCTTGCGCCACCGCAGCAAGCACGAGAAGCGCCTTGTCCAGCTGCTCGCCGTCTTCCTCCGGCCAATCCTCGATCAGCGCCCAGGATGCGCCGAGCGAGCTGTCGACCACCACATCCTCACCCTCTTCGCCGATCCCGTGCAGGATCACAGGCTTGCTCCAGGTCTTGCTCATTGTCTTGCATCCTCGTCTCGTCCCTGAAGGCACGAAAGCCCAAGGGTCACATCTGGCGGTCTCCCTAGCCGAGAATGCCGGCAACTGCCACCGATTCCGGTGACCCTTTTGAGGAGACCGCTGAGCGCGCCGGACGGCAGCAGAAAGGCCTCTCAAGTCTCCACCACCTCGAGCGCCGGTCTCCCGTCGATCTCGAGCCTCACGCGCCCGCGCTCGGTGCTGACAAGGCGGATCGGTCCTGCTTTTTCCGAGAGGCGCCGGCGCAGCAGGATCAGCCGCGTTTCCAGATTATCCTTGATATCAGGCAGCATCAGGCTGCCTTCGCGCCGGATCTCGCGGTTCAAGAACTCCTGCTTTCCGCTCTTCAGATATTCGTCGATCAGATATTTCAGCAAACGCCCCGGCACGCCGCGGATCAGGTAGTCGTCGTCGAGGAAGAGGGAACCGTCGCGCGGATAAAAGCGCAGCCGGAAGATCCTGGCTGACATCGCGGCTGCCTGCGGTGCCGCGGTCGAAGCCGGTTGAGGCGCGGGGCGCTCCCGTTCCTGCTCGGCAAGCAGCAAGGCATGCGCAAGCTGCCCTGCGATGATCTCGAAGGCCTGCTCGTGGCCGTGGCGAAAGGCAAAGCGCTCTTCGGATTCGGCAAACAGCAGTCCGACGAGCCGTCCATGCGCCACCAGCGGCACGGCGATCTGGCTGTAGGGCATGGAAAGTGCGGGCAGGGGAATGCTGTCGGCATGCGACAGCCCTGCCATCGAGCGCACCGCCTCCGCATAGCGTCGCCCGCGGCTGAGATCCGTGATGCGCACGGTCTGCCGGGTCGCCGCGGACACACCGATGATGCCTTCGCCGATCGGAACCTCCGCCCCGAAGCCGAAGCGGTCATAGCCATGGCTGCCGATGGTGATCATCCGCCGCGCGCTTTCGTCGGGCACCAGCACCATTGCATGTCCGACACCGAAGAGGTGAGCGAGACCGTCGAGCGTCGTGTCGAGCAGGCTTTCCGTGTCGCCCGCCTGGCTGAGCAGCCGCGCGAGCTTTGACGTCGCAGCCATGAGGTCGGGCGGATCACTCTCAGGCGCGACCTCAAGCGGATGCGGCGCCGGCACCTCCCGGCAATCAGTCACCCGATAGATGTCGGCCGCCTTCAGCCGCATGACGCTCGCCATGCCCTGTTCCAGGATCGCAAGATGCGCCGACAGCTTGTCGAAGAGTTCGCCATCGGTCTCGGAACGGTCGAAGACGAGGTCGAGCATGTGCTGGACGCCGGTCAGCCCGTTCACCACCATGACAGTGGCAAGCCCGTTCTTCGCAACATTGTGCGCCGTCTTGGAGAAGAACTGGTTGGACAGCGCCACGTGGTGATCGTCGACGTAATGCACATGGCTGAGATAGGAGACATTCGGCATGCCGTCCGCATCGGTCGTGGCGATGACGGACGGAATGACGCCTTCGAAACTGTCGCGGATGCGGCTGAGCGGAATCATGCAGGGTCTCGCGCAAGCGAAAGATCGCCGAGCCGTCGCCCGGCACCGGGCCCCGGCGTCTGGTCGAAGACGTCGGTCGGCCGGAAGGCGATGTGAAAGAGATCCCGGTCGGAGAGCGTGCTGGAAAGCTGCAGCCGGGTGACGCCGAGGCTCGTCATCAGCGCGAGTTGCGCGCGCACATAATGCTGGCCCCAGGCCGTTGCGGCCTCATCCGCCGGCCCGCATTCGGCAATGATCCCCTTGATCTGGCAGGAGCGGTAATTGTCGGCCTGGACGAAGGTGGTGGAGACGGGCCGCCCCGGTCGGGCTTCGGCCGCCGCCCGTGGCCACTGGCTCTGCGACACCAGCACATGCACGAGCCCGGTGCCGCGGTCGTGGCGTGCGCCGGATCCGCGCCCGATCATCGGGCGGTGCGTGTCGTCGCGCGTCGCCACCAGGATCATCACCTGGCCCTCGATGAACTGTGCCACCTCGGATTCAAGCACGTTTCGCCCTCCGGAAAGGCCGCAGATTATGCGCTTAGGATAGTCTTAGCAATCGCGCCTACGCCTTAGGATTGTTTTAGGAAGCCCCTTTTTTGGGACTGATCTATGCCCCTCGTCATTCTCGCCGGGCCAGGGGGCAGGCGAAAGAAACCTGAGGGAAAGACCATGACACATCAGCATCATTCCATCACAGCCGTTCCTGATCTGAACGGTCGTTACGATCTCTATGGCGCCGTCCACAAGGGGCTGCGCAAGGCGGGCTGCGACCTGCTGGTCCGGCTCGGCGCAACTGATTTCGATGACGCCGGAGAAACCGAAGAGGTGCTCGGCCTGCTGCGCACCTATCTGATGCTCGCCGCCGCCCATGTCGGCCATGAGGATGATCACATCCATTCGGCACTCGCCGCGCGCGGCGTGGCAACCGACACCGTCGATCATCAGCACGACGATCACCGGGAGGCCTTCGAAGACCTCGAAAAGCTGGCCCGCGGCGTCGAGACATCCTGGCCGATGCATCGGCGCGCCAATGGCCGCCGTCTCTATCTCGCTTTCGCGGCCTATCTCGCGGAAGACCTCGGCCACATGCATGAGGAGGAAACGGTGACGGCACCGGCCCTCTGGCGCCAGTTCACCGATGAGGAACTGCTCGCCATCGAGTTCAGGATCGTCTCGTCGCTGTCGCCGGAGAAGAACATGGCCTTCATGCGCATCATGATCCCGGCCATGAACCCGCAGGAGCGCGCTGCCATGCTCGGCGCCATGCAGAAGGGCGCGCCGCCGGAAGTCTTCGATGCCGTCATCGAGTTTGCCGTCCGGCCGGCGCTCAACGCCAGGGCTTTCGGCGATCTCGCCGGCCGCCTGCAGATCGCAGCGTGAGGAGCACGACCATGCATCGCATCGCACTCGCTTTTTTTCTGCTCGCCCCGGTTCCGGTTGTTCTGGCAGCACCCGCCGACACTGCGCCGACCGGGGTCTATGTCACGGACCCTGCCCATACGAGCCTCACCTGGAAGATCAGCCATTTCGGCCTCTCCAACTACACGGCCCGCTTCACCGGGCTGGAGGCGCGGCTCGACTGGAACGCCGAGCGACCGGAAGCCTCGACAATGACGGTCAGCGTCGATCCGCTCTCGGTGAGGACTGACTTTCCCCATCCCGAGGTCGAGGATTTCGACGGCAAGATCGGCGGCAATGCCGATTTCCTGGCGGCAAAGCCGATCAGCTTCAAGACCCGCTCGATCACCATGACCGGGGAGGGGACGGCGACGGTTCTGGGTGACCTGACATTCCGCGGTGAGACCCATCCGGCAAGCCTCGATGTGCGGTTCAACGGGTCGGTTGCCGAACACCCGATGGACAAGAAGCCGAGGCTCGGCTTTTCCGCCACGGGTGTCGTCCACCGCACCGATTGGGGCCTCGGCTTTGCCGTGCCCGCGCTCGGCGAAGACGTCGACGTCATGATCGAGGCGGAGTTCGTGCCGGCCGAAGGCTGAGCGGAAACCCATCACGAACACGGCCTCCGCAGGATCCGACGGTCCTGCGGAGGCCTTTATGCCCGAACAGCCATCAGGAAGAGACGGGGAAAGGCAAGCAGCCGACGCCCGTCGGCCATCGGCGGATAGGCAGCGTCGATGCGGGTAAGATAGGCGCGGCGAAACGCATCGCGCAGCCCCGGTTCGACAGCCGCCAGATAGGGGCGCAAACCCGTGCCCTCGACCCAGTCGACGATCGCCTGCGCATTCGCCATCGGATGATAATAGACCGTGTGCCAGACCTCGACTGTGCTCGACAGGGGCTGGAGACGCTCGAGATAGGTGGCAGGGCTCGGCAGCGGCCGGCGCCGCACGCGGCCACCCGCAAACGCTTCCGCCCACGGACCGTCCGCCCCCGTTTCCTCCATCGCCCTGTGGCTTGGCTCGCCGAGATTGTCGGGCATCTGCACCGCGAGCACGCCGCCCGGCGCCAGTGTCTGCATCAGATCGGCGAGCACATCGAGATGATCCGGCACCCATTGGAAGAGCGCATTGGCAAAGAGCAGGTCCACGGGCGCGTCAGGCCGCCAAGTGGAAAGATCGGCCTTGAGGAAGGCTGTGAACGGCAGCCGCGCACGCGCCTTCTCCAGCATGTCGTCATCGCTGTCGAGGCCGCTCACGGCGCCGAGGCCGAAGCGCTCGACAAGCAGCTCCGTCGAATTGCCGGGGCCGCAGCCGAGATCGAGAACCCGCTCGGCCGCCTCCAGTGGCACCCGCGCGAGCAGATCCCGTGCCGGCCGCGTCCGCTCGTCTTCGAATTTCAGATAGTCTTGCGCATTCCAGGCCAAATCCGTCTCCTCCGGCATCGGATGCCGAGCGATGTCATCACGCCGTGCGGCCACCGTCGGCGAACGCGCGCCGCGCCCGCTCGATCTCCTCGCGATGCTCCTCGGCCCAGAGCCAGACGCCACAAAAGGCCTCGCCGAGGCTCTGCCCGAGGGGGGTGAGTTCATAGTCGACACGCGGCGGGATCACCGGATGCACCGTACGCTTCACCAGCCCGTCCTCCTCCATGCGGCGAACGGTTTGCGTCAGCATCTTCTGGCTGATGCCGCCGACGGTCCGCCCAAGCTGGGTGAAGCGCAGCGTGCCATGCTCATCCAGCGCTTCCAGGATCAGCATGGTCCACTTGTCCGCCACCTTGCCGATGATGTCGCGCACCAGCGCTTCCACCGCCGGATCGACGGGCGGATAGGCGGAACCGACCGGGTCAGGCTTGCGTTCCGCCGCGGCGATCGCCTTGCTCATCAGTCACTCTCCATTCGGTAAGTATAATTCTTTTGGGTGCCTACTTCGTTATGGAGAGTATGGCGCCTAGTTTAGGTCAGCACAACAGCAATGAGGTTTTCCCATGCAAATGACAGGCAACACCATCCTCATCACCGGCGGCGGCTCGGGCATTGGCGCAGCGCTCGCGCATCGCTTCCATGATCTCGGCAACACCGTGATCATCGCGGGCCGTCGGCGCGAAGCCCTGGAGGAAGCAATCGGCGACCGGGCGAACATGCACGCTCTGGTGCTCGACATCGAGGATCCGTCCGCCATCAAGCGCTTCGCCGCAGAACTCGTCACCCGCTTCCCCGACACCAATGTGCTGATCAATAATGCCGGCATCATGCGCTTCGAGGTGCTCGACAAATCCCGTGACCTCGGTGACGCGGAAGCGACCATTACCACCAACCTTCTCGGCCCGATCCGACTGACGGATGCTCTGGTCGAGCATCTTTCGGCGCGTTCGAACGCCGCCATCGTCAATGTCTCCTCGGGGCTTGCCTTCGTGCCATTGGTGGACACACCCACCTATTCGGCCACCAAGGCCGCGATCCACAGCTACACGCAGAGCCTGCGGGCAGCGCTCGACGGCACAATCGAGGTCATCGAACTCGCCCCGCCCGCCGTCCAGACCGAGCTCACTCCCGGTCAGTCCAGCCGCGAGGGCTACCTGCCGCTCGATGCCTTCATCGACGAAGTCATGTCCCTTTTTGCGAAGGACCCCACGCCGGCCGAAATCCTGGTTGAGCGCGTCGGGTTCCTGCGCAAGGCAGAAGCCGAAAACCGCTTCGACCAGACATTCGCGGCGATCAACGACTTCGCCCGCAAGGCGCGCGAAGCAAAAGCCTGAACATCGAGCCGGTTCGTCAAAGAGGGCCGCACCGCTGACGGTGCGGCCTCCGCTCATGCAGACGCGAGCAGTCCATCGAGTGATGCGAGCACCTTGTCGGGCGCAAACGCCGCATATTCCTCCGGCGCATTGCTGCGGTTGATCCAGTGACAGGTGAAGCCGAAGGCCTTGGCGCCGGCAATGTCCCAGCGGTTGGAGGACTGGAAGGCGATGTCGGGTGCGGCAAGCCGATAGGTCGAGGTCACCAAAGCATAGGCCGCCGGCGCGGTCTTGTAGATCTTCAGCGCATCGACCGAGAAGATGTCGTCGAGCAGATGCCCGATCCCGGCAGCCTCGACGGCCTCGTCGAGCATTCGTGGCGTGCCATTGGAGAGGATCGCGATCTTGGCGCCGCTCTCGCGCAGTGCAGAAAGCACGGCCGGCACTTCGGGAAAACAATCGAGCTTTCGATAGGCATCGAGAAGGTCGCCCCGCAGAGCCTTGTCGACGCCGGGAAACCGGCTGAAACAGAAGTCCAGCGCATCCTCGGTCAGCGCCTGGAAATCGCGGTATTGCCCCATCAGGCTGGTCACCCACGTATATTCGAGCTGCTTCACCCGCCAGAGATCGGAAAAAGCCTGCGCCTCCGGCCCCAGTGCTGCCGCATGACGCCGGACGGCGGCATGCACATCAAAGAGCGTGCCATAGGCGTCGAAGACATAAGCCCTGGCCTCGCTGGCGCCAGTTTCTCTGGATACGGTCTCGTCTGTCATGAAAGCTCCTCCTCAAGGGAGGGTAGGGCGCAGTCACCGCAGGTTCAAGCGCCGGAGTAACCGCTGCGGGCACCCCTTGGTGCGCCGATCAGCTCCGCCGCGCCGCCAGTCGGCCCCGGTCGTGCTCGACCATCGAAAAGCCGCGCTGGGTCAGCCGGAACTGCCGCTTCTGAAACTCGCCGCGCACCTCGATCAGCCCCTGTTCCTGCGCCTCGAAAAGCGTCTTTAGGCTCGTCCCCTTCGGCGGCGTCTGCCACTCCCGACCTTCAGCCGCATGCAGCAATACCATGATCTTGATCATCGGGGTCTTTCTCCAGACAGTGCCGATCTCAGCCGTCCCAGTCCAAACAGGCGCAGATCGGATTACGCGTTCACAGCGAATGTCCGCCGGCGCGTCAAAACTTGAACCGCGTGCTGCTATGCCCGAGGTTGAAGTCTCCAGCAATGACTAGATCTGTAACAGCTGGCGAATAGCTGCGAGGTTCGCTTTCTACCGCTTCCGCCGAGGTGAGCTCTTTTTCATTGACGGTGGCAATGGTCCGCTCCCGTTATCAGGGAGTGCAGGCTGCCCCTCTTGGACGTGAGTTGAGGCTAACTTTTCTCGCCATGGCGAGAGCGTCAAATCAGGTATTTCCTCGTCAGTCGGTGGAGCCTGACTGGCTAAATTCGCCATCACATTTCTCCTTTGCGTGAATCACTTCGCAGATCATTCTGTAGCTGAACCGACGCAATACTCGACGGGTGCGATGGGTAAAATTGTCAGATCAATTTCTCGCTGGATATTCTCGGGATTTATCTTGGGAGCTGCCCTTATGATTTTCAACAAGATCTCAGGGCAATTCTTAGATGAACTCCTCACAAATCTTGGTTTGAATGGTGCTGCTTTCGTAGTCCCGTTCCTAGAAGTGGTCCGGCACACGTGGTTCCAGATATTGGCATCTGTTTTTGCCGGCTTCTCAGCAGGTGTATTAGCCCACTACTATGCGACAGTTTATGATCGAAGCAGGCGTCTCGACCTGCAGCTTGCTGGCGTGAAGCTGTCCGAGCTCGAGCGATCACTTGCCGAGATTGAAACTCAGATCTGGGCAAGACCGCCGCAGTTTGAGCTCGGCGTCCTGGAACGCGTGGTGAATCAGTGCCGCTCCTTGGAGTTAACTTTGAATGGGTTCGGCCTAGAAACGCCGCAACTGTCTTACGACGTAGATCCTCTGGGCTACATCGAGAGAATGCGTCGGTACGCTTCGAGATTGGCGCCACTGATTCAAGAAGGGCACAAATGGCATGCCATCGAGGTGTCTAGGGATCTATCAGGCGCATTGAGGAAAGAGGCTCCTCAGCCATAGGCGTCTTCTGCCGATGTCCGTCACCCACCCAGATCCTGATCGATCTCCGTCAGCGCCCGATCCACATGCCCCTCGAAGACCAGCGTCTCTTCCTCGGTAATGATCAGGATTTCCGGCGCGCCGCGCACGCGCACATGCTGCGATTGCGCCAGTCCCTCGTCCAGTCCGCGGGTCAAGAGATCCATGAAGCGCGTGCCCGGACCGGTGATCGCGATCGGCATCGTCTCTTCCGCCAGGCTCAGCATCCGCGACAATCCCTGGCCAAGCGCAAGTCCCGCCTGCCGGAAGGCGTACTCGGATGCCCGGTGCCCCTGGCGGGCCCGGCTTGCGATCTTTTCCATCTCGAGAAGCGGCACGAATTTCGCCGGGATCGTGTCCGGCGGCACTTCAAACGCCATGCGCAGAATGCCGTAGAAGCCGGCAGAGGCCTCGATGCAGCCGATCGCGCCACAGCGGCAGCGCTTGCCGTCATCGGCATGCAGCATATGCCCGAAATTCGGCGCCCGGAATTCGAGCTCGGCATGCTGGTCGCGATAGGCAATCCCGAGCCCGATCGAATGGCCGAGCGACAGCGTAGCGAGCGAGACGAGCGGCGCGCCCCGGTTCTTTTCCAGCCGCAGCGCCAGCGCATGGGTCACAAGCAGGCTTTCGTTGAAGAGATGGATCCGGCTGCCGGCGAAATCCGCCAGCGCGGATTGGAAGTCGAGCTCCTCATAGCCGAAGACCGGCGACCAGAGCAGTCTGGCGCCGTCGCGGTCGACCAGACCCTTGCTCGAAATCGAGATCGTCGAGATGGCGGAAGCCGGAAGGCGCGAGCGCTGGATCAGCCGTTCGATGGCAGCACGGAACCCCTGGAGGAAGCGCCGCGGCGATTCCGGCCCCTGTTCGCGCGCCTCCTCGAATCGGTCGATCATCGTGCCGCGATAGTCGGCCAGGGAATACTGAACGGCATGCGAGGAGATGCGAACCGCAATCACATGCGCGGCGTCTCTTTTGCGGGCAAAGAGCGCCCGTGGACGCCCGCGCTGGCCGGCATTGGCGACTTCGCGCCGTTCGAGCAAACCATTTTTCTCGAGATGCGAGGTAATTGCCGAAACGGTCGCGGACGAGAGCCCCGTCGCTGCGGAAAGATCGGTATGCGCCAGCGGCCCATCCCGCCGCAACGCCTTCAGCACCAGCCCGTTGTTCTGATGGCGAACGGCCTCCGTGCTCGCCCTCGGACTGGCAGTCATGATGGGTCTGTCGCCCGCTCTTGTATGGTCCACCGCATGCTCCTCCCAAAGCATTTGGTCACTGTCTTTGCAAGCCACCTCCGGCCTGTGTTGACAGGGTGGGAATCTTCTGCCAGTTATTTTCTCGACTGTCGAGAAAAACCATTGGACGGGGGTCCATGGGGTAAGGGCAGTTTCGCAGCGGGTCGTAGGTTGGGAGGTCTTCCGACGGTCCGCTATCACCTTGGGAGGTTTAAAATGAAATCCGTTATGAAGCTGATGGCAGCCACTGCCGTCATCGTGAGCCTGCATTCTGTCGCCAACGCCGAAGGCCTGACGGTCGGCGTTTCCTGGTCGAACTTCCAGGAAGAGCGTTGGAAGACCGACGAAGCCGCGATCAAGGCAGCACTTGAAGCCGCTGGCAACAAGTACATCTCTGCCGACGCTCAGACGTCTGCCGCCAAGCAGCTGACCGACATCGAAAGCCTGATCGCACAGGGCGCAAACGCTCTGATCGTTCTGGCCCAGGATTCCGAAGCCATCGGCCCGGCCATCGAAAAGGCCACCGCTGAAGGTATCCCGGTCGTCGGCTACGACCGCCTGATCGAAAACCCGGATGCCTACTACATCACCTTCGACAACAAGGAAGTCGGCCGCATGCAGGCCCGCGAAGTGTTCAAGGTGAAGCCGGAAGGCAACTACGTCTTCATCAAGGGCGCCTCGACCGACCCGAACTCGGACTTCCTCTACTCCGGTCAGATGGAAGTGCTGAAGGAAGCCATTGACTCGGGCAAGATCAAGAACGTCGGCGAAGCCTATACCGACGGCTGGAAGCCGGAAGCTGCCCAGAAGAACATGGAGCAGTTCCTGACCGCCAACAACAACGCCGTTGACGCTGTTGTTTCGTCGAACGACGGCATGGCCGGTGGTGTTGTCGCCGCTCTCGAAGCCCAGGGTCTCGCTGGTTCCGTTCCGGTCTCCGGTCAGGACGGCGACAAGGCCGCTCTGAACCGCGTCGCACTCGGCACGCAGACCGTGTCTGTCTGGAAGGACAGCCGCGAACTCGGCAAGAAGGCCGCCGAAATCGCCAACGAACTCGCCGCTGGCAAGTCGATGGACGAAATCGAAGGCACCGTGAAGTTCTCCGGCGGCCCGAAGGGCACCGAAATGAACTCCTACTTCATCGCTCCGCTGCCGATCACCAAGGAAAACCTCAACGTCGTCAT
The DNA here is from genome assembly GCA_032102365.1 of Allorhizobium sp. CTOTU50464. Lineage (GTDB taxonomy): Bacteria > Pseudomonadota > Alphaproteobacteria > Rhizobiales > Rhizobiaceae > Allorhizobium. The sequence goes on along the minus strand of DAMDHD010000010.1, from coordinate 61,658 downwards.
CGACGCTGGCTGGATCTCCAAGGAAGAAGCATGCCAGGGCGTTGCCGCCGGCTCGGTTGCCGCCTGCAACTGATCGCGTGACTGACCTTTAGAGCTTGAGCCGGGACGCCGCAGCCTTTTGCGCTGCGGCGTTTCGACTGATCGGGAGCATCGCGGCAGGAGCGCGGCAGTCGGCTTTAAGGGGCCAGCCTTCGCATCCTCCATAGCCGCCGAAGAACGAGAGATGCCTCGATCCGCATGGCGGGCACGATGCCCCCAAGCCGCACGCCAGATGCGTGCCCTTCGCAAGCCGACAAACGACTGGGGAGAATTATTCGTATGGCGGATCACAGCCTAGCCACACCCGCGCATGGTGCCCGGGCATCCAATGTTTCAGCGCTCAAGCGCTTCTTCCAGGCCACCGAGATCGAC
>DAMDHD010000010.1:34246-61237 GCA_032102365.1 Allorhizobium sp. CTOTU50464 | reverse complement strand
CGCGCCTGCTCGGCATGGTCATCGCGCTCGGCCTGATCTGGGTCGGCTTCGACATCCTGTCGAACGGCCTGTTCCTGACCTCGCGCAACCTCTGGAACCTGTCGGTTCAGGCGGCCTCCGTGTCGGTCATGGCAACCGGCATGGTCCTGGTTATCGTCACTCGCAACATCGACTTGTCGGTCGGCTCGATCCTCGGCTTCGTCGGCATGATCATGGCCGTGCTGCAGGCGCGCATCCTGCCGCCGATCATCGGTTTCGAACATCCGATGATGTGGATCATCGCGCTGTCGGCCGGCATCCTCGTCGGCACCTGCATCGGTGCGCTGCACGGCGCCATCATCGCCTTCCTCGGCGTTCCCGCCTTCATCGTCACGCTCGGTGGCCTGCTCGTCTGGCGCGGCGCGGCCTGGATGGTCACCTCGGGCGCGACCGTTGCCCCGATGGACACCACCTACCGTCTGATGGGCGGTGGCGCGGATGGTTCGATCGGCGTGACCGCCAGCTGGATCGTCGGCATCGTCGCCTGCCTGATGATCGTGCTGTCGATCCTCAACACCCGCCGTCAACGCCGTCGCTTCGGCTTCCCGCTGCGACCGATCTGGGCGGAGTACTTCCTCGTGGCCTCCGGCTGCGTTGCCGTGCTCAGCGCCGTCTGGGTCGCCAACAGCTATTACATGCCGGTTAACCTCGCGCGCCGCTATGCCGAAGAAAACGGCATCGCCTGGCCGGAAGGTGGCCTGCAGATCGGCCTCGGCATCGCCGTCCCGGTCTTGATCGCCATCGGCATCGCGATGGTCATGGCCTTCATCACCAACCGCACCCGCTTCGGCCGCTATGTCTTCGCCATCGGCGGCAACCCGGAAGCCGCTGAGCTCGCCGGCATCAAGGTGAAGTGGGTCACCGTCAAGCTCTTCGCTCTGATGGGCGCCCTCTGCGCCATCGCCGCCGCCATCTCGACCGCCCGTCTGAATGCTGCGACGAATGCCCAGGGCACGCTCGACGAGCTCTACACCATCGCCGCAGCCGTCATCGGCGGCACCTCGCTTGCCGGCGGCGTGGGCACCATCGCCGGCGCCATGCTCGGCGCCATTGTCATGCAATCACTGAATTCGGGCATGGTTCTGCTCGGTCTCGACACACCGCTCCAGAGCATCGTCATCGGTATCGTGCTCGTCGTCGCGGTCTGGCTCGACACCGTCTACCGCGCTCGTGCGAAGTAAGGGGAGTTGAACTCATGTCTGAAAATCGCACCCCCCTCGTGGAAATGCGCAACGTTTCCATCTCCTTCGGCGGTATCCACGCCGTGGACGACGCCACGATCGACCTCTTCCCGGGTGAAGTCGTGGCCCTGCTTGGCCACAACGGTGCCGGCAAGTCGACCCTGATCAAGATCCTGTCGGGCGCCTACAAGCGCGACAACGGCGACATCCTGATCAAGGGCGAATTCGCCGACATCAACAACCCGCGCGACGCCAAGAAGTATGGCATCGAGACGATCTACCAGACGCTCGCTGTCGCCGATAATGTCGATGCCGCCGCCAACCTCTATCTCGGCCGCGAGCTGCGCACCGCCTGGGGCACGCTCGACGATGTCGCGATGGAAGCCAAGGCCCGTGAAGTCATGGGGCGCCTCAACCCCAACTTCCAGCGCTTCAAGGAGCCGGTCAAGGCTCTGTCCGGTGGCCAGCGCCAATCGGTAGCGATCGCGCGTGCAATCCTCTTCGACGCCCAGATCCTGATCATGGACGAACCGACGGCCGCCTTGGGTCCGCAGGAGACCGCCCAGGTCGGCGATCTCATCCAGCAGCTGAAGAAGGACGGCCTCGGCATCTTCCTGATCAGCCACGACATCCACGACGTCTTCGACCTCGCCGACCGCGTCTTCGTCATGAAGAACGGCCGCGTGGTGGGCCATGCCCGCACCGAAGACGTCACGAAGGACGAAGTGCTCGGCATGATCATCCTCGGCAAATGCCCCCCCGGCGCCGTGCCTGGCCCGGGTGCCATGCAGACGGCGTGAACAAGCATCAGGAACGCAAGATAGGGCGAGGGGGCGTAAAGCTCCCTCGTTTGCGTTTGTCGGGTCAGTAACCCGCTTCCCGTTGATGCCGGAACGCAAGGATGTAGACCAGGTCTGCTTCTTCGTCATAGCGATAGAGGGCGACATACCCCGTCTCGCCAAACGGGATGACCAATTCGCGCATAGGGGAATGGCCCTCAACGGGGCGCCCGATCAATGGCGATATCTCAAGTTTAAAGAGAGACTGTTCGACGACGCGACCCGCCTTTGCCGCGGCCTCGGGGGAATGACGGCTCAAGAACACGCGGCACCGCCCGATGCCGGCAGCCGCCCGCTTTGTGACGATCAGTCGTGGCACTCCGGCGGTGCCTTTTCATCCGGCGTTCCCCAACTGCGCAGCCAGGCGCGCGCCTCTTCACCCGTCAGATGTTGGCCATCTGCCTGATAGTCCAGCCAGGATTGTTCGGCCTCCGCAAGAAAGCCGGCCCTCGTATCTTGGCGCTCCAGATAGTCTTGGACGGCCTCCTGCAGCAGCTGCTCTTCCGTACGCTGTGTGCGGTTCGCCAGATCTGTCAGCCGGGACTTCAGTGCATCGTCGAGGGTTAAAGGGTGGTTCATCCGCTCACCTGTCGTCGTGGTGACTCTGGCATCATATGGCAAACGCCCCCGGCTGTCGACGCGAGGCCTCCGCTGAGTGGATCACCGCTCCCGCGTCCCCGCCGCTGCCAGCGACGCCGCAATATGCGAGATCGGCCGCAACAGTCGAAACGGATCGTCTTTCGACGGCAGAAAGCCGCGCCGTGTCCAGAACAGCCGAGCCTCTTCATCGATGGCATTGACGATGAGCGCCCGCCCACCGACCAGAGCCGCACCCTGTACGGCGCGGATCAGCGCGTGCTTCAAGAGCCCGGTCCCGATCCCAAGCCCGGCACAAGCCTGATCGACAGCAAGCTGGCCAAGAAGCAGACAGGGGACCGGATCCGGAGGTTGACCTGTGCGCACGGACCGGGGCAGGGCGGATGGTATGATGGCCGTCGGCGCCAGGCCGTAATAGCCGACCACGCGACCTGCCTCGTGCACCACCATGACCACCGTGAAGCCATGGGACTGGTTAGAGCGCGCCCGCGTCTTGAGCCATAGATCCAGTGCCGGTTTGCCGCAGGAGAAGTCATCGAGGTGATGATGGGCTGCCAGTGGCTCGGGTGCCGAAAGGCTCATTTGTCCTTGACCCGATGGCCCACCTCCCAAGGGGCGGGACGGCGCAGGACATCGACCAGTTCAGGCACCGCTTCAGCCGGTGCAGCCATGAGCGCCATGAACTCAGCAAAACCCTCATGGGTCATCCTGATCATCTGCTGCTCCATCAGTGCCTCTTCGGCAGCCCTGACGGCGGCTTCACGCACGAAGTCCGTCCGCGACCGACCTTTCAAAGCAGCAGCACGGTCGATCATTGCCACATCGGTCTCCGGCAAGCGCATGGATATCGGATAGTCCTTGCGATCGGGAATAGCCATTAACGTAGCTCCTAAAGTGAGATCGCTCTGAATGTAATGCAAAGTGCAATACATTGCCAGAGCGAAGCGCGCTTCCGCCGACCAGCCGTTCAGCGCCCCGCTCCATGGAACAACACCCCAAGCCCCGCGGTTGGCACCATCAGCCGGTCCGTCCGCAACGCTGCCCGGCGCCTCGATCTGATCCCGGAGCCTGCCCGATGTCCTATTCCCGTTTCGCCGCGATGATCGCCACGTCGACTGTAGTGATGTTCGCGCTGATGTATCTGAACACCTACGCGCTGGACCATGTCACCTACAGTCAGACACGCACCTGGATGGCGCTCCTGATGGGGGCCGTCATGGCGATGATCATGATGGGTTTCATGGCGTCGATGTATAAGAACCAGCGCTGGAATGCCGTGATCATCGCCGGCAGCGTCGTCGTCTTTGCCTTTTCGCTGTGGCTCGTGCGCAGCCAGGAAACAGTCGGCGACGTGAGCTACATGAAGGCGATGATCCCGCATCATTCGATAGCGATTATGACCAGCGAGCGGGCCCATATTCGCGATCCGCGCGTGCGGGAACTCGCCGACGAAATCATCGAGGCGCAGGTGCGCGAGATCGCAGAGATGAAGAGGCTGGTCGCCGAACTCGAAGCTAATCCGCCGGCGGATGATGCCCCGGATCTCGCCCCGTCGCCACAGACGACGCCGCAGCCGTGAGGAATGCGCCGGCGGCGATCAGACGCCCTTGATCAGCGCCCCGATCGTCCCGCCGACGAGCAGCACGATGCCGAGCAGGAAGGTCAGCGCCGCCCCCGGGCCGCGGGTCTTGGCATCGGCGTAATATTCTGCCGCATAAAGCGCCCGCGCCGCCGTCCAGCCGAGACCCAACAGCCCGGCCAGCATGTCCGAGACGTAAAAGCCGAAGATCCAGAGCGACGGCAGAAAGAGCACCAACTGCTCGACCGTGTTCTGCTGGACGCGAAAGATCCGCTCGAAATCCGCATTTCCGGTGGTCTTGGGTGCCTCCACGCCGAACTTCCGGCGGGCCTGACCGACTTTCAGCAGGAACCAGCAATAGGTGAGCAGGGCGGCAAAGGTGGAAAGTATGGTGAAGCGCATGATTTTTCTCGGCAACACATGTCGATCGTAACCATTGATTGGTAGGCGGCGTGTCATGATTAGGCAAGCAAGGAAGGTTACGATCACAGTGCGTTTGTGAAGAGCGCGGCGCTTGTGGGATGAGACCGTTTCCGCCATCATCAAGCGCAATGCTTCGCAAGCGCTAACTGCAGCCCCTGTGACAAGACGAAGAGACGTAATGAGTACCGATCCATTCAAGTTTGGCCGCGCCTACGACCTACATGAGCTGGTCGCCGACGGGATCATTCATGGCATCGGGGTCGTCTTTGCGCTGGTCGGCGCCACCGCGCTGATCTTTTATGCCACCGTCTATTCCGACTATGCCAATATCGCCGCGAGCTGGATCTATGGCCTCGGGCTGATCATCGCGCTCGGCGTCTCCTTCACCTACAACATGTGGCCGCATTCACGCGTGAAGTGGATCCTGCGCCGCTTCGATCACTCCGCGATCTTCATCCTGATCGCCTCCACCTACACGCCCTTCCTCGTGCAGGGTGCCGACCGCCCGCTGATCCTGGCACTCCTCGTCGGCATCTGGATCACGGCCTTTACCGGCATCTGGCTGAAGTTCCGCTTCCCCGGCCGCTATGACCGGCTCGCCATCCTGCTCTATCTCGCCATGGGCTGGAGCGGCGCCTTCGCCATGGGTCCGCTTTCGGAAATCATCCCGGGCGTGACGCTGACCCTCATCATCGTCGGCGGCTGCATCTATTCCGCCGGCGTCGTCTTCCATGTCTGGGAACGCCTGCGCTTCCAGAATGCCATCTGGCACGCTTTCGTGGTGACAGCTGCCATCGTCCATTACTCGGCCGTCTTCACGGCGATCAGCCTCGGCTAAAGCGTACTCACCCTTTCCCCGATCGTCATCCTCGGGCTCGTCCCGAGGATCTACCGACGCCTGCCTCACACTTGACGCCTGCGTCCTTGCCCAGCCCGTTGCCACAGGTCGCAGAGCCCCGTCATAGCTCCATGTCTGACGACCGAGACCAGCGCGCCCCTCAGATCCCGGTCACCTCGGCCTGCTTGGCAATCTGCTTGGCGGTCGCCGAAGCACCGATGCGAAAACCCGCGAGCGTCATGGGAAAGCTCAGCGCCAGCGAAACACCTGCCAGCACCAGCGTCGCCGTCAGCGGCATCATGCCCATCTGGGCCGCAAGCAGCTGCAGTTCCGCGCTGGTAATGCCGTTCACCCAGACGATTGCGAGGAGGATCAGCGACCCGAGCAGCACCGCCACCACGGCAAGCAGCGCCGAAAGTTTCAGGCTCAGGCCCCAGCCGGGCCGCACCTTCAGCCGCCGCGTCACATAGCTGCCCGCCGAAGAGCCTGCCGCCATCAGCACCGCCACATTGCCGGCAGACGACATGCTGTCGCCCCAGCCGAAGGCATCGAGCGCCAGCACCAGGAGATAGATGGCAAGCTGCGCTACGATGAAGACGAGCGTGTAGCGAAGCAGGAGGCCGGGAAGCATGGAGGTCATGAAATCTGTTTTCCGTCTGGGGTGGTCTTGCCTTTAAGCCCTTGTTGCCCGATGTGTCGACGCGGCGAAGTAACGCTCGTCACACCACCGTCTCGCGCGGCGCATTTTCCACCGCAAATTGCAGAAGCCCCATCATGACCACGTCACTCATCCTCCGCGACGCAACCGAAGCCGATCTGCCCGCAATCCTCGCCATCTACAATCATGCAGTGGCCGAGACGACGGCGATCTGGAACGAGATCCTGGTCGATCTCGACAATCGCAAGGCCTGGTATGATCTCCGTCAGGCCAGGGGCTTCCCGATCCTCGTTGCCGAAGTTGAGGGCCGCATCGCCGGCTACGCCTCCTATGGCGACTGGCGCCCCTTCGATGGCTTCCGCCAGTCGGTCGAGCATTCGGTCTATGTCGAGAAGGATCATTATGGCCGCGGTCTCGGCAAGGCGCTGATGTCAGCTCTGATCGAGCGGGCGAGGGCGGGCAACATCCATGTCATGGTCGCCGCCATCGAGGCCGGCAACACCGGCTCCATCGCCCTCCACAAAAGTCTCGGCTTCCGCCTCGTCGGCACCCATCATGAGGTCGGCAACAAATTTGGTCGCTGGCTGGACCTCACCATGATGGAGCTGAAGCTCGACTAAAAGCGCGGCGAGCGATCCTCCTCGGGGAGGGGCCGCCGTCAGGCCCGCTCCATGCCACGCCAGCGCACGCCGGAGATGATGAAGCCGTCCGTCGGTCCCGTCGGCACGGTGGTGAGCGAGACCGACAGATCCTGCTCCGGCACCTCGTAGTCGATGACGCCCGCCAGGAGCCGCGCTGCTTCCTTCAGGATCTCGACGGTCGCCATTTCGCCCGGACAGCGATGCCCGCGCGCGGTCGATCCTGCGCCTTGCGGAATGAAGCTGTAATCCGCCTCGTCCCGGCGTACGCCCCGCCCGGGTCGGAATTCGTCCGGTGCGCGGAACGCCTCTCCGGCATGGCAGCTGCCATAGAGGTCGAGCATCAGCCATTGACCGCGCCGGATGCGGTAACCCTTCCAGTCGAAGGAGGCCCGGGCCACCGCACCGACAAAGGGAAAGAAGGGTGAGATCCGCCGCACTTCCTCGGCAAAATCCGTCAGCCGGTCGGCATCGGGTTCGGCCAGGATATCCTTCCATTGCGGATGGCGCTCGAGCCGCAGCGCGGCAAACACGATGTAGCGGCCGATCGCAACCAGCGGGCGGATCAGGTTGATCAGTTCGACAGCCGCAACGGTTGGCGACAGCAATTGGCCATGCACGTCGCGATAGCCCGCAAGCATCGCCATCGGCGAGCCCGGCAGCGGCGTGAGCTTGCCGCGCCGGATCTCGCGAAACGCTGCGCGAAACCGCCGTTCCAGAAGCGAGCGGCGAAATAGCGTGCCGAAGGTCCGGGGCCCGACATGGCCGGCATTCTCGATCATGTCGGCAACCAGCGCGGCATCGTCTTCGAGCAGGTCTGCATCCACAGGCGCCTGCGTCCAGGAAAGGGCCGTGCGGAAGAGAATGAGGTCGAGCTCCTTGCCGAGCGCCACGGCTCCCATACGGGACCAGTCCGGCACCCGCTCCAGGAACTGCCGGCGGAAGGTCGCGACCAGGCGGTCGAGCGATCCCTTGTCCTCCATCAGGATCCGCACGAAGAGAGCCTTGCGATGGCGATGCGCAGCCCCATCCAGCTGCTGCACGCTGCACTTGTCCTGCAACAGCCGCAGCACGGTCTGCGGCATGGCGCCGACGCGCGTCAGTCGCGCATCGTCATAAATCAGCCGCGCCGCGATCGGCCCGGTCATGCAGATCACGTCGCGTAGCATCAGCCGGGTCCGGAAGATCGGCGTGTCGAGATCGGCAAAGCGACGCGGCAGGAAGCCATAACCTTCGCGCATCAGGGAAAGCGTTTCATCGAAGACGGGACTGCGCGGGATCTTCGGCGGCCAGATCCGGCCGCCTCCGCCGCGGTGATCGATCACACGATCTGGCGTCCCGGTCGCCTCTCGCTGCACCGGTCTAGTGTCCTGCACGATCATCTCAAGTCTCCCCAAGCCGAGGCACCCCACGCACCTCGCTTGCGGGCGAACATCGCGGCGGGACATTTGTTCCGCGCGTTTCTAGAAAATGGCGAAAAAAAGGCGGGAACGAAGCCCGCGGCTGCCGGTTGGCTTTCTGTTGACGCAAGACAGTCGGCAAAGAACGAGGAAAAACAACAGGAGACACGGCCATGGGCAGCGGCACAGGCGACAGCAAACACTTCGGCAAAGGCAGCCAGGGCAAGGGCGATGGCTCGGGCGGCATGACCAACCTGCAGGAGGGCATGCTGGAGGAAAACCAGGTGCTTTCCAACCGCGACAAGGCGCAGCATCCTGAGACACGCGGCCTCGACAGCAAGAATGTCCAGACGGAGCAGTATCAGGATCACTCGGCCAATCGCCGGTCGAGATAATGATCGGCCGGCCCGGGATTGCTCACCGTTCGGTATGGGCGGGGCATGAGGCGCAGGCAACCCGGCCCGAAGGTTGGCGTGGCCTCTTTACAAAGAGCCGGCCTTGAGGATTGATCCTGTTCTTCGGCAGGAGACTCCTATGACCTTCGAAACCTGGCTTGCCTTCGCCGCCGCCTCTGCGGTTCTCTTGATCATTCCCGGACCGACCATTCTTCTGGTCGTCTCATACGCGCTGGGGCAGGGCTGGCGCAGCGCGCTGCCCGTGGCAACGGGCGTGGCGCTTGGCGATTTCACCGCCATGACGCTCTCCATGCTCGGCGTCGGCGCAATCCTCGCCACCTCGGCCACCATCTTCACGGCGCTGAAATGGCTGGGTGCGGCCTATCTCGTCTATCTCGGCATCAAGCTCTTCCGCGCTGGCGGCACCCTTGACGTCAAGCCACAGACGGATCGCGCCACGACCATGAAAATGGTGGGTCACGCCTGGGTCGTTACCGCCTTGAACCCGAAGAGCATCACCTTCTTCGTGGCCTTCCTGCCGCAGTTCCTAGACAAGCATGGCGACTTCTTCACCCAGATGGTGATCTTCGAGACCACCTTCCTTGTCCTCGCCTTCTTGAATGCCGCCGGCTATGCGCTGATCGCCTCCCGCGCACGAAACCTCGTTCGCAGCCCGCGCGCCATCGGCCTGTTCAACAAGACGGGCGGGACGCTGCTGATCGGTGCGGGGGTCGCAACCGCCACGCTCCGCTCCGCGCCCTGAGGGCATAAAACGGGCGGGGCCTTGCCGCCCCGCCCGTCCAGTTGGAAAAGATCAGAGCAGTTTCAGGAGCGCCTTGGCGGCCTCTTCCGAAGACGCCGGGTTCTGCCCCGTGACCAGTTTGCCATCGGTCACGACATGCACGCCCCAGTCGGCACCCTTTTCATAAAGCCCACCGCGCTCCTGCAGCATGTCCTCGACCAGGAAGGGCACGACCTTGGTGAGGCCGACGGCCTCTTCTTCCGAATTCGTGAAGCCCGTTACCTTGCGGCCCGAGACCAGCGGCTGGCCGTCCTTGCCCTTCACATGCCGCAGCACGCCCGGCGCATGGCAGACCGCGCCGACCGGCCGGTCCTTGGCGGCAAAGGCCTCGATCAGAGCGATGCTGTCCTTGTCTTCGGCAAGGTCCCAGAGCGGGCCATGGCCGCCAGGATAGAAGACCGCGTCGAAGTCGGCGGGATCGATCTGCGAGAGCGGCGTCGTCGAGGCCAGCAACTGCTGCGCCGTCTGATCCGCCTTGAAGCGATCCGTCGCCTCGGTCTGTGCATCCGGCTCGTCGCTCTTCGGGTCGAGCGGCGGCTGGCCGCCCTTCGGCGAGGCAAGCGTGATCTCCGCGCCGGCATCCTTCAGCACGTAGTAGGGTGCGGCAAACTCTTCCAGCCAGAAGCCGGTCTTCTTGCCGGTGTCGCCGAGTTTGTCATGGGAGGTGAGAACCATCAGGATTTTCATGGGTGTTTTCCTTCGTGAGGTGTTGATCGTGTTTTCATGCGTGCAGCAGGGGCCTCACCCTTCGAGGTCCGGCTTCACCGGACACCTCAGGTGAGGGGAGATCTTGGTGTTTCAGGCGACAGACGCCCTCATCCTGAGGCGCCCCCGCAAAGCGAGGGCCTCGAAGGATCAGTCTCTTGCAAGTCAGTCATCCGGCCCGACGCGGATCACCCGCTTGCCGAAGGCCTCGCCGCGCAACAAGCCGATAAAGGCGCGCGTTGCCTCTTCCAGCCCGTCGATCATCTCTTCGCGATAGGTGATCTTGCCGGCCTCGACCCAGCCGCCCATTTCCTTGGCGAAGTCGGGATAGAGGTGACCGAAATCGTCGAAGACGATGAAACCGCGGACGGTGATGCGCTTCTTCAGGAACATGCCCATCAGCCAGCCCAGGCGGTCCGGGCCGTCGGGCAGGGAGGTCGCATTGTATTGCGAGATCAGTCCGCAGAGCGGAATGCGCGCGCCGGTGTTGAGTTGCGGTGCCACGGCATCGAAGACCTTGCCGCCGACATTTTCGAAATAGATGTCGATGCCCTCGGGCGTTGCGGCCTTCAGCTTTTCGGCAAAGCCATCCGCCTTGTAGTCGACGCAGGCGCCGAAGCCGAGTGTATCGACCGCATGACCGCATTTCTCCGGCCCGCCGGCAATGCCGATCACCTTCAGGCCCAAGATCTTGCCGATCTGTCCGACGGTCGATCCCACAGGTCCGGTCGCACCCGCAACCACCAGCGTCTCGCCGGCCTTGGGCTTGCCGATTTCCTTCAGTCCCGACCAGGCCGTGAAGCCCGGCATGCCGGTCACGCCCAGCGCCCAGGACGGATGGCTGGGATTGGCACCAAGCGGCGTCACGCCCTTTCCGTCCGACAGCGCGTAGTCCTGCCAGCCGGTAAAGCCGACCACCCAGTCGCCTTCCTTGAACCCTTCGAGCTTCGAGGTGACCACCCGTGACACCGTGCCGCCCACCATGGTCTGCCCAATTTCGACCGGCGCCGCATAGGAGGGCGCATCACTCATCCGCCCGCGCATATAGGGGTCGAGCGAGAGAAAGACCGTGCGCAGCAGCATCTGCCCCTCGGCCGGCTCGGGAATGTCGACGGTCTCGAGCCTGAGCGTCTGATCGTTCGGTTCGCCCTTTGGGCGCTCGGCCAGAACGAAGCGGCGATTGCTGGTGGTCGATTGCGGCATGGAATGTCTCCTTGTCTTGCGGGGCCTGCCGATCAGGCAAGGCCCTCTGGAAAGGGCACCGCCACCCGCGGCCCCTGAGAGGCAGACACGGGTGGCGGCATTCATGAGCCGGTCAACGGGTCTCTTCTATCGTTGTTCCATGACATTCTGTCGCGGCCATGGCAGGCCACCCACCTCCCCCGTGGGGGGAGGTCGCCGCAAAGCGGCGGGTGGGGCAAATAGCGCTAGCTTTCTCCGCCCACGTCAATCGATCCGCACCCGCGCCATCTCGCCACGAATGCGGATGTCCGGCTTTGCGCCCGGCGTGTTCGGAAGCGCGCTGTCGACATAGGAGGCAATGGCGTCCACGCCGTAGGAAACAGGCGTCGGCACCAGGAAATGCAGCGAGGCATCGAGCATCTTGCCGGAGATCCGGATCTCCTCGATGTTCAGCACGCGCTCGAAGGCAAGCCGTGCTCTGAGCGCTGCTCCGCTTGCCGCGACGCTGGCGGCATGGCCGGTGAAGAAGAAGTCGCCCGCGTCGCTGTCGACCTCGATTGTCGCAAACTCCCCGTCGAGCCGCATGCGCGCGGCCTTCTGCCGGATCGAGATCCGGGCGTCGGGCGCAAGCCGCGCGTCGAGCGTCAGGGTGCAATCGTCCCAGTCACCCCAGCCGAAGAAGCCGCTGCGCTCGCCCATATGGACGCGAAGCGTGTCGCCATCCCGTTCCATCCGCGCTGCACCGGCACAGTCGCCGCCGAACCAGCCCGAACGCCAGATCGCGCCCCAGCCGTGCCGGGTGCCGGAAAGCTCGGCCTCCCGCGCGCCATCGCCGCGTGTCGAGATCCTGATGTCGCTGGCCGCACCGGTGACCGAAAGCTGTGTAACGCCCGCAAGATCCACCGGGCCGGAGATTGCATCGCTCGCTCGGATCATCTGCATGCCGCCATCGATGACGGCCAGCCCGACGAGACCACCGAGAAGAGAGAGGATGACAGTTCTTTTGCGCATCAGGGATACTCCTGTTTTCGGCGCGCCGCTCGGCAGCGGGCCGGTTTCGATGCCGCCATCTGCTGCCTCCCGGGCCTGATCCGCGACCTCGATCGCGATCCGGGTCGACCGGGATCGCGCTTTCGGTCATGGTCACCGGGCATTCCGATCCGTCATCACCGAAATATCCGCATGCTGCTTGTCCCGCTCTCCTTCCTCGTCGCCCTGTTCCTCGCCGTCTTTCTCGTTCGCCTGCTCGGCGAGGGGCGGGAGAGCTGGCGTCACAACGGCCTCTTCCTCGCCTTGCTGGCACTCTAAGTGGTGCAGAGCCTGCTGGTCGGCCTGCGCTGGGGCTATGGCGTGATGGCGGTTCTGCCGCTGCTGCCGGTCATGGCAAGTCTCGTCCCCGCCTTGTCTTATCTCGCCTTCCGCGATCTGACCCGCGAGACACCGGGGCTTGACCTCGGCGACTGGCCCCATCTCCTGCCGACTTTGGCCACGCTGCTCCTGCTCGTGATCGGCCGGGCGCCGGTCGATCTCGTCATCATCGCCAATTTCCTGGGGTATGGCCTGGCCGTGCTCTGGCTCGCCCGCCTCGGTCCGGACGGACTGGTTGCCGCCCGCCTTGACGGTTCGCTGCGCTCTTATCGCGCTCTCCTGCTGACCGGCATCGCGCTTGTCGCATCCGCGCTGACGGATGTAGCGATCAGCCTCGACATGCTCTGGTCCGGAGGTCGCTATTCCCCGATGATCGTCTCTGCCGCCACCACCCTCATCCTGCTTCTCCTCGGCATCGGCGCGGTCACGGCGGGTGGCGAGGAGGCGGGCGAGGGACGCCTCGCCGATCCTGAGGCACCAACAGGAGAGACAACAGAGAGCGACCAGCAAACCGCGCTACCCGCACCGAGCCAACAAGCGGATCAGCCCGCTTCCCACGAAGGCGTGGCTGCCTGCGCGCCATCGGCCAAAACCGCCAGCGACGAACACCGCCGCCTCGCCAGCGATCTCGACCGCCTGATGTCGGAAAAGCGCCTGTGGGCCGACCCGAACCTCAACCTCGCCCGGCTCGCCCGCCGCCTCGGATACCCCGCCCGCGCCGTCTCCGAGACCGTTAACCGCGTCCATGGCATCAGTGTCTCGCACTACGTCAACAACCACCGCATCGCGGAGGCCTGCCGCCTACTGTCCCAAACGGACATGCCAATCACCCGCATCCTTTTCGAGGCGGGCTTCATGACCAAATCCAACTTCAACCGCGAATTCCTGCGCGTCACCGGCCAGAACCCCAGCGACTGGCGACGGCGAGCACTCCCACCTCCCCCTTGAGGGGGGGAGGTCGCCGCGAAGCGGCGGGGGGGGGTGATTGCTTGCAGCACCCCGAGGCGTTCACCCCACCCCGGAGCTTCGCTCCGACCCTTCCCCTCAAGGGGAGGGTGCCCCTTTCACCGCGAATAGGCCGTGATCACCTCGAGAAACGCATCCCCATATCGCTCCAGCTTCGACTGGCCGATGCCGGAAATGCCGAGCATCTCGTCCTCGTCCATCGGACGCTCCGTGGCGAGCGCAATCAGCGTGGTGTCGGGGAAGATGACGTAGGGCGGCACGGATTGTTCGCGCGCCAGTTCCATGCGCCGGGCGCGCAGCGCCTCGAACAGTTCCTGATCCGCCTGGTCGAGCCCGGCCTTGGCATTGGCGGTCCGCGACGACTGTCCGCGCGCCGCCTTGCCCGTCGTCGGCCGGTCCTTGCGGAAGCGCACCTCCACCTCGCGCTTGAAGACCGCGCGCGCACTTTCCTCCAGCGTCAGCGCGCCATAGGCGGTGTGGTCGACGCGGATATAGCCGGCCGCCAGCAGCTGGCGATAGACCGACTGCCAGGTCTTGGAGGGCAGATCCTTGCCCGCGCCGAAGACCGGCATGTCGCAATGGCCAAAGCGCTGCGTCTTCTCGTTTTCGTTGCCTAGGAGCACATCGATCAGATGGCCGGTGCCGAAGCGCTCACCGGTGCGATAGATGGCGGCCAGCGCCTTGATCGCGGCATCGAGCCCGTCCCAGGTTTCGACCGGTTTCAGGCAGGTGTCGCAATTGCCGCAACCGCCGGAATGCGCTTCGCCGAAATGCTTGAGGATCGCCTGTCTTCGGCAGCACGGCGTCTCGCAGATCGCGAGCAGCGCATTGAGCTTGGCCCGCTCGACCCGTTTCACCTCGTCGGAAGCGCCGCCCTCATCGATCATCCGCCCGCGCTGGATGACATCCGCCATGCCATAGGCCATCCAGACTTCGGACGGCAGACCGTCACGCCCCGCGCGCCCTGTCTCCTGGTAATAGGCCTCGACCGAACCCGGCAGGTCGAGATGCGCGACATAGCGCACATTGGGCTTGTCGATCCCCATACCGAAGGCGACGGTGGCGACCAGACACAGCTCTTCCTCCTTCAGAAACGCATCCTGATTGGCGTCGCGCAGCGCCCGGTCCATGCCGGCATGATAGGGCAGCGCCCTTATCCCCTGATCGTCGAGCCAGTTCGCGATCTCCTCCACCTTGGCGCGGGAGAGGCAATAGACGATGCCGCTCGAGCCCTTGTGGCGGGAGAGAAACCTGAGAAGCTGTTGCCGCGGCTGGTCCCGCTCGACGATCTCGTAGGCGATGTTCGGCCGGTCGAAGGAGGTGGTGAAGACTGCCGCATCCTGAAGCCCCAGCCGCTCGATGATGTCTTCCCGCGTATGCGGATCGGCGGTGGCCGTCAGCGCCATGCGCGGCACGCCGGGAAAAAGATCGGCAAGCTTGCCGAGTTCGCGATATTCGGGCCGGAAATCATGCCCCCATTGCGACACGCAATGGGCCTCGTCGATGGCAAAGAGCGCGATCTCCACGCCCTGCATCATCTCGAGGAAACCGGGCGTCACCGTCCGCTCCGGCGTCACATAGAGAAAGTCGAGCTCGCCGCGATCGAGCGCCCGCCGGATCTCGACATATTCCTCGCGTGGCAGCGTCGAATTGAGCGCTGCGGCCCGCACACCGAGCCCTTTCAGCGCCTCCACCTGATCACGCATCAGCGCAATCAGCGGCGACACGACAACGCCGACGCCGGCCCGGCAGAGAGCGGGCACCTGGAAACAGAGCGATTTGCCCGCACCTGTCGGAAAGAGCACCACCGCATCCCCGCCCGACACGACCTGGGAAACCACCTCCGCCTGCCGCCCGCGAAAGGCCGGATAGCCATAGACGCGCTTCAAGACGGAAAGCGGGCTCTCTTGAGTCTGGTCAAAGAGCGGATCGGTGAGGGAATGAGTCGGCATGGGCCATGGTGTAGCCGACGGGGGAGGGGATGGCCACGGGCAGGCCGAGTTTCCCGGTGGAGAAGTCCCATGCTGTCTTGCCAGTCCCTCTGTCGACTGCTCCTCATCGGTCCTTCTCCCAATGTTCCGGATCCCCTCCCATGCCATCCGCATCCCTCAAGCTCTATCTCGCCGGCCCCGAAGTCTTCCTGCCCGATGCCCGCGACATCCTCGACGCCAAGGCCGATCTCACCCGCGCTTACGGCGTCGAGCCGATCTGCCCCGGCGATCTCGCCATCCCGCCGGCGCCGACCAAGCATCAGTTCGGCCTGAACATTTCGGAGATCGACGAGAGCTTCATGAACCGCGCCGATGGCATCATCGCGAACCTGACGCCCTTTCGCGGCATCGCTGCCGATCCCGGCACGGTCTTCGAGCTCGGCTATATGTCCGGCGCCGGCAAGCTGGTCGCCTGCTACACCAATATCGCAGCCAGCCATTATGAGCGGACGGCCGGCTTCTATGCCGGCGCAGTACACGTCGGAGAGGACGGTCGCAAAAGGGCGCCGGATGGCACCATGCTCGAGGATTTCGAGATGATCGAAAACCTGATGCTGCACGGCGGCGTCGAGCGCCGCGGCGGCCCAGTGGCGTTGCATGCCGCAGAGCCCGACAGGCTCTGGACCGATTTCACCTCCTTCGAGCAGTGCTTGAAGGTGCTCGCGGCGAAGGGATGATGTGACCGTTTGGCTCGGGCTCAGAAATCCCAGGGGTTGACGAGTTCGACCCCACAATGCCGAAAGTCATCGATGTTGCGTGTCGCCAGGGCCCCCGCTTTGGTCCGGGCGACCGCCGCGATCATGCCATCCGGCGCGGACATGGGCTGCCCTCGACGTCTCGCCTCGGCCATGATGGTGCCATAGGTTAGGGCCGCCTCTTCGTCGAAGCCGTAAATGCGGCCGACGAAGCGGCTCCTCCAGTCCTTGAGCGAGAGTTCGAGCCGTGGTGCGCGCTCCTCATCGCGTATCTTCGCAATCCCATACGCGATCTCGCCAATGACGATGCTGGAGAGTGCCAGCTCCGCATCATGGCGTATGAGCCAGGCAATCACGGCCTCGTTCGGCACCTTGCGGAAGGTTTCGGAGACGACATTGGTGTCGAGAAAAATCAAAGCTCCGGCCCCTCATGGCCCATGCTGTCGGCGCGGATGGAAGCATCCAGATCGATGTCGAGCGCCGACTGTGCGCTGATCCGGCGATAAAAGTCCGCAGCGGCTTCGCGACCCGTCTGCTGCGTCTCATAGGCTTCCAGCGCCCGTTCGACGATATCGGCGATCGAGCGGTTCTCTCGACGCGCCAGCCGATGCGCCAGATCACGGGCACGGGCGCTGCGGACGGAAAGCTGTGGTTCGGCCATGGAAGTCTCCTTGCCGCAGAATTTAATATGATCTCGGCGTGCCATCAAGAAGGCAGGAGATGGCACGCCATCACGGGAACGGCTGGCCAACTTGCTCCCCCCTTGAACCCAGGGCTTGCGAGCCGCCCATGCCGGTGCAAGGCTGCGGCTCCCACCGGAGAGTTCCCCGTGAATCAGCATGTAACGCCGAAGCCGCCGCTCGGCCCCAGTTTCCATCGGCTTTTGGCGTCGAGCGGACTGGCCAATCTCGCTGATGGCATCGGCATCGTTGCCTGGCCCTGGCTTGCCTCGCTGATCACCCGCGATCCCCTGGCGATCGCGCTGGTCGGCGTCGCGCAGAAACTGCCCTGGTTTCTCTTCGCCTTGTCATCGGGGGTGATCACCGATCGCTTCGATCGCCGCTGGCTGGTCATCGCAATGGACGCCCTGCGCTTCCTCGTCTTGATCATGCTTTCGGTGGCCATGCTGATGCCCGGCATGCTTCCGGAGGTCCCCGTCCGTGAATTTCCGGCGACGCTGCTTTACGGCCTATTGCTGATCTCGGCGCTCGTCGTCGGTTTCGCCGAAGTGCTGCGCGACAATTCCGCCGTCACGCTCCTGCCGGCAATCGTGCCCCATGCCCGCCTTGAAACGGCCAATGGCCGCATGGGCAGCGTGGAAACCGTGATGAACATGATGATCGGCCCGCCGCTTGCGGGACTGGTAATCGGCCTCGCCTTACCCTTGGCCTTCGGGCTCTACGGTCTCGCCTTTGCCTTTGCCGGCCTGCTCGTTCTGTCGATCCGGGGCAACTTCCGTTCGCAGCGGCCGGAAGCGCGCCACTGGATCTCGGAGATCCGCAAAGGTGCCGCTTATCTCTTCGCCCGACCTTTGCTGCGCGACCTTGCGATCGGCCTCGGCGGTCTCAATGCCATCGAGGTTATGCTGCTCACCGGCCAGCTGCTTTATGCGCAGGAGGTCATGGGCCTCAGTTCGGCGGGTTACGGCGTGTTGCTGACGGGTCTTGCCGTGGGCGGCCTTGTCGGCGGTCTCTTAGGCGAGAGCATCATCCGCCGGTTCGGCGCGTCCGTTTGTCTGAGGGCGACCATCGTCGGCTGCCTCGTCTGGGCTCTGGTCGTCCTGATCATGCCTCGGCCGGTCCTCGTCTGGGCTGCCCTGATGTTGTCCAGCCTCACCGGAATGGTGTGGAACATCATCACGGTGTCGCTGCGCCAGCGGCTCATTCCCCCGCATCTGCTCGGCCGCGTCAACAGTGTCTACCGCTTCTTCGGGCTTGGCACCATGCCGCTTGGCATGCTGATGGCGGGCGCAAGCGTCAGCCTCACCGAGGCTTTCCTCCCGCGCCCCCAGGCGCTCGCCATGCCCTTCGTGCTCGGCGCGGTGCTCTCCATCCTGCTGCTCGCCGGCATCTGGACCCGCGTTTCGCCGAAGGCACTCGCCGCATTCCAGGCGGAGTGAGCAGAGCTTTACCTCCCCCTTGAGGGGGGAGGTCGCCGCGAAGCGGCGGGGGGGGGGGATGCTTTACCGTAGGCCGTAGCCCGTCACCCCACCCCGGAGCTGCGCTCCGACCCTCCCCCTCGAGGGGAGGGTGGTAATCACTTGATCGGCTCGAACACCATCGAATGCCCGTTGATGCAATAACGCAAACCCGTCGGCTTCGGCCCGTCCGGGAACACATGTCCCAGATGGCCGCCGCAATTGGCGCAGCGGATTTCGGTGCGCACCATGCCGAAGGACATGTCGCGATGCTCGGTCACGGCATCCGGCTTCACCGGCTCGAAATAGCTCGGCCAGCCGCAGCCGGCGTCGAACTTCGTGTCGGAGACGAAGAGCGGCTCGTCACAGGCGGCGCAGCGATAGAGGCCCTTTTCGAAATTGTCCCAATAGGGTCCGGTAAAGGCGCGCTCGGTGCCGTGTTCGCGCAGGATCCGATACTGCTCCGGCGTCAGCTGCTCGCGCCATTCGGCATCCGACTTGACGACCTTCGGGGCGGTGGTGGAAGCGGTCATGATCTTCTCCTTGTCGAGGCCGGGTCCGCGGCAAGCATTGCCGGTCCGGCGTTGCACTATAGATAGGGTGCGCCATGTCGAGCGGCAATTGTCCCTCTCGCCCCTTTGGTCGTTGAACCCCTCTCGTCCTTTCACGCAAAGCTGAATGACTTGGCCCCGATCTCACCGAATCGTGGGTTGACGCGTCCGTGAAGGGGACGTGTTCCGTTTTTGCTTGAGACGAAGGTTGGCTTGTCCTAACACGGTCGCACCTTGTATCGACTGACACTGAAGACCCGATCCGATCCGATGCCCACGGGGAGATGGAATGCCTGAGATGACGAGCGACTCGACCTGGGTCGCCATGCTCTTGCCCTTCGCGGCAGCCGTTGTAGCGCCATGGCTCACGGCCCGAACAGGCGCCGCCGCTGCCTGGCTTCTGGCGCTCGCACCAGCGCTTGCTTTTGCCCATTTCGCCGGCTTTCTGCCGGAGGTCGCCGCCGGCGAGCGCGTAACCGGCGGCTATGCCTGGGTGCCGAGCCTGAACCTCTCCTTCTCCTGGTTCATCGACGGCCTGTCGCTCACCTTCGCGCTGCTGATCACCGGCATCGGAGCCCTGATCGTGCTCTATGCCGGCGGCTACATGAAGGGCCATCCACAGCAGGGCCGCTTCATCGGCTTCATCCTGCTCTTCATGGGCGCCATGCTGGGTCTGGTGGTGTCCGACAGCTTCCTGATGCTCTTCGTCTTTTGGGAGCTGACATCGATCACTTCCTTCCTGTTGATCGGCTTCGATCACAGCCGCGAGGCCTCGCGCCGTGCCGCCTTGCAGGCGCTGGTCGTCACCGGCGGCGGCGGTCTGATCCTGCTGGCCGGCATGATCTTCATCTGGAACATCACCGGCGTCAGCCAGCTCTCGCTGCTCCTGTCGACGGGGGATGCGCTGCGCGAAAGCCCCTTCTATCTCGCGGCCCTGCTTCTGGTCCTCGGCGGCGCCTTTACCAAGTCGGCCCAGTTCCCGTTCCATTTCTGGCTGCCCAATGCCATGGAAGCGCCGACCCCCGTCTCGGCCTATCTCCACTCGGCCACCATGGTGAAGGCCGGCGTCTATCTCCTGATGCGCCTCAACCCGGTCATGGGCGAAACGCCGGCCTGGGAAATCCTGCTGCCCTTCTTCGGCGGCATCACCCTTCTCGTCGGCTCGATCCTCGCCGTGCGCCAGACCGATCTGAAGCTGATGCTCGCCTATACGACGGTCGCCTCGCTCGGCCTGCTCGTCATGCTGACCGGCTTCGATACCGAACATGCGGTCGAAGCGGCGGTGCTCTATCTCGTCGCCCATTCGCTGTTCAAGGGCGCGCTCTTCATGGTCGCCGGTGCCATCGATCACGAGTCCGGCACGCGTGACATCCGCAAGCTCGGTGGCCTCGGCAAGCTGATGCCGATCACCTTTGCCGCGGCACTTCTCGCCGGCATTTCCATGGCCGGCCTGCCGCCGCTCTTCGGTTTCCTCGCCAAGGAAGAGATCTATTATGCGCTCGCCGGTACCGGCCCGCGCGCCATCCTCTTCACCGCCGTCGCCGTCATCGGCAACGCGCTGATGTTCGTCATCGCCTTTGCCGTCGGCCTGAAACCATTCATCGGTCCGGAAGGCGATACGCCGAAACATGCCCATGAAGGGCCTGTGATGCTCTGGATCGGGCCACTGACGCTCTCGGTTCTGGCGCTGCTTGGCGCGCTTTTCTCCGGCATCGCCCACCGCTTCGTCACCTCGCCCATGGCAAGTGCTGTGGATGGCGAGCTGCAGACTGTCATCATCGGCCTCATCCCGTCCCTGGGCGCCGCGCTTGCGCTCTCGGTCGTCACCGTCATCCTCGGCGTGGTCCTTTACATGGGGCTCGAGCGCCTGCGTGCAGCGGTCGACCGCGTGGTCACCGGCCTTGGCCTGAGCCCGGACAGAGGCTTCGACCATTTCATCTCCGGTCTCGTCCGCGTCTCGACCTCGGTCACCCGATACGTCCAGAACGGTCGACTCGAGACCTATATCACCGCCTCCTTCGTCTTCGTCGCCATCGCGCTCCTCGTCACCCCCTTCGTCTATGGCGAACTCCCGACGGTGCTCAATCTGCCCACGGAGTTCGACCTGCACGAGATGGCGATCCTGGTGATCGCGGTCATCGGCGTGATCGCGGTGCTGACGGCCAACGACCGCCTGACCGCCATTGTCTGCCTCGGCATCCAGGGCTTTGCGGTCGCCGTCATCTTCCTGCTCTATGGCGCACCGGATCTGTCCTTCACCCAGTTCATGGTCGAGACGCTGTCGGTCGTCATCCTGGCGCTGGTCATGACCCGCCTGAAGCTGTCGCCGTCCGATCACCGCCCGGCGCTCGCGCGCCTGATGGATGGATCGCTCGCCATCGCCTGCGGCCTCGGTTTCGGCCTCATGCTGGTGGCCGCCACGTCCGGCCCGTTCGATGGCTCGCTCTCGGCCTTCTTCGCCGAATATTCCAAGATCATCGCCCATGGCGCCAATGTCGTGAACGTCATCATTGTCGACTTCCGCGGCGTCGATACGCTGGGCGAAATCGGCGTCGTCATGATCACCGGACTCTCCATCCTCGCCCTGATCCGCATCCGTGTCGGTCAACCTGCCATCCCGACCCCCACCTCGGACGTCGCGCCGCATCCGGCACCGCCGAAGAAGAAGCGGGGTACGGCGAAATGAGCATGATGTCTAGAAGCCTTTCCGCGATGGAGGCCCAGCGATGAACACCCTGATCTTCCGCACCTTCGCACCCTTCCTCACGGTGCTGATGCTGGTCTTCTCCATCTTCGTGCTACTGCGCGGCCACAACGAGCCCGGCGGCGGCTTCATCGGCGGCCTGATCGGGGCTGCGGCCTTCGCCATGTATGGCATCGCCTTTGGCGTCCAGGCTGTGCGCCGCGCCATGGTCTTCCACCCGATGTCGGTCGCCGGCTGCGGCCTCCTGGTGTCGACGCTATCGGGCGTCATCTCCGCGCCGCTCGGCTATCCCTTCATGACCGGTGTCTGGGTCTATCCCAGCCTGTTCGGCGTCGAAGTGCCGCTGGCAACGGTCATCTCCTTCGACATCGGCGTCTATCTCGTCGTGGTCGGCACTTTCACCTCGATTGCCCTTGCGCTCGAAGAAAGGGATGACGGCTGATGGAAGTCATTTTCTCGCTCGTCGTCGGCATTTTCTTCGCCGCCGCCGTCTATCTCATGCTGTCGAAGAAGATCGTGCGCATCCTGCTGGGCATCGTCCTGCTCGGCAATGCCGTCAACATGCTGATCTTCACGGCCGGTCGCCTGACGCCCTCCATCCCGCCGATCATTCCCGGCGGCGTGGACGTGCTGCCCACCGGAACCGCAAACCCGCTGCCGCAGGCCTTGATCCTGACGGCGATCGTTATCTCCTTTTCCTTCTTCTGCTTCCTGCTGGTGCTGACCTACCGCGCCTATCAGGACCTCGGCACCGACGACACCGATGAGATGCGCGTTGCCGAACCGAAGGACGAGCCGCTGCCGCCCACCGGCTACTGAGCAGGAGATTAAAGGACACCATGGCTGCCCCATCCACCACGCCCGTCGATTATGCCGCCGCCTATGTCATGGAGCCGATGACGGCTGCCCACTGGCTGGCCGTCACGCCGATCGCGCTCTGCATCACCGTCGGCGCTGCGCTGATGATGATCCGCCACCGCACGCACTGGCATTCGGCCGTGGCTCTCGTCGGGCTCGGCCTGCTGGTCCTCGTCGATGTGCTTCTTCTGCTCAAGGTCATGGCAGACGGGCCGCTCACCATGATGATGGGCCGCTGGCTGCCGCCCTTCGGCATCGCGATCACCGTCGACCTCACCGGCGCGCTTCTGGCGCTTGCCGCCGCCATCGTGGCCTTCTGCGGCGCGCTTTATGCCCATGTCGAGATCGACAACAGCGGCCGCCGCTACGGTTTCTATCCCCTGCTGATGATGCTGATGGCCGGCGTCTCCGGCGCCTTTCTGACCGGCGACCTCTTCAACCTCTATGTCTGGTTCGAAGTCCTGCTGATTTCCTCCTTCGGCCTGCTGATCCTTGGTTCCGAGCGCGAACAGATCGACGGCGCGCTGAAATATGCCGTCCTCAACCTGATGGCGACGACGCTCTTCCTGATCTCGGTCGGCTATCTCTATGCGATCTTCGGCACGCTCAACATGGCCGACATCGCGCTGAAGGTGCCTGAATATGCCGACACTGCGCCGCTGATGACGCTTTCGGCGCTCTTCATCCTCGCCTTCTCGATGAAGGCGGCGGCCTTCCCGGTCAATTTCTGGCTGCCGGCCTCCTATCACACCCCCCGCGTCGTCGTGTCGGCCCTCTTCGCCGGCCTTTTGACCAAGGTCGGCGTCTACGCCCTGCTGCGCGTCACGGTCATGCTGATGCCCGTCGAACGCGAAGCCCTGAGCCTCGTCATCGCGGTCGTCGCGGCTCTCACCATGATCTTCGGCGCACTCGGTGCACTGGCCCAGAGCGACATCCGCCGCTTTCTCGGTTTTGTCGTCGTGGCCGGCATTGGCAACATGCTGGCGGGCGCGGCAATCGGCGGTGACCTCGCCGTCGGTGCGGCGATCTTCTATGCGCTGCATTCCATCCTGCTGATGACCGCGCTTTACCTCGTGGCCGGCGAAATCGGGCGTCTGGGCGGCAGCTTCCGTCTCGATCGCGTTGCAGGCCTCTGGACCGCAGCACCCGCCTTCGCGGCCATCTCGCTTGCCCTCTTCTTCGCCGCAAGCGGCCTGCCGCCGTTCTCGGGTTTCTGGCCCAAGGCACTCCTGGTCAAGGCCTCGATCGATATCGGCGCCTGGTGGCTCGCAGCCTCGGTTCTCGTCTCCGGCTTCCTCACCACCATCGCCTTCGGCCGCGTGTTCCTCTTCACCTTCTGGCGCCCGGTGTCTCAGCCGGCGGATGGCTCGGCTGCGGCAGCGGTTCCACAGCCGTCTCCCGGTCGCTCGGCAGTCCGCTGGCGCATGGCACCGATTGTCGTGCTCACCGCGTTTACGGTCTGGTTCGGCCTCTTCCCCGACAGCCTCATCGTGCTGACGCAGCAGGCCGCGGGAGGTCTCTCTGATCCCACAGCCTATATCCGTTCGGTCTTCCCTGAAGGAGGTGTGCGATGAGCCTTTATGCGATCAGCATCCTGATGGCGGTGATCTGGGCCACCGTTTCCGGCAGCTTCACGCTCCTCAACCTGATCTTCGGCTTCGTCCTGTCGCTGCTGACACTCTATCTCCTGCGCGAGCGTTTTGTCGGGCGTGACTATACGAGCCGCACGCGCCGCGTCCTGTCGCTTGTCCTGCTCTTCCTCGTCGAGCTCGCCAAGTCCGCCTGGCGCGTGGCGACACTGGTTCTGAGCCCGAAGATGGACCTGAAGCCCGGCGTCTTCGCCTATCCGCTGACGG
Organism: Allorhizobium sp. CTOTU50464; assembly: GCA_032102365.1. Lineage (GTDB taxonomy): Bacteria > Pseudomonadota > Alphaproteobacteria > Rhizobiales > Rhizobiaceae > Allorhizobium. Next base: position 36,835 of record DAMDHD010000010.1, on the reverse strand, counting down.
TGAAAAGCGACTGGGAGATCTCGTTGCTTGCCAATCTCATCACGCTGACCCCGGGCACGCTCTCGGTTGACGTCTCCGAGGATCGCCAGACGCTCTACGTCCATGCGCTCGACTGCTCGGACATCGAAGCCGCTCGCCGCGATATCGCCGACGGCTTCGAAAAGAAGATCATGGAGGCCTTTGCCTGATGACCCCCGACCTCATCGTCGAATACGCCGCCATCTTTGCCATCGTGATCCTGGTGATCGCGCTGCTCTTGACCGTCTACCGCGCCGTGGTCGGCCCGACCCTGCCTGACCGCGTCATCGCGCTCGACATGCTGGTCGGCATCGTCATCGGCTTCATCGCCGTCATTGCCCTGAGGACCGGCTACACGCTCTATATCGACATCGCGATTGCGCTCGGCCTCGTCGGCTTCCTCGCGACCGTCGCCTTTGCCCGCTTCATCCTCGCCCGCGGCTGTGTCGGCGAAGGGGAGGGCGTGGAGACGGCAAAACCTGCGCCGTCGAGCACCGCGAAGTCCACGGCAGCCAAGGCGCCCAAGAAATCCAAGGCAGTGAAGCCGGCCGCACCGCTCGGCAGCAAGGAGGCCAAATGATCTCGCTTCTCGCAGCCTTGGGCGTTGCCGCCCTCATGATCGTCGGCGCGCTCTTCTCGCTGATCGCCGCCATCGGCCTCAACCGCCTGCCGGACCTCTACACCCGTATGCATGCGGCCTCCAAGGCCGGCACCGTCGGCTCCGGCCTCCTGCTTCTGGCCGTAGGCCTGCACGCGGCGGATGTCGCGACCTTCGGCCGTGCGGTCGCGGGGATCGTCTTCTTCGTCCTGACGGCGCCCGTTTCGGCCCATCTTCTCGCCCGCGCGGCCCACAAGGTGGGCTATCCGCTTTGGTCAAAATCGGTTCGTGACGATATGATCAAATAATCATTCTGACGTATTACTGGTTGCGCTCACTTGTTCTTTGAAATCGGAAACATGTGATGCCAGTGAACAACGTGTCACATTCAGAATAGAAAAAGATTTATACCCGTCAAATCTAGTAGAAATCTGCAGTGGACATTTATGCTCGGAATGTTAATTCACGTTCGAGAGCGCTGACCTGTTGCGTTTCCGGTCTGTAAGCGAAGTTGAGTTTCAGGTGCGACTGCACCGCAAGGCCTGATCTTCGCCATAGTCGGCGTACAGAAAAACCGAACGGTTTGGGGACCGTGTCGGACGTTTGGTGATCTTTGTGGGGTTGAAAATGATCTGCCGGATTGCACTGCGTGCAGTCTGGCTGACGTGTCGAATATTGTCTGCGAGCTTCGGCGGATGCTCGTGGGAGATGAACAGGAGAAGTGAATGAGTGAAGAACAACAGGGTCCGAACCAGCAATTGCTGGTGGAACTGACAGCCGACATCGTCTCGGCCTATGTCAGCAACCACGTGGTCCCGGTCACCGATTTGACCAATCTGATTGCCGACGTCCATCAGGCCTTGAACAACACTGCCTCGCCGACCCCGGCTCCGGCTGTCGTTGAAAAGCCGAAGCCCCCGGTTCCGATCCGCAAGTCGATCGAAGACGATTACCTGATCTGCCTCGAGGACGGTCAGAAGTTCAAGTCGCTGAAGCGGCACCTGATGACCCACTACAACATGACCCCGGAAGAGTATCGCGAGAAGTGGGGCCTGCCGGCCGACTATCCGATGGTCGCTCCCGCCTATGCCGAGGCCCGTTCGCGCCTCGCCAAGGAAATGGGTCTCGGCCAGCGCCGCAAACGCGGCAAGTAAGCTACCGCCACCAACAGGATGGTGACACGAACAGGGGCCGGTCATTCGACCGGCCTTTTGTGCGTCAGTGGCGAGGAATATTTTCCGCATACTGCAGCCGTTGCGCCAGGGGGGGAGGCGGCGGAAACCCATCTTCTAAAATCTACCCCTAAAATCACGGGGTTCACAGCCGCAAGATCTCTGCTAGCTTGAATAGGAAGAAAATCCTATTGCGAGGCAGTCCATGGCCGATGACCCTGCGCCCGTCCCACAGGCACTCCTTTCCTCTGCCCAAGCCGTCGAATGGGAGCCGACAGACGAACCCACCGAGACCGACGAAGCCGACCAGACGAGACCGATCACCGCGGAACGTCGGCTTCTCTGCATGATCGTGCGCCAGCTGACCGAGGAATTGCTGCGTGCCACCGGTCTTGAAAACGATAGTGATCCCGGCCGTCGTGCCACGAGCCATGTCCGCCAGGTGGCCATGTATGTCTGCCATGTCGCCTATTCCATGCCGATGGGCGAGGTGGCCCAGGCTTTCGGACGTGACCGCTCCACCGTCGGCCACGCCTGCCGCATGGTCGAAGATCGCCGCGACGACCGCGCCTACGACACCTTCGTCGCCATCGTCGAGCGCATGGCAAGTGCCGTCCATCTTCTGGCCGGCCATCGCATCTGAAAGGGGAGGAAAGCATGACCCGGAAGAACCACGAAGCAGAGAGCGGCCGCAGGGGAGGAGCGGAGACAGCACCTCCGGGCAGAACGGTCAATCTCACGCAAACCCCGTCCCGGAGCGAGCGCAAGCACATCCGCCAGCTGCTGCGGCGGGCTCTCGCC
>DAMDHD010000010.1:0-34236 GCA_032102365.1 Allorhizobium sp. CTOTU50464 | reverse complement strand
TCCGGCTCGACGCTGCTTCCACCATGTCGAACACCGACGCCGCAGCGGGCGAGACATCCGCCGCTCTCGTCAGGCGCCTGGTGTCAGCGGGGCTGCTGACGCCTTCACCGGAAGGCTACCGTGCAACCCCCGAAACGACCGCCTGGCTCCGCCGCGATCTCTGCGATCTGCCGGACGAGGCGCATCAGAGCCAGCATCGGGTCGTCGAGGTCCAGACGCTGGCCATGCCGGAGGGCCGCCAGTCCGTCCGCCGCAATCTGCAGGAATCGCCGCTCTTTCCGCTGCTTCGCCTGAAGGAGAAGGATGGCCGTTGCTTCCTGCCCGAGCAAGCGGTGGCCGCCGGCGAGCGACTGGCCGCCGATTTCGACTTTGCCGGCCTGCAGCCCCGCATCACCGCAAGCTGGGAGCCGCGTCTTTCGAGCCGAAGCGCGGGTGCGGCTCCGCCCGCGGTCGAACTCGCCGACAGCACACTGGCCGCCAGACGCCGCGTGACCCGCGCGGTCGAAGCCATGGGGCCGGAACTCGCAGGCGTGGCGCTCGATGTCTGCTGCTTCGGCAAGGGGCTGGAAACGGTGGAGCGCGAACGCCAATGGCCCGCCCGCTCCGCCAAGCTGATGCTGCGCGCCGCTCTCCTCGCGCTCGCCCGCCACTACACCCCGCCACCGCCCCGCCCGAAACCACGCCACTGGGGCGAGGAGGGTTTCCGGCCGGAGATCGCGTGAGGGCGTGCATAGGGGGCGGATGCCGCAGAGATCCTGCTGGGCTCAGGATGGTCAGGGTTTCCAGGAACTGCCTATCGCGGCGGCTTCGTCGACCCCAGCAGGAAGATCGGTGAACTTGCGCGCATGTTCTGGCCGTCTGCCCGGCTTGGTCGGATGCAGCATCTCCTGGATCACTTCATCTGCAGAGGCGATGATGCCCACCTCTTCCAGCCCACGAAGCAGGCCGACTGTGGAGATCAGGTGAAGATTGGGAGGGCGGTTGAAGACCCTGAGACCTGCGTCCTCATACAGAATGGCAACAGGCTCCTTGGCCTCCAGATAGCGTTCCAGACCTCCTTCATCAGAGATGAAGTCCACCATTGCCAGTTCCCCGGCGTTTTTCTTGGGTTTCTGGCCCAGCCGCCGCCTCTGGCGTTCGCTCTCACCGATATCGGTCCGCTCGATGACGAAAGGCGGAGAGTGAACGTCAATGAAGGCTTTGACCTCGGCATCCTTGAGATAGGAGAGATCGCTGGTCAGTTCGTCGTAGACAGCATCGACGATCACGATCCGCATGTCGAGCTGAAGCAGGAGATCGAGCCGATCGGCCACCCACAGGCTGTTGATCGGCCCGGCGTCCGGCAGGATGATCGTGCAACGCTTCATCCCATCTTCCAGAGCGTCACGAAGGTCGCGGCCTGCTCCTCAATGTCCTGTGCCGGCGGGAGCGGCATGGGAAGACCGGCGTCCCCAAGCGCAACAAGCAGATCGCCGCTATCCCTCAGGCCGAGCCGGCGAATGGCTTCGCGACGGGAGAGGAGGCCCTTTGAATAGGCGAGAAGCGGATCATCGACCAGTTCCTCAGGCAGCTTCGCAGTCGTGTTCTTCAACATCGAACAAGCCTCCGTTCATCACGCACAGCATATGCGCAATGCCCTTTGGGCACAAGGATTGCGGCTGTGACACGGGCGCGGAGAGACCGTCGCTGGTCTCGCAAGGAGATTGAGAAACTGTCGTCAAACCATCTGTCGGGCGGCCTCTTCGCGGATCCGCTGGATCATCGACCGCAAGCCGTTGGCCCGCTGGGCGGTCAGGTGTTCCAGAAGGCCGAGCTGCTTGAAGAGATCGAGCGCATCGAAGGCGACCACCTCGGAGGCTCGCTTGCCCGAATAGGCTTCGAGCACGATCGCCACCAGCCCGCGCACGATGAAGGCATCGCTGTCGCCGCGAAATGTCATGACGGGATCCGGCCCGTCGCCGGATGTCACCGACAGCCAGACCTGGCTCGCGCAGCCCTGAACCTTGTTCTCCGCCGTCTTTTCGGCATCCGGCAGATCCGGCAGCGCCTTGCCGAGCTCGATGACATAACGCATCCGGTCCTCCCAGTCGTCCAGGAAGCCGAAGTCGTCGATCATCTCGTTCAAAGTTGCCATACTGCCCACCCTGCGTTTCGTCGGACCGATATAGTTGAGACATCGCCGCTTTTGAACCGGCTGCGGCAAGGAAACCTGTCGATGGCTCAACTCATGCCAGTCGCGGGTTCAGGTGGGGTCGGATGGGCCAGGCTCATCGATCTCCGGCAGGACAATTTGCATGCGTCCATGCCGGATCGTGGCGATTTCAACGCCAGCGTCTGCGACACGATAGTCGATAAGGTAGTCGCCGACGACAAGCGTCCGGAAGCCGGCGATCTGCAGGCCATGCTAGGTGTTCCCCGCATCCGGAAAATCCTGCAACAACTGGCGTGCCCGTTTCATGACCTGCAAGAAGCTGCGCGCGGCAGCCGGACTGTGATCCTTCAGATAGGCGCTCTCACGGCGGACAAATGCTGCAGCCTTGCGAGAGAGCCGGATCGGTCTCATGCCACCTTACCGGCGATTATGCGTTCCATCTCCGCGAGAACGGCGTCAAAGTCCTCGTGCTCCCCCGCATTCAGCTCTCTACGTCCCTCGATGGTCGCGATGATATCAGCGCCTTCGTTGAGCAGATAAGTCTTCAGCGCGCGCAGGATGATGTAACTGCGAGAGCGCTCCGTGCTTTCGGCAATTCGGTCGATGTCGGCAAGAATGTCCGACGGAATGCGCACAGTGGCGGAATCGGTCTTCTTCGGCGAGGCCATGTCCTGCTCCTTCTTCCCCGTAAGACATCGTAAGACAAGTGGCCTGGTTTCTCAACGCTCGGCCGGTCCGATCGGCGGATCAGAAGAAAAAAGCCGCGCAGCTTGCGCTACGCGGCCCGGCAAATGCCGAAGTCAGTCAGGGACAGGCAGACAGGCATCCGGTCCATGGCAGGGCCGGCTGCAAGCGGGGAAGGGGCGGGCATCCGCCCCGGAATTCTTGGAAAGGATTGCGGGGGCAATCCAGGCGAGCGCTGAAAGCCTTAGGGCTTCGGCGGCTGGTAGGGTTTGGGCAGGTGCTTCGGCCGTTCCGTCGGTGTGACCGTGCCGGTGATGACAGGCGCCTCGATCTCGACATTGGCGAGCTGCGGCGTCTCCACCTCCGGCTTGACGATGTCGACCACGCCGCGCTTCGGCAACGGGTTTTCGTCGGCCGCGGCGGTTGCGCCATCCTCGGTGAACTGCTTGTCGAGCAGCTGATAGGCGACAAGCGCGCCTTCGCGGGCTCGCTGTCCGAGCGCCTGGAAGGTCGCGGCACCCTTTTCGCAGACCTCCGGCTTCTCGACGCAAAGCGAGGTCACATAGTCATAGGCGCCGCTTGCGGCGGTGATGGCGGCACCCATGTCGAAGCCCGCGCGGTCCTTCTCCTCGGCGGGCGGTGCCGCCAGGAAGGACAGGGCGACGAGCGTCGCGGTGCAATAGAAAGTTCCCTTGATCAGAAACCACATGGTCTTCACCAATTCCCTGTTGCCCGGTCTTTGCCGGAACGGTCCGGGTTTCTTCCCGAACTCATGGACGCCACCCTAGGTTTGATTCGCCAAAATCGCTTTTCGAAACCCGCTCGGCTTTGAGACGAATTCGAGTAAAATTTGAACGATCGCTTGGTTCCCGGCCCCTTGTCTTGAAGTTTATCGATCGGCGTTAAGCATAAATGTGGCAGGCGCCCGGCAATCCACCGCTTCTCGGCCGGCGCGCCGACCACAAGCGTTAACGCCATTTCTAAAAACTGAATGATTTCAGCGCTTACGCCCCGTTAACCATGTTTGGGAAAGCCTCCGTCGACTGTCCTGTTTCGGGTCAGAACGGCCGTTCCGGGCCGTTCGGAGGCGTCTGCCTTATCTATTCCTTAAGCGCGTCCGGCCTATCCTTGAGCGGTAAATCAGAGGAAGCGGTCGCGGATTTCTGGCGTGGTTGTATTGCGTAAAATGTCGGATGGACTGACGATGTCGATGGACGGGCTGCTGGCCCGGCTCCTCTCGCGTCACGCCGCCGGCCGCCCGGTCGATCGGGCAGAAATCGCAGCGCTCCGCAAGCTGACCTTCGCGCTTTCGCCCACCTTCTTTGCCGTGCCCGTTGCACTGACCTTCCTGTTCGGTGCCGCAACCGGCCTGCCGATCGGCTTTGCTCTGGCAACGGCCCTCTATCTCCTGGCCGCTGTGGCACTGGTTGCCGGCCGCCGCCTAGGCGCAGACGGCATCGAAGCCACCCCTAGTGGTGCAGAGACATCAGCCGCCGACCCTTACGAATTCTGCCCCGGCCTCTTCTTGACTCTGGACGCCTCCGGCGTGGTGCGCGCAGCCGGTGGCCGCGACCGCCAGATGTTCCTGTCCTTCCTGCGCGAGCCCCTGTCGCGGCCCTTCGTCGACCAGGTGCATGTCTCCGACCGCCTGGCTTTCGTCCAGTCGCTCGACGAACTGCGCCTCGGCGCCGATGTCGTCGTCACCGACCTGCGCCTCGATCGCCCTGTCATCGGTCTCGACCAGGCCCAGTTCCTGAACGTCCGCCTCGACATGACCGCCGTGCGCGCCGAAGACGGGTCACTTACCTCTGTCCGTGCCCAGATGCTCGATATCGAGGGCGAGATGCAGATGCGCGCCGCCGTCGCCCGCAAGGAAGAAGAGGCAAGTGCTGCCCACGAGATCAAGAGCCGCTTCCTGGCTGCCGTCAGCCACGAGATGCGCACGCCGCTCAACGCCATCCTCGGCTTCTCCGACATCCTGATCGGCGAATATTTCGGCAAGCTCGAAAACGACCGCCAGCGCGAATATGTGCAGCTGATCCGCCAGTCGGGCGCGCATCTGCTCTCGGTCGTCAACACCATGCTCGACATGTCGAAGATCGAAGCCGGCCGCTACGAACTGCTGCTCGAGGAATTCGATCTCGCCGCGTCGCTCACCGAATGCGAGCGCATGCTCTCGCTGCAGGCCCAGACCAAGGGCGTGAAGCTGACGAGCCGCCTGCCGAGAGGCTTGGGCGAGGTCACCGCCGATGGCCGTGCCCTGCGTCAGATCGTCATCAACCTGGTCGGCAATGCGATCAAGTTCACCGACGCTGGCGGGGCCGTCATCATCGATGCCGCGCGCCACGGCAACGAGGTCGTCATCAGCGTCAGCGATACCGGCATCGGAATTCAGCCGGAAAAGATGGCCCTGATCGGTCGACCCTTCACACAAGTGCAGAACGATCTCAATCGCAACTACGAGGGTTCCGGCCTGGGGCTTTCGCTGGTAAAGGGATTGACGGCCCTCCATGGCGGCACCTTCCGGATCGAAAGCCGGCCGGGCGAGGGCACCGTGGTCATGGTCACCCTGCCGGCAGACGGTTCGGGTGCACAGGCCGCAGGCGAGACCAATATGGTAGAGTTCCCGCCGCGTCTGGCTGAAGCGGGATCCGAGGCTAAGAAGGGTGGGAAAGCACCGGAGCATGACGAAGCGGAAGCGAAAATCGCCTGAGAAGAAGAAGGCGGGCGGAACGGCCCTTCTCCTTCTGTCCAAGGGCGCAGGCGCAGTCGTGCGCCTGGCCGGGCGACATCCGCGCGCCGTCGGCGGTGCCTTCTGCTTCACCCTCGTTTTCGGCACGATCGCCGCCAACGCCCTCTGGTACCAGCCCGGCCAGCATCCGTCGCCCTTCCTGCGCACGCGTAACGCCGAGGACTTTACCGCCCTTGCCGGCGTACCGCGCGCCCCGCTCCTGAGCGAACAGGACCCCGAGACCGTGACCACCTTCCGCATCGAACGCGAGAAGCCCGGCACGGCCGAAGCGCCTGCCGCAGACGCATCGACAACAACGCCCGCAGCGCCAGCGGCTGGAGGCCAGACCCTCGCCACGCTGCCGGCAAGCCTGCCGGCCAATGCCGAGGAAACGGCAAAGCTCATTCGCGAGGTCCAGGCCGAACTCCTGCGTCGCGGCCTCTATGACGGCGAAGCCGATGGTGTCATCGGTCCGCGCACAGAGACTGCGATCTCTCTCTTTCAGAAGACCGTCGGCATGGAGGCGAATGGCCTGGTGACCCCGGAGCTTCTCGCCGCCTTGACCCTCGACCGAGGCGTCACCGCCGCGGTGCCCGCCCAGCGCCCTGTGATGGATGTGAAGGCAGACGCAGAAGATCCCGTCGCTGCAGCGATCCTGAGCGCCGAAACCCAGGTCGTCACCGCGCCGCGCCGCCCGGTCGTTCCGGTCCAGGCCCTGCCGCCCAAATCCGTGGAACGCAACGCGCCGCCCCCGGTCCAGCAGGCCAATTTCGACCCGGGCCTCGTCATGGAGATTCAGCGCGGCCTCAGCAACATGGCCTATCGCAACGTCACCATCGACGGCGTCGCCGGCGAGGACACCCGCGCCGCCATCCGCCGCTTCGAGCGCCACTACCAGCTGCCGGAAACCGGCGAGCCGAGTGCAGCCGTCCTGAAAAAGCTGAAGGATATCGGGGCGCTTTAATCCCTTTGTCTAGGTGAATTTTCATAGTCCCTAAAGTAATCCCTCATTAATCATACGATTGGTATTCTTCCTCGATTGGAGGAGGACAATCCATGATTGCTGCGATGAGCGCGCGCTTTGAGGACGATCACCAGGCGGCGGTGCCGGAGACCCCGCAAACCGCAGAGGTCGATGCCGCCATCCTGCGGGGCATCGTTCAGCGCCTGGCGGAAGAGGCATCCACGCTCGGGGTCGACCTGGTCGATATTGCCGGCGCAATCCAGGATGTCGCCGGCATTTCCAAGCGTCATGCCGTCACCTTCGATGGCATCACCCGGACAGCGCTGTCCATCGCCGAAACCAACCGCGAGGTGGCCGCCTCGCTGCGTGCGACGGATCAGACCGCCGGTGAAGCCCGCCGCATGCTGACGGACTCTGCGACCCGCCTGACCGGAGCGGTCGGCAAGATCGACCACATGGTCGAGACATCGGAAGAGATCGGCACCGAGATCGGCAGCTTCTCCCAGTCGCTGACGGAAGTCGACAAGGTGGCCGAAGAGATCGGCACGATCGCCCGTCAGACCAATCTGCTCGCGCTGAATGCCGCGATCGAAGCTGCGAGAGCTGGCGAGGCCGGCAAGGGCTTTGCCGTCGTCGCCGCCGAAGTCCGTGCCCTGGCACTCCAGACCTCCCAGGCGACCGGCGCGATCCAGGAAACGCTGAACCAGATCCGCCAGAAGATCGTCCGCCTGACCGAAGCGGGCCATGGCGCGACCGCCAGCGCCCGGGATGTGCGTGAGACCTCGCAGGCCATGAACAATTCCTTCTCCGCCATGGAGCAGGTCATCACCCGTATTCTCGACGGTTCCTCCGCCATGGCCCAGACGACGGATCAGGTCGATCGCCAGTGCTCGGAATTCGTCGCGACGCTCAGCGACATGTCGGCCGAAGTCCGCCAGTCCGACCACCACCTGCAACAGACCGCCGGTCGCGTCGACAAGGTCGTAGCACTCTCGGAAACCCTAATCCAGTTGACGGCCAGTGCCGGCATCCGCACGGCAGACAGTGACTGGATCGACACCGCGGTCGATGTCGCCGCCCGCATATCTGAGGTTTTCCAGCAGGCGGTCGATAGCGGCCGCATCCGGGCAAGTGACCTCTTTGACCGCAATTACCGCCCGATTTCCGGCACCGATCCGGTGCAGATGATGACCGGCTTTACGGAATTCACCGATCAGGTCCTGCCTCCTATCATCGAGCCCGTCGCCGGCTCCTCGGAGCGCATCGGCTTCTGTGCTGCCGTGGACGAGAACGGCTACCTGCCGACCCACAACAAGAAGTTCTCCGCCCCACAGCGCCCGGGCGACACCGTCTGGAACACCGCCAACTGCCGCAACCGCCGCATCTTCAACGACCGTGTTGGCCTGGCGGCGGGTCGCTCGACTGCACCCTTTCTCGTCCAGACCTACCGCCGCGACATGGGCGGCGGCAATTTCGTCCTGATGAAGGACATCTCCGCCCCGATCTTTGTCGCCGGACGCCACTGGGGCGGGCTCAGGCTGGCGGTCAAGGTGTAAGCGTCGCTTGACGCACTCTGTGATGTGCTGTGTGTGCGCTTTCGCGCAAGTGTGATAAGTTGCCCACATTCCTGGGTTGTGAAATATTGCGCGCGCGAGACTGTGGGAGCTTGGTGATGTCGCGCAGTGATGAAGAGCGCAGAAGGCTCGATGTGCTGTTTGGGCCCGCTCTTCCTGCCGGTGGAAACGGTATCCAGCCCCACGAGATGTCCTTCTCTCCGCGAAGCCGTCAGAAGCTCGACCAGTGATCTGCTGTAGGCCTCGCGGACTATCTTGCGCAGCTATCAGATCTGCACCTCAGTAACCTGCTCCCAGAGCTCTTCCATTTGCTTTGGATTGTCGACGAAGACGGTGACCTGTGGTTTGCCCTTGAGGAGGTCATCGATGGAAGTGGCGCCACCATCGGCATCCTTCCAAAGTCAGTCCAAGCCCGTCCGCTGCGCTTGCATAAGCTGGGACACCCGACACTGATCGGCGATCAACTCAAGCTGGCCCGCATTGGTGGAGAAGTGGTCTTCGATCCGGATGACCCAGATGGGAGCGGCCTAAGCTTCTGTCTCACAAACGCTTCCGGACGATATGGTTTGCGACCCGGCCAACGCATGGAGCATCTTCAGGCCGTCGCTAGTAAATTCGCGGAGAATGGCCTACATTTCTGGCTAGACTTCCAGACACCTCGATACTGACAGGGTAGTTATGGTTGACATCGCGAACATGCGTCCGTCCGTTCTCCGGAAGTTGCCAGAGAACCTCGCCGACCCGGACTACGCGGAGGAGATACTCGCCAGTCTTGCCGTTTATCTGGCGACTGCTGCCCCCGATGGTGGTGTGGATTCTGATCGCCTTCACGTCGTCGGTCTCCAGCTCAGCAATGCAAAGGCCTGGGACCACCTGAAGCCTGAAGATGTCTTGCGACGCGCAGGCCATGTGTCATCTGAAACGCTTCTCGCTTTCACGGCAGGCATGCCGGATGCTGTAGCCCGGTCGTTTCTCGAAACGCGCCTTCGTGAGGCTGCCGAGTAGACGTCATTTGATGGCGCCTGGAGGAACCCTGAACACCCCCACCCTCGACGCCGACCCCGCGATCCCCTAAACCCATGCCCCATGCGCATCCGCTCCGACATCTTCGTCTCCGCCCTGACCCGCCGCGTCTTTTCCGATGGCGGTTATGCGGCCGTCGTCGCCAAGGGCGCGGAGGCCTCCGGCGCCATTTTCGTGCGCCAGCGATTCCGTGACGGCCTCGAGACGCTCTTCGGTCCGGCACCGCAGGCGATGATCGGGGAGGGGGAGCGCGACGACAGGATCTTCGAAGCGCGCCTCACGCGCGCCGAGCCGGAGGCCGTCGAAGCGCTGATTACCCGCGAGCAGAAATTCGATAGTGATCTCTGGCTGGTCGAGATCGAGGTCGATGATCTCGGCACCTATCTCAGCCTGACGGATCAGAAGGATTGACGGCAGGATAAGTCACAGCTTCCACCCTCCCCTTGAGAGGGAGGGTCGGCGCAAAGCGCCGGGGTGGGGTGACCACCGCGCCGACAGCGGCCAAGGTCGACCACCATCGCTCAAATGCCCAAAGCCATTCCCTTACCGCTTGCGCGCCCGCAGCACCTGCCGCCCGTGCTCGTCGCCAACCGGCTGGCGTTTCGCCGATCCCTGGTTCGCCGCCTTGAGGCTTGTCGCACCCGTGGCGGAACCCTCGCGCTGGTCGGTCTCGCGGGCCACTACCGGCAGTTCCTCGCCGGCAAAGGTGTAGCGATCGGCGCGGATCCAGCTGTCGATGCGCGCTTCCGCCTGATCCGGATCCATGCCGAAGAGCAGGGTCTCTGCGCGGCTTGCGTCATTCTCGCGCCGCGCGAGATGCGGGTAGATGTGCTCGAGGATGAAGACCGCGTCACGATCTTCCATCGCAACGCCTGCGAGCGTCGTGGCAAGCTGCCGGCCGGAAATGTCGAGCAGGATGCGCTCGGCAAGCCACCGGCTGGACGACAGCATGTCGGCCAGGGTCGTTGCGAAGAAGCCGCCGTCATGGGCACGTGCGAACCGCACCAGAAGCGCAGTCTGCACCGGCGTTGCCTGCCGGCGACCGAGCCGATCTTCGCGGGGCGGCCGCTGCTGATACGCCATGCGCTTGATGGTCTGGCGCAGCGCCTCTTCCCGAGCTACAGGCTCTGGCACGGTCTTCTGCGGTGCAACCGCGCCCGACAGATCGCTCATCTCGAGATCCGCCATCACCTTGTCGAAGCTCGACGGGACGGTCTTTTGCGGTGGCTCGACCTTGGTCTCTTCCCCCTTCACCTTGTCCGGGCGCGGCGGCAGTGCGTGGCGCAGGGAAACCAGCGCATCGATCACGGTGGGCGACAGCCGCTCGCGCTTGACGATGGCGCGCGCATGGTCGGCCCCTTGGGTGCGGGCAATCATGATCAGCATGTCGTCGGACAGGGCCGGTGAGGAGGCGAGGAAGGGTGCCGCAATCGAGATCGGCTGGCTGGCAATGAAGGCCGCGACCGACAGGGGCAGGTTCGGGCTTCGAGACAGAGCCGCTACCGCCTCGCGGCGGGCTTCCACGGATGACCCTGCAAACAGCGGCTGGAACAGTTCGGCAAATTGTCGGAGTTCGGATTTGCCGGGGAAGGAGAGCGCCTGGAAACTCGTGACCGTGGCCATCAGAACGACATCCTTGTTCCGCGCGCCGGCCGGCTTCTCAAGCTCCCTGAACTGTTCGCTCACCACAAACCACTCCAACGCAATACAGATGTGATCGAGATTAGAACAAATTTGTTAGCAAGCTGTTAACTAAGCTATGGCTTCCTGTGGACAGGTGGATGGCCAAGGCAAGCGATTCACCGCATGTTTCCGATATTAGGCATATGCGTACCCCGTTTCGTGGGGTGAACCGCGACACAGGGGAACGCGTCGGAGAAAGGCGCAGATGACCCCGGTGCGTGTGAGACATTCCGCAGCATGAACCGGATTGTGCCGGCCCTCGTAATGGGAGGGCAGGGCGAGATGACCCTCTCGACCCTCTCGATCTTTCTTCTCGAAAGGAGACGAGCATGGCGGACATCATCAGGATTTCGGATCGGCTGACCCCTTCGCGCCGCTCTCCCCGCACGGGCGAGCATAAGGCAGAGATCCTCTTCTTCACCGGCATTCGCTACGAGCGGCTGGACCCCAATGCCATATGGCCGCGGGTGGAACTGCCGACCTTGCCGGCCTTGCCCGCGCCCCAAGGCCCTGCCTTCGGCCCGGGACGCCGCCCCTACTGATCTGTCTGAGCCAATGCACGCGCTCCGCTTGTCGTGCCGGCATAATCCAGCGTCGTCACGACCGGCAGCACCGCGTTGAGGGACGGACGTGTGTCGACCCACGATCACAACTTCGTGCAACTCGTCGACAACTGTGACGCGCGTTACTGGTTTAATTACTTTTACAATATAATATAAAATTAGAAATCGCGGTATATTGCTGCAATGACTGCAGGTGTGACTTCCTCGCCTGCAACAAGCGGAGACCTGGTGCCAATTCATGCTGGTGAAGATTACCAAGGACCGTATCCGCAAAGGCATGTTCGTCGAAAGCGTTGCCTGCCCCAGTCGAGAATTTGCCCGACGCCGTTTCCTGATCAAGAGCGATGCCGAACTCGCTGCCATCCGCGCGACATCGGCCCAGGAAGTCTCCATCAACATCCAGCTCGGCCTTGATGCCGAGGGTCGCGTGCCGCAGGCAGACAAGGGCCGGCAAGCCCTCGACCGTGCGCAGGTCGCTGCAGTGCGCAGTGACGTTTCCCAGTCGGCCAAGGCCCTGCGCACGAGCCTGAACGGCCTCGTCGAGGGCGGCGCGCTGGATATGGACAATCTCTCCCAGGCGGCCGACGAAAATGCCTCCCTCTGGTCCGACAGCACGGTCGTCGCGCTGGAAGTGACCCGGTTGAAGAGCAAGGACGAGACGACCTACGTGCATTCTCTAGCCGTGAGCGGCATGATGACGCTTCTCGCCCGCTCGCTGGAGATGGCCGAGGAAACGATCCGCATCCTCGGCGTCGCCGGCATGCTGCACGATATCGGCAAGCTGCTCATACCCAACGAAATCCTGACCAAGCCCGGCAAGCTCACGGATGAGGAGCGCCATATCATCCGCAACCATCCCGAGGGTGGTTACCGCCTGCTGCAGACCTATCCGGAATTGCCGCAGGTCGTGCTCGACATTTGCCGCCTGCATCACGAAGCGCTGGATGGCTCCGGCTATCCGCTGGGCCTGAAGCAGAAGGAGCTGAGCCTGCCGGTGCGGCTCAGCACCGTCTGTGACGTCTTCGAAGCATTGACCTCCGTCCGGCCCTACAAGCGCCCCTGGACTTCGACCCAGGCACTCGACTGGATGTTTGCAAGACCGCAATTCTTCGATCGCAAGCTGGTCATCCGGCTCGGCAGCGTGCTGGCCGACGCGCCGCAGCCCTGATCGGATTTCAGCGCCCGGTAAACGGCAGGCATTCCGCGTTGGCCAGGAAGGCCCGGGCCTCCGGTTCATAGCTTGCCTGTGGGGCAAGCACGCGCAACACCACATAGCCTTCGGTGCCCGGGTGTTCGACAAGGATCGTTTCGGCGAGTGCTGCGATCGGCGTCTTTCTGAGCTGCGCCACTTGCACCGGCGTTGCCACCAGCACATCGAGATCGCCGGCCACCGAAGTGCGGTCATTCATCGAAAAGACTTCGTTTGCGTCGCGGTCGTAGAGCGCGACCGACCAGAAATCCACGCCTTCGCCCAGAGCAACGAGCGAGAGCGGCTGGCGCTCGATGTCGAAATGGCAGACCGCGACCCTCAGATACGGATCAAGGCTCGCGAGCCCCACTGCATCGGGCCTCGCCGAAAGCGGATGGAAGACGAAGGGTGCCCCTTCCGAGGTCACACGCGTATAGGCGTCGTGGCCCGTGAAATGCGGCACGCCGAGGATGATGATGATGTGCAGGAGAACGGCACCGATGACACCGGTGATGATGGCATAGAGAAACTTGCTCATTGGCCGCATCCGATCTGCTCGATGACCGGCATGGAGAGGCCCGATAGTCCGGTGGAGGCGGCCGCCGGTGTGTCGAGCAGCGTCAGCACCAGCTGAAATGCGCCCGTATCGGGAATGGCGAGCCAATTGCCGGATTTCGCCGTGCGCGAAATCACAACGTCAAAGGATCCGTCGCGGCGCCTGAGCACCGTTTGCGAGTTCTTCGCCGTCGGGCGCTCCGCACCGGCATCCAGCGGATTGCCGTCGGCATCGGCGGCGTAAAGCGTCCAGAGCCGTGTGGCCGGCGTGCGTCCGCTCATCCGGTAGGAACAGGTTCCGGTCAGCGTCAGTCCATCCTTGTCGCGCGCGGCGGTGAACTGCAGCCCTTCCGCCGATCCATAGAGCAAGCGCCCGCCCTTGGCCCGATGCGCCTTCGCATAGGGATCGGCAGAGGCCGTCTGCGCGGTCGGAAAGGCCCGCCATCCGGCCACCTCGATCGCCCCGAAACCGACCGAGGCATTCAACATCGAAAGCGCCGACAGGATCCCGCCGGCAAAGGCGATGATGAGCGCAGTGGCGACAATGAAGGGAACACGAAACACGGGCGGGTTGAGACCTCGAGGCAACGGCGGCAAGGCCGCTCTGGCAGTGCCCGAGGCGTATCACTGATTCGGGGGTGAGGGAAGTTTGGGAAGAGGAGGACGCTCGCAAGGCCCTCGCCGACTACCTGGCTTTGCGTGGCCGACCGCCTTTGGCACCGTTCGCGCGCGCAGCCGCAGCTTTAGCCTCCGACTTTGCCTGTCCGGCTAGGCGAGCAAACTCCCGCGTCATCCAGGCCTTTGTCCCGAACACCCCAGCAATCAGAGCCGGCACGAACAAATCGACATCCAGTACAGGCCAATGAAGGTTGAAGCCGAGCCCGTCGATTTCAACAGCGGCCAGGGCTTCGGGCGAGGCCGACTGCAGATCCTGAACCAGGGCCGTGGGAAACGCATAGACGCATCCGTTGGCCAAATCGATCACAAGGCGGCCGGTCTTTTTGTCGTATCGCGCGGCAACGGCGCGGGGCTCTGTGTTAAACATCGCGCGGCCTTGCGCTTCTGCAGCGTCAAGTTGCTTTTCGTCCAGATCAGCCATGAATCCGCTCCCATTCTTTCAAAAACCGACCCTGCCCGGCGGCAACTTCGGTCATGATACGTCTAAGGTCCGCGCGCGTGATACCGATGCTATAAATCAGTTCCGGCTTGCCATTTTCGCCACGAAGATTGATTTTTGCCTGTCCTGGCCCGGTGACGTGAATATGTGCGGGTTCGTGATCCTGCGTGTAGATCACGAAGCGAAAACCGAACGCGCGATGGACGACGACCATAACCTAGAATAACCCATCCGTTGGGTTCGTCAAGAATGGTGGAGGCTACCGCAACACCCCCGCCGCCAAGGCCCGCTGAATGCCGCGCACATCCGTGCCCTTCTTCAAGGTCTTCGTCACCGGATCGGCGCTGCCCGAGACCCAGATCTTCAGCTCGCTGTCGAGATCGAAGGTGCCGGCCGTCTCGACCGAGAAGCGGGTAATCGCCCGGTAGGGCACGGACATGTAGTCGACCTTCGAGCCGGTAATGCCCTGCACGTCGATCAGGATCAGCCGCTTGTCGGTGAAGACGAAGACGTCGCGGATGACCCGGAAGGCAAGCGAGACCTGCTCGCCGTTGATCAGCACGCCGTCCAGGCGCTTGGCAAGATCGCCGGGATCGACGCTCGATCCGTGGCCTAGCAATCCGTCGAACAGTCCCATGGTGATCCTCCTGCAGTGTTGAAAGGGGAGATGGGGAGGGTGCCGCAGAGCGTCAAGCGCCGCCCAAGCGCGCCCCATCGCAACGTCTCACCCCACGCGTTCGTAAAACGCCTCGATCGTCGCCACTTCCAGGCCGAGTTTGGTGAGGGACGCATGCACGCTCATGTGCCGCTCGTCATGCAGGATGAACCAGTCGTCGAAGCCGAAACGCGTCTTCGAGCCGTCGGCATCCGGCACGTCGCGGGAATACTGCCAGCGGAAGGCGCAGCCGGCCTGTTCGCCGTCCGCCGTGCCGTCGATCAGCGTTTCCCGGCCCTCATAGCGGTTTTCGCCGCGCTTCAGGATCGTCCAGGACAGCGTGTCGGAATGGCCGTCGTCGAAGAAATAGTCTTCCGTCAGCGAGAGCACGTTGGCCGAGGCATCGAAGCGTCCGCGGGCATCGATCGTGAAGCGGTTCTGAAAGCCGCCGAGCCGGCCGATCGTCATGCCGTAGCCACGCAGGGTGCCGGAGAAGAATTCCTCCAGGATGAACTTTGGCTCTCTGTCTGGAAAATCCTGAAGCTTCACGGCGTTTCTCCTGGGTTGCCGGTTTGACCGGAGAAACACGGGGAGGGCGGCCCGGGTTCCCTGAGCCGTCAACGGGCCTTTGCCCCCTTACTCTTTTGCCGATGCCGCGCTATCTGGTGATCCGACAACCCCATCAAAGAGGAGGATCACCATGGGCAAGAGGATCGTGTTTACCGGCGGCAGCGGCAAGGCGGGGCGCCATGTCGTGCCCTATCTTCTGGACCAGGGCCACAAGGTGCTGAATGTCGACCGCGCCGTGCTCGATCACCCCGGCGTGCACACCCTTCTGACGGATGTCACCAATGCCGGTGAGGTCTTCAACGCGCTGTCCTGCCATTTCGGCTACGACGGTTACGAAGAAGAGGGTGGCCCGAAGCCGGTCGATGCGGTCGTGCATTTCGCCGCCGTCCCCCGCATCCTGATGCATCCCGACAACAAGACCTTCGCGGAAAACACGGTCTCGACCTACAACGTCCTCGAATCCGCCGCCAAGCTCGGCATCAAGAAGGTCATCATCGCCTCCTCGGAAACGACCTATGGCGTCTGCTTTGCCGAAGGCGACAAGGACTACAAGGAATTCCCCCTGACGGAGGATTATGACACCGACCCGATGGACAGCTACGGCCTGTCCAAGGTGGTCAACGAAAAGACCGCCCGCGCCTTTGCCATGCGCTTCGGCATCGATGTCTATGCGCTGCGCATCGGCAATGTCATCTCGCCCGAAGACTACGCTGCCTTCCCGGGCTATCTGGCCGATCCGCCGGTGCGCAAGCGCAATGCCTGGTCCTATATCGATGCCCGGGATCTCGGCCAGATCGTCGATCTCTGCGTGAATAAGGACGGCCTCGGCTTCCAGGTCTTCAACGCCGTCAACGACACGATCACGGCCACCCTCCCGACGCGGGAATTTCTGGCGAAATATGCGCCGAATACGCCGATCACCCGCGACATCGAGGGCTTCGAGGCGCCGCTGTCCAACCGGAAGATCCGCGAAGTTTTGGGCTTCAAGGAAGCGCATGACTGGCGCAAATATGTGAAGGTCTGAGCGGACATTCTGAAGTCGATCCACCCGCCCGGACAGTGTTTCGGGCGGCGTGGCCGCTTCACAACCTGCGCTTTAGCCGGGAAAGCGCCAATCCCTGCAATTTTGCTGGGCATAACCCCAAAAAGACACACCAAACCCGGCTCTCCTCGTATATGAGAAAAGTAGAAACCCCTGCAATGGCGGGGTCGGGAAGGTGGAGCCTTGACCGAAAAGCGCATCGCGATTGCCAACCTCGCGCAAAGCGAGATCAAGGGACGCAACTTCGTCACCTTCGACGTGGCGATGAACGGCCATGTCATCGCGACGGTCGATGCGCCGCTGATGTCGGGCCGCATCCTTTGGACCCATGCGGCCTTTCACGGCTTCAGCGATTTCAATCCCGGCGAAAAGGTCCTGCTCGAAGCCGAGGTCGACCGCGCGCTTTCGCCACCCGCAACCGTCGGGCAGACGTCCTCCTGGCGCCATCACTGATCGTGGCGCCCTCAGCCGTTCCAGCGCGGCAGCTGCGTCGCCAGCACGAAGGCGATGGCAAGCGATAGGATCATCGCAAGCACAAAGGCGAGCAGGAAGAGCCCGAAGGCCCTGACGAGCCCAAGCCCCAGATCCTGCATGAACCAGCGGATCTGCGCCTGCCCGTACCACAGGAGGGCGGCTGCGAAGATCAGCATGGCCGCCATGATCCCGCTTCTGCCCGGCACCGCGATGAAGTCCACTGAAAGCCCGATCAGCATGACGAAGGGTGCGGCGACATAGCACTGGCTGAAGAAGGGCGGCCGAAGGGTCGACCGGGTGAGTGCCATACGCTTGAGCTTGATAAGGGTGACGGCCATGGCCATCGGAAAGATCCCGAAAATCACGCCGCGTGCGATCAAGAGGTTGGAGGTCGATCGGGTCAGGGCCTCGATGTCGGCAGCACTCGCCCCGAGCGGCGTCGGAAAGGCGGCGGACAGCGCCTGCGACAGAAGAAGCGTGATCAGGAGAAAGAGCGGCGGGCTCACCGTATCGTCATACTGGTCCTCGGGCCGGTCACTGAGCTCGATATCGGCATATTCCATCATGCTGAGTGGCCGCGTCAGCGCCCGCCAGAAGGTGAGGGGATAAAAGACCAGCCAGGACACGAGCTCGTAAAGCAGCTCCTCCAGCGACTTCAGCAACCTCATGAAATCCATGGCCAACTCCACCCGACCGACTGCGGCCCAACCCTCTTCGCCGGCCGCCCCCGACGATGCCAGCCGCAAGCGGAGGGCGCAAGGGAGGCATGACAAAGCCGCGGCGGCACCACCCACCTCCCCCTTGAGGGGGGAGGTCGCCGCGAAGCGGCGGGTGGGGGGGTGACCACATCTGCGGTTTGCTCACGGGTCACCCACCCCGGAGCTCCGCTCCGACCCTCCCCCTCAAGGGGAGGGTGGATGCCGGCCGCCGACGGTCAGCCCTCATCCCGAAGCGCAAGCCATCTGCCACCCACCTCCCCCTTGAGGGGGGAGGTCGCCGCGAAGCGGCGGGTGGGGGGGTGACCACGTCTCCGGCAGGCTCACGGGTCACCCCACCCCGGAGCTTCTCGCCAGCCCTTCGCCTTAGGGCACAAGTCGACAGCCCTTGAGAATCGCCCCACCCCCTGCCAGTGTCGCGGCCATTGTCAGCACCGGAGATGGAATGCTCGTACTCTTCCGCAAGACGCCGATCCTTGGCGCGCTTCTGGCCCAGGTCGTGGCCCTGCCGGTGGTGGCGGCCGTCACGGCGCCGCTTGCCAACTCGGTCGAGCGGCTGCCGCTGATTGCGATCGCGCTCCTGCTTCAAGGGGCGCTTGCGGCGCTGATCTGCGGCCTACTGAAGCTGCCGCGCTGGTGGTTGCTGATTGCCTTTCTCTTCCCCCTTGCCATGGGCTCGGCGCTGCTGGTCGGCAATCTGCCCGCCTGGCCCTTCGGGCTCGCCTTCCTCGTGCTGGCACTCGTCTTTTCCAACACCACCCGCGGCCGCGTGCCGCTCTATCTCACCAATGCCGAGACCGCCTCGGTGCTGAAGGATCTGATGCGCGATCGCGGTGCCACGCGGATGCTCGATCTCGGCTGCGGGCTTGGCGGCGTCGTACGCGCCCTCGATGGCGAAGGTCGGAAGGCAAGCGGCGTGGAAAACGCCCCCGCCGTCTATCTCGCCGCCCGCTTTCTGTCGGCCGTCACCGGCCGCGGCGACATCCGCCGCGGCGATCTCTGGAAGACGGATGTATCCCAGGAAGACGTGGTCTACGCCTTCCTCTCACCCGCCCCCATGGCCGCGCTCTGGCAAAAGCTCTCCACCGAGATGAAACCCGGCAGCCTCTTCGTCTCCAACAGTTTTGCCGTGCCGGATGTCGACCCGGACGAGATCTGGGAGCTCTCGGACAGCCGCAAGACGCGGATGTTTTTGTATCCGATCGGGAAGGTGGAGAAATGGGCTGAGGCGGAGTAGGGGCGACCACAATGGGTCGTTGCCCGGTGCCGCCCCTCAGGCCTCAGTCAAAAATCTGCTCGACGAATTCCGCAAAGGCGCGCGCCTTGGCGCTGGCCAGTCGCCCCGTCGGAAACACCGCCCAGAGTTCGAGTTCCGGCAGTTCCCAATCTTCCAGCACCCGCTGCACTTCGCCGCTGTGCAGTTCCGGCCAGAACATCCAGTCCGATGATATCGTCAGGCCCATATCGGCCTTCACCGCTGCGCGGATACCTTCGGCGGCCGTGACACGCACCCGTCCTGCCAGGGCAACCGAGGCTTCCGTTTCCGCCTTGCGGAAGGTCCAGCTGTTGCCGATCTGGGTATAGACCACGGCCTGATGTGCCGCGAGATCGGCCGGCACCTGCGGCACGCCATGCTTCTCAAGGTATTCAGGCGTCGCGAGAACCGACCGGCGTCCGGTGGCGATCTTGCGTGCGACAGCAGAGGAATCGGAGAGCTCGCCCATGCGCAGGGCAATGTCGATGCCTTCCGACACCAGATCGATCACCCGGTCGTCCAGAATGACATCGACCTCGAGGTCGGGATGACTGTCGAGAAACCGGGGGAGGTGAGGCAGGACCATGATCCGCGCAAATGTGGTCGCTGCACAGATGCGCAGACAGCCCGACAGGCCAGCACCGGCTCCCTTCGCTACCAGTTCGGCTTCGTCCGCCTCATGGATGGCCGTCTTCGCACGCTCGTAAAAGCGCATGCCGGCGTCCGTCGGTGTCAGCCCATGCGTGGAGCGGATCAGCAGCCTCACCTGCAGACGGTCCTCGAGCTGCGCGATCGTCTTCGAAATGGCCGGCTGACCCACGCCGATCCGGCGGGCGGCCCCTGAAAACGAACCCGTTTCGACCACCCGCACGAATGCGGTCATCGCTTGCAATCTGTCCATATCGCCTATTCCCGTTTGGAATAAGCATTATTTCTTCGTGCCGGCTGCCGCAATGGATCAGGAATAGTCATAACTCGCTCCAACGACAACACAGACAGCCGATGGAGACAGACATGATCGAAGTTCACGCATTCGCCACGCCCAACAGCGTCAAGGTGGTGATCGCCTTGGAAGAGCTTGGCCTTGCCTACGACTTGAAGCCGGTGAACGTCCGGGCCGGCGAACAGAAGGCGCAGGCTTTCCTGGCGCTCAACGCGAACGGCAAGGTGCCGGTCCTAGTCGATGATGGCTTTGTGCTCACCGAAAGTGCGGCCATCCTCGTCCATCTGGCCGAAAAGTACGGCAGCCTGCTGCCGGCAGATGGCCCCGATCGTGCTCGCGTCTTCGAGCAGCTCTTCTTCCATGCCTCCGCCTTGAGCCCGGCCTTCGGCAATGCCGGCTTTTTCCGCCGTTCGTCTCCCGAGCCCCAGCCGATCGCTGAAGCCCGTTTCGTCACCGAAGCGGAGCGGATCCTCGAACTGCTCGACGCAAGGCTCGCGGACCAGCCCTTTGTTGCGGGCCACGAGTTCACCATCGCCGACATCGCGCATTTCGGCTGGTTGTGGCGGCGCCAGTTCCCCGGCCTGACGCTCGACGACCGCTCCAATCTCTCCCGCTGGTATGAGGTCATCGCCGCTCGCCCGGCCGTGCAGCGGGCCATTGCCCGGCTGGAAGCGTTCGCGGCAGCGCCAGCGCCGGCAGCCTGATCCAGCCGCCTTCTCATCCTGCACCCTCAACACCTTCACACAAACCGGACACCTAGGAGAACCACCATGTCCAAATTCGATAGCTACAAGAATGCCTTCCCGAACGCCCGCCTGACCCGTTCGCCAAGCGGTGTGCTGGAAGTCGCCCTGCACACCGATGGCGGCAAGCTTGTCTTCAACGGCCATACCCACGAGCAGTTTGTCGATCTCTTTCATCAGATCGGCGCCGATACGGAAAACCGGGTCGTCATCTTGACCGGCTCGGGCGACGCCTTCATGGACGCGATCAGCCCCGATGGCTTCGACTTCTTCTCGCCGCGCGGCTACGACAAGATCTTTCGCGAGGGCCGGAAGGTTCTGATGAACATCCTCGACATCGAGGTGCCGATGATCACCGCCCTGAATGGTCCGGTGCTGCTGCATTCCGAATATGCATTGCTCACCGACATCATCCTCGCCACCCCCGAAACCGTCTTCCAGGACAAGCCGCATTTCGACTTCGGGATCGTGCCCGGTGACGGCGTCAACCTGCTCTGGCCGGAAGTCATCGGCAGCATTCGTGGCCGCTACTTCATCCTCACCCGACAGATACTGGATGCAGCAACCGCAAAAGACTGGGGCGTGGTCAACGAAATCGTGCCGGCCAACCAGCTGCTGCCCCGTGCCCATGAGATCGCGGAAGGCATCGCAGCGCTGCCGCCGCTCACCGCGAGCTACACCCGGATCGCTCTGACCCAGAAGCTGCGTCGGATCATCGATCAGGACAGCGGCTACGGTCTTGCGCTGGAAGGGATCAGTGCGGCCGAAGTCGCCCGCTCCATGGCCGCCAACGGCTGATCGCACATCAGCGCTGCGCATGAGGCCGCTCTTGCCGCAGCGTGATCTTGCCGCCCTGAACGGGTCCTGCTTCCGGAGAGGCAGGCCCCGAAAGGTAATAGACGTGGTCCAAGCATCAGGCGACGATAACGGCATTTGCTGGAACGAGTGCACGCGAGCGCAGCTGAAAGCCGGTATCGGCCGAGCTCCGGTCCTGGCGGCTTGTCTACCGATGGCAGGGCCAAAGCCATGGCCCCCACACCCTCATGCCACGCCGCGCTCGGTCTCTTCGTTGAGGCTGACCCGCCAGCTGTTGCGGCCGTCGGCCTTGGCGGCGTAGAGCGCGCGGTCGGCGAGGTCGAGCAGCCGGTCGAAATCGCCTTCGTGCTGGATCGTGCCGCAGGCGGCGCCGACGCTGATCGTCACATGCTGGTTGCGGTCGCCGGTATGGGCATGCGCAATGCCGAGCTGGCGCACGGCGCGCCGCAGGCTCTCAGCAAGCGCTGCTGCCATGTCCTGATCCGCATCCGCCAGGATCGCGACGAATTCCTCGCCGCCATGGCGGGCGAGATGCGCCTCGATCGGCAGCGCCCGGCGCATGGCGCGCGCCACGCGTTTCAGGCAGTCGTCGCCGGCGCCATGGCCATAGGCATCGTTATAGGCCTTGAAGTGATCGACATCGGCGACCAGCAGCACGACGCGCGAGGCCGCATCCGGGCTTTCGCCCGTCAGCCTTGAAAGCTCCATCTCCGTGCCCCGGCGATTGGAGAGGCGGGTGAGCGGATCGGTGACGGAGAGACGGGCGAGATCCTTGTTCTGGCGCGACAATTCCCGCTTCAGCGCCTCGTTTTCCTCCATCTGCAGATGGCTGGTCAGCGCCTCCACCTCGAGCTGGTAGGAGACGAGCAGGGTCATGATCACGGTCGGCATGTAGACCGCCAGATGCTGGATCACATAAGACGGTGTGACACCTTCCAGGAACCAGATCGCCGAATAGTTCAGACAGAAGGTGAAGATGCTGGCGCGCAGGGCCGGGCGGAAGGGCGAGGCGGCCGCGATGGTGATCGCCATCTGGAAGCTGGTCGCCGCATAGAAATAGGTCAGAACCCCCGGGCTCGAGCTCGACACCAGGATGATGCACCAGCAGACATTGGCAAGAAGCGCCACGAGGATCGCGGCGATCTCCTTCTTTTCGATCGGGTGGTTGCCGGCGATATAGGCGAAGAGGCCGATGGTGATCGGCACGATCACGGCAAAGCGCAACACGGCGGAAAGCACCGTGACATCGCCCAACAACCAGAGATCGAAGAGAAAGCAGCTAAGATAGAAGGTGAGGACGCAGAACACGGCGGCTCGGAGCATGCGGCTGCGGAGTGGAGCCCGGTATTCCAAAAAGGCCGCATATTGCTCCGCTGAAAGCCGCGGTCGTGCGGGAAGTCCGAGCCATCTCATCATGGATGTCCAATCACCGATTGAAAAACTAGTCCTTAGAAAACGAGACGAAGCTACGGCAGGCCCCCTTAATTTGGGGTGAAGCTTGTGTCCCAATGCGAGAAATCAGGGATGAACAAAGAGGCTATGGTAAAGGAAGAGTCAATGCGCTCGCGGTAGATTGGTGTTCCATGCACAACCCTGTTTCAATTCAGGATGGTATCGGCCGGCAGGTCGTGGGATCGATCGCAGACAGACTGCAGATCGGCCGAATCAGGCCGGCGGACGTCGCGCGGGAAAGACCGCATCGTAACTGCGCCGTAAACCTGCAATTGTCTTAACGTGTGGTTGCGCCGGTCGTTTCCGGCTCGATGGCCGCCTGGGCCGTGCCGGTGGCGGGCGTTGCAAGCGCCTGCGCGGCTTTGAGACGCGCGGCGAGATCGCGGATCAACCGCGTCGACTGGGCCGAGAGCGAGCGCGGGCGTACCATCGGCGGTAGTGCATCCGGATTGGCGGCATCGGCGACCTGAGGCTTTTCTTCCCGCTCCGGCATGGGCTGGTCGATGCCGAAGATCGGCTTCAGATCGATGCCCTGATGGGCATAATCCATCAGCTTCTTGAAGGTCATCGCCGGCAGCGAGCCGCCGGTCATGTTGTTGGTCGAGGTGTAGTCGTCATTGCCGAACCAGACGGCGGCCGTGTAGTTGCCGGTGTAACCAACGAACCAGGCGTCGCGATAGGCCTGGGTCGTGCCGGTCTTGCCGCCGGTCAGGACCCCGTCGACGGCGGCGCGCCGCGCCGTGCCGATATAGGGGATCTTGGTCATCATCTCGTTCATGTAGATAGCGGCCTGCTCGGTCAGGATCTGGGCCGGTGCCGGGGCATCGCGCTCGAAATCATAGAGCACTTCGCCGGCATAATTGCTGATCTGGGCAATGCCGTGCCGGCGCGAGGCCTTGCCGCCGGCCGGCAAGACGGCATAGGCGGTCGCCTGATCGAGAACGGTGACTTCCGCCGTGCCGAGCGGAATGGTCACATCCTTCTTGATCGGCGTTTCGACACCCATGGCCTTGGTGGTCTGGATGATGGCGTCGATGCCGAACTTTTCCTTGGCGAGACGCACGGGGATCGTGTTGATCGACTTTGCCAGCGCCGTTTCCATGGTCACCCGGCCGGCATAGCTGCGGCCATAGTTCTGCGGGCTCCAATTGCCCCAGGAGACAGGGCCGTCGGTCACCACGGTCTGCGGCGTGTAGCCGTTCTCCATGGCGAGCGCGTAAGTGTACATCTTGAAGGACGAACCCGGCTGACGCAGCGCCCGTGTGGCGCGGTTGAACTGGCTTTCGCCATAGTCGCGCCCGCCGACCATGGCGCGCACGGCGCCGCCATTCTCGATCATGACAAGCGCGCCCTGGCGCACATTGTAGCTCTCGCCATATTCACGCAGCGACGAGGCAACGGCCTCTTCCGCCGCCTGCTGCAGGCCGAGATCGATGGTGGTGCGCACGACGAGCGTGTGATCCTTGAACTTGGCGGCGATCCGCTGCACTTCCTCGAACGCCCAATCGAGGAAGAAGTCCGGCGCTTCTTTCTCGTCGCGGTCGATGACCGAAGCCGGGTTGCGGCGCGCCGCCACCACCTGGCCCTCGGTCATCAGCCCGCTCTGCACCATGTTGGTCAAGACGTCATTGGCACGCGCGCGTGCCGCCGGCAGGTTCACATGCGGGGCATATTTCGCCGGCGCCTTGAAGAGGCCGGCCAGCATCGCCGCTTCCGCCAGCGTCACCTCGGTGATGTTCTTGCCGAAATAGAATTGCGAGGCCGCTGCCGCCCCGAACGTGCCGCCACCCATATAGGCGCGGTCGAGATAGAGCGAGAGGATCTCTTTCTTCGAGAGGTTCGCCTCGAGCCAGAGGGCCAGATAGGCTTCCTTGATCTTGCGCTCGATCGACCGTTCATTGGTGAGGAAGAGGTTTTTCGCCAGCTGCTGCGTCAGCGTCGAGCCGCCCTGCACCACGGTGCCGGCCTTGGCATTCTCGGTCATGGCGCGGGCAAGGCCCATGAAGTCGATGCCGAAATGCTCGAAGAAGCGCCGGTCTTCGGTCGCAAGCACCGCCTTCACCAGATGGTCGGGCAGCTCGTCCACCGGCACGGAATTCTCATGAATGATGCCGCGGTGACCGATCGTGTTGCCGTAGCGATCGAGGAAGGTGACGGCGAAATTGTCGTGGTTGCGCCAGTCCTTCTTCGTCTCCTCGAAGGCCGGCTGGGCAAGCGCCAGGAGCACGACGGAACCGGCGGTGCCGAGCGTCATCGCCTCGCCGGCAAGCTCGAAGCCGAGCTTCTTCAATCCACGCACCCGAAAGCGGCGGAAGAAGATGGTGATTTCTTCCCAGGCCTCGGTGAGTTCGTAGCCGGCATTCCACAGGGTGGAATCGAGCCAGCTGTCGATCCTGAGAAAGATGTGGCGCTTCAGCCGCGGCGGCTTCCCGGGCCTGCCTTCGTTCGGGCCGGAGGCCAGTCGATCGTCCGCACCGGCAGCGTCCACACGCTCCATCGGCTCCAGATCGTCAGGCTTGTCCTTGTCGGCCACCGTGGCTTTTCCCGAAAACTTGTTGTCTGCGCCCTTGACGCGCCCGCCGATAAGGATCAGGACCCGGAGGAACCGTAAAGCAGGCCGTCGTCCTCGAAGTGATGGGCGATTTGCCGACAAAGGACAAGCGCTTTCGCTGACCATGGTGAACCCGGCCCCGGCGGATGCGTGCTTTTGCCGCTGAGCGTTGCACCCCTGCACCGGACGAGGCTGTCGACCATCAGCCAGGCGCCGATGACCGCGATGCCTTGCACAGCAAGAGCCAGTTGAACGAGACCATGACCGACCAACCCTTCTGGAAAACCAAGACGCTCGCCGAGATGAGCAATGCGGAGTGGGAAAGCCTCTGCGACGGCTGCGGCCTCTGTTGTCTCAACAAGCTCGAGGACTGGGACACCGGTGAGGTGGTCTTCACCTCGGTCGCCTGCAAGCTGCTCGACGGCGACAGCTGTCGCTGCTCCGACTACGAGAACCGCCAGCAAACCGTGCCCGACTGCATCCAGCTGACACTTCAGGGCCTGCGCGAAATCAAATGGTTGCCGCCGACCTGCGGCTATCGCCTGATCGACGAGGGCCACGACCTCTACTGGTGGCACCACCTGGTCTCCGGCGATCGCGAAACCGTCCACGAAGCCGGCGTCTCGGCCCGCGGCCGCACGATCTCGGAAGAGGGGTTGGATGTCGAAGACCTCGAGGACTACGTCGTCGACTGGCCGCTGAAGGTGGGCGCGGAACGGGGGTAGGGGGTCGCGACGGGGCTGCGTTGATGCTATTCTGCAGTTCAAGGAGATTGTCGCGATGCTCGCCATTTCGCTGCCCCAAGACCTGGAAGACCGTTTGGATGCCCTCGCGCGCACGACCGGCCAGAGCAAGGCCGCGCTTGTTGAAGAGGCGATTGCAGCGCAGATTGAAGATCTGGAGCATGCCGCGCGAGATAGGATGTCGCTCGAGGACTGGCTGAAGACCGCTGGCGTTGAAGCCTATGATCGCCTCAAGGCTGATTCGGACAGAGCGCTGAGCTTGCAGGAGGTGCAGGCACGGCTGAGCGAGCGACGCGCGGAGCGTTCTCCGCGTTGAGCCACGATCTGCGCTTCACCCCCGAAGCCCTGGATCAGCTGCAAGCGCTTGAAGAATATATTGCCGAGGCTTCATCCGCTCGCCGCGCAACTGACTATGTCGAAGCGGTTCTCGATTTCTGTGGGCGGCTCCGGACATTTCCTTTGCGGGGAACAGTCCGAGACGATTTGCGAACGGGACTGCGGACCATTGGTTTCCGCCGACGTGTGACAATCCTCTTCGATGTCACCGATAACATCGTCACCATCATCGGGATTTACTACGGTGGTCGGCAAGTCGAGCTCCCATCGCAGAATGAAGATCAAGGCGGCGATCGGTGATGCGGATCGCCGTCGCCCATATGGTCACCCCACCTCGGAGCTGAGCTCCGACCCTTCCCCTCTAGGGGAGGGCGCTTCGCGAGTGATTGTTGTCGTCATTCAATTGAAGTACAGTGGCACCAGGAGAACGCCATGACCAACGCCCTTGTCCAGACTCGCATCGATCCCGAGATCCGCGACCGCGCGGCCGCCGTGCTGGAGGGCATGGGGCTGACGGTATCGGATGCCGTGCGCATTCTGCTGACCCGCACTGCCAATGAAGGCGCTTTGCCGATCGAACTCCTTTCAGACCCTGCCGTTCACGATGCCTGGTTTCGCGCCAAGGTGCGAGAGGCGCTGGAGGATGCGCGCGACGATGTCGAGGATAATGCTGTGGCGGACATCTTCGCGCAACGCAGAGTAGCAGCCCTCGCCAAGGAGACGGGGCGGTGAGGCTTACCTGGTCAGCGCTGGCAATTGCTGACCGTTTGGCGATCTTCGACTTCATCGAGCAGGAAAATCCGGCCGCTGCCGTTCGCATCGATATGAAAATTGAGCTGGGTATCCGTCAACTGCTCCAGTTTCCCGAGAGCGGACGGACCGGTCGGGTAACGGGGACGCGGGAAATGGTGATCACCGGAACGCCCTACATCGCCGCCTATGCCGTCCTTCCAGATCGCATTCGCGTTCTGCGTATCCTGCATGGGGCGCAGGTCTGGCCGGACGCGCTTTAGTCGCGTCCTTCCAAGAAATCCTCACGCCACCCCTTGACCCTCCCATGATGGGAAGGTCCATGTATCATGGCGGAGGTGACCGCTATGAACATGCAGTCCAGGCCCGATGGGGCCAAGAAGACATTGGAACCGATCCTTCTACCCGTCGAGGGCATGACCTGCGCTTCCTGTGTGCGCCGGGTCGAAAAGGCCGTGGCCGCCGTGCCGGGCGTGGAAGAGAGTGCGGTGAATTTTGCGACCGAGACGCTGTCGGTGACGCCGGGTGCGGGCTTTTCCGCCGAGGCCTTGCTCGAAGCGATCGACAGGGCCGGCTATGAGGCAAAGGCCGAGACGCTGGTGCTCGAGGTCGAGGACATGACCTGCGCCTCCTGTGTTTCGCGGGTCGAAAAGGCGCTGAAGACGGTGCCGGCGGTCGAGACGGCCAGCGTCAATCTGGCGACCGGCGAGGCGGTGGTGAAGGTGCTGGGCGGGGTCTCGGCTGTGCCGGCACTTGCCGCAGCGGTGGCCAAGGCGGGTTATGCCGTCAGGCTGTCCGGTGGTGACGGCGGTGCGCAGGCGAGCGGGCAGGGGGGCGGTGGCCATGCCGGAGCCGATGACGTGACGTCCACGCATTCGACGTCCTCCGCAGGCCAGGCTGTCGATGGCCGCGAGATCCGGCGCGAGAAAGAGATCTCGGCTCTGAAGCGGGATTTCCTCGTCGCGCTGGTGCTGACCCTGCCGCTCTTCGTGATGGAAATGGGCGGGCATCTCTATCCGCCGCTGCATCATCAACTGATGCAGGTTTTCCCCGGCAACACGCTGTATTACCTGCAGTTTGCGCTGGCGACTGCAGTGCTGGCTGGTCCCGGAAGGCGCTTCTATCTGAAGGGCGTCCCGGCACTCGTGCGGCTCGCGCCCGACATGAATGCGCTGGTCGCGATCGGCACCGGTGCCGCCTATCTCTATTCCGTCGTCACGACCTTTGCGCCCGGTCTGCTGCCGGAGACCGCGCGCCACGTCTATTACGAAGCCGCGACCGTCATCGTCTCGCTGATCCTGCTCGGACGGCTTCTCGAGGCCCGGGCCAAGGGCCGGACGGGAGCGGCGATCCGCAAGCTTGCGGGCCTGCAGGCAAAGACCGCGCGGGTCGAACGTGATGGGCAGACGCGCGACGTGCCGCTCTCCGAAGTGAAACTCGGCGATGTCGTCGTGGTCCGTCCGGGCGAGCGCATTCCGGTCGATGGCCGGGTGATCGATGGGTCGAGTGCAGTCGACGAGGCGATGATTTCGGGCGAGCCGATCCCGGTCGAAAAGGGCGTTGGCGCCACCGTCATCGGCGGCACGGTCAACGGCTCCGGCTCCTTCCGCTTCGAGGCGACCGGTGTCGGCGCCGACATGATGCTCTCGCGCATCATCCGCATGGTGCAGGAGGCGCAGGGTGCCAAACTGCCGATCCAGAAGCTCGTGGATGAGGTGACCGCCTGGTTCGTGCCCGCGGTCATCGGCGTTGCCGTCTTCACCTTCCTGGTCTGGCTGATCTTCGGACCGGAGCCGGCCTATACCCATGGCCTGGTGGCGGCAGTCGCCGTGCTGATCATCGCCTGCCCCTGTGCCATGGGGCTTGCGACGCCGACCTCGATCATGGTCGGCACGGGAAGGGCGGCCGAGCTCGGCGTGCTCTTCCGCAAGGGCGAGGCCCTGCAGAGCCTGAGCCAGATCGACTGGGTGGTGATGGACAAGACCGGCACGATCACCGCCGGCCGTCCGGAAGTGACGGAGATCGTGACCGCCGAGGGTTTCGACGAGGCGGATGTGCTGCGCTTGACCGCAAGCCTCGAGGGGCGCTCGGAGCATCCGCTGGCGGATGCGATTGTGCGGGCGGCCGAGGCGCGGGGCATGGCGCTGGCGTCGGTGGAGACCGTCGAGGCGGTGGCAGGCTTTGGTGTGACCGGGATGGTGGAGGGTCGGCGGGTGGCCGCTGGTGCTGATCGGTTCATGGTGAGGCTCGGTGTGATGCCACACGGTCTCTCCCCCCTTGTGGGGGAGATGCCCGGCAGGGCAGAGGGGGACTTTGCTTCGATGCGATCGCAAGAAGCAATTCCCCTCCCCAACCCCTCCCCACAAGGGGGAGGGGCATTCTCCGCCGACGCTCGGCCACACGGTCTCTCCCCCCTCGTGGGGGAGATGGCCGGCAGGCCAGAGGGGGACTTGTCTTTCTCCAACCTCACCGCTGCCGTGACCCGTCTTGCCGATGAAGGGGCAAGCCCGCTCTATGTCGCGATCGATGGCAAACTGGCAGCCGCGATTGCGGTGGCGGATCCGATCAAGGAGACGAGTGCGGCGGCCATCGCGGCGCTCAAAACCCGCGGGCTGAAGCTGATGATGGTGACCGGCGACAACAGGCGCACGGCCGAGGCCGTGGCGAAGAAGGCCGGCATCGATGCGGTCGTGGCGGAAGTGCTGCCCGAGGGAAAGGTGAGCGCGATCAAGGCGCTGCAGGCGAAAGGTGAGGCGGTTGCCTTTGTCGGCGATGGCATCAACGACGCGCCGGCGCTTGCCACGGCAGACGCCGGGATTGCCATAGGCACCGGCACGGATGTGGCGATCGAAAGCGCGGATGTGGTGCTGGTCGGCGGTGACCTGATGGGGGCGCTGCATGCCATCGAACTCTCCGACCGCGTGATGGGCAATATCCGCCAGAACCTCTTCTGGGCCTTCGGCTACAATGTCGCGCTGATCCCGGTGGCGGCGGGGCTGCTCTATCCGTTCTTTGAGCTGACCTTCTCGCCGATGCTCGGGGCCGCCGCCATGGGGCTGTCGAGCGTGTTCGTGTTGACCAATGCGCTGAGGCTGCGCACGGCGAAGGTGACGGGGTGAGGGGACACTCTCCCCCCTTGTGGGGGCGATGTCGGCGTAGCCGACAGAGGGGGCGAACTGTTGGGACGCTGGCGGTACAAGGTTGGTGCCTCTCGGCACCCCCCTCTGCCCTGCCGGGCATCTCCCCCACAAGGGGGGAGAGCGGATTGCGGCCGGGGCCGCTGCTCCGCCCCGTCCTCCCCCGCCTGGGGGCAGGTATCGCGGCCTCTGCCCACAATGGAGAGAGAACGATAGGAGAAACGCCATGACGATGAACATCGGGGAAGCCTCGTCCGCCTCGGGCGTGTCGGCCAAGATGATCCGCTATTACGAGGAGATCGGCCTGATCGCGCCGGCGGGGCGGACAGCGTCGAATTACCGGTTTTATGATGCCGACAGCGTCAACCGGTTGCGCTTCGTGCGGCGGGCGCGAAGCCTCGGGTTCTCGCTCGAGGAGACCGAGCGGCTTTTGAAACTGTGGGACGACAAGGCGCGGGCGAGTGCCGAGGTGAAGGCGCTGGCGTTGTCCCATGTCGAGGAACTCGACCGCAAGATCGCCGAGATGCAGGCGATGCGCGACACGCTCTCCCATCTCGCTGAGCGCTGCCACGGCGACGACAGGCCGAACTGCCCGATCCTGGCCGATCTCGAAGGCCGGCCGCTGCGGCAAAAGACCGCCGCGAAAGAGGCCGGTGGAGCCGGATGCGGGGATTGACCTTGCCCCTATGGGAAGGTGCAGAAAGGAAGCCGAAGCTGCGGCTGACGGCCGCCGGCAATAAGGAAGGATAACACCATGATCGGACAGACGGTTTTCAAGATCGAAGACATGACCTGCGGCCATTGCGAGAAGACCGTGGTCAAGGCGCTGGCCGAGGTTCTGCCGGGCAAGGCGGTCACCATCGATCTCGCCGCCCGCAAGGCCTTCGTCGAGGGCGATGCGGCTCTTGCCGAACAGGCGATCCGCGAGGCGGGTTATACGCCGGTGCGGGAAGTGTGAGGGAATAGGCAGTAGCCGATAGCCAATAGCCAATAGCCAATAGCCAGTAGGGAGTAGGGTTGGTCCGCAGCAGAATCCAAGCACTGCGCGGGGTTGCCACGTGCCCCCGGAACCATTCCAATCTCTCTGCCTACTGCCTACTGCCTACTGCCTACTGCCTACTGCCTACTGCCTACTGCCTACTGCCGCCCTTGCAATAACCGCAAACCTCAATATATATGAAGTATCGTATATATTTTTGGAGGCAGAGCCGTGAGTAAGGACTACATCGCCATCACCAAGGAAATCTCGAGCGGAATCAAGATCCTGCGCAAGGACATTCCGGACGTGATGCAGGGTTTCTCCGCCATGGCGGGCGCCGCCACCAAGGACGGCGCGCTGTCGAAGAAGGTGAAGGAGTTGGTGGCGCTCGGCATTGCCATCTCCACCCGCTGCGACGGCTGCATCGGCTTTCACACCGAAGCCCTGATCAAGCTCGGCACCACCAAGGCGGAATTCGAGGAGACGCTCGGACTTGCCGTCTATATGGGCGGTGGCCCCTCGCTGATGTATGCCGGCCATGCCATGGCCGCCTGGGAGCAGTTCGGCGGGCCGGACGCCTGACAAGGACATAGAGCGGTGCTCCCGTGATGACCTCGCGGGGCCTCCGGTCGGCGCGGCCGACCGTGCGATTTCCCCCTGAAAATGTGAGGGATATGCGCATCTGCGCGACCTAAATTAGCGAAATATTTGTAAGCCTGACCGATGATTGTTCCCTAGAGCTGCTGTGGGGGCGGCCGGACAGGGAATGACAGGACTTGAGTGACGCGGATGTGGGCGCCGGACCCTCGGGGGCAAGGGGCCGGATGGACTGGCTGTTGCGCATGCCGCCCGAGGTGGAGCGCGCCGAAGAGCGGGATTTCGGCGCCGAGCGGATCCGCCATCTGCGCCATGCCATCATCGTCGGCCTGATCGTCTACAACATCTACAATCTGACCAGCCTGCACCTGATGGCGGATATCCAGCCCTTCACGGTGGCGATGCGCCTGCTTGTGCTGGTGCCGGGCTCGCTGGCGATCTTCTATCTCGTGCCGCGCGTGCCGCCGGCCTTGCGCGAACTGCTCCTGCTCGGCGGCATGTTCGTCGCAAGCCTCCTGCCGCTCTACCTGCTCTACATCTCGCAATCGGCCTATGCGAGCTACACGCTGGGCGAGCTGCCGCTCGTGCTCCTCTTCGGCAACATGTTGCTCGTCCTGCGGTTTCGCCTTGCGCTGATCTTCACCAGCGTCACGTCTCTCGCCGCCCTCTGGGTGATCCATTACAAACCGGACTTCGACCCGAACCTCGTCTTTCCCCTGACTGTGCAGGTGGTGACCGGCCTCTTCTTCACGCTCTACGGCAACTGGCATGTCGAGAGACAGCGCTGTCTCACCTATCTCGCCCGGTATGACGCGCAAGCCCGCGCCGACCGGGCCGAACGCCGGGGCGACGCGCTGCGCGACCTGACGCTGACCGACATGCTGACCGGCATCCCCAACCGCCGGCATCTCGACGAGACGCTGCATGCCTGGCTGGAGAGGGACGGCGAGGTTCTGCTGATGATGGTCGATGTCGACCACTTCAAGGCCTTCAACGACCGCTTCGGTCATGTCGCCGGCGACGATTGCCTGCGCCGGATCGCCGAGGCCCTCTCGACCTTCGCCGCCCGCCATAACGGCTTTGCCGCCCGCTACGGCGGCGAGGAATTCACGCTTCTGTTCGTAAGCGAGGCTGCCGCCGGCGGCCCTTTCATCGCCGACCGGCTGGTGCGCAGCATCCGCGATCTCGCCATTCCCCATCCCGCACGCAACGACGGCCTGACCCATGTCACCGTCTCCGCCGGCTACGCCGCCACGGGCGAGGGCGGCGTGCGGGAGGCGCGCGATCTGGTGACCCGGGCGGATCTGGCGCTTTACGAGGCGAAGAGTGCTGGGCGGAACAGGTCGAAGGCGGGGTGAGGGGTGGCCTTATCTCCCCCCTTGTGGGGGAGAACGCGAAATCGAGGAATTGGCCCGATCAGGGCCAAACCTCAGATTTCGCAAGAGAGGGGCTCGGTAATGTGCTCACCAACGAAACTTTGCCCCTCACCAGGAAAATCTGAAGTTTAGGCGGCTTGCGCGCGCCTAAGCCTTCGATTTTCCGTCCTCCCCCACAAGGGGGGAGGTAGGGTCACCGGCGACATAGGAAAATAATCCTTGACAGCGTGACGGTCATTCACTATGGTTTAGCCATGATCGGAAAGCTGTGGCCGGGAAGGCCGTGGGCTTCCGGTAGAGGTTTGGCAAGGGTCCGCGATGCGGGCCCTTTGTCGTTTCGGAGGGTGCCATGCGCGGCGAGGATGATCTCAACGAGGCGCTGCCTGATGTCATCGAGGTGAAGGCGGCCGGCGCTGGCGATCTGGAGCGGTTGCTGCAGGAATTCACCGCCGAGATGCGCGCCCAATTCGACCTGTTTCGCCGCTTGCGGGCCGGCGCCGAGAGCCTGATCGACGGGGCCGACGAGGGGCTGGCGAAACTGGCACGCGCCGACATCAAGGCGGCGACCGATGCGATTGCGCTGATTGTGCGCACCCTGGAAAAGATCGATGCGCTCTTGCGCCAGCTGGAGCGCGACCGCCTGGACGCCGAGGACCGGCTGATGGAGGCGCGCGATCCGGACGTCTTGCGCGGTGAGGTCGAGGCGCTGATTGCGGCCCGGGTCGAGACGGCGCTGGCCGAGCGGCTGGAGGCGGCGGTGGCCGCGCGTATGGCGGAGGTTTCGGGATTGGCCGAGGGTAGGGGGCCGCCACCCTCCCCTTGAGGGGAGGGTCGGAGCGCAGCTCCGGGGTGGGGTGTTTGGGGGC
>DAMDHD010000009.1:32811-194506 GCA_032102365.1 Allorhizobium sp. CTOTU50464 | reverse complement strand
GTGACGGTGACGCCGCTGCAGGCTACCTCAAGATCCGGGTCAATGACGATGCGCCGACGTTGCGCAACGGACATGGGCTGCGGGAAGTAACCGTGACTGAGGGCGATACGAGCACTGCTGCTTCCTATAACTACGCAATGGGGAACAACCCGAGCGTCCGATATGGCGCAGACGGCTTCGGCTCCTCTGCCTTCACCGGTGCGATGAAACTTGATGTCGGCATTGGAAGCCTTGCGGGCAACGTGACGCTTAACGTTGCCAATGGTCCGCAAACGGTATCGAAGCTGACGTCTGACGGTAAGGCAGTAACCTTCGAGCTGGTGGATTCTCAGACGATCCAGGGTTACGTGTTGCAGGGCAATGGCCAGAAGTCCCCGGTCGTCGAGCTCAAGCTTGTTGGCTCGACGGTCACGACCACCTTGCTGGCGCCGCTTGATCATATCCATGCCGGAACGCAGGAAGCGATCGACAAGATCCTGATCGACGCAGACATGGTATTTAAGGATGGTGACGGCGATGCGGTTACAAGCACGATCCGAACAACGATCGTCGATGGCCAGCCGTCGGTAGATGCCAACGCCACCGTCACCCTTGACGATGATGCCTTGGCGGGCGGGATTGCAAATGGCACCGGTGATGTCTCTCCGGATACCTCGAACCTGACCGGCATCCTGGCCCATAACTTCGGTCCAGATGGCGCAGGCTCGATCGCCTGGCTTACCAGCGGCAATCCGGCTGGTTTTGATTATGAGGTGTCGGGCACCAATCTGCTCATCAAGCAGGCGGGGATCACGGTGATCACCGTGTCACTCGACGCATCGGGCCATTATACGGTCGTCCAGAACGCGCCTGTAAAGCATGCAGATGGTGCCGACGAGAATACCCAGTCGTTCACCCTGACTTACCGCGTCACCGATGGCGACAAGGACTTCAAGGACGGCACGCTGAAGCTTGAGGTCAATGACGATGCGCCGACGTTGCGCAACGGACATGGGCTGCGGGAAGTAACCGTGACTGAGGGCGATACGAGCACTGCTGCTTCCTATAACTACGCAATGGGGAACAACCCGAGCGTCCGATATGGCGCAGACGGCTTCGGCTCCTCTGCCTTCACCGGTGCGATGAAACTTGATGTCGGCATTGGAAGCCTTGCGGGCAACGTGACGCTTAACGTTGCCAATGGTCCGCAAACGGTATCGAAGCTGACGTCTGACGGTAAGGCAGTAACCTTCGAGCTGGTGGATTCTCAGACGATCCAGGGTTACGTGTTGCAGGGCAATGGCCAGAAGTCCCCGGTCGTCGAGCTCAAGCTTGTTGGCTCGACGGTCACGACCACCTTGCTGGCGCCGCTTGATCATATCCATGCCGGAACGCAGGAAGCGATCGACAAGATCCTGATCGACGCAGACATGGTATTTAAGGATGGTGACGGCGATGCGGTTACAAGCACGATCCGAACAACGATCGTCGATGGCCAGCCGTCGGTAGATGCCAACGCCACCGTCACCCTTGACGATGATGCCTTGGCGGGCGGGATTGCAAATGGCACCGGTGATGTCTCTCCGGATACCTCGAACCTGACCGGCATCCTGGCCCATAACTTCGGTCCAGATGGCGCAGGCTCGATCGCCTGGCTTACCAGCGGCAATCCGGCTGGTTTTGATTATGAGGTGTCGGGCACCAATCTGCTCATCAAGCAGGCGGGGATCACGGTGATCACCGTGTCACTCGACGCATCGGGCCATTATACGGTCGTCCAGAACGCGCCTGTAAAGCATGCAGATGGTGCCGACGAGAATACCCAGTCGTTCACCCTGACTTACCGCGTCACCGATGGCGACAAGGACTTCAAGGACGGCACGCTGAAGCTTGAGGTCAATGATGATACGCCGACGATCTATGGCATGTCATCTGCGACAAACCTGCTCGCCAACGGCAACTTCACATCCGGCAACTGGCCCAACGCAGAGTCTTGGGGCAACTGGGCGGTTGAAGATATCGGCTGGAAGGTTGAGGGCACCGCGGACGGCCAATCAGGAGTTCGGCTTGAGCGTGTATCGAGTGGCTATCTCGGCCTGTCAACATCGAATGACGCGCCGATGGTCGATCTCGGCGCGACCCCAGGGAATATCGCCATTTCCCAGACGATAACGGGTCTCGCTGACGGGAAATCCTACGCCCTCTCGTTCGAGGCGGGATCTTCCAGCCCGGATTCGGCCGGGCTCGAGGTCTACTGGAATGGTGTATTGGTCAACACAGTCCGCGTGACCGGGTCGATGAAGATCGTAGCGCTGACAGTTGTTGCCAACGGTTCTGAAGGGGTCCTGACATTCAAGGAAATTGGGACCGCTGGAGACAACACCGGCACTTACCTGGCAAATGTTAGCCTGCAGTCGGCAGATGCAGTGGCAACTGTCGTCAATACGGTTGAAGTGTCGGAAAGCGACACCCTCATTGTACCATTCGTCGAGGGGGTAGACTTCGGGTTCGGTGCGGACAACGGGTCCATTTCGATTGGAGTACCGAGTGTCGCCAGTATTGGTAACATTACGCTCCAGCCAGATGCGGTGAAATATGTTGCCGGTATCGGCTTCCAGCTCTCGGGCTCTGCGTTCGACGCTTTGGGTGCGGGTGAAATCGCCAAGGTGACGATCCCGTATACGCTGGTCGACGGCGATGGCGACAAGGTCGCGGGGACGATGGTGGTGATGGTCACCGGCACGAACCACCCGCCGACGCTCTCAACCGTTGCTCCGATTACCTACACGGACACATCTGCGGACGACAATTTCGTGACCGCCACGGGCACATTGCAGGCTGCTGATGTAGACTTTGGTGACAGCAAGACTTTCGGCATCGAGGGTGGTGTGCCGTCGGACGCCTTGGCGGGCTACGACCTTGCCAAGGAAGGTACCTACGGAACGCTCTATCTGAAATCGGGCACCGGCGAGTACTCCTATGTTCCGGATGATGCAGCGATCGAGGGCGTCAAGGACGATACGAGTGAAGACTTCACCTTCACCGTGAAGGACGGCTCGAACGCCATGACAACGCAGGTGTTCGCGATCAACGTGGTCGGGGTTAACGACACGGCCACCATAACCGGCGGCGCAACGGGCACGGTAACTGAAGACGGGACTCTGACAGCCTCCGGCCAGCTCGAGGTCGGCGATCGGGATACGGCTGATGTAGGTTTCGCCACGCCTGTTACTCTTCAGGGTACCTACGGCAGCTTTACCTTCAACACTTCGAGCGGTGAGTGGACCTATGAGCTGAACAATTCGGCCGCAAATGTGCAGGCTCTGAATGCCGGGCAGATCGTGTTCGACAAGGTGACCATCAAGTCTGCGGATGGAAGCGCATCGACTGACATAACTGTCACTATCAATGGGCAGAACGAACCAGTCTCAATCACTGTGAATGAGAACACATCGTCAGCTGGCCGGTATGCATTTACCAGGGATTCCGCGAACCCATCCGAGATTAATTTCAATCTCTCGTCGTTGTTCAACGGGACGGGCAACAGCACGACATACAGCTTTGAGAGGATTTACAGAACAGACTCAGATTCCTGGTTGACGCTGCCGACTGTTGGCGCCGTGACCGGTAATCCGGACAGCTGGCAGCCATTTGATTGGGACGGCGATAGTGGCCTCTACATTTATCAGGTGACTGCGACGACGCCCGGTGGAGCGACCGAAAGTAGCTACGTGGCATTTTCTGCCCTTGAGTACGATGCCATTCGTACGATCGTGGAGAACAATGGCAATAACAGCTCTTCCTACAATGCAGCCAACTTTCCGATCGGCGATCTTATCGTAATCGGCAACAATGCGCCCACAAACAGCACGCTCAATGCGGGTGGGGGCCACGATGTTGTAATTGGTAACGCTGATGACAATGCCATAAATGGTGGAGATGGTGACGACGCGATCTACGGCATGGGCGGTAACGACCTCATTAACGGAGGAGATGGTGTCGATTTCATCGACGGTGGCGCGGGTAACGATACGATCACGGGCGGCGCCGGAAATGACGTACTACTTGGCGGCGCTGGCAACGATACGTTCAACTACGTCATCGGCGACGGCAGCGATATCATTGTTGGTGGGAGCGGTGCCGATTCTCTAGCTATCAGTGGGACTGGCGGCAGCGACACGCTTTCTGTGTTGGTATCAGGCAATACGATCACGCAATTCAACGGCAGCACCGTTGCATCTGTCGAGACCGTTGCGGCTAACTTGGGCGGCGGTGCCGACACTCTGTCCTACACAGGCACTGCGCAGGATGTGGCGGTGAACCTGAGCAATGGAACCGCGACCGGGTTCAACTTAATTGAGAATATCGAAAATGTTACCGGTGGTTCGGGCGACGACACGCTGATCGGCAACGCGGTTGCCAACACGTTGATTGGCGGGAATGGTGACGACGTTCTCATCGGCGGAGCTGGCGCCGACACACTGACTGGTGGACTAGGCTCTGATACGTTCAGATTTGGAACCGCGGATTCACGGGGCCAGGTCTCGTTCACAGATGGTGGTCGGATCAACGGCGTGAATGGATACGACACTGTCACTGACTTCACGGTCGGAGTCGACAAGCTTAAGTTGCCGGTGGCTGCGATTGCTGCGTCAGATACAGGCTGGATTGACGGGACCGATTCGGGGCGTGGTGAAGGCAGCAATGGCTTCTTCCGTTCGCACTCAATCTCAAACGGTATCATTCGGTTTGACGAAACTGATACATTCGCTAATCCCGCTCGCATTGTTGACAAACTGACCGAAGTGGGAATGGCGCTTGACTATCTTAGGAAGAATAATTTCGGCGCTGGAGCGACTGTTGCGTTCCATGCCGAAGTTGATGACGTCAAGTACACATTCGTCTACCAGCAAGGTGGTACCAGTGCAGGCTCGAACCACACGTTTGTTGCACTTCAGGAAACAACGATTGTCAATTTCAATGAAGTGCTGATCCACAGCGCCAACGACCCGATCATCCTTGATCTCGACCGGAACGGCTTCGACCTGTCTTCGATTGGCGCTGGCGTCATGTTCGACATCAATGCCGATGGTCACAAGGACCAGGTGGGTTGGACGTCGAAGGACGGAATCTTGGCCTATGACGTCGACGGCAACGGCCTGATCGACAACGGCTCGGAAATCTTCACGCCTGATTTCAACGGCGGGAAGTTTGCGAGTGGTGTTGCGGCTCTCGCTTCGCTGGATGCCAATGGCGATGGCAAGATTGACGCAGGTGATGCGGTCTTCAAGGATCTCAAGATCTGGGTCGATGCCAACAACAACGGCATCAGTGACGAAGGGGAGCTTTCAAGCCTCACCGATCATCACGTGTCGAGCATCTCGCTGACGACCGACAAGTCAGGCGGTTTGGAAGATGGCCAGACGGTCTTTGCCGAGGGTGAGTTCACCTTCGCCGATGGCTCGACCGGCAACTTCCTTGAAGTAGGCTTCGATACAATCTTCGGATCGGAAAACAATGGCCTGACGCTGCATGGGGGCATGGGCGAAGTGGTGATGACCGGCAGAGCCGGTGCTGACACCTTCGTCTTCGACGAGACGGCACTCGATGATCTCGACGTCGCCGACGTGATCACCGACTTCAGCTCCGAACAAGGCGATGTGCTCGATGTGACGGCGCTTCTCGACAGCCTGCTTGGCGAGCAGCCCGATGCAACCGTTGCCACGCATGTGCAGGCCACTCTCGATGGTAATGGCAACACGACTGTCAGCGTCCAGGCTGAGCCGGGCGTGTTGAAGGATGTCGTGGAGCTTCAGAACCACGAGGCAGCCATCAAGGTCCTCTTTGACGATAAGCATGTGACTGTTACGCCGAACGACTGATGATCGTAGCCGGTGCCATTGGTTGAAATCGAGAGGGGCCATTTGGCCCCTTTCTGCTGCTCCGACAACGTGTTAGCCTATATCTCGTCTATCACGATCGGCAAGGTGACTCTTCGGGCGTTGCAGATAGGGGGCGGCTGT
Organism: Allorhizobium sp. CTOTU50464; assembly: GCA_032102365.1. Lineage (GTDB taxonomy): Bacteria > Pseudomonadota > Alphaproteobacteria > Rhizobiales > Rhizobiaceae > Allorhizobium. Next base: position 188,504 of record DAMDHD010000009.1, on the reverse strand, counting down.
AGCTGGATGGCTCGCGAGGTCGACGCCGACGATGCTTACATCCTCAATGGATGCTTCCTCCCTTTTTTGGTGAGGTAATATGACCGTCTTGCCAAACTGGGATGCAGCTGGGCGGGGCATTGATCAATGAGTAGAAATCAGCAGTCTAAACAACTAAAGACGATTCAACGCGAAGGTGTTCGGTCACTTAAAACGCATTTATAACCTGAGGTGCAGCCGTTCGACATTCGGCGATCTCCGGCTCGCTGGATTTTTGAAAACGAGGTGGGGCTAGTCCAACTCGGCGTCCGCGAAACCGGTAGCAGCCCAGCATTGCTAGCTAGTAAGTCGGACGCCAACCCATGTCTTCCTTCGGGACTAGGTGCTCAAGCTGTAGCCCTGGATACGTTATCGCATTTACCAGCTCTGTCCGCCGCTCTAGCACCCCCTGGTTCAGAACGCCATAGCCCCGCGTCGCACGATTTCCGCTGACATGTCCGAAGATGAAGTTGAACTGGTCATCGAGAAAGCCGGCGCGGCGCAGCGCGTCGAAAGCTCCGTGGCGGAACGAGTAGAGCGACAACCCCTTGCCATCCTTAATTCCGACCCGCGAAAGGTATCGTCCGAACTCTCGGCTGAAATCAGCTATCATTTGGCCGCGACTGTTGCGTACAGCACGAGGGAATAGGCGGGTGTGGCCAGCGTCCCGGATCAAGCCGATGTAGTCCAGCAGGCCAAGCTTGACTAGTTCGGTGTGAATGGGAACCTGGCGACGTGAGCTCTCAGTCTTGAGGGTCTTCCTGACCTCATCGTCGCCGTCAGCAGTTTCTGTAATGTCAATCACCCACGTCTTCTGCTCCTTGCGGACATCCGATATCGATAGCTGCGCAATTTCGGCAGGTCGGGCCCCTGTATAGAGCATGATAAGTGGAACCCAGTATCGATGATCCCGGACTTTGACGACGCCCGGCTTGTGCCAAAAGCGTGGCGCCTCCGCGCTCTCGCAGCCGGTGAATAGCGGCGACCTGAAAAGGAGATTCATTTGATCTATCGAGAAGGGGAAGACCTTCTTGGTTTTGTCTTTGCGAAGCGCCATGCCCTCAGTCGGATTAGCATGAAGGTAACCGTGGGCGACAAGCCAGTTGCAAAACGCGCCGAGGCTGGCGAGATGCCGATTGACGGTGCGTGGCGAAATTGTCGGCTTTCCTACCGTAGTGTTGTGTTTGACTATGCTAGCAATCTTCAAGCCCTCGAACGCCTTCGACTCCGCCGCTTTCACTGGATAGAGAATGAGGAGCGCTTTCCAGTCCCGGACTGCCCGCTTGTCGATCTTCCCGACAGGCAGGGTGGTCCCTACGTGGTCGACAAAGAGTTTCACGTCGCGTCGCGCCTGCGCCAAGGTGTCCAGAGTGATGCCGCGTGGGTTCTCGTGGGCATAGACTTCGAAGAGCTCTGTAATTGATTGCCCTGACATTTCTATTTCGCGCGGTACTGCAGAGGCCGCCAGGACGACAGGATCTGTCGGTCGTCCTGAGTAGACACCTTCATCTCGCTCCAATGTTCTCTCCAGCGCCTGTATTTCAGCGCGCATCATGAGGCTTTCGAGTTCACAGAAGTCCTCTGATCCTTCCTCAACAAGTAAGCGATGGCGGACAACAAAATCTCGCACACTGTCGGTAATCAACATGTGTCGCCCGAGGGAAAGATTGCGGCTTAGCAGTGTTAACCGACGCACCCTAAGATTCGCGTAATCGTCGCGCGTGCGCTTGACCAATTTAACTTGTGCATATTCCCTGATCATATCGAGAAGCTCGTCGGATTTCAAGTTGCCGAGTCGGATTCGTTGCCAAATCAACCTAGCTTCTCTTTCGATATCTGCGTTGGTCGGCTTTGAACGCCGTTTGATCGCATCTTCATGCAACTGGGCCTCGTAATGATCCCAAACGGCGATTGTTTTGAGCTGCTCTGTCAGATGCCGCCGAGTTACCATCTCGGCGAACATGGCCTGCCACTTTCTCACTTCCGCACTCAGCCTAAGCCTGGCTGTCGCCTCATCTTTAGTCCGCAGAGATATTTTTTTGTCCTCACTTGGAAAGTGCTTTTGTAAATCTGCAGGAATGTAAATTCGGACGTAGAAGGTGCCGCCTTTGCGGCGATAAAGGTTGGACGGTAGTGTCATTCCCGCGCCCCGAAACAGTCGATTCAAAAGCTTTCGGATAGCCTGCTGCTGGATGCTTAGATCGAGTCGGGCTTCGTCAACCTTGGTCTTGAATTCATCGGGCTGAACTAGCCCAATGTCAAATGCGAACGTGTTCGATAGTGGAGGCGGTCACATAGAGCCGACCCTCAGGCGTCCTTAGCTTTGCTTGCCGATGCCACATGGCTAGTCTATCGAACCCCATGTAGTGCCATCGAAACAGGACCCAGCAAGGTAAACTCAACTACTCGCGGTAAGCACTAAATAGAACAAGGCGGACGCTTTCTCCATAATCTGAATATGTTGCGAAAGTCGCTGCGAGTGCCGCTACCGTTATCCATGAATACAGTACCTCTCCCAGTCCATCATCATCGGTCGCCGCTGATCCAGAAGGTCGGTCCGATGATAAGCAGCCTCGACAGCATTCTTCACAGTATGCGCAAGAGCACGCTCTGCTAAATCCCGCGGATACCCGTTCTCCGACGCCCAGTCGCGAAAGCTTGATCTGAAACCATGCGCTGTAGCATGCCGTCCTGGGGTGTCGCTTTCGACTTTATGATGGTGCAGGAATTTCGTTAGCGCCATATCCGTGACTGCCTTTTTGGTCCGGGATGGGAAGACGAGGCCTTCGCCGCTTTCCGTGAGCTCGAGCCGTTCTTCGAGGATTTCGATCGCTCGCGGTCCCAATGGAACGCGGTGAGCAACCTTGGCTTTCATCCTGGGGGCAGGCACCGTCCAGATCTGATGGGAAAAGTCGATCTCGTGCCACTGCATATGTCGAAGTTCGCCTGAACGGCTGCCCGTGAGGATCACTAGCTCAAGCATCTGTCGCGTACTGTTCGATGCCCCCGCATAGAGAACTTCAGTGAAGAAGGAGGGTAATAATCGCCAAGGAAGGGCAGGATGATGCTCGACCCGCTCTCGTTTGCCCGGCTGCTTCGGCAACAACTTGTCGACGACGCCGACGGGGCTTGCCAGAATGAAGCCGTTCGCGGCGGCCCAATTCATCACCGAGTCGCAACGCTGCTTTACCCGGGATGCGGTTTCCGCTTTTTCAAGCCAGATTGGCTTGAGACAAGCGGCAAAGTCGGCCGGAGCAAGCTCGTCCACGCGGGTCTTACCAATTTTCGGGAAAACAAACCTCTCAAGCGTACTGATCCATTGATCACGGTGCTTCTTATTGCGGAAGCCCTCGGCCCTGTCCGCAAAGTGCTGGCGCGCAGCCTCTGCAAAGGTCGGAACAGCGGCGAGACGAGCGGCTTCCCGTTCCTGCTTGCGGCGGATCTCCAAAGGGTCGTTTCCGTCGTCAATCACGGTACGTGCTTCGAAAGCCTTCGTCCGGGCTTCCCGGATTGATGTGGTCGGATAACTTCCAAGCCCCATTTCTCTACGCTTGCCGGTAGCCGGTGATAGAAAACGCAGGATCCACTTACCGCTGCCGGGGCTGCCCCCAGGTACGAGGTAGAGCCCGACAATCGTACCGTCTGAAACGGCTTTGTCGTTCGGTTTCAGCTTGCGTGCCTTGGCGTCGCTGAGCATCTTTTTCGTCTCCTTCATGTACTCCATGGAGGTTTGCTAGCCCGCCACTCAGCCCGCCACAAGTGCCGCGATTTGATGTTATGGGATGAGACGAGATGGCGTGTGGACAAGCCTAACTGTGGGAAAAAACGTTTAGATACAATATGATATGGGATCAATTGGGTTTGGTTGATCAGCTGGCGGGAGCGGCCACCCTCTCCGCCATTTTTCGGGCCAATGATTTCATACGATTTTCACAAGCCAGATTTGGGCCCGTAGCCCTCTATTTACCCGGGCTTTCAATTTATCATATGCGTCACGGCAACGGCTTCAGATTTCCACACCGGATTCCGCATGATCGTCGTACCTATCCTTGGTAGGCCCTATCCGTCTTAATGTCGGCAGGGTGTCCAATCGACAGGCTGCGACATGTCGGTTCTTGGCTGCCCGCCTTGACCCACTGTTTGCTAGTACCCTCAGAACAGAGGGCGAAACGATGGCCCACAAATAGAAGCCGAGAGACATCATCATCGCTACACTGCGGGCAAAGGTGGATTATCTCATTAGGATGATGAAAGAGTGGTCGACGTCACTGACCAGGTCATGGAAAAGCGAGCCCCCCTTTCATGCGAACGAACTGGAAAATTAGGGTCTCAGGCTAAGAGCGGGGATCGCAAGACTGCAAGATTGTCTTCAAGCGCGAGGTCAATCGCTGTTTATTCGTCATATGGCTGGCGACCACGCGCGTGTCGGTGCGAATGGTGCTGAACTTTGGTACTAGAAAGACGCTGTTGTCCTTGCCAACGTGCTTCGACCATTAAATTGCTGGTCCAGCGGACGAGAGGCGCACCGTGAGCGCAACAGTTGCCATCGGGATGCTAAACACCAAAGCCGCGAACAATGAAATGAGCAGACCAAGAAGCGTTTAGTATGATACTTCCAGTCATCTACAACGTAGTCGCTTGCGCTTCGTAGGGCAGGACAACGGTGCGCATCTGCGGTTTCTGAGTTCCAATCTGCACGGAGGTTCGTCTTCGACTGGCCTTACGGTCGCATTCGCCCAGAGTGTTTTGTCCCACTACCTTCTTCGCATGCCCCGGAAACTGCTATTCTGTCGACGAACAGATTCGCCGGCATTGGTTCCGTGGAAAACAAGCGCAATTTCGAAACACGAAATCACTATGTCATTGCGGTCGCCGTTGCGTCCGTGCTGTACAATAGTGTCCTTGCGATCATCAACGCTCACGTTACGCCGCTGGGTTTCTCGCATGTCGCGCTGACCGAAATCCTGATTCTGCTCATCGGCTTGATTTTCGTTGTTCGGAAGGGGCTCGGGGAAGACGATCTCGGCGCTTTGCTCTTCCTCCTCTTCACGCTCGCGATGGCGATCTATATGTCCGCGATCAACCGGATGGTGTTCGTCGACTATTTCAGAAACGTGCTCATCATCTTTTGCTTCGCAAGCCTGGGCAGCTGGGCCAGTCGCAGGACGGTCGAGGCCGCTTTCATGCTCTCGCTTGCCTTGGTGATGCTGGTGCTGCTTTGCGAGATCTTCGCCCTCAGACTTTACGCCGACATCTTCGAACCGGGCTACTACTTCCTGACCACCCGCGGGCTTGAACCTCCGGAATGGGATAAGACCGGCCTGTTCGGCAATGCGCTCGGCTTCGAAGGGCGCCTGAGCTTCGGGCTCATCGGCCACCGCGCATCCTCGCTCTTCCTCGAGCAGGTGTCGCTTTCAAATTTTGCCGGTGTGATGATGATGTACACGCTCTATTTCTGGGACGAGATGAAGCGCGGGAGGCGGCTCCTTCTCGTCGCCTGCATAGCCTTGATCCTGTTAACGACAGCATCCCGGACGATGCTGACCTTCTCTGCAATCTGCTTTGTGGGCTATTTTGTGTTTCCGCTCCTGCCGAAGCTGCTCAGTCTCCTGACCATGCCGCTCATCCTGTTTGCCGGCACCTTGATGTATGTGCTTTACCCGGACGCGCGCGGGGATAACCTCAGCGGACGCATTGTCCTGACCATGCGGCACATATCGGACATGGATATCTACGGATTTCTCGGCTTTTATGCCGATGCCGCAGCGTCATATGCCGACAGTGGTTATGTTTACATCGTCTATGCCGGCACCATTTTCGGAATGCTGGCCTTCTGGCTCTTCGTCTCGCTTTATCCGGCCGGAAAAACGCCGGCGCAGCGTCGATTGGCGCAGGCGCTGCCAATCTTCATGTTCTTCAACTTGATGATCGGGGCAACGCCCGTCTTTACCGCGAAGATCGCCGGCTTGTTGTGGTTGTTGCTCGGCCATGCACGTCACGAGACATCACCACGATTAAAAGCCGACCGGATGCCTCTCTCAATTGATGTGGCCTCGCAAGCTTGAGACGCAATCCGACATTCCTGCCCGCTATACTGTTTGTGCCGAAAGGGCGGGGGAGGGGCGAGGTTAACCTTTCTTTCACAATTCGCCTGCAGGCAGCCCTGTGGATGAGTATTCTGCTTTAGATGACGATGATCAACTGAAAGCAGAACTAGGACATGTTTGACTTGTTAACGCGGCGCATTGTTGTATTGGCGCTCTCAGTCGTTGGCGCTGGCCTACTCATCGCGCTGGAACGTGATCATGCAAGCGTGCCGTTTGCTCTTGCAGTTGTTCTGACGCTGACCGTTCTGTCCTTTGCACTGACCCGGCGTGTTGCTGCATCTCTCCTGATCGCCTGGGGCATTGTCTTCCTCGTCGCTGCCATCTCGCTGGCGAAACAGAGGCTAATGGGATTCAATGCGCATGTTTTCGATCTGCTGACATTTGCGGCAGACGCAGAAAGCGTGCTTTTCGTCTTATCCAATTACTGGAAAACACTTCTTCCGCTGTCGGTCGGCCTTTTGGTGGTGGTATTTCTGGTGCGCGGCCTCGTCAAAGCTGATCGCCCACAGGAGATGCCGAGCCGCTGGCGTCTGGCGGGTCTAGTCCCTGCCTTTGCTCTGCTTTTTGTTACATACCCCCGCGACCCTGGCGACCATGGCTATTACATGGGGGGGCATTTCGCATCGGCGTTTTTCGTTTCTCTCGCTGACGCATCTTTCCTATTCGAAGGCATTGATCTCACTCGGGAAGTAGCTGCGCGCGAGATGCCTGCGCAGTTCGATGACGTGCAAACCTGCGGAGACATCTCGACCGCTCCGGACGTCTATGTCGTCCATATGGAATCGATGTTCCCTCCCACGCTCTATCCTGATTGGAATTATGGAGGGCCCGACGGGTACTTGGCGCGTGAGACCGCAAATTGGAGACCGTTGCGGGTCGAGACATTTGCGGGTGCCTCGTGGACAACGACGTTTTCCCTGATGACGGGATTGCCGGCCATCGATTTTGGTTGGATGCGGCCATATCTGCCCATCTTCATGGCAGGCAACGTACAGAGCTCGTTGCCATTGATGATGGAGACATGCGGCTATCGGACACTCGCCGTAATGCCCACGCGGTATGAAATGGTGAACGAAGGGCCGTTCCTGAAGTCTATCGGATTCCAGGAAGTTTATGATCGTGACGACGTAGGAGCAAATTCATCGCATGCGCGTGATAAGGTATTCTATGATTTCACCACAATGCTCATTTCTGCACATCGCGCGGTCCAAGATCCTCGTCCGCTTTTTGTTTTTCTGCAGACTATGACGACCCATGGTCCCTATGATCAGATTGCGGAGCCGGGTGAACCTGTTACCGGAATGCCCTTCGGAAATCGCCCCGATATCGACGAGTTTCTAAGGCGAATGACGCTTGCTAGGCAGGACTACAGGCCTTTCCTGGCGTTTGTAGACAAGATCAAGGGGAAGGGTGGCGCCGTCGTGCTCGAGTATGGGGACCATCAACCCAGTGTATCGCAAAGCTCGGCCGACCTTCTGGTCGGAGGGGAGGCTGCCGGCGATTGGAACTCCCCATTGTATGAGACCTATTACGACGTTCACACTTACGGTCGTGATATCCAGGCCTTGCCCAGCATGACGATGGATGTCGGCTTTCTCGGAGCGACGCTAGCGAAGGCTGCGGGATTGCCGACCAATGAGGTTCAACGCGCTCTTCTGACGCTTCGGGACCAGTGTGCCGGTTCTTATCATTTCTGTCCTAACAAGGGACTGGTGTTCAATCACCTGAGCAAGCTCGTGGCGTCAGACCTGTTGACGCTGCCCTGAGCCTGGCCTTCATCGGTAGCGACGGTTCGCTCCAGACCGCCGTTTCAAGCCGGCGATATTCCCATACACAGCCGGGACATACCGACGCTTCATAAAGGACGATTGCCCATGACTTTAAGTTCTCGTGATACGGCCGGCAGACGCGCGGAACGCGCACCACTGATGGGCCTGATCTTCTCCGTTGCGGCAAGCTCCGTCCATGCGGCGCCCGCCGACCTATGCTTTCGCGGTCTGAATATCTCGGGTGCCGAATATGGTGAGGCCGATGGTGTCGAAGGCGTGAACTTCATCTATCCGTCCGCGTCCTCGGTTTCCTATTTCGCGAACAAGGGTTTTGACTCGGTGCGCCTGCCGTTCAAATGGGAACGGCTGCAGCCGCAGCTCGGGCAGGGTCTCGATGACCATGAACTCGACCGTCTCAAGGCCAGCGTCGCCGGTTTGCGGGACAAGGGCTTCACAGTCATTCTCGATCCGCACAACTACGCCTACTATGCTGGCCACCAGATTGGCACCGCAGAAGTGTCCGTTCGCCAGTTCGCGCAGTTCTGGATCAGGCTCGCGGCCGAGTTCGCCAACGAGGATGGTATTGCCTTCGGGTTGATGAATGAACCCCATGACATCGCGCCATCGGTGTGGCTCGGTGCAGCGAACCAGGCGATCGCAGGCATACGGGCGGTCGGTGCCCGCAATCTCATCCTCGTGCCAGGCACGCACTGGAGCGGTGTCGTCACCTGGGATGAGGATTTTGGGCGCGGTTCCAATGCGACCGTGATGCTCGGTGTCGTCGATCCGATCGACAACTTTGCCTTCGAGGTGCATCAATACATGGACAAGGACCTGTCCGGCACCAATGAGGCCTGCGTCAATGCGGATCTGGCCGTCACCGGCATCGCCAAGCTGTCCGACTGGCTGCGGACCCATGACAAGCGTGCCTTCCTCGGCGAATTCGGCGGGTCGAAGGAAAAGGACTGCCTGACCGGACTGACGCGCATGATGGATCAGGTCGCCACGGATTCCGATGTCTGGCTCGGCTGGACCTATTGGGCGGGCGGCGACTGGTGGTCGCCGGAAGAGGGCAACAACATCCAGCCGACGCAGGCGGGAGACCGCCCGCAACTCTCCGTGCTGCTTCCAGCCCTTCAGCCTGCTGCCGCAGATCCGGGCGCTTGCCTGCGAATTCCGCCAGCAGGCTAAGACTTAATTAACCGTAAAAACTCATAGTTCGGCAAGAAACTGGCGTCTCGCGGGCAACCGCCTGATGCCTTCATGCATGGGCAAGGCAATCGTGAGGCAGACAACTCGAGCGATGGGCGAATTCGATCCTCAGCATCGCCGCACGGGCACGCAATCGCCGTCATCTGCTGGCGGTGGCAATGTCAGCTTGCGTCGCTATCTCGGTGCGACTTCCGAGGCAGGGGAAGAACGAGTTCCGCGGGCGCGGCGGCCGCTCACCATGGACGACATCGAACAGCGCGCCCGCGAACGCTTCGGCTGGGATCTGTCGCGCGGGGATGACGTGTCCGAGGAAATGCCGCGCTCTGACATGGGCCAGAAACCCGTGTCGGAGGAGCATCCACTGGCTGCCGAGCCGGTGGCTGCCCAGCCGGTGTCGCAACACGCCGACGGTCCGCTCGTGATCGACCTGAAATTCGTGGCGCTCGCCGCCTGGCGGTACCGGACGACGGTGCTCGCAGGCGCCGTTGTCTGCGCGCTGCTCGGCGGCGGCATGACGACCCTTCTTTCCAAGAAGTACAGTGCAACCGCAACGCTCTACTTCGATCCGCAGAAGCTTGCGGTGGAGCTTGTCGAAAACGACCGCGCGACATCGCCGGAAGTGCTGAATGCGACGATCGACAGCCAGACGCAGATCATCACCTCGCGATCGGTCCTGGAGACGGTCGCAAGCAATCTGCAGCTGACCTCTGATCCCGAATTCGTCGGCAGGGCCTCGGGCGACGCCGCAACCGACATGAACCGCGTGGTCTCGGCCATGCAGAAGCACATCCTCGTGTCCCGGCAGGACGGCACCTTCATCTTCCAGGTGAAGGTGACGACTGGGGAGGCGGAAAAGTCGTCCGAGATCGCCAATTCGCTCGTCGCGGCTTACCTCAAGAACAGCCGCATCAATGCCGAAGACAGTTTCGGCAGCGTCAACACGAGCCTGGTCAATCAGCTGACGGCGCTGAGCAAAGCAGTGATTGCGGCGGAAGCCGAGGTGAAGGCGTTCACCTCGAAGAATGATCTCTTCGCTGTTGGCGGAGACCAGATCGCCGACAAGCGTTTGCAGTCGCTGGATGATCTGCTGGTTGCCGCCCAGCAGAAGATCATCGAAGCCAAGGCCCAGCTCGACACAGTGTCGAAGCTCAACATCAACGACGTTCTCGTCGGCGATGCCACCGCTTCGCGAACGCTTGGCGACCTGCGCAATCAGTATGCGAGCCTTTCGGCCAATGTCAGCAGCCTGACGGAGCGGCTCGGCCCACGCCACCCCCAGCTGCAGTCTGCCAAGGCATCGCTCGGCGACCTCGAACGGCAGATCCGCCTCGAACTCGAGCGCATGGTGGTCGCTGCCCGCAGCGCGTACGAATCGGCGCAAAAGGAAGAGGCCGATCTTCTCAAGGAGCTCAATGTTCAGAAGGCTTCGCAAACCACCAACTCAACCGCGCTGATCGAGCTCAGTGAGCTCGAACGCAAGGCCAAGGCTGCGCGTGATGTCTACGAGGCGGTGCTGAAGCGCAGCGAGGAAACAGCTGCCGAGATGAGCCTCTATTCCAGCAATGTCCGGATCATCGCCGAAGCGTTTCCGCCGCAAACAGCCGACGGGCCGGGTCGAACCGTGCTCCTGATCGCGGGTGCCTTCGGCGGCAGTCTCTTCGGTCTCGGCTTGGGGATCGTGCTGGCTGCGGGGCTCGCACTATTTCAGCGGGTGAGGGGAAATGGTGGGCCCGGAGGGTACACCGAATACTAATGATTGTAATGACCTGTGCTTAGTTGAGCCGACTTGTCCAGATTTGGAAAATCAATCGCTTGGCGAATCTTTTGTCCCGCTTTCCCAGGCGAGATCTGCGCTCTCGTTCCAGCCTCATGGAAGGTCGTATTGGTACCCGTCGAGAAGGCGTGGCCGTCCTATCGAACGTCTGCCGACGCAACCAGCAAGAGCGTCAAGACCATCCAGCGTTCAATTCGGAAACTCGAGGTCAACAAGTGGCTCGATGTCCGGCGCGGGAATGGAACAGCGCACAACACAGAATAGCGTCCCTCCGCATTGTCGATCTAACTTGTATCCGAGGCACCTGAAAAGACGAACAAAACCACCACCCTTCGCTCAGCCGAAGGCGGCCAGATCCGTCCACAAAGGCAGTTAGATATGTCCACTGAATCTAGAGAGATAAAAAATTAATCTAATGCGCGAGGAGCTGTCGGTATCTGGCAATCTGCTGCCTGCGGTGCCCGCTATCTTCGTGGTAGACACCAGGATCGAGCAATGGCACCATGGCTTGTTTGTCGCGGTCTCGTAACTTGATGCACTTTCCGTTCGTGCGACGGTAAACGGGCAAACAAGCTACCGCTTGCCGGCTCACTGGATGCCAGGCCTTCGGGATGCGTGGCCTTGGCCGGATCTTTGATTATTATGCAAGAGGTCGGCGTTTCGGTGACGCCTATGTGGCGCTGCTCCATGCCCCAGCCGAGCTCGGCTATGCACCAGTCACTCTGCCTTTCGCCAATGTCGATGCCTCGCTTGAAACTTCAAGCCAAATGGGCCTGATCGATGAGGCGATGCTCATCGCACTCCAACAATCAGCGCGCCGAATCCAACACAAGGACCGGACATGGAAGGACCTCGCTCAGGTGAGCAGGATCGCCTGGCCGCGCCTGCGGGAGATTGTCGATCAGTGCTGAACGATCAGAAACAGGTGGATGCCTTGGTCCTCATTGAGGCCGTTGCTCGAGGTGTGGCAGACGATACAAGATCGAAAGCTGCTTGAAGCTTCAATGCAATGCCGCACTGGCGCGAATGAAATGGCTGAGAGAACAAGTGTTTTTGGTGTGGGGGCAGGATGCGTCGCGCCACGCGTGTGCAACGCATTTGCGAAGCGCCTTGTCGCCCCTTGCGTGTCAATGGCAATGTGGGGCTATAAATGCTTGTAAGAAACGTTGAAATACTGGACGACGATCGCGCGGACGAGCTTCTGACGATCATCAACATGATTGGCTATGCGATTGCGGTCGCAGGCAACATTAGTGTCCAGGAGGGCTTGTCGGACCTTGAGGCGGCGCGCTCGAAACTTGTGGCGGAACTGCAGCAGATCGGTTTTCCAGATCTGTCGCCCGATGAGCTATCTCGCCTAGCGCGGGTCCCGGCAGGTCATTGCTGATAGCGGGCTGAACGGGCAGTCCGGCGCTCACGAAGCACATGTCTGCCCGTTCCGCCCGCCTCGCTGTGTCAAGGGTACGCACCGCCTGTCCCGGCCGATGAAACCGTGTCGGACATCCGTCTTGCCATATCCTCCATGAACGTCTCTGACTGCCAGCAGTCGGGAGTGAGCTGACAAACGCGGCCCTGAGACCGGTCCACGACCAGAAAGGTCCACGGGGTTCCATCGGCGCAAACCGCACCGAGCCAAGATGGCGCCGGGTCACTTCAATGACATTACGTCATCAGCGTGTCCTCAACCACGAAATCAAGATAGCTCATCGCCAGATTTTTCGAGATCGTTGCGAACTGGATGGCAGCCTCGCCGCCGGCACCATCAGTATCGTAAAGCAGGGTGCCGCCGCTGCTGTCGTAGATGATGCGGTCGCTCGCATCTGCAGCTTGCGTGCCGATGGCAAAGCTCTCGGCAGATAGCTGGCCTAAGGTCAGACTTGAGAAAACAGCCTTGTCGAGCACGATGGTGTCATCAACGACCTTGAAGTCCTTGATTGTATCCACGTTGCCGACAGAGAGCGCGGCGGAAAAGACGAAGCTGTCCTTGCCATTGCCGCCAGTAAGCGTGTCCCGACCCAGCCCACCATCCAGTCGGTCATCGCCATTATTGCCACTCATTGTGTTGTTTGCGGCGTTACCGATCAGGGAATTGGCAAGCTCATTGCCCTTGAGCGTGACGGACGAGGTGCCTGTGGCCTGGACGACTTCAATTTCAGAGCCGGCCTGAAGCGTAAAGGACGAGGTGGTGATGACCCGATCATAGCCTGCGCCCACCGCTTCAATGACCGTGTCGCTGGAGCTGTCGACATAATAGGTGTCGTTTCCGGCATAGCCGTACATGGTATCGGCGCCTTTGAGGCCATCGATTGTATCATGCCCGGCGCTGCCATGAAGCGTGTTGCTGGAATTGGTTCCGGTGACGACGAGGCCCGTGAGGGGCGGCGCAACCGATATCGTGAAAGTCTGCGGCGCGCTTTCCGCCCCGGCAGTATCGACCACCTTGTAGGCAAAGGTGACGTCGCCGACCGTCCCTGGCGGCGGCGTGAACGAGAAGCTGCCATCGGTGCCAAGCACGAGATTGGCAGGACCGCTCACGAGCGCATAAGCGATGCTATCATTCTCGAGATCTGATCCTGGAGGGACCTGGCCGGTCATGGTGACACTTGCTGTGCCGCTTGCCATGTTGCCCAGGACTGCCGCCGTCGGCGCATCATTGACGGGCTGAATGGTCAGGGTGAAACTTTGCGCGGCACTTTGCAGCCCTTCCGAATCCACGGCTGCATATTGGAACGTGAAGTCCCCAAAGGCATTGGCCGGCGGCGCGAAACTGAAGCTGCCGTTTGCGTTGAAGGTGAGCCCAGCAAGCCCCCCAACCAGGACGTAGCTTACCGACGCACTGTCGATATCTGTCGCTGCCGGCACTGCGCCGTTCAGCACAAGATCCTCGGTGCCTGAAGCAAGATTGCCGGTCTGCGCGGTTTCAGGTGCGTCATCGACGGGATTGACGTCGATGGTGAAGGTTCTGGATGCACTGATGGCACCAAGGCTATCGACCGCGACATAGTCGAAGCTCACTTGGCCATTGGCATTGGCGGCCGGTTGATAGGAAAAGCTGCCATCGGCGTTGAAGCTGAGGCCAGCAAGGTTCGCCACCAGCTGGTAGGTGATCGCATGTCCTTGTGCGTCGGTGGCGGGCGGGACGACACCGGTGATCACGCTATCCTCACTGCCGGTTGCCTGGTTTCCAGTCGCGGCCGTTTCCGGTGCCGTGTTGACCGGGGTGGTGACAACGCCATCAAATCTGTAGTCCTGAGCGACAAATGCGGTCTGGCCAACAGGCGCCTTAATCCGGAAACTTTCCGTGTAGCTGCCGTCCTGGACCATCCAGTTTCCGCCACCCAGATCTACAAGCACAGCTGCGCTCGAAAATCCTGTAAACAGGATCTGGTCGCCTGCACTCTCACCATTGCCGGTAAAGTCCTCGATGACGTCGCCGGCAAATTCGCCCCGTCGCAAGACAAAAGTGTCGTTGCCCGCATCGCCGTAAAGCTGGTCAAGGCCAAGACCGCCTTCGATCGTATCGTCGCCGTCCATCCCATGGATCTTGTTGGCGCCGTCATTGCCCTTAAGGACATTGGCCAGCGTGTTGCCGGTCGCATCGCGGCTGACTGCCCCTGTGAGCGTCAGGTTCTCCACGAAGGCCCCAAGCGTATAGGTGAGTGAACTCAAGACCGTGTCCGTGCCTTCGCCCGCCAGTTCGCTGACCAGATCACTCGTATGGTCGACGACATAGGTGTCATCGCCGTCGCCACCTGCCATCTGGTCGGCCCCGGCCATGCCGTCCAGCCGGTTGTCACCGGCATTGCCGATCAGGACATTGGCACCCGCGTTGCCGGTTCCATCAAGATCACCGGTGCCGAGAAGAACAAGCTTTTCGACCTGGGCCGCCAATGTGTGGCTGACGCTCGAATAGACGGTGTCATAGCCGCCGGCGCCGAGATTATCCTTTTCCACGATCGTGTCGCCGACATTGTCGACAAAGTAGATGTCGTCACCATCGCCGCCCTGCATGATGTCGGCACCCAGACCCCCATCGAGAATATCGGCGCCGCCTAAGCCTTCCAGCTCATTGGCCACATCGTTTCCGATAATCTCGTTGTCGAGACTGTTACCGGTGCCGCGGATCGCAGTGCCAACGAGGAGCAGGTTCTCGACATTGGCGCCCAGCGTATGGTTCATGGACGCAATGACGGTGTCGATGCCCTTGCCAAGAGCCTCAGTGACGGTGTCGCCCGAGTGGTTGACGACATAGATATCGTCGCCACCGAGACCGGCAAACGCATCGCCGCTCGCGGTGCCATAGAAGATATCAGCGCCCTCGGTTGCCGAATGGGGCGGGATGAAGATGTCGCCGCTGCGATCTCCGCTGACCGTATTGTCATAAACGATCGTGCCGGAAGGGTTGTCGGCGGTCGAGTTGGTCAACTCCTCGCGGATGCCGTAGCGGCCGCGGATCACGCCATCGGCATAGATCGTATTGCCATAGATTTCCGTGCCTTCGGAATAATAGATGCGCGCCGGCGTAACCGTATCATCGATGCGCAGGCGGATATTGATCTCGTCATAGACACCGTCGCCGGCCTGGGAATTGTTGTAGATCGTGTTTCCGGTAATTGTCGTATTGGTCGCACCTTCGATCCGGATGCCCTGGCGATCGTTTTCGTAAATCAGGGCGCCGGTCACGGTCACGCTGTCGGATAGCTTGATCAGGATGCCTTCGCGCGCATTGCTGTAATATTCTCCACCGATGATCGTGATGCGGGTCGGCCAGGGAATATTGTCCTGTCCTTCTGGAAAAATATCCGCGCGCTGGGTGACGAGGCCAGCACCTGCATTGTCAAAAGCCTTGTTGTTTTCCAGCACGACATCATTGCTGCTGGTCGTGACATTGAAGCCATGGCGATCATTGCTATAGGCGATATTGTTGCCATAGATGCCGCCTTCGACATAGTCTGCAACGAAACCATCCTTGCCATTGTCGTGGGAAACACAGTCCTCAACGACGAGGTTGTAGGTGATCTCATGCGGATTGATGCCGTAGGCGTTGCAGTTCATCACCTCGACACCGCTGATGGTGATGTTTTGATGAATGCGGCCGTCCTCGTTTTCCTTGACGCCTGTGATGATGCCGGCCTGGTGCTCGATATTGTTCGCCCGGTTGCCGTCGATCGTCAGGTTGCTGATCACGATGTTTTCGGCACTCTCATTGACCGGGGTGCGCACGATGCCGTTGATGCGGGCATCGAAATGGTCGACCAGCTTGAGGACCGTGTCGCCAGCACCAGCACCCGTCAGCGTCACGTTCGAGCGCACCTCGATACAGCCTTGCGACGGGTTCAAGGGATCGCCGCTGACGTAAAACGTGCCAGCCGGGATAACCACCGTACCACCGCCGGCCGCATAAGCTGCATCGATGGCTGCCTGGATGGCGGCGCTATCGTCTGTGGCGTCATCGGGAGTGGCACCAAAATCCAAGACATTAAATGTTGGCATGTTTTCCTCGATCCGCCCGCAGGCTGTTCCCCTCGTTCCCTTGGATTGTAGGGGGAGGGCGATCGAAAGGATATAAACGCAGATCAACGAGGATCTGATTTAGTTCGCATACGCTGAACTACACTTGATCTGCTTCAGGCGTTACAGTGGATTTACGTCAGATGTGGTTGAAGGGTCGCTTGATGCCGGCGGTCTGGCGGAAGCCGCCATAAGCTGAAGCCGTGTTGGGTGGCGCTGGACATGGCCGGTGCGCTGCGCAAAGGATGAGGCACTTCCTTCACCCTTAGCGACAAGCCCGTGGAGCCGGTCAAGTCGATCGGCGCAGGCAAGATCTGCCGAGCCGCGGCGGGCTGCCTGATGGGCAAGACGATTGAGAGCAGCATAGGCGTAGAGATGATATTCATGGGCCCGCTCCGCCCGCGCAAGTTCCAAGGGGAGAAACCCGTTCTCATCAATCTGGCAGGCGCCGATAGCAAAACTTTTCTCCGACCAGGCCTGCATATCCGCGTCACCGAGAATATCGCCAATGTCGGCCACAGCGATCCCCGCCCAGTAGCGGTGATTGTTGCGCCGTGAAGTCGGACCGGCTTTGAAGTCGTAATAGGCCATGGTCTGTCGGGCGAGGGTCTGAAGCCAGGTGCGGATCTCAGCCTCGCGGCCAAGGTTTTCGCCGCGCGCCTGCAGGCTCAAGACAATCGATGCAATGTCGCCAGCAAATCGATCGCGCGTAAGATTGGAATCTGACGTCACCATTTCGGTGAGCGCCTTCGCGGCTGCCCAGTGGCGCAAGGCCTGGATTGCACATCTGGCCCCGTTCCGTTGGTCATCTGCGACGTGCCGTGTGAGCGACGCTACCTGACGAAGGGCCGCTGTGATCGGGGCCAGCTGGTCGGCACGCTTTTGTCGCGCTGCCTCATCGATGACCGAGCGGGAGCCGATCGACTGATCGTATTTCGACTGTGTTGCCAGACGTCGCGGCAAATCCGGAGGGGGCGCACATGTGGCGTCTTGCTCCATTTTGGCAGACGCTCTTATGTCGGAGGCGTCGTCCGCGTTCGCCGGCTGTACCGCAACGGCAAGCGATGCCATCATCATGGCAAGGCCCATCACGACGGATTTTCGGCGAGCGGCAGCGTTTCCCAACATGAAACTCCAGGACGAATTTCATGTTGGTCTAGCGCAAAAGACCTAAAGTCCATTTAACCCGGATAAGACAAGACGATGTATCCTGTCTCGGGGCGGACCCCGCTCAGTTGTCGTTTGGGGAAACGATCAGCCGGGCATCGGCGACGGCGATTTCTCCAAACTGGCGCGCAGCCTTTGCTGCATTTTCATTACCACTGGCGGCCGAGAGGGAGAGGTAGGCGCGTGCGAGCTGGTGTTTATCAGCCTGCTCGGCGTCACCAAGCAGGATCATGGCAAGTCGATATTGGGTCTCGGCATGCCCTGAACGGGCTGCCGCCTGCAGATAGTCCAGTCCCTTCTGCCTGTTGTTAGATGACGCAGTCGGGCTGAAGAGCAAATGCGTGCCAAGTGCGACGCTCGCCGGGATGACGCCAGCCTGCGCCTTTTCTTCCAGTCTGGCGAGGATGTCGTCCGACAGAGGTTGGGGTGCGCCTGCCAAAAGCCGTCCCAAGCCAGCATAGGCCCCGGGCGCATCACTTTGCGCAGCGTTCAGATAAAGCTCGCTTGCTGCAATCAGGTCGGTCGCGTCGCCGCTCGTTTCCAGTTGCCGTGCCAGAATGAGAGCGGCCCGGGTATTGCCCTTATCGACGAGAGGCTTAAGCCAGTCGCGCAAGAGCCGCTCGCCCCCAGGAATGCTCTCTGCCAGATCACGATATACGCTGGCTGCATTCAGCTGGCCGGTCTCATCAAGGTCCACCGCCCGTTCCACCCAGTAAAGCGCCTGTTCTGGCTCCTCACGACCGGGCTGCATCATGGCCCGTGCGATCTCCAGCATCTTGCGACTGCGCTGATCTGCCGGGACAGTATTGAGGAGTTGATTGGCGCGTCTCGTGTCGCGCCGTACCCCCCAGCCGAGGGCATAGGCAAGCGCTCCGTTCTTGGAGGCGCCGACATTGCCCTCCGATCCCCCGCGGGCGTACCAGTTGGCAGCCTCCTTGGGTAGTTTGGGTCCGCCGATGCCGTATTGCAGCATGATGCCATAGGCATTAGCAGCTGCGCCCGAGCCGCGAAGGGCCTCGGTCCGGATCAGGGGGCGCATTTGTGCGGCGGATTTGAAGGGGCGCGGCCCGATCTTGACGATCGCCTTGGCCACTTCCCGGACCGCGACGCGGTCGCCGCGAAGCGCGCTTGGCAGTGACTGACGCAGCTGCGCTTCCGGGCCCGCGGCAAATGCTGGTGTTGGTGAGACGGTCGTACCGAAGGCAATCGCCAGCACGATGATCAAGGCTGCAGCCCGGTCATTCAGAAGCGCCAGACGCTTGACTGCAGAGCCCGTGCCAAATGGGTGTTTGGTCATCGCAGAATTACTCCACATAGCCATTTTGCAACGCCTTCTTGTGCCAGGTTTTTGCCGACTGGGGATCCGATGCCACCCCGAAGCCCAGATCAAGCGCGATCGCGTATTGGAACATAGCTTCGGCATCACCCTGTTCTGCGGCCAGTCGTGTCCAGTCGGTGCTTTTGGCGGCCGAAACCTCGCCGTCGATACCGGCGGCATGGAAGCGGGCAAGGATCTTCATGGCCGCAACATCGCCCTTGTTTGCGGCGTCTTCCAGCAACAGGATGCCTTCGCGACCGCTGTCGTCACCACGCGTGGCCAGCAACATGCCAAGGCTGCGCAGCGCCAGGGGATTGCCGGTCGCAGCCACAGACTTCAAGGCGCCCATCGCATCTTCAGCAGATCCGCCCTCCGCCAGGCGGGCAAGCTCCGGCACCGCCGATTGTTCGCCACCGAGGGCTGCACGGCGATACCAGTCGATCGCCGCACCGCGTTGGTTCCCCAGCCGGTCCCCTTCTTCCAGACGCGCAAGCACGAAGGCTGC
This sequence comes from Allorhizobium sp. CTOTU50464, assembly GCA_032102365.1. Taxonomy (GTDB): domain Bacteria; phylum Pseudomonadota; class Alphaproteobacteria; order Rhizobiales; family Rhizobiaceae; genus Allorhizobium. The sequence goes on along the minus strand of DAMDHD010000009.1, from coordinate 169,123 downwards.
CTTGCCACTGCCCTTCTCTGCAGCGCCCTGGAGGAGATCAGCGGCGCGTTCGGCATCATCATTGGCGGTGGGCGACAGGGTCAGGATGGCTTCGGCAAGGGCAAGGCGCAGGCGCGGGGAGTGGTTGACGATAGCCTCGGCATTCAAGAGCGCCTCAGTCGCACGCTCAGGATCGCCAAGATGTCTGTGGAGACGTGCCTTTTGAACCAGGCTTTTGGGATCACAAAGCAACACCGTGTCGAGTGTCTGTAGGACGGGCGAAAGACGGGTCGGGTCATCGCCAAGTTCGCTCAATGCTTCCGGGTCGCCCCGCTCGGCGGCCCGCAACAACCAGGCGTCTGCCTCAAGCGACGTCCCCGGGTCCTGTGCCTTTAGGCGCGCAAGAAGTCGCATGGCGCCCGCTTGACCACCCCTTGCCGCCCGTTCCAAGCGCATTTCTGCCTCTTCATCGACGCCACGCTCTTCCAGGGCAAGACGTGCCAGTTCTAAATCCGCTGCCGGGTCGAGGCTTGCCGTGAGTGATTGAAGAAGTGCTGCACTTTTGCCGTCGTCCGGACCAAGCTTGCCGCTGCGATAGGCCTGGGCGAGCGCAAGGCGGCCCGAAACCATATTTTCCCCTGGAGCTGCTGCGGCCGCGACCAAGGCGCGCGATGCCTTGGTTGGCTGACCGGCTTCAGCGATCAGCGCAGATGCGCGCTCCACCATCGCGATCCGATCGCCCTTTGCCGCAGCCTCTTCGAACAGTGCTTGGGCCTTTGCCTTGTCGCCGGCTTCCAGGGCACGACGAGCCAGTTTTCGAATGGCGAGGCTGTTGCCGTCGCTCGCAGCCTTATGGAGCCATTGGTCGGGATCAAGGCTTGAGCTTGGACGGCAGAGCGCAATGTCAGCCAGGCTTGCTCGCGCAAGTGAAGACCCCAGGTCTGCAGCAGCCCGCAATTCGGCTTCGGCTGCCTCCAATCCGCCACCCCATTTGAGCAGATACCGGCCGTACAGGGCGCGCGCATCCGCTGTGCCAAATGCCCGGATCCGCCGATAGAGCTCGGCGGCTTTTGCCGGATCGGCTGCGACCCCTTGCGCCGTCAGATAGCTGTTGGCGAGGATATCAAGTGAAAAGACCGAGGTCCCCGGCCGCTGTGCCGCGGCAAGAAGGATCGCCTGCATTCGGGCGAACTCTGCAATGCCGGTAAAGTCGCCCCGATAAAAGCGGGCACCCAGAAGCACAGCACCCGGGTCGCCATTGTCGATGCCGGACAAGAGCAGATCCTCGATGCCAGCGGGGTCGGAACCGGCGGCAAGTTCCAGTTCAGCGACCGCCGCATAACCCGACACCGATCCTTGCGCGATTGCTTCGTCCCAAAGCGCGTGTGCCTTGACCTTGTCGGAGGCGATGCCGATGCCGTTCTCATAGGCTCTTGCCAGTTTTTCGAGGCCCGCGCGATGACCGGCGCCTGCTGCAATGGCGAACCATGCGACCGACAGTTGGTCTGCATTCTTCAAGTTACGCTCCAGCAAGGCCTGACCAAGGTCGATCGCCAGATCGCATTCACCCTGGCTCAAAGCAGTCTGCATGTTGATCGTCGCCAGATTTGCAAAATGGGTGGATGCGCCTTCAAAGGGTTCCGCAAGCTTTCCATCGGCGTAGAGGAGGGAAAGTTCAACCGCGGCCATGGGCTCTCCGAAACCTGCCGCGATACTGAGATAGCGTGCTGCATCAGTAGCCGGCAGGGATGGTAACGCGCCACGCGCAATCAAGCGGCCAAGCGTCAGTGCTGCATCCGTTTCCTGTCCAGCGGTTGCTTCAATCAACAAACGGGCCGCGCGATCACGATCCACGGGTCCGGCGCGCTCATCAAGCAGAAGCACAGCTAGGCGACGTTTGGCACCCAACCCTGTGGCCCGCTTTTCTTCGACGATCTGTTCCAGAATGCGTCGGGCGAGCGGCAGATCGCGCACCACACCCGCTCCCCCGTCAATCAGACGGTTTGCATCAGACAGGATCTGATCGGGTGCAAGCGGCAGCGGTCCGCCGGTCCAGGTCTTCCAGTCCATGTTGAGCGGTAAAGGGCTTTGCGCCTTGCGGCAAACCTTGCCGTAATCGAGCTCAGGCGGAGTGGTTGGCAGCGGCAGGGCGTCGATCGAGATTGTCCCGGATGTCTCGGCAAGGGCCGAATTTGGCAACGGAGCCAGGGCCATCACCATTGCACCGATCATGGCGACAGCCTGGTTTTGCGAGCGGTTCATCAGCTTTCCTCCTGCCATGTCACATCGTCCTTTTCTCGTCCGAAGCGTTTGCAGTCGCTTTAGTCGGAGGTGTTGGAAATTGTCGCGAGTGCTTCTGCGCCTGCACCTTGGCGCACCGCTTTGAGCGTGCGCGCTGCAAGCAGGTTTCCGGACTGGGCTGATCGTTCAAACCATGCCGCCGCCTGGTTGAGATCCTTTTCAACCCACTCTCCGGACAGGTAGGCAAGTCCAAGTTGATAGGCAGCGTTTGGATGGCTTCGCTCGGCAGCCTTCTTCAGCCAGGCAACCGCCGCTTGAGGATCGCCGCTCGGCCCTTGTTTGAGCGCCATGATCCGGGACAGTTCGTACATTGCGGCCGTGTTGCCCGCATTGGCCGCGCGGGAAAGCCAGTCGACACCTCCTTCGCGCGACTGGCTGACGCCATAGCCATTCAGGAGCATGTGCCCGAGGGCTGCCATGGCCTCCTTGTCACCGGCCCGTGCAGCGTCGTGCATCAATCCTGCTGCCGCATCTGGACGGATGGACGGACCAAAGCCGTTCAAGGCATATTCGCCCAGGGCGCGATTTGCGGCAGCCGATCCGCGGGCCGCCTGGGCGACAAGCAAGGCTTCAGCCGCGGCCGGATCACGGCCGGCAGCGGAAAAGGCAAGCCAGTCTGCCTCCATCAGGCTTGCCTTGGGAAGTTTGAATCCGTTTTCGGCCCGAACATCGGCGATCAGCGCCTCGGCCTTGGCGGCATCTCTGCTAACACCAAGGCCGATCATGTAGGCTCGCGCCATGACCAGTCTTGCTTCCGGATCTTTCGGATTGTCGTCCAGCACGTCCTGCAGCATGGCGATCGCGTGCGTTGCCTCGTCTCGATAGGCAACCGAGGACAGATAGGTAGCGGCAAGCGTCGTCTTTGCCGCCGGCATGCCCGAGAGGGCCGCCTGTTTGAGCATGGCAATAGCGTCTGCCGACTCTTGGATGTTGGTCGCCATGGTCGAGCGCAAGCGTCCTAGCGCGACCAGATCGGCTGGCGGCAGCCGCTCGATGTTGAGCGCAGAAAGCAGGCTGTCCGCCGTTTGCATAAGGTGGGGAAGTCCTGTTGAGAACAAAAGCGACGCAAGTGCGATCCGGTCTGCCGGAGCCTGCGTGACCGACAAAGCACGCTCCAGGCTCACCCCATCCAGTTCGCCACCGCGCAACAGCAAGTTCACCAGCGCAAGACCCGCCCGTGGGTCCCCTGCCTCGATTTGCTCGCGGTAGAAGTCTTGTGCCTCAAGACGCTCATTGCCATCCGGGGACTGAGCCTTGAGTTCAGCCAGCTCCCAGAAAGCCCGTTCGACGAAGCGTTCCTGCGCCTTCACAAACCACCTTCGTGCAAAGCTCTCACTGCGTGCAAGCTGATCGCCATGCCGGTAGAGTTGACCAAGGCGCAACATCGCCTGGCCCACATCATCGTCCGCGGCCTTGAAAAGCAGGCGAAGGGCCTGGCTGCCGGATAGAACTGTTGCGGGAATTCGGCCATTGAGGGCGAGATTGGCGACGGTGAAGTTGGAAAAGCCGACGCTCACAAGAGGAGTCTTTCTCAGGCTCTCAATCAAGGCTCGGGCGACGTGATCTGGCAGGGGACGGCCATTGGCCTCCAGCCAGGCGTTCATGGCCAATGCCGCCACGCTTCTGCCCTTCAGCGCTTGCGTCTCAAGCATGGGAAGCAGTACCGGTGCAATCTGGTCAGATTGGGCGGAGCGCCAATGCTGACCGGCAAGATCCGCCAGCGCTTCCGGATCCGTTGCGATGGGCGACAAAGCCGCCTCAATCAGTCGCAAACGTTCCGCCTGCGGGCCTTCAAAAGCGAGCGCTAGCTTGAGATCGAGGTTGGACAGAAGGACCGCCGCCTGACGCATTCCAGCTTCGCTTGCACGTTGCAGCCAGGTCCGGGCCTGGGCATCGGAGACCGGCAATCCTGACCCCGTGATCGCAGCACTGCCGAGCGCAAGGGCTGCAACCCGACTGCCCGCATCGGCAGCCATTCGGTAAAGCTCTGCCGCGCGAGCGGGATCAGCACTGACATGTTGTCCGGACAGATATTCTGCAGCCAGCTGCTCAAGCGCTGCCAGATGACCGGCGTCCGCGCCCTGTGTGAGCCAGGCGATCGCACGTTCGGGCTCAGCGGGGACCAGGATGCCGTCGGTGTAGACCCTGAAAAGCGAAAGGGCGGCTGCGGCATTTCCTTGGCCTGCCCTTTCCGTCAGACGGCTGAGAAGTGTCGCCTTCAGCGTCTCGCCGATCTCCTCGCCCAGCGCTGCAAGATCGGTGATGGCTGCAAGACTTCCCAAAAGCGCCGCCGCTTCCAGACGTGGGGTCACGGCTTCAACCGGTTGCTTCTTGTTTTCCAGAGCATGTATGGCCAGAAGATAAAGGGCGTCGCCATTGCCCTCAAGCGCAAGGCGTTGCAGATCCGGTGCGACCGTCTCAAACAAAACACCTGCGTCTTCGCGCAGCAACAGGCGTCCAAGCGGAACGATTGACGATGCCGAGCGGTCACCAAGGTCGATGGCGCGACGGTATGCCAGGATCGCTTGATCGCGTTCCGATTTGCGGATCGGGTTTGTGGCACTGAAGATCAAGCCGTCGCGATAAAGTTCGGCCAAGTGGCGCTGATCTTGCGGCACATCGCTTTCTGTCAGCTGCTCGACAAGCGCGCGCTCTGTCTCGAAGCGTTGGGCAAGATCGGTTTCCTGTGCTCCAACACCGGGTGCCAGAAGTGTGGCCAGAAGCGTGGCCAGGATGACTATACGTGATGAAACCATCATGGCTTCCCCCAGAAACAGGTCGAATTCCCACCGACGAACTCGTCGATCAACGGGCGTTCTGCCCGGATCTGACGGTCGAAAAGTCCCTTTAGTCGAGCGAAAGAGAGGCCTGTGCCAGAAAGCGCTGCAGCCTCTGACCAGGCCATGTAGTGGCGACCGTGGCCACGGGTCTGAAGGAAACCGAGCTCCACCTTCCGGTAATCCTTCTCAGGCCCTGGAATGTGATTTTCTGCCGCGTAGACCGCAACGAGGACCGGGGAGGCAATACCGTTGATCAATGCCCCAAGCAGCGCCGCATAGGACTGTCCACCGGGCGCTGTGCGACCATAAAGGTCAATGCCCTGACCCCGGGCGACTTCCGCCAGGACGGTCAGGCTGGACAGTGTCTGGCGCTGATACCATAGGGCACGCGCACCGCGACGCGCCTCGAGCTCCAGAGTGCCGTCTGATCTTGCCTCGTGGAGCACGGCGTCATAGCGCGAAAGACCCTTTTCCATCATGGCGCGATCGTCAACGATCGAGCCCCAGACAGCCAGCACACTGTCAGCCAAAATGCGGTGGTTGTTGCGGTCGACGTCACCATCGAAGAGATGATCGACCTTGGTTACCAGCGTGCTGATCCAGCCTTCCAGCAGCGTTGCGCGTTCCGGCTCCAGATCAGGCCTCAGTATGGCATAGGCGACCGTGAGCGGCAGAAGCTGCCGCTTCAAAGCGTAATAGGCGTCGTGCACTTCCTGCGTATCGGTGAAGGCGCCTGATGTCGCCCAGGCTGATAGAAGCTGCTCCAGTGTCGAGCGTGCCTTTGCGTCGCCGGCCAAGACCCGCCCCGACAGAACCATCACCGCCCAGGAGAAATCCTCGGCCGATTGATCCGAACCATAACCTTCGGTGGCGCTCAGCCTCTTGATGGGCACAAGCTCAGCCCAGGCAGGATCGATTGCAACAGACAGGCACAATTGCCGGATCTCGCGATAGGGTTCGGTGGACAGCAGGGTGGTGCGGCTGTCCACGTCAAAGAGGCCAGACCAGCCATTGGCCGATACCGGTGTCGCCGCGCCCAGCGTGGCAAGCGTGATCAGGACCGAAAGCGGAGCGACAAAGGAGTTGTGCAAGCGTTCAGCCATCACTTGCATCCCCATCGCTGGTCGGGGCCGCCTGCTTTGACAACTGGCCTGTGCAGACCGGGCTTGTCCGGGGCGGATGTGGCCAGCCGCCGAGGTCGCAGGCCTTGATGGCGGTTTCCGGCTCACAGTTTTCGCTGGTCAAGAGGGCAGAGGTTTCCCCAAGGCGCAGCAGAAAAGGCGAGAGCGGCTTTAGGTCCCCACCATAGATCCGGTTGCTTTGACGCAGGAACTGGTTTTCCTCGATGAGCAGCTGGGCGGCACCGGCAACATTGATGGCGTCCCCGTTGTCGGCAAATGAGTTTCCACTCAGGACAGCTGTGACAAGCGCCTGGAACGGATCGAGTTCGAAGTTGCGTGTCTGACCTTCGGGCGACTGACGCAGATCAGAGATGTAGATATCGGCACCGCTTGCGCCGTTCGCCTCCAGCCGGTTGTCGTACATGCCGACATCGGTGCTGTTGCGGATCTTCACGCCGGCACGCTTGTTGCGGCTCAGATCATTGGCCACGGCAATGTTGCAGCCGCTTTCGTAGAAGGTCAGTCCATCGCCCTCGTTGGCCACTGCCGTATTGGCGTAGACAATGTTGCGGATACTGGTGCGGTCCAACATGATGCCCGAACCCTTGTTATGGACGGACACATTGCCGACGATAAAGCTGTCATCCACCTCACGCGAAACAATGATCCCGTGCTTTTTCTGGGAGCCATAGGCGGTGTTGAGGGCGATCAGCAGATGGCGTGAGCGATCATGCGGATCTATTCCATAGATAATGTTGTCACGGTATTCGTTGCCGATGAGGCGAACATGGTCGACCTCGTAGCTGTAATAGCCATACCGCAGGTTCTCAAAGCTGTTGTCGATCAGATTGCCCGTTGGCCGGTTTTCCTTGACCGCATAAAGCGACTGAACGGCTGCCCCACTTGATTGTGTGAGCCCGAAGGCCTTGCTGGAATCGTAGCCGAGCATCGCGATCCGGCTTCCGGCGATCTGCAGATCGCTGCCGCCCCAGGCTGTGATGAAGGGACGAAAACGGCTCCGATCCTCATCGGTTGCGTGAGCCGGTTTGCCCGCCACTTCGTCGTAGCCGACGATTTCGGTGTCCTGGACAATCATGCGTCCGGCCACGGCGATAAAAGCGCCTGACTGGGCTCCGAGACGATATTGATCGAATTCGGCACCCGCCATCAGCAAGGTGGCGCCAGGCAGAACAATGATCGGCACGCGAATAAGGAGATTGTCCTTGTCCGCGACCAGGAGACGGCGGGTGGTCGCCTCCGGCAGATCTCTCAAAAGGCTGCCGAGCGTGACCACGCCCTTCTCCACCGCAATGTAGCGGGGCCAGGTCATCTGCTGGGAGATCTGCACCTGATGCACGGCCACCTCGCCGCCATCGCCGAGCTTGAAGGCTTCAAGGCTGAAGGGGCTGAAACCAAGAATGGCGAGATGGCCGACGGGATCGGCCGGTGCAAGAACGCGGGCTCGCATTGAAGCGGCGTCCAGCCCGAAGATGTCAGGCATGGCAATGCCCTGAAGGGTGCGTGTCGGCGGTGCCGGAGCCTTGATGCGGTGGCCGGCCACGGAGAAATCGGCAGCTAGCTCAAGCGCTGCGGGTGACGCAGCGGCAATCGCGGCAGAGGGGACAGATGGCGCGAGTGGGTCAATGGTAGGATCGGTGAGCCAGCCCTTGACGTCCAGCGTTCGTGCCCTCGCCTCGGCCAGGCGGCGGAATGCAGGAATGCGGGCCTGCCAGGGAAGATCTGCCACTGCAGCGACGTAGCGCTCGACATTGCCGTCCTGTTCGAAGGCGGCAAAGGCGAGTTGGCTGCGTATCTTCGATTGCGTGGGTTCGGTAAGTGTGTCGAGCCGCGGATTTCCAGGCGACAGAGTGCCCTGCTTGACGAGGATTTCGGCAATCTCGCGCTCAGCCTCTTGCCGAGCCTTGGCATCTTCGATGGTTTGCATCATCGCGTCGGCACGCGATACTTCGCCGATCCGGGCAAAGGCGATAGCAATCTCAGCGCGCGACCCGTCCATGTCGGGGCGAAGTGCGATGACCCCAACGGCCTCTTCCAGCACGGCCTTTGCATCTGCCAACCCAAGCGGTTCGGATGCAAGTGCAATTGCAATCAGGATCCGGCATCTGGAGGCCTCGCTTTCGGCGCTCGCAAGCAGGGTGCGTGCCTTGTCGAAATCCTTTGTCTTCAGGGCATGGTTTGCGAGAGCTTCGATGACCCGATCCCGGTCGGGACCCGCCTCGATCTCGTCAAGGCGCGTTTCCGCCTGCTCTGCCTTGCCGTCCTTGACGAGCGCCCTTGCAATGGCAGAACGGGCAAAGCCGAGATCTTCCGCCTCCGTAACCTCCGTCAAAAGGCTCTCGGCTTCGTCCAGTTTGCCGTCATCCGCCAGCCCCTTGATGAGGCGTGAATAGGACTGGGAGCGCTCCGGGCCTTTGGAAAGTGGTTCGGCCAGCTTGCGCGCTGCTGCGAATTCCGAGAAACCCGCCAGGGCCGAAACGAGATTGGCAACGGCATTGGCATCTTCGAATTCCTGATCGACACTCTGCATCAGGATTTGCAGGCCCGCATCATCATAGCCCTGGCGTTTCAGGTCTTTGGCAATGGCAATATCTGCGTCAATCCGAGCCTTCTGGCTGAGAAAAAGTGGCGAGATCTCGTGTGCCCGCAGGGCCTTGCTCCGATCGATACGGGCATCAACGACCTGTCTCAGGGCCTTGTTCTGATCGCGATCGCGCGACATGGACTTTGCCGTAAGCAGTGCCAGATCGTCATCGGCGCTTTCGAGCGCGGCATCAAGGACCGTCTCCAGGAGGTCCTGGCGGACATCCTCGTCACGATCGAGCGCCTGGGCGAAAAGCAATGCGCGCGAATATTCGCGGCTTTCAACAGCCTTGCGGGCGCCGGCGGTCAGGGCCGCGGCGCTCTTGTCTGTCAAACCCTCAGCCGAAAGCCTGTCCAGCGCGCGGGTCTGATAGAGTTCCGCGCGGGTGCGGGCCAGGACGACAGCATTGGTTGCGATTTCGAGCAGCGTGTCGGGCAGGTCCGCCGGCGCAAAGACCAGAACAGCCGCCCGAAGGGCTCCATCGCGCGTGGCATCGCGCGGGATCAGGCGCGCCTCCTCGATTGCAAGTGTCGATAGACGTTCTGCCTCTTGCCCTTCCCCGACGCGTACATGTGCGGCAGCCAGCGTCGACCATGCGGCCGAGCGATAGGCGGGATCTGAAAGCTCTTGGATGATGGCTTTGGCTTCCAGGTCCCGTTCGAGACCTGCCTCCCCCTCGCTGAGCAGCTCCGCCAGGGCACCAATCAGACTAAGCCTCAGCACGTCGGGTGTGATCGCCTGCCCAGCCAGATCAGCGAGGGCCGACTGGGCCTCCTTGATGTCGGCAGACTGCCCCCCAAGTCCTTCCAGCACCGCTATGGCATCGACCGCTTCCCGCAGCAAATGAACCCGCTGCGTTGGATCCGCTTCAGCATCGAGCTTGACCATCGCTTCAAACACAATGGTTCGGGCCATGCTGACCTCACCCTCGATTGCGGCATTACCGGGTATCGAGGACAAAAGAGAAAGGATGAGCACCAGGGCAGATAAGGCGATCCGGGGGTGACGTTTGCCATATGAGGTCATCAGCCTGCCTTCCTGATGTCCGGCTCGCTCCGGCCGTGTCTGTCGGTCTCGGAAGAAATGGTTTCAATCCCGCGATCCTGGCGATGTGTGGCGCTCAGAAGTAGGGTCGCTACTTCGGATGTTGGATTGTGGAGGGAGGTTTGGCTTGATCTGCCAATTGCAGCCTGATCCCCTGGACCAAGCGTGGTCGCAGCCGCCTTGTCGTCCAGGATCACTTCACCTGACAGAAGACGTATATCCCGGGTCAGGGACTGCTCCGTCGCTGCAAACCGGAGCGTTGCTCCTGGCAGGAGCTCGATACGTTCGACGATATAGCCTTCGCCTTCATCGATGATCCGGCGGCTACCTGTCAGCTCCTGGCGCAGGACGTGACGATCGGCGGCGGGATGGGCGATTTTTGCCAGATGTTGGGCGATGAACTTGACGTCTTGCGACTGCGCACGCGAGGTCACCAGCACCACATCGCCGGTATCGACCACGACGATATCACTCAGGCCGATCACGCTGACGAGGCGGCCTGACGCACTGATGTAGCTGTTTTCCACATCGCGCAAAATGACGTTGCCCTTGACGACATTGTTTTCACCATCACGATCTCCGACTTCCCAGAGTGCTTCAAATGAGCCCAGGTCGTTCCATTCCGGTGAGACCGGAACGACGCCGAGCCGCTGCGAATGCTCCATCACGGCATGATCAATCGAGATCTCTGGTGCCTGGGCAAAGGCCGGCGACAGGTGCAAGCGGTTGGCCTCGTGCCGGCCCTCGCGGATGCTCGCCGTCACAGCGTCGAGAACATCAGGTGCACGGTGGGCAAGTTCCCCCAATATGGTCAGTGCGCGAAACATGAAGATGCCGCTGTTCCAGGTGTGCCGGCCACCCGCAACCAAAGCAGTGGCCACATCAAGCGGTGGTTTTTCGATAAAGCTGAGGACGCCGAGGACGTCGCCATGCTTTGCAACATCGGCCTCGATGTAGCCAAAGCCGGTCTCCGGCGCATTCGGACGTATGCCGAACAAGGCAATGCCACCCTGCTCGACGAAGGGGATAGCTGCCCGATAGGCCTCGACCATGCGGTCATGACGGCCGATACGGTGGTCACTTGGAACGACCAGCATCACGGCATCCGGATCCTCGGCGGCAAGGGCCATTGCGGCTGCCGCAATTGCAGGAGCCGTCGAGCGCATGGCCGGCTCGACGAGGATTGTCGGGAGACCCGCCGGATGGTGCATCTCCTGTAAATCAAGTTCAACGCGTGGCTCTTGCACGCTGTTCACAAGCACCGTGGCACGGCCAAATTCAGGGCCTTCGAACCGGGCAAGCGTATCCTGAAACAGCGAGCGATCGCCGTTCAGCTTTTGGAACTGCTTTGGTTCGAGGCGTCGCGAGAGCGGCCAAAGACGGGTGCCCGAACCACCACACAGAACGACAGGGCGAGTGATGCTCATCACTTCACCTCTTCGCTCAAAAGCGCCGTTGCCTGTCCCTCTGGCCAAACGCTGGTCGCGCCTGCCACGAGACGACCTATCATGCTGTCGCCGAACAGATCGAACTTGACCTCAACCGGCTGTCCGATCATCTCGGGTGAGAGCGCCTTCTTCGGGACCAGCAGAACGGTCAATGGCTCTCGCGGCAGATCTGCCTGGGTTCCACCCTTACCGGGAAGCCAGAGTATTTCTGCCTCCCCAACAGACGTGCCGTCCGAATAGACCAACGAGGCGGTCTCGACGCCGTAGAGGCTCATCAGCTGATTGTCGCCCACCGTGGCTGAGACGACGATGGGCGCATCGGCGCGCATCAGTCTGACCACCGGATCACCGGTGCGGACAAAATCGCCATTGGCGAAACGCTGGTCGACCTGGACACAATCGCAAGGCGATTCCACGGTGATCGGATTGCCGACAGCCGGGTTGACCGTCATCAGCGGCTCACCGAAGGAGACCTCGCGCTTTTCATTGAGGAAGGTAATGCGTCCGACCGAGGGCGCTGCAACATTGACGGTCTTGGCGGTTACGGCCGCACTTTCCGGCCGCACGACATAAAGCTCATCATAGACATTTGCCGACAGGAAGGCGATGAGGGCAGCGCCTATTGCAGCCACGCCGGCGGTGGCGGCTGCCCGACGGCCAAGCTGTGCAATGCGCGCAGCCGTAGACAGGCGCGGCGGCGGCGGAACCTGTTTGGACTTCACCAAGTCGGTGCGGCGTGCCACATCCAGCACGTCACCGGCCCGCACGACCTCACCAGACAGGATTGCATCGGTCACATATTGCAAAAGGCTCATTTGCCCGTCTTCCAAGGTGAGAAAGACAAAGCTGGTGCGACCCATTGGGTCGGTGGAGTAAAGCACTTCCGACGGAACATCCGTGAGGCTGAATTCGTAGCTGCTGAAGGGGATCGTCAGATCCGCGATGACCTTCTTGCCGGCGGTGAAGCCCTTTGCGTCGATGGCAAAACCGTTCATCGACCAATCGTGCACCTGATAGATTCGGCCGTCGATCCTTGCGCGCATTGGCAGACGATAGCGGGGGTGCTGACGTTGAAGTTCAGCCTCGTAGGTCATGGCTCCCATGATCGATGCTCCGGTTCTCTTGTGTTAAGGGCGGGGTAGGGCGCTGATACCAATCATCACGCTGCAGGCCGTAATCAGGGCAAGCACACTGACGGACTGGTAGAGCTTGGATTCGTATTGACGGTAGGTCACAAGCCAGTTGCGGTCTTTACGGGCGAGTGTCGTGTTTTGCCGGGTCCATTTCTGGCGATCGAGATGGAAGAAGATGAACACCTTCATCGCCGAGCCGAAGATCTGGTTGAAGTAAAGAAGCAGGGGCGTGACGATCGAGATCTGCCGTCGGGCCGAAAACAGCGAGAGCGTGATGGCGTAGCGCGAGGCCAGGATCCAGACGCCGTAGACCAGAATGGTGAAGGGCGAGATGATGATGGTGGCGAGGATGGCGCTCGTCACGCCGATCAGACAGGTCCACATCGACATGCGCTGGTCGAGGATTGCCCACCAGACGAACAATCCGATGCGGCGGGGACCAAGTGCCAGTGCCCTCGCATTAGTACGCAGCATGTTTCCATACCAGCGGACCATCAGCATCGCGGCCGAGCGGAAGAAACTGTCGCTTGGCGGATCCTCGATGGTTTTCACCATGACGTCCGGCAGATAGAGCATCTGGTAGTTGTTGCGAAGCAACCAGAACCAGCTCGACTTGTCGTCACCGGTCAGAAACTTGAAGCGACCCAGTCTTGGATGATCGATGAAGTCGACCTCGACCTGTGCCACAAATTCCGGATTGCAGATGATCGAAGCCCGGAACATTGACATGCGGCCGGTCAGCGTCAGCACACGGCGCGACAGCCCCATGGATGACATCAGGATGTGGCGCTGAGCAAAACGCAGATCATACCATTGCTGGAAGATCCACTTTCCGCGCACTTCGGCATATTCGTCCGTTGTAAGCGCGCCCACCTTTGGATCGTGGAAGAAGGGCGCGCATTTCTCAACCAGATCGTCAGGGACGATACTGTCACCATCGATGACCGCCACCATGGCATCCGGTGCCGGAAAGAGGCGGGCAATGGCGCGAAAACCGGAGGCGAGCGCATCACGCTTGCCGGTTCCATCAATCCGCACGATGACCAGATCGACGGGATCGGCTGGTGTCACCATCGCGGCATAGAGTTTCTTGATGATGCGCTGATCCGAGAGGTCGACAATGGAGGCAACGACCGTGGCTGGACCTGGTGCCTTCAAGGCCGCAGCGAAGGCTGCACGATAGACGTCGATCGTCGTTTCCGTCGGGATACGAAAACTCGTCACCAGCAGGTAGGACGCAAAGCCGTCCCGCTTGTTGGCTTGGGCTGTGCGTTGCATGCGCGGATAGACAAAGCTTCGATAGATTATGCCGCGCAGGAAGTGCAAAATCCCCCAGCCATAGCGCCAGGCTCCGATCAGACCAATCGCCAGTCCCGTCTTACTGTCGATAATCGCATAGGCCTGGCTGGGCAGCGACGTCGCTGCCACAGCAATGCCCAGCACCATCAGAACATGGGCCGCCGGACTGGCGGAAAAACTACCAGCAGATGCCATGATAATTGCCCTGGCTGCGCAGTGACTTGTCGACCCGAACGAGATCGATGATCCGGGTCTCGGGCCTTACCCGATCAAGCGTACCGTTCATCTCGGCGCGGTTGCCCACGACGATGATTTCCGAATCTTCGAAGATGGATTCGATGTCCTCATTCAACAGTTCGGCCAGATGCGGCAGGCGCGCGCGCACAAAGCTCTCATTCGCCCCCGTCAGGCGGTTGAGGCGGATATTGGGATCGAAGATCTTGATCTGATAGCCGCGGCCATAAAGACGCTCCGCCAGCTCGACCAGCGGACTTTCCCGCAAATCGTCAGTGTCGGGCTTGAAGCTGAGGCCGACTATGCCGACCTTGCGGCTCCCCTGGTTGGCGATCAGGCTATAGGCGCGGTTGATCTGCACTTCGTTGGCCGACAGCGTTGCCTCGAGTAGGGGGGCAGGGGTGCCCTGGCGCCTGGACATGCTGATCAGAGCGCGTAGATCCTTCGGAAGGCAGGAGCCGCCAAAGGCAAAGCCGGGCGTCAGATAGGCCTTCGAGATGTTGAGACGATCGTCTGCGCACAGGATTTCCAACGCGACATGGCTGTCAATTCCAGCCTTGCTGAGGATATTGCCGATCTCGTTCGAGAAGCTGATCTTGAGGGCATGCCAGGCATTGTTGGTGTATTTGATGCCCTCTGCCGTCTTGATGTCGACCACAAATTTCGGACGCTTCAGCGGCGCATGGATTTCCGCCAGCCGGTCGAGCGTAAACTTGTCAGAAGCACCGAAGACGATGACGCCCGGGTCGTAATAGTCCTTGATCGCAGTGCTTTCGCGCAGGAACTCCGGCAGATAGGCGATGCCGAAATCCTCAGATGCCTTCATGCCTGAGGCTGCTTCAAGTGCCGGTACAACGACGCTGTCGGTGGTGCCGGGCAGGCAGGTCGAACGGACCACGACGGAATGAAAGGTATTCTTGAGCTTCAAGGCAGCACCGATCTCTTCGGCGACACGCTTCAGATATTCGGTGTTCAGATTGCCGTCAGGCAGGGACGGGGTGCCGACACAAATGAGCGAAAGATCCGTCGACATGATCGCGGCCTGCGCATCCGACGTGGCCGTCAGCCGGCCCGATGAGACGCCCTCGCGGATCAGGTCTTCCAGACCTGGTTCGATGATCGGCGATTTGCCAGCCATCAACGGGCCGATCTTGTTGGGATCCGGATCGACCGCCATGACATGGTGGCCTTCCTTTACGAGGCATGCTGCAGACACTGCGCCGACATAGCCGGCGCCGAAAATACTTATCTTCATGGTCAGCTCCTTTGAATAGAGCTTCACTGAAGCAAATAAAAACTGCGCTCACATCAACATCTGTTAACCAGATTCAGAAAATATCGAAGCAAATTATCTATAACAAAAAAGAAAGCGGGCCATAATCGACTTTTGGTCGACGGCCCGTTTGCTTATATGAGATTGATATGTGACTAAAGTTATTTGAATTCTGCGAATTCTAACTGTTCTCAGGCTGCGGCGATCACGTCGTCACCGAGCTTTTCAAGGGTCGACACGCAATTGACCAGGATGCCACCGCGGCTCGTCGCGATAGCGCCGCGTTTCGCCATGTCGCCGATAATGCGATTGAAATGGATATGCGTGACGCCAATCGCATCGGCGAGCAGGGTTTGGGTAACCGGGATGAAGACCGGACAGGGTTTTGTGTCTCGGGTTGACAGGCGTGTGGCAAGCTCTTTCAGGAGCATCAGCACGCGAGCCTTGGCGTCACCACGACCAAGGGATGTGATGTGATCGCGCATGATGGCATTCTGTTCTTCGGCGAGCACCCAGAGCGCCTGGTTCAGACCGACCACCGTGTTGGTCAGACCAATCATACTTTCGCAATCGAAGCGGTCGATGCGGACCTGCGTAACGGCAGCAATGCCGTGGTCCATGACGGTGGGATAGATATGTGGATTGCAAATATCACCTGCAGTCAGAAACATGATGACCTGGCGACTGCCGTCCGGCAGCAGGCGGTAACGCATGGCCAGTCCATGTCCGATGGTCACGACCTGTCTGACTGGCGAGCCCGCGCTGAGGATCTCTGCGCCCTTTTCGACACAGGTCGAGCGAAAGTGGACTCTATCAAGCACCGGACTTGTACGTCCAGACGACGGTAGCAACTGTGCGACCCGCTGCATGAAGGGTGATACATTATGCATGTCACTGTCCCCAACGCTAAAGCTACTGAAAAGTCTTGCCTGCCTGCCTCATAATGCTCCGCTGCGCTGATCAGGTCAAAACGGATCGAGCGAGGATGTGTCAGAACATCGTCTGAAAAACCCCGCATCCCTGGCTTAAATCCCTAGAATCTTTTCTTGCCGCCTAGACCTTTGCCGCCGATGGCTCGATCTTTCCTGTGGCTTGTTCAAGCAATGACTTGAAACTGGCTTTTTTTGTATGTCCGAATGATACAAAGAATCAGAACGTGAACAAGTGGTTAAATTTTAAAGATTCGAATTGTTTTTGAGTTTTGATTAACCCACGTAAACGACGCCGAGATTAAATGCTTGATACCGATAAGCTCCTTCCGAATGCGGTGGAGTAGCAGCATGCGTATTGGTGCATTTAATGATGGTTTGGCGATAAATTCACAAGAACACTATACTCTTGGTCTTGATGATGCCGGACGTGGGTTCCGGCGCATGCTGTTCGAAGACATATTGCCGCTCTGGTCTACGGTTGGGATCGATAGAAATCGAGGCGGATTCTGCGAGAGTATTTCTCGCGAAGGTAGAATTCCATCCTCCTCCCGGCGAGTACGGGTCACTGCCCGACAGATCTACAGCTTTTGTGAGGCCGCCCGTCTCGGGTGGAATCCAACGGCTGCCGCTGCCTGCATTCGCCACGGATACCGCTTTCTTTTGAGCCACAGTTCGCCAGACGGGCTGTTGTTTCATGGACTGAGCGATGACGATACGCTCCTTGATCAGGATCACCATCTCTATGATCAGGCTTTCCTGCTCTTTGCCTATGCGCACTCCTTTGCTCATCTCAAGGATGAGGATTTCCGCCGTCGTGCCATTGTCGTCCTTGATAGCCTGAGGCAAAGGCTCGGTCACGAGGCTGGTGGCTTCAAGGATCATACGTCGTCACCCTATCCCTTGCGCTCCAATCCACACATGCATTTGCTTGAGGCCGCACTTGCCTGGATGGCGGTGGACGCCAATCCCTTGTGGCGCGCGCTGGCGGACGAGATTGTCCAACTGTTCAAAAGCCGCTTTTACGATCCCGAGCGTGGCGTCGTGCGGGAGTATTTTGACGCCGATTGGAACGTGATCGACGAGGGTGGTCGCTGGCGGATTGAGCCCGGCCACAACTATGAATGGGCTTGGCTCCTGTTGCGCTGGGCCCAGGCAACCGGCGGCAAGATCGGCGATCGCGCCGAACGCATGATCGCCTTTGCCGAGACCCATGGTGTCGATCCAGCCCGAGGGGTCGCCGTCAACGAGGTCTGGTCGGATGGCCTGATCGCTGACGGGCATGCAAGGCTCTGGCCGCAGACCGAGCGGTTGAAGGCTTGGCTTGCACTGGCTGAGATCAGCGAGGGCGAGGCGCGCTGGATCGCCGAGCAGCATGCGCTTGAGGCAAGTCAGGCATTGCTCTCCTATCTCAGCGTGGATGCACGCGGCATCTGGCACGATGTGATGCTGGAGGATGGCAGTTTCAAATCCGGGGCAGCACCAGCAAGTTCCCTCTATCATATCATATGCGCGCTTGGCGAACTGATGCGCTATGTCGGACGCGCAGATTCAAGGGTGAGTATCGGCCATAGGAAAGCGGACATGCTCGACGTCAGTGCGGAGGCGATCATGCCTGCCGGCGTCGTCATGAGGATGGCGTGATGTCGTCGCCTTCTTCTGCCGTTCTTGCCAGCCCAGGACCCGTCTTGTCTGACCTGAAGCGCCAATCCGAAGCGGGAAGTCTGAAATTCGGGACATCCGGGTTGCGTGGACTTGTGACCGATCTCATCGGATTGCCCACGCGGGGCTACAGCCTTGCCTTTGTCCTTCATGTGCTGAATCAGGCGCCCCAGACAACGCATGTGCTTGTTGGCCGGGATCTCCGTTCAAGCAGTAAGGCCATTGCATTTGACTGCATGGCTGCTGTTCGACAGGCGGGGCTTGAACCTGTCGATTGCGGCGCTCTACCGACGCCAGCGCTGGCCCTTCAAGCGAAGAAACGGGGCTTTCCCGCTATCATGGTGACCGGGAGCCA
Organism: Allorhizobium sp. CTOTU50464; assembly: GCA_032102365.1. Lineage (GTDB taxonomy): Bacteria > Pseudomonadota > Alphaproteobacteria > Rhizobiales > Rhizobiaceae > Allorhizobium. The sequence goes on along the minus strand of DAMDHD010000009.1, from coordinate 150,963 downwards.
TATTCCTGACGACCGCAACGGGTTGAAATTCTATCTGGCCAGCGGTGAAATCTCCAAGTCTGACGAGCAGGCGATCTTGGCCATCCATGACCGGTTCGACGAGGCAACGCCTCGGGCGCTCGTCGATATGGAGCCGGGAGCTGTGTCGAGCGACCATGACGCATGCGTGCGCTATATCGACCGATACGTATCCTTCTTCGGTAGTGATAGTCTGAATGGTCTGCGCGTTGTCGTCTACCAACACAGTTCGGTTGCGCGTGAAATGCTTGTCGAGCTCTTGAGCGCCCTGGGTGCCCAAGTGGACGGCGTCGGTCGGGCTGATCGGTTCGTTCCGGTGGATACGGAAGCGCATGATCCCGAACAGGTCGCCTATATCGAGCGCATTGCCCGGTCGGATCGATTTGATGCCATCGTCTCGACAGATGGCGACGCTGACCGGCCGCTGGTTGCCGATGAGGTGGGCCACATCCTGCGGGGCGATGTGCTTGGCCTTCTGGCAGCACAGCTTTTAAACATGCAAACGATCGTTACCCCGGTAACGTCAGGCAGCGTGATTGAGGCTTGCGGATTTGCAAAGCGTGTCATCCGCACCCGTGTCGGATCTCCTTATGTTGTGGCTGCGATGGAAGAGGCGCAGCTTATGGGGGACGAGAGCATTATCGGTTTTGAGGCCAATGGCGGCACACTCCTCCAGACAGCTGTCATCAGCCCAGATGGCAGGCTGCTTGAAGCTCTGCCGACGCGGGATGCGGTCCTGCCGATCCTTGCCAGTCTGATACCGATCAAACGGTCCACGTTACCCCTATCGAAGATTGTTCAAGGTCTCGACATCGGACATGCCCTGGCCGACAGGCTGAAGGATGTCCCGTCGGCATTGTCATTACAATTCTTGAAGCTGCTGGCGGACGATCAAGATTTTGCCTCCCGCTACTTCCTGGAGCTTGGCGATATTGTGGCGATGAGCCAGCTCGACGGCGTTCGGTTTCAGTTTCGCGATGGCTCCGTGATCCACTACCGCGCATCCGGCAATGCTCCGGAGCTCAGGTGTTATGTCGAGGCCAAGGAGGAAAACCGTGCCTCGGAGCTCCTCAAATGGGGTCTCCAGGCCGCACAGAAACAGCTCGCCCGAAAGGGAAACTTGCCGATCTAACGCTAATCCCGGGGCGGCACATAGCCGTGTGACGATGAAACGAGACCCATTGACGGAAGTCTCTCTGGATGCAGAGGCGCAGGATATGTCTGTCGACAGTGCCGTTGCTCTCACCGTCAATCTGGTGCGTGCCTACGTTGCCAATCATATCGTGCCCCCGGCCCAACTCGCAGCACTTTTGGAGCAGACGCATCGTACTGTGCTCAATCTTTCGAACCTGAAGCGAGAAGAGCTGGAGCAGCCCATCCCACCCGTGCCGGCCGGAGCAGAGCACATCACCTGCCTTGAATGCGGCAAGGCCTTCCGTGCCCTGAAACGACACCTCTCGGTTCAGCATGGGTTGACCCCGGACGCATATCGGATGCGCTGGGGCCTGCCGTCCAACTATCCGGTGACCGCGCCTGACTATGCAGCGACACGTTCCAGCATCGCGCGCGCCCGGGGGCTTGGAAAGCGACCGCAGGAGGGGAGTGACCGGGCCATGCTTGGTGACGGGGACGGAGACGAGGACTGACAATGACCGGAGCCGTCTCTCAAGGGCAGATCAATCTTCTCAAGCAGGCCATTCGGCGCTGTAGAACCGCGCTGGTGGGCGTGGGTCTGGTCAGTGCTCTCGTCAACCTGCTCTTTCTGGCTGGTCCACTCTTCATGCTGGAGGTCTATGACCGGGTCCTGCCGAGCCGCAGCGTGCCGACCCTGGTCTCGTTGCTGTTTATTCTCGTCTTTCTCTATGCATGCCAGGGCATTCTGGACCTGATCCGCAACCGGATCCTGGCGCGGGTCGGTGCCTATGTGGACCGCGTGGCGAGCGAAGTCTGTTTTGCACAATCAACAGCGCTACCGACACAGATACGGCCAAACGAGCGGTTTTTCGCGCTCAGAGACATGGACCAGGTCCGGTCGTTTTTGGGTGGCCCGGGACCAAGCGCCTTGTTCGATCTGCCATGGATCCCGCTCTACATGCTCGTCTGTTTTTCGTTTCACTTGTGGATCGGGTTCGCGGCGCTCTTGGGAGCACTCGTGCTGCTTTGCCTAACGCTCGCCACCGACTTGGCATCGCGCAGGCCAAGCCAGGTGGCGACGGGTTTGTCCATCGAGAAGTCAGGCCTTGCCGACGCGGCTGCGCGCAACGGAGAGACCGTTCGCGTGCTGGGCATGGTGCCGCATCTGTCGCAACGATGGTCGGCCCTTAACGGCCGCTTCGTCGACAGCCAGCTGACACTGAGCGATGTGGGGGCAGGCTTCGGCGCCATGTCGAAGTCGTTTCGCATGTTTCTGCAGTCCGCGATCCTGGCGCTGAGCGCCTATCTCTATATCGGGGGCGAAGTGAGTTCCGGCATGATTGTGGCAAGTGGCATCCTCGTTTCGCGGGCACTGGCACCAGTTGAGGTCTCGATCGCCCATTGGAAGACGTTTATCGCCGCAAGTCAGAGCTGGAAGCGACTGGCTAGGATGTTTTCTGCAAGTGGCAGGCCGGAGCGATTGGCTTTGCCAACGCCCAACGAGCGGCTGGATGTGAACGGCTTGGTCGTTTCGGCACCCGGGGCGCAGATGCCAGGGCTCCTTCAGGCAACATTCTCCGTCAATGCAGGCTCAGCGCTTGCGGTGGTCGGTCCAAGTGCGGCCGGCAAATCCACCCTTGCACGTGCTCTGGTCGGCGCCTGGCCGGCAGTACGGGGCTCGATCCGCCTTGACGGCACGCTGATCGATCATTGGGAGCCCGAGATCCTCGCCCGTCATGTCGGCTATCTGCCACAGGATCTTGAACTGTTTTGCGGGAGCCTCGCCGACAATATTGCGCGCTTTGATCCATCCGCTCCGCCCGAGGCAATCATTAAGGCGTCAAAGGTGGCAGGCGTTCACGAGATGATCCTTAAGCTCCCGGACGGCTATAACACGCAGATCGGTGAGGGGGGCTGTGTGCTGTCTACCGGGCAGCGTCAGCGCATCGGACTTGCGCGCGCCCTCTACGGTGAGCCATTTCTCGTGGTGCTGGACGAGCCGAATTCCAGTCTCGACCAGGCCGGAGAAGAGGCTTTGACGGCGGCCATCCGGGCGGTGCGGGATCGCGGTGGCATTGTTGTTGTCATCGCGCATAGAGCCAGTGCGCTGGAGGCCTGTGATCATGTGGTGCTGGTCAGCGAAGGCCAGACCCATATGCTCGAGCGAAAGCGCGATATGATCCGCTCTGTGCCCGAGGATCCAGCAGTTTCGGGTTCAGCACCCCGGCTTGTTGCAGCCGGATCTTATGCAGCAGACACCTTTGGCGCTGGCGACCGTTTGCAAGCCGTTCAGGAGCGATCATGACCGAGATGTCTGAAGAACGCCTCGTCCGCTCAATCAGGCGCAACCTGACGGCAGCTCTTGCCTTGGCTGGCATGCTCATCGCCGGGGTTGGGGGGGCCGCGACTATCGAGATCGCCGGTGCTGTGATCGCTGCCGGCAGTATAGTCGTCAATTCAGAAGTTAAAAAGGTGCAGCATCCTGAAGGCGGCACTGTTGCTGAAATCCTCGTGTCGAACGGTCAAGAGGTTGAGGCGGGCGAGCTCCTCGCACGGCTCGACACGACGCTTGCCCGCGCCAATCTCGCCATCATCAGTGCGGCACTCGACGAGATCCTCGCCAAACGCGCTCGTCTTGTCGCGGAGCGTGATGGGTTGGCCACGATCGTCTTCGATCCCGAGCTTCTGAAGCGTCGTGGTGAGGAAAGTCTCCATACCGTGCTGGTCAACGAGCTCGGCGCCTTTGATCTTCGACGCCAGGCGCGTGACGGGGAAAAAGCGCAGCTTGAAGAGCGTATCGTGCAGCTGCGCGAGCAGGTGATGGGGCTCGAACAGCAAGCCCAGGCGATGGACGTGCAGGTTAAACTTGCAGGCACCGACGTCGAGCTTGCCCAGAGAATGTGGAAGCAGCAGCTCGTGCAATATTCTCGGTTGAACAGCGCAGAGCGCGACCAAGCCGATCTCGATGGCGAGCTTGCCGGTATCCGTGCCAGCATCGCGCAAACGAGGGCGCGTATTTCCGAGACGAAATTGGAGATCTTTCAAGTCGACCAGCGGCTGCGTGGCGAGGTGGCGAGCGAGCTGACAGAGGTGAGTGCATCGATATCCGAACTGCGCGAGCGAAAGCTCTCTGCTGAGGATCAATTGCGCAAATTGGATATCCGCGCGCCCCAGGGCGGTACCATCCACCAACTTGCGATCCACACCGTCGGTGGAGTGGTGGTGCCGCAGGACACATTGATGTTGATAGTCCCGCAATCCGACCTGCTTGTCGCCGATGTTAGGGTTGCCCCTGAGGACATCGATCAGGTGCATTTGGGCCAAGGTGCCTTCCTCCGTTTCCCGGCATTCAATCAGCGCCTGACGCCTGAACTGCATGGCAGGGTTGAGCGCATCTCGGCGGATTTAGTTGTCGATCCCCAAACCCGCGCTGCCTACTATCAGGCAAGGGTTCTCCTCGATCACGAAGGCATCGCTCTACCCTTGAAGCCGGGCATGCCGGTAGAGGCGTTTTTGAGGACGTCAGACCGGACTGTCGGCTCCTATTTGATAAAGCCATTCAGCGATTTTTTTGCGCGCGCGATGAGATCCGAGTAAGGCCTTTGATAGTTTTGTGGTCGAGGTGCGACCGCTCGTCCCTTTGTGGCCTGAGGGATTGAACCGTCGAAAGCTCCGAATTTAGCGAGCCTAATACCACCTTCAAATACGTACGTACCGCGTTATGCGTGCAATTTTCAGCAATTCGGAAGTGGAGAAGCTGGAGTACCGCTGCTCTAGGACCAAATCTTGGACCGCTGAAAACTAGCGTTTTCTGGCTCTGATCACGATGGCTGGCTGGTTGCGCCACCGGCACCATGCTGGGCGATCGGGACGTTATATCCGATCGCCGAGTGAGGACGTTCCTCTTTGTAGTATCGACGCCAAGTCTCCAACTTTTCGCGCGAATCTGCAGGGGGTCAGGAACCAATGAGCGTTCAGACACTTCGACCTCAGCTCGCTGTTGAAGGCCTCGAAGAAGCCGTTATCAGTTGGTTTGCCACGCCGAAAGAAGTCCAGGGTGACGTTGTTGGCTCATGCCCAGAGGTCGAGAGCACGGGAGACGAATTCGCTGCCATTGTCCACACGGATCGTCTTGGGATAGCCGGTCTTTCGACATCCTCGTCGCGATAGGTGAAGCGTGCGTGGGCGGCGGATGTATCGAACTGCAGGACTTTGCAGGCCCGTCGGATCGAAATGCCCCAGTCCACCAGGATCGCGTCGATCAGCTTGCACTTTCGGACCGGCCTCAGAGCTTTCGCCGGATGACATGATGACATCGTGGAGCATCTCTCGGTCCAGCGTCAGGTCAGCGACGATCTTCTTCAGTCTGGAATTCTCATCCTCCAGAGCCTTCAATCTACGCATCTCATCGGGCAGCAGACCCGCATACTTCTTGCGCCAATTGGATAGGTCGTTTGGCTAATTCCAGCCTTCCGGCAAATCTTCGCCACCGGCACGCCGTCGTCGCCCTGCTTCAAAATGAGGGCCTTCTGGGCGTCCGAGAGTTTCGATGCCTTCATGCTTCCGCTCCGTCTCCTATCGCGGACAACTCCAATTATGAACGGTCCAGATTTTGGGATCAGAGGATCGACGAAATGGTGGGCCCGGAGGGACTCGAACCCCCAACCAAGCGGTTATGAGCCGCCGGCTCTAACCATTGAGCTACAGGCCCAGCCCGGCGTTGCGCCGTCGGGCGGGTTATGGTCACCCCGCACCGGTCTGCGGCTCTAACGCAAATTGCATTGTGCGACAAGTCTTTGCCGCAATGGCTTCACAATCACGCGTCATCACAGAGGGCGGAAGGGCATCGTGCCGGGAGAGGCCAAAGCGGCCGCCGGTGCCAAGGGACAAAGGATCTTATTCATGCTGAAAATTACACGCGCACTCGTCATGGCCACGGCTCTTTCGGGTTCGGTGCTCTCGAACGGTTTCATCACGGAGGCCATGGCGGCCGAAGGTGAGCGTCGCGAGGCAACGATCATGGTGTCGGGCGAGGGCGAGGCGACGGTTGCGCCTGACATGGCGGTCATTACGCTTGCCGTCGTGCGCGATGCCGAGACGGCGGCCGACGCGCTTTCGGCGAACAGTGCGGCCATGGCAGAGGTTCTGGCGGACCTGAAGGGGCAGGGCATTGCCGACAAGGACCTGCAGACGACGGATTTTTCGATACAGCCGAAATACAAGCAGGAGACCCGCACCGACGGCACCTATGAGGCGCCTGTCATCGTCGGTTATACCGTCAGCAACGGTCTGACGGTGCGGGTGCGGGACCTGTCCAAGCTCGGCGCGATCATTGACCGCTCCGTGAAGCTCGGCGTCAATCAGGGCGGTGGCATCAGCTTCACCAATGACGATCCGGAAGCGACCGTCGAGGCGGCGCGCAAGCAGGCGGTTGAAAAGGCTGCCGCCAAGGCGAAGACGCTGACGGATGTGGCCGGGGTGAAGCTCGGACGGATCGTCGAGATCTCGGAGAATTTTGCGCGCCCGATGCCGCAGATGTATGCGGCCGCCCCGATGGCGAAGATGGCGGACGAGTCGGTGCCGATCGCATCCGGCGAAAATCTCTATACGGTCACCGTCAACATCACCTATGCGATCGAGCAGTAAGCTTCGAATACAGCGCTAGAACGAAGAAAGGGCCGGTCTTCCGGCCCTTTTGCATGTCTGGCTGCTACTTGCATCAAACGTCGAGCGGATGCGCCGCAATCATCTTGGTCAGGCTGCCTCCCGCGGGGTAGAGCGGGATGAGGCAGGCCTGGAGGGCGTGGTAGATGTCGCCTTTGCCGGCGAAGAGGCTGTTGGACGGCTTGCCGTCTTCGGTCAGTTCCTCGAACCAGCCGCCGTGCTCGCGGTCGAGATTGTTATTCGCGATGTAGTTCCAGATCTTTCGGTAGCTCTCTTCGTGGAAGTCGCTTTCCTGATGCTGGTTGAGGAAGTGTGCTGCGGCGGCGCCTTCGCAGAGCGGCCACCAGAGTTTCGCACGCTTGTCGGGGGCGTTTTCCCAGTCGAGCGTGTAGAAGAAGCCGCCCTTGTCCTTGTCCCAACCCAGCGCCATGGATTGGAAGAAGAGGCCGCGGGCTGCTTCCGGCATCCAGTCGTGGCTTTTTCCGCCCAGCACCCAGAGTTGGAGGATGAGGCGGGCCCATTCCAGCCAGTGGCCCGGCGTGGTGCCGGCCGGGCGGAACATCTCGTTCGGATGATAGTAGGCGCGGTCGACGACCCAGTTCTCATCGAAATGCTCGGCGACCCGGAAGGCTTCCTCGCGGGCGCGGCGGTTGATGATCAGGTCGGCGATCCGCTCGGCCTTGTCGAGATAATGCCGTTCGCCTGACACCTCGAAGGCGGCCATCAGGCTCTCGGTCAGGTGCATGTTGGAGTTCTGGCCGCGATAGCCGGGGACCGGCTGCCAGTCACATGAGAACTCTTCCGCGATGGCGCCGTGGCTCTCTTCCCAGAACTTCTCTTGGATCACCTGGGTGATATCGGCCAGCATCTCGTCGGCCAGCGGATGGCCGACGCATTTGGCGGAAGAGGCGGCGAGCAGGACGAAGGCGTGGCCGTAGCCCTGCTTCGTGTCGTCGGCAGCGCCGGTGTCGTTGGCCTGCCAGAAATAGCCGCCGTTCTTCGCGTCGCGGTGACGCTCCCAGAGATAGCGCATGCCGTGGTCGACGATGTCGGCCGAGCCTGGCCGTCCGAGCAGGTGGCCGATGGCATAACAATGCACCATGCGGGCGCTGGCATGGATGCCGCGGGCGGGATTGTCGACGCTAAGCGGCTTGCCTTCACGCGACAGGTCGTAGAAGCCACCCTTCGGGTTGATGGCCGAACTTGAGAAGAAATCGAACAGGCCGTCGGCCTGTGCCAGCAGCCATTTGCGATGGTAGGGGCGGGTGCTCCAGGGGGTGAAGGCTGATTGTTGTGACTGATTTTCCGACATTTCTTCCTCCCTGAAGACATTCCTGGAGCGTCTATAGCCGATCACCGGGGCTGGGACCACCGCTTCGGTCGAACCAAGCAAATCAAGGGCGCATGTTGACATAAAGATGTCTTTATGTGATTTGGCGGATGTCGCATACGCAATAGGAGAGTTCGCATGCTCGATCAACTGTTCGGCCGCGAGGGCGCAAATCGGGACGGGGCGGAGATCCTGAAGGCTCTGCAGGACGCGGCCCGCGAGCGTATCCTGATCCTCGATGGTGCCATGGGGACCGAGATCCAGGGGCTAGGCCTGAGCGAAGACGACTTTCGTGGCGAGCGCTTCATCGGCTGCGCCTGTCATCAGCAGGGCAACAACGATCTGCTGATCCTGACCCAACCCAATGCCATCGAGGACATTCATTTCCGCTATGCGATGGCGGGGGCCGACATTCTCGAGACCAACACCTTTTCCTCGACCCGCATCGCCCAGGCGGATTACGAGATGGAAGGGGCGGTCTATGACCTCAACCGCCATGGCGCGGAGCTCGTACGCCGGGCGGCCTTTCGCGCCGAGCGCGAGGACGGCAAGCGGCGTTTCGTGGCCGGCGCCATCGGCCCGACCAACCGTACGGCGTCGATCTCGCCCGACGTCAACAATCCCGGTTACCGCGCCGTGTCTTTCGACGACCTGCGCCTTGCTTACGGCGAGCAGATCGACGGGCTGATCGATGGCGGGGCCGATCTCATCCTGATCGAGACGATCTTTGATACGCTGAATGCCAAGGCGGCGATCTTTGCCTGCGAGGAGCGTTTTCTCGCCAAGGGCATTCGCCTGCCTGTGATGATCTCGGGGACCATCACCGATCTCTCCGGCCGCACGCTGTCGGGGCAGACGCCGACGGCCTTCTGGAATTCCGTTCGACACGCCAAGCCATTTGCGGTTGGCCTCAACTGCGCGCTCGGCGCGGATGCCATGCGGCCGCATCTGCAGGAATTGTCGGGTGTCGCCGATACCTTCATCTCGGCCTATCCGAATGCCGGTCTGCCGAACGAGTTCGGCCAGTACGACCAGAGCCCGGAGGAAATGGCCGCGCTCGTCGCCGGTTTCGCCGAAGAAGGCATCGTCAATGTCGTTGGCGGCTGCTGCGGGTCGACGCCCGCGCATATCGCCGCCATTGCCGAGGCCGCGAAGGGCAGGGTGCCTCGTGCGCCCGCCGAACATCGTCCCTTCATGTCGCTCTCGGGTCTCGAGCCCTTCGAGCTCACCAAGGACATTCCCTTCGTCAATGTCGGCGAGCGGACCAATGTCACGGGTTCGGCCAAGTTCCGCAAGCTGATCACGGCGGGCGATTACTCCGCAGCTTTGGTTGTCGCGCGCGATCAGGTGGAAAACGGCGCGCAGATCATCGACATCAACATGGACGAGGGCCTGATCGATTCCGAAAAGGCCATGGTCGAGTTCCTCAACCTGATTGCCGCCGAGCCTGACATCGCCAAGGTGCCGGTCATGATCGACTCGTCGAAGTTCCCGATCATTGAAGCCGGCCTCAAATGCGTGCAGGGCAAGGCGGTGGTGAACTCGATCTCGCTGAAGGAAGGCGAGGAGAATTTCGTCGCGCAGGCCAAGCTCATCCGCAATTATGGCGCTGCCGTCGTTGTCATGGCTTTCGACGAGAAGGGCCAGGCCGACACCTATCAGCGGAAGGTAGAGATCTGCCGCCGCGCCTATCGCATCCTGACGGCAGAAGCGGGCTTTGCACCCGAAGACATCATCTTCGACCCGAACATCTTTGCGGTCGCGACGGGGATCGAGGAGCACGACAATTACGGCGTCGACTTCATCGAAGCGACCAGAACCATCCGGCAGGAAATGCCGCTGGTGCATATCTCGGGCGGCGTGTCGAACCTCTCCTTCTCCTTCCGTGGCAACGAGCCGGTGCGGGAAGCCATGCATGCGGTCTTCCTCTACCATGCCATCCAGGCTGGCATGGATATGGGTATCGTCAATGCGGGGCAGCTTGCCGTTTACGAAAGCATCGATCCGGAACTCCGCGAGGCCTGCGAAGACGTGGTGCTGAACAGACGCCGCGACGGCACCGAGCGGTTGCTGGAGATCGCCGAGCGTTATCGCGGCACGGGCGAGGCCAAGACCCGCACCCAGGACATGAGCTGGCGCGAATGGCCGGTCGAGAAGCGGCTCGAGCATGCGCTGGTCAACGGCATCACCGAGTTCATCGAGATCGACACGGAAGAGGCGCGGCAAAAGGCCGAGCGGCCGCTGCATGTTATCGAAGGGCCGCTGATGGCGGGCATGAACGTGGTTGGTGACCTGTTCGGCGCCGGCAAGATGTTCCTGCCGCAGGTGGTCAAGTCGGCCCGCGTGATGAAGCAGGCCGTTGCCGTTCTGCTCCCCTATATGGAGGAGGAGAAACGGCAGAACGGCGGCGATCAGCGCCAGAGCGCTGGCAAGGTGCTGATGGCGACCGTCAAGGGTGACGTGCATGACATCGGCAAGAACATCGTCGGCGTTGTTCTCGCCTGCAACAATTACGAGATCATCGATCTCGGTGTCATGGTGCCGGCCAGCAAGATCCTCGAAGTGGCGAAAGCCGAGAATGTCGATGTCATCGGCCTCTCCGGCCTGATCACCCCCTCGCTCGACGAGATGGTGCATGTCGCCGCCGAGATGCAGCGCCAGGGGTTCACCGTTCCACTGCTGATCGGCGGAGCGACGACCAGCCGGGTGCACACGGCGGTGAAAATCCATCCGCAATACAAGGCGGGGCAGGCGGTCTACGTCACCGATGCGAGCCGTGCCGTCGGCGTCGTATCCTCGCTCTTGGCAGAAGACGGCAACGAGACCTATGTCGAGGGCATCAGGGGCGAATATGCCAAGGTGGCCGAGGCTCATGCGCGCGCTGAGGCCGAGAAGCAGCGGCTCCCGCTGGCGGCCGCGCGGGACAATGCGGTCAAGATCGACTGGAGCGCCTATCAACCGACCAAGCCCGGCTTTACCGGCACGAAGGTCTTCGAGACCTATGATCTGGCTGAACTCGCCCGCTATATCGACTGGACGCCCTTCTTCCAGACCTGGGAGCTGAAGGGGCGCTTCCCGGCCATTCTCGATGACGAGAAGCAGGGCGAAGCGGCGCGGCAGCTTTATGCCGATGCCCAGGCCATGCTCGAAAAGATCATTGCGGAAAGCTGGTTCCGCCCCCGCGCCGTCATCGGCTTCTGGCCTGCCAATGCCGTGGGCGACGATATCCGCCTGTTCAAGGATGACAGCCGGCGCGAAGAACTCGCGACCTTCTTCACGCTGCGCCAGCAGTTGTCCAAGAGGGACGGACGAGCCAATGTGGCGCTCAGCGACTTCGTGGCGCCGCTCGAAACCGGCTTGCCGGATTACATCGGCGGCTTCGTGGTGACGGCCGGTATCGAGGAGGTGGCGATCGCGGAACGCTTCGAGAGAGCGAATGACGACTATTCCTCGATCCTGGTCAAGGCGCTGGCCGACCGCTTCGCCGAAGCCTTTGCGGAGCGCATGCATGAACAGGTCCGCCGCGAATTCTGGGGTTACGCCCCGGACGAGGCCTTGACGCCGGAAGAGCTGATCTCGGAAACCTATGCCGGCATCCGCCCGGCACCCGGCTATCCGGCGCAGCCTGACCATACGGAAAAGGTGACGCTGTTCTCGCTGCTCGACGCAACAAAGGCGACCGGCGTGACGCTGACGGAAAGCTATGCCATGTGGCCGGGTTCGTCCGTGTCAGGCCTCTATATCGGCCATCCCGACAGCTATTACTTCGGCGTCGCCAAGGTCGAGCGTGATCAGGTGGAGGATTATGCGGCGCGCAAGGGCATGGATGTGCGCGAGGTCGAGCGCTGGCTAGGGCCGGTGTTGAACTATGTGCCGAAGGCGGCGGAGTAGGCGGTTCGATTTGAGCTGCCCCTCATCCCCCTGCCGGGACCTTCTCCCCGTGAACGGGGAGAAGGTCCCGGCAGGGGGATGAGGGGCAGCCAGCCGAGGTCGAAAGCGGCGGCCTATCTTTGCGGCTTCATCCTCCGCACAAACTGCTTCACAAACGGATTCCAAATTCGGCCATAAGATATTGAGGCAGATTCCTAATTGCCTTCATGTCTCCAGCCGCAGCAGGATCGCCGTCGTATCGTCACTCTGCTTGTAGCGCGGATATTTCAGGCCGTCCGGATCAATCTCCCGCTCCATGTGACGCAACTGCGTGACCAGGGATCTCAGCCCCGCCGTTGCGGCGCGCTGGATCAGCGTGGCGGGGTCATAGAGCTTGTAGAGGGCGACGAGGTCGGCCAGACCATCGGAGCAGAGGAGGGCGGTGGCGCCGCCACCGTGGACGGGCACGTCGACCATCGCCAGGTGATCGGCGGCTTCCGGCACCACGCCGAAGGTCCAGGTCGCGCCACCGGGCGTGTTCTGCTTCGCGCGGCCGCGACGGAGGTCTTCGAGCGTCTGCGGATCTTCATTTGCAACGCCGGCTGCACCGATGCCGCCCACGCGGGCGATATGCTGGGCGGCCTGATGCTGCTCCCATTCATAGGCGCCGGGGATCGGGATAACGAAATCGGAACGTCCGTCGTCATGCAGAACGTATAGCGCGCTATCGCCGAGGCCGAACCAGCGGAAACCGTCCGGTGTGGCCTGCAATGCGGTCAGGCTACAGAGCGGCCAGGCGTAGCGTGGCTGGTCGCCGGCTACGGCCACGAACGCATCGCGTGCTTCCTCCGAGACCTGCCGCAGGACTGCCTTCGCATCAGCGTTGCGATCGAGGCGTTCGGCAAAGCGCAATGCGGCGAATTCGGCAATCCAGGCGGCGTCCGAACCATAACCTTCCATGAACTGGCGGTCGCCAAGCCCGGTCGCACCATCGATGACGAAGGCGGCGTCGCGGTTGTAGCCGAGGCGATCCTCATTCGGCCGGGTGTCCTTGCCGGGATCGGAGACGGTGTCGATAATCGAAATCTGCGGCATGGATACCCCGTGAAAGACGCTTGCGCCGGATTGTTCCAGCCGGGGCTTTGCCTAGCATGGAGGATGAGTTGCGTCAGCCGCGGGCGGCGCGAAAACGGTTCATGATCTCGGCGCGGGTGGGATCCGTCATGACCAGCGCCAGGCCGAATTCCAGCGGGGTGAGCTTGGCCTCGTCGGGATAGATGATCTCATTGGCGAGGATCTCGTCCGGCAGCAATGCGCGCACACGCCGGTCCGTCGCCGTGCCGCCGTGGACGAGATGTTCGCGGGCCGCCACATCCGGGTCGAGAAGGTGGTTGATCAGGGCGTGCGCCGCCGGCTTGTTATGAGCGATCTTCGGGATGGCGTAATAGTCTGTCCAGATCTCGCCGCCGTCGGCTGCGATGACATAGGCGATCTCGGCTACGTCGCGATGAAGCTGGGAGGCGTCATTGCTCCAGCACATGGTCATCCAGGCGTCGCTGGTGCGCATAGCCGGCTGGTAGTCGCTGTCGATGGCGTAAAGATGCGGCCGGACCTCCATCAGGAGTTCCGAGGCCTTGGCCAGTTCGGCCTGATCGAGCGAATTGAAATCGTAGCCAAGCGCGACCAGCGCATTGCCGATCGCGGTCAGCTGATAGTCATGCACGATGGTTCTGCCCGAGGCTTCGCCCTTGGCGCGCTCGAAGAAGTCGCTCCAGCTTTTGACGGGGTCCAGCTCTCGCGTGTTGTAGGCGATGCCGGTCGTGCCGGCATTTTTCGGCACGGCATAGATTGCGCCGGCCATCACGCCCGGCTTCATGAAGCGGTCGGCATGGGCGTTGAGGTCGAAGTTCGGGATGCGACGCAGCTCGAGCGGCACCAGCATGTCGCGCCGGACATAGGGCGCGATCGCATACTGTGTCGGGACGATGATGTCCCAGGCGCGGCCGCGCTCCAGCGATTTCATGGTGCCTTCGTTGGAGCCGATGATCGAGATCTCCACCTCGACGCCATAACGGGCGGTGAAGTCCTCGAAGGTCTGGGGATCGTGATAGTTCGGCCAGGTGGCAAGCGAGACCTTCTTGCCGAGCGGCGAACCTTCGGAGGTCGCGACGCTAGTGCGCCCGGAGCCGCCCACGAGCAGAGCTGCGGCTCCGAGGCCCGTCACGGCGAGGAAATGCCGACGGGTTACGGATCCGCGCTTCAGCCGCATGAACTCCGTCATGAAGCCGTCTGCGTCGATCTCCGGTGGTTTCGTCTGCTTGACCATGGCTGCCTCGATCCGTCGCCGGTTTCGTGCAGCTGAATTTCAGCACAAACGGGTTAACGCTATCACACCACCCGATGACATCCGCGGCATCGGCCGTCAGATCATCCGGTCGATGATGCTGATGCCGTTTTCGCGGAAACTGTCCATCGTGGCGAGCGCCGGGGCGGCTTCGCTCAGTGTGATGCGCCGACCGATCAAGCGGTCCGGCGAGAGCTTGCCGGACAGGATCATGCGCAGCATGGCATCGTAACGCCAGGACTGCATGCCGTGGCTGCCATAGATCTCGAGCTCGTGGGCGATTACTCGGGCCATGGGGATTGCCGGTGTCGCATGATCGGCCAGCATCAGCCCGACCTGCACATGGCGGCCGCGGCGGCGAAGGTTGAGGATGGAGTTGCAGCAGGTCTGGGGATGGCCGAGCGCGTCGACGGAGACATGGGCGCCGCCGCCGGTGGCATCGCGGACGGCTTCGGAAACATCGGCGACAGCACGGCTGTCGATGGTGAGAGAAGCGCCCAACGCCTTTGCGAGAGCGAGCTTGTCCTCGGCGATGTCGATCGCCACGACATTGGCGCCAAGGGCCGCGCCAATCATGATGGCGGAGAGGCCGACACCGCCGCAGCCGTGGACCGCCAGCCATTCGCCGCCTTGCAGGCGGCCCTGGTCCACGACCGCGCGGAAGGAGGTCGCAAACCGGCAGCCAAGGCTCGCCGCCGTCTCATAGCTGATCTCTTCCGGCAGATGCACCAGGTTCTGATCGGCATAGTCGATCGCGACATATTCGGCGAAGGAGCCCCAATGGGTGAAGCCGGGCTGGAACTGTTCCTCGCAGACCTGTTGGTTGCCGGAGCGACATTCCATGCAATGGCCGCAGCCGGAAACGAAGGGAACGGTCACCCGATCGCCGACCTTGAAACGGCGGACATCGCGGCCGACAGCGGCGATCGTGCCGGCCAATTCATGGCCCGGGACGTGGGGCAGCTTGATATCGGGATCGTGGCCCATCCAGCCGTGCCAGTCGCTGCGGCAGAGGCCGGTCGCCTTTACCGAGATGACGACACCGGCATTCGTCGGTGTCGGATCGGGCAGCGTCCTGATCTCGGGTGCCGCTCCGAATTGCTCGTAATACATGGCGCGCATGGGCTTCCTCCAAATGCAAAGAATGCCGCCCTGTCGGACGGCATCCTGACCGATCGATCCTGAAGACCGGTTTGCCTTAGTCGGCGAGCACGATCAAGGCGGCGGGGTCAATCTTGACGCCGACGGTGTCGCCAACGACAGGCGGTTTGACGCCGGGATCGTTGAAGGTGTCGAAGGAGAGCATCTTGCCGTCGACCGCGATGCGCGTGCGGATGACGGAGCCGAGAAACTGGCTCGATGTCACCTGCCCACGGACGGTCGCATCGCCGACGGTGGCCAGCGAGCCGGCTTCCGGGCGCATGGCAAGCTGAATGGGGGAACCGTTCGCCGCGGGAATCGTCTCGCGAATCGCCAGCGTCTGATCGCCGATGCGGACCATGCCGGCGGACTGATCGGCGACGATCGCGTCCAAGACGTTGAGCGTGCCGACGAAGGAAGCCACGAAGCGGGTTGTCGGCCGGTTGTAGATTTCGAAGGGCGTGCCGATCTGGTCGGCCTTGCCTGCATTCATGACGACGATGCGGTCCGAGATCGACAGCGCCTCTTCCTGGTCATGGGTCACGAAGACGGTCGTGATGCCGAGCTTCTGCTGGATCTGGCGGATTTCCTCGCGCAGCGAGACGCGGATCTTCGCATCGAGCGCCGACAGCGGCTCGTCGAGGAGAAGGACTTGCGGCTTCGGGGCAAGGGCGCGGGCGAGCGCCACGCGCTGCTGCTGGCCGCCCGAGAGCTGATAGGGAAAACGCTCGGCCAGCTGTTCGAGATGAATGAGGGCCAGCATCTCCTTCACGCGGGCCTCGATATCGGCTTTGGGCATGCCGGCGATCTTCAAACCGAAGGCGACATTGTCGAAGACATTCATGTTGGGGAAGAGCGCATAGGCCTGGAAGACCATGCCGATATTGCGCTGGTTCGGCTTGAGGCTGGTCTGGTCCTTGCCATCGATCTCGATGGTGCCGCCCGACGGTGTCTCGAAGCCGGCGATCATGCGCAGCACCGTGGTCTTGCCGCAGCCGGAGGGCCCGAGGAAGGAAATGAATTCGCCCTTGTCGATCGCCATGTTGAAGTCGTGCACGACCTGCGTGGCGCCGAAGGATTTCTTGAGATGGGAGAGTGTCAGGAACGTCATGAAAGAAAGTCCTCAAGCCTGGCGCGGGGCTGTTTTCTGGAGGCGGGAAACCAATTGCATCAGGCCAAGGCAGGCCCAGGTGATGCCGAAGGCGATCACGGCGAGTGCCGCGGGCTCATAGGCCCTGTTGGCGCCGAGCAGCTGCATGTAGGGACCGAAGGCCGGCTTGTTCAAAAGGGCAGCCATGGTGAATTCGCCCATCACGATGGCGAAGGTGACGAAGGCGCCCGACATGACGGCGACCGAGACATTCGGCAGGATGATGCGGCCGATGATCGTGGCCCAGCCGGCGCCGAGGCTCTGTGCCGCTTCGGTGAGCGTTGCCACGTCGATCGTCCTGAGGCCCGTGTCCACTGCGCGGTACATATAAGGCAGGCCGAGTGTGGCGTAGCCGAACATCAGCAGCATGTTGGTGCCGGCGGACGAGCCGGTCAGCGGCAGCCAGCTCGATGTGTTGTAGAGCCTGATATAGCCGAAGACGACGACGATGGCCGGGATCACAAGCGGCAGCAGGGTGACGAATTCGATATAGGGGCGCAGACCCGGCATCTTGAGCCGCACCCAATAGGCGGTCGGCACGATCAGCAGGACGCCGAAGACGATCGTCATCAGCGCCATGGTCACGGAATAGCTGAAGGTTTCCTGGAAGCGCGGATCCGCGAGCACCTTGGCATAGGCGTCGAAGGAATACTCGCCGCGGCGCATCTTGAGCGAGAAGTTGGTCATGCCGATGAGCGGCAGGATGAAATAGAGGAGGCCGAAGATGAGCGCGGCCCAAGCCCAGAGACGTTTCATTTCATCCACCTTTCACTGCGGGCGCGCAGCCAGATGTAGAGGCCATTGGCAATTCCGGTGACGACGATCATGCCGAAGGCAAGCGCGTAGCCGAGATGGGGATCTCCCAGCACGTCGCCGCGGATCTGTGCGAAGAGAAGGATCGGCACGATATTCAACGACGAGCCGGTCAATGCGATCGCGGTTGCGACGGCGCCGAAGGCGTTTGCGAAGAGCAGGGCTATGGTGCCGAGGATCGAGGGCAGGAGGATGGGGAAAGCAACCAGGCGCCAGTACTGAAAGTTCGTCGCGCCGAGGATGGAGGCCGCCTCGCGCCATTCGCGCTTCAGGCCGTCGATCGCCGGTGTGATGATCAGGATCATCAGCGGGATCTGGAAGAAGAGATAGGTAATCGTCAGTCCCCAGAAGGAGAGGAGGTTGAAGCCGAGGAGGCGCAAATCGATGCCGAGCTGGGTCTTCAGGAACACGGTCAGCATGCCGACCGGACCGAGGGTTGCCAGGAAGGCGAAGGCGAGCGGAACGCCGGCGAAGTTTGAGGCGACGCCCGAAAAGGTCAAAAGCGGGCTGCGGATCCAGGCGGGCAATCCGCCGAGAATAAATGCGGCGGCGACGGTAAAGCCGATCAGGCATCCGAGGATTGCCGAGGCGAGGCTGATCTTGATGGAAATCCAGTAGGCCGCCATGATCGACGGCGTGAACAGGCCGAGCACATTGTCGAAGGTGAAGGAGCCGTCCGGCCGCTGGAAAGCGCCGATGACGATCTTCATGGTTGGCAGGATCAGAAAGAGCAACACGAAGGCTGCGAAGGGGACGACGCCCAGCCAGTGAAGTGGAAGTTTTGTTCGTGGCCGTGCCTGATGGCCCGGACTCACCGCCTCTGTCGACATTCGATCTGCCCCTCTGCCCGCGTTTCGACGGATCTTCTTAAAATGCAAGCGCCGCCCCGACCTTAGAAAAGATCGGGGCGGCACATCAAGCTCAGACTTTACTGGACGTTGGCGCCGACGACGCTGTCCCAGCCGCCGACGACAGCAGCCTTGTTGGCGTCGACTTCTTCCAGCGTCGGGAAGTAGGCCTTTTCGTAGGATTCAGCCGGCGGCAGAGCGTCGAGCAGGTCCTGCGGAACCTTGCCGGCCTTGACCATGGCGTTGAAGCGGGCCGGGTGGCAGTAGCCCTTCAGCCAGCCAAGCTGACCTTCGTCGGAATACAGGTGCTCCATCCACAGCTTGGCAGCGTTCGGGTGCGGGGCGTAGGCCGAGATACCCTGAACGTAGACGCCAGCGAGAACGCCGGACGCGGGAACGACGACTTCGACCGGCGGGTTGCCGGCGAGCGTGTCGCGTGCGGCGAGTGCGTTGTAGTCCCACATGACGACGATCGGGGTTGCGCCCTGAGCGAGGGTACCGGACTTGCCGATAACCGGAACGAAGTTGCCGGCCTTGTTCAGTTCGCCGAAGTACTTCAGACCAGCTTCGCCAGCGTCCTTGCCGGCAGCAGCGCCGGAAGCCATGCCGGCTGCGAGAACGCCGAGGATAGCCTGGTTGGAGGCGCGCGGGTCACCGGCGAGAGCAACCTGACCGGCATATTCCGGCTTCTGAAGATCAGCCCAGTCCTTCGGCGTGTTGGCAACGAGGTCCTTGTTCACGAGGAAGGACATGACGCCGTAATAGTCGCCGTACCAGTAGCCTTCGGCGTCCTTGATGTTGTCCGGGATCTCATCCCAGGTGGAAACCTTGTAAGGCTGCAGCAGGCCCTCGGCCTTCATCTGCGGGCCGAAAGCGAGACCAACGTCGACAACGTCGGGAGCCTGCGGGCCCTTGTTGTCCTTGTTTGCCTTGATGGCTTCGACTTCGTCAGCCGAACCAGCGTCCGGGTTCAGTTCGTTGACGGTGATTTCCGGGTACTTCTTCTTGAAGGCGTCGATAACGGCGCCGTAGCCGCACCAGTCGTGGGGCAGGGCGATCGTGGTCAGCATGCCTTCTTTCTTGGCAGCTTCGATGAGCTCGGCGCTCGGCTCGGCGACGGCAACAGCCGAGGTTGCCATGACGATAGCAGTCGTCATCGACAGGATCTTGCGAAGATTGTTCACTGTGGTTCTCCTCTGAGGTTGGCAGCGATGCGGTTGACTTAGGTGCGCTGTGTTATCGTTATATGACGGTTGGCGGGTCACCCGAATATTGTCCAAACTTCAGGTTTCCATCGCCAGGAATTGGTCCCTCCATCTCCAGGAATGCGTCTCACCGGGGCCTCCTGAACAGGCGTGCCTGCTCGAAAAGTCCCTCCAGCGTGTTCATGCGCTCGCGCGTCTCGTCCCAGGACGAGCTCTGCACGGCTTCGATCAAGGCTTCGACGACAAACAGGGTGACGACGGAGCTGTCCCAGGCCGAGGGCGCTTCGATGTGGAGCTTGAAGCAGTCCCGTGCATGCTTGGCCACCGGGGACATCCACTGGTCTGTGAAGACGATGATTTCGACGCCATTGGCGCGGGCAACCTCGGCCAGCGTCGTCAGATCCGCTTCGTAGCGCCTGATGTCGAAGATCACGAGAACGTCGCCGGACTGCATGTTCAGGACGTGCTGCGGCCAGGAACTGGCATTCGACGACATCAGCGTGGTCCGCGGTCGGATCACCTGCATATGGGTGAAGAAATACTCGGCGAGCGCCCCGGTGATGCGTCCGCCGACGAAATAGAGGCTCCTGTTGCGGTCGCCCAGAAGCCTTGCTGCGTCGTCGAAAGTCGCGGTCCGAAGCTCTCCCA
This sequence comes from Allorhizobium sp. CTOTU50464, assembly GCA_032102365.1. Taxonomy (GTDB): domain Bacteria; phylum Pseudomonadota; class Alphaproteobacteria; order Rhizobiales; family Rhizobiaceae; genus Allorhizobium. The sequence goes on along the minus strand of DAMDHD010000009.1, from coordinate 130,799 downwards.
GCGAATTGCGCAGATTGGCCATCACGGCTTCGGCGAAGCGGTTGAGGATATGCCGGTTCGGCGCATTGGCCGCCCAGCGATCATGCTTGGCGATCGGATTGGAGATCGCCGCCTCGAGCTCCTGATGCAGATGGGCCTGGAATTCGGGATAGCCCTTGTATCCGAGTTTCTGGACCATGCGCGCGACGGTCGGCGTGGAGACACCCGCATTTTCGGCAACGGTCGTGATGCTGCCCAATCCGGAGACCGGGTAGTTCTGCAGCAGGCTCTCGGCCAGCTGCCGCTCGGCACGCGTCAGCCCATCGAAATGGGCATGGATCACGTCCGACACCGTCGTGGACGCATTCATCAAGGACCGATTGACTCCCCTCAAGCCGATCTGTCGCCGGCTTTTTCAGGATTAAGCCTCGCTGTCACAATTGAGTCAATCTCCCTTTGAAGAGAAATTTTCAGTGGCGGATTGACAGACGCTTAACCGTGAAGAATTCTCTTCGGAAAGAGCAAGGGCCAACGAGCCCGGGGGAATTCAGCATGCTTTTGAGGTCGGGGATCCTGACAGCATCGGATGGTGAAGCTGTTGCATTGGAGAATGCAACAGGGGCCAGCGGCGTCGTGCTTGTCTGCGAGCATGCCTCTGCCGTGCTGCCGGCCGCTGCCGGAGATCTGGGTCTCTCGGCGGAAGCGCTTTCCAGCCACATCGCCTGGGATCCAGGTGCTCTGGCCGTCGCCCGCCGCCTCTCGGCTGCGCTGGACGGCGTGCTCGTTCACCAGCGCTTTTCCCGGCTGATCTACGACTGCAACCGTCCCCCGGAATCGCCTGCCGCGATGCCGGAGAAGAGCGAGATCTACGAGATTCCCGGGAACCGGGATCTGGCGCCGGCGGAGCGTTACGCGCGGACAGCTGCCCTTTACATCCCGTTTCACGATCGCGTTTCGGCCGAGCTTTCCAGGATCGCCGGGGAGGGGCGCAAGCCCGTCGTCGTGACTATCCATACCTTCACGCCGGTCTATTTCGGCAAACCGCGGGAGGTCGAGATCGGCATTCTGCACGACACCGACAGCCGTCTGGCGGATGCGATGCTGGAGGCCACCGCCGGCGGTCCCTATCGCGTCGAACGAAACTCGCCTTACGGTCCAGAAGACGGCGTGACGCATACGCTGCGCCTGCATGCGCTGCCGCTCGGTCTGGCCAATGTCATGATCGAGGTTCGCAATGACCTCGTGCGCGATGATGCGGGCGTCGAGGCTGTTTCCACCTATCTCGCGGACTTGATTTCAGGAGCGCTCGAAAGGGTCGCATAACTATTCGGCAACGCTGGGCAAACCACATATCAAAGAGGGAACGGATGCCGGCATACGAGATAACAAGACGAGGACCGTTCGAGCGGTTCGGGGCGGCGGTGAGCTGATGCCGCAGGCTCTCCAGACCTATGTGCGCGTCATCGACGCCTTCAATCGCCGCGTCGGGCGCATCGTCATGTACGGCGTCTTCGTCATGATGGGCATCCTGCTCTATTCGTCCATTTCGAAAGGCCTGTTCCTGCCCGCCCACTGGACACTGGAAATGGCGCAGTTCGTCATGGCCGGCTATTACCTTCTGGGCGGCGCCTATTCGCTGCAGCTCGACAGCCATGTGCGCATGGATCTGCTTTACGGCCGCTGGTCGCCGAGGACGAAAGCCGTCGTCGATGTGGTGACGATCATGATGCTGTTCGTCTACCTCTTCTTCCTGCTCTGGGGCGGCGTGTCGAGCACGAACTATGCACTGGAATACGGTGAAACCAGCTACTCCTCATGGTCACCCTACATGGCGCCCGTGAAGATCGTCATGGTGATCGGCATTATCCTGACCTTCCTGCAGGCCACCTCGATCTTCATCAAGGATCTTGCGGTCGCGATGGGGAGGCCGATCGCATGAGCGAGTTCCTCAGCTACGAAATGATCGCGCTTCTCATGTTCTCGTCGATGATGTTGTCGATGCTGACGGGACAGCGCGTGTTTGCGACCATCGGATTTGTCGGCGTTGTCGCGGCGGCGCTCCTCTGGGGCAATGGCGGCTTCGAAATGGGCTTTTCGGCTGGCATGAAGCTGATGAAGTGGTATCCGCTGCTGACGCTGCCGCTCTTCATCTACATGGGCTACATGCTCTCTGAATCGGGCATTGCCGAAGATCTCTACAAGGCCTTCCATGTCTGGTTCGGTGGTATGCCGGGCGGCCTCGCGGTCGGCACGATCGGCCTGATGGTGGTGATCTCGGCGATGAACGGGCTCTCGGTGGCCGGTATGGCAATCGGCGCGTCCATCGCGCTGCCGGAACTGCTTCGGCGGGGCTATGACAAGATCATGGTCTCCGGCGTCATCCAGGCCGGCAGCTCGCTCGGGATCCTGATCCCGCCGAGTGTCGTTCTCGTGCTTTACGGCATGATTGCGCGCCAGCCTGTCAGCCAGCTGTGGCTTGCGGGTGTCTTCCCGGGCCTGCTGCTCGCAACGATGTTCTGCCTCTACATCATCATCCGCTGCCGGCTGAACCCGGCGCTCGGTCCCGCGCTTCCCAAGGAAGAGCGCGACATGCCGATGGTCGAGAAGCTCAAGCTCGCACGGGCAGGCATTCTGCCATTCCTCATCTTCTTCCTGATGATGGGCCTCTTCCTGATGGGCATCACCAGCCTGGTGGAGAGCTCAGCTGTCGGAGCGCTCGGTGCGCTCTTTGCCGCCTGGTACAAGGGCCGCCTCACCAAGGCCGTCTGGAACCGGGTGCTCGAGCAGACGCTCGGCATTTCCTGCATGTTCATGTGGATCATTCTGGCGGCCCTCTGCTTCGGCGCGGTCTTCGACGGTCTGGGTGCGGTGAGGGCGATCGAGAAGCTGCTGGTCAACGACATCGGACTGACGCCCTGGCAGATCCTGATCATGATGCAGCTGTCGTTCCTGGTGATGGGCGCGTTTCTCGACGACACGGCCATGCTGGTCATCGTGGCGCCGCTCTACATTCCGCTGGTCGGCAAGCTTGATCTCGGCGTCGACAATGCGCTGATTTGGTATGGCGTGCTCTACACGATCACCTGCCAGATCGCCTACATGACGCCGCCCTTCGGCTACAATCTCTTCCTGATGAAGGCGATGGCGCCCCCGGATATCCGGCTGATCGACATCTATCGGTCGGTCATCCCCTTCGTCTTGATCATGATGCTCGGCATGGTGATCATCATGATCTTCCCGCAAATTGCGACCTGGCTCCCCAGCCAGATCTATCTCAGAGGCTAGCGTTCGAATGACAAGAGGTCCGGCAAACGGGCCCGGCACCAGGACTACCCGCCGGATTTGATGTCTTGCGGGCTTCAAAAGAAACGAAGAACAGAGGGAAACGAAATGACCAATAGCAGACGTTCATTCCTGAAAACCGCCGCCATGGCGACCCCTGCCGTTCTGGCAGCCCCTTATGTCAAGGCGCAGAATGCCAAGATTACCTGGCGCCTGCAGACCTATGCCGGTGCGGCTCTTGCCGAATTCGTCGTGCGTCCGGCGGTCGATGCCTTCAACAAGGCGGCCAATGGCGAGATGGAAATTCAGCTCTTCACCGCCGACCAGCTCGTGCCCACTGGCGAACTCTTCCGCGCCATGCAGGCCGGCACCATCGACGCCGTCCAGTCCGACGACGACTCGATGAACTCGCCTGTCGACATCAAGGTCTTCGGTGGCTACTTCCCCTTCGCATCGCGCTACAGCCTCGACGTGCCGACGCTGTTCTACGAATATGGTCTCGCTGAAATCTGGGACCAGGCCTATTCCGAAGTCGGCGTGAAGTGGCTCTCCGCTGGTGCCTGGGACCCGTGCAACTTCGCCACGAACAAGCCGATCACCAAGCTCGACGACCTGAAGGGCCTGCGTGTCTTCACCTTCCCGACGGCCGGCCAGTTCCTGTCGCAGTTCGGCGTCGTCCCGGTCACCATTCCGTTTGAAGATGTGCCGGTCGCCATGCAGACCGGTGAAATTGACGCGATCGCCTGGTCCGGTATCACCGAGGTCTTCACGTCCGGCTGGGTCGACGTCACCAAGTACTTCCTGACCAACAATGTCTCGGGCGGCTGGTGCGGCTCCTTCTTCGCCAATGCCGATCGCTGGAACGAGGTGCCGCCGCACCTGCAGACGCTCTGGCAGATGTGCATGGACAGCTCTCACTATAAGCGCCTGCACTGGTACTGGGGTGGCGAAGCCCGCCTGCGCGCCGAAGGTGGCCGTCTCGAGCTCACCAGCATTCCGGACGCCGAGTGGAAGACGGTCGAGGATGCGGCGCATGTCTTCTGGGAAGAGGTCGCCAAGCAGACCGAGCGCACCGGCAAGGTCGTCGAGATCCTGAAGAAGTACAATGCCGACATGGAGAAGGCCGGCAAGCCTTACCGCTACGGCTGATCAATCACGCATGGGCGATCCGGCTTCGGCCGGGTCGCTCCCACAAAACAATACGGCATGAGCCAATCGCTGCCCTGGGAACACCGAGATGACCACGTACACATTCGAAGATCTGAAAAAGGACGTCGCAGAGGGGCGCATCGACACGGTACTGGCGTGTCAAGTGGACATGCAGGGCCGTTTGATGGGCAAGCGCTTCCAGGCGGAATATTTCGTCGAGAGCGCCTACAAGGAAACCCATAGCTGCAACTATCTGCTTGCCACCGACATGGAGATGGAAACCGTCTCCGGCTACAAGGCGACGAGCTGGGAGAAGGGTTACGGCGACTACACGATGAAGCCGGATCTTTCGACCCTGCGTCGGATCCCCTGGCTCGAAGGCACGGCGCTTGTCCTCTGCGACATGCTCGACCATGCGACCCATGCGGAAGTCCCGCATTCTCCGCGCGCGATCCTGAAGAAGCAGGTCGCCCGGCTCGAAGCCATGGGCATGAAAGCTTTCATGGCGACGGAACTCGAATTTTTCCTCTTCGACCAGACCTATGACGAGGCGCGGCTTTCAGGCTATCGCGACCTGAAGCTGGTCTCGGGCTATAACGAGGATTACCACATCTTCCAGACGACCAAGGAAGAAGACGTGATGCGGGCGATCCGGAAGGGGTTGCAGGGTGCGGGCATCCCGGTCGAGAATTCCAAGGGCGAGGCGTCTGCCGGCCAGGAAGAGATCAATGTCCGCTATGCCGATGCGCTGACAATGGCCGACCGGCATGTCATCATCAAGAATGGCTGCAAGGAAATCGCCTGGTCGAAGGGCAAGGCCATCACCTTCCTCGCCAAGTGGCATTACAATGCCGCCGGTTCATCCTCGCATATCCACCAGTCGCTTTGGTCCGCCGATGGCAAGACGCCGCTCTTCTTCGACGAGAAGGGCCAATACGGCATGTCCGAAACCATGAAGCACTACATGGCCGGATTGCTCAGCCACGCTTCGGAAATCACCTATTTCCTGGCGCCCTATATCAACTCCTACAAGCGCTTCATGGCGGGCACCTTTGCGCCGACCAAGGCGATCTGGTCGAAGGACAATCGCACCGCGGGATACCGTCTCTGCGGTGACGGCACCAAGGGCATCCGTGTCGAATGCCGCGTCGGCGGCTCCGACCTCAATCCCTATCTCGCCATGGCTGCACTTCTCGCCGCCGGCATCGACGGGATCGAGAAGAAGATGGAACTCGAGCCGGCTTTCACCGGTGACGCCTATGGCGCACAGGGCGTGCGCGAGATCCCGCGCACGCTGCGCGCAGCAGCAGAGACGTTGAAGGGCTCGGAGATGCTTAGGGCTGCCTTCGGCGATGACGTGGTCGATCACTACGTCCGCGCTGCGGAGTGGGAGCAGGAAGAATATGATCGCCGGATCACCGATTGGGAGGTGGCGCGCGGGTTCGAGCGTGCGTGACCAAAGGCGGCCTTGAGCCCGCCACGATCCCCGGCGTAAGGGTGGAAACAAGGACAGCGGCTGCGGCCGCTGTCATCTCGTTCTAGAACAACAGGAAGACGATCATGACCATGATCCAATGCATTTCGCCGATCGATGGATCGGTTTACGCGGAACGTCCGGCCATGTCGCCGGAAGCGGCAACCGAGGCCGTGGCTCGTGCCCGCAAGGCGCAGAAGGCCTGGGCGCGCCGTCCTCTGGAAGACCGTGTACAGCTGGTGTTAAAGGGCGTTGCCCGCCTCAACGAGATGTCGGACGAGGTGGTGCCGGAACTTGCCCACATGATGGGCCGTCCGGTGCGCTATGGCGGCGAGTACAAGGGCTTCAACGAGCGCTCAAACTATGTCGCAGCGATCGCCGCCGACTCGCTGGCGCCGCTCGTCGTTGAGGCCAGCGACACGTTCGAGCGCCGCATCGAGCGCGAGCCGCATGGCGTCGTCTTCGTCATCGCGCCGTGGAACTACCCTTACATGACGGCGATCAACACGATCGCGCCGGCGCTGATGGCGGGCAACACCGTCGTCATCAAGCATGCGACCCAGACGCTGCTCGTGGGCGAGCGCATGGTGCGGGCCTTCGTCGAGGCGGGCGTGCCTGACGATGTCTTCATCAACCTCTTCCTCGATCACCAGACGACCTCTGCGCTGATTGCCGCCGGCAACTTCAACTTCATCAACTTCACCGGTTCGGTCGAAGGCGGGCGCTCGATCGAGCGGGCCGCTGCCGGCACGTTTGCCGGTCTCGGCCTCGAGCTCGGCGGCAAGGACCCTGGTTACGTCATGGAAGACGCAGACCTCGACGCTGCCGTCGATACGCTGATGGATGGCGCGACTTACAATTCCGGCCAGTGCTGCTGCGGCATCGAGCGTGTCTATGTGCATGAGAGCCTCTACGACGCCTTTGTCGAGAAGTCGGTCGCCTGGGTGTCGAACTACAAGCTCGGCAACCCGCTCGATCCGGAAACGACGCTGGGGCCGATGGCGAACAAGCGATTCGCCAAGGTCGTGCGCGAGCAGATTGCCGATGCGGTGTCGAAGGGCGCCAAGGCGCTGGTCGATCCCAAGCTCTTCCCCGCCGATGACGGCGGCGCCTATATCATGCCGCAGATCCTGGTGAACGTGGACCATTCCATGGCCTTCATGAAGGACGAGACCTTCGGCCCCGCCGTCGGCATCATGAAGGTGAAGAGCGATGAAGAGGCGCTCGAGCTGATGAATGACAGCCCCTATGGTCTGACAGCCTCGCTCTGGACGCAGGATTCGGAGCGCGCGGCCCGCATCGGCCGCGAGATCGAGACCGGTACAGTCTTCATGAACCGGGCCGACTATCTCGACCCGGCGCTCTGCTGGACCGGTGTCAAGGAAACCGGCAAGGGCGGCTCGCTCTCCGTTCTCGGCTTCCAGAACCTTACCCGTCCGAAATCCTACCATCTGAAGAAAGTCACGAAATGAACATCGTCGCCAACTGGAGCTATCCCACCGCCATCAAGATGGGACGCGGCCGCATCAAGGAACTGGCGGACGCCTGCAGGTCGCTCGGCATGAAGAAGCCGCTGTTGATCACCGACCGGGGGCTGGCCCCGATGGCGATCACGCAGACGGCGCTCGATGTGCTGGAAGAGGCGGGCCTCGGCCGTGCGCTCTTCGCCGAAGTCGACCCGAACCCGAACGAGAAGAACCTCGAAGCTGGCATCAAGGCCTATAAGGACGGCGGCCATGACGGCGTCGTCGCCTTCGGCGGCGGCTCGGGCCTCGATCTCGGCAAGTGCGTCGCCTTCATGGCCGGCCAGACCCGTCCTGTCTGGGATTTCGAGGATATCGGTGACTGGTGGACGCGGGCCAATTCCGACGCCATTGCGCCGATCGTAGCCGTACCGACCACGGCGGGCACCGGCTCCGAAGTCGGCCGCGCCTCTGTCATCACCAATTCCGAAACCCATGTGAAGAAGATCATCTTCCATCCGAAGTTCCTGCCAGGCGTCGTCATCTGCGATCCGGAACTGACCGTCGGCATGCCGAAGATGATCACGGCGGGCACGGGCATGGATGCCTTCGCGCACTGCCTGGAAGCCTATTCCTCGCCCTTCTACCACCCTATGAGCCAGGGCATCGCGCTGGAAGGCATGCGGCTGGTCAAGGAATTCCTGCCGCGCGCTTACAAGGACGGCACGGACATCGAAGCTCGCACCAACATGATGTCGGCTGCCGCCATGGGCGCCGTTGCCTTCCAGAAAGGGCTCGGCGCCATCCATGCGCTGTCGCATCCGATCGGCGCTGTCTACAACACCCATCACGGCATGACGAATGCTGTCGTGATGCCGCCGGTCCTGAAGTTCAATCGTCACGTGATCGAGGATCGCATCGAGCGTGCGGCGGCCTATCTCGGCATCGCCGGCGGCTTCGACGGTTTCTACGACTATGTGCTGGCGCTGCGCGCCGAGCTCAACGTGCCGGCCAACCTGACGGCGATGGGCATTGCCAATGACCGGATCGACGAGCTCTCGGCCATGGCGATCGAAGATCCGAGCGCGGGTGGCAATCCGGTCAAGATGACGCTGGAAAACACCAAGCAGCTCTTCGCCGACTGCTTCTGATCGTCTGTTTTGACGAGTCGAGGGCCCCCGCCACTACCGGTCGGGGCCCTCAAATCTTTGTCCCAAAATCCGGTTTCATATTTCATTCTGGAGAGGTGCTGTTGATGTCTCGTTCCTATGTGATTGCTCGCGCCCTTTGCATCTTGGGGACTGCTTTGCTTCTTCATGCCTCGCCTGCCTCTGCCGAAAGCTTTCAGGGGCTCCTCAAGAAGGGCTACACGGTTGAAAAAATGAGCCAGGTAAAGTCTGGCGCCTTGGGCTGGGTGCTGACGGGCAAGGATGGCAAGCAGTTCTGCAAGTCGAAAGTGAGCCTTGCCGTGGTCGACAAGAAGACGCTGGTGAGCATTCTCGGCAGCGGACGCATGGTGAAGGTCGACCGCGCGACATTCGAGGCGAGTCTCGGCGGACCGGATCCTTCCTTGCCGCTGCTCTCTGATCTCAAGGCTGGCCGAGTCGGTCCCCAACATGTCGGCAGTTGCACGCCGCTGCGCAGTTGACGGGCAGTTCGGCCCATTCCTATCTTCGAATATACTAGGTTTTTCCGTTGCTTCTCCCCATTATGGGGGAGGGGAGGCAAGGGCGTGTTTCCACTTTGTTAACCATGTTTGCGCATGATGCAGGCATGGGGCGCCGATGACGCGGGTTGCCCAAGAGCGATGAGCCGCTCGGACCAGACCTCCCAAGGATCAAGCATGCCAGTCATTTCTTTTGCCAATGCCAAGGGCGGTGCCGGCAAGACCACCGCAGCCCTTCTTCTCGCCACCGAACTGGCGCACCAGGGATATCGCGTCGCCATCCTTGATGCCGATCCGCAGCGCTGGATAACCCAGTGGCACGAGATCTCCGGTCCGCAGCGCAACATCGAAGTCATCTCGGAAGTGACCGTTGCCTCCGTCCAGGGACATATCCGCGAGCTCTCGCGCACAAACGACTATATCATCATGGATCTTGCCGGTGCGCGCGATGCCATGGTCACAACGGCAATCGGCCTTTCGGATCACGTGATGATCCCGGTCCAAGGTTGCGCCATGGATGCCAAGGGCGGTGCCCAGATCCTCGATCTGATCAAGCTGATGGAAGATGCCGGCAACCTGGTCATTCCGCATTCTGTGGTCCTCACCCGCGTCACCTCAATGGTGACAACGCGCGCTCTGTTGACCATCAAGGGTCTTCTGTCGGCGCGCGGCGTCAATGTCATCAACACGCCGATCGCAGAGCGCAGCGCTTTCCGCGAGATCTTCGACTGTGGTGGCACGCTGTATTCGATGGATGCAGCGAAGATCAGCAATCTCGACAAGGCTCAGGACAACGCCAAGGCATTTGCCTCCGACGTGATGCGCCTGCTGCCGGTCAAGGTCATCCGATCCGGCGAACCACGCCGCCTTTTCCGGCTGGTACGCTCGGCGGCCTGACGCTCGCAATCAATCAGTTTTGTGACCCGCGCTTGGCCATCCAGGCGCGGGTTAATTCTATGTCGTGTCCTAGCGGGTCGAAATCATGCCCGCATGGCAAATCGTGCCATGTCACCGCCGCTCCCGATGCTACCAGTTGATTGTGCAGGAGCTCAGCATCGCAGCGGGTCCGTCTTCGATCATCTTTTCCAGATATCATAAGCACCTGCATGTCTTGCAAATCCTACGATCCTCGCTCGCCGAAGGGGCTTTGGGGGCGTAGCAGTACTCCGCCGTCCACGAGCTCTCGGTGCATTGCCATTAGGGCCGTTGCCATGATCGCTCCACTCGAGAACCCCATCAGCAAAGCAGGTCGACCATGCCTTTCACGAACGGCATCTAGCAGAACGGCCAGTTCGTCCGCTCGATGGCCAAGGTTCGCCAAGTCGATGGACCGGTCGGCGTGGCGCCGGAAGAAGGTGAACGCTGTTCCCCATGCCTCGCGGCCTCTTGGAAAGTACTGGGGATGACCATGGGCCACCTGGGCTGCAAAGACTGTCAGACTGTGCTCATCGTGATTGCTTCCATGAAGAAAGACCACAGGCGGCAGTAGGCTTCCGATCTCTCGGAACTCCGACCAGATGCTTCCGATGTACCCAGAGCCGTCGCCGTTACTCGACAAATTCCACCGTCACGCCGGCCTTGACCATCTTGGCGAGCTCGGTCGCGTCCCAGTTGGTCAGGCGGATACAGCCGTGGCTCTGGGTGCGGCCGATCTTGGAAGGCTCGGGCGTACCGTGAATGCCATAGGTGGGTTTCGACAATGCGAGCCAGACCGTGCCGACAGGGCCATTCGGGCCGGGCGGGATCTGCAGGACCTTGGTGTTGTTGCCCTGCTGGAAGTTGACCTTCGGATTGTAGGTGTAGCCGGGATCGAGTGCGATGCGCTCGATCGTCACCGTGCCGGACGGGGAAGGCGTATCGGCCGAGCCGATGCTGGCGGGATAGGCGGCGATCAGGCTGCCGTCCTCGCCATAGGCAAAGACCTGCTTCAGACCCTTGTTCGCGACGATCCGCGCGACATTCCCCTTCTTCACCGGGCCCGGCTCGACGACCTTGATCGTCGTGCCGGGGATCGAGAAGTCGACGCCGGGGTTCAGTTCGCGCAGATAGCCCTCGTCCATATGAAAACGCTCGGCGAGCATTTCGACGGTCGACGTATAGGAGAGCGCCGGCAATTGCGCCTTGTGGGCGTAGTCGTCGGGGATCGAGGCGACGAAGGGGCCGGCCGCATCGCCGGCGGTGATCGTGTAGTTCTTGATCGCGAGACCGCCGGACAGGCGCAGACGCTCAAGAATGTCCTCGGCATTGTTCGGATCGAAGTTTTCGCCCGTCATCTGCTCCCAGGCGACGATCGCCTTGTTGACGTTCTGGCCCATCTTGCCGTCGATGACGCCGGGCGAGATGCCTTCGCGGTCGAGGAAGACCTGAAGCGCAGTGATCTCGAGGCGGGAGAGGTCGCTCTTGACCGGGATTTCGGGCGTGACGGTTCGACCCGGAGCGTTGTCGGCCGGTAGAGGCAGGTCGGGGCCGCCATAGGGCATGTCCTGCGGCATCTCATCGAGCGGTGCCTGATCGCCGGGCAGGGCGTCGGGGATCGACGCGGTCGTCACGTCATCGTCCCAACCGCGCTGCTGATACGGGTCCTGACGCTGATAGGGATCGTAAACGCCGGGCAGGCCGCCGTTTCGACCGCGATCGCGCGGCGGATAGTAGCTTTCGGCCGGGATTTCCGTAGCAACGAGATTGCCCATGCGGTCGATCAGGATCGTGCGGCCCATCCGGTCGCGGCTGATCACGACTTCGCCGACTTCAGGCACGTAATCGAGGATATCGCCTTCGGGCGAGATCAGGAGGGTATATGCGTTGCGATCGTCATAGACCGACTGCGCGGAGGCTGCGCCTGCCAATGCTAGGGATCCGGCAGCCAGAGCCGCCAATATCAAGCCTGAATTCCTGATGTCGAACACGATTCGGTTTCCTCGTCTAAGCAGGCGACAAACGCGTGAAATTTGACACTAATGTGGAAAAGGTGAATTCATAGTGAATATAGGGTTAACTTGCTGTGGGGGCAGCCGGGCCAACGCGTTTTGAATTATCGCTTTATAGTTCGGCATTAAGGGGGGGAGAATGCAGGATCAACTGAGATTGGAAGCCTTTTTACCCTTCCGACTGATCCGGGTCGCGGAGATCGTCGATAACGGCTTCACTCATTTCTGCGGGCCAGATGACGAGTTGTCGTGGTCCGAATGGCAGGTGCTCTGGTCGCTCGGCGAGCGCTCGCCAACCACGGCCAAAGCGATCTCCGGCTATGCCGGCCTGACCAAGACCAAAATCAGCCGGGCCGTGAAGGTTCTCGAAGACAAGGGCTATCTGCTGCGCAAGCGTGACCGCAGCGATCGGCGCTTCGAGCTTCTGTCGTTGACCAGCAAGGGCAGAGACCGGTTCGAGCGGCTCGCGAGCGAAGCGGCCGCCTTCCAGCGGTGGCTTGAGCGCAATGTGAATATCGCCTATCTCTCCTCGCTCGACAGCGGACTCGTCGGGCTGGAGGATCTCGTTTCCACCGGTCACCTCAGAGCGCCGCAGCGGCAGACCGAGGAACCTCTCGCATGATCATGTTTTCCGGTCCCAAGGGACCGCGGCTCGCCCTCGATGAAGGGTCGGTGTTCGACATCGGCTCCTGTATCGTGGATGGGGTCGACCTGGCGCCGGGAAGGGCCATTCCCGATGACGGGGATCCGCGCATCGATCATTCGCTGGAAGGGTTCCTGTTCACCTGCGGGCCCGACCATATCCGTCATCACGAGCCAATCCCCGGCACCGATCTTGACTATCCGCTGCATGGGTCCTTCTCCGCCAATCCGGCCCATTCGCTCGAGGTGACAGCGGAGGGCGAGGATCTGGTGGCGCGGGGCGCCGTCGACGTGACGCTTGCCGCCGGCGGCCATGCCCGTCTTCAGAGAGAGTGGCGCTTGAAGGGCGAAAGCGGCGAGGTGCAGCTCGCCGATACGGTCGTCAATGTCGGCGACACCGCTTTCCCGACCTTCCTGATGTACCACATGAACCTCGGTGCAAAGCACTTCGATCCCGCAACCCGGCTGGAAGGCGCGATGCTCGAAGGGGGCGGCTTTGCCTGGGCCTTTGGCGAGGGCGACGGCGGCATCTTCTGCGTTCCTGCGGGGCATGGCGGCTGGGCGGAGCTTCGTCTCGGCCCGATCGCTGCCATCGGAAACAAGCGGCTCAAGGTGCGTTTCCGCACCGATACGCTGCCGCATCTGCAGATCTGGCGAAACCAGAAGGCGCCGGCGCATGTGCTGGGCATCGAGCCCGTCTCCCATCGCTGGGTCGGCCGTGCCGAGCTCGAGGCCGCGGGCGAGTTCAATATCCTGCAGCCGGGCGAAAGCCGCGACTACGGGCTGGCGTTTTCCTTTGTCTAAGCGGGCGGGGCGGGTTGCTTGCGATTGACGCTTAGGGATGCCCGTCGTAGATGTTTGGCCCCAGGAAATTGACGAGGTGCCCTGATGAACATCCGGCAGATCAACGAGGAATATTCGGTCAGCGGCCAGATCACGGTCGAGGAGCTCGACGAGATCAAGGCGCTCGGCTTCAAGTCGATCGTCTGCCACCGCCCCGATGGCGAGGAGTTCGGCCAGCCGGAATTTGCCGCCGTTGCGAAGCGTGCGGGAGAACTTGGCCTGCAGATCAAGCATGTTCCGGTGGGCCCCATGGGTGTTACGCCCGATGCCGTCGCCGACATGGTCGATGCGCTGGAAGAGTTCGAGCGGCCGATGCTCGGCTATTGCCGCTCGGGCGCACGCTCGACTGCCACCTACGAGCACGCGCTTCGCCAGCGCGGCTGATCCCATTTCGTCACCATCGCTGGCCGGGTCTTCGCGTCCGGCCTCTGCGTGTTTTACCCAAGCCTCAAGCAGGAGTTTTTCCATGAGCATCAAGCGTATCGAGCCCGGCAAGCGCATGAGCGGCGCCGTCGTCCACGGCAACACCGTCTATCTCGCCGGCCAGGTTGGCGAAGGCGCATCCGTGACCGAGCAGTCGAAGTCGGCTCTGGCCGAAGTCGACCGCCTGCTGGCCGCGGCCGGTTCGGATAAGTCGAAGATCCTGCAGACGATCATCTATCTCTCCGACATGTCGACCTTTGCTGAAATGAACGCCGTCTGGGAAGCCTGGATTGACCCGGCAAACCCGCCGGCCCGTGCGACGAGCGGCGCGCCGCTCGCGACGCCGGACTACAAGGTCGAGTTCATCGTCACGGCCGCCATCTGATTCTTCAGAAACGTGCCTGAATACAGAAAGGCCGGGAGCGATCCCGGCCTTTTCTCGTGTTGGCTCAATGGCCTATCAGGCCTTGTTGCGAATTTGAGTCAGCGTCCGCGTCGGCGTGATCGCCTCGGGATCGAGCTTGATCTCGATGATCGCGGGCTTCCCCGAGGCGCGGGCGCGCAGGAAGGCGGGGGCGAAGTCTTCGGTCTTTTCGACGGATTCGCCGTGGCCGCCATAGGCCTTCGCCAGCGCTGCGAAATCAGGGTTGGTCAGGTCCGTGGCGCTGACGCGGCCCGGATATTCGCGCTCCTGATGCATGCGGATCGTGCCGTACATGCCGTTGTTGATGACGAGCGTGATGATCGGCAGGTTGTAGCGGATGGCAGTCGCGAATTCCTGGCCATGCATCATGAAGCAGCCGTCACCGGCAAAGCAGATGACCTCACGTTCGGGGAACAGCTGCTTGGCAGCGACGGCTGCCGGCAGGCCATAGCCCATGGAGCCGGAGGTCGGGGCTGCCTGGGTGTTGAAGGCCTGGAAGCGGTGGAAACGGTGCAGCCAGGTGGCATAGTTGCCAGCGCCATTGGTGAAGATCGCGTCCTTCGGCGTGTTGGCTTCGATCCACTCCATGATCGGCCCCATTTGCACGGCGCCGGGGCCTGCTTTGGGTGGCGTTGACCAGGCGAGATAGGCGGCGTGCATGGTTTCGGTGCGCTCGGCCCATGCAGGGGCGGCGGGTGCGTCCAGGGTTGCGAGTGCTGCGACGAATTCCTCGGGGGCCGCGCAGATCGCGAGATCAGCGCGGTAGACGCGGCCGAGTTCGGACGGGTCCGGATGCACGTGAACGAGCTTTTGCGTCGGGTAGGGGATGTCCATCAGCGTATATGAGGACGAGGGCATTTCGGAGAAACGGCCGCCAAGCAGGATCAGGAGATCGGCTTCCTTCACTTCCTTCGCCAGCGCCGGGTTGATGCCGATGCCGACATCGCCAGCGTAAGACGGATGCAGGTGATCGAAAAGCATCTGGCGGCGGAAGGAGCAGCCTACCGGCAGCTTGAACTTTTCGGCAAAGGTCTGGATGCCGGCGACCGAAGCCTCGCTCCAGCGGGTGCCGCCGAGGACGATCATCGGGCGCTTCGCGGTCTTCAGCAATTCGCCGAGGGCTGCGATCTGGCTTGGACCGGGATGGGCCTCAACCGGCGTGTAGGGCTTGGCATCCGGGGCCTCGACTTCGTCGAGCAGCATGTCCTCGGGCAGCGTCAGCACGACGGGGCCGGGGCGGCCGGAGGTGGCGACGGCAAAGGCGCGGGTGACGAATTCCGGGATGCGGCGGGCGTCGTCGATCTCGCCGACCCATTTGGCGAATTCGGTGAAGGCGCGGCGGTATTCGACCTCCTGGAAGGCTTCGCGCTCCTTCATGTCGCGGCCGATCTGGCCGATGAAGAGGATCATCGGGATCGAATCCTGTTTGGCGACATGCAAGCCGGCCGAGGCGTTCGTGGCGCCGGGACCGCGGGTCACCATGCAGATGCCAGGTTCGCCGGTGAGGCGACCCCAGGCATCGGCCATCATCGCCGCGCCACCTTCCTGGCGGCAGACGAGCGTCTCGATGCCGCTGTCCTTCAGCGCGTCGAGCACGGCCAGATAGCTTTCGCCGGGAACGCAGGACACGCGCTCGACGCCGTTGGCCTTCAGCGCCTCGACGATCAGTTCACCGCCGGTTCTCTTCATTGCGTCTTCCTTTCCAGCTCGGCCAGTTCGACCAGGATCTCATTGCCATGCTCGCCGATGCGCGGGCTTGGGCGCTCGTAGCGCAGGGGTGTCTCGGAGAGCACGATCGGCGTGCGTACTGAGGGGATCACGGTGCCCTTGTCGTCGGTCAGCTCGATCTTCAACCCGCGTGCCTGGACCTGCGGGTCGGCGAACATTTCTTCGATCGAGTTGATCGGCCCGGCCGGCACGGCGTTTGCCTCGCAGGCGGAGAGCAGGTCGCGCTTCGACCACTTCACGGTTTCAGCGGTCACAATGGCACGAACCTCGACCTTGTTGGCGACACGTGCCTTGTTGGTGGCGAAGCGTTCATCCTCGGCGACCGAGGGGATGCCGAGGATGGTGCAGAGGCGCTTGAACTGGCCGTCATTGCCGACCGCAAGGATCAGGTGGCCATCTGATGTCGGCACGACTTCATAGGGGCTGATGTTCGGATGGGCATTGCCGAGGCGGGTCGGCGGCTTGCCCGAGATCAGGTAGTTCATGTTCTGGTTGGCGAGCACCGCCGACATCACGTCGAGCAGGGCCATGTCGACGAACTGACCCTGGCCGGTTTTCATGACATGGATGAGGGCGGCCTGAATGGCGGTGACGGCGTAGATGCCGGTGAAGATGTCGGCGATCGCCACACCCGCTTTCATTGGCTCGCCGTCCTTCTCGCCCGTGATCGACATGAAGCCGGACATGCCCTGGACGATATAGTCGTAGCCAGCGAAATCGGCATAGGGGCCGTTCTGACCAAAGCCGGTGATCGAGCAATAGACGAGTTTCGGGTTGATGGCCTTCAGGCTCTCATAGTCGAGACCGTATTTCTCAAGGCCGCCGCGCTTGAAGTTCTCGATGACCACATCGGCCGAGGCGCAGAGGCGGCGGACAATTTCCTGGCCTTCCGGCGTCTTCAGGTCGACCGCGATCGAGCGCTTGTTGCGGTTGGTGGAGTGGTAATAGGCAGCCGACAGGTTTTCGCCATCGGCGCCCTCGACGAAGGGCGGTCCCCAGGCGCGGGTATCGTCGCCGCCTTCGGGGTTTTCTACCTTGATCACGTCGGCGCCGAGATCGGCCAGTATCTGGCCCGCCCAGGGGCCGGCCAGCACGCGGGCAAGTTCGATCACACGGATGCCGGCGAGCGGGGCAGGGGCTGAAGGCTTGGGCGTCATAGCGCGATCCTGTGCGGCGTCGTCGAGGAGGCAATCTTACGAGATGAGACCGCCTGCCATGACAAGAACTGCTGTCGACCGAGCTATACCGGCCAATAATGCCCTCCGCACCTGATATTCTCTCATGGCATCATTCCGTTTCGGCAAGAACTCGCCGGCGTCAGGGGCCGAGATTGTCGAGCCAGGTCAGGAAGTCGGTGATGGCCTTTTCCCGGCCGACCTCGTTCAGTGTCTCGTGTCGCATCCCTTCATATACGGTCGTTTCGACATCGGTCATGCCGAGGTCGAGCATCCGCTGCCCGAGCCAGCGGATTTCCCGGCCGTTTTTGGTCGCCGGATCTTCCGCACCGCCGACAAGGTAGACCGGGAGCCGCTGCGGCAGGCGCGCCAGCCGCTCGGGGTCTCCTCCCGCGAAAGTCAGTCGGAAGATGTCACGCCACATCGAGACGCTCGCATCGAAACCGCAGAGCGGGTCGGCGATATAGGCGTCGACTTGCCCGGCGTCATGGGAGAGCCAGTCAAAGGCGGTCCGATGTCCCTTGATGGCGCGCCCCCAGGCGGCAAAGGTCGCCTTTGGCAGGATCGTCGAGGGAACGTCCGAGCCTTTCAGCATCTGCTCAAGGGACAGCACGCGCTGGGCGAAACGACCGGCCAGGCCGGGATTGAAGTTGGAATTCCATATCGACAGCGCGTGGAACGCCTGCGGATGCTCTGTGGCGACATTCAGCGCGATCAAGCCGCCCATGGAATGACCGAACAGGATCACGGGAAGGCCGGGATGGCTTTGCACCGCCAATTCGCGCATGGCCATGACATCGGCGATAACCTTGCTGGTGCCATCCCTTCTGGCGAACGAGCCGAGTGCCGCATCTGGTGCCGTCGTTTCGCCATGGCCGCGGTGGTCATGGGCATAGACGTGGTAGCCTCTCTCAGACAAAGCGATGGCAAAGACTTCATAGCGCCGCGAATGCTCGGCCAGGCCGTGGCAGATCAGCACGATGCCGCGTGCGCCGTTCGCGGAAGGCTGGTGGTGATAGGCGAGGCGGGCGCCGGAGGGCGATTCGTGAAAAGCTGGATCTGAAAACATTTGGTTCTCCCGATGTCACGATAGGAGGCCATTTCTCGGTCGCGCGCAATACCAGCGGCGTCTCTCGGGCTTATCCTTGCTCTTCTCGGCGGCCCGATGCCGATAAGCGAGACAAGGTCGCCAACAAAGTCCCCGCCGCTTGGGAGAACTGCTGTATTTCTCGGTGGTTTTTCGTGCGCCGCATTGCCCCTCAGGCGCAATTCGCCTACATAGCGGGCCAATTCCCATTCCCGCCGGAGCAAGACCCCATGGCACGCCAGTTCATCTATCACATGTCGGGACTTAGCAAGTCCTACGGCGCCAAGAAGATTCTCGAGAACATCCACCTCTCGTTCTATCCCGATGCGAAGATCGGTATCCTCGGCCCGAACGGCGCCGGTAAGTCGACCGTGCTCCGCATCATCGCTGGCCAGGACAAGGAATATACCGGCGAAGCCTGGCTCGCCGAAGGCGCGACCGTCGGCTACCTGGAGCAGGAACCGCATCTCGATCCGAACAAGAACGCATTTGAGAACGTGATGGAAGGCGTGGCCGACAAGCAGGCCGTGCTCGACCGTTACAACGAACTGATGATGAACTATTCCGACGAGACCGCGGAAGAGGGCGCCAAGCTTCAGGACATCATCGACAGCCAGAACCTCTGGGATCTGGAGCAGCAGGTCGAAATGGCGATGGAAGCGCTGCGCTGCCCGCCGAAGGATGCCGACGTGACCGTGCTGTCGGGTGGTGAGCGCCGCCGTATCGCGCTCTGCCGTCTGCTTCTGTCGCAGCCGGACCTGCTGCTGCTCGACGAACCGACCAACCACCTCGACGCCGAGACGATCGCCTGGCTTGAAAAGCATCTGCGCGACTATCCGGGCGCCGTGATGATGATCACCCACGACCGCTACTTCCTCGACAACGTCACGGGCTGGATCCTCGAACTCGACCGTGGTCGTGGCATCCCCTATGAAGGCAACTACTCGGCCTACCTGACCGCCAAGGCCAAGCGCATGCAGCAGGAAGCCCGCGACGAAGCCGGCCGCCAGAAGGCGCTGTCGCGCGAGCAGGAATGGATCGCATCGAGCCCGAAGGCCCGTCAGGCCAAGTCCAAGGCGCGTATCAAGGCCTACGAACAGCTGGTCGATGCGGCGGAAAACATCCGTCCCGGCGACGCCCAGATCATCATTCCTGTCTCCGAGCGTCTCGGCCAGGTGGTCATCGAGCTCGAAGGCATCAAGAAGGGCTTTGAAGGCCGCACGCTGATCAATGATCTTTCGATCAAGCTGCCGCCGGGCGGTATCGTCGGCATCATTGGCCCGAACGGCGCCGGCAAGTCGACGCTGTTCAAGATGATCACCGGCCAGGAAAAGCCGGATGCCGGCACGATCCGCATCGGTGACACCGTTCACCTCGGCTATGTCGACCAGAGCCGTGACGCGCTCGACGGCAACAAGACCGTTTGGGAAGAAATCTCCGGCGGTGCCGAAGTCATCAAGCTCGGCAAGTTCGACATGAACTCCCGTGCCTATTGCGGCGCCTTCAACTTCAAGGGTGGCGACCAGCAGCAGAAGGTTGGCAATCTCTCCGGCGGTCAGCGTAACCGCGTGCACCTTGCCAAGATGCTGAAGGCCGGCGGTAACGTGCTCTTGCTCGACGAACCGACCAACGACCTCGATACGGAAACGCTCGGTGCACTCGAAAGCGCGCTCGAAGCTTTTGCCGGCTGCGCCATCATCATCAGCCACGATCGTATGTTCCTCGACCGTCTGGCGACGCATATCCTCGCCTTCGAAGGTGACGGTCATGTCGAGTGGTTCGAAGGCAACTTCGAGGACTACGAGCAGGACAAGATCCGCCGCCTCGGCCCGGATGCGCTGAACCCCGGCAGCCAGGCCTACAAGCGCCTGACGCGCTGAGGCGTCGGCAGTCGAACAATCAAGGGCCGGGCCGCAAGGTGCCGGCCCTTTTTGCTGACCTCGACAATTCCACGGCAAGTTTCGCTTGCATCGCCCCCGGATCGGACATAAAGATATCTTTATGTCGTTATTGCGGTGGTGCGAATGAGACTCGGTGTCGATACTCTGGTGGAATTCCTGAAAGCGGCAGGTGAGCCTACCCGCCTGCGTCTGCTTACACTTCTGGCATCGGGCGACCTCACGGTCACCGATCTTACCGAAATTCTCGGCCAGTCGCAGCCCCGCATCTCACGCCACCTGAAGCTGCTCGCAGAGGCGGATCTCATCGATCGCTATCAGGAGGGCGCCTGGGCCTATTTCCGCCTCAAGCAGGAAGGGGCGGGGGCCGAGCTGGTTCGCGTGCTTCTCGATGCTGCCGAAGCGAGTGATCCTGTTCTGCAGCGGGATCGCGACCGCCTCACGGCGGTCAAGCGCGCACGCGCCGAACGGGCACAGGCCTATTTCAGCCGCAACGCATCGGAATGGGACGAGCTTCGCCGGCTGCATGTCAATGATGCCGATGTCGAGGCTGCTCTGCTGCGCGTCGTCGGCACCGAGGCGGTCGATTCCATGCTTGATCTCGGTACGGGTACGGGCCGGATTCTTCAGCTCTTGTCGCCGCGCTATCGCCGCGCCACCGGCATTGACGCCAGCCGAGACATGCTGGCCGTCGCCCGATCCAACCTGGACAAGGAGGGCATTCTGTCGGCCAGCGTGCGTCATGGCGACATCCTGAACCTTCCCCTCGACGCGAACGACTTTGATCTCGTCACCATTCACCAGGTTCTGCACTTCCTCGAAGAACCGGAACTGGCTCTTGCCGAGGCGGCACGCATGCTGAAGCCCGGCGGGCGCCTCGCCATCATCGATCTTGCGCCGCATGACCACGAGTATCTGCGGGACGAGCATGCTCATGTCCGCCTCGGTTTCTCGCACGGCGCCATGGCCGAATGGCTCGGACGGCAGGGGCTCTCGGTCGAGGACGTGATCGATCTGCCGCCGGAGAGCGCGGCCGGGCGCGGACTGACCGTCACCATCTGGCTGGCGCGGCGCGCGGCTGCGGCCGCGGCAACCACCCAGGACCAACCTCTTGCCATGACCGGGAGCAGATAAATGACAAAGACCGAACGCCCGATCACCAGAACCTCCGAGCTGAAGATCTCCTTCGAGTTCTTCCCGCCGAAGTCGCCGGATATGGAGGCGCTGCTCTGGCAGACCGTCGAAGCGCTTCAGCCATACCAGCCGGACTTCGTCTCTGTCACCTATGGCGCTGGTGGCACCACCCGCGAACCGACGCTTTCGACCGTGAAGCGTCTCATTGATGACACGCCGCTCGCCACGGCCTCGCACCTGACCTGTGTCGGTGCGACGCGCGACGAGGTCCGTGCCGTTGTCGAAGAGTTCGAGGCCGCGGGTGTGCGCCATTTCGTGGCGTTGCGCGGCGATCCGCAAGGTGGCGTAGGAACGCGCTATGCGCCCCATCCGGGCGGCTATGTCAACGCCGCCGATCTGGTGTCGGGCCTGCGGGAGATGGGCGATTTCGAGATCTCTGTTTCGGCTTACCCGGAGCGTCATCCGGAGAGTGAGAGCGATACCGTCGATCTCGACATGCTGAAGCAGAAGGTCGATGCGGGTGCGACGCGGGCGCTCACCCAGTTCTTCTTCGATAATGATGTCTATGAACGCTACATGGAGCGTGTACAGGCTGCTGGGATCAATATCCCGATCGTGCCGGGCATCATGCCGATCCAGAACCTCACGCAACTGAAGCGGTTCGCCTCCATGTGCGGAGCGAGCATTCCGTCGTTCCTCGATGCACGCTTCGAAGGTTCGGAAGGGGACGCACAGGCACGCGCTGCCATCGCTGCCGACCTCGCCGCCGAACAGATCGCGGATCTCTCGCGTCGCGGTGTCCAGGAGTTCCACATCTACACGATGAACCGTGCACCGCTGACGATCGCCACACTCGACCGCCTCGGCGTGTCACCGAAGGCCGGCAGGGTTTCCGGTGCTGCCGCCTGAGCCTGTCCAAGGCGGCACTTGCGGACATGAAAAGAGGCGCATGACGGTCCGTGTCTTGCGCCTCTCATTCATTTTGAAATCATGGTTGCTGGAGAGGCCTTGTTCGGCCAACCCATGGGTTGGTTCATTTCACCCTGTGTTAGATGAACAGCATCGTGGCTACGAAAACAAACGCTGCACCTACGATCAGGACATTGATAGAATTGGTCAGTCCCATGTGTGCCTCCTTGCGTTGACCGTTAGATATTATGTCCGATTTGTGTCGGCGCAAAGCCAATTCTGTGCTGCGCTGCAGAAACAGCCGGTGGATAACCTATCGGAAATGCACAATAAGCTTTTTAAAACATGACCTTGTCGGCGCTCTCGGCCTGTTAATGAAGTTTAACATCTGTGAGGGTTTGAGGGCTCAAATTGCCTCTCTGCTGCGCTGCGAGAGGGCAGGCTCAGGTTTTGTAGATCGCACGAAAAGGCCGGGGCAGCGATGCCGCCCCGGCCTGACCGCCGATCCGCAGACTTAATTCAGAGAGCGTTGAGAAGCGCCGGCGTCGGCCAGCCGTCTGCAGGCAGGCCTACGCGCTGCTGTTCCTTCTGCACGGCGACACGCGTTCCAGCGCCGAGAATGCCGTCAATCTTGCCGACGTCATGGCCGAGACCCTGCAGCTTGGTCTGCAGCGCCATCATCTGGTCGACGTCGAGGCCAGGTTCTGGATTGCCCTTCTGGTAGACGGGCGCGCCGCCGAAGCGCGTGGCGAAATAGGCGGCCGATGTCGTGTAGATGAAGGATTGGTTCCATTCGAGATAGATGTTGAAGTTCGGATAGGTGATAAAGGCCGGGCCCTTGCGGCCCTGCGGGAGGACCAGCGAGGCGGGCAGGCCAGCGAAGGCCGTGTTTCCGTCGCGTGGCTGAACGCCAAGGGCGAACCACTCACCTGCGGTCATTGCGCCATCGAGACCGGATTTTTCGAAGGGCAGGTTCTCCGGGATCGTCACTTCCTGGATCCAGGGTTCACCTTGCTTGAAGCCGAGATGCTGGATGAACTTGGCAGCCGTCAGGATTGCGTCCGGGCTGCTCTGCTTGACATTGACATGGCCATCACCGTCGCCGTCGATCCCGAACTCGATGATGTCCTTGGGCAGCATCTGAACCTGACCGATTTCACCCGCCCAGGCGCCGGTGTTGCTGGCCGGCTCGAGATCGCCGTGCTCGACCATCTTGATCAGGGCCAGCAATTGCGGCCGGAAGAGCTCCGGACGGCGGCAGTCATGAGCGAGCGTGACGAGGGCGTTGCGGGTGTTGAAGTCGCCCTGAACCGCACCGAAGTCGGTTTCCATCGCCCAGAAGGCAGTGATGACGCCGGGCGGGACGCCGTATTCCTGCTCTGCCCGGGCGAAGACGTCGGCATATTCCTTGATCTTCTGGCGGCCGATGTCGAGGCGCGCCTGGCTCACGGTCCGGCCGGAGAATTCAAGGAAGGTCTGGCGGAAGACGCCCTGCGACCGGTCGCGGGCGAGAACCTTCTGATCGATCTGCGCACCGGCGAGCGCCTTGTCTGCAATCTCCGGGGGCGTGCCTGCAGCGACGGCTTCGGCCTTCACGCCTTCGAGGAAGGTCCCGAGGTCCCCGCCGCATTGCTGCGCCTGGGCAAGGCCAGTGGTCGCGAGGAGCAGTGTGAGGGGAAGCGCGTGACGCAGGGCTTTGTTCATCAGTCGGTCCTTCGAGTTTGGCGCGCGGTCGCGCCGAGCGTTTCTCAGGAGCCTCTAGCCCCGGTTTGCGATCATTTCGAGACGGAAGAGACCCAATTCTGCCAGTTCTTCTGCGTGCCGGCAAAGACGTTGATGTCCGTCTCCCCGCGGATACCGGGAATCACGCCGGTAGAGGTGTATTGCCAAAAGGCCCAGCGGCGGCCGGGGTAGATCTCGCTCGGGTGCTGCGCGACGGCGCGAACCCAGAAGTGATGGTCCTTGAAGGCGCCGTCCAGGTTCTCTCGATGGAAGTCGACGGAGGTGTAGATGATCGGCCGCTTGCCATAATGGGCTTCGATGCGCTGCATGAAGCGCTGCATTTCGCTGCGCACGGTTGCGGCATCCGGCCGAAGGCGGCAGGTGGGCGAACTCGGGTTCCATTCGACATCGAGCACGGGCGGCAAAAGATTTGCGTCGCGCGGAACGTTCTGGATGAACCAGTCCGCCTGATCGTCCGCCGATGAGCAGAAGTAATAAAAGTGGTAGGCCGCGTGGGGGATGCCGGCTGCCTTGGCACCCTCCCAATATTCCCGGAAACGCGGATCGATCCGATCCTTGCCTTCGGTCGCCTTGATGAAGACGAAGGAGACACCCGATTTCTTCACCTGACGCCAGTCGACATCGCCGTTCCACTTCGAAACGTCGATGCCATGGACCTCATGGCGATGCGGGGTCTTGCCGTCGAAATGCTGAGGATCGGTGTCGTGAAAGCGGGGCGAGACGGCGCTGGTCTCAAGCAGATCATAGGACCCGGAGGTGCAAGCCGTGACTGCAAGACAAGCGGGCAGGAGAAGTATCGAAAGCCATCGCATCAAGGATCTGCATTCCTTCCGGGATTATGAAGAGGCCGCGTGTAGGTGTCACCACAACGCGCGCAAGGACAGACAAGAGCCTCGTCCATCATTGTCAAAACAGGAGCGTATGCAATCGTGCTTGCGCGAGGCCGTCAGCGCGTGAGAACCGCGTGCCAGGCATAGCCACGCCAGAGGGGCTCGAATGTGAGGTGCAGGTTATGCGCCATGGCACGCTGTTCGAGTGCTTCCTTCAGGTCCGGGCGCGGCGTGACTTCGAAGCGGGCAAGCCATGCCTGCAGACCCCGGCGGAACCAGAGAGGCAGGTGCTCCTGCTGGCCGAAATCGACGATATGCAGGGACCCGTCAGGGCCGAGGGCTTCGATCCCCCGATCGATCGATGCCTGCCAGTCGGGGATCATGGACAGCGCATAGGAAATCATCACCCGGTCGAAATGAGGCTGGCCGAAATCGCCGGACGAAAAACTCGTGGCATCGGCGACCTCCAGCTGGGGCGGAGAGGTATTGCCCTCGAACTTCTTGCGTGCGGTTGCGAGCATCTCCGCAGAGATATCCAGACCGAAGAGGCGGGCTGTCGGGAAGTGCCCTCTGGCGAGCGCGAGGTTTCGTCCGGTGCCGCAGCCGATCTCGAGCAGCGATCCGCCCTCGGGCACGTTCAAGCCTGCAATCATCCGGTCGCGGCCGAGCAGATAGTATTTCCGGCTCAGGTCGTAGATGTGGCGCTGATAGCGATACATCCGGTTCATGCGGCTGGCATGCTCCAGCGAGCCATCCGTTGCGAGGAGGCCGGCGCGCGTCGTCATGCCGGGCGCTTTTCGTATATGTGGAAACCGCCGTAAATGGCTGAGCGGTCCTGGCGATTGAGGGCCTGCGAGCGCTCCGCCTGATAGTGCCACTGAGCCAGGAGAGCCGGGGAGAGTTTGCCGTTGAGGATGCTCTCTTCGGCGGCTGTTCGGAAGATCACGCGCGCGCCCTCGGAGGCGGTTCGGGTTATCTCGGTCCAGAGATCGTTGAGCTGGCGCTCGTTCATCCAATCCTGGGCATCGAGGAGCACGAAGCGGTCGACGCTGCCGGCGGGCTTTTTCGACAGGAGTTCGGTGAAGTTCGCATGATGGACGGTCACGCGCTCCGCATTGTCGCGGATTGCCTGGTAGTGCCGCTCCTGCAGGTAAGTGGGGAGCGTGCCTTCCTCCGGCTTCGGATAGCGGCGCATGAAGGCCTGCCAGGCGAAGTAGTTGTCCCGGAGCAGGAAATGGCAGCACAGCTTTTCCAAGCGATGACGCAGGACCGGTGCGATCGTGCCATCATCGGCAAGGGTCGCGAGTTCGTCATATTGCTGCGGCGGGATGCCGAGACCGAAGAGCGAGCTCTTGCGGCGCGTCAGCCAGCGGATCAGCGGCTTGTCGAAGAGGGGGGCGATGCGGTTGTCGAAGAAAAGCCGCTGTTCGCGCAAGGACCTCGTTTCGGCGAGCTCTTCCAGCCTGACGCCGTGGCTTCGCGCAATCACATGGCCGATGGTGATGAAACGCCCGAGGAGCCCGGTGCGATAGATGTTGCGGTTGAAGACCGTGATCCGCCGGCGCCCGGTGATCCCGCGCGTCTCCCAATAGCGACGCGTCGCCGAATCGAGATTGGGCGCGAGATGCCGGTCATACATGCGGACATTCGTTCGGATCATCTGGTCGCCAAGCAGGCGGCGAACGGAGGCGTGGTCCGGCAGATGACGGAAGGCAGCGAGCTTCAGGCGATTCAGCGCGACATGGTTCGGATTGAGATCGACGACATCGATGGAGGCGGGGCGGCGGCTGAGATAGGCCAGCATGTTGCAGCCGCCAGAGCCTATGGTGACGATGCGGTGGCCCTCGGTCAGATCCATCGCCTGCATGTCCACCTCTGGGTCTTCCCAAATCTGGGCGTAGACGAGGCCTGAGAAGAGCAGGCCGAAGAGCCGTTCCGACAGACCTGCCGGGGACAGTGCGGCGTGCTGGAGAAGCGCGTCCTTCAGCTTCTCGTTTCCACGAAATCCGGCATCGGGTGCGAGATCTGTCATGTCGTTCCGCCGTCCTTTTGGGTTTCACGGCGTGTAGCTTTTGCTTGCTACAGTTTGATGACGTCAGCTCCGCTGGCCGGTAACCGATTTTTTATGCATTTAATACAAATTATCACCAGTTATTTTAGGGGTGTTTAACATGATGTTAAGTGAAATCCCATTCGGGCGGCGGCTTCGTTACGGCCTCGCGGGCTTTGCGGGCGGTGCTGTCGCGCCAGCCGCCATGCTGGTGCCGGTCGTTGCGAGCGGCAATTTCGGTGCGTTCTCCACAGATCTTCTTGGTCATTGGTCCGCGCTCGGCGCCCTTGCCCTGCCTCTCGTCGGTGCGGCGATCGGTTGGCGAATCGCTGCCTGGGAGGCCATCCTGCATGACCGCATTCTGCGTCTCGAAGGTGGGACGCAGGAGCTCGAGGCAGCGTCGCGCGTCGACCGGCTGACGGGGCTTGGCAATCGCCAGGCCTTGAATGATACGCTGGCGACGCTGCTCAAGGCCGGCAAGGCTTGCTCCGGCACACTCCTGCTGATCGACCTCGACCGTTTCAAGTATGTCAATGACACGCTCGGGCATGAAGCAGGCGACGGCCTGCTGCTTGCCGTTGCCAATCGGCTGCGCGAGGCAGCGGGTGAGGGCGCCTTGCTGTTCCGGCTGGGAGCCGACGAGTTCGCGGTCATCCTGCCACAGGCACAGCGGCGCCCGGTCGCCGAATTCGTCTGCCTCGAGATCGAGCACGCTCTGGCGCAGCCGTTCGAGCTCGCCCATGGTCGGATCATGGCCGGTGCGAGCATCGGGGCGACACTGATGTCCTCGGCAGACCGCGACGTCGCCGCTCCCAAACAACGCGCCGATCTCGCGCTCTACCGTGCCAAGGAGATTTTCGGACCAAGTCACGCCTTCTACGATGAAGCGCTGGCGCGTGAGGTTCTGGAGGGACTGGAACTAGAGCGTGATCTGTCGCGCGGTTTCGTTGATGGCGAATTCTATCTCGAATACCAGCCGATCGTCGCGGTCGATAACGGCGATGTGCGATCGCTCGAAGCGCTCTTGCGTTGGCGCCACCCGAAGCGCGGGCTGGTCACGCCCGACGTCTTCATTCCGCTCGCCGAAAAGACGGGCATTATCCAGGTCATCGGAAAATGGGTGGTTCAGCAAGCCTGTGCGGCAGCGGTTACCTGGCCGGCGCCGACGGGCGTCAGCGTCAATGTGTCTGGCGATCAGTTCAAGGATCCCAATTTCGTTGCCCATGTGCTCGATTGCCTCGTGGAAACCGGCTTGGCGCCCGAGCGGCTGACGATCGAGGTGACGGAAGCGGTCTTCTCGGTCGACATCGACCTTGTCTGCCGCAGCCTTGCAGAGCTGCGCGCCAGTGGCGTCCGGGTCGCGCTCGATGATTTCGGCACCGGCTTCTCCTCGATCAACAATCTTCGGCTCTTTCCACTTGACGAGTTGAAGATCGACCGGTCGTTTGCCGGGCAGATGCTGGAGACGAGCCAGGGAGCAAAGCTGGTGGACCTGATGCACAAGCTTTCGGAGACGTTCCAGATCCGCACCACGATCGAGGGCATCGAAACCAAGAACCAGCTGGATTTCGTCAAGCTTCTCGGGATCGGCGAGGCACAGGGCTTCCTCTTTTCAAAGCCGGTCGGTGCCGCCGAAGCGCTCAATTATCTTGAGGCGCGTCTGCGTCAGTCCGAGCCTCTCCCGAGCGTGTGATACGTTCCGGGAAAACCCGACGAACCGCGCGCCGGCATCTTCCGTCTGTCACGCTTTCCTGCTTCGATGGCGCGACGCAGAGGAGATGAGCATGCAGAGAGTGGTGAAGTGGTTGGTGCGTCTGGCGATTGGCCTGGTCTTGCTCGTCGGTGTCGCGATCGGTCTGCTTTTCGCCTTTCCGCCTGAGCTTCTGCGAGTCGGCACAGGCTATGCGGCGAAGATCATCTGCTCGAACGTGTTCATCGCCGGGCGCGATGCCGACGAAGTGCTGCGGGACGACGTTCAGGCGCCGGGACATCCATTGCTGCGGCTGGTGCGGGCGGAGGTCGATCTTGACCGGGGGCTCGTGCACACATCGCTCCTCGGGCGCATTGCGCCATCCGTTGCCGTTCATCGTCCGGGTCTTGGATGCACCCCCGTGGACGAGGACGGCATCGAGGTGGCAAGCCGGCTTTCCGCTCCCGTGCCGGAAGCCGACACAGCTTCGTCGGACCAGCCATGGCCGGAGGGGCAAGCGGTACCAGCGGCCGATCCGAGTCTGCAGGAAATTCTGGCTGATCCTGAGATGATCGGGCCGGCGGCCCGCGGGGTGGTGGTCGTCAAGGATGGCCGCATCGTCGGCGAAACCTACGGCCCCGGCTTCAACGAGAACACGCCGCTCCTCGGCTGGTCGATGACCAAGACGGTGACTGCAGCGCTCGTCGGCATCCTCGCTTCGGAGGACAGGCTGGATGTCGACGCCGACCAACTCTTCGCCGAGTGGTCGGGTGATGCGCGGAACAAGATCAAGCTCTCGAATCTGCTTGCGATGGAAAGCGGGCTCAGCTTCAACGAGAGCTACGGCGACGTGACCGATGTCACCCGGATGCTTTATCTGGAGCGCGATATGGCGGCCTATGTCGCATCGCTGCCCCACGAGGCTGCGCCTGGAACCCGCTTCAACTACTCGTCCGGCGAAACGGTCCTGATCTCGCAATACTGGATGTCGCGCTTTTCGGATCGCTCGGCGGCGCTCGCCTTCCCGCGGGAGGGTCTCTTCGATGTCATCAGTATGACAAGCGCAGTCCTGGAGGCAGATCCGACCGGCACATTCGTGGGCAGTTCCTACCTCTACGCAACGGCACGCGACTGGGCCCGCTTCGGCCTCTTGATTGCGCAGGGCGGTCGGTGGGGTGACCGCCAGGTCCTCGCGCCTGAGTTCATCGAGCGCATGAAGCGACCAACGGCTGTGTCCGGAGGCGACTACACGGAGGCTCAGGCCTGGCAGAACGGCCCCGGAGGCAAGGACAGCGAGTATGGTCTGCCGGAGGAGGCGGTCTGGATGCTTGGCCATGACGGTCAGTCCGTCGCCATCATCCCGTCGGAAGGTCTGGTGGTGGTGCGGCTCGGGCTCACGCCCCGCAATCTCGACTTCAGGCCACAGAGGCTGGTGCAGGCGGTCCGCGACGCGCTGCGCTAATGCAGACCCTTACTGGGTGAGGTGCAGCAGACCCTTGCGCTTGGCGTCATAGTAATAGCCGCGTGCATAGAGGCGGACTGCCTGATCGTGATCGTTATCGGCAACGATATAAGCGCCCCGCAGATACTTCACCGCGTATTTGATGTTGGTTTCGGCATCGAAAAGCCCGTCGGCTGATCCGTCATAGCCCATGGCCCTGGCCGTGTTGTAGCGGATCTGCATCAGCCCGTAGTTGCCCTTGCTGTAGGCGGCCGGATTGTAGCGGCTTTCGCGATGGACAACGCGATGGACGAGATCGACCGGGACCTCGTAGAGCTTCGAATATTTCTCGATCAGCGCGTTGAGACGCGTCGGTCCAACCGTCTCCGGCTGACGCTCCAGGGCCGGTGCGCCGGGCGGCGTGATGTCGAAGGGGTCGCCGAAGCTCGTGAGCGCCGTCGCGCGCAGCGGTGCGGCATAGGCGAGGACGACGGGTTGCTGTTCCGCCGGCGCTACCGCCGCTGTGGCTGCAACAGCTGACGTTGCCGGTGCAATGCCGGGTGGGGTGAGCGTTGCTTCGGTCGAGGCTGCGGCGGCTGCCATCTGATCAGCGCCTGCCGTTGTCGGCGTCGGGCTGGTGACCATGGCCAGGGCGTCGGTCGCGGCGGTCTGGGGGGCGGTTGCAGAAAGTGCCGATGCCTTCAGGGCCGGGATCGGGGCTGCCGTCTCGGTTCCCGGGATCATCGGAGCCGGGCCCGGGTTTGCGGCCGCAAGTTCGGCCTGCGTCATCGCGGGCGTCGTCGCCGCGGCAGGGTTCGTTGCCGCTTCCGCGGCGGCGGCGGCAAGCATTTCCGGTGATTTCGGATTGGCAACCGGTGCGGAGGCAAGATCTGCCTTGACGCTGTCGTCGATCGCTGTGCATCCGCCCAGTCCAGCCAACAATGAGGCAGCCATACACAGAGCGATGCCGCGGTCAGTTCTGACGTTCATGCCACTATCCGTTACGTGATGCACGCGAAGGCCAGAGCAAATCACCAGGCGCTTCGTTTCCATTTCTTAATCTATGCCCGGGATTGCGGCAAGCTTACGGCCGGAAAGGCAGCCTCTCGACACCAATGACGGTCAAGCCGCGATCTTGCGATAGCCTGCCGTAACGGCCTTGGCTGCAATCAGAACCGTGCCGCCGGAGCGGTTGATCGTGCGGCGAACCGCATGTTTTCTGATGGTTTTCCGGACTTTATCCGCCATGAGGGCGTAGATGAGGGACGTCGCCGCCGTCATCAGGATGAAGATCGAACCGAGCGCAATCGCCTGTGGCAGGAAAGCCATGGTCGGGTTCAGGAATTGCGGCAGAAGTGCGGCGGCGAGCAGGCTGCTGCGTGGATCCTTGAGTTCGCTGCCGAAGCAATGCGCAATGACTCGCAGCGGCTTTTCTTCCGGCAGGTTGTCATTGTCCGCGATGGGCGCGCTTCCCGCCGGCGCGCGCGAGAGCCCGAGGGCAAACAGCATGAGCAAGACGAGGCCGAACCACTGCAGGACGACAAAGCCTGACGGTGACGCCGTCAGGACGAGGAACGAGAGGCCGAGCACCAGCGCGACCGGAATTGCGGAGCCAAGGGTGACGCCGGTCACCGTGGCGAAGGCGCTCTTGCGGCCATGGGCCATGGCATAGGACAGGACCAGCCGTTTCGACCGACCGGGCACCAGCAGAAAGGTAGCCGCGACGACAGCAAACAGGATCCAGGTAGGGTAGGGCATGGCAGTCACTCCTCAAACAAGAGGAAGCCAGCTTTCCGCCGTCAGGTCAATGGAGTGGACGGTACTTCTGGCCGAGATAGTCCATCACTTCTTTGAACCATGGCGTATGCAGATCGAACGGCTTGCCGCCCTTGATGCGCGGGAACTCGATGGTGCGCAGGCGACCGCCCTGATCCTCGTCATGACCCGTCACGCCGGAGACCTTGTTGAGGCCGCTTTCGACCGCGAGATCGACCATGCTCTGGATGAGGCGGAGATCGTTGTAGTTGGCGGGTGCAGAGCGGGCATAGTAGCCCGACTTCTGGACCATCGACCGGTCGGCGTCGAGAAGCTTGGCGAAATGCTTCTGGAACCAGTTGCCGACATTGATCGTGTCGAGCTTCACATGACCGAAGGCGTCGCGCTTGATTTCTTCGCCGGCGGCCTCACGGTCGGCGACGATCTCGTCCATGCAGGCGCCTTCCGAGACGAAAAGAGTCACGAAGCCGGTGCGATCCATGATGTCCTTCAGGCGGGCGGCTTCGCCATCCATGTCGAAGTGAGTCTCCGGCAGGTAGAGGCCATCGATGTTCTTCAGCTCCTGATTCATCATGAAGCCTTCGATGTATTCGTTATGCTTGGTGCGCTGCATGTAGGCGCGCGCCGTGGCCGCCGTCAGCCAGCCGCAGTGGCGACCCATGACCTCATGGATGACGAGCGTGCGCGGCGAGGCGCTTTGTTCGTTCGACACATGGTCGAAGAAGCGGGCGCCGACTTCGGCAGCCGTCCAGGCGCCGAGCGTCTGCTTGATCGGGTAGACGTCGTTGTCGACCGTCTTCGGCAGGCCGACCACGGTCAGGTCGTAGCCGTTTGCGCCGAGATAGGCGGCGAGGTCGGCAGCGGTGGTGTTGGTATCATCGCCACCGATCGTATGCAGGATGGTCACCCCGTCTGCCGCGAGCCGTTCGGCCGCGACGCGCAGCGGATTGTCGCCTTCCTTGACGAGCCCGCGCTTCACGCAGTCGGCAACATTGGTGAGTTTCACGCGGCTGTTGCCGATCGGGGAGCCGCCATAGCGGTGCAGGACATGCGCCTTCTCGCGCATTTCCTTGGTGATCTCGATCTTGTAGTCCATCAGCAGCCCGCGGAAGCCAGACTTGTAGGCGACGAGCTCCACATCGGGGGCGATGTCCGTGTAACGCTCGATCAGTCCACCCACGGCGGACGAGAGACAGGGCGCGAGGCCCCCGGCGGTCAACATCGCGACTTTCTGCTTGGCCATCGATCCTCCTCGGGCATCACGCAGCCCGGTTACTGGGTGTTCGGGTGGCAAATGGATGCGACAGCGGGTGGCGGGTGTAAAGCGAAAAAATCAAGGAAAACGGGCGTTTCGTGGGGCTGAGCCCGGACGTGGCGGATATAATCGTTTCAATTCGGCAGGCGAGCATTCCGCTGACTGTGGATAAGCCCCGAGCGGGTGTTCGACCGTATGCGTGGCGTACGTGTTCAACGAAACGGATTTAAGATGAAGAAACTTTAATCTGCGGCAGAGGCCATGGCTCCTTGCTTTTTGGGGACTTATTTGGTCAAGCTTTCATCATGATCTTCGATTTCGCCTGCGAACAAATATCGTCATTCTGGGACCGTTTGCTTGGCGCGATCGGTGATGCCGCCGGTAACGTGATCGGCAGCATCGTTGAGGCCGTGCGAACGGCCTTCGAAGGCGACCCGGAAACACGCAGGCGTGTGTCCTTCTCCGTGGCCATCATCGCGCTTTCGGCGAAGATGGCGAAGGCGGACGGGATCGTGTCGAATGCCGAGGTCGAGGCCTTCCGCAAGATCTTCGAATTTCCGCCGGAAGAGGCCCGCAACGTTGCGCGCCTTTACAATCTCGCCCGCCAGGACGTTGCCGGTTTCGAGACCTATGCGAACAATCTCGCCAGCATGTGCCGCACTTGCGATCAGTTCTGCCCGGTGCTGGAAGACATCATCGACGCGCTGTTCCATATCGCCAAGGCCGACGGTCTCGTGCACGAGAAGGAACTTGCCTTCCTTGCCCGCATTGCGGAGATCTTCGGCATCTCGGATGAACGTTTCGCCTCGATCACCGAGCGCCACATCCATCAGGATGGCGACCCCTACGGCGTTCTCGGCGTGAAGCCCTCCGACGACTTCGCGACGATCCGCAAGCGCTACCGGGCACTTGCTGCCGAACATCACCCTGACCGCCTGCATGCCCGGGGTGTGCCGACCGAGTTTCACGCCGTTGCCAATCATCGCATGGCGAAGTTCAACGCGGCCTATACGGCGATCGAGAAGGCACGCCGCGCGGCATGACCTTCACGGCCGATTATGCGCGCGCGGAGGTCTGTCCTTCGCCGAACCATGGCGAGCGTCTTGGCATAGACCGGCCCGACATTCTCCTCCTGCATTATACGGGCATGCCGTCAGCGAAAGGTGCCCAGGCCTGGCTCTGCAATCCAGAGAGCCAGGTTTCGAGCCATTACATCGTCCACGAAGACGGTCGGGTGGTGCAGATGGTGTCGGAAAACCGCCGTGCCTGGCACGCGGGTAAGAGCATCTGGGCTGGCGAAACCGACATCAATTCCCGATCGATCGGCATTGAAATTGCCAATGCGGGGCATCCTGCTGGCCTGCCGGACTATCCGGATCGGCAGATCGAATCCGTCATCGAATTGTGTCTCGAATGCGTCGAACGGCATGGGATCGCGGCTGAACGGGTGCTTGCGCACTCGGATGTGGCGCCCATTCGCAAGGTCGATCCGGGTGAAAATTTCCCCTGGGACAAACTGTACCGGGCAGGGGTCGGCCACTGGGTTGATCCGTCACCCATCGGCGGCGGGCGCTTCTTCCAGCGCGGCGACCGCGGACAGCCGGTCGAGGCGCTACAGTCGATGCTGTCGCTCTACGGATATGGCATTGAAATTTCCGGCGAATTCTGCCCGCAGACAGAGGGTGTCGTTGCCGCTTTCCAGCGGCATTTCCGGCAAGCCAAAGTTGACGGCGTCGCCGACAGTTCGACCATCGAAACGCTTCACCGGTTGCTG
Organism: Allorhizobium sp. CTOTU50464; assembly: GCA_032102365.1. Taxonomy (GTDB): domain Bacteria; phylum Pseudomonadota; class Alphaproteobacteria; order Rhizobiales; family Rhizobiaceae; genus Allorhizobium. The sequence goes on along the minus strand of DAMDHD010000009.1, from coordinate 96,037 downwards.
ACGAGCCTGCCGCGTTTTCGGTGAGCAATGAGGCGAAACGCCGTTCTCGAGACCAAGGAAATCAACGCGCGTCGGACGCTTTTGTTGCGACGCCACACGATTTCCTTATTGGGCCGCTCTAAAGGACGCGCTGAACGGCGCCGACGGTTTCCTTGAAACGCGGCGCAAACATCAACTCGAGAGAACCGTAACGGGCGGCCCCTGAAGGGCTCGCGACGCATTCCTGCGTCCGCTTTGACGCGCGCCGATCCTGTTCCCCGACCGGAGACTGAACCTTCCCATGACACGACGACTTGTTGCTGCTGCGGCATGCATTGCAATGCTTTTGACTCACGCCCAGACCGCGCTTGCCGGTAGCGAGGAGAGCCGCTTCAAGAAGCCGCTGAAGACCATTACCCGCGACGCAGGCTATCCGGCAGCGCCCGCCTTTTCGAAAAGCCCCTACAGCGACATCATCACCAAATATGCCAAGAGCTACGGCGTTCCTGTCGATCTCGCCCATGCGGTGGTCCGCGTGGAAAGCAACTTCAACCCCAAGGCGCGCGGCAGTGCCGGTGAAGTAGGGCTGATGCAGATCAAGCCGGCGACCGCGCGCGCCATGGGCTATCGCGGCAAGACCAAGGGGCTCTACGACCCGGAAACCAATATCCGCTATGGCATGAAGTACCTTTCCAAGGCGCATGAACTCGGTGGCGGGGAAACCTGCGGAACGATCCTGCGCTACAATGCAGGCCATGGCGCCAAGCGCATGAATCCGATCTCCAAGCGCTATTGCGGCAAGGTCATCGCCATGATCGGCAATTGAGAAAGAGCTGTGCCCGACTTCCCGCGTCGACTGGACAGCGGGGCTCGTCGTGCTATCACCGGACGCAACGTAAGGATGGTGACGCATGGTTGAGCGGTTCAAGTCGATTGTTGTTGGGCGGGGCATGATGGGAGCTGCGGCCGCGCGGTATCTCGCTCTGCAGGGCGAGGGGGTCGCGGTCATCGGACCGGACGAGCCGACGGACTGGAGCAACCACCACGGCGTCTTTGCCAGTCACTACGACGAAGCCCGCATCACCCGGACGATCGATTCGGATCCGATCTGGGCGAGGCTCGCGAACCGCTCGATCGCGCGCTACGGCGAGATTGCGGCCGAGAGCGGCATCGACTTCTACTCCGAAGTCGGTTGCCTGATCGTCGGCCCAAAGCGGGGCGGGCAGGATCCCTATGTGGGACAAGTCGAGGCCGCTGCGCGCGAACTCGGCGTTGCCGTGGAGATGCTCTCTGACGCGGCCTTGAAGTCGCGGTTCCGCTACTTCGACTTCGGCTCGGACTGCGAGGGCGTCTACGAGGAAAAGAATGCCGGCTACGTCAATCCGCGTCGGTTGGTCGAGGCGCAGAGCCTGCTTGCCGAAAGGGCGGGGGCGCGGGTGATCCGCCGCACGGCAGTCTCGGTCCGAGAAGAGGGTGGTCTTGCCATTGTCACGACAGACGATGGCGCGGTCTATACTGCAGAACGGATTCTGGTGGCGGCCGGTGGCTTTTCGATCAACGAAAACCTCGTGCCGCGCCCGCTCGATCTCAAGGTCTATGGGCGCACGGTCGCGTTCTTCGAGATCCCTGACGAAGATCTCGCCGCCTATTCCGGCATGCCTTCGCTCATCCACCAGCCTGACGATCCGACAGACCACATCTACCTCCTGCCGCCGGTGCGTTATCCTGACGGCAAGACCTATCTCAAGATCGGTGGCGATCCGGATGATCTCCAGCTCGAGACAGAGCCGGAGATCCGCGCCTGGTTCGGGCGCGGCGGACGGCTGACGACGCGCGATCATCTGCGCCGCATCATCTCCGATCTCGTGCCGACGCTCGCCGACGCACCGCTCTCCATGGCGGCTTGCGTGACCTCGTTCACCCCGGAGAACTATCCGGCCATCGGCTTTGCCAGCGACCATATTGCGGTTCTCACCGGCGGTTGCGGGGCGGCGGCGAAGAGTTCGGACGAGATCGGCCGTCTTGGCGCGGAATTCATCGAGCATGGCCGAATCATCGACGAGGCCTATGGCGACGTCTTTCGTCCGGTGTTCAGAGACTGATTCACCAAAAGCGGCCAAGTGGCCCGTCTCCCTCGCTTTTCGTTGGCAATCGTTCCAAGGGTCGGCTAAGGACCCCTTGCCAGTTGGCCGGGCAGCCGCGCTTTACCAATGCCGAAAGGCGGTGGGGTGAGGAAAGTCCGGGCTCCACGGAAACACGGTGCCGGATAACGTCCGGCGAGGGCGACCTCAGGGAAAGTGCCACAGAAAGCAAACCGCCTCGCATGCGAGGTCAGGGTGAAAGGGTGGGGTAAGAGCCCACCGCGTCGCTGGTGACAGGGACGGCATGGTAAACCCCACCGGGAGCAAGACCGAATAGGGATGACGCGGGTGACGCGAAAGCGTTGCTACAGCCTGTTTCCGGGCCAGTCATCCGGGTGGGTTGCGCGAGGCAGCGTGCAAACGCTGTCCCAGATGAATGGCTGCCACGTTCCGGGAAACCGGAGCCATACAGAACCCGGCTTACAGGCCAACTGGCAAAAAATCTTTCCTTTTCGACATGTGGCGCGAAGCCTCTGAAAACAAGGCAGGAACCCCGTGTTCGGCCGCCAACTGCGCTCAAGCCAGATCGAGCGGAAAAGCCGACGGAAAACAGGGCTTTCTAACCATTCGTTAAGCTTAACCGCCTATCAATATTTGAATCTCGGAAGGGGCTCTTCCCGACCGTTCCCATTGACGCCCATATTGTCCCATGGTATCCCAATTACATGCCGTTACGGGGGTCGTTTCATCCCCGAAGTCCCGTGAATTCAACGCTTCCTCTCGCGTCTCGCGAGAGCGTGTTGCGGGTGTTTCGGCTGGCGTATCCATGTGTATCCGAGGGTCTCTGATCGGCCCTTCGTTCAAGGGGAGGTCGGTTGTCAGTGATGAGCCGCTTCCTGTCCAATGCGACAAACAGGATCGATGCGAAGGGGCGGGTTTCCGTCCCTGCGGCGTTTCGCGCCGTGCTGGTGCAGCGCGGAATTCAGGAGCTTTATTGTCTCCAGGATTTCGTCTATCCGGCAATCAATATCGGTGGTCCGGATCTGCTCGAGCGGTACGAGCGGAAAGTGGCGGCCGAGGATCCCTTCGCATTGGAGGCAAACGAGATGTCGCTGCTCCTTCATGGTGGCGGCGTCTTCACGCGACTCGATGCCGAGGGGCGATTGGCGGTGACGGATTTCATCCGGGATTTCACGGGGATTTCCTCGGAGGTCTGTTTCGTCGGTCGGTCGGATCATTTTCAGGTGTGGCAACCGCAGGCGTTTCACGAGGCGCAGGCGCGAGCCAGAGAGGTGGTCAGGCAGCGGGGCCTGCGCACCTAGAAAGACGGGGAAACGGAATGGCGGCGAACTTTGGCGAAGGTTTTTCCGATGCCGATGGCGGACCGGTTCGCCACATTCCGGTTCTTCTCGCAGAGGTTCTTCAGGCCCTTGAGCCTGAGGCCGGCAAGGTCATTCTCGACGGCACATTCGGAGCCGGCGGCTATACGTCCGCCATCCTTGCCAAGGGTGCTCATGTCGTGGCACTCGATCGGGATCCGACGGCGATCGCCGGCGGTGAGGCTCTGGTTGCCTCGAGTGGTGGCCGGCTGAGCCTGCATCACACAGAGTTTTCGAATCTCGCCGATTATGCGCCGGAAGGCGGGCTCGACGGTGTCGTGCTCGATATCGGTGTTTCCTCCATGCAGATCGATGAGGCCGAACGCGGCTTCTCATTCCAGAAGAACGGCCCGCTCGACATGCGCATGGCCGTTTCGGGCGTCTCGGCTGCCGATGTCGTCAATCGTGCCAAGGTGTCCGATCTCATTCGCATTTTCGGCTTTCTCGGCGAGGAAAAGCATGCGGGGCGGATCGCGCGCGCCATTGAAAAGCGTCGCGTCAACGAGCCATTCCAGACGACTCGCGACCTCGCCAACCTCATCGAGAGCGTCAATCCGCGCAAGGCGAAGGACAAGATCCATCCGGCAACGCGGGTGTTCCAGGCCCTGCGCATCTACGTGAATGACGAGCTCGGCGAACTTGCGCAGGCGCTGTTTGCGGCCGAGCGGGCGCTCAAGCCCGGTGGTCGCCTTGTCGTCGTGACCTTCCACTCGCTGGAAGATCGTATCGTCAAGAAATTCTTCTCCGAGCGGTCCGGCAAGGCGTCAGGTTCGCGCCATCTTCCCATGGTGGAAGCGCGCCCGGCAACCTTCGAACCGGTCGGCAAGGGCATGGTCGCAGCCAGCGAGAGCGAGGCGGAAATCAACCCCCGCGCACGTTCCGCAAAGCTGCGCGCCGGCATCCGCACCTCGGCGCCTGCCGAGCGCGCCGACATGTCGATCTTCGATCTGCCAGACCTTGCCACTCTCGAAAAGATCGGAGGCTGACCGTGCTGAGACCCCTCGATTTCATCATGATCGGTGCGATGCTGACGGCCGCGACCGTCACCTACCAGATCAAGCACGACACGGATAACAAGGCCGCCGAAGTGCGTCGCCTGGAGGCCGAGATCAAGCTCGAGAAGGACACGATCGATCTCCTGAAGGCGGACGAGGCACTGCTGACCCAGCCGAACCGGCTGGAGCGGCTGGTCGAGACCTATGCCGCCGAACTGCAGCTCGTGCCGACCGAACCCACCCAGCTGGCGCGGCCGATGGAGCTGCCGATGCCGAAGGATCAGGTTCCGGTTCCGGAAGGCGAGGAGAAGGATGAGCCCGCGCTCAGTGCGGAAGCGCCTTCCGACCCCATCAAGGATCTCATCACGACAGGATCGGTGAACCGCTGATGACCTTTCTTTCGCGAATCATGCTGCTCAAGAGCCAGGCGCATTTCTCGACCGACGTGCAGCGCGGCGGTGCCGTGGTGAGTGGCGCGACCTTCAAGGGCGCCGGCAAGCGCAAGACCGAGATGGCGAAGACCCGTGTGGGCCTGATGATTGCCGGCTTCTGTGTGGTCTATGCCATCATCGGCGGACGCCTCGTGCAGTATGGCCATGCCCAGCCCGAGACGGTCTCCAGCATCCTTCCGGCCGACCGCCTGATGGCCTCGCGTCCCGATATTCTGGACCGCAACGGCGAAGTGCTGGCGACGGATATTCGCACCGTGTCGCTCTTCGCCGAGCCGCACAAGATCGTCGACCCCGACGAGGCGGTCGAACGCCTGTCGACGGTTCTCAAGGACCTCGACGTCAAGGACACCTATCGCAAGCTCTCGTCCAATTCCCGCTTCCAATGGCTGCGCCGCCAGCTGACCCCGAAGCAGCAGAGCCAGATCCTCGCGCTCGGCATTCCCGGCATCGGTTTCCGCCCGGAAAAGCGCCGCTTCTATCCGGGTGGCGCGACCGCTTCGCACATCGTCGGCTACGTCAATATCGACAATCGCGGTATGGCAGGGATGGAGCGTTACATCGACAGCCAGGGTATGGCTGATCTCAGAGCGCTCGGAATGACGAGCGACACGCCGCTCGAGCCGGTCCGGCTCTCTGTCGATATCCGGGTCCAGAACATCCTGCGAGATGCGCTCGTGACGGCCGTCAGCAAATACGAGGCGCTTGCCGCCGGAGCGGTCGTGCTCGACGTGCATACGGGCGAAGTGATCGCCATGTCCTCCATCCCGGATTTCGATCCGAATCGTCCCCAGGAGGGAGCGCAGGAAGGCTGGATGAACCGGATGACGAACGGCACGTTCGAAATGGGTTCGACCTTCAAGACCTTTACGACGGCCATGGCGCTCGATTCGGGCAAGGTCACGATGAAGGACAGTTTCGATGCGCGTTATCCGATTCGGATCGGGCGCTTCACGATCAAAGACTTCCACGGCAAGCACCGCGTCCTGACCGTGCCGGAGATCTTTCAGTATTCGTCCAACATCGGCACTGCCCGTATGGCTGAGGCCGTCGGCACCGCCGCGCATCAGGAATTCCTGACGCGCATGGGCCTCCTGACCCGCCTGGAAACCGAACTGCCGGAAGTCAAGGCGCCATCCCAGCCGCGCGAATGGAAGCAGATCAACTCGATCACCATCTCCTTCGGCCACGGCGTGTCGACCACGCCGCTGCAGACGGCTGTCGGTGCCGCTGCGCTGGTCAATGGCGGCAAGCTGATTGCGCCGACATTCCTCACCCGCAGCCGTGAGCAGGCCGATCAGATCGCTCAGGTGGTCGTCAAGAAGCAGACAAGCGATGACATCCGTCATCTTTTCTGGCTGAACGGCAAGAGCGGCTCCGGCAAGTACGCTCTCGTCGAGGGCTTCGATGTCGGGGGCAAGACCGGAACGGCGGAAAAGGTGGTCAACGGACGCTATTCCGATGACCAGAACTTCAACTCCTATGTCGCGGCCTTTCCGATCGAGAACCCGCAATATCTCGTCCTGAGCTTCATTGATGCGCCCAAGACGGGTGAGGGCGGTGGCCGGACCGCCGGTCTGACGGCCGCTCCGATTGTCGGCGAGATCATCCGCAGAAGCGCCGCAATTCTTGGTGTAGAACCCACTTTCGGGGAAGACGGCTCAGCTTTGCTCGTCTCTTATTGATCAGATCGACTACAGGCGGGGCGATTCGCGTAACTTGCCCCGGAAGGATGGACTGCAAAATGCTTTTGGGTGCACTGGCTGGCGAGGAGTTTGGGGAACAGGTGGCAGCCGCTGGCGCTGCATCCGTCGAGGTTCGTGGATTGTCGGCCGATAGCCGCAAGGTCGAGCCCGGTACCGTGTTCTTCGCCCTGTCCGGATCCAAGGCAGACGGCGCGGCCTATGTCGCGCAAGCCGTCGAAAAGGGTGCCGTTGCCATCGTCGCATCCCATGCGGTCGACACGTCGGTTCCGGTCATCACCGTCGACAACCCGCGCCGGTTCCTGGCGCTTGCCGCCGCCCGTTACGTTGGACGACAGCCGAAGACCATGGTCGCGGTGACGGGCACCGCCGGCAAGACGTCTGTTGCCTCTTTCACGCGTCAGATATGGGCGGCAGCCGGGCATGCGGCGGCGCAGATCGGCACGACGGGCGTCATCTCGCCAAGCCGCAACGACTATGGCTCCCTGACGACGCCGGATCCGCTGGCGCTGCACGCGCTGCTCGGCGAACTCGCCGATGAAGGTGTGACCCATGCCGCCATGGAGGCCTCCAGCCACGGCCTCGATCAGAGCCGCCTCGATGGCGTCGTGCTGTCGGCTGCCGGGTTCACCAATCTCGGTCGTGACCACATGGACTACCACCCGACCATGGAAGACTACATGGCGGCAAAGATGCGTCTCTTCGATAAGCTTCTGCCGAAGGGCGCGCCCGCCGTCATCTTTGCCGACGATGCGTGGTCGGACGAAGCCATCCGGGTGGCGAAGGCCTCCGGCCATGAGGTGCGCACGGTTGGCCGCAAGGGCGATTTTCTCAGCCTGAAGCGTGTCGAGCATTTCCGCCACAAGCAGGTCGCCGAAGTGCATCATGGCGGCGAGATCTTCGAGGTCCATATCCCGCTCGCGGGTGATTTCCAGATCGCCAATGCGCTGGTCTCGGCGGGCCTTGCGATTTCGACCGGGGTTTCCCCCGCTGTCGCCCTGAAGGCGCTGGAGCATCTGAAGGGTGCTTCCGGCCGTCTGGAACTGGTCGGACAGACCAAGGCCGGCGCGCTCGCCTATGTCGATTACGCCCACAAGCCGGAAGCGCTCGAGAATGTGCTGACCTCCGTGCGTCCCTTCACCACCGGCCGGGTGATCGTTGTCTTCGGCTGCGGTGGCGACCGCGACAAGGGCAAGCGGCCGATCATGGGCGAGATCGCCTCCAGGCTCGCCGATATCACCATCGTCACCGACGACAATCCGCGCACGGAAGTGCCGGCGACCATCCGGTCCGAGATCATGGCGGCAACGCCCAAGGGCATAGAGATCGGCGACCGCGCGCAGGCTATCCGCGCGGGCGTCGCCATGCTGTCCAGCGGCGATACGCTGATCGTGGCGGGCAAGGGGCATGAGGAAGGACAGACGGTCGGCACGGAAACTCATCCGTTTTCCGACCATGAGGAAGTCCGCAAAGCCTTGGAGGAGTTCGACCGTTGAGCCTGCTCTGGACTGCGCGTGAAATGGTGACCGCCATGGGCGGTCGGCCCTTCGGCAATCTGCCGATGGGGGTCACAGGTATTTCGATCGACAGCCGGACGATCACGCCCGGCGAGGCCTTCTTCGCCATCAAGGGAGATCGCGTCGACGGCCACGACTATGCCAGCATCGCGATTGCCAATGGTGCCGCTCTGCTCGTTGTCAGCGAAGCCAAGCTTCCGGCCCTGGGGCGACTGACCATTCCCATGATCGTGGTCGAGGATGTGCTGGTCGGTTTGCAAAAACTGGGCATGGCCGCCCGCGACCGGACGCCGGCGACGGTGATCGCCGTAACCGGATCCGTCGGAAAGACGACGACCAAGGAAATGCTGCGCATGGCGCTTGCGCCCTCCGGCAAGGTGCATGCGTCCGTCGCTTCCTTCAACAACCACTGGGGCGTGCCGCTGACACTCGCCCGGATGCCGATCGATACGCGCTACGGCGTCTTCGAGCTCGGGATGAACCATCCCGGCGAGATCGGACCCTTGTCGCGGATGGTGCGGCCCGATGTGGCGATCATCACGACGATTGCACCGGCGCATCTTGGAAATTTCTCCAATGTCGACGAAATCGCCGATGCGAAGGCCGAGATTTTCGAGGGCGTGGTCAACGGTGGTGACGCGATCCTCAATCGCGACAATCCCTATTACGAGCGTCTCGAACAGGCCGCACTTGCGCAGGGTGTGGAGAACATCCACAGCTTCGGCCAGCATGCCAAAGCAGAGTTCCGTCTCGCCGAATTCGATGGCGCGGCGGAGCTTTCGACCGTCTGGGTCTCCTTTGGTGGCGAGACCCGTGAAGTGACGATCGGTGCGCCGGGCCGTCATCTGGCAGAGAACGCCATGGCGGTGCTGGCGGCCGTATCGCTGGTGGGTGCCGATGTCGATGCCGCGATCGAGGCATTTGCGAGCCTCTCTGCGGTGAAGGGTCGTGGCCAGCGGCACCGGTTGAAGATGCCCGAGGGGGCACTGACCCTGATCGACGAAAGCTATAACGCCAACCCCGCTTCCATGCGTGCCGCGATTGCGGTGCTTGCCTCCGCGCAGCCGGGCGAAGACGGACGTCGGATTGCCGTGCTCGGCGACATGCTGGAGATGGGCGAGTTCGCCCCCAGCGTTCATGCGGAGCTTGCCGGTCCGCTGCTTGCCTCCGGTATCGAGCATGTCTGGCTTGCTGGCCCGGAAATGGTGGCCCTGCGGGATGCTTTGCCGGAGACGGTCCAAGTCGTCTATTTCGAAACAACGGACGAACTCGTCAATCTCGTGACCGCAGAGGTCCGTGCTGGCGACGTCGTCATGGTCAAATCTTCTCTCGGTATCGGTTTCGGCAAGATCGTTGCGGCTCTGCTTGACAAGTATCCGGCATTCCCCGACACGGAGCGCCACTTTTAATCCGGGCTTTTTGAAAGGGCTCCAATGCTGATCTGGCTTGTGGAACTGGCGGACAACCTTCAGTTTTTCAATCTCTTCCGTTACATCACCTTCCGGACCGGGGCGGCGCTCTTCACGTCGGCGCTGGTGGTGTTCCTCTTTGGTCCCGCCATCATTGCCTCGCTGCGGGTGCGACAGGGCAAGGGGCAGCCGATCCGCGCCGACGGGCCACAGACCCATTTCAAGAAGGCGGGAACGCCGACCATGGGCGGCCTGATGATCCTGGCGGGTATCGTCGTGTCCTCGCTGCTCTGGGCGGATCTTTCGAACGTCTATGTCGTGGCGACGCTGCTGGTGACCCTCGGCTTCGGCGCAATCGGCTTTTATGACGACTATCTCAAGGTGACCAAGCAGACGGAGAAAGGCTTCTCCGGCAAGGCTCGCCTCGGCATCGAGTTCCTGATCGCGGGAATTGCAGTCTACTTCATGATGTCGACTGCGCTGAGCTCCGGCCCGCAGGGCTCGACCTTCGGCTCCTCGATTGCTTTTCCCTTCTTCAAGGACTTTCTGGTCGATCTCGGGATCTTCTTCGTGCTGTTCGGCGGATTCGTCATCGTCGGTGCTGGCAATGCGGTGAACCTGACCGACGGTCTCGACGGTCTTGCCATCGTGCCGGTGATGATCGCGGCGGCGTCGTTCGGTGTGATTGCTTATCTCGCCGGCAACGCGGTATTCGCCAATTACCTGCAGATCAACTTCGTGCCGGGCACGGGGGAGCTTGCCGTGGTTCTTGGCGCCGTCATCGGTGCCGGTCTCGGCTTCCTCTGGTTCAATGCGCCGCCGGCCGCCATCTTCATGGGCGATACCGGCTCGCTGGCACTCGGCGGCCTGATCGGTTCGGTGGCCGTTGCCACCAAGCACGAAATCGTCATGGCGATCATCGGTGGCCTCTTCGTCATGGAGACGCTCTCGGTCATCATCCAGGTCGGCTATTTCAAGCTGACCGGCAAGCGCGTCTTCCTCATGGCGCCGATCCACCACCATTTCGAGAAGCTCGGCTGGACCGAAAGCCAGGTCGTCATCCGCTTCTGGATCATCGCGGTCGGCCTTGCCATGCTCGGCCTCTCCACGCTGAAGCTGCGGTGAGGCGGCGATGATCGCGGCCACCACGTTCAAGGGCAAGACCGTCGCGCTGTTCGGGCTCGGCGGGTCCGGGCTCGCGACGGCGAAAGCGCTGCAGGCCGGCGGGGCAAATGTGATCGCCTGGGACGACAACCCAGACAGCGTCGCGCGCGCGGCGGCCGAGGGCGTGCCGACTCAGGATCTGCGCGAAATCGACTGGTCCTCCGTAGCCTCCTTCGTGCTGTCACCCGGCGTGCCGCTGACCCATCCAAAGCCGCATTGGACGGTCGGGTTTGCCCGAGCGGCCGGTGTGGAGATCATCGGCGATGTCGAGATCTTCGTGCGGGAGCGCCGCGCGCATGCGCCGGACTGCCCGTTCATCGCGATCACGGGCACGAACGGCAAGTCGACGACCACGGCCCTCATTGCCCATATTCTGCAGGCGAGTGGTCGGGACACGCAGCTTGGCGGCAATATCGGCCGTGCGGTGCTGACGCTCGATCCGCCGAAGGACGCTCGCTTCTTCGTTGTCGAATGCTCGTCCTATCAGATCGACCTTGCGCCGACGCTCAATCCGACTGCCGGCATCCTGCTGAACCTGACCCCCGATCATCTCGATCGTCACGGGACCATGCAGCACTATGCCGACGTCAAGGAGCGCCTCGTTGCCGGGGCAAAGACCGCGATTGTCGGTATCGATGACAGCTATTGCGAGTTGATCGGCGATCGGATCGAGCGGGCAGGGACGAAGGTCATCCGGATCTCCAAGCGCCAGCCGCTGGCCAATGGTCTTTATGCGGAAGGGGCACGCATCATCCGGGCCGACAGCGGTGCGTCTGCGCCTCTGGTCGATCTCGCTGCCATCCAGACGCTGCGCGGCAGCCACAATGCGCAGAATGCTTGCGCTGCGATCGCCGCCTGCCTTGCGGTTGGGGTGTCGGAAGACGAGATCCGCAAGGGCTTGCAGAGTTTTCCGGGGCTTAAACATCGCATGCAGCCTGTCGGGCGACGCGGCCAGGTGCTGTTCGTCAATGACAGCAAGGCGACCAATGCGGATGCGGCCGCGCCGGCGCTGTCGAGCTACGAGCGGATCTACTGGATTGCGGGGGGACTTCCCAAGGAAGGCGGCATCGCAAGCCTCGCACCACTCTTCCCGCGCATCGTGAAGGCCTATCTGATCGGTGAAGCTGCTTCGGCGTTTGCCGCGCAACTCGGTGACCGCGTTCCATACGAGATTTCGGACCGTCTGGAGCGCGCGGTGGCACATGCCGCAGCCGATGCCGATCAGGATGGCGAAGCCTCCGCCGTGATGCTGTCACCGGCTTGCGCGAGCTTCGACCAGTACAAGAATTTCGAGGTTCGCGGTGATGCCTTCGTGGCGCATGTCGCGGGTCTTGAAGGTGTAACGATGCTGATCGAGATGCCGACAGGAGGCGAATGAGATGGTAAGCCGCGTGGAGAGAGGACCGATCGCAGACTGGTTCTGGACGATCGACCGTCTGTTCCTGATCATCTTCGTTCTCCTGATGGGGATCGGGCTGATGCTCTCCTTCGCGGCGTCTCCGGCCGTTGCCGAACGCCTCGGGCTCGACAGCTTCCACTTCGTCAAACGCCACGCCTTCTTCATGCTGCCGGCGCTCGGCGTGATGATCGGCCTGTCCTTTCTCTCGCCGCGGCAGGTGCGACGGGTCGCGATGCTGATTCTTGCCGGCTCGCTGGTCATGATGGTGCTGGTGCTGTTCATCGGCATGGAAGTCAAAGGCGGACGGCGCTGGTTGACGCTTGCGGGGATGTCGATCCAGCCGTCTGAGTTCATGAAGCCCGCCTTCGTGGTGATCTGCGCCTGGCTCTTCGCCGAACATGCGCGCCAGCCGGAAATCCCGGGAAACCTCTTCGCGATCCTGCTTTTCGGCATCGCTGCAGCCCTGCTGATCGCCCAGCCCGACCTTGGTCAGACCATCCTGATCGGCAGCGTCTGGGGTGCGATGTTCTTCATGGCCGGCATGCCCTGGCTCTGGATCGTGGTCCTGGGCGTCCTCGGCAGCGTCGGCTTCTTCGGGGCGTATGTGACACTGCCGCACGTCGCGGGGCGAATAGACCGCTTCCTGACCGGCGAGGGCGATACGTTCCAGGTGGATACGGCACGCGAGGCCATCATTCGCGGCGACTGGTTCGGCCAGGGGCCGGGCGAGGGGATCGTCAAGCGGATCATCCCGGACAGCCATACTGACTTTATCTTTTCGGTCGCGGCAGAGGAGTTCGGCATCGTCTTCTGCATGGTGCTGGTCGCGATCTTTGCCTTCCTCGTGCTCCGGGGCCTCAGCCACGCCTATAAGGAACGCAACGATTTCAACCGTCTGGCAGTCTCCGGCCTCGTGCTGCTGCTCGGTGTCCAGTCGATGATCAACATCGGCGTCAATCTCGAACTTCTGCCGGCCAAGGGCATGACGCTTCCGCTCATCTCCTATGGTGGATCGTCGATGACGGCGATCTGCGTCACGGCCGGCTTCATCCTGGCGCTGACCCGCCGCCGTCCGGAAAAGCGTGCCCAGGAGCGCAGCCTGTTCCGATCGGTGGCCGGCGTGCCCGCGGAGTAAAAGCGTATGAACAAGGGCATCGTCCTGCTCGCCGCCGGGGGAACCGGCGGCCATCTTTTTCCGGCCGAAGCGCTGGCGCATGAATTGAAGGCGCGCGGCTATGGCGTGCATCTGGTGACGGACCGGCGCGCGGAACGTTATGCTGGGAGCTTTCCGGCGGACGAAGTGCACACCGTCTCTTCGGCCACCATCGGTTCCAAGAACCCGGTTTCTGTCATCAAGGCCTTTCTGTCGCTGTGGCGTGGTTATCGCGAGGCGCGTGCGCTTGTTTCGCGGCTGAAGCCGAAGGCCGTCATCGGTTTCGGTGGCTATCCGACCGTGCCGCCGGTCTTTGCCGCGGCCGGGCTGGGTGTTGCAACGGCGGTCCATGAGCAGAACGCCGTGATGGGACGGGCGAACAAGTTGCTGGCGTCCCGGGTGCGCGCGATTGCGGGCGGTTTCCTCTCGCCGAGCGGAGAGCATGCGGCGAAGATGGTGCTGACCGGCAACCCTGTCCGACCAGCCGTTATTGCGGCCTCGGCTCAGGCCTATATGCCGTCGACGGCCGGTGGCGCATTCAACCTCGTCGTCTTCGGCGGCAGCCAGGGCGCGCAGTTCTTCTCCGACGCCATTCCCGGTGCGATCCGGCTCCTGCCAGATGCCCTGCGTCAACGGCTCGTGGTCACGCAACAGGCGCGCCCCGAGGACCGTCAGAAGGTGATCGACAGCTATGCGACCCTCGGGATCCGGGCCGAAGTCGCTCCCTTCTTCACCGATATGGCGGAGCGACTTGCCGCTGCGCATCTGGTCATTTGCCGCTCGGGTGCATCGACGGTCTCCGAGCTCGCCGTCATCGGGCGGCCGAGTATTCTCGTCCCCTATCCGCATGCGCTCGACCACGATCAGGCGGCGAATGCCGCAGCATTGGCCGCACAGGGTGGAGCGCAGGTGATCCCTCAGGCGGAGCTCTCGGCGGAGCGGATCGCCGACCTTCTGACCAAGGCGATGGAGGGGCCCGAGAGGCTCGCGACCATGGCGGCTGCCGCGAAAAGCACGGGCAAGCCTGACGCTGCCGGCTTGCTCGCAGACCTCGTAGAGGCTATTGCCGCCGGCAAGGGCATTGCCCAGTCGAAGGGAGCCACACAATGAAAATGCCGAAATCCATCGGCCTCGTCCACTTCATCGGGATCGGCGGCATCGGGATGAGCGGGATCGCCGAGGTGCTGCACAATCTCGGACACAAGGTGCAGGGGTCTGATCAGGCCGAAAGCGCAAACGTCCAGCGGTTGCGCGCCAAGGGCATCGAAGTGTTCGTCGGCCACAAGGCGGAAAACCTTGGCGAGGCCGAGGTGGTTGTCGTTTCCACCGCGATCAAGAAGAACAATCCGGAGCTGATCGCCGCGCGCGAAAAACTGCTGCCGATCGTCCGCCGCGCCGAAATGCTGGCCGAGCTCATGCGCTTTCGCAATGCGATCGCGATCGGCGGAACGCATGGCAAGACGACGACCACGTCGATGGTCGCGGCTCTGCTGGAGGCCGGCAATCTCGATCCGACCGTCATCAATGGTGGGATCATCAATGCCTATGGCACCAATGCGCGCATGGGCGAGGGCGAGTGGATGGTCGTCGAGGCGGACGAGTCCGACGGCACCTTCCTCAAGCTTCCTGCCGATGTCGCGATCGTCACCAATATCGATCCCGAGCATCTCGACCATTACGGCACCTTCGACAATGCACGGGCGGCCTTCCGCCAGTTCGTCGAGAATGTGCCGTTCTACGGGTTCGGCGTGATGTGCCTCGACCATCCGGAAGTGCAGGCGCTGGTCAGCAAGATCGAAGACCGAAAGGTCATCACCTATGGCGAGAACCCGCAGGCCGACGTGCGCTTTTCCAATGTGCGTCTCGACGGCACGCGCTCGATCTTCGACGTCGAAATCCGCCGTCGCCGCACTGGCCGGGTGTTCACCTTCAAGGATCTCGTGCTGCCCATGCCAGGCCGGCACAACATCTCCAACGCCTGTGCAGCGATCGCCGTCGCCAACCGGCTCGACATTTCCGAAGAGGGTATCCGCAAGGGACTTGCCGGCTTCGGCGGCGTCAAGCGGCGGTTTACACTGACCGGCGCGTCGAACGGCGTGCAGGTGTTCGACGATTACGCGCACCACCCGGTCGAGATCAAGGCCGTGCTCAAGGCTGCGCGCGAGGCCTGCCAGGGACGGATCATCGCCGTCCATCAGCCGCATCGCTACTCGCGCCTTGCCAGCCTCTTCGATGATTTCGCCAACTGCTTCAATGATGCCGATACGATCTTCCTGTCGCCGGTCTATGCCGCAGGCGAGGATCCGATCGATGGCGTCGATTCGGAGACGCTGGTGTCACGCATCAAGTCCGGCGGGCATCGCGATGCGCGCTATCTCGCCGCGCCGGATCAGCTTGCCTCGCTCGTGGCGGGCATTGCACAACCGGGCGATTTCGTGGTCCTGTTGGGGGCCGGCAACATCACCCAGTGGGCTGCTGCCTTGCCGACGGAACTAGATGCAATTTCGGGAAAGTCTTGAATGAAACAGGTGGATGGGGAAAAGCTTCTGGCCTCGCTCGGCCCAGGGGTCAACGATCTCAAGGGGCGGCTGACGCCTGATGCGCCGATGGACCGGGTCACCTGGTTTCAGGCCGGCGGTCTCGCCGAACTGATGTTCCAGCCGCATGACGTCGAGGATCTGACCAGTTTCCTGAAGCTGCTGCCGGAAGAGGTTCCGCTCACCGTCGTTGGCGTCGGTTCGAACTTGCTCGTACGCGACGGTGGCATTCCCGGCGTTGTCATTCGTCTGTCTGCCAAGGGCTTCGGCCAGGTCGAGCTGGCTGGTGAGAACCGCATTCGTGCCGGCGCGATCTGCCCCGACAAGCACATCGCCGCCATGGCGATGGACAACAATATCGGCGGCTTCCATTTCTACTACGGCATTCCCGGCTCGATCGGCGGTGCTGTTCGCATGAACGCCGGCGCCAATGGCGGTGATACCGCCGGGCGGCTGGTCGAGGTCGAGGCCGTCGACCGCAAGGGCAATGTGCATGTCCTGTCGAATGCCGACATGGGCTACAGCTATCGTCACTCGGCAGCGCCTGAAGGCCTGATCTTCACCAGCGCCGTGTTCGAAGGTTATCCGGAAGAGAAGGCGAAGATCCGCGCCGACATGAATGCCGTGCGTCATCACCGCGAGACGGTGCAGCCGGTGAAGGAGAAGACCGGCGGGTCGACCTTCAAGAACCCGGAAGGGCACTCCGCCTGGGAGCTGATCGACGAGGCCGGTTGCCGCGGGCTGATGATCGGCGGGGCACAGATGTCGTCGCTTCACTGCAACTTCATGATCAATGTGGGCCACGCCACGGGCTACGACCTCGAATATCTCGGCGAGACCGTGCGCCAGAGGGTTTTCGAGACCTCCGGCATCAAGCTCGAATGGGAAATCAAGCGTCTCGGCATCTTCATGCCCGGTCGCGAGGTGAAGCCCTTCATGGGCGTGCTTCCGCCGGAAGCCTGATTGTGCCCTACGAAGTTTTAACACCATTCCATTAGGCTCCCCGAAGGTTCGGGGAGTTTTATGTTTGATCTGGTGCATGTCTGGGTAATCCGGCAGCTCACGCTTGGCGAGTTTTCCTCGCGGCAGGCGGTGCTTTGGAAGGCTGCTGCTATGGCGGCCAAGATTGCCGTCTTTGCCTATGGCCTGAATGTCATCGGTCATTTCATTCTGGTTGCTCTCGGGCTGCTTCCCTATCCGCTGGTTCCGGCCCTGATCGTGGCGACTATGCTCACGCCGCCGGTGTCCTTCATCGTCGCCGTTATTGCCTATTCGGTCGTCGGCCTCGCAATCTATGATCTCGGCGTCTCGCGCCAGCGTTTCGAGATGTTGAGCCGAACCGACATGCTGTCGGGGCTGATGAACCGGCGCGCGTTTCTCGATGTGTTCGAGGCAGCACGCGGCCCGGTGGCCCTGATCCTGCTCGACATCGACCGGTTCAAGTCGATCAACGACACGCTCGGCCACAAGGCGGGCGATGACGTCATCATCCAGACGGCAAAATGCCTGACGGACGTTCTGGGGCCCGATCAGGCGGTTGCGCGGATCGGCGGCGAGGAGTTTGCCGTGTTGGTGACGGGGCAGGGCACCGAACGGGTGATGGAGATCGCCGAAGCGATCCGCTCCTCCGTCGACGGCATGGGACTTGCGATCGCTGGCCGCTCCGTTTCGGTCTCCGTATCTGCCGGTGTCTCGCAAGGGGTGGCCGAACTTGGCTTCAGCGAGCTGTTTTCCGGCGCAGATCGCGCGCTTTACCTCGCCAAGGCGGCCGGTCGCAATCGAATCGTGCATGCGAGAGAGATCGCGGAAACGGCCCTCGGGGCTTCTGTTCCTGACAATGATCAGTTGTCCGTCGATCGCTCACGGCTCACAGCCTGAGCGTCACTTGGGCGAAAAATTAACCCGTCTTTACATTCATTTGCGTCTGTTTTCTCAAGTCCTTGTTCGGCATTAAGGGCGGGTGGTCCGCGCCCAGGTTAACGAAAGTAAACGGTTCATTAACCTTAATGTTGTTGAACTTGCCTCACAAACCCGGAGCAAGCGGTGCGATTCCGGTCAGATTTTGAGAATTTGCGAGGCGTAGATGAGTGGCAAGCATGTCGCGGTATTGATGGGTGGATTGTCCTCCGAGCGGCCGGTCAGCTTGTCTTCGGGGAATGCCTGTGCTGCGGCGCTTGAGGCCGAGGGCTTCAAGGTCACCCGTGTTGACGTCGGTCGCGATATCGGCCGTGTTCTGGAAGAGTTGAAGCCCGACGTCGCCTTCAATGCGCTGCATGGCCCTTATGGCGAAGACGGCACGATCCAGGGTGTGCTGGAATATCTCGAAATTCCCTACACGCATTCCGGCGTTCTTGCCTCTGCACTCGCCATGGACAAGAGGCAGGCAAAGATCGTGGCGGCCCAGGCGGGCATTCCTGTCGCCGAGGCCATGGTCATCAACCGCTTCGATATTGGCAACACCCATCCGATGGCGCCGCCTTATGTGGTGAAGCCCGTCCGCGAGGGCTCCAGCTTCGGCGTGGTGATCGTGCGCGAAGACATGGCACATCCGCCGCAGATCCTGACTTCGAGCGAGTGGCGTTATGGCGATGTCGTCATGGTCGAGCGTTACGTGGCCGGCCGTGAGCTGACCTGCGGCGTCATGGATGGAAAGGTTCTCGGCGTAACCGAGATCGTACCTCTGGGTCACAGCTTCTACGACTACGACTCCAAGTATGCCGCGGGCGGCTCGCAGCACGTACTTCCGGCAGAAATTTCACCGAAAATTTACCAAAAAATACAATCATTAGCCCTCAAGGCACACCAGGCGCTCGGGTGTCGCGGAGTGAGTCGTTCAGACTTCCGTTACGACGATCGCTTCTCCGAGGATGGCGATCTGATTTGGCTGGAGCTCAACAACCAGCCGGGCATGACTCCCACCTCGTTGCTGCCGGAAATGGCTGCCCATGCGGGCTACAGCTTTGGTGAGTTTCTACGTTGGATGGTGGAGGACGCTTCTTGTTCTCGTTGAGCGGTAACAAAATGGCTGAGATTTCGGGTCTGCTTCCGGCTTCGCCGCTCGCCTCTTCGGAGGCCAAGGTGCTTCCGCGCCCCCTGCGCCGCGTCGTTCGTTTCGTGATCAGCCTGTGCTCCGGGCGTATCGCCATTCCGCGGCACCTCGGCAAGGCCAGCCTTGCCGGCTTCTACGGTCTGGTCGCGCTGCATGGCGTGGTTGTTGGTGGTCATGGTCCGGTCGTCATGCAGAGCGTGACGGCTTCTGCTGGTTTCGCCGTCGAGGATGTTCGCGTCTCCGGTAATCAGCATACGTCCGAAATCGATATCCTGCAGCTTCTTGGTCTCGACGGCTCCACGAGCCTGCTGGGTCTCGATATTGCGGCAGCCCGTGCCGCCCTGGCTGAGCTCCCCTGGGTCGAATCGGCCGAAGTCCGCAAGGTTTATCCGTCGACCGTCGAGGTGGCGCTGCGTGAGCGCCAGGCCTATGGGATCTGGCAGCATGGCAATGATCTCTCGCTGATCGAGCGGTCGGGTTCGGTGATTGCGCCGCTGCGCGACAACAAGTTTGCCTCGCTTCCGCTCTTTGTCGGTCGCGACGCCGAGACGGCAGCTGCTTCGATCGATGAAGAGTTTTCGAACTGGCCGGCGATTGCGTCGCGGGTGAAGGCTTTCGTTCGCGTTGGCGGTCGCCGCTGGGATGTGCATCTGGACAACGGCATCATCGTCCGTCTGCCGGAAGAGAATGTTGCAGGTGCGCTGGCGCTTCTCAATCGCTTCGATGCCGAGCAGCAGGTTCTGTCGCGGGATGTGGCGCTCGTTGATCTGCGTCTCCCCGACCGTGTCACTATCCGCCTGACGCCTGGTGCGCAGGAGCGTCGTACCGCGGCTCTCGAAGAGCGCCGTAAAGCCCTCAAGAAGCTGGAGCAGAAGATATGAGCATCTTTGGTGGCTCTTCTTTCGGTCTCCCGCGCGCCAAGCCGCTGTCGTCCAAGCGGGCGCATGTCGTTTCGGTACTCGATATCGGCTCGACCAAGGTCGTCTGCATCATTGCCCGGCTGACGCCGCGGCGTGAATCTGCCGTGCTGCCGGGGCGCACCCACAATGTCGAGGTCATCGGCCTCGGCCACCAGCGTTCGCATGGCATCAAGTCCGGTGTCATTGCCGATCTGGATGCGGTCGAAAACGTCGTTCGCCTTGCCGTCGATGCTGCCGAGCGCATGGCTGGCCTGACGGTTGAAAGCCTGATCGTCAACGTGTCTGCGGGCCGCATCGGTTCCGACGTCTACACCGCGACCATCGATCTCGGTGGTCAGGAAGTCGAATCGGGTGATCTCCGCAAGGTGCTGATCGCTGCCGGCCAGCAGTCGCAGGGAAGCGACCGCGCCGTGCTGCATTCGCTGCCCACGGGCTTTTCGCTTGACGGAGAGCGAGGAATCCGTGATCCACTTGGAATGTATGGCGATGTTCTCGGCGTCGACATGCACGTGGTCACGGCCGAACGGGCAGCGCTCCGCAATCTGGAGCTCTGCATCAACCGCGCTCACCTGACCGTCGAAGGCGTGGTTGCCACGCCTTATGCCAGCGGCCTTGCTGCCCTGGTCGACGACGAGGTGGAGCTGGGTTGCGCGGCGATCGACATGGGTGGTGGCATGACCACCATCTCGGTCTTCGCTGAAGGCAAGTTGATCCATACGGACGCCATCGGGATCGGCGGTCACCATGTGACGACCGATCTGGCGCGCGGGCTTTCCACCCGTATCGAGGATGCAGAACGTCTGAAGGTCGTTCACGGTTCGGCTGTCGCCAACGGCGCCGACGATCGCGAAGTCGTGTCCGTCCCGCCGATCGGCGAGGATGATCGCGATCAGCCGACCCAGGTGTCGAAGGCGCTTCTGACCCGGATCATCAGCGCACGCATCGAGGAAACCCTCGAAATGCTGCGCGACCGGATCCAGAAGTCGGGCTTCTCGCCGGTTGTCGGAAAGCGCGTCGTTTTGACGGGTGGTGCCTGCCAGCTCACCGGGATGCCGGAGGCGGCGCGCCGCATTCTGGCCCGGAACGTGCGTATCGGTCGTCCGATGGGGGTGTCGGGTCTGCCGGCTGCCGCCAAGGGGCCGGCCTTCTCCACGGCCGTCGGCCTGACGATCTATCCGCAGATGGCGGATCAGGAAACACATGCCGGGCAGGGCGGGTTGTTCTCGCCCTTCGGCAACGGAAACAGCCGCTTCGCCCGCATGGGGCAATGGCTGAAAGAGAGTTTTTGAGTTTACCCGGCCGGACACAAGTTTCGGCCAAGGGAAATCTGTTGAAATGACATGGCCGGCTTGGCGATGCGGCCGGGAAAAGAAGGAACGGGTACCATGACCATCAAGCTGCAGAAGCCAGACATTACTGAGCTGAAGCCCCGCATCACCGTCTTCGGTGTCGGTGGCGGTGGCGGCAACGCCGTCAACAACATGATCACCGCTGGTCTGCAGGGCGTCGATTTCGTCGTCGCCAACACGGATGCCCAGGCGCTGACCATGACCAAGGCCGAGCGCATCATCCAGCTCGGCGTCAACGTCACGGAAGGCCTCGGCGCCGGCTCGCAGCCGGAAGTCGGTCGCGCCGCCGCTGAAGAGTGCATCGATGAGATCATCGATCACCTGAACGGTACCCACATGTGCTTCGTCACCGCCGGCATGGGTGGTGGTACCGGCACCGGTGCTGCTCCTGTCGTCGCCCAGGCCGCCCGCAACAAGGGTATCCTGACCGTCGGCGTCGTCACCAAGCCGTTCCACTTCGAAGGCGCTCGCCGCATGCGTCTGGCCGAGCAGGGCATCGAGGAACTGCAGAAGTCGGTCGACACGCTGATCGTCATCCCGAACCAGAACCTGTTCCGCATCGCCAACGACCGCACGACCTTTGCCGACGCCTTCGCGATGGCCGACCAGGTTCTGTACTCGGGCGTTGCCTGCATCACCGACCTGATGGTCAAAGAAGGCCTCATCAACCTCGACTTCGCGGACGTTCGTTCCGTGATGCGCGAGATGGGCCGCGCCATGATGGGTACCGGCGAAGCTTCGGGCGAAGGCCGTGCAATGCAGGCTGCTGAAGCCGCCATCGCCAATCCGCTGCTCGACGAAACCTCGATGAAGGGCGCTCAGGGCCTGCTGATCTCGATCACCGGCGGCCGTGACCTGACTCTCTTCGAAGTCGACGAAGCTGCGACCCGCATTCGCGAAGAAGTCGATCCGGATGCAAACATCATCCTGGGCGCCACCTTCGACGAAGCGCTGGAAGGCATCATTCGCGTCTCCGTCGTTGCTACCGGCATCGACCGCGCTGCTCTTGCCTCCAAGGGCTTCGAAGCCGCTCCGCTGGCAAAGCCCGCTATGCGTTCTTCCGCGGCCGTTGCTCCGGCACCGGCCGCATATCAGCCTGCAATGACGCAGGCCCCCAAGCCGACCATGGATCCGGTCGCAGACACCATCCGTTCGGCTGAAGCAGCCATGGAACGGGAACTCGAAATCGCCGTCGCCCGTCAGCCGGTGAGCCAGCCGCAGCCTGCTCCGCAGCAGGAATTCCGTCCGGCCAGCCGCCTGTTCGCTTCGCCGGCGCCGGAAGCAGCCCCTGCGCCGCAGATGGTCCAGCCGGTCGCTCCGGCCCCGGTCATGAGCCAGCCGGCTCCGGTGATGCAGCAGCCGGCTCCCGTCATGCAGGCGCCTGTCGCGCCGGCACCGATGGCGGCCGAGCCCCGCATGGCCGCCGAACCGGTCCGCATGCCGAAGGTCGAAGATTTCCCGCCGGTGCTGCGCGCCGAAATCGATCACCGCGCCCAGCCGGCAGCACCTGCCGCCCAGGACGAGCGTGGCCCGATGGGTCTTTTGAAGCGCATCACCAACTCGCTGGGCCGTCAGGCCGATGAAGAGCCGGTGATGGGTGACATGACCGGTTCTGCGCCGGCTGCTCCTTCGCAGCAGCGCCGTCCGCTCTCGGCTGAGGCAAGCCTCTACGCTCCGCGTCGCGGCCAGCTGGATGATCACGGTCGTGCAACGCCGGCACGTGCTGGCAGCGAAGACGACCAACTGGAGATCCCGGCCTTCCTGCGTCGCCAGACGAGCTAAGACTGGATCAGACCTGCTTTGGAAACCCGGGTTGAGAGACCCGGGTTTTCTGCATTTCACGAACTGTTTCAGTTCGTGAATTTCCTGATGTTAATCAATGGGCTGGCTTCGTTACAGCGCGAAAGAATCAGTGATTTGGCTGGAGGGGCGGGGCCACGTATGTATGAGATCGAAACAGGACTCTGCCTGAGTCTTCGACACGCATTAGCGACGGGAAGTTTCAGATCCACCGCCTCGTCGCTTCATCTTTAAGGCTATCGGAATGGCAATTGCTTTGCTCGGATTTCAGACCACGATCGCAGCGCCGCTCACGCTGACTGGGATCGGGGTTCATTCCGGTCGAGAGGTCAGCATCACCTTCCAGCCGGCGGAAGCCGGTACGGGCGTCGTGTTCCAGCGTCAGCATGACGATGGTTCGGTGAGCGAGTATCGCGCCGTTTCCGCACACGTCGGCAATACCGATCTCTGCACGGTTCTCGGAACCAATCCGGCCCGTTCGATCGCCACCATCGAACACGTCATGGCAGCGCTTTATGCGCTCGGCCTTGACAACGTCATCGTTGAAGTCGATGGCGCCGAGATGCCGATCATGGATGGTAGCTCCGAAGTGTTCATCGAGACGATCGAACAGGTCGGCATCACCAATCTCGGCGTCAAGCGTCGCTACATTCGTGTGACCAAGCCGGTGCGGATCGAATCGGGCGCCTCCTGGTCGGAATTCCGCCCCTATGACGGCACGCGTTTTGAAGTCGAGATCGACTTCGACAGCAAGCTGATCGGCCGGCAGAAGTGGGAAGGTGATCTGACGGCCGAAAGCTTCAAGACCGAATTGTCGCGGGCGCGCACCTTCGGCTTCATGCGTGATGTCGAGCGACTTTGGGCCGCTGGCTTTGCGCTCGGCTCGTCGCTTGAGAACTCTGTCGTCATCTCCGACGACGATACCGTGATCAATGTTGAGGGCCTGCGCTACGAGAAGGACGAGTTCGTCCGTCACAAGACGCTGGATGCCGTGGGCGACCTGGCGCTGGCAGGCGCCCAGTTCATCGGCTGCTACCGTTCCTATCGCGGTGGTCACAAGATGAATGCGAACGCGCTGAAGGCGCTGCTAAGCGATCCGACGGCCTATGAGGTCGTGGAAGCGCCGAGCCGCAGCTATCAGGTCCGTGCCCGCGAGTTCGTTCCGGTCCAGGTTCCGGAATTCGCTCCCTGGTCGGCCTAACTGCCAGTCCCTGAAACAGAATCCGAACGCCGGCCTTCATCGAGGTCGGCGTTTTTGCAAGGTGCGGAAAGAGGCGGGCACAAGCGGCACTTTCTGGGCGGCCCGCCACAAAAATGCGTTAAAGTCACATCACTGCGTTGCCCTAGTGCCGCTTTTGTGGCTAGAAACGCCAGTTGAAGGCGACGGTTTTTCAAGCGGCGCTGCAATCGGGATCTTTCGAATGAATCAAGTGGGATCGGTCGTTGTGAAGAAAGCCGCGCGTATTGCAGGCCTGTGTGTGATGATGTCCGTGGGCGCCGTGCTCGCCGGATGCCAATCGGACCCGGATATCGACATCAGCAAGCTCGCTGCCGAGACCGAGCCGCCGGAAGTGCTCTACAATCAGGGCCTTGCCAACATCAAGGCCGGCAACATGAGCGAAGCGTCTCGCAAGTTCGATGCCGTCGATGCCCAGCATCCGTTCTCGGAATGGTCGCGCAAGGCACTCGTGATGAGCACCTTCACGAAGTATCGCCTCGGCCGTTATGCGGATGCGATCTCCACCGGCAACCGCTATATGAGCCTTTACCCGAAGTCTGAGGACGCTGCCTATGCGCAGTATCTGGTCGGTCTTTCCTACTGGAAGCAGATTTCGAGCGTCACGCAGGATCAGCGCAACTCGGTCAAGACGATCGAAGCGATGCAGCGCGTCGTCAACGAGTTCCCCGATTCGGAATATGTCGACGACGCACAGGCGAAGATCCGTTTCGCGCGCGACCAGCTCGCCGGCAAGGAGATGCAGGTCGGTCGCTACTATCTGGAGCGCAAGGAATATCTCGCCGCCGTCTCGCGCTTCCGTGTCGTGGTCGAGCAGTATCCGAACACCAACCAGATCGAAGAGGCGCTGGCGCGTCTGGTCGAAGCCTATTACGCCATGGGCGTCGTCTCGGAAGCGCAGGCGGCGGCTGCCGTTCTCGGCCACAACTATCCGGACAGCCAGTGGTATGCCGATAGTTATGCGCTGCTGCAGCGGGGTGGGGTCGAGCCGCGTGAAAACAGCGGGTCCTGGATCACCCGTGCTGGCCGCAGGCTGCTGATCGGGACCTGACAAGTCTAATCTGACGAAGTGAGAATCTGAGCCCATGCTGGTCCAGCTGTCGATCCGCGATATCGTTCTGATCGAGCGGCTGGATCTTGCATTCGAAACGGGCCTTTCCGTGCTGACCGGGGAGACCGGTGCTGGCAAATCCATCCTGCTCGACAGTCTGTCGCTCGCCCTCGGCGGTCGCGGTGACGGGTCGCTTGTGCGTCACGCCGAGGACAAGGGGCAGGTGACAGCTGTCTTCGACGTCGACAACAGCCATGCGGCGCGCACCCTGCTCAAGGGCAACGGTGTCGACGACGACGGCGATCTGATTTTCCGCCGCGTCCAGTCGGCCGATGGCCGCACGCGCGCTTACATCAACGATCAGCCGGTCAGCGTCCAATTGATGCGCCAGGTCGGACAATTGCTGGTCGAGATCCACGGCCAGCATGATGATCGCGCTCTGATCGACACCAATGCACACCGGATGCTGCTCGATGCCTTTGCGGGCCTAACCGACGAGGCCGTCGATCTCGGAGAGAGCTATCGTCGCTGGCGCGATGCCGAGCGATCCTTCAAGGCGCACAAGGCCAAGGTGGAGGCCGCCGCGCGTGAGGCGGACTATCTGCGGGCTTCGGTCGAGGAATTGGAAGGTCTTTCGCCGCTCGATGGCGAGGAGGATGAACTTGCCGAGCGCCGCTCTGCCATGCAGAAATCCGAACGCATTGCAGGCGACATCGCCGAGGCCTCGGAATTCCTGAATGGCAATGCGTCGCCTGTTCCGCATATTGCCTCGCTGATGCGCCGTCTCGAGCGCAAGAGCCAGGAAGCGCCGGGACTGCTGGAAGAGACCGTGCAACTCCTGGGAACGGCGCTCGACACCTTGTCTGCGGCCCAGATGGAAGTCGAGTCGGCGCTGCGGCGGACGGAGTTTGATCCGCGCGAACTGGAACGGGTCGAAGAGCGGTTGTTCGCGTTGAGAGCGGCCGGACGCAAGTATTCGGTCGCCGTCGCCGATCTGCCGGCACTTGCGGAAAAGATGGTGGCGGATCTCGCCGATCTCGATGCCGGCGAAGAGCGTCTTGGCCAGCTGGAAGCGGCCGTGCGCGAGACCAAGGCGCATTACGATCATCTGGCCCAGCAGCTGTCTGCCAAGCGCCAAAACGCCGCGCAGACGCTTGCCGATGCTGTGATGCAGGAGCTGCCGGCGCTGAAGCTCGAGCGGGCGCGGTTCATGGTGGAAGTGGCCGCCGATCCTGACAACGCGACGGCCGACGGCATAGACACGGTCGAATTCCACGTTCAGACTAATCCGGGCACGCGTCCAGGCCCGATCATGAAGGTCGCATCCGGGGGCGAGCTTTCGCGTTTCCTCCTGGCGCTCAAGGTGGCGCTTGCCGATCGTGGTTCTGCGCCGACGCTGGTCTTCGACGAGATCGATACCGGCGTCGGCGGCGCCGTGGCCGATGCAATCGGACAGCGATTGAAGCGGCTCTCGGCCAAGGTCCAGGTGCTGTCCGTCACCCATGCGCCCCAGGTTGCCGCCCGCGCCTCGACGCATTTCCTGATCTCGAAAGGCCCGACCGGCGATGCCGGCGACAAGATCGCGACACGCGTTGCGATCATGGAGCCGGAGCATCGCAAGGAAGAGATCGCCCGTATGCTCGCCGGCGCCTCCGTGACCGACGAAGCGCGTGCGGCCGCCGCCAAGCTGCTGGCAGCCGGGGAGTGATCCCCATCACCCCCGTACCGGTTGCTCTTCCTGCTGAAACCTGTTTGGCTGGCTTGCCATGCTCGAACTGATCCAGATCTACTGGGCCGAGACCCTTGCCGTCATGTCCGTGGTGTTCGGCACGGTCGCGGCAGTGCATGCGGCAATGACCAAGCGCGAGGTCCGGTCGGCGCTGGGTTGGGTCGGCATCATCATCCTCTCGCCACTCGTCGGCGCCATGATCTACGCGGTTGCCGGGATCAACCGCATCCGGCGGGCGACGCTCATCTCGCGGCGCGCGCTTGAGCTGGATGAGATCTGGCGGCACCTCTCGCGCTACAGCATCGGGGAGGACGAAATCGCCGACAGGTTCGGCTGCCGGTTCGGGCAGATGTTGCAGCTGGGCGAAAAGGTCACGCGGCACCCGCTCTCCTCGGGCAACTCGATCACCATGTTGTCCACCGGCGACGAGACCTTCGATGCCATGTGCGAAGCGATCGAGGGTGCCGAGCGGAGCATCATTCTCGAAACCTATATCTTCGATCGGGATGCCGTTGGGCGCCGGATCGCGGATTGCCTGATTGCCGCTCATCAGCGTGGCGTCGATGTGCGCGTCATCGTCGACGCCGTCGGAGCCCGCTACAGCGTGCCCAGCATCATTGGTTATTTGGAGGAGGGCGGCGTGCCCGTCGCCACCTTCAACGGGCAGGTCATCATGGGCCTCCGGCTGCCTTATGCCAATCTGCGCACTCACCGGAAGATCCTCGTCGTGGATGGCACGGTTGGCTTCATCGGCGGGATGAACATCCGTGCGGCCTTTACCGGTCCTGATGGCGCGCGTGACACCCACTTCAAGGTAAGCGGTCCCGTCGTTGCGGATATCCTCGCCGTTGCGGCGGAAGACTGGCATTTCGAGACGGGCGAAGTGTTGCTGGGACCTGTCTGGCATGTCCAGCTCGACGGCGTTGTGCCCGGAACGGGAACGGCCATCCGAGCGGTGGTGTCAGGTCCTGACTCCCATATCGAAACCAATCACAAACTGCTTCTCGGCGCCTTCTCCGTGGCCGAAAAATCGATCCGCATCGTTTCACCCTATTTCCTGCCGGACACGACCTTCATCGCAGCCTTGAATACCGCGGCGCGCCGCGGCGTCGAGGTCGATGTCATCGTGCCGTCTCAGAACAATCTCGCGATCGTCGCGCGGGCGATGATGGGACAGTTCGACCAGATTTTGCGGGAGGGCTGTCGCGTCCATCTGTCGAGTGGCTCGTTCGACCACTCCAAGCTTATGGTGATCGATGGCCAGTGGTGTTTCATCGGCTCCTCGAACCTCGATTCGCGTTCGCTGCGATTGAACTTCGAGATAGACTTGGAAGTTTACGATCGGGTGCTGGCCGAACAGATCGAGCGTCGCATCGACCAGAGCCTGGCGAATGCCGAAGAGCTGACCTTGCAGGATTTGAAGTCGCGTTCTTTGCCCAACCGGCTGATCGACCGCTTGTTCTGGCTCGGATCGCCCTATCTTTGATTTAAGGCGGCCGGCCATCGGTTGCCTTCGCCACGATCGGCCTCAGGCCCCATGACGACGGATGCAACTGGTTTGATGAAGAAGACAAAACCCAGCCTCGCCCGGACGATGTTGACCTCGATCCGCAACCGCAAAGGGCGTCCGGACGAGCGCATTACGTCTGAAACCGCCGATGGCGTGATGACCGTTGCCTCCTACAATGTCCACAAATGCGTGGGCGTCGATGGGCGCTTCGATCCGGAGCGGATCATCGACGTCATCCAGGAAATCCGTCCCGATGTCATTGCCCTGCAGGAAGCCGACCAGCGGTTCGGGGAGCGATCCGGACTGCTCGATCTCAACCGGCTGCGGCTTGAAACTGGGCTCCTGCCGGTGCCCGTGGTTGCGGGGCCAAAATCGCATGGCTGGCGTGGCAATGTGCTGCTGTTTCGGGAGGGGATCGTCCGGGACGTGCATCAGGTGGCGCTGCCAGGGCTCGAACCGCGCGGTGCACTGGTGGCGGAGATCGATCTCGAGGGCAGGGCAGGGCTTCGCGTCATCGCGGCGCATCTCGGGCTTCTGCGCTGGGCGCGGCGCCAGCAGGCCGACGTGATCCTCGAACTCCTGCAGCGGCGCGCAGAGCGACCGACACTCCTGATGGGGGACTTCAACGAATGGCGGCTGGGGCCGGGCTCGGCGCTGACCCGCCTGGAGCCGGTTTTTGGGCCGCTACCTCCGCCACTTCCGAGCTTTCCGGCGCGGTTGCCGGTTCTCTCTCTCGATCGGATCATGGCGAACAGGGTCGGGCTGATCGCCGATCTCAGCGTGCATGACACGCCGCTTGCGAGGCTTGCTTCCGACCACCTGCCGCTCACCGCTCGGATCGATCTTAGCAAGGTCTCGTTGAGCAAGGTCGAGGACTGATCGCACGCTCTTTTCATTCGCCGAATTTCCGCTAAACCCGACAGGAGATTCCGGAGGTTGCCATGGCCGTTGACACCATTCCCGTCGAAACCCTGAGCGAGGAGCAGGCGAAGGCCGAGCTGCAGCGCCTGGCGGCAGAGATCGCGCATCACGATGCGCTCTATCATGGCAAGGACAAGCCCGAGATCTCGGATGCCGATTACGACGCGCTGAAGCGGCGCAATGATGCGATCGAGGCGCAGTTTCCGGGGCTTGTTCGCACCGACAGCCCGTCCCAGCGGGTGGGTGCAGCGCCCGCCGGCATCTTTGCCCAGGTGACCCATGCGCGGCCGATGCTGTCGCTCGACAACACCTTCTCCGACGAGGACGTGCAGGACTTCGTCTCTTCCGTCTACCGCTTCCTCGGGCAGATGCCCGACAACTCGATCGCCTTCACCGCGGAGCCGAAGATCGACGGCCTGTCGATGTCGCTGCGCTACGAGAACCGCAAGCTGGTGACAGCGGCGACCCGCGGCGACGGGACTACCGGCGAGAACGTGACGGCGAACATTCGCACGATCCGCGAGATCCCGAACGAGCTGCCTGCCGATGCCCCTGATATCGTCGAGGTGCGCGGTGAAGTCTATATGGCGAAGTCCGACTTCATGGCGCTCAACGCGCAGATGGAGGCCGAGGGCAAGCAGACCTATGTGAACCCGCGCAACACGGCCTCAGGCTCGCTGCGTCAGCTCGATCCGAAGGTGACTGCAAGCCGCAAGCTGCGGTTCTTTGCCTATGCCTGGGGCGAAATGAGCCAGATGCCGGCCGAGACGCAGTGGGAGATGGTGCAGGTCTTCGGTCGCTGGGGTTTCCCGATCAATCCGCTGACCGAGCGGCTCTCGTCGGTTCAGGCGATCCTCGACCACTACCGCGAGATCGGTTTGCAGCGGCCGGATCTGGATTATGACATCGACGGGGTCGTCTACAAGGTCGACCGGCTCGACCTTCAGGCCCGCCTCGGCTTCCGTTCGCGGTCGCCGCGCTGGGCAACCGCTCACAAATTCCCCGCCGAACAGGCCTTCACCACGGTCGAGGCCATAGACATCCAGGTCGGCCGCACCGGAGCGCTGACGCCTGTGGCGCGCCTGACGCCGATTACGGTCGGTGGTGTCGTGGTGACGAATGCCACGCTCCACAACGCCGATTATATCGAAGGCATCGGCAATTCCGGCCAGCGGATCCGCCCCGAAGAGCATGATATCCGCATCGGTGATACGGTGATCGTGCAGCGGGCGGGGGACGTTATTCCGCAGGTGCTGGATGTGGTCCTGGAAAAGCGCCCCGCGGAGGCGAGCCGCTATGTCTTCCCCAAGACGTGCCCGGTCTGTGGCAGTCACGCCGTGCGGGAGAAGAATGAAAAGACCGGCAAGCTCGATTCCGTCACGCGCTGCACCGGTGGCTTCGTCTGCCGGGCTCAGGCCGTCGAGCACATCAAGCATTTCGTGTCTCGCAACGCCTTCGACATCGAGGGACTTGGCACCAAGCAGGTCGACTTCTTCTTCGAGAGCGACGATCCCGCGCTGATGATCCGCACAGCGCCCGATATCTTCACGCTCAAGGCGCGGCAGGAGCGCTCGCTCACCAAGCTCGAAAACATCGAGGGGTTCGGCCGCGTCAGTGTGCGCAAGCTTTTCGAAGCGATCGATGCCCGGCGCGAGATCGCCCTCAACCGCTTCATCTTCGCGCTCGGCATCCGCCATGTGGGCGAGACGACGGCAAAGCTCCTGGCTCGCTCCTATGGCAGCTATGCTGCCTTCGCAGAGGCGATGCAGGCGGCTGGCTCGAAGTCCGGTGATGCCTGGAACGATCTGAACAGCATCGACGGCATCGGCGAAGTGGTTGCAGCCTCGATTGTCGAGTTTTTCAAGGAGCCGCGTAATCTGGAGGTCGTCGAAAGGCTTCTCAGCGAAGTGACGCCGCTCGATGCCGAAGCAGCCGTCGTCAGCGACAGTCCGGTTGCTGGCAAGACGGTTGTCTTTACCGGCTCGCTCGAGCGCTTTACGCGTGACGAAGCCAAGGCGCGTGCCGAGGGGCTCGGGGCGAAGGTGGCAGGCTCGGTGTCGAAGAAGACGGATTATGTCGTTGCCGGGCCCGGTGCTGGCTCCAAGCTCGACAAGGCCCGTGAACTCGGCGTCGAAGTCATGACCGAAGATGAGTGGCTTGCTCTGATCGGTGGATGATCAGGCAAGGCTCATGGCGGCGTTTGTGAGATCGAGGCTCGTCGGCTCCACCGGGGCGCCGCGGGGCAGCTCTCGCTCCAGCACGATCCGATTGCGACCGGATGACTTGGCAGCGTAGAGCGCACGGTCTGCGGCCGCGTAGACTGCGGAGAAATCCCGCATCGGCGTGATGTCGGCAAGGCCGCCAGAGACGGTGACGGCAATCGATTGATGGAACGCTTCGATTAGGCGGTTCGCGATCGAGCGCCTGATGCGTTCCGCCGTCGAGACGACTTCGGCAAATTCGCAGTCCTGGAAGAGAATGGCGAATTCCTCGCCGCCGATGCGCGCAACGAGGTGGCTCGGTCCGACGATCTCGGTCAGCGTGGCTGCCATATGGCCGTAGCGATCGTTGATCTGTTTGAAGCGGTCGATGTCGAGGATCAGAAGATGGCCGCGCTCGACCTGCGAGAGATCATCGATAAAGGCCCGGCGGTTGAGAAGACCCGACAACATGTCCGTCCGGCTCAACTGGCGAAATTCGAGCCGGGTGCGGGCGAGGTGGATGACGGCATAGCCCATGTAGAGGCTGCACAGCATCGTCAGCACGAAGGCTACGACGACGGCGATGCTACAGCCGATGGCCATGTCGCGCCACAGGGGATTGAGCAGCAGGTCGAAGGCATGCATGACAGCCAGCATGCCCGCCACCATGAAGCAGGCAATTATGGAGTTGCGGATGGACAGTCGATTGGCGAAACGGATGACGGCGTTCCAGTTGTCGAACTCCGTCAGTCCAATGTCCTGGATTACCCAAGCTTCGATCTGCTTCTTCAACATCGGTGCGACCACACAATAAGACTTGAGGTTAAATTCTTTCGCGACGCGAACTACTGTCAGCGCCGTCTTCCATCATAAAATCTGTATGGCCCCGTGCCCCGTGGCCGCATGATGTCAAGGTGACGAATGCAACCTGAGGAGTAAAGTCCTCATCTGCATTTCTACTAGTCTTAATCCCTGAAAAATTAAGGTTGGATGAATCTGTAACTCAGGATTGCATCTTCATCCGTGTCAAAACGGCACAGTCACGGTTCTGTGAACCCGGTCGGTACAACTTCCAGTCCAAAAGACGATGGGTCACGCTTGAAGATCAGGCCGCCACGCGAGGTTGAACCGGCCGCCACATAGTCGAAGGTCGTTTGCGCTTCCTCCACCGTGGTGCCTCCCTCTGTGAGCGTCGCTTTGACGTCCACGGCGGCTGCCGCCTGATCCCCGTCATTTCTGACTTCGATCATGACGCGCCAGCCGGAGGACAGGGGCGCGATGTCGAGGACCTTGGCCGATAGCTCAGGCGGACGGTCCCGCGTCGTTGCCGCTTCGAAGAGGAGCCAGCCGATCATGGCGAGGATCATCACTGTGGCGATCAGGCCGGTCACCCACTCGATCCAATGGGACCGGACCTGTTCCATGTTCTTTTTGCTGCTTGTCATGTCGGATCCCTCACAACACCAGACGGGCTGCGGCCGCGCCGATGGCAGCCGGGAAGCCGAGCACGATGATCGTGAGAAGGGCTTCGGTCGCGCCGAGGTCGTCCAGCCGGCCGAAGGTCCACAGGGTATAGAGGCTGACGGCGAGGGCAACGAGATAACCCGGTACGGTAAAGCGGAAGAAGGCGTGCCAGGCAGGTGTTCCCTCATCCAGGCTGTGGCTTCCCTTGAAGGCGAGTGCGTAGACGAAGCCGTGCATCAGCATGAGTGACAGAGCGAGCAAGACGAGCGCGTGCCACACCGTCATCTTGTAGGCGAGCAGGATCATCTCTTCCGTCGGGGCAAGGTTCAGGGAGAGGTAAAGCGC
This sequence comes from Allorhizobium sp. CTOTU50464, assembly GCA_032102365.1. Taxonomy (GTDB): domain Bacteria; phylum Pseudomonadota; class Alphaproteobacteria; order Rhizobiales; family Rhizobiaceae; genus Allorhizobium. The sequence continues at coordinate 62,696 of DAMDHD010000009.1, read as the reverse complement.
ACCGACCGCCATCATGAAGAGTTCGGTGATGTAACTGGTCTCGGGCGTGTCGGACGGATCGTCTTCCTCATCGTCATCGTCGTCACTCATGCTCAACTGGCTTCGACCGAGCAAGGCACCGATGCTTGCGGGTACCGACTGCAGGGCGATCATGCCTATCCACTGATGCGGTGACATGTCCGGCTTGATGACACCGAGCAGTGCCAGGATCAGGGCGCTGGCTGCAATTCCCATCCCGTAGGCCACGACCGCATCGCGCGCGGATTCGCGCCAGGTCGCCGTGCGCTCGAAGCCGATGCGGTGGGACAGGCCGACGAGCAGGGGGATATTCAGGAGGAGCAGGAGAAGGAGCCGTTCCCGCTCCATGTAGAAGCCGAGGAACCACATCTCCATCGTCATCAGCATCGGAAGCGAGAAGAGCAGGGCGCCGGCGATGCCGCGCGCCAGTCCGACCAGGAAGCGATTGAGCCGCTTCGCATCGTCGTTTTCGTCATCGATTGCTGTCATAATCGCACCGTCCCTTGCCGCGCGGGGAATGCGCGAGGGACGTTGCTTGTTCCATTTCGCGGTCGCTCATCAAGGGCGACCGCGTTTATCGCTTGAGGGGTGGGCAGTGCCCGCGCTGGCTTCCGCCGTCAGCCTTTCGGCTTGAAGCTCTTTTTCTTGAGGCCGCCGCTGCCGCCGCGATCGTCGAACTTGCCCTTGGGTTTGCCGCCGAATGCCGGCTTGTCACCTTTCGGCTTTCCGGTCCATTCGGGCTTGGCTGGTTTATCCCATGCGTTGGAGGCGCCTTTCGGCTTCTTCTTGAAGGAGGGCTTGTCGTCACTCCAATCGGACCGCTTCGGCTTCGGCGCATCGCCCCAGACGTCGGCATCGGTTGCGGCCATGGCGTCGCGCGGGCGGGCAGGGCCATCGTCCTCGCGGGCGTAGGGTTTCTTGTCGCCGAACTGCCTCTTATCGCCGAAGGGCTTCTTGTCGCCGTAAGCCTTCTTTTCCCCGTAAGGCTTGCGATCGCCATTGTCGCGCGGCGGGCGGGGAGCCCGCTCCTTCGGCGGCGCGTTGAAATCGGGCATGCCTGGCAGCTGGGCGAGCGTGATGCCGCGCTCCAGCGCCTTGTTGGGACCGAGTGCGCCGAGGAAGGTGTCGAGCGCGCTTTCGGCAATCTCGACGAAGGTTTCCTCCGGCTGCATCTTGATCGCGCCGATCTCGTTCTTGGTGATGTTGCCATTGCGGCAGAGCATCGGGATCAGCCAGCGCGGCTCGGCATTCTGGCGACGGCCGACCGAAACCGAGAACCAGACGCTGGGACCGAAGTCGCCGCGCGGCTTGGTGGCGGCATTCGACGGGTTGGCATAATCCGGCTCCTTGCGGGCCTTGCCGGCGTCCAGGCTGACGGGGATCAGGTCTTCCGGTGCCGAGCGATTGCCACGCTGCAGGCGCAGGAAGGCGGCTGCGACCTGTTCGGCGCCATGGGTCGCGATCAGGGCCTCGACCATTTGGGCCTCGTCCTCGGAAATCGCTTCGGTCAGCGAGGGATCGGCCATCAGGCGCTCGTCGTCGCGGGCCTGGACTTCGTCAGCCGACGGCGGCAGTGCCCAAGTGGGGCGGACATTGGCGCCAGCGAGCAGGCGTTCTGCCTTGCGGCGTGCGCTGTTCGGCACGATGAGGGCGGAAACACCCTTGTTGCCGGCACGGCCGGTGCGGCCCGAGCGGTGCAGCAGGGTTTCGGAATTGGTTGGCAGATCGGCATGAATGACGAGTTCGAGGCCGGGCAAGTCGATGCCGCGTGCTGCGACATCTGTCGCGATGCAGACGCGGGCCCGGCCGTCACGCATGGCCTGCAGCGCATGGGTGCGCTCGTTCTGCGAGAGCTCGCCCGACAGAGCCACGACGGAGAAGCCGCGATTGTGCAGGCGGGCGGTCAGGTGGTTGACGGCTGCGCGTGTCGAGCAGAAGACGATGGCATTGCGCGCCTCATAGAAGCGCAGGACATTGATGATCGCGTTCTCCCGGTCGGGATTGGCGACGGGCAGGGCCCGGTATTCGATGTCGACGTGCTGCTTTTTTTCCGAAACGGTCTCGATGCGGCGCGCGTCACGCTGGTAGCTCTTGGCAAGATCGGCGATCGAGCGCGGCACCGTTGCCGAGAACATCAGGGTGCGGCGGTCATCCGGCGATTCCTCGAGGATGAATTCGAGGTCCTCGCGGAAACCGAGATCGAGCATCTCATCGGCCTCGTCGAGAACGACGACCCGCATCTGCGACAGATCGAGGGCGCCACGGGTGATGTGGTCGCGCAGGCGGCCCGGCGTGCCAACCACGATATGGGCGCCGCGCTCCAAAGCGCGCCGCTCATTGCGGATATCCATGCCGCCGACGCAGGAGCCAATGATCGCACCGGTTTCGGCATAAAGCCATTCCAGTTCGCGCTTGACCTGCATCGCGAGTTCGCGCGTCGGCGCAATCGCGAGGGCGAGCGGGGTGCCAGCGCGGTCGAAGCGGCCGCTGTCTGGAATGATGGTCGGGGCCATTGCGAGCCCGAATGCCACGGTCTTGCCGGAGCCGGTCTGGGCAGAAACGAGCGCATCGCGACCTTCGAGGTCGGGGTCGATCATGGCCTGCTGCACGGGGGTCAGGGTCTCGTAGCCGCGCTTGCGCAAGGCCTCGGCGATCGCCGGGACGATGGCGTCGAAATCAGTCATGGAGTGGTCTTTCGAATGTGATGGATGATGCGGGCCAAAGCGCCGCGCCCGCCGATTGCGGGTATGTTGGCGCTGTTCCTACTCGCCTCCACCCCGAAAGTCGAGGGGGAGGCGAGCAAAAGGCGCGATATGGTGAAGGCGAGGACGGCCCAGCGCGCTCGCCTCTAGGCCTCACGTGCGCAGGCGTGCCATCGCGAGCGCATCGACATACTGGCCGGCGCGGAAGCCGTAGTCCTTCATCTTGCCCTCGACCGCAAAGCCGAAGCGCTCATAAAGGGCGATCGCTACCTCGTTGTCGGCATAGACGGTCAGTTCAAGACGCCGCAGGTTCAGCCAGTCGTCTGCCATTGCAACAGCTTCGCCAAGCAGGGCCCGACCGATGCCGCGACGGCGATAGTCATCGTGGACGCCCATGCCGATCGTGGCTGCATGCGCGCGTCGGCCTTTGCCCGGCAACAAGGCGATGTCGCCAACCAAGACGCCATCGAGCAGAGCCACGAGGCTTGTGACGCCGCTTGCCTGTTGTTCGATGCCGCGCCTGATCTCCTCGACGCTCTCGAAGGGAAGCCGCATGGTGCCCCAACGATAGCCCTGAAGATTGTGCAGTTCAGCCACGGCTGACGCATCCGCTACCGACCGCGCCCTGATCGTCAGGCCTTCCGGCCATGGCTCTTCATTCTGTCGTGTAATGGGCTTTTGCTTCGACATCTCTCTCCTTCAGGAATGGCGGGAGAGCGAGATCCAGACGCCTGCTCTGCCGCAGGGCGTCCGGGTCGGTGCCTTCTATCGACGCAACCTGACCCGCACACCCTCAAGGGAGGTGAGCACGAGGTGGGTCATCACGGCGGTCGAATGAATGGACATGACAGGACGATGCCCAAGTGCTGGCATAAGGTCAAGGCGATCGGCGCGTGCCTTGTTCGAATCCGCTGAAGGAATTAAAGCTTCGTGGATGCAGATTTCTCCTTTCTCCGGCAAAACCATTGCGATCGACTTCGAGACTGCGACCGAGGCACGGGCCAGCGCCTGCTCGGTTGGGCTCGCCTTCATCGAGGATGGTCGGGTCGTGCGTGTGGAGGAACGGCTTATCCGGCCGCCCGACAATCGGTACTCGCCGTTCAACGTCGCCATCCACGGTATCCGTCCTGAGCATACTGCTCATGCGCCTGATTTCGCCGATGTGATGGCTGAATTCGCGGCCGATTTCGAGGGCGCGCGGATGATCGCGCATAACGCGTCCTTCGATTTCTCGGTTTTGCGAGCCTGCCTCGATCTCTGTGGCCTCGAATATCCGGAGCTGTCCTATCTCTGCAGCGTCAAGCTTGCCCAGCGTCACTGGCCGGATCTCGGTTCGCATCGGCTGAATATTCTCGCTGCTCACCTAGGCCTGACCTTCTCGCACCATAATGCCGCAGAGGATGCTCGGATCTGCGCGGAGGCTTGCCTTGCGATGGCGGCGGAGGCGGAACTCGCCGATATCTTCGACCTGGCGCTGAAGCTCGGCCTCAATGTCGGGCGGTTGAACCGCCGCGGCTACGAGCCATGCTCCTTTGCGCGCAAGCCAAGGCGGGTCGTCGCCTTGCAAGCGTGATGCGGCGCCTTATCTTTGGGACAGCGTTCACAAAGGAGTGATGAACATGTCCCTGAAGCATATCCTTGCCGCCGCTGCCGTAACGGCTGCGACTGCCCTGCCAGTGGCCGCGGAGGTTGTCGGCAAGGTCGGGGTCGACTGGGTCGGCAATGATATCGTTGTCGAAGCGGTCACCGATCCGGAAGTGAAGGGCGTCACCTGCCACGTCACCTATTTCGACCGTTCGATCATCGACCGGCTTTCCAAGGGCAACTGGTTCGAGGATCCCTCCAACAATTCCATCGCCTGCCGTCAGACGGGGCCGATCGAGATCGGCAATATCGATCTTTCGGAGGATGGCGAGGAGGTTTTCCGCGAGGGGCTTTCGATCATCTGGAAGTCGCTGGTCGTCAACCGGATCTACGATAAAGAGAACGACACCCTGATCTATCTGGCCCATTCGCGGCAGGTCGTGGAAGGATCGGCAAAGATGGCCATTTCGACGGTGCCGCTCTTCAACCAGAATGTCGTCTGGGAAAACGGGAAGCCGAAGTAACAGACCAGTTTTGGGGGGAATGGACTGAGCGTGGCCCTGTGTGACGGGCGTCACTTTCACGTCCGCCAGCCCTTCTTCATTCATGCGCGACCGGCATTGCGTCACCCCCAATTTCGCAGCCGGTCGGAGCGGTATCCTGTTCACCTCTCCACGCAAAGACGCCCTGGAGCCTTTCGGATCCAGGGCGTTATTGGAAGTCGCTAGTGCGACTTACTTGACGTAGACGACCTTGCCGCCGTTGGCTGCAGTTTCAACGTCGATGACGTTCATGGTCTCGATGCTCTTTTCCTGCAGAGCTGCCATGATGGCCGGGTCAGCGCTTGCCTCTGCCTGGGCTTCAGCCATGGCGCTCTGGTCGTTGACCATTGCTTCCAGGCGGGTGTGCTGCTGACGGTCCTGGTCATTGTTCAGGCTGTCGAGATAGACGATGTTCACGCCTTCGGTCATCGTCGTGGAATTCGTGGTGGTCGTGGTGTCAACCATCGGATCAGCGGTCTGGGCCAGTGCTACGCCCGAGAAGGACGCGATAGACATTGCACCGGCGAGCGCGAGTTTAACGGCAGAATTCATGATATTTCTCCTTGGTTTCCTTGCAGAAACTTCCGCGTCGTCGGAAGCACTGGAGAAACGTCCGGAGCCGGACAGAGTTCCGTATGCTTTAAAATAACTGTTGACTAAAACGTGTTTATCTGTCGCCGGAAAATTTGGAACTTTTCGGCCTGACCTTTTGCACAAACGGGAACGAGCCCCGACACGGTCGAGGCTCCTTCCGGGGAAGAGTGGGTTCGCTCAGGCAGCCTGGGCGAGTTCGTCGGCGATGACGGTGTCGAGGTTGAGGAAGCAGACCATAGATTTCTCGAGAGCGACGATGCCGCGGCAGAAGGCGCGCTGGGCTTCCGGGATGATTTCGGGTGCCGGCTGCAGATCTTCGCTCTTGATCGTCATCATGTCGGAAACCTGTTCGACCAGAAGGCCTACCAGCTTGCCGGCGATGTCGGTCACGATGATCGCTGCACGTTCGGACGGTTCCGTCATCTTCATGCCCAGGCGGCATGCCATGTCGATAACCGGGATCACGGCGCCGCGCAGGTTGATCAGGCCGAGAACGTAGGGCGGCGTGTGCGGCATCGGGGTCACCGGCGCCCAGCCACGGATTTCGCGGATGGCCATGATGTCGATGCAGAATTCCTGGTCGCCGAGATGGAAGGATACGATTTCCAGATAGGCGCCCGACTGTTTGATGGCATTGCTCATGTTCAGAACTCTTCCCAGTGTTCTTGTGCTGCGGCAGCAGGTGCTGTTGCCGAAGCGGTCCGGTTGAATGATCCCGCAACCTTGTTCATCAGGGCCCGTGCGGGAGACGGTCTCTGAGGGGAGGCGGTGCGCGCTGCCTCCTGCTGTTGGCCATGAGCAGGTCCGTCCAAGTTCACCTTGAACTGGCCGACGAGGCGCGAAAGGTTTTCCGCATCGCTCGCCAGCGTATGGCTTGCCGCATTGGTCTGCTCCACCATCGCGGCATTCTGTTGCGTGACCTGGTCCATCTGTCCGACGGCCGAATTGATCTCGCTCAGTCCAACTGATTGTTCTCTCGCGCTGGTAACGATTGCCTTAACGTGCTCGTTAATTCGTAAAACATCTTCGCCGATGCGGTGCAGCGCCTCGCCAGTCGCTGTCACCAGCTCGACGCCGGAGCGCACTTCGTCGCTTGATCGGCCAACGAGGGTCTTGATGTCGTGGGCGGCTTCTGCAGCTCTTCCGGCGAGCGCGCGGACTTCCTGGGCAACGACTGCAAAGCCCTTGCCGGCGTCGCCGGCGCGTGCCGCCTCGACGCCTGCGTTGAGCGCAAGAAGGTTGGTCTGGAAGGCAATTTCGTCGATGACGTTGATGATCTTGCCGATCTCGTCGGTCGCCCCTTCGATTCGTTCCATGGCGGCCATGGCGTCGTTGACGACTTCGCCCGACTTCTCCGCATAGTCCTTGGCGTTGTCGACCATGTGGCTGGCTTCTTCGGCGCGGTCGAAGGCGGTCTTCACGGTTTCGGTGATCTCCGAGAGAGCCGCCGAGGTTTCTTCGAGCGACGCCGCCTGTTGCTCTGTGCGGCGCGCGAGGTCGTCGGCTGCGCTGCGCATCTGCTGGCTGTTGGCGTAGATCGAACTGCTGTTCGTCGAGATCTCGGTCATGACCCGTTTCAGGTTCGTCGATACCTCATTGAAGTCCGTGCGGAGTCGCTCGAGATCGGCCGGGAAGGGGCCGGTGATCGTCGTGCAGAGGTCGCCGTTCGAGAGGCGCATCAGACCTTCACCAAGCGCATCGACTGCAAGCTTCAGAGCTCGCGTGTCGGCTTCCATGGCGGCCGTGCGGCTTTCGCGCTCGGCCTCATTCTGCTGACGCTGGGCTCGGCTCGTCTCTTCAAGCTCCCGCTTCTCGATCGCTGCCTTGCGGAACAGGTCGGCTGACCGCGCCATGCCGCCGATCTCGTCGTGGCGCTCGGTGCCGTCAACATGGGCGTCGTAGTCGCCGTCGGTGATGCGCTGCATGCTGTCGCGAACCAAGCGGATGCCGTTGGCAATCGAGTTGCCGTGAATGAACTGCAGCGCGATGACGGTGATGAAGGCGAGGCTTCCGAGCCCGAGCTGGAATGTCAGGGCCTGGTCGCTGCGGCTGGTCGCTTCCTTGGCGTATTCCTCGACCAGATTGCCGCCAAGGGCAGAGAGATTGTTGAGCACGCTGCCCAGGCGGTCGCCCGCACCATCGATGGCGTCGTCGATGGCGGCATAGTCTTCTTCCGGCGCGCCGGTCTCGACCATGCGCTTCAGATCGACCTGGATGGCCTGGGTCACGGTTTTCAGGTCATCAGCGTAGGTGCCGACTTCGCCGGGAACGCCGGCCTCCGTCGCCACGGCGGTCAGAACCGGAATGCCGTCGGTCAAAAGTGCCACGGCGGCGTTGATGATGTCGATGCGTTCCGGCTGGATGGCCCCTTCGCCCCTGTCGATGATGGTGTCCATGGCCGCCAGAACCATATTGGCATTGGCCAGACGCATCTCGTTGATTGTCTCGACCTCGTTCTTGATCTCGATCGAATCGTGGATGGCGGTGGAGATCCGCGCATTCTGGTACCAGCCGACCGCCAGCATCGAGCCGATGCCGATCACTCCGGCAGCCCCGAGTGTCATCAGGCGCTGGGTGACGGTCAGGTCTCTACCCAAGATGAAATTGAACATTGTGCTCCCCAGCTCCGATCCGGCCGCCCTTGCGGACCGGTGACGTTACATGCGCAGACCGGGAAGCCGTCTCCTGGTGGACAATCATGTCCGCCTGGCTATGTGAGCCAGAACGCTTACAAAGAATCCCGAATATTAGTTAATCTCGAACTAATCCCGCTAAATTCCGAAGGACTGGACGGCGACGAGCGGCTAAGTTGCTGTGATTGCACGGCGATAAAGATGCCATGTGGCATGCCCGGCGACCGGCAGGACCACCAAAAGCCCGAGAAACAGGGGAATCAGCGAAAGGATCGACAGTGCAGCGACGATGACGCCGAAGGCGAGCATCGGCGCCGGATTGTCGATGACGGTGCGCATGCTCGTCAGCATTGCGGTGACGAAATCGACGTCGTGATCCAAGAGCAGCGGCATGGAGATCACCGTGGCGGTGAAGAGGATCGTCGCCAGAACGGCCCCGACGACCGTTCCGACGGTCAGGAACAGCAGCCCTGGTGGCGTCGTCAGCACGACGTCGACGAAAGCATCCAGCGTTGCCGGAATGCGGAAGCCCAAAAAGAGGGCCATCAGCAGGCGGACCTGATAGATCCAGATCCAGAAGATGAAGAGGACGACAAAGGCCATCCAGGAAAGCTGCCGTTCCCGCTGGCGGAAGACTTCGGCCAGAACCGCTTTCCAGCTGATCGCCTCGCCCTTTCGATTGCGGCGACTGATCTCGTAAAGCCCGACGGCGACGAAAGGGCCGATCAGGGGGAAGCCGATCGCGACGGGGATGATCATCCAGGGCAGGTGATAATAGGTCAGCATCACCGCAATGAAGAGGCCGCCGAGCGCGTAGATCGCGCCGAAGAACAACCCGAAAGTGGGGTAGCTGCGGAAGTCGCGCCAGCCATCGGCGAAGGCCGCCTTCACGTCATCCATGCGCAGCCGGTTGATCTGCAGTTTCGGCAATGTGCCGCGGTCGAGTGCCTGCTGTTCCATTGGTCCCTCCCAAGACGTCCGGTCCTGCGACAATCTGTCAGCAAATGATGATTCTGTTCCTTGATAACCGTCAAGTCGCAACTGCGTGCATCACTTTCTTCGGTGTCATCCTGAACGAAATACGCTAGAATGACTGCATGGCAGAGGCTGTGCGCTCACATCGATGGTTGCCCTTGACGGCCCTGTTCCTGGCAGGGGCGCTGTTCACGCTTGCTGTTTTCCTGGGCTGGATGCGCTATGGCGGGGATATCTTCCTGACGCTGATCGAGAGTGGGCTCGCCTACTGCTTCTGAATGCGCTTGAGCCCCGTGACAAATCGGCGCTTGTCGCTCTTTCCACACCGAGTTGAATTGCCTCCCGATGCAGAGCGGTTTATCCGCCTTGGCCAGGAATTCTTATGCAAGGAACTGCCAGCATGAAAACAGTCAGGATTGTCTTGTGGGCCGCGGTGGTCGTGATGGCAGGTGTGCTCGGCTGGCTCACATATCAGGTCACGCAGTCGGACCAGACGATTGCGGAAGCGCCCTTCGGTGTGCCGTTCCAGCTGGTCGACCAGAATGGCCAACCGATCACACAGCAGGCCTTCCGCGGAAAGCCGACGGCGCTGTTCTTCGGCTTCACCCATTGCCCCGAAGTCTGCCCGACGACGCTGTTCGAACTCGATGGCTGGCTGAAGCAGGTGGATCCCAATGCCAGCGGCCTCCAGGCCTATTTCGTCACCGTAGATCCGGAGCGTGATACGCCCGAGATCCTCGGCCGCTATATCTCCAACGTCACCGACAGGGTTAAAGGCATTGCTGGCGATCCGGCGAAGATTGCCGAAGTCGTAAAAGGCTTCCGCGTCTATGCGAAAAAGATCCCGCTCGACGAAAGCCAGCCCGACGGCGATTACACTATGGACCATACGGCCTCGGTCTTCTTGCTGGACGCTGAGGGACGCTTCAAGGGCACGATCGCCTATGGCGAGAATCCCGATACGGCGATCAAGAAGCTCGAAAACCTGATGAAGGGCTGAGCGGCCTCAAGCCCGCGGAGGTTGCCTTGGGGGCGATTGCGTTGTACCGCAACCGCTTGCGCACCTGACCATCAAGGATAATCGATCGTGGCTGAAATCCGCCTCTATGTGACCTGCACCGAAAAGGACGCCAACCGGATCCTCGATCTGATGAGCTTTGCCTTCGGCGAAGAGGATTATGCGATCGCCACCACCGAAGTGGATGAGAAAGCCGACATCTGGGAAGCCTCGATCTATCTGATGGGCGAACAGGAAGAGGAGGTCGCGCCCCGGGTGAAGGATCTGCTGGCGGAAGAATACCCGAACGCCAAGATCGAGCGGGAAGTGATCCCGGACATCGACTGGATCGCCAAGTCACTCGAAGGCTTGAAGCCGGTCCGGGCAGGGCGCTTCCTAGTGCATGGCTCGCATGACCGCGACAAGGTTCAGAGCCATGATGTTGCGATCGAGATCGACGCAGGCCAGGCCTTCGGTACGGGGCATCACGGGACCACGGCAGGCTGCCTCGAAGTCATCGAAAAGGTTGTTCGGTCCCGCAAGGTGCGCAATGCACTCGATCTCGGGACGGGCAGCGGCGTGCTGGCGATTGCCGTGCGCAAGCTGCTCCCGGTGCCGGTGCTTGCTACCGATATCGATCCGATCGCGGTTCGGGTTGCCAAGGAGAATGCGCGGCGCAACCAGGTGGTCGACGGCATCGACTTCCGCACGGCGCCCGGCTTCCACTCCACGGCCTTCCGCGAGCATGGTCCGTTCGACCTGATTATCGCCAATATCCTGGCGCGGCCGCTGATCAAGATGGCGCCGCAACTGGTCACGCATCTCGCACCCCATGGCTCGGTCGTACTTTCAGGGATCCTTGCCGAGCAGCGCTGGAAGGTGATCGCGGCCTATAGCGGCGAGGGGCTCTCCCATGTGAAGACCATCTGGCGCAATGGCTGGGTGACCATCCACTTCACCCAAGGGAAGGGCTGAGACGTAACGTCAGCCTCACCCGGAATTGGAAAAGGCGGCCCGCTGGGAGCCGCCTTTTTGGCATCGGCATCATGCCGCGCCGAAGTCCGCGAGCGTGGGAGGAGCGCTCAAGCGGATGCTGGACTGGTGGTCGTATCCGACCGCCGCCGATCAGATGATCGAGCGCTGATGCGGGCGGCGACGCAGTTCGTCGCGTGTCAGACCCATGGCGGACAGCGATGCGTCGTCAAGCGACAGCAGGGCGCCCGTGGCATAGAGATCGGCACGGCGCTGGCGTGCCTCAACAAGATTGTTCAGGGCAGTACGCAGGAAAGACTTGGCCATCTCTCGGTTCCTTTTCGGTTTCGGACGCTTCACTCTGCGTCATCGATGACCCTGATATAGTCCGATCCGACATGTTCAGTCAGAGGGCTTGAAGCACGGGAGGCCTGCACTTGTTGCATAGCAACATAAGGGTTGCCTGAAATTGCGGCATATCTGATTTAGATGATCGGCAATTGCCCTGGAACGATGCGCCGGTGGTGGTGAGGGCGATGACGCCTTGCTATAAGCGATCACAGATTCAGCAACCAGCGCAGGCCAATCCATGTTTCAGTCCTTTGACGTCAAGTCCACGCCGCATCACGGCAAGTCGAGAATCGCAGCGCTGCGTGCGCTGTTTGGCGAACTCGGCATAGATGGGCTGCTGGTCCCGCGCTCGGACGAGTATCTTGGCGAATACGTGCCGGAGTCGGCCGAACGGCTTGCCTGGGCGACCGGCTTCACCGGCTCGGCCGGCATGCTGATGGTTACGGAAACACTGGCCGTCGTTTTCGTCGACGGCCGCTATGTGACGCAGCTTGCCCAGCAGGTGGACCCGGACGTCTTCACCGGCGGCGACCTTGTCGGCGAGCCGCCGCACAAGTGGATCGAGAACCGGGCGCCGAAGGGTTTTCGTCTCGGCATTGACCCGTGGATGCATACCGACGCTGAAGTCCGGCGACTGGAAAAGGCGCTGGCCGACAAGGGCGGGAGCCTTGTCATGCTGCCCTTCAATCCCGTCGACCGTTTGTGGACGGACCGCCCGGCGGAGCCGAAGGGCGCGGTGATGATCCAGTCGCTCAATCATGCGGGTGCCTCGGCTGCCGACAAGCTGAAGAAGATCGCCGCCGATCTTTTCGAGAAGAAACTCGCGGCCGTCCTGATCTCCGATCCGTCTTCGGTCGCCTGGATCTTCAATCTGCGCGGCAATGACGTTCCGCATACACCGCATCCGCTGTCGCGCGCGATCATCAAGTCGGATGGCTCGGCCGAGCTCTTTCTCGATAGCGCCAAGACCAATCTCGAAGTCGAGACCTACCTCCGCGATCTCTGTGAACAGGTCGATCCCGCAGTCCTGCCTGAGCGACTGGCGCGCGTGGCGCGCGATGGCGCCCGCATTCTGGTCGATCCCGATCTTGCTCCTTATGCCCTGTCGCGCATGATCCGGGAGAGTGGCGGCGACGTGATGGAAGGCAATGACCCGGCAAAGCTCGGCCGTGCGGTCAAGAATATGGTGGAGCTTAACGGTTCGGCCGCCGCTCATCTTCAGGATGGTGTGGCCATGGTCGAGTTCCTCCACTGGTTCGACGAACAGCCGCATGGCAGCCTGACCGAAATCGCGGCCGCCAGAAAACTGGAAGCGGTGCGCGCCGCCGTTGGCGAGCGGATGCAGAACCCGCTTAAGGACATCTCCTTCGACACCATCTCCGGTGCCGGCGAGAATGCGGCCATCATGCACTACCGCGTGACGACCGAGAGCGATCGGCAGATCCGCTCCGGCGAGATGTTCCTCATCGATTCCGGCGCACAATATGTGAATGGCACCACGGATATCACGCGCACACTTGCCGTCGGCGCGGTGTCCGACGAACAGAAGCGCTTCTTCACACTGGCACTGAAGGGCATGATCGCGATCAGCACGGCGCGATTCCCCAAGGGCACGCGCGGCTGCGATCTCGATCCGCTGGCGCGCATCGCGCTGTGGAAGGCCGGTGCCGATTTTGCCCATGGCACGGGCCACGGCGTCGGCTCCTATCTCTCGGTTCACGAAGGGCCGCAGCGCATTGCCCGGCTTTCGACGCAGGAACTTCTGCCCGGCATGATCCTGTCGAACGAGCCCGGCTATTATCGTCCAGGCAGCTTCGGCATCCGAATCGAGAACCTGATCTATGTGCGTGAGGCAGAACCGATCGAGGGCGGCGACCAGCCGATGCTCGGCTTCGAAACGCTGACCTTCGTGCCGATCGACCGCAACCTGATCGTCGAGGACCTGCTGACGCGTGACGAGCTGCAATGGCTCGATGCCTATCATGCGAAGACCCGGGAAGAGCTCTCTCCGCTCATCGCGGACGCCGCGACCCGCCAGTGGCTGGAACAGGCAACGGCGCCCTTCAGGCGCTAAAGATCATCCAAGGAACTGGCGCATCAGCATGACGGCGGCCCAGCCGCCGATCAGCATCGGGATTGGCGGATAGCGCAAACCGATCAGGAAGGCCGCCACCATGGCGACCTTCACGTCGATTTCGCCGTAGAAGAAGGCGGGCGCGACAAGTGTCGTCAGAACTGCGGCCGGCACGGCATTCAGGGCCGCTTCCAGTCGCGGCGGCATCTGTTTCAGTCGCTTCACCAGGATATAGCCGCCGATACGAGTCACGAAGGTGGCTGCGGCTGCGGCCGCGATCAACAGTGTCATGTAAGGTGTGAGGAGAGTGGTCATCGTGTCACCTCCTCGGGCTCGGTCTGCTGCGGTGGTGGCAATAGTGCCGCCAGGAGGACGCCTGCCAGAGCGCCGACGCTGATGTGCCACGGAGAGCCGATGAGGTGCTGCGCCACCACGGACACCACGGCGCTGACAATCACGATCAGCAGGAAATTGCTGCGCTTGCGGAAGCCGAGAACCAGGCCAAGGAAATAGATTGGCAGCAGCACGTCGATGCCCCAGTCTGCCGGGTCGCCCATGGCTTTGCCGACCAGTCCGCCGACCGCGGTCATCGCCACCCAGGGCACGTAGATCATCGCGCCGAAGCCAAGATACCATGGGAAGGAAACGCTGCGGCCACTCTCGCCGCGCGCCAGGGTTTCAGCGAATTGCGGGTCGGTCAGCAGGAAGAAGCTCAGGAGCTTCTGGGGCAGGGTGAAGTGATCCATGAACGGCGTGATTGCCGCCGAATAGAGGATGTGGCGAAAGTTCACCGCGAGGATGGACAACACGACGACCCACATCGGCACCGACTGCCCGAAGAGCTCGATGCCGACGAGCTGGCTTGCGCCCGCATAGACCGTGGCGCTCATCAGGGCAGCTTCGGCGACCGTCTGGCCGTTCGCCACCGCGACTGCGCCGAACAAGACGGCGAAGGGGCCGGCAGATATGATCATGGGAAGGGCTTTGAGTGCGCCTTCGGTGAAGTCTGATCGGGACATGCTGCAAGTTCTCACGTTCAACCGTTGGCTAACCGCTGTCGGCTTGTCCGACAAACCAATTCCGCTGATGGAACGACCATCGGCATTGATGCATGGGATTGCCATCCGGCCAGGATTTCAGTCTTGTCGAAAAGTTGCATCCGGCGTGGAGGGAAGGGCAGATGGAGAAGGATCTTATCGACCGCGAGGACAAGGAGCGGCTGTTTCTCAAGGTCCAGCGTCATCTATCCGACGAGGCCGAAGTCGATCTGGGGCGTTTCGAGGTCGAATCGCTCGTCGATCTCGTGGCCAGACTGATCGGGCCGCACTACTACAATAGGGGTCTTCGGGATGCCCAGGCGCTGCTTGCCCGGCAGGTCGACCAGATCAACGACGCATTCTATGAAATGGAGCGGCTGCCCGAGGCGTGATTACTTCTTCGGCCGGATCTGGAACGTGTGCTCCTGGCCCGGGAAGACGCGGTCCTTAACCTCGGCGGCATAGTCGCTGGCGGCCTTGTCGATGACGTCGGCCAGTTCGCTGTAATGCTTGACGAAGCGCGGCTTGAACTCGTTGAACAGGCCCAGCATGTCGTCGGAGACCAGGATCTGACCGTCGCAGGCCGGGGAGGCGCCGATGCCGATGGTTGCTGCCTTCACCGTGGCCGAAATCTCACGCGCCAGCGGCTCGACGGTTCCCTCGATGACCATGGCAAAGGCGCCGGCTTCATCGATGGCCTTGGCATCACGGCGGATCTTGTCCTGCTCGGCTTCGCTGTGGCCCTTGGAGCGGTAGCCGCCCGAGGTGTTTACCTGCTGCGGCATCAGGCCGATATGGCCGAAAACCGGCACACCGCGCGAGACGAGAAATTCTACGGTCTCGGCCATTTCCGCGCCGCCCTCGAGCTTCACGCCGTCGCAGCCGGTTTCCTTCATCAGGCGCACGGCGTTGCGGAAGGCCTGTTCCTTGCTCTCCTGGTAGGAGCCGAAGGGCAGGTCAACGATGACGCAGGCGCGGCTTGCGCCGCGCATGGTCGCCTGGCCGTGGGCCACCATCATGTCCATGGTGACGCCAACGGTCGTGTCCATGCCGTAAAGCACCATGCCCAGGCTGTCACCAACCAGCAGCAGGTCGCAGTGACGGTCGAGGATACGTGCGATCGGCGTCGTATAGGCGGTCAGCGAGACGATCGGCCGGACGCCCTTGAGGGCCGTGATGTCGGCCGGGGTGAAACGCTTCTGGCGGGGTGGTGTGCTCATGTCAGGCGGCCTCCATGCCGGTGGCGGCCGCTTGGCCGATGATGCGGTTGTCGAGAAGTTTGGTCTTGCCGAAACGCACATAGAGAAGAACCAGCGCGGTCTCCTTGACCGTCTCGATCCGCTCCAGTGTGCGTGGGTCGCGAATGGCGACAACTTCCGGTTCGGCCAGGGGTTCGCTTCGCAGGAACTCGATTAGCTTGGCTTCCAGGGTCGAGACATCGCGGATCCCGGTCAGCAACAGGCGCTCGGCTTCGGCCAGCGTCTTGGGGACGATCACGGCAGCAGCGCGCTCTGCGGGCGAAAGATAGACATTGCGCGAGGAGCAGGCGAGGCCATCGGCTTCCCGGACGGTTGCAACCGGCACGACGCGCACCGGCTGCGCCAGGTCCTCGACCATCTTCTGGATGATCGTGACCTGCTGATAGTCCTTCTCGCCGAAATAGGCGTTGTCCGGCTGGACGATGTTGAAGAGCTTGGTGACGACGGTCGCCACACCGGCGAAATGGCCGGGGCGAGCCTCACCCTCCAGCTCGGAGCCGAGTTTCGGCAGGTCGACCACCGTCTGCATGGGCTCCGGATACATGTCCTCGACACCGGGTGCGAAGAGAATGTCGACGCCTGCTTCTTCCAGCATGGCGCTGTCGCGGGCGAGGTCGCGCGGATACTTTTCGAGATCCTCGTTCTTGCCGAATTGCAGCGGATTGACGAAGATCGAGACGACGGTCACGTCGTTATCAGACTTGGCGCGTCCGACAAGGCTCAGATGCCCCTGATGCAGGTAACCCATGGTGGGCACAAAGCCGATCGTCTGGCCGGCACGGCGGCGGGGCGCGAGCTTCTGTCGCAAAGCGGCGATCGTGGTAACGATTTCCATGACCGGCGTCCTCCCTGTCTTCTCGTTGGCTCGGCTCTAGCGCTTGCCGACAAAAAAGGCAATCGCACGAATCCTTTGCAGAAACTTCCTCAGAAACCGATTCGGCTGCTGTCGACGATCTCGACACTGGCTGCGCGCATGGCGTCCATCGCGTTCTGAACGCCCTCAGGATCGATTCCGCGGCAGCCGTCCTCGATCAGGCGGACCTTGACGCCGGGCAGCATGTCGACGGCGTCCAGTGCCGAGAATTTGACGCAGTAATCCGTCGCGAGCCCCATGATGTCGAGTTCGGTGACGTCCTTGTTCTTCAGCCACTCGGCGAGGCCCGTCAGCGCTGCCTTGTCGTTGTCACGGAAGGCAGAGTAGCTGTCGACCAGGGGGTTCTCACCCTTGCGCTGCACGAAATCGATCCTGGTGGTGTCGAGATCCGGATGGAAGTCTGCGTCTGCCGTTTCCTGCACGCAGTGATCCGGCCACATGACCTGAGCCTGCCCGGACAGTTCGCCCATGTCGAAAGGCTTCTTGCCCGGATGTTGGGAGGCGAAACTGCCGTGATTGGCGGGATGCCAGTCCTGGGAGGCGACGATAAGATCGTAGGCGCCGCTTGCCATCAGCCGGTTTGCGACAGGCACGACCGCATCGCCCTCGGCAACAGGCAGGTTTCCGCCGGGGCAGAAGCCATTCTGGATGTCGATGAGCAGCAGGGCCTTGGTCATGATCGCACGTCCTCTCTTGTGCGGCGCAAGATGGCAATCGAGCGCTGCGGGATCAAGGCCATTTCGCCGGATTTCGACGCCGGATGTGAAAATGGAACAATCACGCTTTTGCCACGTTCGGCCCTCGTGGTTGTTCCCGCGATCCTGATGGCGCGGGACGAACTTTCCATCTCGCAATACGATTGGAATCGGTATGTTTCTCACTATCACCGCTGTCATCTTCGGCGTGTTGGGCCTCCTGCTCGGCGTCGGTGGCGCTCAGCTCGTGCTGCTCGGCGGCAGCCCCTACTTCCTGATCGCCGGGCTCGTCTTTCTCGGCACGGCTCTGCTGCTTTTCCTGCGCCGCGTCGAGGCGCTTTGGCTCTATGGCCTCTTCATTCTCGGCAGCCTCATCTGGGCTGTCTCCGAAGTCGGGCTCGACTGGTGGCAGCTTGGTCCGCGAGGCGGGCTGATCGTCGTTCTCGGTCTGTGGCTGATGCTGCCTGCAATTCGTCGCCGGCTCGGCCCGGCCGATCGTCGGCTCCGTGTGGCGGCAGGGCTTCTGCCGCTTGCCGTGCCGGTCGTGATCGCGACGATCGTCGCTCTTATCTCGCTCTTCACCGACTCCTATGACCGCAATGGCTCGCTTCCGACCGAGCAGGTGGCCGCGGCTCCCGAACTCGGCGGCGATGTGCCCGACAGCGACTGGCATCAGTATGGCCGCACGCCGTACGGTCAGCGCTACTCGCCGCTCACGCAGATCGACACCGACAACGTGCAGGACTTGAAGATCGCCTGGACCTACCAGACGGGTGACGTGAAACTGCCGGAAGATGTGGGCGAGACGACCTATCAGGTCACGCCGCTTAAGGTCGACAACACGCTTTACCTCTGCACGCCACACAACTGGGCGATTGCTGTTGATGCCGAGACCGGCCAGGAAAAGTGGAAATACGATCCCAATGCGGGTCTTGAGCCCGACCGCCAGCACCAGACCTGCCGCGGCGTGACCTATTACCGGGACCCGGCCGCCACGGAAGGCACGGTCTGCGCGGAACGCGTCTACCTGCCGACGTCGGATGCCCGTCTGATCGCCCTCGACGCCGACACGGGTGCCATCTGCGAGAGCTTTGCGGACGGTGGCACGCTGCGGCTCGAGCAGAACATGCCGTACAACCCGGCTGGCTACTACTACTCGACTTCTCCGCCGGTCATTGCTGCCGGCAAGATCATCATCGGTGGCGCCGTCAACGACAACTACTCGACCCAGTCGCCGTCGGGCGTCATTCGCGCCTTCGACGTCGACACCGGCGAACTCGTCTGGAACTGGGACAGCGGCAACCCGACCGAAACGGCGCCAATCGGCCCTGACGAAACCTATACCGCCAACTCGCCGAACAGCTGGTCGATCTTCTCGGTCGATGAAGCGCTCGGTCTCGTCTACATCCCGCTCGGCAATCAGGTTCCCGACCAGCTCGGCATGGGGCGCAGCGAAAGTGTGGAGAAGTATTCCTCCTCGATCGTCGCGCTCGACATCAATACCGGACAGGATCGCTGGGTGCGCCAGACCGTGCACCACGACCTCTGGGACATGGACGTGCCCGCCCAGCCGGTGCTGCTCGATCTGACCAATGAGAACGGCGAACAGACGCCGGCCCTTGTCGGCCCGACGAAGCAGGGGGACATCTATGTTCTCGATCGCCGGACCGGTGAACCGATTATCCCGGTGCGCGAGATCGAGGCCCCTGGCGGTGCGATCCCGGAAGACTTCACATCGCCGACGCAGCCTATCTCGGACCTCACCTTCCGTCCGCAGACGATGACCGAGAGCAACATGTGGGGTCTGACCATCATCGACCAGATGATGTGCCGCATCCAGTTCCATCAGCTGAAATATGAGGGCCAGTACACGCCGCCTTCTCTCGAAGGCACGCTGGTCTATCCCGGCAATTTCGGGACGTTCAACTGGGGTTCGGTCGCGGTAGATCCCGAGCGGCAGGTGATGTTCGGCATGCCGACTTATCTCGCCTTCACCTCGAAGCTCGTTCCGCGCTCGGAAATTCCGCCGAAGGAAGAGGGTGCCACGGGTTCGGAGCAGGGGCTGAACCGCAATGAAGGCGCGCCTTACGGCGTCGTCATGGGTCCCTTCCTGTCGCCGCTCGGCATTCCCTGCCAGGCGCCGCCGTGGGGCACGGTTGCGGGCGTCGATCTGAGAACCGGCCAGATCGCCTATCAGAAGCGCAATGGCACGGTCTACGACATGACGCCGCTGCCGCTGCCGTTCAAGGTCGGCGTACCCGGTATCGGTGGTCCGATGATCACCAAGGGCGGCGTTGTCTTCCTCGGTGCCGCCGTCGACAACTACCTGCGGGCCTATAACCTGACGACGGGCGAGCAGCTTTGGGAGAGTCGACTGCCGGCCGGTGGCCAGGCGACCCCGATGACCTACGCGCTCGACAACGGCAAGCAGTATGTCGTGATGGTGGCCGGCGGACACGGCTCCGTCGGCACCACGCCGGGCGATTATGTCATCGCCTACACGCTTCCGGACTGACGGTCGCAACACACATTAGAACCCGCCCGCCGCCGTGGGCGGGTTCACTTTCGGCACACTTCGGCGTGTCCGGTCTTGGCGCGAAACGGAACGTTAACCATGTGATTCTACACACATGCCGTAACGTGAGGATGTTTCGCATGAGTAGCCAAGCCATGAACGGCCAGACCAATCCGACCATCGCCTTCTTTCCGCTTGCGAGCCGCCGGGACCTGGTGCGCCGTTCCGCGATCGAGCTCGATCGCCTGAATGGCTATGCGGCCACCGAATTCTGGAAGACGACCTGCCGCAGGCTCGGCAACGAACTCCTCGAACTCGGCTGCCCCGAAGACGAGATGCGCGCCGAGATCATGGACTTCCAGGCTGCCGTGCAGGTCGAGCTGATGTGGCTGCACCGCGAAGAAGCAGCCCAGGGCTGATCTTAAAGACCTGAGACAAGACTGCCCTCGCGTTCCAGGCCAACGTGCCGGAACGCGCTGCGTGGAGCGACGGCGAGGCGATAGCCCATGATCCGCGCGACCGGTGAAAGCGTCGCAAACAGCATCTTCTGCACGATCACCGGCATTGCCGAGATATAGAGATGATCGCGAAACGCGTTCAGGCAAAGCGCAATCGGCAAAAGCTTCACGGAGCCGTCCGGCTTGAAGTAGTCCGGGTGCTCAGAGGTCCAGCGCGCAAGGTTCAGGAAGAAGCGCAGATGCTGTTGCGCGGTTACGAAAGTGACCGTCAGATGCGTGTCTCCATCGAAGACATTGCGGAAAAAATGGCTGGCGCCTTTCGGCACGGTGATCGACTGGCCTTCCGAGGCATAGTATTCTTGCCCGTCGATCATCACCATGACCTGGCCGCTATTGACGGTGAAGATCTCGTCCGTCTCCGGATGGATATGGGCGACGGCGTTGCCGCCGCCGGATCCCCCTTTGGCAAGGACGACGTCCATGCGGCTGGAGATCGTGTCCTCATAGGGATGAGTGAAAACGAAAGTCTCCTTGTTGAAGGAATTGAGAATACGGGTGCCGGCTGGCACAAGCGCTTCGCGCATGGCTTTACTCCTTGCTGATCTAGGTTTTGAGTGCGTATTGGAAGCCCGCGGACATGTATCGTGGGCGATGAAAAGCGTGTAGATTGTCAGCGTTTCCGCTTCAAACACCGTTTTTGCCGCCACCATCACCGGATTTGCATAACGTGACCGCATCGTTGAACTTCGATGACTTGCGCTACATGCTGGCAGTCGCCGAGACAGGGACGACGCTTGCCGCATCCAAGATGTTGCGGGTCAGCCAGAGCACGGTTTCGCGTCGCATAGCGGCGCTCGAGGACGCGCTTCAGATGGAGCTCTTCGACAAGCGCCGAACTGGCTATTTTCTGACCGAGGCGGGGTCACTTCTTCTCGCACCCGCAGAGGCCGTGCGCCACGCCGTCGACGCGTTTTCCGGTGCCGTCGACAGCCTTTCCCGAGAGATCTCCGGTACCGTCCGCTTCACCACCAACGAGGTGCTCGGCACCTATGTGCTGCCGAGCCTCATCGCGCGCCTCAAGGAGCGTCATCCGGGTGTAAGGCTTGAGGTGGATACGACGAATATCCTGCGCGACTTGGTTGGTGGCGAAGCCGATGTGGCGCTACGGGCATCACCCGCACCCACGCAAGCGGGTCTGGTGGGAGTTCGTCTGATTGAGGACTACTGGAGCCTCTACTGCTCGCGGTCCTACAGCCTTCGCCACGGCGTCCCCAGACGCGTCGAAGACCTGGCCGGCCACGCCATTATTGGCATCGATGCCCATGTCCGCGGCCGCCCGATCTTCGATTGGGCAACGAAGAACTTCCCGGCAGAAGTGTTGCTCCGGCACAACTCGGTGCCCGCCGTCTTCACCAGCGTCAGGAATGGCGTCGGCGTCGGCTTCTACTCCGACTTCGTGGCGGCCGGAGATCCCGAACTGGTTTTCTGTTTCCGCCCGCCCGTCCCTCCTGCCGCCGAGGTGTGGCTCGTGACGGATGAACGGCTGCGTCATGTGCCTCGTGTCCGCGCCGTCATGGATGTGATCAAGGAGCTGGTGAAGGAGATCAGCGGGCAGCGAATGGCGGCGGCGTCGGTGCCGGCCTGAGAGCGCCGTTTTGGCGACCGGCGGTGCAATTGCCTGTTGGCAAAGTCTTGCGGTGGTTGTCCCGCGGGGCTGGCGTCCTTTAGAACGGTGCCGATCACGCACACAGTTCTCGAGCAGCGACGCCTTGGCCAAACTTCATTTCATCTATGCCACCATGAATGCCGGCAAGTCGACGCTGTTGCTGCAGGCCGCCTATAACTACCGCGAACGCGGTATGCGGGTTGCCACGCTGATCAGCGCGCTCGACAATCGAGCAGGCAAGGGTTTCATCGGATCCCGCATCGGCTTGAAGGCGGAAGCGGAGGCCTTCGGCCCCGATGAGGATCTGTTCTCCGCCATCAAGGCCGATCATGAAGCCTCGCCGCTGTCTTGCGTCTTCGTCGACGAGGCGCAGTTCATGACCACCGATCAGGTCTGGCAGCTCGCCCGGATCGTCGATGTGCTCGACATACCCGTCATGGCCTATGGCTTGCGCACGGATTTTCGCGGAGAGCTCTTTCCTGGCTCCAAGGCGCTGCTTGCCATCGCCGACGAACTCACCGAGGCACGCTCGATCTGCCACTGCGGCCGCAAAGCGACGATGGTCGTGCGCATGGGTGAAGACGGCAAGGCGCAGCGGGACGGGGCACAGGTGCTGATCGGCGGCAACGAGACCTATACCTCGCTCTGCCGGCGTCACTGGCAGCTCGCCTTCGCCGCTGAAGAAGTGCATTCGGCGGCCTGATCCCAACGACAGGCGAAAGAGGCCGATCAGCCGGCCTTTTCCACGAACCCATCCAGCACCCGTTTCTGGCCGGCGCGGTCGAAATCGATCGTCAGCTTGTTGCCTTCGATCGAGGCGATGTTGCCGTTGCCGAACTTCAGGTGGAAGACGCGGTCGCCGACAGAGAAGCGCGAGGGTTCCGACGTCGTCGACTTGGCGACCAGTTCACCCTCGATCGTCTTGGCACGGGGCCCACTTTCGCCATAGCCGATGCGCTCGACAGCATGGCCTGAGCGGGTGCCCCAGTTGTCGCGCGTGGCGTCCGTCTTGTTCGCCTGGGCGCGTTTCCAGCCCGGCGTGGAATAGCTGTTCTGGAAGGGCTCCTGCTTGTCGAAGCGGGACTGGCCATAAGGATTGCGGCCATAGCCGCCATAGGAGGTCTCGGCCTCGGCCACCTCGACATGCGCGGCCGGCAGTTCGTCCAGGAAGCGCGAGGGCATGGTCGACTGCCAGAGACCATGGATACGGCGGTTGGACACGAACCAGATGTGGCAGCGGCGCTTGGCGCGGGTAATGCCGACATAGGCGAGGCGACGCTCTTCTTCGAGGCCCGAGCGGCCGCCTTCATCGAGCGCCCGCTGGTGGGGGAATAGGCCTTCTTCCCAGCCGGGCAGGAAAACGGTTTCGAATTCCAGGCCCTTGGCCGAATGCAGCGTCATAATCGAAACGGCATCGAGGTTTTCGTTGGTCTCGGCGTCCATGACCAGCGAGACATGTTCGAGGAAGCCGCGCAGGCTCTCGAAGGCCTCCATCGAGCGGATGAGTTCCTTCAGGTTTTCCAGCCGTCCCGGGGCTTCCGCAGACTTGTCGTTCTGCCACATGGCCGTGTAGCCGCTCTCGTCGAGGATCTGCTCGGCAAGTTCGGTGTGCGGCGTATTTTCGAGAAGCGACTGCCAGCGACGAAAATCGGTTACGACGTCGAAGAGGGCCTTGCGGGCCTTCGGCTTCAACTCGTCGGTCTCGATGATGTCGGCCGCTGCCGCAAGCATCGGGATATCGCGGGCGCGGGCATAGTCGTGCAGGTTGCGGATCGTGGTGTCGCCAAGACCGCGCTTCGGCGTGTTGACGATGCGCTCGAAGGCGAGGTCGTCGGCCGGCTGGCAGACGAGGCGGAAGTAAGCCATGGCATCGCGGATCTCGAGGCGCTCATAGAAGCGCGGGCCGCCGATGACACGGTAGTTCAGACCCAAAGTGACGAAGCGGTCTTCGAACTCGCGCATCTGGAAGGAGGCGCGGACCAGGATCGCCATGTTGTTCAGCGGGTGCTGCTGGCGCTGGAGCTGCTCGATCTCTTCCCCGACGGCGCGGGCTTCCTCTTCCGAATCCCAGGCGGCATGGACGACGACCTTACCGTCATTGGGATCAACGCGGTCGGTAAACAGGGTCTTTCCGAGGCGGCCTTCGTTGTGCGCGATCAGGTGACCGGCGGCACCGAGGATGTGCTCGGTCGAGCGGTAGTTGCGCTCGAGCTTGATCACCTTGGCGCCCGGGAAATCCTTCTCGAAGCGCAGGATGTTGTCGACCTCGGCACCGCGCCAGCCATAGATCGACTGGTCGTCATCGCCGACGCAGCAGACATTCTGCGGCACGCCCGGCGGACGCTGGGCCAGCAGCCTGAGCCACATATACTGCGCCGTGTTGGTGTCCTGATACTCGTCGACCAGCACATATTTGAAGCGCTGGTGATATTCCTTCAGCACGTCCGGATTCGCCTTGAACATGCGGATAGGATGCAGCAGCAGATCGCCGAAATCGCAGGCATTCAGCGTCTTCAGGCGGTTCTGGTAGGCGATGTAGAGTTCGCGGCCCTTGCCGTTGGCAAAGGCACGAGCGTCACCTTCCGGGATCTGGGCGGGATCGAGGCCCTTGTTCTTCCAGCCGTCGATCATCTGGGCGAACTGCTTGGCCGGCCAGCGCTTGTCGTCGAGACCCTCGGCCTGGATGATCTGCTTGATCAGGCGCACCACATCATCGGTATCGAGAATGGTGAAGTCGGAGGAGAGGCCCACCAGTTCCGCATGCCGGCGCAGAAGCTTCACGCCGATGGAGTGGAAGGTGCCAAGCCAGGGCATGCCTTCGACCGCACCGCCGACCAGATGGCCAATGCGCTCCTTCATCTCGCGCGCTGCCTTGTTGGTGAAGGTCACCGCCAGAATCTGGCTCGGAAAGGCCTTTCCCGTTGCCAGGATATGCGCAATGCGGGTGGTGAGAACGCGCGTCTTGCCGGTGCCGGCCCCTGCGAGAACGAGGACCGGACCATCGATGGTTTCGACGGCTTCGCGCTGTTCCGGGTTCAAGCCGGAGAGATAATCGGGCGCGCGAGCCTGGTCACGGGCTGCCATGGCGCGGGCGGCAATGCCCAGTCCTCCGGCGGCAGGCGTGCCAGCCGCGGGGGCAGGAGATCCAGCCGGCTTGCGCGGCGCGGGCTCTTCGTCGAAGAAGGGAATGTCGTCGAAACCGTTACTCATGCGGCCCAATGTAGTGATTCGGGTCGGAAAGGCCAGTGACGGCGTTCTGGTTTTATTCCTTGCGCCGTGTTGCGCACGGATTTCCAGGCGCGTGTCTGACGGGATGTGCTAAGCTCGCCGCCTGAGACTTTCCTTTGCATGCAGCCGGGCCGAGATCACGGTGGCGTGAAAAGACGCGAGATTACAAATCAGTAAGCTTGGCGTTCTGCCATTGCCACTTGGGGTTTGCGCCCGATACTTAACCGACATCATCCAGTTCGACATTTCGGAGCCCTGCATGCCGCTTTGGAAGCAACTCGCCATCAGTATTGCCCTAATTTTCGTTGCCCTCTGTTCCTGGGTCTATTTCTCTCCGGGAGCGGGGCAGACGCTCGTGTCCATGGGCGTGCCGCAATCGGTGGTGGCTTTCGTCTCGGGTCAGCCTAACGGCGAGGGACAGCAGGCCGAGGGGCAGTCGGCTCAGGGTGCTGGACAAGGGCAGGGACAGGGACAAGGGCAGGGCGGTCGCCGCGGCGGCAATCAGAACATCCTTGTTGCCACCCAGCCGGTGACGGTCGGCGTGGTCAATGATCGGCTGAGTGCAATTGGTGACGGCGAGGCAATCGAGGCCGTGACCGTGATGCCGCAGGCTTCCGGCACCATCGCGGAAATCCTGGTCTCCTCAGGCCAGAAGGTGAAAAAGGGCGACATCATTGCCCGGCTCGACCGCGAAGAGCAGGTGATCCTGCGCGACCAGGCAGCCGTTGCGCTGCGCAGCGCCAAGGAAAAGGCCGAGTCCTACCGCAATCTGCAGAGCTTCTCGCGTCTCGACGTTCTCGACGCACAGATTGCCGAGGAGCAGGCGCAGCTGCAGCTGACGACCGCCGAACTCAACTTGAAGCGCCGTGACATCGTGGCGCCGATCGACGGGACGATCGGCATCGTCGGCGTCAGCATCGGCGACAACGTGACGAACACGACCGCCGTCGTCTCGCTCGACAACCGCAGCCAGCTCCTGGTGGATTTCTGGGCGCCCGAGCGTTTTGCAGCCGCCGTAACCCCCGGCATGCCGGTCGAGGCGAGCTCTGTTTCGCGTCCGGGCCAGGTGTTCAAAGGCAGCGTCGAGGCGGTCGACAACCGGGTTGACGAGGCGAGCCGCACGATCCGCATTCGCGCCAAGATCGACAATCCCGACGATGTGCTGCGCGCCGGCATGTCCTTTAACGTCGTCATGCGCTTCCCCGGCGACCAGTATGCGGCGGTGAACCCGCTCGCGGTTCAGTGGGATGGGGAAGGCTCCTTCGTATGGCAAATCGTTGATAACAAATCCGTGAAAACCCGCGTCACCATTGTCCAACGCAATTCCGACCAGATCCTCGTCGACTCCTCTTTGAGGGAAGGCGACGTGGTCGCGGTCGAAGGACTGCAGCGGGTGCGTGAAGGCGGCGCGGTCGAGGTCGCGGGTAGCGATCCGGCCGGTTCCGAGGAGGTCGCCACACGATGAGCGCGACAGAGAACGGTTCCGAACAGTCCGGCCGCAGCTTTACCGCACTGTTCGTCCGCCGGCCGGTGCTGGCTGCGGTGCTCAATACACTTCTTGTCGTTGCCGGTCTGGCAGCCCTGGCCGGCATCGAAATCCGTGAATTACCCGATGTCGACCAGCCGGTCATCACCGTCAGCACCGACTATGACGGTGCGTCGGCCCAGACCATGGACCAGGAGGTGACCCGCATCATCGAAGGGGCCGTCGCCCGGGTGAGCGGCCTCAAGTCCATGTCGTCGCGCTCATCCTTCGGGGATAGCCGAACCACGCTCGAATTCGGCGACAATGTCGACCTCGCCGTTGCCGCCAACGACGTTCGGGACGCGCTCGCACGGGTGCGCAATCAGCTTCCTGATGATGCGGACGAGCCGCGCATCGTGAAGGCCGATTCGGACTCCCAGCCGATCATGCGCCTCGGCGTCACCTCCAGCACGCTTTCCATGGAAGACCTGACGCTGCTGGTCGAGAACGAGATCTCCGACCGCCTGGCGGCGGTCGAAGGCGTGGCCGATGTTCAGATCTATGGCGATCAGGAAAAGGTTTTCCGGATCGACGTGAACCAGGCGGCTTTGGCGAGCCGGGGCTTGAGCGTTGCCGATCTTGCCACGGAACTGCAGAGCGCGTCGCTCGACGTACCCGCTGGCACGCTGGAATCGCAGACGCAGGACATCGTCGTCCGCGCCACGGCGAACCTCACGACGGTCGAGGATTTTGAGAACGTCTTGATCGGCGAACGGGTGCGTTTACGCGATGTCGCAACGGTTACCCTCGGCCCGGATGACGGCTCGACGTCGCTCCGGTCTAACGGCGTACAGGGTGTCGGTCTCGGCATCATCCGTCAGGCTCAGTCGAATACGCTGAACATCTCGGCTGGCGTTCATGCGGCTGTCGATGCCATGGCGAGTGCTCTGCCCGAGGGCACACGGGTGATTGTCACCAGCGACGACGCCGTCTTCATCCAAGGCGCGCTGCACGAGGTGGAGATCGCGCTCGGCCTCTCCGCCGTCATCGTGCTGGTCGTGCTTTACCTCTTCCTCCGCGACTGGCGGGCGACGCTGATCCCGGCGCTTACCATGCCGGTTGCGCTGATCGGGACCTTGGTTGCGATCTATCTCGTCGGCTTCTCGATCAACATCTTGACCCTGCTCGCGATTGTTCTTGCCACCGGTCTTGTCGTCGACGATGCGATCGTGGTGCTCGAGAACATCGTGCGTCGACGCGCCGAGGGCATGGGGCCTCGGGCGGCTGCCGTGCTTGGCACGCAGGAAGTCTTCTTCGCGGTCCTCGCGACCACGGCGACGCTCGCCGCGGTCTTCATTCCGCTTTCCTTTCTGCCGGGGCAGCTCGGCGGTCTCTTCCGCGAATTCGGCTTCGTCCTTGCGTTTGCCGTTCTCCTGTCCTCGATCACGGCACTCACGCTCTGCCCGATGATGGCGTCGCGCATGCTCTCGCGCCAGAGCGAGGAGAAGAATGGACTGCTGGGTGCCTTCGGGAAGCGGTTTGCAAGCTTCTATGGCCGCAGCCTGCGCGCCTGCCTTGGCAACCCGCTGATCGTGGTTGTCGTGGCCGGCATGTTTTCGGGCGCCGCCTACCTTGCCTTCACGATGATCCAGAGCGAGATCACGCCACGCGAGGACCGCTCGGTCGTCCTGATGCGGCTCACGACACCGCAGGGATCGAGCCTCGCCTATACCCGTGACCAGTTGCAGCGGGTCGAGGAGAATCTTCAGCCCTTGCGGGACAATGGCGAGATCCAGAACATCTTCTCGATTTCGGGTCAGGGATCTTCCAACAGCGCCTTCATGGTCATGACGCTCGCCCCCTGGTCGGAGCGCGATCGATCGCAGGACGAGATCGTTCAGGACGTCAATGCTGCCGCCGCCAAGGTGCCGGCGCTTCGCGGCAATGTCTTCCAGACAAACAGTTTGAGGATCCGTGGCGCCGGCAGCGGTCTGCAGATGGCCATGGTCGGAGCCAGCCATGAGCGGCTGACCGAGGCAGTGCTGGCGATGGTCGAGCAGATGCGCGATCGTCCGGAATTCCAGACCCCGCGGATCGACAACGAGCCGACCCAGGCGCAGATTTCGGTGACGATCGACCGCGAGCGGGCGTCCGATCTCGGCATCGATATCGGCGCGATCGGCACCTCGCTGCAGGCGCTACTCGAGGGACGCTCGGTCACCGACGTGTTTGTCGACGGCAATTCGATCCCGGTCCGCCTGGTGTCCAGCACGACACCGATCAACGATCCGACGGATCTCGAGAACATCTTCCTGACGACCTCCGACGGCCGGGTCGTGCCGATGTCGTCGATCGCATCGCTCGAGGAAAAGGCGGTCGCGCCAACGCTCAATCGCGAGCAGCAGCTGGCGTCGGTCTCCTTCTCAGCCGGTCTTGCCGACGGCGTGGCGCTCGGCGATGCCGTCGAGCTGGTGACTCAGATGGCGGAGCCTCTGTTGCCGCCCGGATCGCGTCTCATGCCGCTGGCTGAGGCGGCGACGCTCGAGGAAAACAGCTATGGCATGGCGCTGACCTTCGGCTTTGCGATTGCGATCATCTTCCTGGTGCTCGCCGCGCAGTTCGAAAGCGTCGTTTCCTCGCTGATCATCATGGCGACCGTGCCGCTCGGGCTCGCCTGCGCCGTCTTCGCGCTCGTCATCACCGGTTCGACGCTCAACGTCTACAGCCAGATCGGTCTCGTTCTCTTGGTTGGGGTCATGGCGAAGAATGGCATCCTGATCGTGGAATTCGCCAATCAGTTGCGCGATCGCGGACTGTCTGTGCGTGAGGCGATCGAAACGGCCTGCACGATCCGCCTGCGTCCTGTCATGATGACGATGATCGCGACCGTGCTCGGCGGTGTGCCCCTGGTGCTGGCGCAAGGGGCGGGTGCTGAAGCACGCATCGCGCTCGGCTGGGTGATCGTCGGCGGTCTCGGGATCGCCACCCTTGTCACGCTCTACATCACACCCGTTGCCTATCTGCTGCTCGCCCGCTTCAGCAAGCCGCATGCACAGGAAGAGGCGCGTCTGAAGACGGAGCTTGAGGATGCGACGCTGAAGATTGCCAATGATCCCGGTGCACCGCCGCGGATTGCTGCCGAGTGACGGGGAGGGGCGATAGGCTCCTCCTCTGCCCTTCGGACGGCTGGACAATCTCCAAACCCTATCCCATAGCAGGAGCGCATCGGCAGTTGGCCGATGCGCG
>DAMDHD010000009.1:29385-32801 GCA_032102365.1 Allorhizobium sp. CTOTU50464 | reverse complement strand
CGCGCCATGACAGGATTTCTGGAGGTCGCGGATGGCCCGCAAGGATGTGATCGACGGCAAACGCAACGAAGAGGGTATCGCCTCCGTTCTGCCACTTCTGAAGCAGCGCTTCGGAGAGCGCTTCCAGACCGGTCAGTCCTTCCGCGAGCAACACAGTCACACCACGACTTATCTGCCGTCGCAGCTGCCCGACGGCGTCGTCTTCGTCGAAAGCAGCGAGGATGTTCGGGAAGTGGTGCGCCTTTGTGCGGAACACCGGGTGCCGATCGTGCCATTCGGCACCGGCTCCTCGCTCGAAGGCCAGGTGAATGCCCCATTCGGCGGCATTTCCGTTGATTTCAGCCGGATGAACAAGATCCTGTCGGTCAATGCCGAAGACCTCGATTGCACGGTCGAGCCGGGCGTGACGCGGGAAGACCTCAACACCTATCTGCGCGATACCGGTCTTTTCTTCCCGATCGATCCCGGCGCCAATGCCTCGCTCGGCGGCATGACCGCGACGCGCGCATCGGGCACCAATGCCGTGCGCTATGGCACAATGAAGGACAATGTGCTTGCATTGACGGTCGTAACCGCTGACGGCGAGGAAATCCGCACGGCCCATCGGGCGCGCAAATCCTCCGCCGGATACGATCTCACGCGGCTCTTTGTCGGCTCGGAAGGCACGCTCGGGGTCATCACGTCGGTCACGCTTCGGCTGCAGGGTATCCCGGCCAAGATCAGCGGCGGTGTCTGCGCCTTCCCGACACTGGAGGATGCCTGCAATGCGGTCATCATGACGATCCAGATGGGGATCCCCGTTGCGCGCATCGAGTTGCTCGACGAAATGCAGATCCGCGCCTGCAACGCCTATTCCAAGCTCTCCTATGCCGAGCAGCCGACACTCTTCGTCGAATTCCACGGCACAGAGGAAACGGTGGCGCTGCAGGCCGCGCAGTTCGGTGAGATCGCGGCTGAGTTCGGTGGCGGGCCTTTCGCCTACACGGCCAATGCGGAAGAGCGCAATCAGCTGTGGAAGGCGCGGCACAATGCATACTGGGCAAGCCGGGCGCTCGCTCCGGAACTTGCAGCCCTTTCCACGGATGTCTGCGTTCCGATTTCGCGGCTCGCGGAATGCGTGGCCGCGACCCAGGCGGACATCCAGGAGAACGGCTTCCTTGCCCCGATCGTCGGTCATGCCGGTGACGGGAATTTCCACGTTCTGCTGCTCTTCAACGACAAGGACGCAGCCGATGTCGAGCGGGCAGAAGCCTTCCTGGAGCGCCTCAACGGTCGCGCCCTTGCCATGGAGGGCACCTGCACCGGCGAACACGGCATCGGGCAGGGCAAGATCGGATATCTGCGGCAGGAACTGGGCTCCGCCTTGCCGGCGATGCGGGCGATCAAAGCCGGTCTCGACCCGCACGACATCTTCAATCCCGGCAAGATCTTTCGCCTGTGACTGCAAGAGCTTGCGGGTTGCCCCTGCGGCGAATTGCGTTACCTTCGGGGCCGTAATCAAGGGAGTGGCATTCGGTGCTCGGACGCATACTGGCAACGCTCGGCGGACTTCTGGTGCTCGCGCTTTTCGCAGCGCTGCTGGCACCGCTCTTCGTCGACTGGACCAATTTCCGCCAGAACTTCGAGGACCAGGCAAGTCAGTTGCTCGGCAAGAAGGTCGTGGTGAATGGCGAGGTCAGCGCTCGCCTGTTGCCGTTCCCCTCCGTCACGATGGAGGACGTCACCGTCGGAACGGATACGGACGGCACGCCGCTGGTGCGGGTGGCGCGCTTTTCCCTCGATGCGGAACTCGCCCCCTTCCTCTCCGGTGAGGCTCGCATCTTCGACATGCGCATCGAAGAGCCGAAGGCGCGCATCCGGCTCTTGCCCGACGGCACGCTCGACTGGCTGCGTGGCAGCAAGCCGACCATCCCGGCGCGCTCCGTCATCCTGGAGAAGGTTTCCGTCACCGGCGGCACGGTGGAATTCATCGACGAGCAAACCGGCCGCAATCGGCTCTTGAGTGAACTCGATGCGGCCTTGTCGGCGCGCACGCTGGCCGGGCCATGGTCGGTCGAAGGCGAGGCGGTTCTCGACGGCGAGGCGGCGCAATTCACCCTGACGACTTCGGCCTTCACCGATTCGAGCCTGCCTCTTCGGCTGCGGATCGATCCGCAGGCGCGGCCCTTCGATCTGACGCTCGATGGTGAACTGGCGCTCGAAGAGGGGAAACCTTTCTATGCCGGCACATTCAGCTCGATCTGGAAGGTGGCGCCACCTGTCGAGGAGGCGGACGCGAGCCAGCCATCGGCGCCGGCGCCACGTGTGCGGGGTGAATTCAAGCTTGCCAATGACAGCGTGACCATTCCCAGCTACCGCCTCGAACTCGGCGATGCCGTCGACCCCTATGTGATCACAGGGGAGGGCAAGCTCGATACAGGCGCGGAGCCGGAATTCCTGCTGACGGCCGAGGGGCAGCAGGTGGATGTGAACCGGCTGGCGGCGGATGGAAGCCGGGCGAAAACCTCGCGCAACGGCACGGTCTCGATGCAGCAGCGCATGGCGCTTCTGATGGCGACCGCCGCCGAAATCCCGATCCCGACGGTTCCCGGTCGCGCAACGCTGCGGCTCCCGGCCATCGTCGCCGGTGACACGGTGTTCCGTGATCTGCAGCTCGATGTGCGTCCGGCCGGGAATGGCTGGACCGTGGACAAGGCCGTCGGTGTCTTGCCCGGCCGCACCCAGGTCGAGGCAAGTGGTCGACTGGTGCTTCGCGGCACGCCATCCTTCGAGGGCAATCTTCTGATCGCCACCACCCAGCCCTCCGGCCTTGCCACCTGGATTTCCGGGCGTGTCGATCCGGCGATCCGAGGTCTTCCGTCTGCCGGTTTCTCCGCCTCGGTCAATCTGACAGCTGAGTTGCAGCGGTTCGAGAACCTTGAGCTTGCCATCGGTGCCGAGCCGCTGAAGGGCCGGATCGAGCGGGAATCGCGTAGCGGCCAGGCGGCGAGCCTCTCAATCGACCTCACGGGCGAGGGGCTCGATCTCGACGCGGCGCGCGCGATCGCGGCTCTGGTGGTCGGCGAGGATGCCGAGCAGCGGCTATTGGCCGAGCGCGTGGCGACGCGCCTGAAGGTGGACGCGCTGCGGGCATTCGGTGTGACCGCCGAAGATGTGGAGGCTGTCGCCTCCTACGAGGGCGGTGAGCTTTCGATCGAGCGTCTGAACCTCGGCAATGTCGCCGGAAGCAACCTGCGGGTGACCGGCAATCTGAGCGATACCGAGACGAAACCCGTCGGCCAGGTACAAATTGGTTTTTCTTCTGCTGATCCCGGCCCATTCCTTGCGCTCATGCGCGAGCGACTGCCGAACAGTCCGCTGATCGAGCGGCTCTCGAACAGCGCAAGCTGGTATGAAGACAGTGACCTCCGGGGGAC
>DAMDHD010000009.1:0-29375 GCA_032102365.1 Allorhizobium sp. CTOTU50464 | reverse complement strand
ATGGCAGTGCGGTCTCGGCCAAAGCCACCGCTGCCGACCTCTCGGCGCTTTTGACCGGCGGCCAACGCCGGTTTGACGTGCAGCTGGAAAACGAGGAGGCGCAGATCCTGCTCGGACAGGCCGGTTTCGACCCGCTTCCCTGGACCGTCGGTGAGGGTGGGGTCCTGACGCTGACGCTGGATGCGGCCGGGGACGGCACGGCGGAGGCCGAGGTCGCATTCGCAGGCAGAGTGACGACGTTGGATGCCACGGGCAGCCTCACGGCAGTCAATACGCCTGGTCTGCTCGACGGTTCCTGGGTCGTCTCTGTCGAAAGCCAAGATCTTGGCCCCTATCTGATGGCGCTCGGCCTCAGTCTGCCGGAGGCCGCGACGGGCGTGCCGGTGGCTGGCGACATCAGGATCTCGCTTGCCAAAGGCCAATTGTCGGTCGAGAGCCTCGACGGCCGTGTGGCCGGGCAAGACGTTTCGGCCAAGGGAGAGATCAACCTGACAGGGACGGTCCCAGCGGCGACAGGGTCGCTGACGCTTGAACAACTCGACCTCGAGTGGCTGGCGGAGAGCGTCGTCGGACCGGTCTATGATCCGTCGACCGGCAGCCTGTCCGAAACGCCGCTGGCTGCCGCCGCATTGCCGTTCGACCTCAACCTCGATCTTACCGCCGGGCGGCTGTGGCCAGGCCTGGCGGAGGCGATGACCGATGTTCGAGCCAAGCTTCGCAACAATGCCGGCGAACTCGCCCTGGAGGATGTTTCCGGGAATTGGCTTGGTGGTGCGGTCGAGGGGCGTCTTTCGATTGCCAACAGCGACGGCAATGGCTTCATGCAGGCGCGTCTCGATCTTTCCGAGGGTGATCTGGCGCGGGCTATCAATGCGCTGCGTGTCGAGCGTGGCATCGCTTCCAGCGAGACGCCTTCTGGAGAACTCAACGCCACCTTCGTTGTCGAGGGCGGCGGCAAGACGCCGGCCGAACTCATCGGTGGCGCAAGCGGATCCGGCGAGGCCCGGCTCAAGGGCGCGCGCGTCGATGACTTCAATCTCTCGATCATGCCGGACCTCCTGAGCGGTTTTGATGCCCTCGGTACCGAGGTAAGCGAGGAGAAGGTGCGGGAGATTACTGAGCGTCTCTTGCGGAGCGGTGCGACGGACCTGGGTGACGTGGCGCTGCCCTTCGCCCTTTCGGACGGGACCGTGCGCATTCAGGCTGCGACACAGCGGACGGCGGCCGCGGAGCTTGACGGCAATTTGCGGCTAGACCTGCGGAGCGGCATGCTGGAGGCCGAGGTCGGGATCGCGCTCGATGCCGGCGATGGCGCTATCGAGGGCGCCGAGCCGAACTTCCGGCTCTTGCTCGATGGTCCGGTTCTTGCGCCTGAGCGCTCGCTCGACGTAACGGAACTGACGAATTTCGCGTCGCTGCGGGCATTCGAGATCGAGCGGCGGCGGGTCGAGGCACTGCAGGCAAGCGTTTTGGAAAAGCAGCGTCTGCGCCGCGAGGCCGCTCTTGCGCGCTCCCGCGCTGCCGAGCGGGAGCGTACCGAGGCCGAGCGTTTGAGACTGGAAGAGGAAGCCAGGCTGAAGGCCGAACAGGAAGCCAATGCTGCTGCGGAGGCGCAGGCCGCCGGGGAGGCTGAGACACCTGTCGAGCCGCAGCCGAGCACCGAGCCCAGTGACGTAACAACGGAGACCATCCCCGCCGAACGACCGGCATTTCCTGTCGCGCCAGAGGAGCGCGTCGTGCGCCAGCCGCTGCCCGACATGACCTTCGAGGGCCTGCCGGGCGTTGAGTAATGCCTTGTGGTTCGCCTGGACGTCTCAGACGTAGGCGGTCCGTTCACCGAATGGCGTGTCTTCGACATTTTCGGTGAGGTTCGAGCTGCCGATCAAATCACTCTCGCCGGATAGCAGCGGCGCAGTCTCTTCACCTATCGCCTGAACGGACGCAGCCTTGGCGGCTGCAAGCTGCGCTTCCAGTTTCGAGAGTTCGGCCCGAAGTTTGGTCAGCGCTTCATTGATTTCGGCCTTCTCGTCGTCAGTGGCCGCTGCATCCAACGCTTCTTCCTGGCTCGAGATGCTTTTCTGCAGGCTGGCAATCTGAGCCTTGATGGCCGACGTCGAATTCCCGGCGGAGGTGGTGGAGGTGGATATCGTGGTGGAGGATGTAGCCGTCGAGATGGATGTCATGATCGGAAAACCTTGACTGAAAAAGTTGCAGTTCAAAAGTCCGTCAGAGTGTCAGGCCATTCGGTGGCTGGGCCGAATCGCTGGTTCCGGCGATACAGGATCATTCTATTCCAATATTTAAATAAGTATGTGACGCAGACTGTTATCTTCCACCACGACCACTGGCTGTCTTCTTGGCCTCGGCCAAGACGAACAGTCGCAGCGCCGAGGACAGATTCGAGGTCACAGGGCGTGCCTCGTCTATCTCAGCAATCAAGGACGCAAGGCTCATTTTCCGCTCGCCCGCAATCAGCTTAAGCTCTGCCAGGAATTCATCCTCGATCGAGAAGCTTGTCCGGTGTCCCTGAAGGCTGATTGATCGCTTCCGGATCAAGGGAAACTCCGTGCTAGACGCTGACGCGTGCCAAGCTGGACTAACGTGGACTGAAAAGACTTCAATCCTGCTCAGGCTTTTCGAGGCGTCCCTGCTCATGCTGGCGGGCGTCCTTGTCGTTCAATGCCCGTGTCAGAGACTTTTCCGCCTTGGTGCGACCGTGGCTGATGCGATTCTGTTCGGCGGCGGCTTCGCGCTCGCTGCGCACCTTGGCCTTGCGAAACTGGCGAAGATTGACGATGTCGGCGGCCATTCTCGGTGCTCCACGAAAAAGGCCGGGCTTTTGACCCGGCCGACCGTCGTCTGATCAATGCTTCTTGCGGAAGGCATCGAGCGATACGACCGAGCCCTCCTTCTTTTCCTCGGTCTTCGCCGCGTCCGTGTCTTCCGGCTTGGCGACGGCTTCGACCGGATAAGCGGTGATCTCGGCGTCGTTTTCCTCTTCCTCGGAGAGCGGCACATCGAATTCGAGTTCGAAGTTGACCGAGGGGTCGTAGAAACCGCGGATGGCGTTGAACGGAATCACCAGCTTCTCCGGCGTGTCGGAGAAGGACAGGCCGATTTCGAACAGGCTGTCGGTCACCTTCAGATCCCAGAACTGATGCTGGATCACGATCGTCATCTGTTCGGCATACTTGGCCTTCAGATGCTGCGAGATCCGCACACCCGGAGCGCCAGTGAGGAAGGTGATGAAGAAATGATGGTCACCCGGCAGGCGCCCCGTCGCGGCAACCTCGGCCAAGACCTTGCGGATGACGCCGCGAAGTGCGTCCTGGGCCAGAATGTCGTAGCGAATATGGTCGTGCCCCATCAGATCCCTGCTTTCCTTGTCATGCCGAATTTCAGCGGCTTATGCCATGACACGGCGAAGCGGAAAAGCCCCGGCGCGTGAAACTGGTTCGCGTAATGTATATCAAATCAATGTCGCCGGGTAGCAGCGAAATCCGAAGCAAAGTCATGGGGAAGGAATGGGGGAGGTTAGGTGAAGGCTTCTGTTGCCAGGTGCCTTCGGACCCCGCCTTAAGGGGCTAACCCTAAGGACTTAGAGCGGGTTTCCCGCACCGCCATTAGGCAGCGAGAGCGTAACCCTTAGCGTTGTTGTCGTTTGCAACTACACTTGTGACCCGATAACGGCGGTATCATGCCGAGCAAAAGTTCGATCTTTACGCCCTTGTCGATCCTATTTCGCCCCCATCAAAAGCCGGTCCGAACATGACGTCGTCACCGACCGGTTTTTGGTGGAGGCGCCGGGTACCGCCCCCGGGTCCAATAGGTTTATTACACCGACCGTTTATTGCCATAGCCGGAGCAAGCCCCGGCAAGGCTGATATAGGTGTTTCCGATCGCGATGAAAAGAGGGCGAGCGGATAATCGGACACCGCATCAGGATGCCTGACGATAACGCGCCAGTTCCACTCCAGGCGAGCGAGGCCACGCGATTCGGGGATAACCCGCGAAACGCATTGGTTCGTGGCGGCGGCGGCGATATGATGCCGGCATCAACGACTCAATGATGGACCCATGCACCAGTATCACGACCTCCTTCGCCACGTGCTGGAGAATGGCAGCGACCGCGGTGACCGCACCGGCACGGGCACGCGGTCCGTCTTCGGCCATCAGATGCGTTTCGATCTTGCCGATGGTTTCCCGGTCATCACGACGAAGCGGCTGCATCTGAGGTCGATCATTCACGAACTGCTCTGGTTCCTGAAGGGCGACACCAATATCCGCTATCTCAAGGAAAACGGCGTCAGCATCTGGGACGAGTGGGCCGATGAGAACGGGGACCTCGGACCGGTCTATGGTGCGCAGTGGCGCTCCTGGCCGGATTATGACGGCGGGCATATCGACCAGATGGCGAAGCTCGTCGAGAGCATCAAGACAAACCCGAATTCGCGGCGTCACATCGTGACGGCCTGGAACCCGGCGCTTGTCGACGAAATGGCGCTGCCGCCCTGCCACTGCCTGTTCCAGTTTTACGTGGCGGACGGGCGGCTGTCCTGCCAGCTCTATCAGCGTTCCGCCGACATCTTCCTCGGCGTGCCCTTCAACATCGCGTCCTACGCGCTGCTGACCCTGATGATGGCGCAGGTGACAGGGCTGGAGCCGGGTGACTTCGTGCACACGCTGGGCGATGCGCATCTCTATGCCAACCATTTCGACCAGGCGAAGCTGCAGCTAACGCGCACGCCGAAGGCATTGCCGGTCATGAAGCTGAATCCGGAGGTGACGGATCTGTTCTCGTTCACCTACGAGGACTTTACGTTGATCGGTTACGAAGCCGATGCCAGCATCAAGGCACCGATCGCCGTCTAGGCGGCGGAGGGGCTCGTCTGAATGAATCCGATCAAGACCGTCATCATCGTCGCCGTTTCGGAGAATGGTATCATCGGCCGCGACGGCGACATGCCGTGGAAGCTGTCGACCGATCTGAAGCGCTTCAAGGCGCTCAGCATCGGCAAGCCTCTGGTGATGGGGCGCAAGACCTTCGAGTCCGTCGGATCGAAGCCGCTGCCGGGCCGTCCGCATGTGATAGTCAGCCGCAGTCAGCAGATCGAGATGCCTGGTGTAGAGACCGTCGCAAGCCTGGACGAGGCGCTCCGGCGGGCCAAAGAACTCGCTGTCGATGCCGGTGTTGACGAGGTCTGCGTGGTTGGTGGTGGCGAGATCTACCGACAGGCACTCGGGCTTGCGGATGTCCTGCATGTCACCCATGTCGAGACGATCGTGGATGGTGATACCTCGTTCCCGGCGATCGATCCGGAAATCTTCGAGCGGGTCGAGGAAACGCACGTTCCGGCGGGGGAAAAGGACAATTACCCCACACGCTACGCGATATACCGTCGCAGGGGCGGCTGATAACGCAAAATTTGCCCTTTCCGCAGAAGAAGTTGGCCGCCTCGCGTTGAAAGGAGTGGCTGCGATACCTATAACCCTCTGGAACCTCATGCATGTCGGCCGATCGGCCCGCGGGCAGGGGACTTGGGAGCTTTTACAGCAAAGAGGTATTGATGCCCTGGAGCAATCAGAACGGCGGCGGCGGCCCATGGGGCGGCGGCGGCGGCGGTGGTAATAATCAGGGCCCCTGGGGGCAGGGGCCAAACCGGCCACGCGGTAACGGTGGCGGCGGCAATCAGCCCCCGGATCTCGAAGAACTCATCCGCCGCGGTCAGGACCGGCTCAAGAATGTCGTCCCCGGCGGTTTCAACGGCGGTGCCTTCGTCATCGTCGGCATCGTGCTGGTCGCCTTCTGGCTGATCCAGGCCGTCTACACCGTCCAGCCGGACGAGCGTGGCGTCGAACTCCGCTTCGGCAAGCCCAAGGAAGAAGTGGCCATGCCTGGCCTGCACTTCCATCTGTGGCCGATCGAATCCGTCGAGATCGTCAAGGTCACCGAGCAGCAGCAGAACATCGGCAGCCGTCCGACCTCGAGCAATCCGGGCGCCGGCCTGATGCTCAGCGGCGATCAGAACATCGTCAGCGTCCAGTTCTCGGTGCTCTACACGGTCTCGGACCCGCAGGCCTATCTCTTCAACCTCGAAGACCCGACGCAGACCCTGCAGCAGGTCTCGGAAAGCGCCATGCGCGAAGTGGTCGGTCGCCGTCCGGCGCAGGACGTCTTCCGCGACAATCGTGAGGAGATCTCGACGCAGGTTCGCGACATCATCCAGGGCACCATGGACACCTATGGCGCCGGTATCGCGATCAATGCTGTTCCGATCGAAGACGCTGCTCCGCCGCGCGAAGTGGCCGAAGCCTTCGAAGAAGTCCAGCGCGCGCAGCAGGATGAAGACCGTTTCGTGGAAGAAGCCAACCAGTATGCCAACCAGCGTCTCGGTCAGGCACGCGGTCAGGCTGCGCAGATCCGTGAAGAAGCGGCTGCCTACAAGGATCGTGTCGTCAAGGAAGCCGAAGGTGAAGCACAGCGCTTTGTCTCGATCTATGACGAATACGTCAAGGCACCCGATGTCACGCGCCAGCGCCTCTATCTCGAAACCATGGAGAATGTCCTGCGCAATTCCAACAAGGTGATCATCGACGAGCAACAGGGCGTCCTGCCTTATCTGCCGCTCAACGAAATCACGCGCCAGTCGGGCAATCAGCCTGCCGGCCAGTCGGCGACGGGAGGGAACTGATATGCAGAACCGTCTTCCCTATATCCTCGTCGCCATCGGCGTCGCCCTGTTCTTCGTCTACTCGTCGATCTTCGTGGTCAACGAACGCGAACAGGCCATCGTCCTGCGCTTCGGTCAGATCCAGGACGTGAAGAGCGAACCGGGCATCTACTTCAAACTGCCCTTCGCCTTCATCGACGCCGACCGGGTGCAGTATGTCGAAGACCGCGCCCTACGCTTCGACCTGCCGAATATCCGCGTTCAGGTCCGCGGCGGTGCCTTTTACGAAGTCGACGCCTTCGCGGTCTATCGCATCGCTGATGCCCGCCGTTTCCGTGAAACGGTTTCGGCCGACCGTGAAGCTGCGGAATCGCGTCTGCGCACGCGTCTCGACGCAGCCCTGCGCCGTGTCTACGGTCTGCGCAACTTCGATGCGGCGCTCTCCGAAGAGCGTGGCTCGATGATGTCGGACGTGCGCAACGACCTTCAGGCGGCGGCTGAAAGCCTTGGCCTGCAGGTGACTGATGTGCGCATCCGTCGTACGGACCTCACGCAGGAAGTCTCGCAGCAGACCTTCCAGCGCATGAAGGCCGAGCGTCTGGCCGAAGCCGAGCTCATCCGCGCCCGCGGTAACGAAGAGAGCCAGCGTCGCCGGGCGATCGCCGACCGCCAGGTGGTCGAACTGCAGGCCGAAGCGCAGCGCGATTCGGAAATCCTGCGCGGTGAGGGCGACGCTCAGCGGAACAACATCTTCGCCGAGGCCTTCCAGCGCGATCCGGCCTTCTTCGAGTTCTATCGCTCGATGCGGGCCTATGTCGCCGCCTTGAGCGATCAGGGTACGACCATGGTTCTGTCGCCGGACTCCGATTTCTTCCGCTT
Organism: Allorhizobium sp. CTOTU50464; assembly: GCA_032102365.1. Taxonomy (GTDB): domain Bacteria; phylum Pseudomonadota; class Alphaproteobacteria; order Rhizobiales; family Rhizobiaceae; genus Allorhizobium. Next base: position 21,825 of record DAMDHD010000009.1, on the reverse strand, counting down.
CTTCAACAGCGGGATGAACACAGGTGGCGCTTCGCAAGGCACTCCGACGCCGCCGGCAGGCACGACGGCACCTTCAGCTCAGGCGCCAGCGCAGGCACCGGCTCCGACGCCGCCGGCAGCCGTCGGCAATTGACCTGATGGACGACCTGCTCGCAGGGTTCGCTATCTTTCTGATCATCGAGGGGCTGGCCTATGCGCTGGCCCCTCGTTTCATTGTGCGGATGGCAAGGCTCCTGCCGCATGTTCCGGAAGACCAATTGCGGCTTCTCGGGCTCGGCGCCGTGACAATTGGTGTCGCAATCGTCTGGTTGCTGCAGCGCTGACAAGATCTGGTCGTAACCGGCGGATAGAGCTATTCCGGGAATTGTGATTTTCCCTCTGCCCAAACCGCCTTATGTTCTATGAGACCCCAGACAAATCAGCGAGGAAGCCGATGATGAAACCTGCCCGCACGTCGCGAATGATTCTGCCGGCTCTCCTCGTGGGAACCGCGCTGGCTGTCGGCACGGTTGGCGCACCGGAGCGCGTTTACGCCCAGGGGCCTGATTCGGTTGCCGATCTTGCAAGCGGCCTGCTGGGCGCGGTGGTCAACATCTCGACGTCCCAGAGCGTCGCCGACGAGGGCGAGGGCCCCTTGCCGCAGGTGCCGGAAGGATCGCCGTTCCAGGAGCTGTTCGAGGACTTCTATCGGAACCGTGAAGGGGCCGAGCCGAACAGCAAGGTCAACTCGCTGGGTTCCGGCTTCGTGATCGATCCGACCGGCTTCATCGTGACCAACAATCACGTGATCGAAAATGCTGACGACATCGAGGTGATTTTCTCCGACGGCTCCAAGCTGAAGGCGAAGCTGATTGGCACCGATACCAAGACCGACCTCTCAGTTCTCAAGGTCGAACCGCCGCAGCCTTTGACATCGGTGAAGTTCGGCGATTCCAAGAAGATGCGCATAGGCGACTGGGTCATGGCGATCGGCAACCCGTTCGGGCTCGGCGGGTCGGTGACCGTGGGCATCATCTCGGCCAGCGGTCGCAACATCAATGCCGGCCCCTATGACAATTTCATCCAGACGGATGCGGCCATCAACAAGGGCAATTCCGGCGGCCCGCTGTTCAACATGAATGGCGAGGTCATCGGCATCAACACCGCGATTATTTCGCCAAGCGGTGGATCGATCGGGATCGGGTTTGCCGTGCCGACCGAACTCGCCGAGAATATCGTCAACCAGCTGATCGAGTTCGGCGAAACGCGTCGTGGCTGGCTCGGCGTGCGCATCCAGCCGGTCTCGGACGAGGTGGCGGAAAGCATGAAGATCGGTCGCGCCCGCGGCGCCTTGATCAGCGGCGTCGTCGAAGGCGGTCCGGTCGCGAATGGGCCGATCCAGGTCGGCGACATCGTCACCAGCTTCAACGGTCGCGCGATTGCCGAAACCCGCGACCTGACACGCATCGTGGCCGAGAGCCCGATCGGCGAGCCGCTCGACGTGGTGATCCTGCGTGACGGCAAGGAGCAGACCGTGAAGGTGACGCTCGGCCGGCTTGAGGACGACGAGGTGGCAAGTAACGAAACCGATCCGGAAACCGTGGTCGAACCGGGTGAAGAGGGAACGGCACCGGAGGATCAGGACGGCGATACCCCGTCGGATGATCCGCAGGCGGGTGAAGAAGCGCCGCAGGCCGAAGAGGCTCCGGGCGACGCACCCGGCGCCGAAGATCAGGCGCAGCAGGCGGCGCCTGTCACTGAGGGCTTGATCGGCGTGGAGCTGTCTGAACTCGACGATGCCAAGCGTCAGAGCTTCTCCATCGCCGAGGGTGTCGAAGGGGTTTTGATCACCCGCGTCCTCCCGGGCTCCAAGGCCGAGGGCAAGGGGCTGAAGGTCGGCGAGGTGATCGTCGAAGTCGCGCAGGAATTCATGAAGACGCCGCAACAGGTCGCGCAGAAACTCACCAGCATCAAGGGTGAAGGACGGCGCAGCGGCTATCTGATGATCGCAGACAGCGACGGCAATCTGCGGCTGGTTGCGGTGCCGCTCGAATAGCGATCAGGCCGAGAGGCGCTGGACTGACGTGCTGTTGTCTCGAAGGTATTGCTCGAAACGGTCGAGCGGCTTCGGCCGCCCGACGAGATAGCCCTGGATCTCGCCACAGCCGAGTTGCCGCAGCAGTTCGAATTGACCGTTGGTTTCCACGCCTTCCGCTGCGACGCTCATGCGCAGGTCGCGGGCGAGCTTGATGACGGCCTCGACAATCGCGCGGCTGTCGGAGTTGGTCTCGAGGTCCGAGATGAAGGATTGGTCGATCTTGAGCTTGTCGAAGTGGTAGCGGCGCAGATAGCTCAGCGACGAGAAGCCCGTTCCGAAATCATCGAGCGCGATGCGCAGGCCGAGCCGCGACAGGGAAGCGAGCGTTTCCTCGACGCCGATCGTCGTCTCCATCAAAAGGCTTTCGGTGACCTCGAGTTCCAGGCGATGGGCCGGCAGGTCGTTCTGGCGCAGGGCCGTTTCGACCAGTGGCAGCAGGCCAGGGCTCAGGAACTGGCGAGACGACAGGTTCACTGCAATACGGATGCTGTCCGGCCAGCTCGCCGCGTCCTTGCAGGCCTGGCGAAGAACCCAGCTGCCGATCGCGCCGATCTGGCCCGATTCTTCAGCGATCGGAATGAATTCGGCCGGGCTGATGACGCCAAGCGTCGGGTGGGTCCAGCGAAGAAGCGCCTCCGCACAGACGACCTTCCGGGATTGGGCGTCAATCAGTGGTTGGTAGTTGATGCTGAGCTGCTCTTCCGCCACGGCGAGCGCCAGTTCCTGCTCGATCAGGCTTCTCCGTCGAGCTGCGGCGTCGAGGGAGGAATCGAAGAAGCGGTAGCGATTTCTGCCGTCGGCCTTGGCGCGGTAAAGGGCCAAGTCCGCATTGCGCATCAACTGGTCAGGGTCTGTGCCATCGATCGGGGCACAGGCAATGCCGATGCTAACGCCGATATGCGCCATGCCCGTGCGAAGGGCGATCGGCTTTTGCAGCTTGTCGATGATCCTTGCCGCGAGCAAGGCGGCACTCTGCGGGTCGTCACCGGAGAGATGCAGGATGGCAAACTCGTCGCCCCCGACACGTGCCAGCGTATCGGATTCGCCACGCAGCTGGCTCAGGATGCTGGCGACCGAGCGCAGCAGCTCGTCGCCTCCCGTGTGTCCCAGGTTGTCATTGATCTGCTTGAAGCGATCGAGGTCGAGGAGGAGGACGGAGAAGGGGTCGCCGAAACGTTCATGGCGGGAGACGGCGCGGGTGAAATCCTCCGCCAGCATCACCCGATTGCCTACCTCTGTCAGCGGATCGTGGCGCGCCATGTGCTCGATACGGATCCGGCTTTCACGGCTGGCGGTCACGTCACGGCCGACGCCACGATATCCCGTGAAGTTGCCTTTCTCATCCAGAATGGCTTTGGCGGTCAGGGACCAGATCGCCAGTTCGCCGCCGAGCTCGACGCAGATGTCCTGATCGCGAAACGTCTGCCTGGAGAGCAGGCTGTTGACGAAATTCTCACGGCAGTTGCGACCGTCCACGCTGACCGGCGAAAAGGGAATGATGCTGGTGATCGGCCGGCCGAGGACCATGTTTTCCGGAACCTGCATTTGCTCGTAAAAACGTGCGGATGCGCGCTCCAGATTGAAGTCGCTGTCGACACCCCACAGCCAGTCTGCAGCATTCTCCTCGAAGTCGTTGAGCAGAAGATTGATCACATCGCGCTGTTCGTCGGCGGCGATCTTCGCGCGGACGCGCTCTGTCAGGCTGCGGCACACGGCCAGTGATGATCGGATGATGATGGCTGCGAAAACGAGGTAGAGAGCGAACAGGTAAGCGCCTACCGCTGTCGGATCGCGGGAGAGGGCAGCGGCCGCGCCGACGGCCACGGTGCTGCAAAAGGTGATCGCCGCAGGCGGAATGGTTGCCAGTGCAAACCCGCCCCCGCCGGCCATGCCGACCGTCAAGGCGATCAACACCATGCGCTGGGTTTCATCGGCGACGTGATAGGCAACGACGTCCAGCGTCGCCCAAAGGCCGCTGAGCAAGGCTGCATAGATGACTGCCCGGACCGTTCCACGCACGCTTGCGCGCTCTCGCGGGCCCCGATTGCGGTTACGCCACCAGGAAAAGCTCGTGTAGAGGGCGCAGGCAAGAATGAGAAGACATACGAGATTGACAGCCAAGGATGCCGAGCTTCCCTGGAAAACCAACATTGCAAGTGTTGCGTTGCAAATGTTGGCAGCCATCATCCATGGGGTGCTGGCCCCGACCACGGAGAGGCGGACGGCGCGAATACGTTCGGCTTCTTCCGCTGTCTGTCCACCTTCTCCAAGGCGCAGGAAGCGGTCAAACATGCGGATCATCGGGCCGGCTACACGCGCAAGGATTCTTGTGTCCATGGCGCAATTTATAGCCACTATATTTTAAGTCTGCGTAAATTAGTCGTGTTGCTTTGTTCCGGTTGGCCGAATATCGCCCGCCGATTGGAAGAGAACATGTCTCTTCAGGTGCGGATGCGTGTCCGGCACACTCGGATGATCGAAGTCTTGTCCTTCCAGATACTGCATCCCAAGGCGGCGCATGACAGCGGTGGACCGGATGTTGTCATGGACGGCAAAGGCGTAGATGTCCCGCAAGCCCAAGTCATCATGGCCGTATTGGAGCAGGCGTTTGCCAGCTTCGGTGACATATCCATTGCCCCAGTAGCGAGTGGCCAGGCGCCAGCCGATTTCCACTGCGCCTTCCGGAAGGATGCCTGGTAGGTCAACCCTCGATAAGCCACAGAACCCGTAGGCCTCGTCGGTGTCGCGATCCGCCAGAGCGTAGAAGCCCAAGCCGGTTTCGGCGATCGTGTCGCGGTTGCGCGCAAAGAGCAGATCGCATTCGGCATGGCTGCGGCGCAGCGGGAAGAAGGTCATCACCTTCTCATCGCGGTTGATCTCATAAAACAGATCGCGGTCGCCTTCCTGCCAGTTGCGAAGGACAAGCCGCTCGGTTTCGACAATGATCATTGGTCTCAGCCGGTGACGAAATCGGTCTTTCGGTAACCCTGGAGATAGAGCAGGGCAGTCAGGTCTCCATGATCGATGCGGATCTTGGCTTCTGCTGCTACAGCCGGTTTTGCATGCAGGGCAACGCCGGAGCCGGCGATGCTCAGCATGCCGAGATCATTGGCACCGTCGCCGACGGCGATCGCATCATCAGGCGAAATACCGAGCTTGCCGGCGATGTCGAGCAGAGAATCCACCTTGGCCTGCTTGCCGAGGATGGGTTCGGCCACTTCGCCGGTCAGGATGCCATTCTCTTCGATCAGGATATTGGCGCGGTTTTCATCGAAGCCGAGCCGGCTTGCGATCGGTGCGGTAAAAACGGTGAAGCCGCCGGAGACGAGGGCCGCATAGCCGCCTCTGGCCTTCATCGTCGCGATCAGTTCGCGACCGCCGGGGGTGAGCGTGATGCGCTTTTCGATCACCTCGTCGACCACGGTGATCGGCAGGCCCTTCAGCAAGGCGACGCGCTCGCGAAGCGCTGGTTCAAAGGCGATCTCGCCATTCATGGCGCGGGCCGTGATCTGGGAAACCTTGTCTTTCAGCCCGACCTCAGCGGCCAGTTCATCGATGCATTCCTGGCCGATCATCGTTGAATCCATGTCGGCGATCAGGAAGGATTTGCGTCGCGTCTCTGCATTCTGCACGGCGACATCCACCGGATGATTGGCAACGGCGTCGCGCAGCAGGCGCTCCGCCTCGACCGGATCGTAATGGTCGAGGAGCGGGATGTCACAGGCAATCCCGTCAGCCAGCCAGTACAGACGTGAGGATGCCACCGCGTCTGCAGCCTTCTCGGCGAGCGCCGGGGTCAGAACAGGGTTTGACGGATTGGCGACAAGCGTGGCAACCAAGGCCATGATGGAAGATCCTAGCATGAACAACGACGCGATCCTGATAACCGGGCCGACCGCCAGCGGCAAGTCCGCGCTCGCTCTCGCTTTCGCCAAGCGCCATAGAGGCGTGGTGATCAATGCCGACAGTATGCAGGTCTACGACACGTTGCGGGTCGTCACAGCGCGCCCCAGCGTAGAAGAGATGGATGGCGTTCCCCATGAGCTCTATGGCCATATCCCCGCCGGTCGGAGCTATTCGACCGGAGATTGGCTGCGAGAGGTCGACATGCTGCTCGTACGCTTGCGCGGCGAGGGGCGCCTGCCGGTCATCGTCGGCGGGACCGGACTATACTTCAAGGCCTTGACGGGTGGACTGTCGGACATGCCTGCCGTACCGGATGCCTTGCGCGCCGAGCTGCGTCAACGGCTGGAGAGAGAGGGAGCGCTCGCGCTGCATCAAGAGCTTGCGCAAGTCGACGCGCTCATGGCCGGGCGGCTCAATCCAGGCGATGGGCAACGGATCGTTCGGGCGCTGGAGGTCATTCGCGCGACAGGGCGATCGATCGCCGATTTTCAGAAGCAGTCCGGGCCGGTTCTCGTTGATCCGGATCGTGCGTTGAAGCTCGTTGTCTTGCCGGATCGCAAGGCGCTTCACGAGCGGATTAATCGTCGGTTCGAAGCGATGATGGACGAAGGGGCGATCGAAGAGGTGGGGGCCATCCTGGCGCTTCACCTGCCGCCGGAGATGCCGGCCATGAAGGCGATCGGCGTTTCGCAAATTACCGAAATGCTTTCCGGCCACATCAGTCGGCAAGATGCGATCGAGCGCGCGTCAGCGGCAACACGGCAATATGCCAAGCGGCAGATGACCTGGTTCCGAAATCAGATGGATGACAGTTGGCAGCGGGTCGATCCGGCGACATTCCGGATCAACTGATCGCTTTCAGTCCCGCTTGTAGAGGCTCGAAAGCGGCTTCTTCAGGATGCTTTCCCGCAAGGATGAGCCGCCTTCGCGGCGGAGCGGTTGAGAGCCGAAGGTCGGCGGCGGCGGCTCCGCGGCATAGGCCGGAGCCGGTGTCTCGGGGCGGGGACGCAGGACTTCGTCCGTACCGGCGCGCGGCAGCATGTCTGGTCGGTAGGGCTCAATGGCCGGCGTCTCGGAGGCCGCAAGCGTCTGGCGTTGGATGGGCGGCTCGTAGCTCGGGCGAGGGGTCTGTTGGAACGAGGGCATGGGCTGTGGCGGAGGAGCCGCTGGGCGGCTCATGAAAGCCGCGCGGGGATCATCGTACTGATCCTCGTCGTCGAATTCCTCGTCGTCATAAATGCCATCCGGTGCATTCGGCACGTGGCCGCCGCCGAAACTGCTGTCGAAGGCCTGCTGGAACGCCGAGATATCCGGCCCGGCGATGGCCCGCATACGACTGACGATCGTGCGCAGGTCGACGGTGTCGGGCGTGTCCTCGGTATATTTGGCGTTCACGCCATTGGCCTTCGGCAGCTGGCGTTCCTCGACGCGGCTGAAGCGCATGCGCATCGGCACGGCGATGGCCTCGCCGAAGGCGATCGCCTCACCATTGCCGATCGAGGAGATGAAGCTGGTCGTCGAGATCGAGCTGTCGGGGATCGCTGAGCGGATGATCTCCTGGTCGCGGTCATTGGCAAGGCGCATGGCAAAGAGCGTCGAGCACTGCGAGAGGATGGTCTGGTCGAGTTCGCCCGGGCGCTGGGTGATGACGCCCAGCGACACGCCATATTTACGGCCTTCCTTGGCGATGCGCGCAATGGCCTGACGGGTCGGGAAGAAACCGAGCGTCGGATCGGCGGGCACGTAACGGTGCGCTTCTTCGCAGACGACGAGCATGTGGATCGCGCCATTCGACCAGAGCGCCAGTTCGAAGGCCATTCGGCAGAGAACAGAGGCGACGGAGTTGACGACTTCCGAGGGAATGCCGGCCAGCTGGAACGTGGAGATCGGGCGGTCGTCTCCCGGAATACGGAAGATATGCGCGATCGTCTCCATGATCGTGTCGCTGATCGTGTTGTTGGAGAACATGAAGTGATAGCGCGGGTCATTGACCGCGGACATGATGCGCATCTTCAATGAGCGCAGGAAGGGCTTTTCGCCGCGGCCCTCCAGGCGACCGATGCGTTCGTCGATGAGCGCAAGCAGGTCGGCGATGCGGTAGGGCACCGGCGTATCGGCGGTCATCGAGCTCTTGTCGGCCATGCGGCGCATCAGGGCGCTCTCATTGCCGCGGAAGGCGCGTTTTGCTTCCGGCATGAGGTCGCGCAGGATGTCGAGCTCCTCCGGCACGGGCGGACGGCCACGGAAGAGAACTTCCGCAAACTCATCGAGGCGCATCAGCCAGAAGGGCAGGTCGAGGGTATCCGTGTCGATTACGACGGCAAGCTCGGGGAAGGCGGCCGCGAATTCGTTATGCGGGTCGAGGATGAGGATGCGCAGCTTCGGATCGCTCTCGATCGCCTTGCGCAGGAGCAGCGAGACGGCCGTCGACTTGCCAACGCCGGTCGAGCCGACGACAGCGAAGTGCTTCGACAGCATCGACGGAATGTGGATCGTGGCGTCGATCGACTCGTCCTGGGTGAGCTTGCCGATGACGGCCGTGTCGCCGAGACGCGTGTCGTAGATGCGCAGCAGGTCTGCGGCGCGGATGCGGTGGGCGATCGCGCCGAGATAAGGATAGCGCGATATGCCGGTGGAGAAGACTTCCTTGCCGTCCTGCTGGACATAGACCTCGCCGAGAAGCTCGACCTCGATCAGGAACTGGTTGTCGGCGCCTTCGCCCCAGTCCTTGCCCTCCGTCTGCATGGAATAGGCGAGTGCCACGACCCGGTTCTTGCCGACGCTGATCGAGATCAGCCGGCCGACCGACCAGAGTTCGGTGAGGTCGGTACCGCCATCGGCCGCAACGGCAGAAATGGTCGCGCGCGAGCCGTTACAGGCGACGACGCGCCCCAGCATCCGGTTGCCAGGCCGCATGCCATCGCGGCGGTCTTGTTCTCCGGCATCGCCGGACTTGTGAAGATCATCGTTCACCAAGCGCACTCTCCCTGCTGGCGCAAGCTTAGGCGGCAGCGCTTAAAATTTCGTGTAATTCATTAGGCCGATGGCGAGATATGATCGATCTCGGCGCAACAAACTTTCGTGCCGCAAGGCAAAAATTTGCAAAAGATGCGTTGACGCTCGGGGGCTTTCTGGCTAACACTTCGGCTCATGAAAAACTCGGTTGCACTTATCGTGGTGGGAAGGCGCATGGGCAGGATGGTGTAACCATCCGGCGATAGCCACCCATGCGCTAGATGACAGGCTCCTCAAAGGGGCCTTTTTTTATGCCCTGAACCGGGTTATCAGCCCCAAAACCAAGAAGGCAGATGGAAACACAGCATGACGGGTAAAGACAATCAGATGACTGGCGCCGAGATCGTCCTGCGCGCGCTCAAGGATAACGGTGTCGAACACATCTTCGGCTATCCCGGTGGGGCCGTGCTTCCGATCTATGACGAGATCTTCCAGCAGGACGATATCCAGCACATCCTCGTGCGCCATGAACAGGGTGCGGGCCACGCTGCTGAAGGTTATGCGCGCTCAACGGGCAAGGTCGGCGTCATGCTGGTTACGTCAGGTCCCGGCGCCACCAATGCGGTGACACCGCTGCAGGATGCGCTGATGGACAGCGTGCCGCTCGTCTGCATTTCCGGCCAGGTTCCGACTTCGCTGATCGGATCGGACGCCTTCCAGGAGTGCGACACCGTCGGTATCACGCGCCCCTGCACCAAGCACAACTGGCTGGTGAAAGACGTCAACCAGCTGGCGTCGATCATCCATGAAGCCTTCCGCATCGCTCAGACGGGCCGTCCGGGTCCTGTTCTCGTCGACATTCCGAAAGACATTCAGTTTGCCACCGGCACCTATACGCCGCCGGATGCCCACAAGGCGCTGAAGAGCTACCAGCCGAAGGTCACGGGTGATGCCCGCGCGATCCAGGCCGCCGTCGAGTTGATGGCTTCGGCCCGCCGTCCGATCATCTATTCCGGCGGTGGTGTCATCAATTCCGGTCCGGAAGCGACCAAGCTGCTGCGCGAACTGGTTGGTCTCACCGACTTCCCGATCACCTCGACGCTGATGGGCCTCGGCTGCTATCCGGCCTCGGGCAAGAACTGGCTCGGCATGCTTGGCATGCACGGTTCTTACGAAGCCAATATGGCGATGCATGACTGTGACGTCATGGTCTGCATCGGCGCACGCTTCGACGACCGTATCACCGGCCGTCTCAACGCGTTCTCGCCGAATTCGAAGAAGATCCACATCGATATCGATCCGTCGTCGATCAACAAGAATGTCCGCGTTGATGTGCCGATCACCGGCGATGTCGGCCGGGTCCTCGAAGACATGGTCCGTGCCTGGCGCGCGCTGCCGAAAAAGCCCGAGGCGTCGCAGACGGCCGAGTGGAATTCAACCATCGCCAAGTGGCGCGCCCGCAACTCCTTCGCCTATACCCCGTCGAAGGACGTCATCATGCCGCAATACGCCCTGCAGCGGCTTTACGAACTGACCAAGGATCGCGACACCTACATCACGACCGAAGTCGGCCAGCACCAGATGTGGGCCGCTCAGTATTACGGCTTCGAGCAGCCGAACCGCTGGATGACCTCGGGTGGCCTTGGCACCATGGGTTACGGGTTGCCGGCAGCACTCGGTGTGCAGATTGCGCATCCGGAGAGCCTCGTCATCGACATCGCGGGCGACGCCTCGATCCAGATGTGCATTCAGGAAATGTCGGCCGCCATCCAGTATGAAGCGCCAATCAAGATCTTCATCCTGAACAACCAGTACATGGGCATGGTCCGCCAGTGGCAGCAGCTTCTGCACGGCAACCGTCTGTCGAATTCCTATACGGAAGCCATGCCTGACTTCGTCAAGCTCGCTGAAGCCTATGGTGCCGTCGGCATTCGCTGCGAAAAGCCCGATGATCTCGATGGCGCGATCCAGGAGATGATCGACGTTAAGAAGCCCGTGATCTTCGACTGCCGCGTGGCCAATCTCGCCAACTGCTTCCCGATGATCCCGTCGGGCAAGGCACACAACGAGATGCTGCTGCCGGACGAGGCGACGGATGAAGCAGTCGCCAATGCCATCGATGCCAAGGGCCGTCAGCTCGTCTGACCGGGAGGAACAAGACCATGAACGCACATCTTCAGCCGACCGGCTCGGCCTATTTCATCGCCAAGGAAACCGCCACGATCGAAAGCCACACGCTTTCGGTTCTGGTCGACAACGAGCCGGGCGTTCTTGCCCGTGTCATCGGCCTGTTTTCCGGTCGCGGCTACAACATCGAAAGCCTCACGGTTTCCGAGACTGAGCACGAAGCGCATCTGTCGCGCATCACCATCGTGACCCGCGGAACGCCGACCGTTCTCGAACAGATCAAGGCGCAGCTCGAGCGCATCGTGCCGGTGCATCGAGTGCTGGATCTGACCGTTCGGGCCCGCGAACTGGGCCAGGAGCGCCCGATCGAGCGGGAAGTGGCGCTGGTAAAGGTGGTTTCGACCGGCGAGATGCGAGCCGAGACCCTGCGTCTGGCCGATGCCTTCCACGCCAAGGTGGTAGACGCGACCGTCGACCATTTCATTTTCGAGATCACCGGCAAGTCGTCGAAGATCGACCAGTTCGTCTCGATCATGAAGCCGCTCGGCCTCAACGAGATCTGCCGCACCGGGATCGCCGCGATGAACCGCGGCCCGCAGGGCATGTAAGGAATTCGGGAATACCCGAAATGCAGAAGGGCGGCCTCTTGGTCGCCCTTTTTGTTGTCCGCTGTTTCAGTTCATGCCCAGGAGATCGAGAAGGCCCATCTGCTGGGGTGCCGGGGGCAGGTCGGCTTCCGCCTTTTTCGGCTTCTCCTTGGCTGGCTTCTCACCAGCCTTTGCCTTCGAAGCCTTCTCCGGTTTGTCAGAGGCTGCCCCGACGTCTGCCAGATCGGCCTTCTTCTTTGTCGGCTTCTTCGCCTTAGAGACCGGTTCCTTCTGCGTCGCCGCCTCGACCATTTCGCCGTCGATTTCGGTCGTGGTCAGCATGGCGGTCAGCGCATGGCGCAGGGCTGCGGGTCTCAGGCTGTAGTGGATGTACTGGCCCTTCTTCTCACCTTCGATCAGTTCGGCGTTTTCCAGGATCGAGAGATGCTGGGAGATCGAAGGCTTGGCCATGTCGAAGCGGGCGGCGATTTCGCCGGCGGTCAGGGTCGACTGTGACAGATGCACCAGCATCATCCGTCGCGGATCGGAAGCGAGCGCGTGGAAGACGCGGGACGAGATCTTGTCCATTGCCGGATGAACTTCGGTCTTGCCGCGTTTTGCCATGTCATGCCCCTCAGTCTGCGGTTCTGACACCGCAATTCTCCAGTTAGGCAATCTCCTAATTTCCTGAGGGGCTGCGGTAAAGTGCCGGAAATGCAGGGCCTGTGGATAGATCGCGATTTTGCGGTGCATGGGCAGGATCGGGAGCCGCCCGGCCCTCTCTGGCCTCTACAGCATCGCCAGCGGCATTTTCCGCGACGGGGGCGGGAAGGCGGCGTCGAGGCGGGCCCAGTCTTCGTCGGAGATGTCGAGATCGACCGAGTCGCGGTTTTCCTGCAGGCGGCGCAGGTTCGAGGTCTTCGGGATCGGGACCACCCCGTCACGCTCCAGAAGGAAGGCAAGGGCAACCTGTGCCGGGGTCGCCTGATAGGCTTTGGCGATGTGAATAAGCTCCGGATGATGGAGGATGCGGCCCTGCTCGATCGGCGAGTAGGCCATGATCGGGAGGCCATGCTCCAGACACCAGGGCAGGAGGTCGAATTCGATGCCGCGGCGGGAGAGATTGTAGAGGACCTGATTGACGGCGCAGTTTTCGCCATCGGCCACGGAGAACAGCTCCTCCATGTCGTCGACATCGAAATTCGAGACGCCCCAGTCGCGGATGCGGCCGGCCGTCTTCAGCTCTTCCATGGCAGCGACCGTGTCTTCGAGCGGATGTTCGCCGCGCCAATGCAGGAGGTAGAGATCGAGGTGATCGGTGCCGAGGCGGTTGAGGCTCGCGTGGCAGGCCTTGATCGTGCCGTCGTAACTGGTATTCCAGGGAAGGACCTTCGAGACGAGGAAGGCATCCTCGCGCCGTTCCTTCAGCGCCTCGCCGACGATGCGTTCGGCGCCACCGTCGCCGTACATCTCGGCTGTGTCTATCACGGTCATGCCGAGGTCCAGCGCCAGCCTGACGGCATCGACTTCGGCTTTCGCAGCCGATTTTTCCTCGCCCATCATCCAGGTGCCAAAGCCGAGGCTTGGAATTTCCTCTCCGCCCGGCAGGGTGACAGTCGGAATGGCATCATGCATGGTGAAGCTCCTCAGGGCGGGATGGTTGGAGGATAGCCACACGACCGAGGGAGGCAAGCGGCAATTGCCGCGTTGCTTCGTGTCACCATAACAAGAATGCGGCTGGCGCCAGCCGACATGACAGCTAGGCTGACATAAAAATTCGGGAGAAACATCCATGTCGGCCGATACGCTGTTCGCGCTCGTGCTTTTCGCCTTTGCGACTTCGATCACCCCAGGTCCCAACAACATGATGCTCTTCGCATCGGGCGTGAATTTCGGCTTCCGTCGGACGGTGCCGCATATGCTCGGCATCGGCGCCGGCTTCCTCTCCCTTCTGATCGGTGTCGGCATGGGGCTTGGCGCGGTGCTGAATGCCTATCCGCCTGCTTTCATTGCGCTCAAGGTGGCGGGTGGGCTGTACCTGTTGTGGATCGCCTGGAAGATCGGTTCGTCTCGTTCGATGGGCGAGGGGGAGGCGAAGGCGGGACCGATGACGTTTCTGGGCGCTGCCGCCTTTCAATGGGTCAATCCGAAAGCCTGGGTCATGGCCGTGACGGCCATGGCGGTCTATCCCAATCCGGAGCGATATGCTCTGACAGTCGCGATCGTCGCGCTGGTGTTTGCTGCCGTGAACGTGCCGAGTGTCTCGACCTGGGCGGGTTTCGGTTCGGCGCTTAGGGAGTGGCTGGCGGTGCCGGTCCGGCTCAAATGGTTCAATATCACCATGGCTGTGCTGCTCGTGCTCAGCCTCTGGCCCATGCTGAAATAGGATTGCCCGATGTCCGGCCATCACCACGACGACGACCATCATCATGGTCATGATCACCACCACGACAACCAGTATTCGGACATGCAGGCGCGGGTGAAGGCGCTCGAAACGCTGCTGACCGAAAAGGGCCTGATCGATCCTGATGCGATCGATGCGATCGTCGAGACCTACGAGATCAAGGTGGGTCCAAGAAATGGCGCGCGGGTCGTGGCCAAGGCCTGGGCCGATCCCGCATTTGCCGACTGGTTGAGGCGGGATGCGACGGAAGCGATCGCAAGCCTCGGTTACACCGGGCGGCAGGGCGAGCACATGCGCGCCGTCTTCAACACGCCCGACACCCATAATCTGGTCGTCTGCACACTGTGCTCCTGTTACCCCTGGTCTGTGCTTGGGCTTCCGCCGGTCTGGTACAAGGCGCCGGCCTATCGCTCGCGGGCGGTGATCGATCCGCGCGGCGTGCTGGCCGAATTCGGCGTGAGGTTGCCGCAGGAGATGCGGATCCGCGTCTGGGATTCGACGGCGGAGCTGCGTTATCTCGTCGTGCCGCTGCGGCCCGCCGAAACCGAGGGAATGGACGAGGAGGCGCTTGCCGATCTCGTGACGCGCGATTCGATGATCGGCACGGGTCTGCCGCTTGATCCGGAGGGTTCGCGATGAACGGGCCGCATGATCTCGGCGGGCAGATGGGCTTCGGTCCAGTCGCGCCTGAGACGGACGAACCTTACTTTCATGCCGACTGGGAAAAGCGGGCGCTTGGTATCACGCTCTCCTGCGGGGCTTTCGGCGCCTGGTCTATCGATGAGAGCCGGCATGCGCGCGAAAACATCCCGCCTGTCAGCTATCTGGCGGCAAGCTATTACGAGGTCTGGATCCGCGGCATCGACATGCTGCTTGAGCGGCATGGTTTCGCCACCGCCGAGGAACTGGCACAGGGCCGGCACCTGAAGCAGGGACGCGCGCCGAAGC
The DNA here is from genome assembly GCA_032102365.1 of Allorhizobium sp. CTOTU50464. Lineage (GTDB taxonomy): Bacteria > Pseudomonadota > Alphaproteobacteria > Rhizobiales > Rhizobiaceae > Allorhizobium. The sequence continues at coordinate 6,821 of DAMDHD010000009.1, read as the reverse complement.
GCGTGCTGAAGGCCGATATGGTCGAGGGCGTGCTGGCCCGTGGCGGACCTTGCGACCGACCCGTCGAGACCGAACCGAAGTTTGTCGTCGGTGACCGTGTACGGACGAAGAATTTCCATCCGACCGGCCATACACGGCTGCCCCGCTATGCACGGGCGAAAACGGGTATCGTTGAGGCGGTGCAGGGCGGCTTCGTCTTTCCTGATGACAACGCCCATGGACGGGGCGAGAACCCGCAATGGGTCTATACAATTGTCTTCACGGGAGACGAGATCTGGGGCGAGGGTGCCGATCCAACTGTGACCGTCTCGATCGATGCCTGGGAGAGCTATCTTGAGCGCGTGTGATACGGTGACCGAACTTACGGCATCGCCGGGCTTGCCGCGCTCGCCCGAAGGCGCACCCGTCTTCGCCGAACCCTGGCAGGCGCAGGCCTTCGCCATGACGGTGCATCTGCATGCGCGCGACGTGTTTAGTTGGACGGAATGGGCAGAGAGCCTATCTGCCGAAGTGCATCGCCCGGGGCGGGCGACCGACGGGTCCGACTATTTCGACGCCTGGGTTTCTGCGCTGGCAGGACTGCTGGAACGCAAGGGGCTTGCCGATCGCGACATCGTCGAGGCCTTGCGGGAAAGCTGGCAACGGGCGGCGGAAGCGACACCGCATGGTGCGCCCATCGAACTTTCCAACGATCCGCTCAGGGCCTGATGTCCACGATTTGTTCTGATTTCCCGGCCTTTGGCCTTGCATAAGGTCTACGAATCCGCGCATGACCTAGGCCATGCAATTCGCGCCCCAGCAAGACGAGGCCCTCAAGGCCGTTTCGAAATGGCTGAAGGAGGGGAAATCCCCCGTCTTCCGGCTGTTCGGCTATGCGGGTACTGGGAAGACGACGCTGGCCAAGCACTTTGCCGAACATGTCGATGGTGATGTGCTGTTTGCGGCCTTTACCGGCAAGGCGGCGCAGGTGCTTCGCTCGCGCGGGGCCTCGAACGCCAAGACCATTCATTCGCTGATCTACCGCCCGCGCGGCGAGGAGGCTGTCGAGGACGAGGAAACCGGCAAGACCTCGATCGCACCGATGTTCTCGATCAACCGCCAGAGCCCGGTCGCCAAGGCCGCACTGATCGTCATCGACGAATGCTCGATGGTCGACGAGGCGCTCGGCCGCGACCTGATGAGCTTCGGCACGCCGATCCTCGTGCTCGGCGATCCCGGCCAGTTGCCGCCGGTCTCCGGTGGTGGTTTCTTCACCGACCAGGAGCCGGACTATCTCTTGACCGAGATCCATCGCCAGGCGCGCGACAACCCGATCATCCAGCTTGCCATGCATATCCGCGAGGGCAAGGAGATCATGTATGGCGATTACGGCTCGACCGCGCGGGTGATCTCGAAGAACGAGGTGACGCAGGATCTGGTGCTCGGCGCCGATCAGGTGCTCGTCGGGACGAACAAGACGCGGCGTCGCTACAACATGCGGCTGCGCGAGTTGAAGGGCTTTACCGTCGATTATCCGCAGGCCGGCGACAAGCTGGTCTGCCTGAGGAACGATCAGGTGAAGGGCCTGCTCAACGGCTCGCTCTGGCAGGTCATGACCTCGTCGCGCGAAACGGTGAAACCCGGCATCAATCTCCTGATCAAGCCCGAAGACGACGACATGGATCGCGGCGCGGCGAAGATCAAGCTCTTGAAGGCCGCCTTCGAGGACATCGAGACCGAGATCCCCTGGTCGACGCGCAAGCGTTACGACGAGTTCGACTACGGCTATGCGCTGACCGTGCACAAGGCTCAAGGCTCGCAGTGGAACGACGTCGTGCTGTTCGATGAGAGCTGGGCGTTCCGAGATACGCGCGAGCGCTGGCTCTATACCGCTGTCACCCGTGCGGCGGAGACGCTCACCATCGTGCGGTGAGCGTCAGCCTTCCGCTCATTTCGCCTTCTGGGCGGATAGGGTTGCCATCAGTTCCATCGTGTTCTTGCCGGAATCGGTCGCGATCTGCGACAGCGGCTTGCTGGCCTCGGCGGCAGAGAACCCGGCCTCCCTCAGCGCGCTCACCAGCTCCGCATCCGTCTTGCCCAGAAGCGGTGCCACTTGGCTGGGCGTTCCGGCGGCCACGACATTGACCATGGCAAAGGCCGGGTTGCCGCCTGCACCGCTCGCCGACCCTGTGATGGCAGGCCACGCAAAGACGAGACCGGCGATCAGACAGGCCGCGAGCGACAGCGCCATGGGCAGGCGCTTGAAGTAGGCGAGGAAGGGGCGCCAGTTTTTCCAGACATGCAGCAGGAAAGGCAGGATGAGCAACATGCTCAGCCATTCATGCATTCCGCGGAAGGCGGCCGTCCCATAGTGAAAGAAGAGCGCGATGCCGGAAATGAGCGAAACGAGAAACAGCCCGGTCGTGAAGGGTGTGGCATAGCGCGAGAGAAGCGTGGGCATGAGGGCGGCCTTTTCCTGGTGGGTCTCATCCGCTCCTAGCGCCACCGCCCGTCACTGTCCCGTTAAACTTCCTCCACTTTTGGCAATGCTCAAGGCTTAAATCCGAGCTTCAGTTCGCCACCATGCCCAGGAGGACGGCCTTGGCCACGGCCTGAAACCGGTTCTGGGCGCCGAGCTTACCTGAGATGCTCGCCTCAAGGGACGCGACCTCGTCGGCCCTGAGCTCCAGCGTGCGGCCGATCCGCATCGACGTGTAGCCTTCTGCCATCAGTTGCAGGCAGCGTGTCTCAATGTCGTCAAGGCTAGGTCCCTTGCTTTGCAGGCCACGGCCGGGATTAGTCTCTTCGTGCTCCAGGAGGATGTTGAGTTGCTGCAACTGCCTGTGAACGGTGGAGAGGTTTGCTGCCAGCTCCCGTCGCCGGGCGATCAGTGCCTCTTCGAACATAAGGTTTGCTTCGCTCTGCGAGGTCGCGGTTGACAGGGTGTCGAAGAGATCCTGGATGGCGGAGACCGACATGCCGACTTCGCGGCAGACATTGATGAGCGCCATGCGGATGACTTCACTGCGCCCATAGACACGCATGAGGCCAAACCGCTGGGCGGTGATCAGGCCCTTCTCTTCGTAGAAATGCAAAGTCCTGTGGGTGACCCCGAAGAACTCGGCCATATCCGCGATGGCCACGGGCTCCCTGGGTGGTGTCCGGGTCAGGGCGATTTCGGGAAAGTATATGGGCTTTCCCGAAGGCTCTGATGGACTGGTAATCGGTTGCAGATGGTATAGTCCGTTCGACATGGTCCCCTCCATGCTCAGTTTCGACGCGTCTGCGAAAGCCGATGATGTGCCGCTCTTTCTGGTTCTGTCGTTCTCCCCGATTTCCGAATCTCCGCCAGCCTCGAAGCTACAGTATATTCGACATCGGTGAAATAACTTTCGGCGTTGCAGCGTTACGCAGCGAGAGGTGGGCGTAAGCCCTCAGCGCAGGAGGGAAGACCGTGCGATGAGCTTGCTCATCTCGGTGATGATTTCGCCACTCGAGCCAAGCCCCGCCCATTGCTGCTGGGAGCGCCGCGCGACAAGGTAAGCGGCGTCGGTGCCCTCGAGTGTATAGCGATAGGTCGCGTCGAGGCACTGCATCTGACCGGTCGACAATTCGTTCTTGTGGCAGAAGCGATAGATGGACCCCGGGATGGTCAGGTTTGCACCGGCGAACTGGTTGGCGATGGCACCGATCTCGAGGCTGTCGCCCGAGGTTTCGAAGACACTCGGGGCGAGCGGGATTTCGCGGCTTGACCTGAGGTGGCGCAGTTGCAGGCGAAGCCCCGTCGGGAAGCCCTCGGCCTTCAGCTCGAACTGCAGCGGGTGGGGCGCGCCGCCCTCGAAATGGATGCGCTCCTCCGGACCGGCAAAGCTGACGGCCCAGAGGCGTGAATTCCACAGGCGCATGGCATTGATGAAGATCGAGGCCAGCTGGTCGTCCGGTGCCGGTTTGCGGATGAACAGGCGTGGCAGGGACTTTGCGCCCGAGAGCGTCCAGTGGTCGGCCCCATCGGCAAAATGCGCCTCGATAAGGTCGAGCCCGCTGCCGTTTGCCGGCACCAGCCCGTCCTCGGCCATCCGCTCGTAGACCGGCACGTAGCCGCCCAGGGGAATGCTGATGCGCAAGCTTTCGTCGCGGCCCTCGGATACATAATACTGGTGCAACAGTTTGCGCAGCTTGCCGGCCTGAACGCGGACCAGCGGGTCCGTGCCGGGATCGAACCCGGTATCGCGACTGAAGACGTCGATGCCGATCGTGTAGCCCTTCAGCTGATGGGACAGGCCAAGCTGCTCCATCTCGACGATGAACTTCAGGAAAGAGCGCAAACGCTCGGACCGCGCGAAAGTCCGGCTCGTCAGCACGCGCTGAAGAGCGTCAGAGACTTCTGCGCCATCGATCCTGGCTGCCGTCGACATTGTTGCTCCACACCGTTTCGGTGGACGCCTCTGCGCGATGATGTCGCGCCGTGTGCGTTCCGTCACAATTGGCACTCTGACTAAAGGATGGTGCCATCCGGTCAATACCCCAAAGTCTAGGGGGTGTTGGCCGTTGCCATGCATCAATTTCGCGCATCAGATCATTTGCGATTCTCGTTGGCCTTCGGTTCCACGATGCCGTAAGGATGCCGCACCATCTTCATCGCCGGACAATGCCGCCATGCCTGCCAAGCTCTCCGTCAACCTCAACGCCATCGCCATGCTTCGCAACCGCCGGGACCTTCCCTGGCCTGATGTGGCCGATCTCGGTCGGATTGCCCTGAAGGCGGGTGCGAGCGGGCTGACGGTGCATCCGCGGCCAGACCAGCGGCACATCCGCTTCAGTGACCTGCCGGTGCTGCGGGCGCTGATCGATGACGAGTTTCCGGCGGCCGAGTTCAATATCGAGGGCTATCCGAGCGAGGACTTTCTGGCGCTTTGCGAAGCGACCGAGCCGGAACAGGTGACGCTCGTGCCCGACGATCCGGCTCAGGCGACCTCGGATCATGGCTGGGATCTCGAACGGCATCAGGATTTTCTGAAAGGCGTGGTCTCGCGCCTGCGGGCCAAGGGCATGCGCGTGTCGCTCTTCGTGGACGGCGACGGGAAGGCCGGGGCGATGGCGCTTGCCAAGGCGACCGGTGCCGAGCGTGTCGAGCTTTATACCGGTCCTTATGGCGGTTGCTACGATGATCCGCAGGAGGCTGCACGACAGGTCGAACTGCTCGGGTTGACGGCCGATGCGGCGCGTTCGGAAGGGCTTGCCGTCAATGCCGGGCACGACCTGACGGTCGCCAACCTGCCGCTTCTGGTGAAGCGCATTCCCTATCTCGCCGAGGTCTCGATCGGCCACGGGCTAACGGCCGATGCGCTGGAATATGGCATGGCAGAGACCGTGCGCCGCTTCTGCCGCGCCTGCGGACAGGCGATCTGACGCGCTGAGCGTCAGGCCGCTTTTCTGCCGCTCATGCCTTCGAGCGCGAAGGCGACGGCTGCATCGGCGTGAATGGTCGTCGAGTCGTAGCCGGGAAGCGGCAGCTTGGCCGGATCCAAAATCAGGCAAATCTCCGTGCATCCGAGAATGACGCTGTCGGCGCCCTCGCTACGTGCCTCTTCGATGATGGCGAGCAGCTTCTCCCGCGAGCAGTCCTTGACGCTGCCGGCGCAGAGCTCGTCGAAAATGATGTCATGGGTCGCGGTGCGACCATCCGCATCGGGAACCATGACGTCCACGCCGTGGCTTGCCATGCGCTTGGCGTAGAAGCCGTGCTCCATGGTGTAGCGTGTCGCGAGCAGAAGCGGGCGGCGGGCGCCGTTCCTGATCAGGCTGGCAGCGGTTTCGTCGATGATGTTGATCAGAGGGATCGCGACGCGGGCCGCGACCTCATCGGTCACCAGATGCATGGTGTTGGTGCAAATGAGGATGCAGTCAGCACCGGCGCGCTCCAGGCCTTCGGCGGCGCGTGCCAGACGGTCGGCTGCCTGATCCCAGCGGCCTGCCTTCTGCAAGGCGACGATGTCCTCGAAATTGACCGAGTGCATGATGATTTCGGCAGAGGCGAGGCCGCCGAGCTTCGCCCGCACGGTTTCGTTGATCTGGCGGTAGTAGACCGCAGAACTCTCGAAACTCATTCCGCCAATCAAACCAATCATGCGCATGTCTTGCCCCTCGCGTTTTCAATGGGGAAAGAATGACGCAGAGCGATCGCGCTGTGTTTGCGTTTCGCGCGCAGATTTCGGTCATTGCCGTCGCGTAGTTTCGGTCTTAGTGTCGTTGGGCGCGTGATTTTTGCGCTTAAAGAAGAACGAGCGGGATTCGATCGCGTGATTGACGACAGAGACAGGAAGATTCTCGACATCCTTCAGCGGGATGCCGCAACGCCCGTGACCGACATAGCAGAGAAGGTGTCGCTTTCGATTTCTGCCTGCTCCCGGCGTATCCAGAAGCTTGAAGAGAGCGGCTACATCGCTCGCCGAATCGTGGTGCTCGATCGGGAAAAGAGCGGGGTGCCGACAACCGTTTATGCGCTGGTGAAGACGGCCCATCACGCCGATGACTGGATCGAGGAGTTTCGCCGGGCGATCAGCGATATCCCGGAGATCGTCGAGGCGCATCGGCTGACCGGGCATTACGACTATATCCTGAAGGTCGTCTTGCCCCGTGTCGAACATTACGATGTCGTCTATCGCAGGCTCGTCAAACGCGTCGAACTTTTCGATGTGTCCGCCTCGATTTCGATGGAGACGTTGAAGCAGGGCTTTGCTGTCCCGGTTGATTACGCCGAATAAAATCCCACTAGTACTCAAACATAAAAAAAGGCCCCGGGGCCGAAGCCCCGAGGCCCATCACGCACCCTTGGATCAGGA
>DAMDHD010000008.1:67952-228793 GCA_032102365.1 Allorhizobium sp. CTOTU50464 | reverse complement strand
TCATCAGGGCTAAATCAAACTAGCCGACTTGTCCGGTGAAACGGGGGGCACTCCAACAGGCCACCCTTGCATGGGTGGAGAGGCAACAGAAACCTGGCGATGGTCCTGCTGGTCCTGACGAAGCGGATCGACATTTGAAGCCGACCATAGTTGATGAAACTGAAGACCCCGACAATGGCCCACGGAAGCCAAAGTAATAGGGTTGTGTTTTTTGCCGAAATCGGACGATCTGCGCCTGCTTTGATTGCAACAAACACAGAAATTCTATGAGACAGGAGGGGCAGCATCGGCCTGTAGCTGATAGCAGCTGATGTGCCTATTTCTTTCGTCTTATCGGCCTTCCGTTCGCGTCCAGCACGGGCGGGACAAGCTTTACTTTCTTGACCTTCGGCATTGACGGTTTGGATGTTTGGTTTGCTGGAACGGCTGACAGGGTGTCGTCCAGATTGACAACAGGAGTGAAACTTTCAACAACTTCTTTCAGCTTCGCTGTCGTCACGCCCTTGTCATATACCCGACCTTCACTCCGCCCAGCTTCGTGGCCCATTACGGCATCGATGTGTGAATCTTTGTGGTTGGTTGATCCCAACCCTGTTCTGAAGGTGTGACGGAAGGAATGGAATGTTGTCTTTTTTCCGATGCCGAGGCTCATCTTTATCCGCGAGAAATCTCGACTGAAATCGGAACTCAGCTTCTTTCTACGGAGCGGAAGTTCGGCAAACAGATGTTCGCAACGTGCCAGCCGTTGCCGTTCGACAAATTCACGGAATCCGTGGGAAAGAAGCCACGAATGGACGGGAACGATGCGGCTCCCTGCTTCGGTCTTCGGGTCCCAACCCGGGCGGGCCTTGATGTCGAAGCAATAAATTCTGTCTCTCATGATGATGTCCTGATCTGGACGGAGACGGCAGATTTCTTCCAGGCGAAGACCAGAGAACAATGAAATCAACGGTAGCCAATGCAGGGCGCTATCGCCAGGTGCCTGCCTGTAGTCTGTCGATGAAAACAGCCGCTCCATGTCCTCGGTGGACCAGGCATCGCGAGCGGATTTTGTCGATTTCGTACCGGGAAACGAATGCCCAGCAAAAGGTTTTAGCTGGGCTGGGATATGCTTTTGGGCGATCAACCATTTCCAAATCGAGCCGAGACCTGAAAAGTGTCTCTTGGCTGTTTTCATGGTCAATCTGGGGCCTGTAACGTTGCTTTTCGCGATAGCCAGTTCCTTCTTGCGGGAACCCGTGCGGCTTTTGCCGTGACTGGCGGGAAGCTTGAGTAATTTCTCGCGGAATTCGCCAGCTATATCGAAAGTTATCTTTCCAACGGGGAGGTCGCCCATCATTCCAATGAACAGTTCGACCGATTGCAGATATTGATCAGTCGTTTCGTCACTAAGCGCCTTACTTCCCCCGTAACCGTTGGTGATAGCTTTCTGCCATGCTCCGATGAACGTCGATAGCCTTGACATATTGGCAGGTGTCGCGACCGCGGACGAAGGAGAGGTGGTCCTTACTTCATCGGGTTCAAAAACCTCTTGCATCCGTTTGTCGACGTACTCCTTGAGGACTTTACGGAAAACGGTCTTTGTTTTCTCCAATGTTTCTCCGCTGCCCCATCCCGCATAATCGGAATATTCGAGAGCGGTCCATGCCTCTTCTATCAGGTTGGCCTCGGATGAGACATGTTCGAGCTTTCCCATATCCAGGAGCATATCGGGAAGCTGTTCATGATAGTGTCGCAGGGAGCCGGGTGAAAGGTTTTTCAGATAACCGTCGAGGCGTTGTCTCCAAAGCTGGGATGTGCCCAGCCAATGCCTCACGGCCGCTTGGATGTCCTCGTATGACAATGTCTCTTCATCTTCGGAGATCACCTGGAAAAGCCTTTCCGTGGCAATGAACAAGTGCGCGGCTCGCGCCTTGGCCACTCTTCGCACGGTTGTTTTTAAGGATCGGTATATCTCCTTGGTGCCCAATCGGCTTTGGATGGGAGCGGGAACACGTCTTCTGAAGACAAAGGAATCGGCTTCGCGCCGCAGGTATCTCGACATCACAAGCGCCCGTTTGTGGGGGTGCGATGTGGGGTGATTCCGCACATCGGCGAGAGACGCTAAGCAATTGAATTGTCAGGAGGAAAGTGGCTGGGGAACCTGGATTCGAACCAAGATTAACGGAGTCAGAGTCCGCCGTTCTACCATTGAACTATTCCCCAACGAAGGGCATGGCGCCCCGTCGGTGAGCGGGCTTATAGCCAAAACATCTGCCATTGCAAAGACCGAATTTCAAAAAAATGACAAGGGAGAGAAAAGTGAGGCGCAGCGTGGTGAAGCCCGGTACCGGCTGGAGCATTTCCCGTTTTCGCAGGCGCCGCCGGCTGCGGTTCTGAGCGAAATGAAAAACCGTTTGGCGCGCAGGGCAGGCGCTGGTATGCTTTGCCCAACGTAACGAATGTGACACCTGCGGCATGCGTCGGTTCTGGCGCCTTGCGCGGTGCAGTGGATAACTTCAGTGACAGACCCCAATGGCGGCGGACAGCCGAACAGCGAGGGGGCGTCGACAGGCAAGCGCAAGGGCGGTTCCAACCGTCGGCGCGGCAAGGGCAAGAAGGCGGGACCGGTCAAGAACGGTCACGACGCTTCTGCCTCGGCAGGATCGGCGGATGGGCCGGTCGCCGAGCGACGTTCCGAATCAGTCTTCGCGGATGGCCCCATCCGCAAGCGCAAGCGCCGTCGGCGCGGCAAGGGCGGCGGCCAGCCCGCACCTTCCACCCTCAACAGCCAGAACGGCCGGGCGAACCCGTCGACACCGGGCGCCAGCGCGACTTCGGCTGCGGTGAGCCATGGGGTCGTGCTCTCCGAGCCGGGAGCGTCAACGCCGAATGGCGCAAACAGCGGGTCTCGACAGCAGACGCGGAACGGCGATGGCGGTCCCGCGACACTGAGTGATCCCGTAGCCTCCCGCGGTGGCCGCAAGCGCAAGCGTCACCGCAATCGCCACGCCGCCGTGCAGAAACCGGGGCAGGTGCGTCCCCTGGCCGGCTCGGAGCCACCGTCCGCTGCGGCCGCAAAGCTGCGCGGCGCAGAGCCGCAGCCAAGCCCCGCCGTGCCGCCGCGGGCCAATCCGCAATCCGTCCCGGTGCAGACGGCTGCGCGCTGGCGCGTGGTCCAGGAGGGTGCGCCCGACGATCTCTATGCGGCCCTCGATCTCGGTACGAACAATTGCCGTCTCTTGATCGCCCAGCCGACGAGGCCGGGCCAGTTCCGCGTCGTCGATGCCTTCTCGCGCATCGTCCGTCTCGGCGAGGGGCTCGCCGCCACCGGTCGCCTGTCGCAGGATGCCATGGATCGGGCCGTCGAGGCGCTGCGCGTCTGCGCCTCCAAACTCTCGGGCAGAGACATCCGGCGCATGCGTCTGATTGCGACCGAGGCCTGCCGTGCCGCCGAGAACGGCGAGCTCTTCCTGGAGCGGGTGACGGCCGAAACCGGGCTGCAGCTCGAGATCATCAATCGGGAAACGGAAGCGCGGCTCGCCGTGTCCGGCTGCTCCTCGCTGGTCGGTCGCGAGGCGCGCTCGGTCGTGCTCTTCGACATCGGCGGTGGGTCCTCGGAGATCGCCGTGATCAAGATCGGCGACAATCGCTCCAGCCGCCTGGCCAATCACATCACCCATTGGACCTCGCTGCCGGTTGGCGTGGTGACGCTGTCCGAGCGCCATGGCGGGCGCGATGTGACCCCTGACATCTTTGAGGCAATGACTCGCGAGGTCGAGGGCATGCTGGCGCGTTTCGATTGCCCGTCTCTGCCGGCCGGTCCGGATGGTTTCCCGGAGGATTTCCACCTGATCGGCACCTCGGGCACGGTGACCACGCTCGCCGGCGTTCATCTCGATCTGCCCCGATACGATCGCCGCAAGGTCGATGGCCTCTGGCTTTCCGATGCCGAGGTGACCGCGATGCAGGCCAAGCTGTTGTCGTGGGATTACGCCGGTCGTGCCGGCAATCCCTGTATCGGGCCTGACCGCGCCGACCTCGTGCTTGCCGGCTGCGCCATTCTCGAAGCCATCCGCCGCCGCTGGCCGGCCAGCCGCATGCGCGTGGCCGATCGCGGACTGCGCGAGGGATTGTTGACTGATATGATGGCCGATGATGGCGTGTGGCGACGTGGCCGCAGCCGCCGGCCCCAGACGATGAGGGAACGCTGACCATGGCAAAGCCACCCATCGGCGGTAACAGGACCGGCCGCAAGCTCGGCCAGAGGGTGAAGAAGGGCAAGCTCAAGGCGTCGTCGCGGCGCTGGATCGAGCGCCACATCAACGACCCTTACGTCCAGCGCGCAAAGCTCGAAGGCTACCGCGCCCGCGCCGCCTTCAAACTGCTCGAAATCGACGAGAAGCATCAGATCCTGAAGGGCGCCACGCGCATCATCGACCTGGGGGCTGCCCCCGGCAGCTGGTCGCAGATCGCCGCCAAGGTGACGGATTCGACCGACGAGGACATCCGCGTCGCCGCGATCGACTTCCTGGAGATGGCACCGATTCCGGGCGTGAAGATCCTGCAGCTGGACTTCCTCGATCCGGATGCCCCACGCCAGCTCATCGAAGGCGTCGGCGGCACGCCGAACCTCGTCATCTCCGACATGGCGGCACCCACCACCGGTCACCAGAAGACGGACCATATCCGCACCATGCATCTCTGCGAGGTCGCGGCGCACTTTGCCGTCGAAGTTCTGGCCGAGGGCGGGCACTTCCTTGCCAAGACTTTCCAGGGCGGCACGGAAAAGGACCTGCTCACCATGTTGAAGCAGAATTTCCGCCAGGTGCTGCACATCAAGCCGGCCTCTTCGCGCCAGGAATCGGTCGAGATGTTCCTGCTCGCCAAGGGCTTCAAGGGCCGCAAGGGCGCGAGCAGTCTTGATGTCGACGAGCAGGGTTTCCCGCGCGATCCGCGCGAGGATATCCCGGCCGAAGAGGACCTGGACTGAAAATCGATTGAGACGGGGGCAGGGCTGGCATGTTCACCTACATCACCATCGGCATCAATGATCTGCCGCGTGCCGTGAGGTTTTATGATCCGGTGCTGGCAACGCTCGGTTTCGAGCGCCGCCAGATGGATGATCAGGAAGCCGGCTACGCGGCCGCAGGCGACAGCCGCTGCCGGTTCTGGATCACCCATCCCTTCGACGGCAAGCCGGCGACGATCGGCAACGGCTCGATGCCCGCCTTCGAAGCCCCGTCGCGCCGCGCGGTCGATGCCTTCCATGCCGCAGCGCTTCAGCACGGCGGCACCGACGAGGGTGCGCCGGGACTGCGCCATTTCCACCCGAATTTCTATGCCTGCTATGTCCGCGATCCCGATGGCAACAAGCTGTCGGCGCTCTGCGAGCGGCCGGAATGATCACTTGACCGGAAGCGTCTCGTCCAGCGCCGTGCGTCGGTAGCCTGAGACCGCCGACCCGACATCGCGCGGCAGCCCGAAGAAGGGCAGGATTGCAAAGACCGACAAGCCGGCGACCATGGCGAAGGCGAGATGGAAGTCGCCGAGCGACAGCGTCTCGCTGGTCATCCGCGTGCTGGCCTCCAGGATCGAGGCGGCAACGGCGACACCGAGCGCAAGGCTCACCTGCTGCAGCACGGAGGTGAGAGAGGTCGCCTGGGAGGCGGCCGCGTCCTCGATCTCCGCATAACCCAGCGTGTTCACCCCGGTGAAGAAGAAAGATCGGCAGAAGCCGCCGATCAAAAGCACCGCCATGATCAGCGGGATCGGTGTCGCCGGCGTGAAGAGGGCATTGGCCCCGGTGGTGATTGCCCCAAAGAGACCGGCGAAGATCAGCACATTGCGGAAGCCGGCAGCGGCAAAGGCGCGCCGCGCGATGAACTTGGTGGAGATCGCGCCGATGGCGGCGATGAAGGTCGTCATGCCGGACTCGAAGGCGGTCATGCCGAACCCGAGCTGCAGCATCAGCGGCAGCAGGAAGGGCGTGGCCCCGGCTGCGATGCGAAACAGCGTGCCGCCGATGATCGAGGCGCGAAAGCTCCTGTTGGCAAAGAGCGCAAGGTTGAGCAGCGGCGCGGGATGCCGCCTTGCATGGAGGACGTAAAGGACCATCGAGATGACCCCGGCCACGGTCGCTGCCGCGCCCACCCAGACGGGCAGGGCCGGCAAACTCATGACGGAAAGACCGAAGACGAGGCCGGATGCCGCGACCGCGCTCAGCGCAAAACCTGTCCAGTCGATCCGACCGGTGTCGATCGGCGCGATCTCGGGCAGGTAGATGCTGGAGAGCCAGAGACCGACAAGGCCGATCGGGATGTTGATCAGGAAGATCCAGTGCCAGCTGAAGAAGGTCGTGATGAAGCCGCCGACCGGCGGCCCGGTGATCGGCCCGAGCAGGGCAGGGATGGTCAGCAGGGCCATGGCTGAGACCAGCTCGCTTTTCTTCGTCGTGCGCAAAAGCACGAGGCGCCCGACCGGCGTCATCATGGCGCCGCCCATGCCCTGCAAAAAGCGCGCGGCGACGAAGGAGAGCAGCGAGCCGGAAATGGCGCAAAGCAGCGAACCCAGCATAAAGACGACGATGGCCGCGCGAAACACCCGCTTCGCTCCGTATCGGTCCGCCATCCAGCCGCTCACCGGAATGAAGATCGCAAGCGCCACTATATAGGAGGTGAGCGCCAGCTTCAGCGTGATCGGTCCGACGCCGAGATCGGTGGCGATCGTCGGCAGCGCCGTGGCGATCACGGTGGAATCCATCTGCTCCATGAAGAGCGCGACGGCAAGGATCAGGGGGGTGATGCGGTTCATGGACATTCCGGGCGGACCGCAGAGGCGGCTGGGAAGGGTCTCTTAGCGCAAACGCACAGCGGGAGAAACAGCTGGCATCGACGCTCGGAAAGCGGAAGCCCGCGACCCCGGTTCCCACCAGTGCCGAGCATCGGCATCACGATGGTGTGAGCCCGCTACTCGCAGTCCATCTCTCCCCTATGTCGAGGTCAGCCCATGCAGGGGTGAGGTGTTTTGATTGAGGAGATTTCGATGGTTTCGATGAAAAGACGTATGCTTCTGGGAAGCGCCGGTGTAGCCCTGGCCGCACCCATGATCATGACCCGGGCTGCTGTCGCGCAGCAGACGGGTGCGGAGACTTCGATGGATATCGACCACGCCATGCCGCCGGAAACCCATCGCTTCAATGTCGGCAGCTTCGAGGTCCTGGTCGTCAAGGATGGCGCGCGCCCCTCCGATAACCCGCAGGAGACCTTCGGCACCAATCAGTCGCCGGAAACCGTCGGCGCGCTGCTGGAAGAGAATTTCCTGCCTGCCGACAAGTTCGTCAACAGCTTCGCGCCGGTCCTCGTCAACACCGGTTCCGATGTCATCCTCTTCGATACAGGGCTGGGTGAAGGCGGTCGCGCAAACGGCCTCGGCCGCCTGGTCGAAGGCCTCACGGCTGCCGGCTACAAGCGCGAGGACGTGACCACCGTCGTCATCACTCACATGCATGGCGACCATATCGGTGGCTTGATGGAAGGCGGCCAGCCGACCTTCCCGAATGCGCGCTATGTCACCGGACAGGCCGAGTATGATTTCTGGGTCGATCCGGCGCGTGTCGGCACGCCGGCCGAAAACGGCCACAAGGGCGTGCTCGCGAACGTGCAGCCGCTGGCCGAGAAGATGACCTTCATCGGCGATGGTGGTGAAGTCGTCTCAGGCGTCACCGGCATGGCAGCCTTCGGTCACTCGCCGGGCCACATGATCTATCGCCTGGAATCGGAAGGCCGCCAGCTCGTTCTGACCGCCGACACCGCCAACCATTTCGTTCTGTCTCTGCAGCGCCCGGATTGGGAAGTGCGCTTCGACATGGACAAGGCCGCGGCCGCTGCAACGCGCACCAAGGTCTTCGACATGCTCGCGACCGACAAGCTCGCCTTCCTCGGCTATCACATGCCGTTCCCGGCCGTCGGTTTCGTCGAGAAGATCGACCAGGGCTATCGCTTCGTGCCCAAGGCCTACCAGTTCGAGATCTGATGAACAGCGGGGCCGCGCTCGAAGTGCGGCCCCACATTGCTCACTGGCCGGCGTAGATTTCTTCCGTGGCCTGTTCGATGAAGTGATGCATGCGGCTGTCGATATCAGCCTCGCTCACTTCGACACCCGCCTTCGAAAAGTCCTGGCGAAGCTGTTCGAGCAGCCGATGCGGCTCGACGACCTGCTTCACGGCCACGCTGCGCGCATAGGCCTCGACGTCATCGAGACCCATCGTATAGGCGGCCCAGCGGCCGATCATCTTGCTGCCGCGCACCTGTGCCTTGAATTGGATTTCTGCCTGACGGGCGAACTGGTTTTCGAGTGCCTGCGCACGCTTCTTCAATGCGGTCATGATGGATCCCCCAGATCACTGTGACTTCTTGTTCTTCTTGTGTGCCCCCAGCCCCTGAGAGCGTGTCCCTTATAGATGAGGAGGAACTGATAGGCGGTATAAGTGCTGCCTAAAATTCGAATGAATCTGCATTTTTCTGTGGGGTGACGCAGCGGCATGGCGAAGCCCCGTGCCATGGATCGTTTTGCTATTCCCTTCCTGTCATGAACGTGTTACCAGCCCTCGCCAACTTCCAAGCATTTCTTGCAGAAGCGACCGAACGGGATGTCTCGTTTCCGGGCGGATTCTGCCTATTCAAACGAAGGAATTGGCAATGGCACGCATCGTAATGTCGGCAACTGGCGCAGAAGCGCTCACCTTTGACGACGTCCTCCTGCAGCCGGGGCACTCCGAAGTGATGCCGGGGCAGACCAACATCGCAACCCGCATTGCCCGCGATATCGATCTTTCGCTGCCGATCCTTTCCTCCGCCATGGATACCGTCACCGAAAGCCGGCTGGCCATCGCCATGGCCCAGGCGGGCGGCATGGGCGTTGTTCACCGCAACCTGACGCCGATTGAACAGGCCGAAGAGGTCCGGCAGGTGAAGAAGTTCGAAAGCGGCATGGTCGTCAACCCGGTGACCATCGGCCCGGACGCAACGCTCGCCGAAGCCAAGGCCCTGATGGGTGCCCATGGCATCTCGGGCATCCCGGTGGTTGAAGGCGCAAGCCGCCCCGGCCGCCTCGTCGGCATCCTGACGAACCGCGACGTGCGCTTCGCCTCCGATCCGAACCAGAAGATCTACGAGCTGATGACCCGCGAAAACCTCGTGACGGTCAAGGACGGTGTCGACCAGCAGGAAGCCAAGCGCCTGCTGCATGCGCATCGCATCGAGAAGCTTCTCGTGATCGACAACGAGGGTCGCTGCGTCGGCCTGATCACCGTCAAGGATATCGAGAAGTCGCAGCTCAATCCGCATGCCGCCAAGGATGCCCAGGGTCGCCTGCGCGTCGCCGCTGCCATCTCGACCGGTGACGACGGTGTCGAGCGCGCCGAGCGCCTGATCGATGCCGGCTGCGACGTGATCGTCGTCGACACGGCCCATGGCCACAGCCAGAAGGTTCTGGATGCCGTCGGCCATGTGAAGAAGATGTCGAACGCCATCCGCATCATCGCCGGCAACGTGGCGACCGGCGAAGGCACCAAGGCGCTGATCGACGCCGGCGCTGACTGCGTCAAGGTCGGGATCGGCCCCGGCTCTATCTGCACCACCCGCGTCGTCGCCGGCGTGGGCGTGCCGCAGCTCGCAGCCGTCATGGCCGCCGTCGAAGAAGCCAACAAGCACGATATCCCTGTGATCGCCGATGGTGGTCTGAAGTTCTCGGGCGACGTTGCCAAGGCGATTGCCGCCGGTGCATCCGCCGTCATGGTCGGCTCGCTGCTCGCCGGCACGGATGAAAGCCCGGGCGAGGTCTATCTCTACCAGGGTCGCTCCTTCAAGGCCTATCGCGGCATGGGCTCTGTCGGCGCCATGGCCCGCGGCTCGGCTGACCGTTACTTCCAGGCGGAAGTGCGCGATACGCTGAAGCTCGTGCCTGAGGGGATCGAAGGCCAGGTGCCGTACAAGGGTCCGGTCTCGGCCGTCCTGCACCAGCTCGCCGGCGGCCTGAAGGCTGCCATGGGTTATGTCGGCGGCAAGGACATCAAGGACTTCCAGGAGAAGGCGACCTTTGTCCGCATCTCCGGCGCCGGCCTGCGCGAAAGCCATCCGCATGGCGTGACGATTACCCGCGAAAGCCCGAACTACCCGGGCGCGGCATGATCCTGGGGCGTTTGCCCGGTCCACGTCAGGCGCCGCTGCTCTGGGCAAGCGGCGCCTTGTCCGCCGCCTTGCTCGGCTGGATGAACCTGAGCTTCGCCTTGCCCTTCGCCGGCCTGACCGGCGGACGGGCCATTCCCGATCTCGATATCGAGAGCACCGGGCAGGGGCTGCTTGCCCTGAGATCGCTTCTGGAAACGAGGCCGGAAGCGTCCGACCTTCTCCGCGCCATGCATCTCGGACCGGATCTCCTTCTGCCCGCAATCCTCGGCCTCTTCCTCGTCCTGTTGATGCGAAGGGTCGCGATCGGCGCTGGCCTTTATGGCCGTCCGGCGGAGCGCCTCCTGCCGTTCCTGCTGGCGCTGCCGATCGGCTATATCCTCGTTGATTACCTCGAGAACGTCACCAGCCTCATGCTCTTTCCGCCAGCCTCGCCGGCACCGGGAACGGCGACCCTTCTTGCCGAAGCGCTGTCCTGGCTCACGCGTCTGAAGTTTGCCGCGCTCGTCATTTCAGGCATCCTCATTCTGCGGCTGGCCTTTGGCCCCAAGCCTTCAACCGATTCCTGATTCCTCTGCTCAACCGATTTTCAAGGACGTGAATTTCAATGACCGGTTTCGAGATGTTCTGGCCACTGATGGCCCATGCCTTCCTCGTGTTTTGTCTCTACGCTCTGCTGGTTGTCCGGCGCGCCGCCGTCGTGCGCTCCGGCAAGGTCGAGCGGATCGCCTTCCGTGAAAATCTCGCCGAGCCCGAGGAGAGCCGCGTGGTCAACCGGGCAATCGCAAACCAGTTCGAGCTGCCGGTCCTCTTTTATGCCCTCTCGGTGCTGCTCTTCATCACCGAGGCCGACAACATCGTTGCCGTCGTGCTCGCCTGGATCTTCGTCGCGGCACGCTACGTTCAGGCCGCCATGCAACTGACCGGCAATCTACCGCTGCGCCGTCTCTTCTTCATGATCGGTTTCGTGACGCTCTTCCTGATGTGGCTGTGGCTGGTCGTCTGGATGGCCACCAGCTGAAGCCTTCACGGCAACGTGTCTGGGCGCGGCGTAGCTCGGCCCTATTTTGGCGTGGCATCCAATCCCATCCCCCGAGGAGAGTGTCATGACGAAGCCCGAAATCACGCAGGCCATGATCGATGCCTATGACGAATACACCCATCTGACTCTCGATCGTCGCGGCTTCATGCAGAAGCTGACGACGCTCGCCGGCTCCGGTGCCGCGGCCGCTGCCATCATGCCCATGCTCGCGGCCAACCAGGCGAACGCCGCCATGGTCGAAGAAGGCGACGCCCGCCTCGATGTCGCAGACATCACCTATCCGGGGGCGTCCGGCGAGATGAAGGGCTATCTCGCGATCCCCAAGGATGCGGCGGAGAAATTGCCCGCCGTCATCGTCATCCACGAAAACCGTGGCCTCAATCCGCATATCCGCGATGTCGCCCGCCGCATGGCGCTCGAGGGCTTCGTGGCGCTGGCGCCCGACTTCCTCTCGCCGAACGGCGGCACGCCCGCCAATGAGGACGAAGCGCGTGCCATGTTCCAGTCGCTCGACATGGCCAATGCGACGGCCAATGGCGAGGCGACCCGCGCTTTCCTCGCCGGTCATGAGAAGACCAATGGCAAGGTCGGCGCGATCGGCTTTTGCTGGGGCGGTGGCATGGTGAACCGCATGGCGGTGGCCTCGCCCGAGCTCGGCGCCGGTGTGGCCTATTATGGTTCTCAGGCGCCAGCCGACCAGGTGCCAGCCATCCAGGCACCGCTGATGCTGCACTACGCCGGTCTCGACGAGCGCATCAATGCCGGCATCGACGCCTACAAGGCCGCCCTCGACGCCAATGGCAAGACCTACGAGCTGCACATGTATGAGGGCGTCAACCACGCCTTCAACAATGACACCTCATCGGCGCGCTACGACAAGGCAGCCGCCGACCTTGCCTGGTCGCGCACCGTCGAGTTTCTTAAGAAGAACCTGGCCTGATCGAGCTGCGGGGAGCGTGATCGCTCCCCGCATCCATGACATTTCGATGAAATCTCCCAGCCTTTGACACCGATCAAACCGCAGCACCTCTCCCGCGCATAGCTTTCCCTCAAGCCGCCGGCACACGCGCCGCGCGCAATGAAGCGAGGGAGATTGACATGGCATCGATGATGAAGGCTGCGGTGGTCCGCGAATTCGGCAAGCCGCTGGTGATCGAGGAAATGGCGATACCGGATCCCGGTCCCGGCCAGATCCTGGTGAAATACGAGGCGACCGGTGTCTGCCACACCGACCTGCATGCCGCCAATGGCGATTGGCCGGTGAAGCCCAATCCGCCATTCATTCCGGGTCATGAGGGCGTGGGCTACGTTGCTAAGCTCGGATCCGGCGTCACCCGCATCAAGGAAGGCGACCGCGTCGGCGTGCCGTGGTTGCACACGGCCTGCGGCTGCTGCTCGCCCTGCCGTACCGGCTGGGAAACGCTCTGCGGCAGCCAGCAGAACACCGGCTATTCGGTCAACGGCACCTTCGCGCAATATGGCCTCGCCGATCCGGATTTCGTCGGACGTCTGCCGGACAATCTCGATTTCGGCCCGGCCGCTCCGGTGCTCTGCGCCGGTGTGACCGTCTACAAGGGCCTGAAGGAAGCGGAGGTGAAGCCGGGCGAATGGGTGGTCATTTCCGGCATCGGCGGCCTTGGCCACATGGCCGTGCAATATGCCAAGGCCATGGGCATGCATGTCGTTGCCGCCGACATCTTCGATGACAAGCTGAAGCTTGCCAAGGATCTCGGCGCCGATGTCGTGGTCAACGGCAAGGACAAGGATGCAATCGAGCAGGTGCAGAAGGCAACGGGCGGCGTGCACGGCGCGCTCGTCACGGCCGTCTCGCCCAAGGCCATGGAGCAGGCCTATGGCTTCCTGCGCTCGAAGGGCACCATGTCGCTGGTCGGTCTGCCGCCGGGCTTCATCTCGCTGCCGGTCTTCGAAACGGTCCTGAAGCGCATCACGGTGCGCGGCTCGATCGTCGGCACACGACAGGATCTGGAGGAAAGCCTGCAGTTCGCCGGCGAAGGCAAGGTCGCCTCGCATTTCAGCTGGGACAAGCTGGAAAACATCAACGACATCTTCCATCGAATGGAAGAGGGCAAGATCGATGGCCGCATCGTCCTCGATCTCGCAGCCTGAATTTGGTTGATCAACGGGGCGGCACGCGTTTGCCGCCCTTCACCCGTCGCAGATGCGAACCCTCTGCCCTTATTCGCCGAACTGGATCGTCATGATCCGCGGCGTTGCAGTCGAACATGCATTGTCGTCACAGATGCCGGTAATCCAGACCTCGCCATTGCCGATCATCACGCCCTCCGAATTGACGAAGAGATCGCCATATTCCTGGTTGGCGACCGCTTCCAGGATGGCGTCGGTGAAGACATCGTCATACCCGTCGAGCAACTCCGCCTCGGACGCGTAAGTCTCCTCGTTACCGTCGATCCGGACGGTGATGGGATAATTGACCAGGCTCACCACGATATCCGACTTGCCCTCCTCGAGAGCGACCTTGAAAGCGTAGAAGAGCTCCTTGTAGTCGCTGGCCGGTCCGAGCAGCGTCTCGATCTGCTCGTCCACCGACGCCTCATCGGCCCGGCTCGTCGGAGACCCGGCAAGGATGACTGAGAATGCGATAAGCAGGAGACGAAGGAGACGGGTCATGAGGCATCCTCGAGAGAGTGTTCTTCCCCTCCATAGTCCGGAAGCGCAGCGGCGCCTCGAATTTCTTTTGGGATGATCCGAAGGAAACGCTGCAAAAGTGAACACTGAGTGAAGCCTGACACACTGGCAGGCTTCCGCCAAACGGCCTATCTATTGCACTGCAGCAAAGAATGGACAGGCCCATGGCAGAGACTGAAACCGAGACAGGAACGAACGCAGCCACCGATCGCATCTTCGTCTTCCAGGGGGGCGGCGCGCTTGGAGCTTATCAGGCCGGTGCCTATGAAGCCCTGCATGAAAACGAGGTGGAGCCCGACTGGCTCGCCGGCATCTCCATCGGCGCCATCAATGCGGCCATCATCGCAGGCAGCCCGCGGGAAAAGCGGATCGCCAATCTTCGGGACCTCTGGAACACGGTCTCTTCAAGCCTCAACTTCGGCTGGACGGCGCAGGACAACACGCTCCGGCGCATCCAGAACGACGCTGCAGCCATGGTCGCCACCGCCTTCGGCATTCCGGGCTTCTTTTCCCCACGTCTGGTCACACCCCATCAGCTGCTGACCAATCCGGACCTGCGGGTAAGCGCCTATGACACTGAGCCCCTGATGAAGACGCTGGAACGGCTCGTCGACTTCGATCTCCTCAATGATTGCCAGACCAGACTCAGCCTGGGGGCGGTCGACATCCGCTCCGGCAATTTCGCCTATTTCGACAATCGCAAGACCCGGCTCGATGCCCGCCATGTTGCCGCCTCCGGCGCTCTACCGCCCGGCTTTCCCCCGATCGAGATCGACGGTCGCCATTACTGGGACGGAGGCCTTGTTTCCAACACGCCGCTGCAGCATGTGCTGAACGTCAACGACGCCTCGCGCGATCTGGAAATCTTCCAGGTCGATCTCTTCAATGCCCGGGGCGACATGCCGCGTGACCAGTTCGAGGTCGAAAGTCGCATCAAGGAAATCCGCTATTCCAGCCGCACGCGCATGAACACCGACGATTTCGCCCGCCGCCAGATCGTCCGCCGTGCCGCCAAGCGTCTGCTTGAAAAGCTGCCGCCCGAGTTCCGCGATGACGAGGATGCGCATATCCTCCGCTCCATCGGCCATGAATATGACGTCACGATCGTCCACCTCATCCACCGCCGCGCCTCCCATGCGACCCATGCCATGGACGCCGAGTTCTCCCGCAGTTCCATCCAGGAACATTGGAAAGCCGGCTATGACGACGCGACCTACACGCTAAAACATCCGAAGTGGCGGCATCGCGGCCGACCCAAGGACGGCATCCAGATCTTCGATCTGGCGCGGGAGCGTCATCTGCATGTGGACGGGTGACGCGTAGAAGCGACCTTTTTTGTGTGAAAACGAACAATTTTCCTCTCGCACGGCGCCGTTAGCGCTTTCGCGAGGCCGCTGACCTATTCCGGTAACGAATGTTAAGCAGCCATGAAGGCTGTCTCATCGGAGAATGCAATGAGCGATCAGATGGTCGAGGGGCGGCTGGAGCTGCGCAAGAAGCCGCAACAGGAGAGAAGCATCCAGCGGCTGGAGGCGATCCTGGAGGCCGCGATCGAGCTTTTCTTGCAGAAGGGTGTTGCCGAGACGACCATGAGCGAGATCGCGCAGCGCGCGGGCATCTCGATTGGCTCCCTCTACCAGTTTTTCCCGCAGAAGGCGGCGGTCATCAAGGCGCTGCACGAGCGCTTTTCCGCGCAGCTCGAAGGCTTCATCCGGCAGATCTTTGCAGACGTCGAGACATTGGACGAAGCGGCAGAGCGCGCGTCGGAAAGTCTCATTGAACTCTATGCCATGTTCCGCGCCCAGCGCATCTACATGACGCTGTGGCAGGCAATCGTTGTCGACAAGGACCTCTCCCAGTTGTCGAACGATTTTCACGAACAGATCATCGCCAGCTTCTACCGCGATCTGGCTCATCTGGTGCCGCAAAGCGAGTTCGAGCGCTTTCGCGTCAATATCAAGCTGATGATCCTCGCCACCGGCGAGGTCATCCGCTTCACGACCCAGCAGCCGGATGAGGTCGCGGAAGCCCATCTGGCGCAGTGGCGCCGCGTCATTCGCGGCAGCATCTTTGCCTTCTGATCTGGCCTACCAGCCGGGGATCATGTTCCCGGCGCGCAGCCGCGGATAGTAACGCGAGATCGTCTTCGGCTCGCCATCCATGTCGTCCTCCACCTGCGCCGGCGTGATGTTGTCGAGGCAGGCGGTGATGTGATCGGTGATCGCATTGACGAGTGAGGTCGAAAGCCCCGGGCGCTTCATCAGGCCGATCTGAACGGGTGGAAGGGGCGGGAAGCCGTCATTGGCCGTCAATACCTTCATGCCCGTCCGAAGTGCGGATTCCGGCAGGATCGAAACGGCCATGCCGGCGAGAACCGCCGCTGCGACGACGGTCGAGGACCAGCTCGTGAACAGGATCTGGTAGTCGCGGCCGTCGGCATCGAGCGCCGAGCAGGCAAGCTGCCGCCACTGGCAGTCCCGGCGACCCACCGCGAGCGGCACCGGTGCGTCTTCCTTCAGCGGATGGTTGGCGGAGCCCACCCAGCAGAGCGGCTCGGTTCGCACCACATCAGATTGCCGGAGCAGCGGATTGTGCGTCACCAGCGCGATGTCGAGCTCGCCTTTCGCCATCTTGTCGGCAAGATCCATCGATGGTTCGCAGACGATATAGAGCTCCACATTCGGATGGGTCTTGGCGAACCGCCCGATGATCTCCGGCATGTAGCGGTCCGCATAATCGTCCGGCGTACCGATCCTCAGCGTGCCCTCGAGCCTGTTGTCGTCGAAGGCGGCGATCGCCTCGGAATTCAGCCGAATGATCCGCCGGGCATAGTTGAGCAGCTTGTCACCGTCGGCGGTCAGGCGGTTGCCCCGACCATCCTTGATGAACAGCTGTTTGCCGACACGTTCTTCGAGCCGGCGCATCTGCATGGAAACGGCGGACTGGGTCTTGAAGACGCGCCCTGCAGCCTTGGTGAAGCTGCCGGTGTCGACGATGGCGATGAAGGTCTGCAACTGATCGATATCGAGGGGAGCCGACATGGGAAGTCATCCATCAGAAGGGTTGATGGCTACCATTAGAAACATTCGTTGGACTGATCAATATCCTTTCGGCATCTTCGCAATCGTAATCCTCACCGACCGGTCTCCGGCCATTCATCCACCTCGAACCTCGTCACCTGTCTGCGCCCGCAGACGGGTTCGTCTTCTCGTGCCTGCTGAAAGGACGATAGCCATGCGCACGAACGATCGGATCTTCGATTTTGACCTCGACCTCGCCACCGAACGGCCGAGCCGGACGCTTGCCGCGCGTCTTTATCAGCTGGCTGGATGGCTCGGATCCCTTCGTGTGGCGCTTCGCTATCGCCTCGCAGCGAACAGTCTCGCCGATCTCGACGAGCGCCTTCTGAACGACCTCGGTCTGAGCCGCGGAGACGTTCGGGACGTGTTGCGCCGACACGGCCTGACTGACGATCCTTCGCTGCAACTGGCCCGTCTCGCGCGCCGCCGCGCAGAGCGATCCATACGCGGCCAGAAGACAGACTGAGCCTCCTCCCATCCCCGCAGGGTGACAGCCAATAGCCCTGCCTCTTGCCCGGCCACAGCTCCTGTGGGCCGGGCTTTTTTCATAAACGCTAAAATAAGGATGTCTATTGTGAAATATGAAGGGAAAAGCCTCGGGAAGTAACCTGTTGCTAACGAGCGTATGTCAGCGATGAACTCGCCTGACGTGCTACCTGCTTCGGAGACCCTTCATGCGCATATCGACAAAGCTGCCGCTGGCGGCCACGCTGTTCGCCCTCGTGATCTTGAGCGCCTCCGTGGCGATCGGCTTGGTCCAGCAGAGCCGGGTTCTCGACGAACAGGTCTACCAGAAACTGGAGGCGACTGCGGATGGTCGCCGCAACGAGACACGGCGCTTCCTCGAAGCCATCCGCCTCGATGCCCGTGGCACCGCCGCCGACATGATGACGCAACAGGCACTCTTCGGCATCACCGGCGCCTGGCCCAAGCTGGGGGACGACCCGGCGACGGAGCTCCACAAGCGCTATATCGACGAGAACCCGAATCCGATCGGCGAGAAGTACAATCTCGAAAGTGCCAAGAAGGACAGCTACGACCGCGCCCATCGCCAGGGTCACGTCACCTTCCTCAAGCACCTGAAGGCGCAGGGCTATTACGACATCTTCCTGATCGATGCCGATGGTAACGTCGTCTACACAGTTCAGAAGGAACGCGACTTCGGCACCAACCTGATCTCCGGCCCCTACAAGGATACCGGCCTCGCGCAGGTCTTCCGCAAGGTGGTCGCAAGCGATGATCCCGATGCCTTCGCGAATTCGGACTTCGAAGCCTATGCGCCGTCCAATGGCGCTCCGGCAGCCTTCGTTGCCGTGCCGATCATCATGAACGAGCGCAAGCTCGGCGTGCTGGCTTATCAGCTGCCGAATGATCAGCTGAACACCATCTTCGCCAACACGCGCGGTCTCGGAGAGACGGGCGAAACGCTGCTGGTCGACAAGGCCGGTATGCTGGTCTCCGACAGCGTTCGCACGCCGGATTTCGACAGCCTGAAGGTCGCCATCAACGCACCGCTCCTCGCGGACACCTTGGG
Organism: Allorhizobium sp. CTOTU50464; assembly: GCA_032102365.1. Lineage (GTDB taxonomy): Bacteria > Pseudomonadota > Alphaproteobacteria > Rhizobiales > Rhizobiaceae > Allorhizobium. The sequence continues at coordinate 210,304 of DAMDHD010000008.1, read as the reverse complement.
CGGCCAGGACGTCAACGGCAATATCGAGGGCTATCGCGGCATCACCAGCTATGCGGCAGCCGTGCCGCTCGATTTCGGCGATGTCCGTTGGTCGGTTGTCGCCCTGATCGGCGAAGAAGAGGTCATGGCACAGCTGGTCTCTGCCGGTCTGAAGTCCGCCGGCATCGGTGCCTTCCTGGTCCTGATCGGCTCGCTCGTCGGCTTCGTCTTCTCGCGCAGCTTCACCCGCCCGATTTCCGAGCTCGTCAGCTCCATGGGCCAACTCGCCGATGGCAATACCGATATCGACCTCAAGGGTGTCGATCGCTCCGACGAAATCGGTGACATGGTTCGTTCTGTGGCGGTCTTCCGTCAGGCCGAAATCGACAAGCGCGAACTGGAGGCGGAAAACGAGAGCCGACGCTCCGCCACCGAAAGCGAGCGCCACCAGCGCGAAGCCGAACGTGCAGCCGCCCAGGCCGAATTGACCGAAGCCATCGAAGTCCTCGGCACTGGTCTTCAGCGCCTCGCCAATGGGGACCTGACCGGCACCATCCGCAAGCCGCTCGCCGGTAATCTCGATCGCCTGCGCATCGACTTCAACGCCTCGCTCGAACGCCTCTCCGGCACGGTGTCCGCCGTGCATGGCAATGTCGCCGAGATCAACCGCAAGAGCGGCACGGTCAGCTCCGCCACCGCCGATCTCAGCCATCGCACCGAACAGCAGGCGGCAGCCCTCGTGGAGACATCGACCGCCATCCGTCAGATCATGGAGGCGATCCGCCATTCCTCGGAGCGCGCCGAGAACGCCTCGCGTCTCGCCCGTGAAGCCCGCGCCAATTCCGATCGCTCCGGCGAAATCGTCGGCGGCGCAATCGATGCCATGCAGCGCATCGAGAACGCGTCCAGCGAGATCTCCAAGATCATCAATGTCATCGATGAAATCGCCTTCCAGACGAACCTTCTGGCGCTCAATGCCGGCGTCGAAGCAGCCCGCGCCGGAGAAGCCGGCAAGGGCTTCGCCGTCGTGGCCCAGGAAGTCCGCGAGCTTGCCCAGCGATCCGCAACGGCTGCCAAGGACATCAAGGCCCTGATCACCAAGTCTGGCGAAGAAGTCTCAAGCGGTGTCGGTCTGGTGCGCGAAACCGGAACCGTGCTGTCGTCGATCGCCGGCCAGGTCGTGCAGATCGGTGACCACATCCACTCGATCGCCTCGACGTCAAAGCAGCAGTCTGCGAGCCTGAACGAGATCAACGCCGCCGTCGCGCGCATGGAAAACGTCACGCAGCAGAACGCGCGTGCGGCCGAACAAACCAATGCCGAGATGTCGGGTCTCACCCGCGATGCGGAAATGCTCTCCAGTCTCGTCGGCCAGTTCACGCTGGAAGCCAATGCTTCTACGGTCCAGAACCGGTTCGCCGATCAGCGTGACACGGGCTTCAACCGCCCGGTCCAGCCCGCAGCACCATCGCAGCCCGCACCTTCAGCGGCCAAGCCTGCCTCGCGCTCGTTCCTCAAGCCGAAGGTGGCTCCTGCGGAAGCCGGAAATCGTGCGGTTGCCTCTCCCGCCCGATCGCTGATGGACAAGATCTCCATCGGCCTCGGCGCCAAGCTGACCCAGGCCAAGGACAACAAGTCCGACGGCGAGTGGGAAGAGTTCTGAGGCCACATCACTTCTCAAGTGAAAACGGCGCGGGAGACCGCGCCGTTTTTCGTTTGAGGACAGGAAGAAAAGATCAGGACTTCTTCGGCTCGGGCGCCGGCGCATCGGGTGCGGACGCATCATTGCGCGAAGCAGAGAGATAGGTCTCGAAGATCTGCTCCATGCTCTTCTGATAGCTCTTCTGCACTTCCAGTCCGCTGTCGAACATCGTGTTCATCATCGCGGAGAAGCTCTCCTGCGCTTCCTTCTCCGGCGTCTTTTCAGGCTCCGGCGCCGGTTTGGGCGCCTCTGCCGGCTTGCCCGTCATCTGCGCGGTATAGGCCGCCGCCATGTCTTGGAACGCCTTGGTGAAGGGATTGTCGAGGAAGGGATTGGCCGGCGCTTGGGGTTCGGGCTTCTTCTGCGTCGCACCCATCATTTCCTGGAAGGCGCGGGTGAAGGGGTTGTCGAACATGGTGGCCGCCTGCGGCTGCGGCTTCGGCTGCAGACCGGTGCTCTCAAGCCATTGCTGCATCATTGCCGCCATCGGCGTGCCGGCAAAGGCGTTCGCGCCGGGAAACTGTCCGGTGCTCTGCTTGAAGAGGCCGCCCATCAGCGTGTCGGCCATGACGGGCATCATCTGCTTCAGGATGTCCTGTCCGATGCCGGTCAGTTGCGCGGCCTGTGCAGCAATCGCGCGCGAGACTTCCTTGGAGCCGAAGAGCTGCTGCAGCACCTGATTGCCGTCGGCGATCCCCTGCGGCGTGAAGGCCGAGCTCATGTCCTCGAAATATTTCGCATAATTGCCCGATGCCATCGCCTGAAACAGGGCCGAGAAATCGTAAGGGTTGGTGGTGTTGCGCTTGAAGCCCGAGGCAAAGGCCGGCATCAGCGCCGCGACTGCCTTGGCCGCCTGTTCCTGTGCCAGGCCGTATTGCTTGGCCATGGCGTCCATCGCCATACCGTTTTGCGCCTGCAGCATCATGTCGAACAGTGGCAGCATGGCATTTCTCCCCGGATGCGTGCAGATGATTCCGCACTATATCCGGAAAGGTCCCTCAGCAAACCGCTTTTTGCCACCTTGCTGAAATGCATGCGGCGGTAACAGCGAAGGCTCAGTACTGGTAGTCCACGAAAACCGGATCCACCGAGCCGTTCCAGCGGCCGTGATAGAGTGCCAGCATATCGTCCGCGAGTGTCGTCCGCTTGGCGAGAACCTCGTCCAGCGTGTTGAGGAAGACGCTCTCGTCCTGGCCTTCGGAATTGAGCTGTGCCCGAGCCTTGAGGCCGGTGCGGGAGATCTCGACGACTTCGCGCGCAACCTCCATCAGCGGCCGTCCGGCAACAGACGCCTTCAGCCCCTGCGCCGGAACGGCGTCGCGCATGGCCACCACATCCTCGACCGTCCAGCCGGCGGTCATTTCGTCCGCGGCTGCCAGAGCCGCGTCGTCGTAGAGCAGGCCGACCCAGAGCGCCGGCAGCGCACAGATGCGCCGCCACGGGCCACCGTCGGCGCCGCGCATTTCGAGGAAGCGCTTAAGCCGAACGTCCGGGAAGAGGGTGGACAGGTGATTGGTCCAGTCGCCGAGCTGCGGTTCCCAGTCGGCGATCTCGCCCTTGAGGGCACCATCCATGAACTGGCGGAAGGTGATGTGCGTGCAGTCGTGGTACTTTCCGTCGCGGACCACGAAATACATCGGCGCATCGATTGCCCAGTTCACGTAGTCGCCGAAGGAGAAGTCCTTGGAGAAGGTGAAGGGGAGCACGCCGGCGCGCCGGTTGTCGGTGTCGCGCCAGATGTCGCCGCGCCAGGACAGAAGCCCGTTCGGCTTGCCCTCGGTGAAAGGCGAGGAGGCAAAGAGCGCAGTCGCCAGCGACTGCAGCTTCATCGACACCCGCATCTTCTGGCGCATGTCCGCTTCCGAGGAGAAGTCGAGGTTAACCTGGATCGTGCAGGTCCGGTACATCATGTCGAGACCCTGGCTGCCGACCTTCGGCATGTAGCGGGTCATGATCTCGTAGCGCGATTTCGGCATGCGCGGCGTCTCGGCTAGCGACCATTTCGGGCTGCCGCCGATGCCGAGGAAACGGATGCCCATGGGTTCTGCCACATCACGCAGCACGGCGAGGTGCTGGTTGGATTCCTTGCAGGTCTGGTGCAGCGTCTCGAGCGGCGCGCCCGAAAGTTCGAACTGGCCGCCGGGCTCGATCGAGATCGCGCCCATGCCGTGCTGTTCGCCAAGCCCGATGATGTTCTCACCGTCCATGATCGGCTCCCAGCCGAGCTTGGCCTGCATGCCGGTCAACAGGGCCGAGATGCTGGCTTCGCCGAAATAGGGAACGGGGCTGTTGTCGGCGCGGAAGAAGGCGAACTTCTCGTGCTCGGTGCCGATCCGGAACTTCTCCTTCGGCTTGGCCCCGGCTGCCATGTAGGCCGCCATGTCGTCGAGTGTGCCGAGAGGGGTCTGGTCGGTCGTATCACGGGCCATGAAAGCTACCTTGCTGGGCGTCGCAGGTGGGCACGAGCAGGCCCATCACTGTGGCTGATTGAACCGGATTTATGTGCCGTGCAAGTGAAATTCTCTCAAGCACGACTCAAAAAACTGGAACGAGGTGAAGCGGAAAGGGAGGCTAGCGCCAGTCGCCGATGGCGGCCTGCACCACGGCCATGGCGGCCACGGCGGCCGTGTCGGCACGCAGGATGCGCGGACCGAGCGGAATGGCCGTCACGAAGGGCAGGGAGCGCAAGAGCGCACGCTCGTCTTCCGAAAAGCCACCCTCCGGCCCGACCAGCAGCGCGAAGGATTTTTCCTCGATCTTCGAGAGAGCGGGCAGGGGATTTTGCGTGGCGCTGTCTTCATCGCAATAGATGATCCGGCGATCGGCCGGCCAGCGGTCGAGCAGGTCCCTGAGCTTTAGGGGTTCCCGGACCTGCGGGATCGCCAGGATGCCGCATTGCTCGGCGGCTTCGACGGCATTCGCCTGCAGACGTTCGATGCTGCCGATCTTGCCCTGCACATGCTGCGTCATCACCGGCTGCAGGATGCCGGCGCCCATCTCGACCGCCTTCTGCACGAGATAGTCCATGCGACCGACCTTGAGCGGCGCGAAGAGAAACTGCAGATCGCAATCCTCCGGCTGTGGGCGTGTCTCTTCGATCGGCGTGATCAGGATCTTCTTGCGCGTCGGAAAATGCACGGCAGCTTTCCACTCGCCATGCCGTCCGTTGAACACCAGAAGTTCCGCCCCTTCCTCGAAGCGCAACACATTGGCGAGGTAGTTGAACTGCTCTGCCGTCGCCTCGAAGGCCTGGTTCAAGCTGAGGTCGGCGGTCACATAGAGCCGCTGCATCCGGTAATTGGCACGCATGATGGTCTCGTCTCCGGGATCAAAGAGCGAGCTGAGACATAACCCAATACAGGAAGGCTGCAAGTGCGGCAGAGGCCGGAACGGTGATGATCCACGCAGCAACGATCGTCATGAAGTGCGAACGGCGAACCAGATAGCGGCGGCGGATCTCTTCCGGATTGCGCTCGGGCTTCGGCTCGATCACGAAGCGCTCCGCCTTGTTACGCATGTATTCCATGCGCCGCTTGGAATTGCGGGTATACCATTCGCGGAAGAAGCCGACACCGAAGACGGCGCCGACGGCAATGTGGGTCGAGCTGACCGGCAGGCCGAGCGCCGAGGCGACGATTACCGTGATTGCTGCGGACAGCGAAACGCAGAAGGCGCGCATCGGGTTGAGCTTGGTGATCTGCTCGCCGACGAGACGGATGAGGCGCGGCCCGAAGAGCAGCAGCCCAAGCGAAATGCCGGCGGCACCGATCACCATGACCCAGAGCGGCACTGTGACCTGACCGGAAATCTCGTGGTCCTGCGCTGCATGCACGATGGCCGAGAGCGGTCCGATCGCATTAGCCACGTCATTGGCGCCATGGGCGAAGGAGAGCAGGGCAGCCGCGAAGATCAGCGGCAGCTGGAAGAGCTTGCGGAGCGACTGGTTGCGGTTCTCGAGCCCGCGCGACTGCCGCCGGATCAGGGGAACGCTCAGCCACCACGAGAGAACACCGAAGCCGAGACCGATCAGGCAGGCCTGCACGAGGCTGACGGCGATCAGCTTGTTGAGGCCTTTCAGTGCGAGATAGGCGATGAAGGATCCCGTCATGATGCCGATCAGCACCGGCACCCAGCGCTGGGCAGCCTCGATCTTTTCCTCGCGGTAGATGATGAATTCCTTGATGAAGGCGAGGAACAGGGCAGCGATGATGCCGCCGAGCACGGGAGAGATCACCCAGCTCGCGGCAATCCCGCCCATGACGCCCCAATCGACCGCCGACATCCCGGCTGCCGCCACGCCTGCGCCGAGGACGCCGCCGACCACCGCATGGGTCGTCGAAACCGGAGCGCCGATCCAGGTCGCCAGATTGACCCACAGCGCCGAAGAGAGCAGGGACGCCATCATTGCCCAGATGAAGACATCCGCATTCGGCATCTTGGACGGATCGACGATGCCGCGCGAAATGGTCGACACAACATCGCCGCCGGCGATCATCGCGCCCGCCGTCTCAAAGACGACGGCAATCGCCAGTGCCACGCCCATGGTCATGGCCCGTGAGCCGACGGCCGGTCCGACATTGTTGGTGACGTCGTTGGCGCCGATATTCATCGCCATGTAGGCGCCGATCGCTGCTGCGGCAACGATGACCATAGCACCGGGCCGGTCCATGACGACCGCGGCAGCCACCACCGCCACGACGACGAGGAAGATCAGCCCGATCCCGAGTGGCGCGAATCCGCGCGACACGTGGTGCGCCGCTTCCTCCACATGAGCGATCTTGTCGAGATCCTTGTCCAGTGTTGGCTTGACGAGTTTCGGCTTGGTCTTGCCCATGCGAGATGTCTCCGGACGAGGCTACCTGTCCGGTTCCTCATTCTCTTTCTAGCGGCGGATGATGAAACCTGATCCGCGATCCATTGGCCTGTGCGGAAAATCCCATCTGATGGCAGAAGCCCCTAGCGATAAAGGGCCGCTGCCGCAATATGACAGTTTTGTGACAGTCGGTTTCAGGCCGTTTGTGCAGCTTTTTTTGCCGCGGGGGCTGCCGATTGTGACATTTTGGCAAAGTCACCGAACAGCATCTTCAGTTCCGGTTCGTCCACGCGGGAGGCGGCCTCGTCGCAGGAAACCCATTCCAGGCGACGCACGCCCTTCTCCGGAAACTCCTTCACGGCGCCTTTGACTTCCAGGGCATGGACCTGCACCCGGGTCGGCACTTTGTGGCCACCGCGCATCTTCTTCATATAGGTGTAGAAGCCGATCGGCTCGACTGTTGCCTTGCCCTTGATGCCGGCCTCCTCGAAGGCTTCACGTTCGGCAATGGCATATGGCTGCTTGCCGGGCATGTGCCAGCCCTTCGGAATGACCCATCGGCCGGTGTCACGGCTCGTGATCAGCAGCACCTCCAACTCACCCGTCTTCTTCTTGCGGCGATGGCAGATCGCAGCAAATTGCTGCCGCGGCGGACGCTGCAGCATGAGCTTGATGTCGGATGTGATGCGACCGATGATTCCCAAGGACTTGTCACCTCGATTCGTTGTTTAAGGATACGCCTGTCAGCCGCAGCTTTGCGGCCAATGTTGCGGGAAGCTCAGGTTTTTCACGCAATAGTTAGCGCTGCTTATCAGGTGTGAGCGCCAGGCGTTCAATTCAATGCGACATTCGGTACCCGAAAGTCGCATTTTCCGACATTCAAGTCGGTTCCGGCGTCGCAAACACGCCGAATTGGGTCAGCCCTTCGATCACGCCACGAGCAGCTTTGCCGTCGGTCGTGATCATGCCGTCTCTGGCCTGTGCGAGGCTGACGAGCTCCGGGAGAGCATTGCCGGGCAGGATCCCGCGGACACCCTCCAGTTCGAACATGCCGCGGTCATTGCCCGTGTCGCCGGCAACCACCACCTCGTCCATCGAGATCTCGAGCTCGCGGCAAAGCCAGATCAGGGCCTGCCCCTTGTCGGCAATCTCCGGCAGCACGTCGAGATCGCGGGCGCTCGAATAAACGATCCGCGCTCGATGGCCCGAACTGGCGAGCATCTGTTCCAGTTCCAGAATTTCTTCGGCACTGGCATCATGCAGATACCAGCTGGACTTGTAGTCGTGCTGATACTGCGCCGGCTGCCGGGTCAGCCGCTCCATCATCACAAGCTCGGCCTCGATCAGGTCGACGTCGTAACCATCGGCAATGACGGCCGTATAGGCGGCGGCGAGATGCGGATGGTTCTCGGAATGCACCATGGTGCCGACCCCGCCGATCAGGAAATCAGCCTTCGGCAGGCCTTCCTCCGCCGTAAATTCGAGGATGTCCTCAATCAGCCGCCCGCTGTTATAAACGAGGAGCGGGCGCTCGTTGTCCGGCAGCGCCTGCCAAAGTCGTGCGAACTCGATGGACGCGTCGCGGTCACCCGCGAGCGTGCCATCGAGATCCGATGAGAATAAACGGACCGGTTTCAATCCCCGTCGTTCCATGGTTCGCCCCAGTCGCTTTCTTCAAGAGCTTGCGCCACCGGGCGGCCTTCGACAAGGGCGACGAGCTGCTGCGCGATGCCGGTCCAGGTAAACAGGCTGCGGGCCTTGTGTGCGCCCATGCGCGACAGCCGGCCGTAAAGCCGCGGATGCTTCAGCGGTTTCATCATGGTGATGCCGAGGTCATATTTGTCGAAGGTATCGGCAAAAAGCGCATGGCGGCCGTAGCTGATGGCACGGAAGAGCCCGCCGTGAATGGTGACAATCGTCGGTGTGCCACTCGCCATCGCCTCGATCGCGGTCATGCCGAACGGCTCGTACCGGCTGGACAAGACGAAAAGGTCGGCCGCACGATACATGTCCGGCAGATCCTCGTCGGCAATGAAGCCCGAGAAATCGACCTTGTCGGCGATCCCGAGATCCGCGACCTGCTGCTTGAGCTGGGCGAGGATGGTTTCTTCCTGCGGATCCATGTTCTCGCCGCCGACCGCAAGCCTCAGCCGTGCCTCAGGCACACGCTCGACAAGAACCGAAAAAGCGTCGATCAGGAGATCATAGCCCTTGTTCGTTGCCAAACGGCCCAGCGCGAGAATCGTCGTGCCTTCGAAGCCGAGGCGCTGCCGAACCATTTTCCGCGAGGCTTCAGAGACAGGGTAGAAGCGGTTGTCGTCGTAACCCGGCGGGATCATGTGCACGCGGTTGCGCGCCAGTCCGTAATCCTCGGTCAGCATGTCGAGCTGGATCGGTGTCGTGGCGATCACCAGCTGGCAGCTGCGATAGACGATCAGCTCGTGCTGGATGCGTTCCTTGAAGTTGAACTCCTGCTCGAACTTGTCGGCCCGCTCCGGATAGTCCGTCTCCATCTGCCGCTTCTTCCACAGGCCGAGCGAATGCGGCGTATGGATGTGCGGTACGCGCAGAGCCTCCGAGAGCCGCTGCCCGGCAACCCCGGCATCCCAGTAGTGGCTGTTGATGAAGAGGTAGGTGAGCCCTTCGCGCTTGATCCAGCGCAGTGCCTTTTCATTCCACTCGTTGAGATGCCGGTGCAGATATTCCTTCGGGATGAAGTCCGGGCCACCGCAGGGAATGCGCACGACCCGCACATGTTCATCGACCTCATCGATCTCAGGCTGATCCTCGAAGCGGCGGGTAAAGATATCGACCTTGTGGCCGAGTTGGGCGAGTTTCTTCGCCAGTTCAAGCACATAAACAACTTGGCCGCCGGTATCGGCGGCCCCGAGAGGCGGCTGTGCAGCCACGTAGCCATGCGTGGAAACGAGCGCAATGCGCGGCGTCTCATGCGGATCCGTTGGTAAAGCCATAATCCCCACTCTTGAAAATTCGTTCTTAAGAAGCGGGAATAATAATACTTGAAACGGCAAAAGGTTCCAAATTCAGAACGAAATTTCTGCGCAATTGCAGTTTTGTCGCATTTGAAACCGTCTGTGGGACGGAGTGCCGGTCGTTACCGGCTGCGGCCGCCGCGTCCGCCATCGCGCCGGATCAGCCGCAGCTTTGCAATACGGCCCCACTCGTTCGCACGGGCGCTTTCGTCGGCCGCGCGCATGACGAAGTCGATATGCGCTTGGGCGGCGGCCTTCGCGCTCGCAGGATCGCCCGCCAGGATGGCGTCATGGATCGCCACATGCTGCTCCAGCAGTTGCTCCCGGGCATTCGGCAGCGAGAAGACGGCCTTGCGGTTGAAGAAGATGCCTTCCGACAGGAGCCGATAGCAGGCCCGCATTGTGTGCAGGAGGATGATGTTGTGGGCCGCCTCGCCCACGGCATTGTGGAAGTCCACATCGGCGGAGAGTTCAACCTCGGGCTGGCTCTCGTCATGGGCGCGCCGCATGTCCGCGATGATGCGCGAAAGCAGCGCCTTGTCGGTCGCCGTCGCCCGCTGTGCCGCAAGCTCTGCTGTCAGCCCTTCGAGTTCGCGCCTGTATTCGAGATAGTCCCGGGTGGCGCGGGCATGTCGCGAAATCAGATCGGTGATCGGCTGGGAAAAGACCTGGCCGATGATGTCGGCCACGAAGGTCCCGCCGCCATGATGACTGACCAGAAGACCCCGGTTCTCCAGTTCCTTCAGCGCATCGCGCAGGATCGGGCGGGAGACTTCCAGCGATTGGGCAAGCTCCCGTTCCCCGGGCAGGCGGTCGCCGTCACGCAGCACGCCGTCGAGGATCAGCAGCTCGATCTGCTGCACCACCTCGTCGGCGGTCCGGCTGTGGCTCACGCCAGAAAACAAGGTTTCGTCGCTCTCGTCCATCGCGGCCTCCACTCCGCTCACTTAGCAAGCGAAGCGAAGACTGGTCAAATAATCTGCCCACTTCGAAAAGGAGCAGTATCCTCATCCGCTGTGACAAATGCGTCTTTGCGGTTCACGGCACTCGCTGCTAGCTTTGCACGAGGGCAAGGGAGACGGTCGGCGTGGCAAAGGGTGATTTTGCATTTCCAATGGCGCCGGAGCGGGCGCTGGCGCTCGGCGAGATACATGCCCGGCCTTATGCGCTGGTGAAATCCGGCCGCGTGATCTTCCAGCTCGCCTTCATGATGGATGGCGGCTCGGCGGTCCACCATGCCGCGATCTCCGAACTGTCGCGGGCAAGGGGCGTCGCGCCACCCGAGAAGAACGGACGTTACCACGCACTGCCCTGGGGACAGGGGACGCTGCGCTGGGAGCGCCACACCGAATTCTCCACCTGGTTCTGGGACGGCCCGCTGCCGGAGAAGTTCGGCGGCGAAGTGCCCGTGCACCCGTTCGGCGACGGCTTCACCGCGCCGGGGCCACTGATTTCAGGCATCCGTCTCGAACTGCGCCCCGAAGGCCCAGAAACGATCGAGGCGCGCGGCGTCTTCGATCCCGCGAGCCTCTGCTACAGCGAGCTGAAAAACGGCCAGGCGGCCGTGCTCACAGACTTCCGCCAGGATGGCCACGGGCTCACCCACATCCTCGTTGTCGACCGCGGCATGACGGAAGCGGGACGCGGCGCCGTCGTCCAGCGCCTGCTCGATATCGAGACCTATCGCACAATGGCCATGCTCGGCCTGCCGCTCGCCCAGACGCTGTCGCCCGAGATGCGCCGCATCGAAGACGGGCTGACGGCCGTCACGCAGCGGATGAAGGCCCATGCCCGCGACGAGTCCGACGAAATGCTCTCGGAACTCACACGCCTTGCAGCCGAGCTTGAAGCCAATGCGGCGCTTAGCCTTTACCGTTTCGGCGCCAGCCGTGCCTATGACGGCATCGTGCGCGAGCGCATCAAGACGCTCGACGAAACACCCGTGCCCGGCCACGAAACCCTGGGCGCCTTCCTCGAGCGGCGTCTGGCGCCCGCCATGCGCACCTGCCAGTCGATTGAGGAACGCCAGGCCAACCTCTCGCGAAAACTCTCGCGCGCCACAGCCCTGGTCCGCTCCTGGATCGATGTGGAACTGGAGCGGCAGAACTCCGACCTCCTGACCGCGATGAACAGCCGCGCCGAAATGCAGCTACGCCTGCAGCAGACAGTCGAAGGTCTCTCGGTCGCCGCCATCTCCTACTATGTCGTCGGCCTCGTCGGTTATGCCGTAAAGGCCGTGCCCCACGATGTCCTGCCCTTCGATCCCGCCATCATCACCGGCCTCTCGGTGCCGCTCGCCGTGCTCGGCGTCTGGTGGGTGGTGAGAAGGATCCGTAGGAGCCACGAGCGGGAGGGCTGATCAGCGCTCCGCGGCCTCGGCAATGACGTCGGCGATCCACTCGTTGAGGCTCTTGTCTTCGGCGCGCGCCGCAATGACGGCGGCTTCGTGCAGCTTCGGATCGAGCCGCAGGTTGAATTTGCCGGAGAACTGCCGGTAGGGCTCGACGCCTTTCTCGGCACACATTTCCAGAAAGACGGAGAGCGAAGTGGCGCCCTCCTTGCGCAGCGTCTCGATGCTTTCGCCATAGAAATCTGCGCCGCCATTCAGCCCCAGAAACTCTCCGCGCAGAAGACCGAGTTCCGGATCGAGCGATACAACCGCCTTGTGACCTTCGATGTCGATGACATTGTTCATGGCGTCACTCCATTGTCTTCCAGCCATTTGCGGATGCTGGCCACCGCACCCTTGTCGGTCTCCGGTGTCGGATGCGGCCGGTGAAAAACCCTGACTTGACCGAACAGAAACACGCCGACGCGCGAACCCTCCCGTTCGCTGATCTCCGCACCGAGTGCCGCAAACAGCGCTTCTATGTCCGGCCAGCGGATCGTGCCGCTGACGGGCCGGGCGAAGATCTGCTCCAGCGTCGCTCGATGCTTCTTTTTCATTGGGCGATGATACCACGAAGCGGTACTACATCAAGTCTGCAGTGAGGTGACATCTTATGCATGGCGCATTTGTCCTTGCCGAGCGTCAGCGTCCGTTCGATATAAAGCCAGCAGAAGTGGATGAAGGCAGAATGGCAAGACAGACCAAGGCAAAACTCGACAAGAAGGGGCTGACCGGCCTTGGGCTCGAGAAACTGGTCGATATCCTTCTGGAGGAATCCGCTGCGAACAAGGCCTTGAAGGCCCGGCTGCAGACGGCGCTCGCGGGCGAGACCGGGCCTGACGAGATGGCCCGGCTGATCGATAAGCGGCTCGATGCAATCGATCAGGCAACGACCCGCATCAACCGGGCCCGCGCCCGCGATCTTGCCGGCGAGTTTGCAGCCTTGGCCCGCAACATCCTCTCCGAACTCGGCGCTGCCGATCCTCAGGCCGCCGCCGAGCGGATCCTGCGCTTCCTCGGTCTCCGTTTCCCCGTTTCCGCCCGCATGGCGACCGACAATGCCCGTCTCTGGAAAGTCTTCGACGATGCCGAGCTTGCCGCCCTTGAGCTGATCAAGACCGTCGGCGCCGAAGAGCAGCCGCTGCTCGTGCCGCATCTCGAACGCCTTCGCCTGCGCGACCGCTATGGCGAGCATACCGGTTTCCTGCGCGCGCTGACCGGCGTCGTCTCGGGGCCGGCAGCGATGGCGTGGCGCAAGGTGCTTGCGGAGGTCCTGCCCTCCGAACCCTTAAAGCTCGGCGCGCTCGATCTTCTGCAGTCGCTGGCTCTGCATCAGGGCGATATCGACGATTTTCTCGCGCTCGAACGCCAGAAGCCGGACAACCGCCGCGACACGCTCGCCGTGGCCAGCATGCTGCATCAGGCCGGCCGTCACGAGGACGCGCTGGAATGGGTGCGCGAGCGCCCGCGCGGCGTGCGCCTCATCCCGGTCAATGGCGTGCTGGCGTCGGTCGGTCCAGACTATGGTGCTCATGAGCGCCGCCTGCTGGAGGCCGAGATCCTCGAAAGGCTGAAGCGTCGCGAGGACGCCCAGGAACTGCGCTGGCGGGAATTTGCCGAAACCCTCGATCCCGAGGTCCTCAAGCTCTACCTGTCGAAGCTTGATGACTTCGCCGAGTTCGATGAACTCGACCGTGCCCTGGCGCTCGCCAAAGAGCACGAGGACATCTATCTCGCGCTCGACTTTTTCCTCGCCTGGCCACGCCTCGATCTCGCCGCCGCCCATGTCCTGCGCCATAGCCACGATTGGGAGGGCCGCCACTACGACGACCTCGCCCCCGCCGCCGAAGCATTATCGGCAAAGGAGCCGCTGGCTGCCGTCGTTCTCTACCGTGTGCTGGTCGAAGACATCCTCCGGCGCGGCATCGGTATGGCCTATCCCCATGCCGGGCGCTATGTCGGCGAACTTGCGCGTCTGATGCCGAACCTGCCCGAAGGCCACGGCCTTTCGACCCATGCCGCGTTTCTGGCGGAGCTAAAGCGCAATCATTCGAAGAAATACGGCTTCTGGAGTTCGGTGCCGGGCGGGTTGGCGGGTAGTTAGCCAGCAGTGCTTGAAGCCACTTGCTGATGTTTTGCTGCCGCCGCGTAAGCACGCATAAGCGTCAGAAGCCTGCCATGTGGGATATCCAGACTCCACGTCAAGACACATAGTCCTCGAATACCAAGCGCCTTTTCGAGTGGGTGGGTGAGGCGGGTGTACAGGGTCAGAGGCAGGCTGTCCGTGAACGCCGGATCAATCGCAAGTACGATCGTCGACGCCGAGTTGCCTCGGTAGCCCCACTCGGAAACCTCCTGTATCGATTGCCACGGCACCAAATGTGTCGTGAGACGCCTATCGTGGAACCCTTCTGGCGAGAGTATGATCACGTTTCCGCGCAGCACCACAATGCGGTGCACAATCGCAGCAAAAAAGATGCCAAAAAACAACGTGCACGCGATGCCGACAAGGAACCTCGGATCATCAGAGGTGTAGGTTTCCCATGTCATCCAGAGGCTAAGAGCAATGAATGCAATAGAACCAATAAGTTGGAGCAGCAATTTGAGTGATGACTGAGCAAAGCCTCGTTCAGTCTGGGTGCCTATCCCGCCGTACATGTTGGAAGAATCCTGAGGCATCGTTTACCTTCTTTGCTACCTGTCACCGCTCCCAATAGGGCACCGGCCCATACAACTCGGCCAGATAGTCGATGAACAGCCGCACCTTGGCCGGCAGGAACTGGCGGCTCGGATAGACGGCCGAGAGCGCCACGTTGCGCGAGCTTTCATACTGCGGCAGCACCTGCACGAGTTTGCCGCTCTTCAGCTCCGCCCCGACATCCCAGGTGGAGCGCAGCGCAATGCCGAGGCCGGCGATCACGGCCTCGCGGATCACCTCGCTGGAATTGGTGATCAGCATGCCCTCCGGTCTGAGCGTCACCGGCCCGGTCGGCCCTTCGAGACGCCAGGAGTCGTGGTTGTGCGCCGGCAGGCAGCGATGTTTCTTCAGGTCCTCCAGGGTCTCGGGCGTCCCATGCGCGGCCAGATAGCCAGGTGCAGCGCAGAGCACGCGGCGCACGGGCGCGAGCCGGCGGGCGACCAGCGAGGAATCGTTGAGTTCAGCAATGCGGATCGCAAGATCGAAGCCGCCGCCGACGATGTCGGTGAACTCGTCCGACAGCACCAGATGGATGGCGAGCTCCGGATGCGCCTCCATGAAGGGCTTCAAGTGCGGCGCGACATGCATGCGACCGAACGAGGTCGATGCCGAGATCTTCAGCGTGCCGTTGACCTCCGAGGAGCGTCCTGACGCGAAGGCTTCCGCTTCTTCCAGTCCGCCCAGAACCGTGAGAACCCGCTCGTGAAAACCCTGGCCGGCCTCCGTCAGCGAGATCTGCCGTGTGGTGCGCTGCAGAAGCCGCGTGCCGAGCTTGTCCTCCAGCCGCTTGATGCGTTTGGACACAACGGCCGGCGAGAGCCCCAGATCACGCGCCGCCGTCGACATGCTGCCGGCGGCGATGACGCGGACGAAGACTTCGAGATCGCCAAGATTGGTCATGAGTAATCGCCACTGTTTCCGATTTGGTCATAAGTGCATAGCATTTGCCCTGCGAAAGTCCTAGTGGTAAGAAAATTAGACCAGTTGAGCGAAAGGCCTCCTGTCGCTAGGATCGTTGCATGTCGGGGGGAGACCATCATGAGTGAGGCCATCGCCTTTTTGCCGCCGAGAGCGCAGGTCCTGTCGCGCCGCGCCGAGATCCTGGGCGACCTCAAGGAACTCGTGCCCGCCGGCCGTCTCGTGGCTGAGGAAACTGCGCTGGTGCCTTTCGAAACCGATGGCTTTATCGCCTATCGCCGCCGTCCGCTTGCCGTCGTCCTTCCGGAGACGACAGCCCAGGTCGCTGCCGTGATGAAATACTGCCATCGCTACGGCATTCCCATCGTCCCCCGCGGCGCCGGCACCTCGCTGTCGGGCGGTGCGATCCCGCAGGAAGATGCCGTCGTTCTCGGCCTCTCCGCCATGACGCGGATCCTCGACATCGACTACTCGAACCGCACAGCCACCGTGCAGGCAGGCGTCACCAACCTTGCGATCTCCGATGCCGTCGGCGCTGATGGCTATTTCTACGCCCCCGACCCGAGCTCGCAGCTCGCCTGTACCATCGGCGGCAACATCGCCATGAATTCCGGCGGCGCCCATTGTTTGAAATACGGCGTCACCACCAACAATCTCCTTGGGGTCAAGATGGTGCTGGTGGACGGCGCGGTGATCGAACTCGGCGGCAAGCATCTGGATGCCGAGGGTTATGACCTGCTCGGCCTCGTTTGTGGCTCTGAGGGTCAGCTCGGCGTGGTCACGGAAGCCACCGTCCGCCTGCTCGCCAAGCCGGAAGGCGCGCGCCCCGTGCTCTTCGGCTTCGACAGCGCAGAAGCTGCCGGCTCCTGCGTCGCCGATGTCATCGGCGCCGGCATCATCCCGGTTGCCATCGAATTCATGGACAAGCCCGCGATCGAGATCTGCGAGGCCTTCGCCAAGGCCGGCTACCCGCTCGATGTCGAGGCTCTGCTGATTGTTGAGGTCGAGGGCTCCGAAGCCGAGATGGACGCCATGCTGGCCTCGATCGTTGAGATCGCCAAGCGCCATGGCGTCAAGACCGTGCGCGAAAGCCAGACGGCAACGGAAGCGGCGCTCATCTGGAAAGGGCGCAAGTCCGCCTTCGGGGCTACCGGTCGCATCGCCGACTACATCTGCATGGACGGCACTGTGCCGCTCAGCCAGCTCGCTTACGTCTTGCGCAAGACCTCCGAGATCATCGATCGCTACGGCTTGCGCGTCGCCAATGTCTTCCACGCCGGCGACGGCAACATGCACCCGCTGATCCTCTACAACATCAACGACCCCGAAGACGCCGCCAAGGCGGAAGCGGCGGGCATGGAAATCCTCAAGCTTTGCGTCGATGCCGGCGGTTGCCTCACCGGCGAACACGGCGTCGGCATCGAGAAACGCGACCTGATGCGCCACCAGTTCTCCGACATCGACCTCGCCCAGCAGATGGCTGTGCGCTCCGCCTTCGACGAGGGCTGGATCCTCAATCCTTCCAAGGTCTTTCCGCTGGAGGGGAGGGGATGATGGATCGTTTTCAGTACAAATTCGCCCCTCACCCTGACCCTGTCGCCGCAGGCGGGGAGAGGGGACGGAGACGTCAACGCACCCGGCCTTCTCCCCGTTCACGGGGAGAAGGTGCCGGCAGGCGGATGAGGGGCTTTTCAATGACTTCGGAATCCACCCCATGCTGACCCCCTCGACCGAAACCGAAGCGGCCGACCTCATCCGCGAGCATGCCGAGAAGAAAACCGCGCTGCACATCCGCGGTGGCGGCACCCGTGCGGGCTTCGGCAATGTCGTGACCGCCGAGGCCACGCTCTCCTCCTCGTCCCTGACCGGCATCGTCGAATACAACCCTGCCGAAATGGTCATCACCGCCCGCGCCGGCACGCCCGTTGCCGAGATCGAGGCAGCACTCGCCGCAAACGGGCAGGGCATGGCCTTCGAGCCGATGGACCATCGCGGCGCCATGGGCACCTCGGGCACGCCCACCATCGGCGGCCTCTTTGCCGTCAACAGTTCGGGGCCCCGCCGCTTCACGGCAGGGGCTGCCCGCGACCATCTGCTCGGTGTCCGCTTCGTCAATGGCGCGGGCGACATCGTGAAGGCCGGTGGCAAGGTGATGAAGAACGTCACCGGTCTTGATCTCGTCAAGCTGCTCGCCGGGTCTCACGGCACGCTCGGCTTCCTCACCGAGGTCACCTTCAAGGTCCTGCCAGTGCCGAAGACCTCGACCACCCTTGTTCTCTCCGGCCTTGAGGACGAGCAGGCGATGCAGGCGCTGGCCGCCGCCATGTCGCTGTCCGTCGAAGTCTCAGGCGCCGCCCATCTGCCGGAAAGCGTCCGCGGCCGTTTCATCGGTGGATCCCTTCCCGAAGGTGCCGCCACCGTCATGCGGCTGGAAGGCCTTGAGGCCTCCGTTGCCGTGCGCGCTGAGAAGCTGGCGGCGGCCATGGCAGGCTTCGGCCCTGTCGGTCGCCTTCACGCGGACCAATCGAAGACCCTCTGGCGCGAAATCCGCGATGTCGCACCTTATGCCGATGGCACGGCGCGTCCGCTCTGGCGTGTCTCCATGGCCCCGTCCGAAGCCTGGAAACTGGTCGCTGGCCTCAGGCTCCGCGCCGGCATCGATGCCTACTATGATTGGCAGGGCGGGCTCGTCTGGATGCGCGCCGAGGCCGATCCGGAGGCCGAGGTCCTGCGCCATGGCATCCGCACGCTTGCCGGCGGCCATGCCACGCTTCTGAGGGCCGCGCCGCAGATCCGCGCGGAAGTCGCCGCCTTCGAGCCACAGGCCTCGGCCGTCGCTTTGCTTTCCGCCCGGTTAAAGGCAAAACTCGACCCGCACGGGATCTTCAATCCCGGCCTGATGACGTGAAGGAGTTTTGTCATGACTGATCCCCATTACCAGCCGCCCACAGGCTCCGGAGGCGAAGGCTGGTTCTCGCCCGGCCGCCTGAATGTCCAGGTGGTCTACTGTCTCTACCTCGTCAGCTTCGTCGTCGGCCTGACCGGCATCGTCGGGCTGATCATGGCCTATGTGAACCGCGGCAAGGGCGAGCCTTGGGTCGACACCCACTATACCTATGCCATCAGGACCTTCTGGATCGGCCTGCTCTATGCCTTGATCGCCGGCCTGCTGATGGTGGCCGTCATCGGCGTCATCCTGATCTTCGGCGTTGCCATCTGGATCGTTGTCCGCTGTGTCATCGGCCTGCAGAAGGCCTCTGCCGGCGAACCGATTGCCCGTCCCACTAGCTGGTGGATCTGATTAGAAGTCTTGGGAGCGGCCATCCCGGCCGCTCCGGGGGAGGAAAAGCGTGCAGACCAATTTCACCGCCGAGCAGCTCGCCGATCCCCATGTCGCGGAAGCCGAAAGCATCCTGCGCAAATGCGTGCATTGCGGCTTCTGCACCGCCACCTGTCCCACCTATGTGACGCTCGGCAACGAGCTCGACAGCCCGCGCGGCCGCATCTACCTGATCAAGGACATGCTGGAAAACGGCCGCCCGGCGGATGACCAGATCGTCACCCATATCGACCGCTGTCTCTCCTGTCTCGCCTGCACCACGACCTGCCCTTCGGGCGTCGACTACATGCATCTGGTCGACCATGCCCGGATCCATATCGAAAAGACCTATCGCCGCCCGTTGATGAACCGGCTGACGCGCAACATGCTGGCCATGGTCCTGCCCTATCCCGGCCGCTTCCGACTGGCCCTGAAGCTTGCTGCCCTCGGTCGCCCCTTTGCCGGCCTCTTCGATCAGGTGAAGGCCCTCAAGCCCATGGCCGCCATGCTGCGGCTCGCGCCCTCCAAGGTCGCGCCACCTTCCGACTTTGCAAAGCCTGCGACCCATGCCGCCACCTCGACCCGTCGGGGCCGCGTCGCAATCCTCACCGGCTGCGCCCAGCCCGTCCTCGATCCCGGCATCAACGAAGCGGCGATCTCGCTTCTCAACCGCTTGGGTGTTGAAGTCGTCGTGCCCCAGGGCGAAGGCTGCTGTGGCGCGCTCGTCCACCACATGGGCCGCGAAGAGCAGGCCCTCGACAGCGCGCGGCGCAATGTCGATGTCTGGACCCGTGCCATCGAAGCGGGCGGTCTGGACGCGATCATCGTCACGACGTCGGGCTGCGGCACGACCATCAAGGACTACGGCCACATGCTGCGCCTCGATTCCGCTTATGCCGAAAAGGCCGCGCGCGTTTCGTCGCTCGCGAAGGACGTCACCGAATATCTCTCGACCCTCGATCTGCCGATCGCAGAAACCAAGGGCATGACGGTCGCCTATCACTCCGCCTGCTCCCTGCAGCACGGCCAGAAGGTGACGATGGCGCCGAAACTGCTCCTGAAGTCGGCCGGCTTCACGGTCAAGGATCCGCCGGAAGGCCATCTCTGCTGCGGCTCCGCCGGCACCTACAACATCATGCAGCCCGAGATTTCAGCAAGGCTGAAGGCGCGCAAGGTGAAGAACATCGAGTCCACGAAACCCGACATCATCGCCGCCGGCAATATCGGCTGCATGACCCAGATCGGATCCGCGACCGGCATACCCGTCGTTCATACGGTCGAGCTCTTGAACTGGGCCTATGGCGGCGAGCGCCCAAAATCGCTCGATCAACGACCCGCAGCCTGAGCGAATTGTTAAGCGATTGCTTTTACGCTTGTCCCAGGATGGAGCATCCCGGGAGGCCGTCATGGCGAAGAAAATCGTGGTCGTCGCATTGCTGTTTCTCTGTCCGCTTGCCGTGCAGGCACAGGCGGCGGAGCGCATCTACTGCGCCAGCTCCGACAAGGCTGTCGACATGTCGCTCGAAAGCGGCTTCAGCAGCAGGGACCAGGAAAAGCTCGTGCATTTCCGCGGCATGGCCGGCGTCAAGGATCCGGCCGCGCCACGTGAATTCCGGCGTTTCCAGATCAATTCGGAGATGCTGCGCCAGTACTGGATCGACGGACGCGACCTGCGTTTCAGCATCCAGACCTTCACGCCCCCCAGCCAGCCGGTCTATCGCGTCACCATGTCCATGCGCACGGAACGCAGCGACGCCACGGCGACCCGCTTCAACGGGGACTATGAGCTGAAGGTCGAGAAGCTCAAGGGGGGCAGCACGGTGGGCGCGGATGTCCTCGTCTCCCACAGCGCTGCCATCTTCTGCGATATCAAGCGACGCTGAGCCTCAGAAGCGGTAGCTGACGCCGACATTGACCGCATTGGTCAGGATATTGGTCTTCAAAGACGCGCCCGAATCAATATCCACGTCGACCCAGGAATAATTGCCCTTGTATTCGACGAAGGCCGACCAGTTCTTGGTGAAGTCGTAGGCCACGCCTGCTTGCGCCTGCACGGTCGCACCTCCCAGCTGGTATTCGAAGGTCCGGCCCGAGCCACGCGTAACCTCGACATGCGGAATGTTGATGCCGGCACCGGCCCCGACATAAGGCACGAATTTCGTGCCCTCGATCGGCATGCGGTAGAGCGCGTTCAATGTCAGCAGGTTGATGCCGTCTGAGAATTCGAAAGCCGACCAGCCGGACGCGTCGAGCGTCTTGCTGTCCGCATAGACCTTGGCATGGCTGAAATCGAGGGACAGGCCGACATTGGGCTGCCCGAGATTGTCCATCCACCACGTGCCGCGAACACCGTAATAGGGCGGCATCTCGAAGGACTTGCCTTCCCAGCCTGCGCGGAAATCCGGTGCGTCCGATACCTCGATGTCGCTGTGCGGCGCGGTCTGGAAGCCGCCATAAACGGAGAGACCCATTTCGGCCTGTGCCGGCAAGGTGGCGAGCGTGGTGAGGCACGCACCGGCAAGGGCGAGCGCAAGCGAGCGATTGATCATCAACAGTCCCCGAGAAAACAAAGCGTGTCCGACGCGGGGCCCCCGAGCCCCGACCTGTGCGGAGACTGCACCGTCGAGACAACAATATCATGACACGCAAAACGGCCGCGCTTAGTCAGCACGGCCGTCTATAGGAAACG
Organism: Allorhizobium sp. CTOTU50464; assembly: GCA_032102365.1. Classification (GTDB taxonomy): domain Bacteria; phylum Pseudomonadota; class Alphaproteobacteria; order Rhizobiales; family Rhizobiaceae; genus Allorhizobium. The sequence continues at coordinate 188,804 of DAMDHD010000008.1, read as the reverse complement.
AGGATATAGGCAGCCTCAGCCGCCAAAAATCGTGCGCAGGATATCGACGCCCTTGTCGTCGAAGGAGACGTCGCCCTGACGGTTGCCCGGGCCAATGACGATCACCTTGGAGCCAATCGCGGCGCGCTCGTAGAGATGCTCGACATCCTTGTTCATCATGCGGATGCAGCCGGACGACATGTTGAGGCCGATCGTCCAGGGTTGGTTGGTGCCATGGATGCGGAAGATCGTGTCGCGGCCGCCCTTGTAGAGATACATGGCGCGGGCGCCGAGCGGATTGTCCGGTCCACCTTCCTGCACGACCGGCAGGATATGACCCTTGGCGGCTTCGCGGCGGCGCATCTCTGCCGGCGGGCGCCATTCCGGCCATTCCGCCTTGCGGCCGATCTTCACCACGCCCGACCAGCCGAAGCCTTCACGACCGACGCCCACGCCGTAACGGGTCGCGCGGTTGTTACCTTCGACATAGTAGAGAAACTTGTTGTTGGTATCGATGATGATCGTGCCAGGCTTTTCATCCGTCGTCAGGCGCACGACCTTGCGCTTGTACTTCTCCGGTACTTCCTTGCGCTGCTGCGCAACAAGCGTCACGTCACTGGTCGTCTGAATGCGATTGAGGCTGATGGCAGACGCCGGCAGCGGCATGGCAAAGGTCACCGCCAGCATGGCCGCGGTGACGCTCTTCGTGATGGTCTTGAGCATATTCTGTCCCCTGAATTTGCAGGGCTTGGAGCCTAGCTTCTTCCTTTTGCAAAGCAAGGGCTAATCCATCGATTGTGATCTGACGAGTGCCTTAGATCACAATCACCTTGGTGCCGACTTTCACCCGCTCATAGAGGTCGGTGACATCTTCGTTGCGCATGCGGATGCAGCCGGAGGACACACCGCTGCCGATCGACCAGGGCGCGTTGGTGCCATGAATGCGGTAAAGCGTCGAGCCGAGGTAGAGCGCACGGGCACCGAGCGGATTTTTCGGGCCGCCGGGCATATGCGCGGGCAGGAAGTGCCCCTTGGCTGCCTCGCGGGCAATCATCTCCTGCGGCGGGCGCCAATCCGGCCATTCGCGCTTGGCGGTCACCTTGTGCGTGCCGGCCCATTCGAAGCCCGGTTTGCCGACGCCCACGCCATAACGCTTGGCCATGCCGTCTGCCATGACGAGATAGAGGAAGCGCTCGCGCGTATCGATGACGATCGTGCCGGGCTTCTGCTCGGTCTGATACTGAACCATCTGCGGCAGGAACTGCGGCTCGATCTGGGTGCGAACGGGTTTGTCGGGTCGCATCGCGACCGGCTGGGCTGCCGGCTGCTGCGGGAAGAGCACACGGCGCTGCTGGACGACACGGCGCTGCTGCACCGGCTGCTGGCGAAGCACCTGCTGCGGCTGCTGGATGATACGCTGGCGGCCTGCCGGTACGGCCTGGCGCAGGCGTTGCGGCGCCGCATAGCCGCGCATCTGTGCCGGAACGCCGCCGAGCTGCAGCACCCAGGACGCCTGCAGGTCCGGGCTCACCATGACAGGCGGGCGGCTGCGGTAACGGTCACTGGCGTGGACGGGCAAGGCAATCGACAGGCTGGCCAGCATGGCCAGAAACAGTGAGGTTTTCGACATCGGACAACTCGCTACATGGTACCGGATGCGGCGGCACGCACTGCCACCAACTCGCGTCCAGCCTGCCAGAGCGCGACCCGCCAATTGGTAAAGACCCGGTCGTGAAAATGCGATCGAAGCCGTAAACCTCTCGGAAGGGTTAGCAAGCGGTTTGGAAAAATCGTGAACAAATAGTAAACGCTTCACCGCATCGGGGGAGAATCGCATGGAGACGACAGCGGAAGGCTTGATCCGGGGAGAGGACGGTCTCGACCGCTGCTTCTGGCATGGCGGTCTCGAAGACTACCGCCGCTATCATGACGAGGAATGGGGCCGGCCCGTCACGGACGACATCAGGCTGTTCGAGAAGATCTGCCTTGAAGGCTTCCAGTCCGGCTTGTCCTGGCTGACGATCCTGAGGAAGCGCGAGAACTTCCGCGCAGCCTTTGCCGGCTTCGATTTCCATCAGGTCGCCCGCTTCGGTGACGACGACATCGCCCGATGCCTTGGCGATGCCGGTATTATCCGCCACCGTGGCAAGATCGTCTCGACCATCAACAACGCCCGCCGGGCGGTGGATCTGCAGGCCGAGTTCGGTTCGCTCTCGCGCTACTTCTGGAGTTACGAACCTGACGTTTCCGAGCGTCCGCCGCGCATGGATTATGCGACGCTGAAGGCCAATCCGACATCGCCCACCTCGATCCGCCTGTCGAAGGACCTCAAGAAGCGCGGCTGGACCTTTGTCGGCCCGACCACCGTCTATGCCTTCATGCAGGCCATGGGCCTTGTCAACGACCATATCGAAGGCTGCTGCTGCCGCGCACCGACGGAAGAGCTGCGCACCCGGCTCGTCCGCCCCTGACCGTCAGTCGATGCTGACAGCGAGAATGCGGCTGATCTCGGTCAGCGACCGGCCAGATTGCGCCTGCCAGGCATTGAACGCCGCCTGAACGGCCGCCTTGTCCTTCGCCGAGGTCGGGGCCTTGTCGATCACGCCCTCGGCGATCAGCCGGTTCACCACGCTTTGCGACAGGATAAAGCTGTCGATCCCGGCAAAGCGCAGGAAATACTGGCCCGTATTGCCGCCAAGCCGTGAACCCTTCTTCTGCAGAAGGTCGAGCAGTCCGATGTAGTTCTCGCTCGTCCAGCCGGCGAAGAAGGCCGCCGCCGAACCATGGTCACGCGCGATCCCGGAGAGAAACACGGCGTTCTCCTGAACCGCCTTGATCTTCGGCCCATGCCGCACGATGCGTGTATCAGAGACGAGCCGGGCAAAATCTTCGTCATGCAGCATGGCGCAGTATCCGACGTCGAAGCCGTTGAACGCCGCTTCGAAGCCCGGCCACATCGCCTCCACGACCTTCCAGTTGAAGCCGGACTGGAAGATGCATTTGGTCATCAGCGCCAGAAAGCGATCGTCCGGCATGGCTGCAATGTCCGCCGGTGATTTCGGATGCTGCAGGCTCTCCAGGACACTGGTCTCACCCTTGCGCGCAACCGCGAGCGCATAGATCTCGTCAAAGGAGCGCATGGGGCCTCACTGTTGGAGGTTGGCGACGAGATCCGGCACATGGCCGAGATCCGGGATCTCGCGGAATCGAGGCGCCTCTTCGGGCTTTTCGACATGCTCCAGCACCCAGGTCAGCTCATGCGGGACGAACACGCCCCAGGCACCCGCCGCGATCGCCGGCACGACGTCGGATTTCAGCGAATTGCCGATCATCATCGACCGCTCCGGTCCCTCGCCGTGTTTGCCGAAGATCCGCCGATAGGTGGTGGCGGTCTTGTCGGAGACGATCTCGACCGCGTCGAAATAATCGCCAAGGCCGGATTGCGCGAGCTTGCGCTCCTGATCGAAGAGGTCGCCCTTGGTGATCAGCACGAGGAAATATTTGCCGGCCAGTGCGTCGAGCGCATCGCGGGCATGCGGCAGGCATTCCACCGGGTGGCTCAGGAGGTCGCGGCCGATCGCCAGGATTTCGCTGATGACGGAGGAGGGCGCTCGCCCCTCGGTGATCTCCAGGGCCGTCTCGATCATCGAGAGGGTAAAACCTTTGATGCCGAAGCCGTAATGGGCGAGGTTGCGCTTCTCCGCCTCCAGCAAACGGTCCGAGACGTGATCTCCTTCGGCATAGTCGGCGAGCAGGCTGCGGAAATGGCTTTCCGTCAACTTATAATACTGCTCGTTCTGCCAGAGCGTGTCATCGGCATCGAAGCCGATCACGGAGACAGGGCGATTGGGCATGACGCCTCCTTTTCAGTCAGGGGGCTGAGACTAATCCCTCTCTTCGGCAAAGCAATGGCGCCCGAAGACGCCATTGCAGGATGAAAAGAGACGGCCTTACTGACCGTTCTTGGCGAGCCAGGCCTTCATCATGGCGATCTCGCCTTCCTGGGCGGCGATCACCTCTTCGGCGAGTTTGCGGATCTCGGGATCCTTGCCGTGTTCGAGCACGATCCTCGCCATGTCGATCGCGCCCTGATGGTGCGGGATCATGCCCCGGACGAAATCGACATCCGCATTGCCAGTGAGCGGCACGGCCATGTCCGTGTGCATCCTGGCATTGGCCTCGGCAAACGCCTTGGACGACGGGCTGTCGTCCATCATGGAGTGCCCCATGGCCGACATGTCATGGCCCTGATGCATGCTGTTGTCCTGGGCAAGGACAAGGGACGTGGAAAGGGCGGTCGAAAGCGACGCCGCAACGAGAAGCTTCTTCAGCATTGATATCTCCTGTGCTGATCGATGAAAGGGAGCGCGGACCTTATGGCCGCGAGGTTCATCGGATCAGACGCGGGGAGGGGGCGTCAGCGGCGCTGTCATCTGCGACACAAGCCTTGGGAAAAGGCTCATAGCTTCGGCGGCCCGCGCCGGCTTGCCGCTATCGGCAAGCACAGGATCGGCGGGCAGTGTCAGGCAGGCTGCGCAATGCGCGGCCATCTTCGACGGCTTCGACGACTGATCGTCTTCATCGATAGAGATGGTCTGATCCCCTGAATGCGGGCAGTCGCTATGCGCCACGGCCTTGGCCGGCAGGTGGTGGGACGTGGAGAAATCGCCTTGATCCATCGCATGCATAACGGGCATCGCCATGGCCGGCATGCCGGTCATCGGCATGGCGCCGTAGGCAAGCGCTGCGAGCAGCAATAGAAAACGGAAAAGCGGTCTCATGACTTGAAGATGATGCTGGATCGCGTCGAAAGCAAGGCTGACGGTGACCGCCTCAGCGCACGATCACGCGATGCACGATCTTGTAGTCGCGGCTCTCTTCGCCAAAGGGAATGACCGGCCAGTCCCAGCTGTCCCGGACCGGACCCGGATCAACCCCATGCATCAGGTCGACCGTCTCGTGCTCCTGGTTGTTTCGGTCGATCACCGTGTAGCCCACATCCGTGACGAGACAGGTTGCGGCCGGCACTTGCGCAAGACCATCGAGATGAGCGGCGACGAGTTGGGGAGCAAGCACCTCGGCATCCGCATGCCCTTCGAGCTTGCGCGCAGCGCCAATTCCGATCTGCGACAGCAGGTTGGCAGAGACGACAAGATCGAGATAGGGCACCTGCCGGAGAAACGAGAGCGGTTCGATAGCCTCTCCGGCAAGCAGCGCATCGAGCCCCGAAAGATCCCGCTCGATCAGCCGGATGTTCTTGAAACGCTTTATCGCAAGCCAGCTCCGCACGCTGGCCAGATGCACGAGATCGACCAGCACCACCGTATCGAAGAGCCTCGAAAGCTCGGCCACCGGCACATCGCGCAACAGCCCCGAACCGAGCACCACCACCGTCCGCCTCTGCCGACAGACTTCGGCCGCGCTCAGAATGGCCGCCTTCGTCCGCCGCTCGTGCTCAGCCCACGCCGCACGACAGCGATTGGCCCGCGCCCAGAGATTGACGGAGGAGCGAATGAACGGACGATGGCCAGCCGACGTCAGCGGCCATGTGGTGGCATAGTTCAGGGCTTCGAGGATCATGGATTACCGATAGACGGAGCTGCGATGGCCGATCTCGACCACCAGCACGATGAGTTTGCCGTCCTGGATATCGCAGATGATGCGGTAGTCCCCAACTGTGTAGCGCCAATAGGCACCAAGCTTGCTGCCATGAAGAGGATCGCCGAGGCTTCGGGGGTTGTCGTGGGTAGCAAGGCGTTCTTCAAGAAACTGTTTGATGCGGCGCTGGATGACGGGGTCGAGTTTCTTGATCGTTTTCTGAACGGGCTGACGATACTCAATCGTCCAGGCCACGCCAGAACTCCTCGGAACTAATGACCTTGTCCTCTCCGCTCTGGATACGCCTCATGGCTTCATCGGCGGCTGCCAGATCTTGAAGGTTTTCAAGTTCCCGCTGGATCATCTGACGCAGATAATCGTCAGGCTCCGCGCCGGCCTCTGACGCGTATTCGACGATCAACTGATGCATTTCTTCCGGCATCTCGAGCGTGACGCGCTTGTTCATCGGAGCGATCCCTGTTTCGAAGCCTCAGCATACCAGTAAAGGCATCCATTTTCCAGCATCCGCCCTCGCGCCCACCCGCCTTCGCCCTTGCCGCCAAATCCTTGATCCTCTAAGACACCGGCACCTTTTTGAAACGAAAATTCCGGTTGTCATCATGAGCGATAAGAACAAGAAGCCCCAGAAGCTGAAGGCCCGCCTGCCGCGCGGCTTCGTCGATCGCGAGGCTGCCGACATCCGCGCTGCCAACCAGATGATGGAGACCATCCGCGAGGTCTATGAGCGCTACGGCTTCGACCCGATCGAGACCCCGCTCTTCGAATACACCGACGCGCTGGGAAAATTCCTTCCCGACAGCGACCGCCCGAACGAAGGCGTCTTCTCGCTGCAAGACGATGACGAGCAGTGGATGTCGCTGCGCTACGACCTGACCGCCCCCATGGCCCGTCATGTCGCGGAGAACTTCCAGGAAATTCAGCTGCCGTTCCGCACCTATCGCGCCGGCTATGTCTTCCGCAACGAGAAGCCGGGCCCGGGCCGCTTCCGCCAGTTCATGCAGTTCGATGCCGACACCGTCGGCGCGCCGGGAGTCCAGTCCGACGCCGAAATGTGCATGATGATGGCCGACACGCTGGAAGCCCTCGGCATCAAGCGTGGCGACTATGTGATCCGGGTCAACAACCGCAAGGTTTTGGATGGCGTGATGGAAGCCATCGGCCTCGGCGGCGAGGAGAATGCGGGACGGCGTTTGAATGTGCTGCGGGCCATCGACAAGCTCGACAAGTTTGGTCCGGAAGGCGTGAAGCTGCTGCTCGGCGAAGGCCGCAAGGATGAGTCCGGCGACTTTACCAAGGGGGCTGGGTTGAACGCAGACCAGATCGCCAAGGTCCTCTTCTTCGTCGGCATCAAGTCCTATGCCGAAAGTGCTGCGGAACTGGCCGCTCTCGTTGCCGGAACCTCCAAGGGTGAAGAAGGCGTCGAGGAGTTGAACATGATTGGCGCGCTTGTCGCCGGCGCCGGTTACGATGCGACCCGCATCAAGATCGACCCCTCCGTCGTGCGCGGCCTCGAATACTATACCGGCCCGGTCTACGAAGCCGAACTCACCTTCGACGTCACCAACGAGAAGGGTGAAAAGGTCGTCTTCGGTTCCGTCGGCGGCGGTGGCCGTTATGATGGCCTCGTCTCACGCTTTATGGGCCAGCCGGTCCCGGCGACGGGCTTTTCGATCGGCGTATCGCGCCTGATGACGGCGCTGAAGAACCTCGGCAAGCTCGGCCAGGACGAGGTACTGGGCCCGGTCCTCGTCACTGTCATGGACGGCGATGTCGAGAGCATGGGCCGCTACCAGCGCTTCACGCAGCAACTGCGGGCCGAAGGGATCCGCGCCGAAATGTACCAGGGCAACTGGAAGAAGTTCGGCAACCAGCTGAAATATGCCGACCGCAGAAGTGCCCCCATAGCCATCATCCAGGGCGGCGATGAGCGCGCGCAAGGCGTCGTGCAGATCAAGGACCTGATCGAGGGCAAGCGCCTCTCCGGCGAAATCACCGACAATGCCGAATGGCGCGAGGCCCGCGTTGCCCAGGAAGTCGTGGCCGAGGCTGAGCTTGTGGCCAAGGTCAAGGAAATCCTCGCCGCCCAGGCGGAAGATCGTCGTCGGGCGAAGGGTGTCTGACGTGATGTCGGGTGGTTACCCCCCTCTGCCCTGCCGGGCATCTCCCCCTCAAGGGGCGAGATCGACGGTCAGCCGGTGCCGCAAACTCCCTCTGATCTCCCCCCTTGAGGGGGAGATGTCACGAAGTGACAGAGGGGGGTACTCTCTACGCTGTGGTGGAACATGCCCCTGACCGACATGCCCGATTTCGCCGGCACCATCCTGCAGGAATTCACATCACGCGGCACGACCCGTGTCGACACGCCCGTGATCCAGCCGGCCGCCCCCTTCCTCGACATGGCGGGTGAAGACCTGCGTCGCCGTATCTTTCTGACGGAAAACGAGCGCGGCGAAAGCCTCTGCCTGCGTCCGGAATTCACCATTCCCGTCTGCCTGCGCCATATCGAAACCGCGACTGGCACGCCGAAGCGCTATGCCTATCTCGGCGAAGTCTTCCGCCAGCGTCGCGAAGGCCCGCAGGAATTCTATCAGGCTGGCATCGAGGATCTCGGCGACATCGCAACCGCCGCAGCCGACGCCCGCGCGATTGCCGATAGCGTGGCGATCCTCACCCGCCTCCTGCCGACCAAGCCGCTGGCGGTGACCCTCGGCGATCAATCCGTCTTCGAAGCCGTGGTCAAGGCGCTCGGTCTGCCCGCCGGCTGGCAGAAGCGCCTGATCCAGGCTTTCGGCAACCCGGTCCAGATCGACCAGCTCCTGCGCACTTTGGCGACCCCGACGCCGGTGCCGGGGCTGGCACAGGAGGTCTCGGACCTTCTGACAAAGGGTGATCAGGAGGCCCTGATCGCCCATATCGATGCGACCATGCAGGAAACCGGCTATCTCACCAATGCGAGCCGCACGCCGGCCGAAATCGCACGCCGTTTGAAGGAAAAGCTGGAGCTTTCCGAAACCCGCCTCGATGGCGCAGCACTTCTTCTCCTGCGCGAATTCCTCTCGCTCGAACTGCCGCTCGCTGATGCTTCCGCGGCACTCGCCGGCTTTGCCGATGCCGCGGGCCTGAAGCTCGGGCCGGCACTGAGCCGTTTCGATGAGCGTGTGGCAGCACTCGCGAATATCGGCACGGATCTCACCCGCATCACCTACCGCGCCGCTTTCGGTCGTCCGCTGGATTATTACACCGGTCTCGTCTTCGAGGTCGCCGTCGAGGGCAAGCCCGCCGTGCTTGCCGGTGGCGGTCGTTTCGACCGGCTGCTGACCCTGCTCGGTGCCGAGAGCCATATCCCTGCCGTAGGCTTCTCGCTCTGGCTGGATCGCATTGAGACCGAGAGGAGCGCGTCATGACGATCACCATCGGTCTGCCCTCCAAGGGGCGCATGAAGGACGATGCCTCCGCCATTTTTGAAAAGGCCGGCATGAAGATCGTCGCCGTCGGCAATGACCGCTCCTATCGCGGCCGTGTCGAAGGTTTTGATGATGTCGAGATCGCCTATCTCTCGGCCTCCGAAATCTCGCGCGAGATCGGCAATGGCACGGTTGATTTCGGCGTGACGGGGGAAGACCTGATCCGCGAGGGGCTGGCGGAAGCCGACAGCCGCGTCGAGATCGCAGCCCGCCTCGGCTTCGGCCATGCCGATGTCGTCGTGGCCGTTCCCGAAATCTGGTACGATGTCGACACCATGGCCGATCTCGGCGATGTCGCGGCCGAATTCCGCACCCGCCATGGCCGCCGCCTCGCCATCGCCACCAAATACTGGCGCCTGACGCAGCAACATTTTTCGGGAAGCCACGGCATCCAGCTTTACCGCATTGTGGAAAGCCTCGGCGCCACCGAAGGCGCCCCCGCGGCTGGCCAAGCCGACATCATCGTCGACATCACCTCGACCGGCTCGACGCTGCGCGCCAACCACCTGAAGGTCCTGTCGGATGGTGTCATCCTGCGCTCCGAGGCCTGCCTCGTCAGGGCACGCAAGCCGGAGCATGAGGGCAATGCGATGATCGGTCGGATCATCGAGGCCGTGCGCGGGGTCCTCTGAGGCGTGAGACTTCTCGTCGTGCGGTACCCCCCTCTGCCCTGCCGGGCATCTCCCCCACAAGGGGGGAGACCAATCCGCGGCTGGCGCCGCGCACTCCCTCTGCTCTCCCCCCTTGTGGGGGAGATGTCACGAAGTGACAGAGGGGGTTATGATCTGGCTCACCTATGAATTCTCGATGCGAAAAAACCCGCCGGATCGCTCCGGCGGGTTTTTTGTTGCCTTCAAGGGGCAGGGATATCAGGCAGCGACGGCTTGGGCCGAACCGCGGCGGGCGTCGATCGAGTAGGCGCCGGCGCCGACGATGGCAAGCGCGATGTAGCCGCCAGCCAGCGTGATGTTCTTCATCATCATGATCTGGTTCAGCGTGTTGATCCAGCCGAGAGCCCCTTCCGGCCAGCCTTCGATGGCAACGGTGCCGGAGTGGAAGACGAGACCGGTGAAGACGCAGAAGAGCGCAACGGTCCAGGCGGTGATCTTGGTCTGGAAGCCGACGAGGATGAAGAGGCCGGCGACGAGTTCATAGAGACCAGCAGCATAGGCGAGCAGATCGGCAGCCGGGAAACCGGCGCCGGCGATCATGCCGGCAGTGCCGGCCGGGTCGGTCAGCTTGCCGAAGCCGGACATGATGAACATGAAGGAAAGCAGGATACGAACGAGAACGAGAAGGCCGTTATTGGTGGCGGACATGGGGGAACTCCGTTGAGCGTTGACGCTGAAACCCCCATCGGTGGCGGCCTCAGTCTGTGCCGCTTAGATGCATGCTTTTTTGTCGCAGGCATAGGTTAACAGTCTTTGACTGATCGTTCACAAAAATGAAACGACATCGCTGGCCTTGTTCGTCGCTCCGCTCTTCCCAGAGCACGGCGGGTTCCCTACCTTCAATGGCATCCCCCGAGCAAAAGGAGCCTTAAGCATGGCAGATCTTTCCGCGTTCCCGATCACAACCAAGTGGCCAGCGGCCAACCCAGACGTCATCCAGCTTTACTCCCTGCCGACCCCGAATGGCGTCAAGGCCTCCATTGCGCTCGAAGAACTGGGCCTGGCCTATGAGCCGCATCTCGTTGATTTCGGCAGCAATGCACAGAAGAGCCCGGAATTCGTATCGCTGAACCCGAACGGCCGCATTCCCGCATTGATCGATCCCAATGGCCCCGATGGAAAGCCGATCGGCATCTTCGAGTCCGGCGCCATTCTCATCTATCTCGCGGACAAGACCGGCAAGCTCCTGCCGAAGGAAGGAGCGGCACGTTATGCCGTGCTGCAATGGCTGATGTTCCAGATGGGCGGCGTCGGGCCGATGTTCGGCCAGTATGGCCATTTCTACAAGTTTGCCGCGGACAAGGTGGAGAACAACCCTTACCCCGCCCAGCGCTATCGTGACGAAACCCGCCGTCTGCTCGGCGTGCTGGAAGCGCAGTTGGAAAAAGGACCGTGGCTGACGGGCGAGGACTATACGATTGCCGACATCGCCACCTGGCCCTGGGTGCGTGCGCTCAAGGTCTTCTATGCCGGTGAAACCGATCTCGGCCTTGCCGACTTCCCGCATGTGCAGGACTGGTGGACCCGTGCCGAAGCCCGGCCCGCCAGCCAGAAGGGGCTCAACATTCCGGCGCGCGGCTGATCATGTCAGGGGAGGCGTCGGTGGACGCCTTCCTTTTTACCGGATGTCCCTGAAGGGAAACAGCGTCAGACGGGTGAAACGGAAACGGTTGTCGGCAGCTGAAATCGCGGAAAGATGAAAAGCCCGACCATATTGCCGCCGCTGCCTTCAAAGCCGGAGGATTCCCCGATGCAGAAGACCGGCTGGCGGTGCTGACTGCCTGTAACGATGGTGGTGGAATAGCAGAAACGCGACGGCTGGGTGGCAGCCTGCTCGAACAGCCTCAAAATATGCCCACGATCCGCCTGCTCATAGCAGCGCATGACGGTCAGCAGACCGCATTCGTCATTGTCCAGACCGTGCAGGACCCTGGCGTTGTCCCCAAGCTTCAATAGCCCGTTGGTGAGATCGCCCGTCCAGTCTTCGGACAGGCCAAAACGGCAGTCATGCTGCCCCAACAGGCCTTTTCCGTCCTGTTCGCTGACCCTGAAAGCGGTCGCGAGATTGGCATTTGCTATTTTGAACAAGGCTTTCCCCAAGTCGATAGCCAGAACCGGCCCACTGTCTTCCCGGCCTGCGGCAGTCCCTGCCGTAGCCACCCCTTCCGGCCGGAGCCGGCATGCCCGTCGAACGGAGCTTCGTTCCTCCGGTTTGCGCCAGTAAACACACCGCCGCCACCATGCATCCTCGCCCCTGATCGAGGAAGCACAGCGTAAAAGTCCATCTCAGCCAGCCTTCCGACCGACAGACCTGGACGAAGTCAATCGCCGCATATTGCTCCGGGTGCATACATGTCGCGTCGCATGGTGGTGCATTTTGCAATCCGCCAGGCGTTCATGCTTCCCCCACAAGAAGCTTGAAGAACAACACGCTAGACACGCCAGAGTTAACGCACTGGATACCATGTTTTATTTCGACTGAAAACGGTAGATGTCTCGATTTGGCACAGAACACTCGACCAAGGTAATAAAGCTAAATATTAGGATAAAATAATATACGATGATTACACGGCATCTGCACGCTCGTGATGGAGCAGTGCTTGCATCTCACTTCGCAGATATTGAAATATTAGAAAGTTTTTTGTCAACAGTTCAGTTGGACACCCGCCGTCGCCATCTTTGGTTGCACGAGCGCGCCAAAGAAAAAGGGCGACCCGAGGGCCGCCCTTCCAAAAGACTGAACCGGATGGCTCAGATGTCAGACCCGAAAGTCTTACATCATGTCCATGCCGCCAGTTCAGCGCGCTTGACGCGCTGAACCACTTTAAGTGATGGGCGGCTCCAATGGACCTGATTGTAAGACCCGATGGGTCTTACATCATGTCCATTCCACCCATGCCGCCCATGCCGCCCGGCATGCCGCCAGCAGCTTCCTTCTTCGGAAGTTCGGCGATCATGGCTTCGGTGGTGATGAGCAGCGAAGCAACCGAAGCTGCGTTCTGCAGAGCCGTGCGGACAACCTTGACCGGGTCGACGATACCCATGGCGATCATGTCGCCGAATTCGCCGGTCTGGGCGTTGTAGCCGAAGTTTTCTTCGTTCTTGTCGAGGATCTTGCCGACGATGATCGAAGCTTCGTCACCAGCATTGGTGGCGATCTGGCGAACCAGAGCCTGCAGCGCGCGGCGAACGATGTTGATGCCGGCTTCCTGGTCGTCATTGACGCCCTTGACCGTGATCTTCGTGGACGAACGCAGGAGAGCGGTACCACCGCCAGGAACGATGCCTTCCTGAACGGCCGCGCGGGTCGCGTTCAGAGCGTCGTCGATGCGGTCCTTGCGCTCCTTGACTTCGATTTCGGTCGAGCCACCGACGCGAATGACGGCAACGCCACCGGCGAGCTTGGCCAGACGCTCCTGCAGCTTCTCGCGGTCGTAGTCCGAAGTGGTTTCTTCGATCTGCGCCTTGATCTGTGCAACGCGGCCTTCGATGTCCGACTTCTGGCCGTTACCATCGACGATCGTGGTGTTTTCCTTGGTGATGGAAACCTTCTTGGCGCGGCCGAGCATGTCGAGGGTGACAGACTCGAGCTTGATGCCGAGGTCTTCCGAGATCACGGTACCGCCGGTCAGGATCGCGATGTCTTCCAGCATGGCCTTGCGGCGATCGCCGAAGCCCGGAGCCTTGACGGCAGCGATCTTCAGGCCGCCACGCAGCTTGTTGACGACGAGCGTAGCAAGGGCTTCGCCTTCGACGTCTTCGGCGATGATGACGAGCGGCTTGCCGGTCTGAACGACGGCTTCGAGAACCGGCAGCATGGCCTGGAGGTTCGAGAGCTTCTTCTCGTGCAGCAGGATGAACGCGTCTTCGAGGTCAGCGACCATCTTTTCCGGGTTCGTCACGAAGTAGGGCGACAGGTAGCCGCGGTCGAACTGCATGCCTTCGACGACTTCGAGTTCGGTTTCAGCGGTCTTGGCTTCTTCGACGGTGATGACGCCTTCGTTGCCAACCTTCTGCATGGCTTCAGCGATGTCGTTACCGACCTGCGTGTCGCCGTTTGCCGAGATCGTGCCGACCTGGGCAACTTCAGCCGAGGTGGAGATCTTCTTGGCCTTAGCCTGAAGGTCCTTGACGACTTCTGCAACAGCGAGGTCGATACCGCGCTTCAGGTCCATCGGGTTCATGCCGGCAGCAACGGCCTTGGCGCCTTCGCGAACGATGGCCTGGGCCAGAACGGTTGCGGTCGTGGTGCCGTCGCCGGCGATGTCGTTGGTCTTCGAAGCAACTTCGCGGACCATCTGAGCGCCCATGTTCTCGAACTTGTCTTCCAGTTCGATTTCCTTGGCAACCGATACACCGTCCTTGGTGATGCGCGGAGCGCCGAAGGACTTGTCGATGATGACGTTACGACCCTTCGGGCCGAGGGTAACCTTCACGGCGTCTGCGAGGATGTCGACGCCATGCAGCATCTTTTCGCGCGCAGTGCGGCCAAACTTGATTTCTTTAGCAGCCATGTTCAAACTCCCGGGCGTCTAGCCCATTGTTGACTTGGTTAAAAAGGAAGGTGGGATCAGGCTGAGATCAGCCGATGATGCCCATGATGTCGGCTTCCTTCATGATCAGCAGGTCGACGCCGTCGAGCTTGACCTCGGTGCCGGACCACTTGCCGAACAGAACGCGGTCGCCGACCTTCACGTCGAGGGCGACCTGCTTGCCGCTTTCGTCGCGGGCGCCAGGACCAACGGCGATGACTTCGCCTTCAGCCGGCTTTTCCTTGGCGGTGTCGGGAATGATGATGCCGCCCTTGGTCTTTTCTTCGGACTCGACGCGCTTGACGACAACGCGATCGTGCAGAGGACGGAAATTGGTGCTTGCCATTGTCTAATCCCTCGATCAAATGACATTCGCGATCCCGGACGGGACCACATCGGAATTTGTTAGCACTCTCCCTCAGGGAGTGCCAGCGACGCTGAGATAAGAACAGGCTCCAAACGAGTCAAGCGTCTCGTGAAAAAAGGGAAGGTGCATGCCGGCAAAAAAAACCGACATTCACGACACCCAGGTCCTGACCGACCGCCCTGCATCCCCGACATTCTCCGAGCTCACCTCCGCCTTCGCCCGGATCGGCGTCCTCTCCTTCGGCGGACCCGCCGCGCAGATCGCGCTGATGCACAAGATCTGCGTCGAAGAAAAGCGCTGGATCGATGAGGACCGCTATCTGCATGCCCTGAACTACTGCATGCTGCTTCCTGGCCCCGAGGCGCAACAACTTGCCACCTATATCGGCTGGCTCCTGCATGGCGTGCGCGGCGGCATTGTCGCGGGCCTTCTTTTCGTGCTTCCGGGCCTGGCCGTCATCCTTGGCCTGTCTGCGCTTTACGCGCTTTATCAGGAGACGAGCCTCGTCACCGGCCTCTTCTTCGGCTTGAAGGCGGCCGTGCTGGCGATTGTCGTCGAGGCTGTCATCCGCATTGGAAAGCGGGCGCTGAAGACGAGTTTTCATCGGGGACTGGCGGCCGCGGCCTTTTTCGCGCTCTTCCTCTTCTCTGTGCCGTTCCCGCTCGTCGTGCTCGCGGCTGCGCTCATCGGCTTGCTCCACGCCCGAGGCGGGGAAACGTCAACGGCAGAGATATCGCAACAGGTCGGCGCGCGTCCGCCCTTTTTCAGTCAGGTGGCCACGCTTCTGTTCTGGGTCGCGGTCTGGCTCGCACCTTTGCCGCTGCTGTGGTGGGCGCTGCCGGAAACAGCACTTCCCGAAGTGCAAAGCTTCTTCTCGAAGATGGCGCTCGTCACCTTTGGCGGCGCCTATGCCGTGCTGGCCTATGTCGCCCAAGTCGCCGTCGATCATTATGCCTGGCTCAAACCCGGGGAAATGCTGGACGGCCTGGCTCTGGCCGAGACGACACCCGGACCGCTCGTCTTGGTCCTCTCCTATGTCGGCTTTCTCGCCGGCTTTCGGGAAAGCGGCGCCCTCGACCCGCTGATCGGTGGCCTGCTCGGTGGCGTCATCGCCGCCTGGGCCACCTTCATCCCGAGCTTCATCTGGATCTTCGCCGGTGCCCCCTATATCGAGCGGCTGCGCGGCAACCGACTGCTCAGTGCAGCCCTCTCGGCGATCACCGCCGCAGTGGTCGGCGTCATCCTCAATCTCGCCGTCTGGTTCGCGCTGCATGTCGTCTTCACCCGGGTGGAGCCGGTCGATCTGGTCAATCTTGGACCGCTGACACTCTCCGTTCCGCAGCCGGTCTGGCCCTCGCTCGACTGGCAGGCCCTGGTGATCGCCGTGATCTCTACCGTCATGATCTTTCGCTTCCATCTCGGCATCGGCAAGACGCTGCTCGCTGCAGGGGCGCTGGGGCTGGCGGCCCGTTTCCTGCTCTGACGCTAAAGGCAACGGCTGCCAATTTCGGGCCTCACGACGCTTGCCCCTTGCCTTGCCGCCCGTCCTTTGCCATGTCACCGGACACACTTCGAGCAGTCAGGACAGATGATGACCCGCAGCATTACCACCCTCGGCGACGTAACCGACGCCTATGACGTCATTCTCTGCGATGTCTGGGGCGTGCTGCACAACGGGATCGACGCCTTTCCGCTCGCCGGCGAAGCGCTGACGGCCGCCCGCGAAAAGGGTCTCACGGTCGTGCTGATCACCAATTCGCCGCGGCCT
Organism: Allorhizobium sp. CTOTU50464; assembly: GCA_032102365.1. GTDB lineage: Bacteria > Pseudomonadota > Alphaproteobacteria > Rhizobiales > Rhizobiaceae > Allorhizobium. Next base: position 172,404 of record DAMDHD010000008.1, on the reverse strand, counting down.
GCCATCGGCGTCATCCCGCAGCTGCGCGCCATCGGCGTTCCCGACACGGCCTATGACCGCATCGTCACCTCGGGCGATGTCACCCGCACACTGATCGCCGCCGGCCCGAAGAATGTCTACTTGCTCGGCCCCGAGCGCGACCTCCCGCTCTTCGACGGTCTCGACGTCGAGGTGGTGTCGAAGGAAGAGGCCGATTGCGTCGTCTGCACCGGCTTCTTTGACGACGAGGTGGAGACGCCGGAAGACTATCGCGACATGCTGACCGACTTCGTCGCCCGCAAGGTCCCGCTCATCTGCGCCAATCCGGATCTGGTCGTCGAGCGCGGCCATCGCATCATCCCCTGTGCCGGCGCCGTTGCCGCCTTCTACACGGCACTCGGCGGCGAGACCCGCATCGCCGGCAAGCCGCATTCGCCAATCTATGAGGCGACGCTGGCTGCTGCCCGCGAAGCCCGCGGTGAATTCGCCAAGGCCCGCGTGCTCGCCATCGGTGACGGCATGCCGACCGACGTCAAGGGTGCCGTCGATGCCGGCCTCGACCTTCTCTATATCTCCGGCGGCATCCACGCTGCGGATTACACGGCAAACGGCCTGACCGACGAGAGCAAGCTGCATGTCTTCCTCGATCGCGAGAAGGTCGCGCCGCAATACTGGATGCACAGGCTGGCATGAGGCGCATGCTGAGATGACCATCTTTCACCGCAATGAAAAGAAGGAACCGCTGCCCGCAGCCCTGCGCGGCGGCGTCGTTGCCATCGGCAATTTCGACGGGGTGCATCGCGGTCATCAGGCGGTATTGAACCGTGCCCTGGAGCGCGCCGAAGCGCTCGGCGTTCCCGCGCTGGTCCTGACCTTCGAGCCCCATCCGCGCACCGTCTTCAATCCCGACAAGCCGGTCTTCCGGCTCACCCCGCCATCCTTGCGCGCCCGCATCCTTCAGGCCATGGGCTTCCACTCGGTCATCGAATATCCCTTCGACCGGGAATTCTCCCAGCGCTCGGCCGAGGACTTTGTCGTCACCATTCTGCGTGACTGGCTGGATGCGAAGGAAGTCGTCACCGGCTTCGACTTTCATTTCGGCAAGGGCCGGGAAGGTGGCCCGGCCTTCCTGATGCAGGCCGGCAGCCGTCACGGCTTTGGCGTCAGCCTCGTCGATGCCTTCCGCGACGAAGGCGCCGAAGTCATCTCCTCAAGCCGCATTCGTGGCCTGATCGCGGACGGTGACGTCGCCGAAGCCGCAGGACTGCTCGGCTATCGCTACACGGTCGAGGCCGAGGTGATGAGGGGCCAGCAGCTCGGCCGCACGCTCGGCTTCCCCACCGCCAACATGCATCTGCCGCCGGAGGCAACCTTGCGCCCCGGTATCTATGCCGTCCGCTTCCGCCGGATCGATGGCATCATCCGTGATGGCGTCGCAAGTTTCGGCTATCGTCCGACCGTCACCAGCAATGGCGATCCCTGGCTGGAAACCTTCGTCTTCGATTTCTCCGGCGATCTCTACGGCGAAACCTGCTCCGTCTCGCTCTTCGGCTTCCTGCGCGATGAGTGGAAGTTCGACGGGCTGGATCCGCTCGTCGCCCAGATCCACAAGGATGCGGAGGAGGCGAGGGCGCTGCTCTCGGGCGTCAAGCCGCTTAGGCCGCTCGACGCTGCGATTACCTTCTGAGGTAACACTCCACCGTCGTCGATGTGAGTTGCCGAGGCGCTCAGCGTCACATATGCATGGTCATATGTAAGATCGGCCCGTGACCCGGCGGGCGACGCTGGAGACTGTCTTGACCGAATTCACCCCCTTGATGTCTTTCGCCGGAGGCCTGCTGATCGGCCTCTCGGCACTTCTCCTGATGCTGACCTGGGGCCGCATCGCCGGCATGACTGCGATCATCGGCGGCATTCTGCCGCCGCTCGGCGCCGACTGGTCCTGGAAAGCCGCATTCCTCGCCGGCGCGATCCTGGCGCCGCTCGCTCTATCGGTCGGCGGCTATGAGATCGAATATTCGGTGCCGGTCTCCACCACCGCCCTGATCATCGGCGGCCTGATCGCCGGCATCGGCGTCACCTTCGGCTCCGGCTGCACCTCCGGCCATGGCATCTGCGGCATGGCGCGCCTCTCGCGCCGCTCGATGGCGGCCACCGCCACCTTCATGGCTTTTGCGATCGTCACCGTCTTCCTCATCCGTTATGTCTTCGAGGTCTCGATCTGATGCGGTTCCTCGTCGTCTTCTTCATCGGTGCGCTCTTCGGAACCGGGATTGTCCTCTCAGGCATGGCAAACCCCGCCAAGGTCCTCAACTTCTTCGACCTCGCCGGCAGCTTCGATCCGAGCCTCGCTTTCGTCATGGCCGGAGCTTTGTCGGTGGCAGCCCCCGGCTACGCGCTCCTCTTCCGCAGCCGACAAAAGCCGCTTTTCGACGCGACCTTCCGCCTGCCCAAGGCGAGTGCCATCGACGCGAAGCTGATCGGCGGCTCCGCCGTCTTCGGCATCGGCTGGGGCATTGCCGGCTTCTGCCCGGGTGCTTCGATCCCCGCACTCGGCCTCGGCCATGCGTCGGCAGCGATCTTCGTTGCGGCCCTGCTCATCGGCATCCTGATCGCCCGGCGCCTCGCAAAGGCGGATTTCTTCGCCGATGCCGGCGGTCGGGTCGGCTGAGGCGCGTCAGGTCGATCTCCGGGCAGAGTTCTGTCCCTTGCGGGGCAACCCATGCCCGCGCTCGCAAACTCTCGCCTGGCCGGTTAATCATTAATATCGAGATATTGTGATTTAGTATCGGCATCCGTTTTCGAAAGTGTGCTGATCCGATGTTAGACGTGGTGACCGTCCTCACCTACAATGCGGTAATCAACCTCGCTGTGATGGTGGTCGCCACAGTCGCGTGGGTGCGCAATCCACACCAGAAGGAGATCACCTTCTGGGCCCTCGCGGCGTGGTTCATGGTGGTCGGCACGATCTGTTCGAGCCTCACGGAACACGTTCCCTACAACATCATGGCCTATATCGGTGGCGTCATCTATGTTGCGCGAACCGGCTTGATCCGCTTGGGATTCAAGGAATTCTTCGGACAGCCCTACAGATATTGGCAGGCGTTCAGCATCGCGATCATGGTCTGTTGCGGCATGGTCATTGCCGAGGTGCTGGAGGACCCCACACCGGTGCGTGTTTCCCTCGTGTATTTGGGATCAGCCGCCAACCTGGCGCTCGGCGCGCTGGATCTCTGGCGCGGCAAGCCAGGCGAAGTTCTGCCATCAGGGCGCCTGGCGGCGGCGGTCTACGCCGTCTATGCGCTGGCGAGCCTGGCGATTGCACCATTCCCCATACTCTATCCAATCCGGTTCGAGGGAACGACCCCGATCTCCGAATGGCTGACCTACACCAGCATGCTGCTTCTCGTCTTCAATCTCCTCGCCTTCCTGATGGCCATGGTCCTGAAGCTCGAGCGCAGCGGCGAAGTCCAGCGACAACTGGCCGAGCGCGACCACCTCACCGGGCTCACCAATCGCCGCATGTTCCTGCAACAGGCGACAAGGCTGGCCGCACAGCCCGGCACGGCGATTGCGGTCCTCGATCTTGATCACTTCAAACGGATCAACGACACCTATGGCCACAAGGGCGGCGATGATGCGCTCGTGCAGTTCGCCGAACGCGCCTCCCGGTTCCTGCCGCAGGAAGCGCTCTTCGGTCGACTGGGCGGCGAGGAGTTCGGCATTTGTCTCCCCCGCCAGAACGGCGCCTCTGCCTGCAGCATCCTCGAGGCGGTGCGCCTGGCGGTCTCGACCGAGGACATCCGCTCCGATCATCATCGCTTCCGGCTTACGCTGTCCTGCGGTCTCGTTGTGACGGAAGCCCCGGTACGTAGCCTGGATGCCTGGATGGCGCTGGCCGATGCCGGTCTCTACGCGGCCAAGGCCCATGGTCGCAATCGCGTTATCCTCCAGGAGCACGTGCCACTGAAGGACGAGCGGTCCGCAGCCTATCCGGAAGCCCCGGTGTTGGATGACGGGAGCGCCATTGCGCGCCTGTCCGCCTGACCAGCGGACGCGCCCGGATATCCACGCAACTTGACGCATCCGTTGCCATGTCGCCTAGTGCGGCCAGCAAATCAGTTGAGACAGCCCGAAAGGCAACCCATGGCCACGACGCCGCGCAGACCCGCCAATCCGAAGGATGCCGCCGAGGCTCTGTTCAAGCCCGCGAAGAAGCCCGCAGCCCCGGTGGTCGAGCGCCGCGCGCCGCCGCAGGTGAAGGAACTGGTCTCGATCAAGCTCGACAGCGCGATCCTTGAACACTTCCAGAAGGACGGCCCCGGCTGGCAGGACCGCATCAACGACGCTCTTCGTGCGGTCGTCGAGGCGGAGAGCAGCGAGTAAAAGTCGCTGGTTGCGTCAATCGCCGTCGGCCGGTGGCCATTGCCTTGAGGTATGGAGGATCGCGAGGATGGCGAGCTGGCCGTCGGTTACCTCATAGTTGAGGCGATAGCTGGGATGCGGCAGAAGTTCGCGGGTGCCAAGGACCAGGCCGATTTTGCCGTAATGGGGAAGCTGACCAAGCTGGATGGCGGCCTGTTCGAAGCTGTGGTCGATGGACAGCGCTGCAAGCGAGTTTTTGGTGACGAGGTAGTCGAAGATGGAAGCGCGGTCACGAATGGCCTGACGCGTCCGGCGAACGATCATGAGCGGCTCGCCTTGAGAGCCAGTTCCCGTCGCTCAGCAAACATCCGTTCCCATCGTCTGCCGCGACGACCTCTCCTGCCGCCACGTCTTCGCGTCCGCGCACCACCTTGGCTTCCAGAAACTGACGATAGCTGACGTCGATCTTCTGCCGTTCGACATAGTCTTGCACCATCGCGCGCAGGACTTCGCTTTTTGATGTTTGCGCGGATGTGACCGCCGCCGCGAAATCGTCAGCCAGTTGAGGGTCGAGGTCGACTTGAATCTGCGCCTTGTGCGCCATGGCTCTCGTTCCATCGTCAAACAGCTGACGACTTGTGGTGACCGGCGAGTTTAGGCATGTCCTGAGACGCTGTCCATCTCGCCCATCTTGCCCCTTCCTTTCGGAACGAAAAACCCCTAAAGAACGCGGCGACATGACGTATCTTTCGGCGGCCCGGATCATTCGAATTATTGGCCCGGCCCTCCCGGTGGCTTGAAGAGCTGCGGGAAGGTCCGGGTTTTTTTGGCGTGAGGTCTGCAGCCTGGCGCCCGCTTGCCGCCACTCCAAGACGCAAATTCCGCGACCCCGAGGTCGCCCCATCCGATGGCTGATCCATGACCGATACCCCTGAAAAGATCGATTACTCCAAGACCCTCTATCTGCCCGAGACCGAATTCCCGATGCGCGCCGGCCTTCCCCAGAAGGAGCCGGAAATGGCGGCGAAGTGGAAACAGATGGGTCTCTATAAGAAGCTGCGCGCCTCGGCCGCCGGCCGCGAGAAATTCGTCCTGCATGACGGCCCGCCCTATGCCAACGGCAACATCCATATCGGCCACGCGCTGAACAAGGTGCTGAAGGACGTCATCACCCGCTCCTTCCAGATGCGCGGCTTCGACAGTAACTACGTGCCCGGCTGGGACTGCCATGGCCTGCCGATAGAGTGGAAGATCGAGGAAGCCTATCGCGCCAAGGGCAAGGACAAGAACGAAGTCCCGATCAACGAATTCCGCCAGGAATGCCGCGACTTCGCGCAGGGGTGGATCAACATCCAGGCCGAAGAATTCCGCCGCCTCGGCATCGAGGGCGATTTCGACAATCCCTACACCACCATGGCCTTCCACTCGGAAGCCCGCATTGCCGGCGAACTCCTGAAGATCGCCATGTCCGGCCAGCTCTATCGCGGCTCCAAGCCGATCATGTGGTCGGTCGTCGAGCGCACGGCACTTGCCGAAGCCGAAGTGGAATATGCCGAGGTCGAGAGCGACACGATCTGGGTGAAATTCCCGGTGGTGGAAGGCGCAGATGAATTGAAGTCTGCCTCCGTCGTCATCTGGACGACCACTCCCTGGACCATCCCGGGCAACCGCGCGATCTCCTATTCGTCGAAGATCGAATACGGTCTCTACGAGATCACGGAAGCCATCAACGACTTCGGCCCGCAGCCGGGCGAAAAGCTGATCTTCGCCAAGCGCCTCGCCGAAGACGCGGCCACCAAGGCCAAGGTGACCTTCAAGCTCGTCCGCGATGTGACCGCGGCCGAACTCGGCGCCATCACCTGCGCTCATCCGCTGGCAGACCTCGGTTACACCTTCGACGTTCCGATGCTCGACGGCGACCACGTCACTGACGACGCCGGTACCGGTTTCGTCCATACCGCGCCGTCCCACGGTCGCGAAGACTTTGAAGCCTGGATGGCGAATGTCCGCGCGCTCGAAGCCCGTGGCATCGACACCAAGATCCCGTTCCCGGTCGATGACGCCGGCTTCTACACGGAAGACGCCCCCGGTTTCGGCCCCTCCGCTGAAGGTGGTGCTGCGCGCGTCCTCGACGACAACGGCAAGAAGGGCGACGCCAACAAGCGGGTCATGGATGCGCTGATCAAGGCGAACAACCTCTTCGCCCGTGGCCGCATCAAGCACGAATACCCGCATTCCTGGCGTTCCAAGAAGCCGGTCATCTTCCGCAACACGCCGCAGTGGTTCGTCTACATGGACAAGACCCTGGACGACGGCTCGACTCTGCGCACGCGTGCGCTCTCGGCCATCGACCAGACCCGCTTCGTCCCGGCTGGCGGCCAGAACCGCCTGCGCGCCATGATCGAGCAGCGTCCGGACTGGGTGCTGTCGCGCCAGCGCGCCTGGGGCGTGCCGATCTGCGTCTTCGCCGATGCCGAAGGCAATGTGCTGAAGGATGAGAAGGTCAACGCCCGCATCCTCGAGGCCTTCGAGAAGGAAGGGGCAGACGCCTGGTTCGCCGAAGGTGCCAAGGACCGCTTCCTCGCCGGCGAGCATGATGGCGAGAAGTGGCAGATGGTCACCGACATCCTCGACGTCTGGTTCGATTCAGGCTCGACCCACACCTTCACGCTGGAAGATCGCCCGGATCTCAAGTGGCCGGCCGATGTCTATCTGGAAGGCTCGGACCAGCATCGCGGCTGGTTCCATTCCTCGCTCCTGGAAAGCTGCGCCACGCGTGGCCGCGCGCCCTACAATGCCGTCATCACCCATGGCTTCACCATGGCCGAAGACGGTCGCAAGATGTCGAAGTCGCTCGGCAACACGGTGACACCGCAGGACGTCATGAAGGAATCCGGCGCCGATATCTTGCGCCTCTGGGTCATGTCGACCGACTATGCCGAAGACCAGCGCCTCGGCAAGACGATCATCCAGACCAACATCGATGCCTACCGCAAGATCCGCAACACGATCCGCTGGATGCTCGGCACGCTCGCCCACGACAAGGGCGAGGAGATCGCCTATGCCGACCTGCCGGAACTCGAAAAGCTGATGCTGCATCGTCTGGCCGAACTCGACCAGCTGGTCCGCAAGTCCTACGATGAATTCGACTTCAAGCGTATCGTCCGCGCGCTTTCGGACTTCGCCAATGTCGAACTCTCGGCCTTCTACTTCGACATCCGCAAGGACACGCTCTACTGCGACGCGCCGTCCAGCCTGAAGCGCCGTTCGGCCCTCTTCGTCATCCGCAAGCTCTTCGACTGCCTGGTGCTGTGGTTTGCACCGATGATGCCCTTCACCACGGAAGAGGCCTGGCTCTCTCGTGACCCGAAGGCGGAGTCGGTGCATCTCGAGCAGTTCCCGGTGATCCCGGCCGAGTGGTCGAATGAGGCGGTCGCCGAGAAGTGGAAGAAGGTCCGCACGGTCCGACGCGCCGTCACCGGCGCGCTCGAAATCGAGCGCAAGGAAAAGCGGATCGGCTCGTCGCTGGAAGCAGCCCCGGTCGTCCACGTCGCCGATGCAGAACTCCTGAAGGCTCTCGACGGTCTCGATTTCGCCGAGATCTGCATCACCTCGGATATTGAGGTCGTGTCGGGTGAAGGCCCGGCTCAAGCCTTCCGTCTGGAGGATGGCACCAAGGTCGCGGTCGAGCCGAAGCTCGCCGAAGGCACGAAATGCGCCCGCTCCTGGAAGATCACCAAGGATGTCGGGTCCGATCCGGACTATCCTGAAGTTTCGGCGCGTGATGCCCAGGCGCTGCGTGAACTCGCGGCACTCGGATAAGGAAATGTGACCGGATGATTTGCGCTTTTGCGGGTCATCCGGTAAAACTGCCTGAAATTGGCCGAATTCGACCGGCAGGGCTGGTCGCGAGTATTCGGCACGACTGATGTAACTGCGGCGAGGCTGGTAGGCATTCATGAATTCGGCATATCTGTTCAGAGTTGGCCTCGGTCTGGTTGGCCTTTTCGGCGTCACGGCCAGCCTCTCCGGCTGCGTCGGCAGCCCGACCTACGGCACTGACAAGACGGCAATGGAGCAGCTGGTGGATGACGTCGGCTCGGCCGTGTCGATCGCCCCGCGCGAAGCTGCCAACAAGGGCACGAAGTATAACCCGCGTCCGGATCTCGTGCTGCCGCCGGGGGGCACCCAGACGGCTGCGCTTGTCGCGCCGCAGGCTTCCGTCGCAAGCCGCGAAAACAATCCGGAATGGGTGGAATCGCCGGAAGAGGCACGCGAACGCCTCGTCGCCGAAGCCGACGCCAATGCGGACAACCCGCGCTACCGTTCGCCGCTGCTTGCCGGCTACGGCACGGCAGGCACCATGACCGAGACCCAGAAGTGGCAGGCCTTCCGCGAGGCACGCCAGCTGCAGAAGGGCGCCTATCTCGACCAGCGCCGTCTTCTCTCCGATCCGCCGGCCGAATATCGCCAGACCCAGGACGTCGCTCTGACCGATCTGGGCGAGCCGGAAGCCAAGAAGGAAAAGCGTCGCAAGAAGGAAGCCAAGGCTGCGCAGCAGACCAGCTCCTGGTGGATGCCTTTCCAGTAAGTCTTTTATCGATATCGTGAATTCCGGGGCAGGGCGGCAACGACCTGCCCTTTTGCTTGAGGTCGTCAGATGAATTTCACCATTCGCCCCGCCACGCCGGAAGATGCCGCCGTCATCCTCGGCTTCATCACCGAACTCGCCGTCTATGAAAAGGCGGGCCATGAGGTCGAGGCAACCGAGGAGACGGTCCGATCCTCGATCTTCGGCGAAGGCTCGGTGACGGATGCGGTGATCCTGGAGGCCGATGACAAGCCGGCCGGCTTTGCCGTCTGGTTCTACAGCTATTCTACCTGGCAGGCCAAGAACGGCCTTTATCTGGAGGACCTCTACGTCTCGCCCGACTTCCGCGGCTCCGGCGCCGGAAAGCTGCTTCTCAAACATCTCGCACGTGTGGCGGTGGAAAAGGGATGCGGCCGCTTCGAGTGGAGCGTGCTCGATTGGAACGAGCCGGCCATCCGCGTCTATGACGCCGTCGGTGCCGAGCCGCAGAACGAATGGATCCGCTACCGATTGGCCGGCCAGAAGCTCAAGGATTTCGCCGGCATCGCATGAGGCGGCTTGAAGGCCGCCCTCCTACTCTTCGTTCTCGACCGTGCGGGCGACAAGCGCCATGTGCAGCGCCTGGAGCGCCGGGCCGATGAAGGAAACCCACAGCAGCGCCATGTTGCGCTCCGCGTGGTCGTGCCGCGACAGCACGAAGATCAGGCCGATGATCGTCAGCATCAGTACGGGCGTCGTTGCGATCGCCAGAAGCCGTGGTGCACGCCAGTTCACGGTGCCATCGGCCGACCACTGCATCGGCAGGCGGTCGCTATGCGGCGCGACGTTGCGATAGGCCCAAAAGGCAATGGCGGCCATGCCGACAATCGACAGCGTGAGCGCAACAAAGATCATCAATCCCTCCGATCCTGGAAGAAGGCCTTAAGCATTTCGGCCGCTTCGCTTTCGCGAATGCCGGAATACACATCCGGCACGTGATGGCAGGTGGGCTGCGCAAAGAAGCGGACACCGTTTTCGACCGCGCCACCTTTGACATCGCCGGCAGCATAATAGAGTCGCCTCATCCGGGCAAAGGAGATTGCCGCCGCACACATGGTGCAGGGTTCGAGCGTCACATAGAGATCGGCATCAACAAGCCGTTCGTCGCCCACGGCAGTCGCGGCCCGTCGGATGGCGAGGATCTCGGCATGGGCGGTCACGTCGTTGAGCGCCCGTGTCTCGTTGCCGGCCCGACCGAGGATCCGTCCGTCGCGCACAACCACGGCCCCGATCGGAACCTCGCCACGCTCGCCGGCCGCACGCGCCTCCTCGAAGGCCGCCTCCATGAAGCCGTTTGTCTTCTCCATGCCTGAACTTTCCACTTAACCAGAGCCGCGCGACCTGATACGACAGCCCAAACCACAGGCAAACAGCAAATGACATTCAAAGACAAGTCCAGGCGTCCGGGGGCGAAGTCCTCCGACCGCGGCGGCAAGCCGCAAACCCGAAAGCCGTCCGCAGCCTCAGCAGACAAGCCCGCGTCGAAGCCCGCCCGCGCGCCCCGCGCCGAGGCGCCCGCCGGCGACGAGGCCATGAAGCCCGAGCGCATCTCCAAGCTACTCGCGCGTGCCGGCGTCGCATCCCGTCGCGACATCGAGCGCATGATCATGGAAGGTCGTGTTTCCGTGAACGGCAAGGTGCTCGAAACACCGGTGCTGAACGCAACGCTCGCCGACAAGATCGAGGTCGACGGCCAGCCGATCCGCGGCATCGAGCGCACGCGTCTGTGGCTCTACCACAAGCCGGCCGGCCTGGTGACGACCAATTCCGATCCGGAAGGCCGTCCGACCGTGTTCGAAAACCTGCCGGAAGAACTGCCGCGGGTCATGTCGATCGGCCGCCTCGACATCAACACCGAGGGTCTGCTGCTGCTCACCAATGACGGTGGTCTTGCCCGTGTTCTGGAATTGCCGACGACCGGCTGGCTGCGCCGCTACCGCGTGCGCGCCTATGGCGATATCGATCAGCCGGCGCTCGATGCACTGAAGGAAGGCATCGCCGTTGATGGCGTGCTCTACGGTGCGATCGATGCGACGCTCGACCGCAAGCAGGGCCACAATGCCTGGATCACCATGGGCCTGCGCGAAGGCAAGAACCGCGAGATCAAGAACGTGCTCGGCGCGCTCGGCCTCGAGGTCAACCGCCTGATCCGCATCTCCTATGGCCCGTTCCAGCTTGGCGATCTGCCGGAAGGCCAGGTGGTGGAAGTGCGCGGCCGCATGCTGCGTGACCAGCTTGGTCCCCGCCTGATCGAGGAATCCAAGGCCAATTTCGACGCACCGATCTACAGCCACGGCGCCGAGACCGACGAGGAAGACGCTGCAGCGCCGGCAAAGAAGTCCGGCCGCGAGCCGAAGGCCGACTGGGGCCGCGACGAGCGCTCTTCCGAGAAGAAGCGCTCTGGCCCGAAGGATCGCGGTGACAAGGGTGACCGCCGCGAGCGGGCGCTCGGCCGTCTCGATACCCGCCGCGACGATGGCAATTCCGGCGACAAGTTTGCTGACAAGCCGAAGCGTCCCGCTGGCAACACCAAGGGCAGGACGGCAAATGTCTGGATGGCCCCGGGTGCCCGGCCGCTCGGCGAAAAGGCGGCCGCTGCCGCTGCCCGCCGCAAGCCTGATCCACGCGGCGCAAAACCCGCCGACCGCTTCGACGACCGGCCAACCTCGACCGTCAAGATCACCCGTGCCCGCGACGAAGAGGGTGATTGGATCCGTGCCGATGGGCCGGATCAGAAATCGGGTGCACGCGAAGGCGGCCGCGGCGGAAAGCCCGGCGGTTTCGGTGCCCGTCCGCCCCGTCGTGACGGTGACGATCGCGCGCCGCGCCGCGAAGGTGCCGACCGTGGACCTCGCCGCGATTTCGGCGATCGTGCCGAGCGCGCGCCTCGACGGGATGGTGAAGAGCTCGGGCCGCGTCGGGAGTTCTCCGATCGTGGTCCGAAGCGAGACTTCGGAGATCGTCCTCCACGTGGCGACCGTCCCCGCGACGACCGGCCCCGGGATGACAGGCCACGTGATGACAGGCCGCGCGGCGAGCGCCCCTTCGGCGACAAGCCACGCGGTGGCAAGCCCTTCGGTGACAAGCCGGCGGGCAAGTCCTTCGGTGGAAAGCCTTCGGGCAAGCCGGGTGGAAAGTCCTTTGGTGGCAAGCCAGGCGGCAAGAGCTTCGGTGGCAAGCCGGGTGGCCGTCCCGCAGGCGGCCCGCGCTCCGGTGGACCTGGGGCTAAGCCTTCCGGCGGCCGTGGTGGCGCGCCCAAGGGCAAGAGGTAAGCCGGCATGCGCATCGTCGGCGGAGAATTTCGTGGCCGGACGCTGGCCACGCCGAAGTCGAATGACATCCGGCCGACCATCGACCGGACGCGCGAAAGCCTGTTTAACATCCTCGCGCATGCCCATCCGGGCGTGCTCGACGGCACCCGCATCCTCGATCTCTTCGCCGGCACCGGTGCCGTCGGCATCGAGGCTCTGTCGCGCGGCTGCAAGTCGGCGCTCTTCGTCGAAAACAGTGTCGAGGGCCGCAGCCTACTCTGGGAAAACATTGATGCGCTCGGCCTGCATGGCCGCGCCCGCATCCTGAGACGCGACGCGACCAATCTCGGGCCGACCAACAATATCGAGCCCTTCGAGCTTCTCTTCGCCGATCCGCCTTACGGCAAGGGCCTTGGGGAAAAGGCGCTGCTTGCAGCGCATCAGGGTGGCTGGCTGGCCAAGGATGCGCTGGTCATCCTCGAAGAACGCAGTGATGTGCAGGTCTCCGTCGACCCGGTTTTCGCCTTTGTCGAAGAGCGAACCTTTGGTGACACGAAAATGTACTTCTTTTCCTATAGGCCGTCCTGATCCCGTCAGTGGAGAAAGACTGAGTCTATGGATCTTGTCGCCGAAACCCCCATCCCCTCCAATCCCGTGAAAGCCGATCCGACGATCGGCGTGGCGCTCGGGGCAGGGGGTGCCCGCGGCTTCGCGCATATTCCGGTGCTCGAAGTCTTCGATGAACTCGGCATCAAGCCGGCGCTGATTGCCGGCTCCTCGATGGGCGCGATCCTCGGAGCCGGTTATGCCGCAGGCATGAGCGGCCGTGACATCCGGGAATACACGCTCTCCCTGGCTGATAATCGCGGCCTCGTCCTCAACCGCTTCTGGAGCCTGCGCCCCGCCAGCATCCGTGCGCTGGGCGGCTTTCGTCTCGGGCAGTTCAACCTGCCGCGCCTGTTGCGCGCCTTCCTGCCGCCGCAGATCCCGGAAACCTTTGCCGAACTCGGCCTCCCGCTGACCGTCATTGCGACCGACTATTACGGCCAGTGCGAACTGGTGCGCAGCGAGGGCGATCTCTATGAAGCGCTGTCGGCCTCCGCAGCCATTCCAGCCCTGTTTGCACCCGTCACCATCGACGGTCGGTTGATGATCGACGGTGGCATCTTCAACCCGGTGCCCTACGATCATCTGGTCGGCAAGGTCGACATCATGATCGCCGTTGATGTGATCGGCGCGCCGGAGGGCGACGGCTCACTCGTTCCCAACCGCATCGACAGCCTGTTCGGCGCCTCGCAGCTGATGATGCAGTCGCATATCGCGCTGAAGATGAAGATCTGCCAGCCCGACATCTACCTGCGCCCCGACGTCAACAGCTACAAGGTGCTGGATTTCTTCAAGGCGCGGCAGATCCTGGAGATTTGCGATCGCCTCAAGGATCCGCTGAAGCGCGACATCGCCGGGCGAATGGAAGACTTCGTCCGTCGCTGAGCGATCAGGCGGCCGGAACCTCTCGTTCCTCCTCGACCGCCTGGATCGCCTTTTTCGGCTTGACCAGCGGCTCGGGCTTCACCGGGCGCTTGTGGATCAGTTCGCGGCCCGCAAGGATCCCCTCCTGCGCCTGAAGCTTCAGCCGTTCCTCGTCGCGGCGGCGAATGTCTTCGCCGATCGTATAGGCCTCGTCTTCCGAGGCGCCGAGCCCCTCCAGCGTGCGCCGACCGAAGAGCAGGCCGGACTCGAAGGTCTCGCGCAGCTCGTATTCCACGTCCTTGGCCCGAAGCTCCAGGCTGTGAACCCGGTCATAGGAGCGCACGAAGAGACGCACATCCGGATATTCCGAGCGAATGAGGTCGACGATCTTGTCGGTGATCTCCTTCTTGTGCGTGCAGACAGCGACGATCTTGGCCTTCTCGATCCCGGCGGCCCGCAGCATGTCGAGGCGCGTGCCATCGCCGAAATAGATCCTAAACCCGAAGGTTGCCGCCTGCCGGATACGGTCCGGGCTGTCGTCGAGAATGGTCACGTCCCGGCCGCTCGCCAAAAGGATCTGTGCAGCGATCTGGCCAAAGCGCGAGAAGCCGATCATCAGAACGTCCGAGCCGGCACCCTCGAAGTCTTCGTCCATCTCCTCCTTCTCGGTGGCGTCGCGCGACAGCAGCCGCTGGCCGATCAGCGCAGTGAGCGGCGTCAGCGCCATCGAGAGCGTCACGATCGAGATGAGCAGTGATGACTGTGCGCCGGTGAACAGGCCGGCTGCGGCTGCGGTGGTAAAGAGTACGAAGCCGAACTCGCCGCCCTGCGGCAAAAGCATGCCGATCCGGATGGCGTCATCATGCGTGGAGCCGGCGATCCGGCAGATCGCATAGATGATCAACGCCTTCACCGCCATGAGGACGGGCACGGCGATCACGATCAGCAGCAGATTGTCGACGATGACTTGCAGCTCCATCGACAGGCCGACCGCGATGAAGAAGAGCGCCAAAAGAAGCCCACGGAAGGGCTCGATATCGGCCTCCAGTTCATGGCGATAGGAGGATTCGGCGAGCATCACGCCGGCAAGGAAGGCGCCCATGGCCATGGAGAGACCTGCCACCTGCATGAGATAGGCCGATCCCAGCACGACGAAGAGGGCAGCGGCGATCATGACTTCCCGCGCGCCGGTCCGGGCGATGATCTGGAACATCGGCGTCAGCAGATACCGGCCCGCCAGGATCATGGCGATCACCGCACCCACGGCAATCCCGACCTCCAGGATCGGCGACTGCTGCGCCTCACCGCCTTGCGAGCCGAGAACCGACACCATGGCCAGAAGCGGCACGATCGCGAGATCCTGGAAGAGCAGGATCGAGAAGGAGCGCTGGCCATAACGGCTGTTCATGTCGCCATAGTCTTCCAGCAACTGCAGCGCAAAGGCGGTGGAGGAGAGCGCAAGGCCGAAGCCCGCGACCAGCGCCCCTCGCCAGTCGAGAAGACCGGCTGCATAGACCAGTCCCGTCAGGGCCAATCCTGTGAGCACCACCTGGCTCGTCCCGAGCCCGAAGATGTCGCGCCGCATGGTCCACAATCGGCTGGGTTTGAGCTCCAGCCCGATAATGAAGAGCAGCAGCACCACGCCGAGTTCGGCGACCGCCAGGATCTCGCCGGAGCCGCCGATCAGATGCAGCACGGGGCCGATCACGACGCCCGCGGCAAGATAGCCGAGAACGGTGCCGAGCCCCAGTTTGCGGAAGATCGGCGCTGCGATCACGGCGCCGCCGAGCAGCAACAGGGGTTGGGTGAAAAGAGCTTCGCTTGCGCCTGCCAATGCCATTCTCCTCGTCCGCCGGCATCAGCCGCGCTTGCTCGCCTGGTGCCATGCCGGGCTCGTGATCGGAAAACCCCGAACCGCCCTTGATGCACCTTGTGTTGCACAATAAATGGAGCGGGAAGGAAAGGCCAACCCATGCCCAATCAAATCGATTCCGCCAATCTCCTCGAACGCGCAGAGCAGCTTGTGGACCTCGCCATGAAGGCCGGTGCCGACAAGGCGGATGCCGTCGTCGTCCGCTCCCGGTCCAAGGGCGTCAGCGTCCGGCTTGGCAAGGTCGAGTCGACCGAGGCCTCTGAGAGCGACGACTTCTCACTGCGCGTCTTCGTCGGCCGCCAGGTTGCCAGCGTCTCGGCCAATCCGGGCTTTGATCTGAAAGCACTGGCCGAGCGGGCCGTGGCCATGGCCAAGGTGTCGCCCGAAGATCCCTTTGCCGGCCTTGCCGACGAGAGCGAGCTTGCGCGCGACATTCCCGACCTACAGCTCTTCGATGACACGGATGTCTCAAGCGACGAGTTGCGCGAAAGCGCGCTCGCCATGGAAGAGGCAGCCCGGTCGGTGAACGGCGTCAGCAATTCGCTGGGGGCCGGTGCCTCCGCCGGCATGGGTGGTCTGGTGCTCGTCACCTCGCACGGCTTCTCCGGCAGCTATGCCGGCTCGCGTTTTTCCCGCTCTGTCGGCG
Organism: Allorhizobium sp. CTOTU50464; assembly: GCA_032102365.1. Taxonomy (GTDB): domain Bacteria; phylum Pseudomonadota; class Alphaproteobacteria; order Rhizobiales; family Rhizobiaceae; genus Allorhizobium. The sequence goes on along the minus strand of DAMDHD010000008.1, from coordinate 156,190 downwards.
TCATTGCCGGTGAGGGCACCAAGATGGAGCGCGACCACGACTTTGACAGCCGCCTCTATTTTGCCGAGCTCGACAGCCCCGAAGAGATCGGTCGCCGCGCCGCCGAGCGTGCGATCCGTCGCCTGAACCCGCGCCAGGTCCCGACGGCATCCAACCTCACCGTCGTCTTCGACCCTCGCATCGCCCGCGGTTTCGTCGGTACGATCGCCGGCGCGATCAACGGCTCGTCCGTCGCCCGCAAGACCTCCTTCCTGCGCGACAAGATGGGCCAGCAGGTGTTGAAAGCCGGTCTCAGCATCACCGATGATCCGCTGAAGGTGCGCGGCTCCTCCTCACGGCCCTTTGACGGCGAAGGCGTCTCCGGCACGCCACTCACCATGATCGAGGACGGTGTGCTGAAACACTGGTTCCTCTCCTCTTCCGTTGCGCGGGAATTGGGTCTCAAGACCAATGGCCGCGGCGTGCGTGGTGGCACCTCGGTCTCGCCATCCTCCACCAATCTCGCCCTGGAGCCGGGCGACATCTCGCCGGAGGAACTGATCCGCAGCGTCGGCACCGGGCTCTATGTCACCGACATGATCGGCAGTGGCGTGGACATGATTACCGGCGAATATAGCCGCGGCGCGAGCGGCTTCTGGATCGAACACGGTGAATTGACCTATCCGGTCTCCGAGATCACGCTGGCGTCCAACCTGAAGCAGATGTTCATGCGGATCACGCCGGCCAACGACATCGACCGGAAGTTCGGCGTCGCCGCGCCCACGCTTGCCATTGAGGGCATGACCCTTGCCGGACTCTGATCGACAGACACCGCCCGGTCCGCGCTTCGACTGGCAGGCGGATCTGAGGCTGATAACCGAGGCCGCGCGCGAGGCCGGCAAGGTGGCCATGGCCCATTTCGGCCAGTCGCCGGAAGTGTGGTGGAAGAACGAGGGCCGCTCGCCGGTCAGCGCAGCCGACTACGCCGCCAACCGGATCCTTGAAGAAATCCTCCGCCACGCCCGGCCGAATTACGGCTGGCTTTCGGAAGAGACGGATGACGATCCGGCGCGCCTCTCCTGCGACACTCTCTTTGTCATCGATCCGATCGACGGTACCCGTGCCTTTCTTGCCGGCAAGGACACCTGGTGCGTCTCGGTTGCCGTGGTCTACAAGGGAGCGCCGGTAGCAGGCATTCTGGTGGCACCATCGCTCGGTGAGGAATTCACCGCAACGATCGATGGTCCTGCCCGTCGCAATGGCCAGGACATTGCGGTTTCCACGGCCGGGATCGAAGACAGCCTGAAACTCGCCTCCGCCCAGGACATGGTTGCAAGCTTCAGCCCGGTCCTCAGGCCCCGGATCGAGCGGGTGGAGCATATCCCCTCGCTCGCCTACCGACTGGCGCTCGTTGCCGACGGGCGCATCGACGCGACGCTCGTCAAGAAGAGCTCGCATGACTGGGATCTCGCCGCAGCCGATCTGATCCTCGCGCGCGCCGGTGGCGGGATCACAGATCTCGACGGACAGCCCTTGGTATACAATCGGGAAGAGGTCACCCACCCGGTGCTCTGCGCAGCATCGGCCGAGCTTCTTCCGGCATTGCTCAAGAACATCTCCCGAATTCCTCGGAGTTGACCTTTGGGGCGAAATCGCGCAGATGGTTCCCCACAGACTAGGAATAAGAAAAGGCCGCAAACATGACGGAAACCAACGAAAACAAGCAGCTTCTCCATCTGGTTTTTGGCGGTGAATTGTCGAGCCTGGAAGAGGTCCAGTTTCGCGATCTGAATGCCCTCGACATCGTCGGCATCTTCCCCGATTACGCCAGCGCGCTCGTCGCCTGGAAGGCGAAGGCTCAGGCCACGGTCGACAATGCGCATATGCGTTATTTCATCGTTCACATGCACCGACTGCTGAACCCTTCGGATAAGTGAACCAGGGGTCGGCGGTGCTCCCAAAACCGCCGTTCACGACCCGAAAGGGTCACGTTTTGAACTCAGTCTTCTTGCATCTCTAGTGTGCGTAGCGCCGCCTCCGAAAAGGGCTGAATGGCATTGTCGATGAAGATGAGCAGGTTCGATCGATGGCACTGAGCGATGGCCTAGCCTCCTTCGCCTTGACATCCTACGGCTGGCTGGGCCTCGCCGCCTACCCGCTGTCTCGGCCCCTGCTTGCCTATCGCGCAGCCAAGGGCAAGGAAGACCGGGCCCGCCGTGCCGAGCGCTTCGGCCATGCAAGTCTCGCAAGACCCGTCGGACCGCTTGTCTGGATCCATGCCGCGAGCGTCGGCGAAACCACCGCCGTCATGTCGCTGATGCGGGAACTGCGCCGCCGCGACATTCATGTGCTGCTGACCACCGGCACCGTGACCTCGGCCGAGGTCGCGAAAAATCGTCTCGGCGACATGGTCCTGCACCAATATGTGCCGCTCGACCTTCTGCCGTCGATCCGTCGCTTCCTCGATTATTGGCAGCCGGATGTCGCGATCGGTGTGGAGTCCGAGATCTGGCCGACGACGCTTGCCGAGCTGCATCGCCGGCATATCCCGCAGATCCTCGTCAATGCCCGCATGTCCGATCGCTCCTTCGATCGCTGGAAACGGCATTCATCGATTGCAGAAACCCTGTTCGGCAAGCTTGCGCTGGTGATTGCCCAGTCCGATCTCGACGCGGAGCGCTTCCGGGATCTCGGCGCCTGGCCGGTCAGCGTCTCCGGCAATATCAAGGTCGACAGCGACGCGCCGCCCTGCGACGAGCAGGTGCTCGAGCGCTACCGCCAGCAGATCGGCAATCGCAAGACCTGGGCGGCCATCTCGACCTTCGACGGTGAAGAGAAGATCGTCTCCATGGTGCATCGTGCGCTGAAGGCCCATACTGGCCTGTTGAGCGTGCTTGTCCCGCGCCATCCGGAGCGCAGCGATGAGATCGAAGCCCTGCTGGTCGAAAAGGGGCTGGTCGTTGCCCGCCGCACCCGCGGGGATGTGATCACGCCCGAGACGGATGTCTTCCTGGGCGACACGATCGGCGAAATGGGTCTTTATCTCAGACTGACGGAAGTCGCCTTTGTCGGACGTTCGCTCTCGGCCGAAGGGGGCCAGAACCCGCTGGAGCCCGCCATGCTCGGCTGCGCCGTTCTGTCTGGTCCGCAGGTCAGCAATTTCCGCGAAAGCTACCAGCGTCTCGTCCGCAAGGGCTCTGCCCGCATCGTTCGCGATGCCGAGATGCTGGCCAAGGCCGTGCACTTCCTGCTGAACAATGATGTGGCACGCTCCAAGATGATCGACGCCGGTCAGGAAAGCATGCAGGAAATGCGTGGTGCGCTGACGGCAACGCTTAAAGGGCTGGAGCCCTATATCAGCCCGCTCTCCGTCAAGGCCAAGCTGGAACCGCGCATCGCCGGCCAGAGCTGAGACACCAGCCAGGAATTGTTTCATGCAGCAGAAGCCCCAGATCGCCGGCATCCTGTTCGACAAGGACGGGACGCTGCTCGACTTCGATGCCAGCTGGGGACCGGTCAACCGCGAGGTCGCGCTCATGGCCGCCGATGGTGACCAGGTACTGGCTGATCGCCTGCTCTTCGTCTGCGGCATGGATCCCGTGAGCGGCGCGATCGTGCCCGACAGCCTGTTTGCGGCCGGCAATACGCTCGAGATCGCCGAGGGGATGATCAATGCCGGCTCGCCCTTCATGGTCGAAGCGCTGGTGCCGAAGATCGACGACTGTTTCGCCAAGGCTGCGGAGTTCTCGGTCCCGGTCACCGAACTTGAGCCGCTGTTTGCCCGCCTGCATGGCAAGGGCCTGCGCCTCGGCATCGCCTCCAGTGACAATGAACGCTCGATCAAGGTCGCGGCCGAGCGTTTCGGCATTCTGCCCTATATCGATTTCATCGCGGGCTATGACAGCGGCCATGGCAGCAAGCCGGAGGCTGGCATGGTTCTCGGCTTCTGCAAGGCGACGGGTCTTGCCCCGGCAGAGGTGGCCGTCGTCGGCGACAACAATCATGACCTTCACATGGGCAGGAATGCCGGTGCGGGTCTCAAGATCGGAGTCCTCTCCGGCACAGGCTCGCGCGAGACGCTGACGCTGCATTCCGACATGGTCCTCGCTGATATCACCGAGCTGGAAGCTGTCCTCGCCTGACGAACGCGTGCCATTTCGGCACGGCTGCGCTTGACCATTCTGCGTTGCAATGGTTCTTGTTGCGCCCAACGGACGGCGTCAGAGGGGCGCCGGGGTCAGGACAGGGACGAGAATGGTATCCGAGGCACCGCCTTTCTGGTGGACCAAGACCGGTTGGCAGGCAATCTGCCTTTATCCGCTCTCCTTCGTCTATGGCCGCATCTCCGGTGGCATCCTGCAGCATCGCCGTAGGCATCCTCTGTCCGTGCCGGTGATCTGCGTTGGTAATTTCACTGTCGGCGGTGCGGGCAAGACCCCGACGGCCATTGCGATCGCGCGTGCCGCGAAGGCGAGGGGGCTGACCCCCGGTTTCCTCAGCCGCGGTTATGGCGGCTCGCTCGACGTCACGACCGTCGTTGATCCCCATCATCATCGTTCGACGGCTGTAGGCGACGAACCGCTTCTGCTTGCTCGCGAGGCACTGACCGTGATCTCCCGCCGCCGTGTGGCCGGTGCGGAAAAGCTGGTCGCCGAAGGCGCGGACCTGATCATTATGGACGATGGATTTCAGAGCGCCCGGCTCCAGGTCGACTACGCGCTGATCGTGATCGACAGCATGCGGGGCATCGGCAATGGCTGGATCGTGCCTTCAGGGCCAGTCCGCGCGCCCATTCCGGTTCAAATGCGCCATCTGGATGCGATCCTGAAGGTGGGCAAGGGCGATGCCGCAGACCAGTTCGTCCGCCAGGCCTCCCGCAGCGGCAAACCGGTCCTGGTCGCAAACGTCATGCCTCAGTCCGGCGGGGGTCTCTCCGGTAAGTCAGTCTTGGCTTACGCCGGCATTGCCGACCCGAGAAAGTTCTACCACACCCTGGAAGAGCTTGGCGCCGTGATTGCCGACCGCCAGGATTTCCCCGACCACCATCATCTGGCTGATGACGAGATATCGGATCTGCTCGCACGCGCTGAGAAGCAAGGCTTGCAACTCGTGACCACGGCCAAGGACAGCGTCCGCCTTGCCGGCGGTCATGGTCGCGCAGCCGAGCTTCAGGAAAAATCGAAAGTGGTGGATGTCGACATGGTCTTCGATGACCCCAAGGCCCCGGACCTGATCATCGATCGCGCCATCGAAGCCTGCCGCCTGCGGCGCCTCGCCGCGAAGGCCTGATCAGCGACGCTGGTTGGGCAGAGCGCCCGCACGCTTTTCGGCTTCCAGCGAAGCGGCGGCATCGACATAGGCTTCCTGGCGCGCGACGCTCCAGTATTTGAGCTCGTCGACCATGACGGGCCGACCCGTGATCGCACAGGTGACGAAGGTCCCAGGCGTCAGGATCTGGAAATCGGCATCGAGATAGCGGATCTTGGCTTCGCGGTTTCCGCCGCCTTCGAAACGGTTCATCACTCTTCTCCTGCGCCGGGTGTCACGGACCTGCAATACAGCGCCCTCCCGGCGAATGAAAGATGGCTTGCGTCAAAACCCGTGCGTGGCACGCTCAGCTCCGTCCGAACAGCCGTTCGATATCGGAGAGCTTCAGTTCCACATAGGTCGGCCGACCATGATTGCACTGGCCCGAACCCGGCGTCTGCTCCATCTGCCGAAGCAGCGCATTCATCTCCTCGACTCTCAGCCGCCGGCCCGAACGCACCGAGCCATGGCAGGCTATGGTGGCGGCGACATGTTCGAGTTTAGCCGACAGCCTGTCGGCCGTATCCCATTCGGCAATCTCGTCGGCGAGGTCACGCACGAGCTGCGTCGCATCCATTTCGCCGAGCATCGCGGGCGTCTCGCGCACCGCAATCGCCCCCGGTCCGAAGCGTTCGATCGCAAGTCCCAGCTGCTCCAGGCTTTCCGCATGAGTCATCAGCCGATCGCAATCCTCTTCCGGCAGGTCCACGATCTCGGGGATGAGCAGACCCTGCGACGGGAGCCTCCGACCTGTGAGCGCCTTGCGCATCTGCTCGAACACGAGGCGCTCATGCGCGGCGTGCTGGTCGACGATGACGAGACCGTCCTCCGTCTGCGCCACGATGTAATTCTCATGCACTTGCGCCCGAGCAGCACCAAGCGGGTAACTCGAGATGGCCTCGACGGTTGCGCATTGGACCGCGGGCGAGGGCGGCGTGGTCTCGCTGCGGGCGGTCGGGACGGAGAGGCTGTCGAAGGCCGCCTGCACCGTCTCGCCGAAGCCACGGGGAGCCGATACTGCGGCCGCTGCCGCCAAGCCACCGCCGAAGCTCGGCGTGGCTCCGTAAAGGGGGCGGGACGGGGAATTCGCCGGCGACCAGGCCTGTGCCGGCTGAGGTGAAAACCCGGGACGGAAGGCGCGCAGCATGCCGCCGGCGCCTGTCGTGGCCGCCCGGTCACCCTCCCGTTGAAGGGACTGCCGGATGGCGCCGACGATCAGCCCGCGCACCAGCGCCGGATCGCGGAAGCGGACATCCGATTTCGCCGGGTGAACATTCACGTCGACCAGCGCCGGATCAAGCGTCAGCGACAGAACCGCCACCGGATAACGACCCTGCGGGATCGTCTCGGCATAGGCGCCGCGGATCGCCGACAAAATCTGCTTGTCCTGGACGGGCCGGCCGTTGACGAAGGCGTATTGATGAGCGGAATTGCCCCGGTTGAAGGTTGGCACGCCGGCAAAACCGGTGAGGCGCACATCCTCGCGCTCGGCGTCGAGCTCGATGGCATTGTCCTTAAAGTCGGCGCCCAGCACCTGCGCGATGCGCGCGAGATGGTCGTCGCCCGTGCCGGGAAATTCGAGCGTCGAGCGGTCGGTGCCCGAAAGCACGAAGCGGATGGCCGGAAAGGCGATCGCCATGCGCTTGACGATCTCGGTGATCGCGCCTGCTTCCGCCTTTTCCGTCTTCATGAATTTCAGCCGGGCAGGCGTGGCGAAGAACAGGTCGCGCACCTCGACCGTCGTGCCCGGATTGGCGGCAGCAGGCCTGACATCGCCGACCTTGCCGCCGACCACGGCGATCTCAGAACCACTGTCGGCGCCCGGTGGGCGGCTGGTAATCGTCAGCTTGGCCACCGAACCGATCGAGGGCAGGGCCTCGCCGCGAAAGCCGAGCGAGCGGATGTCGAACAGCGTCTCGTTGAGCTTCGACGTGCAATGCCGGCGGATGGCGAGCGCCAGATCCTCGGGACCCATGCCACAGCCATTGTCGATGACCCGCAGCAGTGTCTTGCCGCCGCCGGCGGTCGCCACTTCGATGCGCGTGGCGCCCGCGTCGATCGCGTTCTCGATCAATTCCTTCGCCGCGCTGGCCGGTCGTTCGATGACCTCGCCCGCGGCGATCTGGTTGATGAGCGTTTCGGAAAGCTGCTTGATGATCATGTCGCCATTTTCCCGGATTCGGAGCTTGGACGAAAGGCGAAATCGTAAGGCGGGTACCTTCATGCCCATCATTAAGTGGCCCTTAACGGAATGTCTCTAGTTTGAACAATGGCTTGCAATGTTCCATCAGCAAGCCTGCTGACGGTGATTTGAGGATATAGGCCGGGTGTTCCTCTGAGATTTCACCGTCTGAAATGCGCTCCGGCATGTCTCCATGATGGCATCAGCCCCCTAATTCTTGCCGTGCAAGGCGGTGAGATTCCGAGAGGCAGCAGTGTGAGCGAGTTTCCACCGGCCCCCGACCAGGACAAGAGACGGCAGGGGCACGACAATCCGTCGGCCGAAGCTGGGCTCGATGCTGCCCTGCTGGATGCCGTGTCTGAAGCTTTCTCCTCGGGCTTCATCATCTACGACCGCAACGACCATCTGATCTTCGCAAGTCGCAGCGCCCGCCAGTTTCTGCCCCTGCCAGCTTCCTTTTTCGAGCCCGGCACGCGCCTGAGAGACATCCTCGGCGCCGCTTACGATCTTGGCCTGCGCCATGCCGCGAGCGGCCAGTCCGACAGCGCCTCGCTGAGCCGTGAGGAATGGCTCACCAGCCAGATTGCTGCCCACTGGAAAGAGCGGCACGAAATCCAGTCCTGTGACAACGAAAAGCGCTGGACCCGCTTCTCCAAGCGCCGGCTCTCGTCCGGTTTCGGCTTCTGCGTCATGAGCGACATCACCGAACAGAAGCGCCGGGACGAACAGTGGCGCGCCGATGTCGAACGCGTGCAGCTGACGGAAGAAATCCTCGACAATCTCGCCCATCCGGTCTTTGTGCAGGACCGCAATCTCCAGCTGGTTGCCGTCAATAAGGTGTTCTGCTCGGCAATCTCCGTCGGCGCGGACAACGCCCTTGGCAGCACGATCACGACGCTCTTCGAAGCCCAGGTCGCCGAAAGGCTCGCGACTGCGTCCCGTCACGTGCTCGAGACCGGCGTCACGTCTTCACTGACTTTGCCGATGCGTCTCTACGGTGACCCGCCGCGGCCGATCCTTGTCCATGTCCAGCGTGTTGGAAAGCCGGGCCGCTATCTGGTGGTGTCGAGCTTCGGCGAAGTGGGTGGTGCTGCGGATTTCGCCGCGCCGCACGAGCCGCAGACCGCAGAGCCTCGCGAACCTGAACCGTCCTACGGCACCGACGACGGCCGCCTCAATGGACGCAAGGCGCTGATCGTCACCGGCGACCGCGAGTTCGAGACAAGAGCGCTGGAGATCATGCAGTTGCTGGGGCTCGACAGCTGCTGTGTCCGTGACGAGGCGGAACTCGATGCCTTCCTCTCGGTGGCGCGATCCGTCGGCGTGAGCATCGATCTTGCAATCGTCGACGCCGACCTCGACAGCCGCTGCTTGGAACTGCTGCAGGCGGTGGATGTGGACTATATCACGATCCCTGCTTTCGACATTTCCGGCGATCTCGCCTTCAGCGTTCTCGATCGCCTGACGGCCCTCCAGGCGCCGCCTGTCCCGGCGGATGACTGGGAGATCACCACGGAAGACACTCCCCTCTCGCCTTCGATCGGAGCGGCGTCCATCGTCGCTGCTCCCGCAGCCGCGGCAACGCCGTCGTCGCCGTCTCTCATACTTGTGGCCGAGGACAACGAGATCAACCAGATCGTCTTTTCGCAGATCCTCGAAGGACTGGGTTACGCCTATCGGATCTGCGCCGATGGTGAGACCGTCGTTCGGCTGCGCAGCGAGTTGAATCCTGCCATCATCCTGATGGACGTGACCTTGCCCGGTATCAATGGTTTCGAGGCTGCACGCCGCATCCGGCAGCTGCCGGAAGAGCTGGGGGCGCAAACCCCGATCATCGGCGTGCTCGCCCAGGCGTTCGATCGCGACCGAGAAGCCTGCTTCGCATCGGGCATGGACGACGTCATCCTCAAGCCCTTGAGCCCCGACGTCGTTGATCAGGCAATCCGTCGTCTGGTCCCGGAGATTGCCCGGATCGCCTCGACCGCCTGATATCCCCCGATTTTTGGGGAGGCTGGGCAGGGCTCTCATGCAGCATCGATATGATTATCTTAATGTTTTAGACCCATTCTGGCACGCGTAGGAACCGTACCAGGAAGCATGAATGGGTCCCGCCGGACGACCGCCTGAGCCGCAAGGCCCGAGCGACCAGAAGACGACAGGCTATACCGATCGCTTGACCGGCCTCGGCAACCGCCACAGGCTGAGCGACAAGGTGCGCCAACTCGCCGCCGACCGCGCAGCCGACCCTGCACCCTTCACCGTGGGCATCGTCAATCTCGATGGTTTCAAGCCGATCAACGATCTCTTCGGCCAGGCCTCGGGCGATGAGATCCTCTGCCAGGTGGCGCATCGCCTGAAGGCCTGCGTGCCGGATGGCGCAATCGTCACACGCCACGATGGCGACGAGTTCGCGATCGTTCTTCCACTGGTCTTCGAACGATTGGGCGCCGAGCGCGCCGGACAGTTGATCAAGGACGTACTCTCCGCCCCTTACGACCTCGGCGACCGCAATGTGCGCCTGTCCGCCTCACTCGGCTTTGCCGTTTATCCGTTCGCCGGCGAAGATTTCGAGGAATTGATGAAGAGCGCCGAAACGGCGCTTTACCGATCCAAGCGTCGCGGTCGCGGCCAGATAACCGTCTACTCCCGCGAGATCGCGCAGGAAATGAAGCAGGCAACACAGCTTGAGCAGGCGCTGCGCAATGCCATCATCAACGACACGGTGGACGTTCATTTCCAGCCGATCGTCCGGCTGCGTGACAACCGCATCGTTGGCTTCGAGGCCCTTGCTCGCTGGATCGATCCTGACCTCGGCTTTGTCTCCCCCGCCGTCTTCGTGCCGCTGGCAGAAGAACGCGGTTTCATCGACACGCTGTCCGAAACGCTGTTGCGCAAGGCCGCGGAAGCAACCCTTGCCTGGCCGCGCGACCTCTTTCTCTCGTTCAACCTGTCGTCTGTCCAGCTGATGGACCTCAGGACCTCGTTCAACACGCTGTCGATCCTCAACAGCGTCGGCTTTGACCCACGTCGTCTCGAACTTGAGATCACCGAGACGGCCGTCATGTCCTCGGCCGATACGGCGCGTCGGATCATCAAGGAGTTGAAGGATGCCGGCATCCGCATCTCGCTCGACGACTTCGGCACCGGCCAGTCGAGCCTCGGACGCTTGCGCGAATTCACCTTCGACAAGGTCAAGATCGACCGCGCCTTTGTCTCGGCGATCACCACGGATCGCACGTCGGAACACATCATCAAGGCGATCGTCAGCATGTGTGAAGGCCTCGACCTCGAAGTTGTGGCCGAGGGTATCGAGACGGATGCTGAAGCGCGCAAGCTCCGGGAACTCGGCTGCGGCATGGGGCAGGGCTATTATTTCGGCAAACCGGTGGATTCGGCTGCGACCCTTCGTTATCTCGCCGAAAACCACCACGACTTCGCGCTGGTCGATCGCGCCTCTGCCTGACGAATTCCAGTCACCACGCAAAAGAAAAGGCGGCGCCGAAGCGCCGCCCGTCAGGACCTCAACACGTCCCTCGTTCCAGGATTAGTTATCCGTCGACGAGGTGGTGGTGCCGTCGGTTGCGTCATCAGCCTGATCTTCCAGCGTGCGGAATTCCGGGGCGTTGCGCAGGCTTTCGGCCGTTTCAGTCGTCGTCAGGCGAACTTCCGCGTCAGCAACCTGCTCGACCTGGGTTTCGTCAGTGTCGGTTGCAGCCGTGGTGCCGGCGGTGCCGGTCGTGCCCATGCCGGTGGCAGCCGTACCGTCGGTGGTGGCAGCGCCGTCCGTGGTCATCGCCGTGTCGTCATCCATGACGCGGGTGATCGTGATGTTTTCGAACGGAACGGCGACGTTCTTTTCGCCGATGCCGAGGAAGCCGCCGACGCCAACGATAGCTGCGACGATGCCGCCATCCTTTTCGACCAGCAGGTCATTGATGTCACCGATCGACTGGTTGTCGGCAGTGTAGATCGCCTGACCCATGAAGTCGTTGACGGAAATCTGGCTTTCGGCCTGTTCGGTCAGGTACGTGCTGGAACCTGCAGCGGCGGCAGGAGCTTCGGCAGTCGTGCCCATGGCGCCGGAGGTGCCATCGGTCGAAGCATCAGGCGTGACCGGAGCGGGCGTGGTCGTTGCAGCGCCGTCGGTTGCAGCCGGCGGGGTGGTCGTCGCGCCCGGGGTTGCATCCTGAGCGATGGCGAGCGGAGCGATTGCGGTCGAGCCGAGCAGTACGGCGGCGGCGAGCGTCTTGAAGGACTTGTTCATGGTGGACCTACCTTTCCTCTGAGATGGTCTGCGAATGACGCTGCTTGCTGGTTTGCAGTGTGGGCGGCGTCGGTTCGTGAGGAAAATGTCCAGCGGTCCTTATCGTTCCATCGTCGATGCGCGGATTATTTTCACGCTTCTACAGGAACAAAAAACCCGCAAAAGGGTTTGCGCGGCCGGTTGGCGGCCAGCAAACCCCAGAGCAGAAACAAAAGCTTAGAGCTTGAAGCGCGGTTCGGGCTTGCCCTTGACGCTGATGCCGAGATCGAAGGTGACACCGGCAAGCTTGTCTTCGGCTCTCTCGGCATCGCTGAGACCCTCCCAGCAGGAGGTGAAGGCGAGGCGATCGAGGTTGGCGCCAAAGAAGGCGGGGCAGGTCGGCCGGCGAACGGGCACGGCGTAGCGTGCGATATGCTCACCCTCGGGCGAATAGCGATCGATAGCGCCGCCATCCCAGTTCGCGTTCCAGATCGTCCCCTCGAGATCGACCACCGATCCATCGATGACGCCCTGGCGCTGGGACTGATCGATCAACACCGTGGGCGCGCCCGTTGGCAGTCCGGTGGACGGGTCGACCGTCACCCGCATCATGTGGTTGACCTTCGAGTCGTTGAAATAGCCGACGCTGCCATCCGGAGAGAAGCAGATGCCGTTGGGGATGCTGACTGCGTCGAAGATCTTCGTCACTGTGGTGCCCGCGACGTGATAGATTGCACCAGCGCCGGTCTCTGCCTTGCGGCTCATCGTGCCGATCCACATGGCGCCGCTCGGATGCATGCGTCCGTCATTGGAACGGTTCTCCGGCTTGTCTTCGATCGTCGCATAAGGAGAGAGCTTGCCGGTCGCGCCGTCACGCAGAAACAGCCCCTGGTCGGAAGCGATCATCTGACGGCCCGCGTCGACAACAGCGATCACGCTGCCGAGAAAGGGCAGGGCGTGCTTCTTCAGCTGGCCACTCTCGACGTCGAGCTCGCAGAGGGTCTTGCCGAGGATGTCGAACCAGAAGAGTGCGCCGGAGCCCGGATCATAGGCGGGGCCTTCACCCAGCTCCATGGGCTCTTCGGTGAGTGTCCTGCCGTTGAAGCTCTGTGTGGCGATCACGCGCGTCCTCCTTTTCGATATGGTCGTCGACTTCGATATGGTCGTCGACCTTGCCCTTCGACTAACGTCTCAGACAGGGGTTTACGGTAAAATTCATGGGGTATCTGGACCCTTGACGCTTTACAAGTCTATGCTCCGGCAACCCAGGGTCAGATTCGCAATTGCTATCGTCTTTGGGTGTTTCTCATCATTCTCTTTGCGGGACCGGGAAGAAACGGTCTTGTGCTGGTTCGGAGTGATTGGCTGGAGCTTGAGTTTCGCCGTGACCATCCGATCCCTGGCCAATGGCAGGTGAAGTAGCAATTGACGTATACGTCTTGGACAATCTCCTCGATGATCACGGCCGGTGCCCCGGTCTGGATGGGTGTGTGATGACAAACCAGGACATGGCCACTGCGGAACGTCTCGACGGACTGATCAGCGACATCAAGAGTTTCAAGACACAGTTCGACGTCTTCCGCTTCATGAAGCGCGTGACGGAGCTTTATGGTGCCCGCGCCTTCATGGTGCTCAACATGCCGGGTGCCACGGCGCAGGAACTGAGCAGCAGCTCGATCATCACCAACTGGCCGGCCGATCTGCTGACCGAATTCGATCAAGTTGCCCTTCTGTCCGGCAGCCCCATTCTTGCACATCTGCGCCGGGCGTCGATCCCGCTGCGTTTCGACATCGACGATGTGGCAACACAGCGCGATCCCAGATCGGCGGAAGTGTCCAAGGCGCTCTTCCACCGTTTCCGGATGAATCGCGGAGCCTATTTCCCGGTCCATGACGCCACCGGCGCCCGCGGAGCCGTTTCCTTTATCGGCGACCGCGATCCCTTCGATACCTGGGAGATGATGCAGCTCGCTTACATCGCAGCGCATGTCTTCAACCGTCTCGCCGAGATCCGCGAGATGGACAGCCGCAACAGCGACATGCTGACCGATCGCGAACTCGACTGCCTCAACTGGACGGCGGCGGGCAAGACGAGCGTGGAAATTGCGGAAATCCTGACGCTGTCGGAGCATACGATCAACCACTACCTCAACCGCGCCACCAAGAAGCTGGATGCGGTCAACCGCACCCAGGCGGTCGCAAAGGCCCTGCGCCTCGGTTTGATCAAGTAAGCGTAAACGCTGGTGCTTTTTTGTGCTGCTGAGATCAGCATCGCCTGTTTTCCCGGCATGTGCTGAGTGCGAGAGCCGAGCAATCCTCGCCAATTCACCGATATCTGCCGCATTCGCATCTGGCACGCTTCCTGCATTGCTACGGTCAGTCCAGAGGGGACGTTGCACGACACCCGTGAACGGGTGCAGCCTGACAAGCCGCCGCGGGGGGTGCTCTCCGCAGGCGGCTTGTCTGTCTCTGCCGCAAAGGTCGCACCCTCGCGCCGCATTTGCGGTTGGCGAATGCCTCCGGCTCCATTATCTGATTTCGCTGAACGGTAAGACGTAAGCGGAAAGAAGAGTGCAATGGCCGAACTGTCGCGTGACCTGGTGATTGAGGCGATGAAGGGGATCCGCGGTCCGGATCTCGAAAGCAACATCGTCGATCTCGGCATGGTGTCTGATGTCTTCATTTCCGATGCCAAGGTCTATTTCTCGATCAATGTGCCGGCCGAGCGCGCCCAGGAGCTGGAGCCGCTGCGCCAGGCCGCAGAGCGCGTGGTCAAGGCACTGCCTGGGGTCAAGGGCGCGGTGGTCAGTCTGACGGCGGAGCGCAAGCAGGGCTCTGCTCCCCCGCCACGGCCGCAACCGGCAGCGCCCGCACATGGCCATTCGCACGCCCACCCGCATTCTCACGCACCGGCAGCCGGCCAAGCTAGCGCGCAGCGGACGAAAGCCGGGGTGCCCGGCATCGAAGCCATCATTGCGGTCGCCTCCGGCAAGGGTGGCGTCGGCAAGTCCACAACGGCGGTGAACCTGGCGCTCGCCATGAAGGCGAACGGCCTGCGCGTCGGCATTCTGGACGCCGACGTTTACGGTCCGTCCATGCCGCGCCTTCTCGGCATCACCGGGCGGCCGCAGCAGATCGAAAACCGCATCATCGTGCCCATGGAGAACTACGGCATCAAGGTCATGTCGATGGGTTTCCTGGTCGATGAGGGCACGGCCATGATCTGGCGCGGCCCGATGGTCCAGTCGGCGCTGATGCAGATGCTGCGCGAAGTCGCCTGGGGCGATCTCGATGTGCTGGTTGTCGACATGCCGCCGGGCACCGGCGACGCCCAGCTCACGATGGCACAGCAGGTCCCGCTCTCAGGTGCCGTGATCGTCTCCACCCCGCAGGATCTCGCCCTCATCGATGCGCGCAAGGGCTTGAACATGTTCAACAAGGTCGAAGTGCCCGTCCTCGGCATCGTCGAGAACATGAGCTACTTCATCGCGCCCGACACCGGCAATCGCTACGACATCTTCGGCCATGGCGGCGCCAAGGCGGAAGCCGAGACCATTGGTGTACCCTTCCTTGGAGAGGTGCCGCTCACCATCTCCATCCGCGAGACCTCCGATGCAGGAACGCCGGTGGTGGTGAGTGAGCCGGAAGGCCCGCAGGCAAAAGTCTATCGCGATATCGCGACGAAGGTTTGGGAACAGGTCAAGGCCCGCGCGGGGCGTGCGGCGCCGACAATCGTTTTCGAGTGATAGAACGCGTTTTAGGTCCGATTTGGCTGAAGTTCGGGTCCCTCTGACCCGGGCTGCACATGGCAGGCGTGCATATGACGCATTGCTGTAGTGCAACAATTGCTTTGGCTTTCAGTCTGCGTCTATGATTGTGTCCGCGACTTCAATCGCGCGGCGAGCCATGAAGGTGACCAGTCCTTGATAAGGGCCTATCGAAAAGACGGAAGTGCCGAGATCATCGGCATCGAGCCGACGTCGGGCGATTTTTCCGAAGACATTATCTGGATCGACCTGATCAAGCCGAGCCGCGAGGAAGAGCATTTCGTGGAAGGTCGGATCGGCATTCAGCTGCCCACGCCGGATGAGCTCAAGGATATCGAACCGTCGAGCCGCCTCTATGTCGAGAACGAGGCGATCTACATGACCGCGTCGCTGCTTTACCGGGCGGATTCATCCTATCCGCTCCTGACCGACATCGCCTTTATTCTTTTTCGCGGACGGCTGATCACCATACGCTATGCCGAGCCGAAGGCCTTCGAGCTCTTCAGTGCAAGCCTCCTGCGCTTGAACGGCCAATGCGACACGGGCGCCAAGCTTCTCGGCCATCTCCTGGAGACGATCGTCGACCGGACCGCCGAAATCCTGGAAACGCTCGCCGCCCGCCTCGATGCGCTCTCGATCACCGTCTTCGTCAATCGCAAGGCGGCCAAGCGTCGTCCGCCGCGTTTCCTGGAAGACAAGCTGCTCGATATCGCCAGCCATCATCAACTGGTGGGCAAGGTCCGCGACAGCCTTGTCTCCTTGTCCCGCCTGGTGATCTTCCTGCAATCCCAGCCGGCGGTGCGCCGGGAGGAAGAGGCCGCCGAGCTCTGCGGCCTCGTCGCGCGCGACCTCCAGTCCCTCGGTGAGCACGCGGCTTTCGTCGCCAATAACATCACCTTCATGCTCGATGCCTCGCTCGGCCTGATCAATGTCGAGCAGAATGCCATCATCAAGATCTTCTCGATTGCCTCGGTGGTCTTCCTGCCGCCGACCCTCGTCGCGTCGATCTACGGCATGAACTTCAAATTCATGCCGGAACTCGGATGGAACTTCGGATACCCCATGGCGCTTTTTGCCATGCTTCTCTCCGCCATCATCCCCTTCTTGTTTTTCCGTTGGAAAGGCTGGCTCTGAAGAGCCTGTGACCCCATGCAACAGATCGATCACCAGCACGCGGCTGGCCCGAAGGATGCACGCAGTCTTTTTCTTCTCGCACTCGGCTCCGTCGGCGTTGTCTATGGCGACATCGGCACGAGCCCGCTTTATGCCTTTCGCGAGGCCCTGAAACCGATCGGTGTCGATGGCATCACTAGGGTCGAGGTCATCGGCCTCATCTCCCTGATGATCTGGTCGCTGACCATCATCGTGACCTTGAAATACGTTCTCTTTCTTCTGCGCGCCGACAATGACGGCGAGGGCGGCACGCTGTCCTTGCTCGCCCTCCTGTCGAAGAGCGCGAACGGCCATGGGCCGATCCTGATGGTGCTCGGCCTCATCGGCGCGGCCCTCTTTCTCGGCGATTCCATGATCACCCCGGCGCTCTCGGTTCTCTCTGCCGTCGAGGGTCTGAAGCTCGTTGCGCCCAACCTCTCCGACTATATCGTTCCGATTTCGCTCGCCATTCTGATCGGCCTCTTTGCCGTCCAGTCCCGGGGCACCGGCGCGGTCGCCCGCTTCTTCGGCCCGATCACGGCAATCTGGTTCCTGGTGATGGCCGCCGGCGGGATCATCCATATCTTCGATGACATCGGCATCTTCGCAGCCTTCAATCCCTGGTATGCGGCAAGCTTCCTGATCCGCGAAGGCTTCCTCGGGATCGTCGTTCTCGGCGCTGTCTTCCTGACGGTCACGGGTGCCGAGGCCCTTTATGCTGATCTCGGCCATTTCGGCCGCAAGCCGATCCAGCTGGCCTGGTTTGCTCTGGTCTTTCCGGCACTGGTTCTCAACTATCTGGGGCAGGGCGCCCTGGTTCTGCGCGATCCCTCGACGGCATCCGATCCCTTCTTCCTGATGTTCCCGTCCTGGGCGCTTCTGCCGATCGTCATCCTCGCGACCTTCGCCACAATCATTGCCAGCCAGGCCGTCATCACCGGCGCCTTCTCGCTGGTCCGGCAGGCGATCCATCTCGGCTTCCTGCCGCGCATGCAGATCCTCTTCACCTCGGAGACCCAGACCGGACAGATCTATCTGCCCTCGGTCAATACGCTTCTGCTCATCGGCGTTCTGTCCCTGGTCCTGCTCTTCGAAAGCTCCGAAGCGTTGGCGACCGCCTATGGCATCTCGGTCACCGGGGCCATGGTGGTGACCACGATCATGGCCTTCGAATTCGTCCGCAAGAAATGGAACTGGAGCCTGCCGCTTGCAGTCGGTGTGCTAACACCGCTGCTTCTGCTCGAACTGGTCTTCCTCGGCGCCAATCTCCTCAAGATCCATGACGGCGGTTACATCCCCGTGCTCTTCGCCGCCGCCTTCACCGTTGTCATGTGGACCTGGCGGCGTGGTTCGGCGATCATCTTCCAGAAAACACGCCGCGACGACATTCCGCTCGAGGATTTCATCGCCATGATCGAGAAGAAGGGCGAACACGGCCCGGCCTGTGTCGCCGGCACCGCGATCTTCCTGACCAGCGACCCGACCCGGGCACCGGCGGCGCTTATGCACAATCTCAAGCACAACCATGTCATCCACGAGCGAAACATCATTCTGACCATCCGCACGCTTGGCCGTCCGCGCGTGGCAGAGCAGGATCGTTTCGAGGTCGAGGAAATCTCCGACCGCTTCTCGCGCGTCGAACTTCGCTTCGGTTTCATGGAAACGCAGAATGTCTCCAAGACGCTGGCAAGCCTGCGGCGCGGCGGATTGAAGTTCGACATCATGTCGACCTCCTTCTATCTCGGTCGCCGCAAGCTGGTGGCCGGCCCCGGAATGGGCATGCCGCATTGGCAGGATCGCCTCTATATCGCGCTCGCCGAGGCCTCTGCCGATCCCTCGGATTACTTCCGTCTGCCGGCAAACCGCGTCATCGAACTCGGCTCGCACGTCATCATCTGAGCACGACGCCGCACAAAAAGGCCGCCGGGACACCCGGTGGCTTGGTGCCACTTCCTGCCTTCACTCCCAAAGCTGTGATCTCTCGTTAACCAAGCATCAAGGTTAACGAGAGATATTTCTCTAATGTAATCCTGTAGGGTTCCGGAGCGCGGGACCTGCGTCAGTATGAGTTGGAGTGTGGCCTTGCGTCCCAAGTTTCGTCCTTCGAAGAAGGTCCTCTCCCGGCTGGAGAACTGGACCTCTCCCCTGGTCTTCGGCCTCGCGTCCTGGCTGATCTTCCCATCCGTTGCCGCCCAGGCCGACATGGCGGGCCTTCTCACCGGTCTCGACCGCGGTGCCAGCAATTGGCGCATGGTGATGACGGACGCACCGGCCGGCTCCATTCACGAGGCGAAACTTGCCTTTTCGGAAGAGGAGGCGTCGGAAGCGCTGTCCGGTGGGGCAGGCCTGATCCTGCCCGATGGTCGCCGCATCGCCTTTGACGGCGGCAAGGCGGATGCCGATGCTCTGCCGGACGAGATGCGCGTCACCCGCGACCAGAAGAAGGGCAGGGTGGTCGCCGTCGAGCCGATGTTGCCGCCGCGCGCCTTTTCCGCCGGCTCGATCCTGCAGCGCACGAGCTCGCTGATGGACCCGCACCTGAAGGCGCCCTCCGCCTTTGCCCCGGATGAGGACAAGGCCAAGCCGGTCGAGCTCGCGAGCTTCTATTTCAAGCGCGAGAAGCCGCCGGTCGATCCGTCGCTCCCGTCGATGATCGCCGATCTCGTGACCAACCCCGTTCCGGATGTGCTGGCGACCGCCTATGCGCCGCCACCGCCGGACTATGCCAGCGTCTCGCCCTTCGACAGCATTCTTACCGACAAGCAGCCGGATCAGGGCCGCTTCATCCCGAATATCGACCCGAAGGATCATGCCTGGGCGGCGACCCCACTGCCGGCCGGCGTCTTCTCGGACAAGGAGCAGAAGTGCCTGGCAGAAGGCATCTACTTCGAGGCGCGCGGGGAGTCGGTAAAGGGCCAGGCCGCGGTGGCCCAGGTCATCCTCAACCGCGTTCGCAATCCGCATTATCCGGACACCATCTGCGGTGTGGTCTATCAGAACGAAGACTGGCGCAATCGCTGCCAGTTCTCCTTCGCCTGCGACCGGATCCCGGACATCATCACCTCTCCGCGCCACTGGAAGATCGCCAAGGACATTGCCATGGCGGTGACGGCCGGCAAGATCTGGTTCAAGGATGTCGGCTCGGCCACGCATTATCACGCGACCTATGTGAAGCCCGCCTGGGGCCCGACGATGAAGCGCGTCGAGAAGATCGGCAAACATATCTTCTACCGCACCTATGGCGGCGGCTGGAGCTGAGCCGACTATCGCAATCGGTCGAGCCAGCCGCTCAAAAGCGGCACGACGAGGAATGAGCAGGCATAGGTCAGCGGCACGGTGACGAAGATGTAAAGCATCGGCGTCAGGTTGCCCTCCGGACCGAAGGCAAAGGCCGCCTGCACGCCGACCATCCAGCCGACGACAATGCTGATCAGGATCCGCAGGAAGAAGCGCGCCATAGGCCTGTCTCGGACGAAAAGAAAGCCGATCGTCCCATCTTCAAGCGCGGATGGCAACTTCACCGCCGCCGCAGTTGCGACCAGTCCATGACATCCTCGGCACTTCTACGTGAATGTGGCAGATTCTGGTCGCCCCTTGCGGCCATTTGACCGGATTTGGCGTCCGTCATCTGCAATGAATCCTCACATTGGACTTAAGTCTATGATTTTTCGGGGTTAATTTGTGGTGAAACTTGGTGCCCTGATGCCTTGACTATGCAGGGCCTCAAAATTATGGTGCGCCCGACTTCAAAGCGGGCCAGAAGGCTTTCTATCTCGCCGTTTCTGCATTCAAATCGGGCGCAAGAACGGCCCTTGAAACAGGCAACGGACGGAGAGAGCCATGACGGACCACCGGGAAGAAGATCTGGAAGAGCGCCGCAGACGACTGGCCAGCGAACTCGCAGAGCGGGATGGCAAGGCCAGGGATGAGGAACGCGCCGGGAGAAACGCCGACGAGACCCGCAAGGGCTACGGAATGGCGATGAAGATCTCGAGCGAATTCATCTCCGCGATCATCGTTGGCGCACTTCTGGGCTATCTTTTCGACTACTTTGTGGGTACGGGGCCGTGGGGCATGATTGTCCTGCTTCTGATCGGCTTCTGTGCCGGCGTGTTGAACGTCATGCGCGTCGTCGGGATTGTGGCCTCGCCGCATCCGGCCGATCGCAGGATGGAATTCAAAGACAAGGGCGACGGTCGCTGACGCGCCAGCCCGAATGAGAATTGTCCGCTTCGGCGGCGAAAGCGAAAGAGCAGAACGTGGCAAACGATCCTACGCATCAGTTCCTGGTCCAGAAGATTGTCCCGATCGAAATCGGCGGAATTGATTTCTCGTTCACCAATGCCTCGCTGTTCATGGTTGCGACCGTGGCTGCTGCTTCGAGCTTCCTCTATTTCTCGACCTCGAACCGCGGCCTGATCCCGACCCGCATGCAGTCGGTCGCCGAAATGGCTTACGAGTTCATCGCCTCGATGCTGCGTGAAGGTGCGGGCGCCAAGGGCATGCATTTCTTCCCGATGGTCTTCTCGCTGTTCATGTTCGTGCTGACCGCAAACCTGCTCGGCATGTTCCCCTACTTCTTCACGATCACCAGCCAGATCATCGTCACCTTCGCTCTGGCTCTCTTCGTCATTCTGACGGTTCTGATCTACGGCTTCTACAAGCACGGTCTGCACTTCCTCTCGATCTTTGCGCCTTCGGGCGTTCCGGGCGCGCTTCTGCCGCTCGTATCCGCGATTGAGGTCGTGTCCTTCCTGTCCCGCCCGATCAGCCTTTCCGTTCGTCTCTTCGCCAACATGCTGGCCGGTCACATCACGCTCAAGGTCTTCGCGGGCTTCGTCGTGTCCATGAGCGCTGCCGGTGCCGTTGGCGTTGCGGGTTCGATCCTGCCCCTCATCATGACGGTCGCCATGACCGCTCTCGAATTTCTCGTTGCCTTCCTGCAGGCCTATGTCTTCGCGGTACTCACTTGCATGTACCTGAACGACGCCGTGCATGGTGGTCACTGAGAATAAAGTCGCTGGCCCCGGCCACCCGGGTGTCAAAAACAGCCGCAACAACCCATTCGAAGGAGTATCCATATGGAAGCGGAAGCAGCAAAGTACATCGGCGCGGGTCTCGCATGCCTCGGCATGGCTGGTACCTCCCTCGCTCTCGGCCGTATCTTCGGTGACTACCTGACGGGCGCCCTGCGCAACCCGTCGGCTGCCGACAGCCAGTTCGGCCGTCTGGTATTCGGCTTCGCCGTTACGGAAGCTCTGGGCATCTTCTCGCTGCTCATCGCTCTCCTTCTCCTGTTCGCCGTCTAATAACGGCTGGAGTTTGGGATCACGGCGCGCCGACAAGGCAGCCGTGATCTCGCGCATTTGAGCATACACCTGGAGGTGAGCATGTTTGTGACCCCCGCCTTTGCCCAGGAGACCCCGGCAGAAGGCCAGCTTCACACCGAGACCGGCGTGGCCCACGACGAGGCTCATGGCGGCGGCGTGTTCCCGCCGTTCGATTTCTCGACCTATCCGTCGCAGCTTCTGTGGCTGGTGATCACGTTCGGCGTGTTCTACATGCTCATGCAGAAGGTCATCGTCCCGCGCGTCGGTGGCATTCTCGAGAACCGTCACGACCGCATTGCGCAGGATCTCGACGAGGCTGCTCGTCTGAAGTCCGAGGCCGATGCCGCCATCGAAACCTATGAGCGCGAGCTGACCGCGGCCAAGGCGAAAGCCGGCCAGATCGCTTCCGCTGCCCGCGACGAAGCCAAGGCCAAGGCCGATGCTGAACGCGCCGCCATCGAAGCGGAACTGTCCGCCAAGATCGCGGCCGCCGAAAGCCGCATTGCCGACATCAAGGCTCGCGCTTTTGCCGAAGTCGACACCATCGCGATCGACACCGTCGGCACGATCGTCGAAGAACTCATCGGCACCAAGTCGACTGCGGCTGACATCAAGGCTGCCGTCTCCGGCATCGCCAAGCAGGGAGCCTGAGCACCATGGACGCTACATTCTGGGCACTCGTTGCGCTCGTTCTCTTCTTCGTCCTGATTGCCTACCTCAAGGTTCCCGGCATGATGGCCAAGGCTCTCGACGAGCGCGCGGACAAGATCCGCGACGAACTCGCCGAAGCCAAGCGCCTGCGTGAAGAGGCTCAGCACCTGCTGGCCGAATACCAGCGCAAGCGCAAGGAGGCCGAAGCCGAGGCTGCTGCCATCGTGGCTGCTGCCGAACGCGAAGCAGCAGCCCTCACGGCTGAAGCCAAGCAGAAGACCGAGGAATTCGTTGCCCGCCGCAACGCCCTGTCCGAGCAGAAGATCAAGCAGGCCGAGACCGAAGCCGTGAACGCCGTTCGCGCCGCCGCCGTCGACCTCGCTGTGGCTGCTGCCGAAAAGGTTCTGGCCAAGAAGGCCGACGAAGGTGTGCAGCAGTCGCTGTTCAAGGCCTCCGTTGGCGAAGTGGAGTCGCGCCTCAACTGATTTCAGACAGCCTCTGAAGAGTGATGAATGACGCCCCGATCGGTTCGCCGGTCGGGGCGTTACCTTTTGTGCGGTGCCCGTGACGCAGCCGCATGGGAAGACTACCCCCGCAACCCGTCATGCCTCACCGTCAAGGCGGAGGACGGGCTTCCGGCACTAGTCCTGGATGATGTCGGCTTCTTCCGGCGCTCCGGCCTTCAGGGGGCGGAAGCTCATGCGATGCAGGGGGCAGGGGCCATGGATGACGATGGCGCTCCGGTGCCGGTCTGTGCCGTAACCGGCATGCACTTCAAAACCGTAGTCGGGATAGACGAGCCCGGCGCGGACCATCATCCGGTCGCGCATCACCTTGGCGACGATCGAGGCGGCGGCGATGGAAACGGAGCGTGCATCGCCCTTCACCACGGCCTCCCCGGCGCAGATCAGACCAGGGGGAACATCGCGGCCATCGGCCAGCACATGGCGTGCCTCCTGGTCGAGCCCCGCCACAGCGCGGCGCATGGCATCGAGGCTCGCTTTGCGGATGTCAATCAGGTCGATGCGCCGGGGTGACGACGAGGCAATGGAGACCGTCGCCTCCCGCAGGATCACCTGATAGAGCGCTTCCCGCTGGCTCGCCGAGAGCTTCTTCGAATCGTTCAATCCCTCAGGGATGCGCTTCGGGTCGAGGATCACGGCGGCGGCGACGACCGGTCCTGCTAGAGGCCCGCGTCCTGCCTCATCGGTTCCGGCGACCGGCCAGCTGCCGCGGCGCTTGGCGCGGCTCTCTAGCGAGAAATCTGGAACCAGCGGCAGGTCGGGAAAGAGGCCAGGAGAATCGGGTGGCGTGCGACGTTTCATGCGGCAGAAATCGCACGCGCACCCGACCTCCTGCAAGTCCCCGGTCCCGATCGCCGATCATGGCGACAGGGGCGGCTTACCAGGGACCACATCCGGTGCGAGGCGGCGGACAACAGCACCGGAATCACGAATAGAAACCCGTCAGAGCAGAGAGAGCTGAACACCGTCGCTGTTGGGCGAGACAAACAGATCTTCCCTCAGATGCAGGCTGCGGCGCATCAGGCCGAGCCTTTTGGTTGCCATCTCGAACCGGCGGCTGATCTGCCAGGCATAGGGGCCGGCACCTTTCATCCGCTTGCCGAATTCGGCGTCATAATCCTTGCCGTCGCGCATCGAACGCACCAGCGACATCACATGACGATAGCGGTCCGGATAATTCTGCAAGAGCCAGTCGCGAAACAGCGGGCTCACTTCGAGCGGCAGGCGCAAGAGCACATAGCTTGCCTCCGACGCACCGGCCGCCTTGCCACTGTCGAGAATGCGTTCGATCTCGTGATCGTTGAGGGCCGGAATGACCGGCGCCATCATCACCGCGACCGGGATGCCAGCTTCCGACAGCGCCTTGATCGCCTCCAGCCGCTTGCCCGGGGTCGAGGCGCGGGGCTCCATCGTCCGTGCCAGCTTGCGGTCGAGCGTCGTCACCGAAATCCCGACCTTCACCAGACCACGTTCGGCCATGGACTTCAGGATGTCGATGTCGCGCAGGATGAGCGCCGACTTGGTCACGATCACCACCGGATGGTTCGCCTTGTCCAGGATCTCCAGGATCTGGCGCATGATGCGCCATTCCCGTTCGATCGGCTGGTAGGGATCCGTATTGGTGCCAATGGCAATCGGCTTCACCTTGTAGCCGGGCTTGGAAAGCTCCCGCTCCAGGAGGCGCGGTGCATCCGGCTTGGCAAACAGCTTGGCCTCGAAGTCGAGACCGGCCGACAGGCCCATATAGCTGTGCGTAGGGCGCGCAAAGCAATAGATGCAGCCATGCTCGCAGCCGCGATAAGGGTTGATCGAGCGATCGAAGGGGATATCGGGAGACTCATTACGGGTGATGACGCTGCGCGGCTTTTCCACCTGCACCTCGGTGCGGAAGGGCGGCATGTCCTCGAGCGTCTGCCAGCCATCGTTGAAGGCCACGCGTTCCTGGCTCTCGAACCGCCCTGCGGGATTGATGCCGGCCGCACGTCCGCGCCGCCGATCGATCTCGATCCGCATGCCCGAAGCATTCATCATCGCATCGGCAATATCTGCCGTATTGCCGGGCTGAAAGGCAGCCTGGCTCACAAGAGACAGCTCGTTCATGTTTGCTCCTCGCAGGCTTTGCAGCCCCGCTCAATGACTTTATTCCTAAACGGAAAATGAGAACAATGCAAGAACAAACTTCATCCAAACTGCTTGTGGCAAAACTTTGTGCAATGCGATAGATATAGGCAATGCTCACAGTCATCATGGAATGCCACGATCAGGAACCCGAGCTGGCACAGACCCTGTCCGTGCTGGTGGCAGGCGCTGTCGAGGGCCTTGTCAGCGATGTCATCGTGCTCGATCACGGCTCGCAGGACGGCTCCTCGCTGGTCGCCGACGCCGCCGGTTGCCGCTTTTATCAGCAATGGGACATGAAGGATCTGCTGGCGACAGCGCGGGGTCAGTGGCTGCTGCTGATCGAGCCTGGCGCGCGACTGGGGGCAGGCTGGGTCGATGAGGTGTCGGAATATGTGGCGCTGAACAAGGCCCCGGCGCGATTCTCCGAATCGCGGCTCTATCGGCTGCCCTTCTACCGCCGCCTGACCCGTAGCCGGCCGCTCCTGGAAAATGGCCTGCTCATTCCCAAACGTCAGGCGCTGGGTTTGGCCGGAGAGGGCCGGGAGCTTCTGCAGCTTGCGAAAGGCCACAAGCCACGCCGTCTGGCCTCCGAGATCATACCCTCCTGGGTCGCGCGCGAAGCACGCCGCTGATCCGGATTTCCGTGTACGAGAAGACGGCCCTCAGCCCTGGCTGCGCCTCAGGTGCTCGTCGAGCCGTGGCATGATTTCCACGAAGTTGCAGGGCATGTGCCGATAGTCGAGCTGCAGCTTGATGATGCCGTCCCAGGCGTCCTTGCAGGCGCCGGGCGAGCCGGGCAGCACGAAGATGAAGGTGGCATTGGCGACGCCACCCGTCGCACGAGACTGGATCGTCGATGTGCCGATCTTGTCATAGGAGATTCGGTGGAAGACCTCGGAAAAGCCGTCCATGCGCTTTTCAAACAGCGGCTCCAGCGCCTCGGGCGTCACGTCCCGGCCGGTAAAGCCCGTGCCGCCGGTGGTGATGACGACATCGATCTCCGGCTGCTTCGTCCAGTCTTCGACCTGCGCCCGGATCGCCGCCTTGTCATCCCTAACGATGGCGCGCTGGACAAGCCGATGGCCGGCTTCTTTGATACGGGCAACGAGCGTGTCGCCGGATTTGTCGTCGGAGAGGCTGCGGGTGTCGGAGACCGTGAGCACGGCGATCCCCACGGGGATGAAGGGGCGGCTCTCGTCGATGCGGCTCATCAGATTTCTCCCGGGACGGTGCGTGTCAGAAGCACATACCAGTTCGGCCGGTAGGCCGAAAGCGCAAGGGCGGCCTTCATCGCCGCAGCCTCGGTCTCGTAGAGGCCGAAACAGGTAGCGCCAGAGCCGGACATGCGCACAAAACCGGCGAGGCTCTGGCGAAGCAGGTCGCAGGCCTCGGCGATCTCCGGCACCAGCGCTTGCGCCGGCGGCTGCAGGTCGTTGCGCAGCACCGAGAGCGACTTCATCCATTCCGAAACGTTGGGCGCCGCAGTCACCTCGCCGATCGGTGCATTGTCCCGCCGCGTCAGGCTGCGGAAGATCTCCGGGGTCGAGACGGGCTTCAAGGGATTAACCAGTACCAGTGGCACGGAGGGCATCGCGGCCTTTTCGATCGCCTCGCCGATACCTCCGGCGCGCAAGGGCGTGGAGGCGAGACACATCGGCACGTCGGCACCCAGCTGAATGGCAATCTCCTGGAGTGTCTGAGCGGGCAGTTCGGCTTTCCAGAGCCTCAGGAGCCCCCGCAGCGTGGCAGCCGCATCCGCCGATCCGCCACCGATGCCCGAAGCGATCGGCAGGCTCTTGTCGAGCGTGATCGCGACTTGGCCATGGGGCTGACCATGACCGTCAAGCGCTGCCCGCAGCAGGTCACGGGCCTTCAGAACCAGATTGTCGTCCTGGGAAAGCTCGGTGCCGAAGCGACCGACAACGCGAAAGCTGTCGCGATCTGCCGTCTCGAAGACCAGTTCATCACCGTCTTCCGCAAAGGTCACGAGACTGTCGAGCAGGTGATACCCGTCGTCACGCCGGCCCGTCACATGCAAAGCGATGTTGATCTTGGCCGGAGCCGTCTCGACGATCCGCTCCGGCCGGCGCTCTGCAACAGGTGTCATGCGGATCAGGTCTTCTTGTCGTCTTTCTTGGGCTCTTCGGCCGGCTTGCTCTCGACCTTGGCTGCATCCGCCTCGATCGGCGGCAGACCCTTCTCGATCTTCGCCTGGATCTTCGGAACTTCGGCTTCCTCCGGTTCGGAGGCAAGAGCCCGCTTCCACTGATACTTGGCCTCGAGCTTGCGTCCGACGCGCCAGTAGGCATCGCCGAGATGGTCGTTGATCGTCGCGTCACCGGCACGCAGTTCGATCGCCCGCTCGAGCTCGACGACGGCTTCCTCGAAGCGACCAAGGCGATAATAGGCCCAACCGAGCGAATCGACGATGTAGCCGTCATCCGGCCGCAGTTCGACGGCCTTCTTGATCATCTCCAGGCCTTCCTGGAGATTGCGGTTCATGTCGACCCAGGAATAGCCAAGATAGTTCAGGACCTGCGGCTGGTCGGGATTGAGCTCGAGTGCCTTGTGGAAGTTCGGCTCGGCCTTGTCCCACTTCTTCAGGCGCTCATAGGCGATGCCGCGCTGGAAGAACACCGACCAGTGGTTCCGCGACGGCGTCTGGCCGATGATCTCGACCGCCTTGTCGTAATTCTCCGCCATCGCCGCATAGTCCTTGGCGTCGGACAGGACGCTGCCATAGGCGAGGTAGCTGCGAATGTCCTGCGGATCGGAGGCGATGAGCGCCAGAAGATGCTCGCGCGCTTCCTGCACCTTGCCGGTCTCGGCCAGCGTCAGGCCCAGCTGCAGCTCGGAGATGCGCCGCATCGGCGAAGTCTCAGGCACCTGGCGATAAAAGGCGATCGCCTTTTCCGGCTGCTTCGCATTCTCGGCAATGCCGCCGAGCAGGATCAGCGTGTCGGCCGCATCCTTGTCCAGCGCATGCGAGAGCTGGAGATAGAGCATCACGGTGTCTTCCGCGCCTTCGCGGTTCAGCGCGCCGCCAATCGAAAACAGGACGCCAGCAGCGCCTTGGGCCGCAGTTGCGACCACCGGCTTCGGCTGACGGCCGGCCTCGATCTCGTCGCGCAGCGCCTTGAACGGCGCAAAATTGGTGATGAGCTCGCCGCCGGCCGCCAGCGCATCGAGCGCCTTCTGCTTGTTGCCCGCCTGGGCTTCGAGCGTTGCCAGGGCGATGACCGCACGGGCAAAGGTATCGGGTGCCGTCGCGCCGCCATTGCGGTCGGTTACGGTTTCGGTCAGCGCCTTGCGCGCCGTGTCCGTGTCGCCGACCATGGCCGCCATGACACCGAGATTATAGTTCTGGAAGATGCCGTACCAGCTCGGCCCGTTGAGGTCCTGCACCAGCTTCAGCGCTTCCTTGCCCTTGCCTTCGCCGACCTTCGTCCAGGCGATCAGCAGCTGGTTCATCAGCCGGTCCAGATCATTCGGGCCCTGATACTTGAAGTGATCGAGCGCCTCGGAATAGTTGCCGTCACGGATCGCGCGGAAGCCGAGCGCCACCGAGGTCACCCGCTCCACCGCCGGATCCTTTTCCAGAACCTTGGCGAGATCGGCACCCTCGTCGAACTGGCCGTTCATGATGAGCGCGATCATCAGGCGCTGCTGCAGCTCCAGCTCGTTCGGCGTGAATTCGAGCGCCTTCTTGTAGAGCTTCACCGCATTGCCATAGTCGCGATCGGTCTCGGCCGTTCTCGCCGCCAGGAAGGCGCCCGCAAAGGAATCGACGCTTTCGATGTCGAAGCTTTCGGTTTCCTGTGCTGGCGATGTAGCCGCAGCAACTGCCATCGGCGCCTGCGAGACGCTGAGAAGCAGCGCAAGTGCGGTGCCGGCGAGAGAGCGAAGGGCAAAGCTTTGCCGCATGAAGGAGCCTTTCCAGAACCGAAGACGAGCGCGCGTCACCCGCGCACGGGCGAGACGCGATGATTCACGGACAGAATGGCTTTTTTGAAGCAGCCTCGCAAGGCAATCGACGGTGAAGCGTCAATTGACGCGCGAAATGCAGAAGTCGATCACGTCGTTGAGCGCGCTCTTCCACGGCGTTTCCGGCAGGGGTGCCAGCGCATCGCGTGCGATCTTGCCATAATGCTGTGCCCGCTGGATCGTATCGGTCAGCGCATCATACTTGCTGATCAGACCAAGCGCCTTTTCGAGCCGCGCATCGTCGTTCTGGCCGCCTTCGATCGATTCCTTCCAGAATTCGCGCTCGGCTGCCGTGCCGCGGCGATAGGACAGGATGACCGGCAGGGTGATCTTGCCCTCACGGAAATCGTCGCCGACATTCTTGCCGGTTTCGGCTGCCTTGCCGCCATAGTCGAGCACGTCGTCGACCAGCTGGAAGGCAAGGCCCAGATTCATGCCATAGGACTTCAGCGCGCTGCGGGTGGCCTTGTCCGTGCCTGCGACGATCGGACCCACTTCGGCGGCGGCAGCAAACAGGGCCGCAGTCTTGGCACGGATGACGGCGAGATAGTCGTCTTCGGTCGTCTCCATGTTCTTCGCGACCGAAAGCTGCAGCACTTCGCCTTCGGCAATCACGCAGGCCGCCGTCGAGAGAACATCGAGCGCATCGAGCGAGCCGACCTCGACCATCATGCGGAAGGCCTGGCCGAGCAGAAAGTCGCCCACGAGAACGCTGGCCTGATTGCCCCAGATGGTGCGTGCGGTGGACTTGCCGCGACGTAGATCGCTTTCGTCGACCACGTCGTCATGCAGCAGGGTTGCCGTGTGCATGAATTCGACCGAGGTCGCGAGCTTGATGTGGTGATCGCCCTCGTAGCCGAACATGGCGGCCGTCGCGAGCGTCAGCATCGGGCGCAGCCGCTTTCCGCCGGAGGAGATCAGGTGATTGGCGACTTCCGGGATCATCTGCACGTCGGAGCCGGCCTTCGACAGGATCAGCTGGTTGACACGCTCCATGCCGCTTTTCGTCAGGTCCACCAAAGGCTTGACGGATGCCTGTTTGTTTTTGCTTTCCTCAAGCGGTATGACTACGCCCAACGCACCGGACTCCTGTTCAATTTGGAGGCCGACAATAAAAAGCCGGAGGAGCCACGGCAAGGGGCGAATTGCCTCGCTTTCAGGCTTGAACACGGTTTTGCCGTAAACAGTGAGTTCTGAAATCGATGCAAGAGATCATTCGCAGCAACGACGTCGTCCTGCTCTCCTTCGCCGAAAGCCTGATGCGCGATGCCGGGATCGCCACCATGATCGCCGACCAGTCGATGAGCATTCTGGAGGGATCGCTCGGCATGCTGCAGCGCCGCCTGCTGGTGGATTCCGACTGCGTCGATCAGGCACGCCGCATTCTGACCGATGCCGGTCTGGGCGCAGAACTGCGCGACCGCGAGGACTGAGGTCGCCATGGCGGCAGGCACAGAGCCTTTGAGCGAGCAACCCGTACAGGAAACGGTGGACGCCTTCCATCGCGGCCGCTTCCATCTCGTCCAGCCCGTCGGTCGCGGCCACCGGGCCGGCATGGATGCCATGCTGCTCGCGTCCCTTGTCGTGGATGATCGTAAGGTCCGCGTGGCCGATCTCGGCGCTGGCGCAGGAGCCGCAGGCCTTGCCGTCGCGGTCCGTCTGCCAAACGCCTCGGTCACTCTGGTCGAGCGCTCTCCGGATATGGCCGCCTTCGCTCGCAAGAGCCTGGCACTCGCAGAAAACACCGACCTCGCCAAGCGCGCCGAAGTCCTGGAGGCTGATGTCACCCTGACCGGCCGCGCTCGTGTCTTTGCCGGCCTCGCCGATGACAGCTTTCACCACGTCATCATGAACCCGCCTTTCAACGATCCCGGTGATCGCAAGACGCCGGATGCCTTGAAGGCGGAAGCCCATGCGATGACCGAGAACCTGTTTGAAAGCTGGATCAGGACCGCAGGCGCCATCATGACCCCCGGTGGCCAGCTCTCGCTGATTGCAAGGCCCCAGTCGATTGCCGAAATCATCGCCGCCTGCGGGAAGCGTTTTGGCGGTATCGAGATCACGGCGATCCACCCGCGCGAGGGCGAAAATGCGACCCGCATTCTGGTCACCGCGATCAAGGGCTCGCGCGCCCGCCTGCAGCTGCGCGCCCCGCTTCTGATGCATGACGATCCGCAAAGCCATGCCTTTGCGCCCTTCGTCGACGATCTCAACAACGGGCGCGCCGGATACCCGCGGCTGCGTTGAAAACACTGATTTTTCCAGGCGCGCCATTGTGTTTGCGCCGGCGCATCTTACATCTCCTCTCGATATTGAAGATCGTGAGGAGTTGAGACGCGACCATGGCAGACTTTCTGAAACGACTGGTTCCCAAGCGCTTCCAGAAGAAGGGCACCGTCATTCCGGTCGTCCGGCTGCATGGCCCCATCATGAGCGGTGGTTCGCGCTTCCGCCCGGCGCTCAACCTCTCCTCCATCGCCGGCCAGCTGGAAAAAGCCTTCGCCATGAAGGATAGCCCGGCCGTGGCGCTGTCGATCAATTCCCCCGGCGGTTCTCCCGTCCAGTCGCGCATGATCTATGATCGCATCCGCGCGCTGGCCGAGGAAAAGAACAAGCGTGTCCTCGTCTTCGTCGAGGATGTCGCGGCTTCCGGCGGCTACATGATCGCCATTGCAGGCGACGAGATCATCGCGGACGCCACCTCCATCGTCGGCTCTATCGGCGTCGTCTCCGGCGGTTTCGGCTTTCCCGAACTCCTGAAGAAGATCGGCGTCGAGCGCCGCGTCTACACCGCGGGCGAAAACAAGGTGATCCTCGATCCTTTCCAGCCGGAAAAGGAAAGCGACATCGAATACCTGAAGACCCTACAGCTCGAGATCCACGAGATCTTCATCGACATGGTCAAGGCCCGCCGTGGCAGCCATCTCGCGGATGATCCGACACTGTTTTCCGGCCTATTCTGGACCGGCCGCAAGGGCCTGGAACTCGGCCTCGTCGATCGCCTCGGCGGCATGCGCGAGGAGATCAAGACGCGCTACGGCAAGGATGCCCGCCTCGAACTCATCGGCGCGCCGAAGGGGCTCTTCGGGCGCCGCGCGCATCGGCGCATTCGGTTCAACGGATCAGATCGCCGCACAGGCGGTTGCCGGTCTTGCCGAGACGCTCGAAGAAAAGGCACTATGGGGCCGCTACGGTCTTTGACCGAAGCGGGGTGCGGCGGCTGACAGGCGAGGGGACATGGCGCAGCTGATATTTTTGACGATCCTGGTCGGTGGCGCCTGGTTGCTCTACCGCCGCTTCGTGGCCGATGCCGAAAAGCTGGCGGCAAGATCCCGTGCCGAGGAAAAAGAGCGTGAAAACCAGGCGATTGGAACCCTGATCCAGGATCCGGAGACAGGCGAATACCGCCCCCGACGTCCCGACGACGACGACTGATCAGGCCATGCAGGCTGATGAGCGGCTGAGCAGGTTTTCATTGTCACCGCGGAAAAGATAACCTAAGTCATTGCAGGATCGCGAATATTGCGTTCGCAGGCATCCGAAGTTGGAGTCCCATGAGCTACACGACGCAGCTGGACGGCGTGACGGGCCAGATGGCGGAAGAGATCCGCTCTTTCGATTGGGGCAAGACATGCCTTGGGCCGATGTCTTCGTGGCCTTTGTCCCTGCTGACGACCCTGCGCCTCGTTCTGACGACGCGCCAACCCATGTGCTTCTGGTGGGGCGAGGACCTTCTGCAGTTTCATAACGACTCCTATCTTCCTATGATTGAAGGCCGGGAAACCAGTCCTCTCGGACAGCCAATTCGTCAATATTGGGCTGATGTCTGGGAGGGAGTGGAGCCCTTCGTGAAGCGCGCGCAGGCAGGCGAGGGAACGTGGATGGAAAACCTGCCGCTGCAGGTCCATCGCAATGGTGCGCCGACGGAAAGCTATTGGACCTTTTCCTACAGCCCCCTTTACGACGACAACGCGCAGATTGCCGGTCTCTTGAACGTGGTCACGGAGACAACGGCCTCCGTGATCGACCGCAGGGCTTTGGAGAAGGCCTATCTCGACGCACAAAGACATCTCGATGAGCGGGAGCAGCATGAAGAGGAGCTGAAGCTTCTCAACCGCGAGCTGGCCCATCGCATGAAGAACACGCTGGCCATGGTCCAGTCGATCATCAGCCAAAGCCTGCGCAACGCCCCGTCCATATCGGAGGCCGCCACCACGATTGGGGCGCGGATCCAGACGCTGGCCAAGGCGCAAGACGTGTTGACCGGCATGAGCGTGACGGCCGCCGAAATCACCGCGATCGCGAAAACAGCCGTCGCACCCCATGTCGACGGCGACGACCGGATCACGATCACGGGTCCGCAAGTCTATCTCTCCGCCCAGCAGGCGCTCGGTCTTTCGCTTGCGATCCACGAACTCGCGACCAATGCCACGAAATACGGCGCACTGTCCCGGCCGGAGGGCCGTGTCGTGATGACCTGGGACAAGCAGCCCGAGAACGGCTTCACCTTCGACTGGCGGGAAAGCGGCGGGCCTCCCGTCACCGAACCCACGCGACGCGGCTTCGGCTCGAGACTGACGGAACGTGTCGTTTCTGATCTCTTCCAGGGCCAGGCAGCGATCCGGTTCAATCCGGAAGGTGTGTCCTTCTCCCTGGTCGGCAAGCTGCACAACGCCGACGACCTCGAGCACTGAGCAGTCCCCGCCGCTTGCCGAGACGCTTGACCCTACAGTCCGCTCATGGCACCAGACGGGCCGCAACATGAGCCAAGCCGATGGATAGCCCGATGAACACGCCCCTTGCCCCGCACATGGACCCCAAGCGCTCCTTTCAGGCGCTGATCCTGACGCTGCATGCCTATTGGGCGGACAAGGGCTGCGCGGTGCTGCAGCCCTACGACATGGAAGTCGGTGCCGGCACCTTCCATCCGGCCACCACGCTGCGTGCGCTCGGGCCGAAGCCCTGGCGTGCCGCTTACGTCCAGCCGTCCCGCCGTCCCTCGGATGGCCGCTACGGCGAAAACCCGAACCGCCTGCAGCATTACTATCAGTATCAGGTCATCCTGAAGCCGAACCCGTCGAACCTGCAGGAGCTCTATCTCGGCTCGCTGAAGGCGATCGGCCTCGATCCGTTGCTGCATGACATCCGCTTCGTCGAAGACGATTGGGAAAGCCCGACACTCGGCGCCTGGGGTCTCGGCTGGGAATGCTGGTGCGACGGCATGGAAGTCTCGCAGTTCACCTATTTCCAGGCCGTCTGCGGCATCGACTGCTCGCCGGTCTCGGGCGAACTGACCTACGGCCTCGAGCGCCTCGCCATGTATGTCCAAGGCGTCGACAACGTCTATGACCTGAACTTCAATGGCCGCGAAGGTGAAGAGAAGATCTCCTATGGCGACGTCTTCCTGCAGGCCGAGCAGGAATATTCCCGTCACAACTTCGAATTCGCCAACACCGAGATGCTGCATCGCCATTTCATCGATGCCGAAAAGGAATGTCAGGCGCTCCTCGCCGCCGGCGCGCCCTCGGACACGGAAAACCAGCGCCTGCACAAATGCGTCTTCCCGGCCTATGACCAGTGCATCAAGGCCTCCCACATCTTCAACCTGCTCGACGCCCGCGGGGTGATCTCGGTCACCGAACGCCAGGCCTATATCGGGCGGGTGCGCGCGCTGGCCAAAAGCTGCGGCGAGGCGTTTCTGTTGACCGATGCCGGTGGGGTCAATTTCGGCCGGGCTGCATAAGGCCTAAAACTCCAGCCCCGCCGCCACGCGGTTCTCGATCCGCACGACCAGTCCGTGGATCTTGGCCATCAGCACATCGAAGTCGATCGGCTTGGTGAGATAGCTTTCGGCGCCGGCGCCGAGCCCTTCGATCATCTTTTCCCGGTCTGCCAGCGCCGTGAGGAACAGGAACGGCATGTTGGCGAATTGCGGGTGGTTGATCTGCAGCTCGCCGAGCATCGAGATCCCGTCCATCTCCGGCATGGTAATGTCGGAGATGACGATATCCGGCCGCTGGCTGAGGATCTTGTCGAGCCCCTCCTTGCCGTTTTCGGCCTGCAACACACGGATGCCGGCCTCCTCGAGTTCCTCGACAATCAGTTCCCGGACGTCTCTTTCGTCTTCGACGCAAAGCACTGTGATCATGTCAGTCTCCCTTAGTGGATTGCAGGATCAGGCGGCGCTCACCTCCGGCGCAGGTTGAGCTGTCTCTGGAATTGCCGGCCCCTGGATCGGCAGAACCAGGGTGAAGCAGGTGCCCTTGCCGCGCTCGCTCTCGACGAAGATGTCGCCGTCATGCAGCACGACGATCTGCTTCACGAGCGACAGGCCGATCCCGGTGCCGGCAATGCCGGTCGAGGTGCGGGCGCGAAAATAGGGCTGAAACAGTTTCGGCACGTCCTCGGCGTCGATGCCAACGCCCTCGTCTCTGACGGAAAGAAACACGAAGCCGTCTTCCTCCCAGCCGCGGATGGTAATGTCGGGCGCCCGCGGCGCATATTTGACCGCGTTGGAGAGCAGGTTGGTCAGAACCTGTGAGATCGCCAGCGCGTCGCAGCGGATCACGGGCGGCAGTGCCTCGATCTCGGCATCGAAACGATGGTGTTGAGACGAGAGCTTCTGCCGCTTGATCGCCTGTTCGATCAGCTTGTGCAGGGAGCAGTCGACCAGTGACAGCTCGATCTTGCCCGTGTCCATGCGGCCGGCTGACAGGAAGCTCTCCATCAGCACCACCATGCGCGCCACTGCCGAACGCACCTGTTGCGTCTTTTCCGCAAGGAAGGCGGCTTCCATCTCACCCTTCTTGCGTTGAATGCGCTGGGCGGCGCCATCGATGATGGCGAGCGGCGTGCGGAACTCGTGGCTGGTCATCGCCACGAACTGCCGCTGCATCGCATTGATGTTCTTCTCCTGCTGCAGGGCCTCTTCAAGCGCCGCTGCCTGGGCGGCGATCTCTGCCGTGCGCTGGCGGACCGTCTTTTCCAGCTCGTCGCGATTGCGGATCAGCTCCTTCTCGGCCCGCTTGCGCAGCGTGATATCGGTGTAGCTCAGCACATAGCCGCCATTCGAAAGCGGCTCGGATCGCACGGCCAGCACCTTGCCGCTCTTGCGTTCACGCTCGAAGCTGTAGGGAAGACCGAGTGCTGCCTGTTCGATCCGCTCGCGCACCATGGCCTCAGGATCGCCGTCGCCCCATTCGCCGCGGCTGGCATTGTAGCGCAGGATGTCCTCGAACTTGGATCCCGGCGGAAAGAGCTCCGGTGGAATGTTCATGAGGTCGTAGAGCCGCCGGTTGGCCATCAACAGCCGCGAGCGGTTGTCGAAGACGCCGATCCCGCCGGGAATGGCGTCGAACACCTGTTCCAGCAGTCCGAAGGCCTTGCGCTGGTCGGCGGTGGCGATGGCGACCTCGGCAAAGAGGTCGGAAGAAGGGCCTCTTATGCGCCAGACATGCACCTTGACCGGATAGACCGTGCCGTTTCGTCGGCGCTGGATGGCGTCGAAGGTGACGCTGCGGGTACTACCCTCGACCAGAGGCATCAGTTTCGCTCGATAATCGAGCTCGGAAATGCCGACTTTCAGCGATGCGGGTGTCATCCCGGTAAGCGCCTCGGCCGAATGGCCGGTCCTGACACTGGCGGTGGCATTGGTGCGGCTGATGGTGAAGCGCAGCGGATCGAAGATGTAGATCTCATCCGTCGACAACTCCACCATATCGATGAGCGAAGCCGTGCAGCCGGTGCGCTGCTGGATGATCGGTGCAAGCTCCTGCGCCAGGAGCCGGAGCGCCATGAGGCTTTCCATGTTGATCGGCCGCTCGGTGCGGCTGAAAAAGGCGACTGTGCCAAAATCCGGATCGCCGGTGATGGAAATCGGTATCCAGTAGGGGATCAGGTCCTCGCGTTCGGCAATGCAGTCCGGCATGCGCGCGCCCAGGGGAAGATCGATGGGCAGGTCCATCTGGTCGGCGGTATTGTGGTGAAAGAGCCGCTGGCGGTCCTGACCGGCTTCGCGGATGTAGATGGCAGCCATGTCGGACAAATCGAGCTGCGGCAGAGAGGTCAGGACGGCAAGAACCTCTTTCAGCGTGTCGCTGAGACGCCTCTCAGGGATCGCCGCTCTCAGCATGTCGCGGCTGGCGAGCAGGGCCCAGGGGGGAAGGGTGTTCCAGGTCAAAGCTTGCATGCGACAGCTCCGCTGCAAAAACCTATCGGAGGGCCATATTAGGATACGCGAATTACCGGAGCTGTGCCGGTTTGGCTGCAATTTGAAGCATCTCCACAGCGAAGGGGTTCTCGGAGCGGCCAGGCGTTTTCTGCCCAACTTCCATCATGACTTTCGCATGATGACCCGCTAACGTGCGGCCAATTCAGCTGGGGAGCCTGCCATCCATGTTCACGACACTTGCCATTCTCGTCGCCATCGGCGCCTATCTCGTCTTCATCTACAACGGCCTGGTCAAGGCCCGGCAGATGGCCGAGGAAGCCTGGTCGGGTATCGATGTGCAGCTGAAGCGCCGCGCCGATCTCATCCCCAACCTGATCGAGACGGTGAAGGGTTATGCCGGCCATGAGAAGGGCACGCTCGAAAGCGTGGTCGAGCTGCGCAACAAGGCCCAGGCCGTTCCAGCGGGCGATGTCGCCGGCCGCGCGGCCGTCGAGGGCATGCTGGGGGCCGCCCTCGGCAAGGTCATCGCGCTTGCCGAAGCCTATCCGGATCTCAAGGCCAACGAGAACTTTCTGCAGTTGCAAACGTCGCTCGAAACTATCGAGGGCGAGATCCAGATGTCGCGCCGCTACTACAATGGCGCGGCCCGCGATCTGAACGTCAAGGTCGAGAGCTTCCCCTCGAACCTCGTTGCCGGCCAGTTCGGCTTCTCGAAGAAACCCTATTTCGAGATTGCCAACGAGGCCGACCGTGCGGTACCGACGGTCAAGTTCTGACGTCCTTCGGCGGATGTCCCTTTAGAGACCGAGATCATGACGACTGACAGTGTGACCATCCTTCCGCCCACCCATGCCCTGACCGGCAAGGTGAGCCCTCCGGGTTCGAAATCCATCACCAACCGCGCGCTTCTCCTGGCGGGTCTGGCCAAGGGCAGGAGCCGCCTGACCGGCGCGCTGAAAAGCGATGACACGCGCTATATGGCCGAAGCGCTGCGGCAGATGGGCGTCACCGTCGAGGAGCCGGATGCCACCACCTTCGTCGTCACCAGCTCCGGCGAGTTGAAGGCACCATCCGCCCCGCTCTTCCTGGGCAATGCCGGCACCGCCACTCGCTTTCTGACCGCCGCGGTCGCGCTTGGCCATGGCCGCTATGTCGTTGACGGCGACGAGCACATGCGCAAGCGCCCGATCAAGCCGCTGGTCGACGCCCTGAAATCGCTCGGTGTGACCATCGAAAGCCCGACCGGCTGCCCGCCTGTCACGATCGATGCCAAAGGCCGTTTCGAGAAGAACCATGTCGTGATCGATGCCGGCCTCTCCAGCCAATATGTCTCGGCTCTCCAGATGGCCGCAGCCTGCGGTTCCGAGCCGTTCACCATCGAGCTTGCCGGAGCCGATATCGGCGCCCGCGGTTATATCGACCTGACCATGTCGGCCATGCGCGCCTTCGGCGCCAAGGTCGAGCAGCCGACGCCAGCGTCCTGGGTGATCCAACCGACGGGCTATACCGCGACCGATTTCCACATCGAGCCGGATGCTTCTGCCGCCACCTATCTCTGGGGCGCGGAAGTCCTGACCAAGGGCCAGATCGACATTGGCACGCCGTCGGACGCTTTCACCCAGCCGGACGCCAAGGCCTATGACGTGATCGCGCAGTTTCCGAACATGCCGGCCGTGATCGACGGCAGCCAGATGCAGGACGCGATCCCGACGATTGCCGTGCTCGCCGCCTTCAACGAGACGCCGGTGCGTTTCGTCGGCATCGAGAACCTGCGCGTCAAGGAATGCGACCGCATCCGCGCCGTCTCGACGGGTCTCAACAACATCCGCGAGGGCCTGGCGAGGGAAGAGGGCGACGACCTCCTGGTCTTCTCCGACCCCTCGCTCGCAGGCCAGTCGCTGCCGGCCGAGATCGACACCTTCGCCGATCACCGCATCGCCATGAGCTTTGCGCTCGCCGGCCTGAAGATCCGGGACATCACCATCCTCGACCCCGCCTGCGTCGGTAAAACCTATCCCGGCTACTGGGATGCACTCGCCTCGCTCGGCGTCGACCTCGTCAGGAACGATCCGAAATGACCATGCTCCTTCGCCTGTGCTCCGCTCTCCTTCTCGCTTTCTGGATGGCATGCGGCGCGCAGGCTGAGGAAGTCATTCGTGATTACCACGCCGACATCACGGTCCTGCCCGACGCCACGCTCGAGGTGACGGAAACGATCACCGTCAATGCCGAAGGCAATGACATCAAGCGCGGTATCTTCCGCGATTTCCCGCTCTACGCGCAGGATGCCCGGGGCTTTCGCCAGAAGGTCGACTTCGAACTGATCTCTGTCGAGCGGGACGGTCGGCCGGAGCCCAATCACACGGAATCCGTCTCCGGCGGCGTCCGCATCTATACCGGCTCGTCCGACGTCTTCCTGCGCCCCGGCGAATACACCTACACGATCACCTATCGCACCGGCCGGCAGATCCGCTATTTTGACGATCACGACGAACTCTACTGGAACGTCACGGGCAATGGCTGGCTTTTCCCGATCGAAGAGGCGAGCGCCAGCGTCTCCCTTCCGGATGATGCGGTTCCGACCAGGACAACGGTCTATACCGGTGCGACAGGCTCGACGGCGAAGAACGCGCGTGAAATTCCAGGCTCAGATGGCCTCGAGTTTGAAACCACCGAGCCGCTCGGGCCGGGCGAAGGCCTGACCATCGTGCTCGCTTTCGACAAGGGCGTCGTTGCCGCCCCCTCGTCAGAAGACAGCGCCTGGTGGTTCATCCGCGACAACCTGAACACGATCATCGGCTTTGGCGGGCTGGCCGTGATCTTCCTCTATTACCTCCGCTCCTGGGTCGCCGTAGGCCGCGATCCGGCAAAGGGCGTCGTCGTGCCGCGTTGGGACGCGCCGGACGGCATCTCGCCGGCGCTGGTCAACTACATCGACAACAAGGGTCTTTCCGGCGCCGGCTGGACGGCGCTTTCCGCTGCCGCACTCAATCTCGCAGTCGCTGGCTATGTCGAGCTCGACGATCTCGACAGCAGCATCACGATCCGGCGGACGAAAAAGTCGGTGGAGGGCAAGCTGCCATCGGGAGAAGCAGCGCTGATGGCGGAAATTCCCTCAGCCGGCAATGAACTCGTCATCGACAAGGCCAACGGCAAGAAGGTGCAGTCCGTCGGCAACCGCTTCCGCCAGGCGATCGAAAAGGAACACCGCAACAAGTATTACAAGGGCAATGCCGGCTATACCTCCCTCGGCATCGGCCTCTCGATCGCGGTCATGGCAGCCCTTTTCATTTTCGGCGACCTTACCGAAGACGTCTACGCGCTGGTCTTCGTGCCCACCTTCTTCTCGGTCTTCTTCGGCACGTTCACAGCCGGTCTGGGCCGCACCTTGCGCCGCGGGCGCTCGCTCGTCAGCAAGATCTTCGCCGTGGTGGCGCTGGCCTTCATTGGCTTCGTTGCCCTCTCGACGCTCGGCCTGATGCTGCTCTCCATGTGGATGGATCTGGAGGCAACCCACCAATTTCCGGTGCTGATTGCCATCGGCGGCATCCTGCTGGTCAATCTGCTCTTCTTCTACATCATGGGCGCCCCGACCCCGCTCGGCCGCAAGCTGATGGACGGCATCGAGGGCCTCCGCATCTATCTGACGCTCGCCGAAAAGGGCCGCATGAACATGGCCGGCGCGCCGACCATGTCGCCCAGCCATTTCGAGAAACTCCTGCCCTATGCCGTGGCGCTGGGCGTCGAAAAGCCCTGGTCGCAAGCCTTCGAAACTTGGCTCGCCACGGCCGCCGCCGGCGCCGCGGCCGCAGCCTACAGCCCCGGCTGGTACCACGGCAGCAACTACGGCCGTTTCGGCGACCGCATCGGCGGCTTCTCCTCCTCCATGGCCTCGACGATCGCCTCCACCATTCCGGCACCGCCCCCTCCCAGCTCCTCGTCCTCCTCAGGCTTCTCCGGCGGCTCCTCCGGCGGCGGCGGTGGCGGCGGCGGCGGGGGAGGGTGGTAGGCACCCAGACCGATTGATGGTATTTTTATCATCGCTCACTTCCTCTATTCGACAGGAAGACATGCCATGACCATCGTCCTGCCACCCGTACATCCCGGTGAAATTCTGCGCGATGAGTTTCTGGAGCCCATGGGCCTGAGCGCTGGCGCCCTCGCACGCCTCTTGAACGTACCGCGCACGCGGATCGAGCGTCTGGTCGCAGAGCAGACATCACTGACGCCCGATACTGCGCTTCGCCTCGCTCGGTATTTCGATATGTCGCCGCTGTTCTGGATGAACCTGCAGACGAGCTATGACCTGAAGACAGAAGCGACAGCAAAAGCCGCCGAGCTGGCTGCCATTCCCGTGCGAACAGATCTGACCGCAGCCTGAACCCCCGCCATTTTGCACGCATCCATGGATGACTTTTGCCGCGCGGCTTGCTAAGTCCGCCGCAGCCTTCTGCAACAAGCGAAAAGTCCCAATCGATGCCCGATCTCCTGCTCGAACTCCGCTCCGAAGAAATCCCGGCCCGCATGCAGCGCAAGGCGGCTGGCGATCTGAAGAAGATGGTCACCGATGCGCTTGTCGATGCGGGTCTCACCTATGAGGGCGCGCGCGAATACTGGACGCCGCGGCGCCTGACGCTGGATATCCGTGGCCTCACCGCCCGCTCGGCTGATATCAAGGAAGAGAAGAAGGGCCCGAGTGTCTCGGCACCTCAAGGCGCGATCGACGGCTTCCTGCGCGGCGCGGGCCTCACCTCCATCGACCAGGCCATCGTCAAGACC
Source organism: Allorhizobium sp. CTOTU50464 (assembly GCA_032102365.1). GTDB lineage: Bacteria > Pseudomonadota > Alphaproteobacteria > Rhizobiales > Rhizobiaceae > Allorhizobium. The sequence continues at coordinate 114,001 of DAMDHD010000008.1, read as the reverse complement.
GATCCGAAGAAGGGCGATTTCTACGTTGCCTATCTGGAAAAGCCCGGTCGTGCGGCGGAAGAGATCATTGCCGATGTGATGCCGGGCATCATCCGCACATTCCCCTGGCCGAAGTCGATGCGATCAGGTTTTGCCTCGATGCCCAAGGGCTCCGGCTATGGCGGCATCGAGGGCAAGGGCATGGAAAGCCTGCGCTGGGTGCGCCCGCTGCAGTCGATCGTCTGCACCTTCGGCCCCGAGCATGACGAAGTGCAGGTGATCCCCTTCGAGATCGACGGCATCGTGGCTTCCAATGTCACCTATGGTCACCGCTTCCACGCGCCGGATGCCATCACCGTCAAGCGCTTCGACGACTACGTGACAAGCCTGGAACGCGCCAAGGTCATCCTCGATGCCGAGCGCCGCAAGGACATGATCCTGCACGACGCCCGCGACATCGCCTTCGCCAACGGCCTGGAGCTGGTCGAGGACGAGGGCCTGCTGGAGGAAGTCTCCGGCCTCGTCGAATGGCCGCAGGTTCTGCTCGGCACGTTCGAGGAAGATTACCTCTCGATCCCGGCAGAGATCATCCGCCTGACGATCAAGACCAATCAGAAGTGCTTTGTCGTCCGCCCGCAGGGTGAGACGGACAAGCTCTCCAACCATTTCATCCTGATCTCCAACATCCAGGCCACCGATGGCGGCAAGGAAATCATGCATGGCAATGGCAAGGTCGTGCGCGCCCGCCTGTCGGATGCGCTGCATTTCTGGAAGCGCGACCAGGGCGATCTGCCGGACCTCGACACGCTGAAAGCCTCGGCGGCCAAGTTTGACTTGGATCTCAAGAAGCCGCTCGACCAGCGCATGGCCAAGCTCGACGCGCTGAACGTGACTTTCCACGCCAAGCTCGGCACGCAAGGGCAGCGCGTCGCGCGTATCCGCGAACTGGCCAAGGTACTGGCGCCGATCGTCGGCGCCGATGCCGCCCTCGTTGACCGCGCTGTGGTGCTGGCGAAAGCCGACCTGCGCACCGAAGCCGTCGGCGAGTTCCCCGAGCTCCAGGGCGCCATGGGCCGCAAATATGCGCTGCTGCAGGGCGAGAACGCCTCCGTTGCTGCCGCCATCGAAGACCACTGGAAGCCCAACGGTCCCTCCGATCGCCTGCCAGAAGACAAGGTGGGCCTCACCGTCGCACTCGCCGACAAGCTGGATACGCTTGTGGGCTTCTGGGCCATCGACGAAAAGCCGACCGGCTCGAAGGATCCCTATGCGCTGCGCCGTGCAGCACTCGGCGTGGTGCGCATGATTTTGGAGAAGGGCATCAGGCTGCCGCTGACAAACTCGTTGCAGGGGGGCATGATGCTAATTGCTGAGAATCCAGCAGGCATCAGCGGCCCCTACCTCGCGGCAATCCCAGATCTCCTCTCCTTCTTCCACGACCGCCTCAAGGTTTACCTTCGCGACCAGGGCGCCCGCCACGACATCATCGATGCCGTGCTGACGCCCGAAGCCGACGATCTCTTGATGGTCGCCCGCAAGGCCGAGGCGCTCACCGCCTTCATCACCTCGGAAGACGGCTTGAATCTCTTGGCCGGCACCAAGCGCGCCACCCAGCTTTTGGCTGCCGAAGAGAAGAAGGGCACGGTCGTTGCCGATGGCGTCTCGGAAGCGCTGCTGAAGCTCGATGCCGAAAAGGCCCTTTTCGCCGCCATTCAGTCCGCCTCGAAATCGGCAGCCGAAGCCGTGACATCGGAAGACTTCCGCTCCGCCATGCAGGCGCTCTCGACGTTGCGCGGCCCGGTCGACAAGTTCTTCGAGGATGTCCTGGTCAATGACGAGGACGCCGCGATCCGCGCCAACCGCCTGGCACTCCTGAAGGCGATCCGCGAGGCAACAGCCACGGTCGCGGACTTCTCCAAGATCACGGGCTGATGATGTGAGACCCCGCTTCGGCGGGGTTTTTTCGGTTGAGAATGGTGGCCTATATGTTACCATTGAGCCATGGAGATACGTGAGTTTCTCGACGACCAGGGACGCAGTCCCTTCGGGCTCTGGTTCGAAGGGCTGGACTCCATGGCTGCGGTCAAGGTCACGACGGCCATTACTCGCATGTCGCTAGGAAACCTCTCCAATGCCAAGGGTGTGGGCGAAGGGGTCCTGGAGTACCGCATCGATTATGGACCCGGTTACCGCATCTATTTCGGCAAAGACGGCGATAGACTCGTCATCCTGCTCGCCGGCGGAACCAAGAAGCGGCAGCAGGCAGACATCAAGACGGCGCAGGCTCGTTGGGCAGAATACAAAAAGCGGAAGGCAGGCTGAGATGGCTTTGACGAGAGATTTCAAGGAAACCGTCCGCGATAGAGCGCAATCGGATCCGGCTTTTCGCGCCGCGCTGCTGAGCGAGGCGATCGAGCTCCTGCTGTCGGGTGACGTCGAAACCGGTCGCGCTCTTTTGCGCGATTACATCAACGCCACCATCGGTTTTCAGGAACTCGGCGAGAAGTCGGGTCTGCCGCCAAAGAGCCTGATGCGCATGTTCGGCCCATCCGGGAATCCACGTGCCGACAATCTCTTCGCCATTATCCGCCTGCTGCAGGACGAAACCGGCGTGCAGATCGCAGTGAAGGCTGCGTGATCTCTGATGCCCCGCCAAATCCTCATCAGCGCCTGCCTGCTCGGCCGCCCTGTCCGTTATGACGGCAAGGGCAAACCGCTGAATGATCCGCGGATCGAGCGCTGGAAGGCCGAGGGGCGGCTCGTCGGCTACTGTCCCGAACAGGCCGGCGGTCTGCCCACGCCGCGCCCGCCCGCCGAAATCGAAGGTGGCATGAACGGCGAGGATGTACTGGCCGGCCGCGCCCGGGTGCTGGAGGTGACGGGCGGCGATGTCACCGCAGAATTTGTCGAGGGTGGAAAGAAGGCGGTCGCCTTTGCCCGCGAGCAGGGATGCGACGTGGCGCTCCTCATCGACGGCAGCCCCTCCTGCGGCTCCGGCTTCATCTATGACGGCTCCTTCTCCGGCACCCGCCACCCCGGCTTTGGCGTCACCGAAGCCCTGATGCGTGAAGCCGGCATCGAAGTCTTCTCCGATCGCGAGCTGGATCGTCTCGCGGCACATATCGATCGCACGGCCTGACATGCAAAAGGCCGCCGGATCGCTCCGGCGGCCTTTTAACTTGCGTCACGCGAAAGGTGATCAGCTCGCCATGCGATACTGCTGCTGGCCGCCCGCCTGGCTCGTCTTGAAGCTGCGGATCAGGTTCAGGAGGTCGCCTGTGTCGTTGGCGAGAACCTCGGCGGAAGCCGTGGTTTCCTCGGCCATCGCGGCGTTCTGCTGGGTGGCCTGGTCGAGCTGGTTCATCGAAGACGAGATCGAGCGCAGGGTCGTGTCCTGCTCCTGGGCGCTGTGCGAGATCTTCGAGACGATATCGTTGGCGCTGGCGATCTGGTCCGAGATGCGTTTCAAAGCCTCCCCGGCCTGGCCCACCAACTGAACGCCCTGTTCGACCTGCTGCGACGACCGGGCGATCTGATCCTTGATCTCCTTGGCGGCCGCTGCAGAGCGCTGGGCAAGCTCGCGGACTTCCTGCGCGACCACGGCAAAGCCCTTGCCGCTTTCGCCGGCGCGGGCCGCCTCAACGCCGGCGTTCAGGGCGAGAAGGTTGGTCTGGAAGGCGATCTCGTCGATCACGCCGATGATCTTGGTGATCTCGGCGGACGACTGTTCGATGCCGCTCATCGCGCTGATGGCACGGGCCACGATCTCGTCGCTCTGCTTGGCTTCGCCGCTGACGGCGCTGACGCGGCTTGCGGCTTCACGAGCACCATCCGCCGTCTGGCGAACGGCAACGGTCAGTTCGTCAAGCGCAGCCGAGGTTTCCTCAAGATTGGCCGCCTGGCGTTCGGTGCGGGTTGCAAGCTCGCCGGATGCGCGACGGATCTCTTCCTTCGAGACGGCAATGTCGTTGCCCTTCAGGTTGACGCGGGCCATGGCTTCTTCGAGACGCGCCAGCGCGTCGTTGAAGTTGTCGCGCAGTGCTGCATATTTCGGTCCGAGGTCGGCGCAGCGCACAGTCAGATCACCATGGGCGAGCTGCTCCAGCGACTGGCCGATGGTGGAGACGACATGCGCCTGCTGCCGGGCTTCGGCAAGCTGCGCTTCGGCATTCTGGCTGCGCTCGCCGTCCAGCTCGCGCTGCTGCTCTTCCTGGCGGGCCGCCAGCGCATGGCGCTCACGCACCTTGTCCTGCAGGCTCTTGGTGGCCTTCGCCATCATGCCGATTTCATTGCGCAGATCGGTATGCGGAATGGCGATATCGACATTCTCGTCTGCCACCGCTTCAAGCGAATCGTGAATCGCCTTCAAGGGCTTGGTGATGTTGCGGATCACGAAGAAGGCGGCGATCAGCGCGAGAGCGAAGATGCCAATGGACCAGCTGATCGTCTTGATGACGCTCGAGCGGATTTCAGCCTTCAGATCATCGGTGTAAAGACCGGTGACGATGACGACCTTCCAGGGTTCGAAGGCCTTGCCGTAGGAGGCCTTGGGATAGGAGCGATCTTCGGGATCTTTCCCGGGCTTCGGACCGATGAACTCGACGAAACCGCCGCCCAGCTGGCCAAGCCGGACCAGCTCGTCACGATAGGCAAAGCCATTGGCGTCCGGCTTGCCCTTGTTGCTCTTGCCGACATCCTTCGAAGTCGGGTGGAACACCATGACGACATCATAGTCATAACCGAAGAAGTAGCCGTCCGGCTCGAAGCGCATCTTGTTCAGCATGTTGTAGGCGCGGGTCTTGGCCTCTTCAACGGTGAATTCGCCGGCAACGGCGCGGTCGTTGAAGTCCTTGAGAACGGACAATGCGCTCTCGACCTGCGTCCTCAGGAGTTCGTAGCGCTGCTGGTAGATCGTCGCAGTCGAGGATCGGACCTCGAAATAGGTGGCGGCAGCAAAGGCCACCATCAAGCCGCCGATCAGCATGATCAGCTGGAGGGAAATCTTCAGATTTTTCATAGGCGAGAGAGCTTTCGTCTGTCGAGCGGTTCGTGCGCGGTGGGAGGAGCAAGCGAACGGGATCGGCACGTCATGTGTCGACGGAGTGCGACAGACTCTCGATCTCAAAGATTGAGATGCCTTTAAGCAGCTCAAAATATTGCGGTACGAAAATGTACGGATGAAAAGTAGGGGGTCTCAATGACATAACGCCCGGGACTGGGCCGGGCGTTATGTCCGTGTCGTCCACGAGGAACCGCCGCGCCCGGATCGTTTGGCGGGCGGATGGGAAATCAGTCGAGGCGCAGCTCGAAGCCTGCAAGAGCCGGGGCAGGTTTGCCGCCCGCAGCCGTCTCGACGGCTGCGGTCATCGCGCCATGGTCGATGGCGGCAGGAGCGGGCAGGGTGCCGGCAACGACCATCGCGCCATCCGTCGCCCAGCCTGCAGCCGAGCTATAGACCACGACCGGGGACCCGCCGAACCAGCGCTCCACGCGCTTTAGCTTCTTCTCACCGTCGATATCCACCACTTCGGCGGCCTGATAGCCATTGGTGATGGCGGGCACCTCGTAGTGCGACTTGCTGAGCCTCGGTGCCGGCGCGGGGCAATGGGCGCAGTCGATCGAGACGATGCTCGGCTGGCTGGCGGAGAGCCCGGTTATGGTCGAGATCGAGCCTGCCATGGCAGGCATGGCCACCAGCGATGCTGCAAGGATCATGGATGTCGAAGCGAGACGGCGCATAAGGTTTTTCCCCGATTGTTGGGAAGAACGTTAGCAGCCGTTTCTTTCGATCCGGTCAGAAGCTTCTGTAAAATTTGAACGAAGTGGCGAATTCGAAGCGGAAATCGCGACAGATCCGTCGGGAAATCAGGCTTTCTCGCGCGCGATCGCCCGCCAGCCGATGTCGCGACGGCAAAAACCGTTTGCCCATTCGACCGCGTCGACCAGTCGATAGGCTTCCGCCTGTGCCTCGGCAACCGTCGCACCGCGCGCCGTCGCGTTCAGCACGCGCCCGCCGGTCGCGACCAGCTGGCCGTCCTTCATCGCCGTCCCGGCATGGAAGACCTTGGCGCCGTCCCCGGCCTGGGGAAGCGAGGCAATCGGCGTCGCCTTGTCGTAAGCGCCGGGATAGCCCTTGGATGCCAGCACCACGGTCAACGCCGGGTCCTCGCTCCACTCGGCCGTCACCTGATCCAGCGTGCCGGTGGCGGAGGCATGGAGGATCGGCAGAAGATCGCTCTTCAGGCGCATCATCAGCACCTGGCATTCCGGATCGCCGAAGCGGACATTGTACTCGATCAGTTCCGGACCCTTCTCGGTGATCATCAGCCCGGCGAAGAACACGCCCTGGAAGGGATGCCCCATCTCGGCCATGCCGCGCATGGTCGGCTCGATGATCTCCTTCATCGTGCGCTCGACCATCTCAGACGTCATGACCGGTGCCGGGGAATAGGCACCCATGCCGCCGGTATTGGGTCCGGTGTCGCCGTCGCCGACGCGCTTGTGGTCCTGGGCGGTCGCAAGCGGCAAAAGCGACTTGCCGTCCGAGAGGCAGAAGAAGCTTGCTTCCTCGCCATCGAGGAAGGCCTCGACCACGACTTCCGCACCAGCCGGCCCGAAGGCGCCCTCGAAGCAATCGTCGATGGCGGCCAGCGCCTCATCCAGCGTCATCGCAACCGTGACACCCTTGCCGGCGGCAAGGCCGTCGGCCTTGATGACGATGGGTGCGCCCTGTTCGCGCACATAGGCCTTGGCCTTTGGCGCGTTGTTGAAACGCTGATAGGCTCCGGTCGGAATGTTGAAGCGGGCGCAGACATCCTTGGTGAAACCCTTGGAACCCTCGAGCTGGGCGGCGGCGGCAGACGGCCCAAAGACCGCGATGCCGGCCTCGCGAAGGCGGTCGGCAATGCCGGCGACCAGCGGCGCTTCCGGCCCGACCACGACGAAGTCGATGCCCTTGTCCTTGCAAAAGGTGACGACAGCAGCGTGATCATCCGTGTCAAGAGTAACAAGCTCCGCCTCTTCGGCGATGCCGGGATTGCCGGGCGCGGCATAGAGCTTGGTCAGAAGCGGCGACTGGGCGATCTTCCAGGCCAGAGCATGTTCGCGTCCACCCGAACCGATCAAAAGAACCTTCATCGCCAGCCTCCAGTGCCACAAGGGAATGCCCGGCGGTTAAGGGGAGGGAGGCGAAAGGTCAAGCCGAATTGACCTCTGATGGCCCTGCTTTCCTGTGAAGTGGGCTCCATTCCCGTTGCCTTGCCGCATTCGGCCGCTATGGTCCGCGTCCACGAAGCAGGTTCAGCAAAAGTGTCCCACGGTTTTGCGATGAGAACCCGCGACAAACATAGAAGCTGCGCGGATGAATCGTTGGCTTGCCAACGAAAGTCTGCTCAGCACAGGACGGAAGACCCATGGCCGACGACATCAGATCCATTGCCGCCCTCATCGCTACCGAAATCAACGCCCGTCCCGACCAGGTCACGGCGGCTGTCGGCCTGCTGGACGAGGGAGCCACGGTCCCCTTCATCGCCCGCTACCGCAAGGAAGTGACCGGCGGTCTCGATGATACCCAGCTGCGCAATCTCGCCGAACGGCTGATCTATCTGCGCGAGCTCGCCGCCCGCCGCAAATCGATCTTCGAAAGCATCGATAGCCAGGGCAAGATGACGGATGAGCTTGCCCGCAAGATCGCTTCGGTGACGACCAAGGCCGAGCTCGAAGACATCTATCTGCCCTACAAGCCCAAGCGCCGCACCCGCGCCGAGATCGCCCGCGAGAAGGGGCTGCAGCCGCTCGCCGATGCGATCCTCGCCGACCGCTCGAGCGACCCGCAGCAGCTCGCAGCCGGTTACATCACCGAAGAGGTGCTGGACGTAAAGACGGCGCTCGAAGGCGCCCGCGACATCATCGCCGAGCAGATCTCGGAAAACGCCGATCTCATTGGCCGCCTGCGCAACGACATGAAGGATCGCGCGATCCTCTATTCGAAGCTCGTCGACGGCAAGGGCGAGGCGGGGGCCAAGTTCTCCGACTATTTCGACCATTCCGAGCGCTGGGCAACGGTCCCCGGCCACCGCGCGCTCGCCATGCTGCGCGGCTGGAACGAGGAGTTTTTGTCGCTGTCGATCGAAGTCGACCGCGATGATACCGCCCCGGTGAAGCCAAGCCAGCGCATGATCGCGAGCGCCTATCAGGTGGCAGCCAAGGGCCCAGCCGACCAGTGGCTGCTCGAAGTCGCGGGCTGGACCTGGCGCGTCAAGCTCTCGGTCTCTCTATCGCTCGACCTGATGCGCGAACTGCGCGAGCGGGCCGAAGAAGAGGCGATCCACGTCTTTGCCCGCAATCTGAAGGATCTGCTGCTCGCAGCCCCCGCCGGCTCACGCCCGACCATGGGCCTCGACCCCGGCATCCGCACCGGCGTCAAGGTCGCCGTCGTCGATGGCACCGGCAAGGTGGTGGAGACGACGACCGTCTATCCCTTCCCACCGAAGAACGACATCCGCGGCACGCAGGCGGAGCTTGCTTCGCTCATCCGCAAGCACAAGGTCGAACTGATCTCGATCGGGAATGGCACCGGCAGCCGCGAAACGGAAAAGCTGGTGGCAGACATGCTCGCCCAGTTCCCGTCGACCGCGCCGAAGCCGACCAAGGTCATCGTCTCGGAAGCCGGCGCCTCCGTCTATTCCGCTTCGGAAACCGCCGCCAAGGAGTTCCCCAATCTCGACGTATCCTTGCGCGGTGCCGTCTCGATTGCGCGGCGCCTTCAGGATCCGCTCGCCGAACTCGTCAAGATCGAACCGAAATCGATCGGCGTCGGCCAGTACCAGCACGATGTCGATCAGGGCAAACTCGGCCGCTCGCTCGATGCCGTTGTCGAAGATGCGGTGAACGCCGTCGGCGTCGATCTCAACACGGCATCCGCCCCGCTGCTCGCTCGCGTTTCCGGTCTCGGCAAGACGACGGCAGAAGCCATTGTCGCCCATCGCGACGCGACCGGCGCCTTCGAAAGCCGCAAGGATCTCTTGAAAGTGTCGCGTCTCGGCGCCCGCACCTTTGAGCAATGCGCCGGCTTCCTGCGCATTCCGAACGGCAAGGAGCCGCTCGATGCCTCCTCGGTGCATCCGGAAGCTTACGGCGTCGCCAAGAAGATCGTCGCCGCCTGTGGTCGCGACCTGCGCTCCCTGATGGGCGATAGCGCCACCCTGAAAAGCCTCGATCCGAAGCGCTTCATCGACGAGCAGTTCGGTCTGCCGACGGTCAAGGATATCCTCGCCGAACTCGAAAAGCCGGGCCGCGACCCCCGCCCGTCCTTCAAGACCGCGACCTTTGCCGAAGGCGTGGAGGAGATCACCGATCTCAAGGTCGGCATGACGCTCGAAGGCACCGTCACCAACGTTGCCGCCTTCGGCGCCTTCGTCGATATCGGCGTGCATCAGGATGGCCTCGTCCACGTCTCCCAGCTCGCCGATCGTTTCGTCAAGGACCCGCATGAGGTGGTGAAAGCGGGCGATGTCGTGAAGGTCCGCGTCGTCGAGGTCGACGTCAAGCGCAAGCGCATTGCGCTCACCATGCGGAAAGACGGCGGCGAGGCGCAACAGCCCTCGATGCGCGGTGACGCCCGCGGCAATGCCAATGCGATGAAGCATTCGAACGCCCGCCCGCCGAAGCCGGAGCAGCCGGCCATGGGTGGTCTCGGCGCGGCGCTCGCCGAGGCCATGCGCAAGAAGTAAACGAGAAACAGGCCGGAGCTCATCACTCCGGCCTGCCCATCGCCCCCGAAAGGCGCCTCTCAAATCGACGCTGCACAGTCCTTGCAGAAAGGTGTGTGCGGCACGGCCTTCAGCCGCTCCATGGAGATCGGCTTGCCGCATTTCATGCACTGACCATACCGCCCCTTGGCGATCCGGTCCAGCGCGGCATCGATGGCCCTCAGTTCTTCCTCACCGACCTGGCCGAATTCCTCCAGCACCTCGTCGTTTTCCGCCTCGGTCGCGCGCTCGGCACTGTCGGCGCTTTTCAGCGTGCCGAGGTCATTGTCGATTTTCTTCAGCCGACGCTCGATCTCGTCCTTGCGGGCCAAGAGGATCCGCTCGAAATGGGCTGTGTCCATGGCTTGTACGGGATTGTCCATCGTCTCACCTGTCGACCAGAACCGAAATCTTGGAATGACGAACGACCCGGTCGGCCGTCGCGCCGATGAAATAGTTGGAGAAGTCGGGCACATGCGACCCGACGATGATCAGGTCCGCCTGGTGCTCCTCGGCCGTGGCGAGAATTTCACGGGCCGGAGCGCCGGATCGGATCTCGATATGCGCCTTCACCTCGGCCTTTTCCTTGATCGCAACGAGCTTGGCCTTGGCGTCGTTGATCGCGCCTTCGATCAGGTCAACCGGCACGTCGATCGCGAGATAGCCGGGGATGTCCTCGATGATCGTGAGCAGCACGATCTCGCCACCCTCGTCCAGCAGGGATTTCGCCTTCGCCAGGATCTTCTCGCCGATCTCGACGGCTGCCGGATCGACCGGGACGATGATCTTCTTGTACATCTTGCTCTCCTTTGGCATCCGCCGGGTGTTTCCTCTTTATGGACTCAAGATGCGTCTCGGCAGCGCGAGCCGCATTGATCAGGATCAACTTTGGGACGGGTTGCTTCGTCAACTTTTGTCGAACGAAGTTTCGAAGAAATGCGACCTTCTGTGAACGAACGATCTGAACCATATTCTTCGAAAGCGCCGCCTGAGGCCGCAGGAGAAAACCCATGACCGCCGTATCGAACGAACTCACATCTTTCGCCACAAGCCGCCCCATGCATGTCGGCCGTGCCCATCTGGTCGTGCGCGATCTCGATACGATGGCTGGCTTCTATGAGAAGGCGCTCGGCATGAAGCGGCTCGAAAAGAGCGACAGTGGTATCGAACTCGGCGCTGGCGATCGCGTACTTCTGACGCTGACGACACGGGGTGATGCGGCTCCCGCGCCCCGGAATGCCGCCGGCCTGTTTCACAACGCATTCCTAATGCCGGATCGTGCGGAGCTTGCCCATTGGCTGGCGCATGCGGCCAATCTTGGCCTGCAATTCGACGGCGCGAGCGACCATCTGGTGAGCGAGGCAATCTATCTCTCCGACCCGGAAGGCAACGGCATCGAAGTCTATCGCGACCGCAAGCCCGAGGAGTGGACCTATCACGCCGATGGAACCGTCGAGATGGACACGCGCCGGCTGGATCTGCAGGCGCTTTACGACAGCGCGGCAAAGACGCCCTGGGCCGGCATGTTGCCGGACGCAGCTCTTGGCCATATCCATCTGCAGGTCGGGAATGTGCCGGAAGCCGACCGCTTCTACGAAGGTGTGCTCGGTCTGAAGAAGATGGCGAGCTATCCGGGTGCAAGCTTCTACGCTTCCGGCAGCTACCACCACCATGTGGCAGCCAACATCTGGAACAGCCGCAATGCCCCGGCCCGCACCGGTGCCATGACCGGCTTGCAGGATTACGAACTCGCCTTCAACGACAAGGCTGTTCTGGACGGTGTTCTCGCGACGCTCGAAGGCCTCGAAATCAAGGTGGACCGCACCGCGCGCGGCCACCACTTGCAGGATCCCTGGGGCATCGGGCTGACCCTGGTCGCGCCTGCGGCCTGATCACCTCCGGATCCGCTGCAAGCCGGCGCGATCCGGAGTGGAACGGATATTGTTCCCGAACGTTGAAGGACGTCGCCCAGGGGAACACCGTCATGTCGCCAATCTGCAGCCGAGACCAATTTATGCCGGGGAGCGCCCGGTGAACATTGAGGTCAACCAACGGCACACGCCATCCCGCAAGGTCCGTTTCAAGAAGACGGGCCTTGATTACGTCGTCTCCTGGTCTGTGATCGGGCTTTTCCTGATCTTCGCCCTGATCGCGCTGCATCTCGCCTCCTTCATCCTCATTCCGCTCACCATGGCCGTGGTCGTTGGGCTGATCCTCGGCATTGCGGCCGACCGTCTCGGCAAGCTCGGTGTTCCTCCGACGCTGACGGCGATCATTCTTTCGGGGCTCTTCCTTGTTGTCCTTCTCGTGTTGATCAGCATCGTCTGGACACCAATCGCCATGCTGATCGAGAACGGACCGGACATGGTCAACCAGGTGATCGCCTATCTCCAGCAGATCCCTTGGATGGAGCGGCCTCTGGCGATCCTGTCCCGTGGACCGGATTCGCTCGAGACCATGATGGAAAATTCCGGCACGATTCTCTCGACGATCGCAGCCGGTGTCACGCCGGCCTTGCTCCAGGTCTTCATCTTCATCGCCGGCTTGCTGCTCTTCCTGTCCTGCCGGCTTGCCCTGCGCCGCGAACTGATCCGCGCGTTCTCGGATCGCGCCCGCCGCCTGAAGGCCATTCGCCTCCTGAACGAGGTGGAAGAGGCGCTCGGCTATTATTTTGCCACCGCCGTCATCGTCTATGGCCTCTTCGGCGTGGCAGCAGGCATCGTCGCTTGGCTGGGCGGCCTCGGAACGCCGGCGCTCTGGGGAGTGGCAGCCTTCCTGTTGAGCTTCATCCCCTTCCTCGGTATCGCCATGGTGACGATTGCCATGGCGATCGGCGGGCTCCTGGTGCACGAAAGCCTGTTCTGGGGGCTGATGCCGGCTTTCATCTTCTTCGTGCTGGACGGCTTCCTGGAGAACCTGCTCATCCCGGCCGTCATGGGCAAAAGGCTTCAGATGAATGCCTTCATGCTGTTTGGCGCGATTGTCTTCTGGACATGGCTCTGGGGCGCGGTCGGCGCCATGCTCGCGGTTCCGCTGACCCTCATTTGCATGACCCTCTATGCCGGCATCATGCCGCAGACGAAAATACAGCCGAACCTGCCTGGCTAGCCTCGCCTGTCATCTCGTCGTCATCGACAAGTCCTAGGCACCGCTTGAAACGAGCGGTGCCCATACATGACAAACGACCTCCCCCGCCTGCGGCTCGGCATTATCGCCGATCCGCAATATGCCGATCTTGATCCAAACCCGGTTCTCGACCGCCACTTCCGCCAGTCTCTGCCCAAGCTGCGGGAGGCGGTTGCGCACTTCAACACGCAGGCTCTCGACGCCGTCGTGGTGCTAGGCGACCTCATCGATCGCGGCTGGGACAATCTCGCGCCGGTTCTGGAAATCCTCGATGGCCTTGCGGCGCCCCGCATCCTGCTGCCCGGCAATCACGACTTTCTCGTCGCGCCGGATCGTCTGCCCGAGGTCCATGCCGCGCTCGGCATGCCGGCACCCTATCATGAGGTGCGGATCAGGGGGCTGCGTCTCCTCGTAACCGACGGTAATGAGATCTCGCTCTTCGCACCGCCGGAACGTGACCCCCGGCGCGACGAGGCAAAGCAGCGTCTGGCCGCGTTGAAAGCAAAGGGCGCGCCCAATGCCCAGGAGTGGAATGCCGGTATCTCCAGCCGACAGATGAACTGGATCGCGGACCGGCTTTCGGCCGCGCAAGCGGATGGAGACCAGGTCATTCTGCTCGGCCATTATCCCATCCATCCCTTCTCGGATCATTCTTTGTGGGATGCCGAGGAACTGACCCGGCTTGTCACGGCATCGCCTGCTGCACTGGCCTATCTCTGTGGTCATCAGCACACCGGAAACTACGCGGAAAAAGACGGCGTACACTTCGTCAACTTCAAAGGCATGGTGGATACCGAGCACGAGAATGCCTTCGCCGTGCTCTCGGTTTTCGAGGACCGCATCGAGATATCGGGGCATGGTCGCGAGCCGGATCGGCGGCTCGATCTGGTGCGTGAGAAGCGGCGTGTCGGCGTGCCTTCCTGACAGTTTGCTGACAGACGCCTGACGCGAATTCGTCATAAATATCCGAAAGTTGATCGGGGGGTGACTTATCACTCCTTTGTGACTTCAATCGGCTCTCCCGAGCCTGCAAACATGTGTTGCCCGCAAATGATCGCCGGTGCGTCCGGCCGAACTCTGGAGAAAAGCTGATGAAGTTGAAAGTTGTTCTGTCCGCTGTGGCGGCGATCTGTCTTGGCGTGTCCGCAGCGATCGCTGCGGGCGAACCGCAGGTTGTCCGTCAGGAAGAGATGAAGAAGGTCGGCGGCGCCATGGGCACGCTCGGCGGTATCGCCAAGGGCGAAAAGCCCTATGATGCCGAGGCCGTGAGAGCAGCCCTCACCACGCTGGCCGAAGTCAGCAAGACCTTCCCCGATCACTTCCCGGCCGGCAGCGAAACCGGCATGGACAGCGAGGCTGCCCCGGCGATCTGGCAGAACATGGATGACTTCAAGGCAAAGTCCGCCAAGCTCACCGCCGCTGCCGAAGCGCAGCTCGCAAGCTTTCCGGCCGACCAGGCAGCCGTCGGCGCGGCCATGCAGGCCATTGGCGGCACCTGTGGCGATTGCCACCAGACCTACCGTCTGAAGAAGTAAGAGCTTTGCGGCGGGCGGAGTCCGGCTGATCCGGATCGCCCGCCGATCTGCGCTCAGAAGGGCGACGCGTGGTTATGATGGAGGCCTTTGATGGCATCGACTTGGGTCAAGGGATTGGGTGCGCTCGCCGTGCTCGGGATTGCCGGTTTTGGTGGCTTCCTGGTCGTCACGGCACCTGACCGCCAGGACCCGTCCGTCTGGGCCAATCTCGGCGAGCCGGATGTCGCCCATGGCCGTGAAGTTTTCTTCGCGGGCGGTTGCACGAGCTGTCACGCGCCGGCGGGAGCCACCGGCGATGCGCGGCTGATCCTGTCAGGCGGAGCGCCGCTGAAGAGCGATTTCGGCACCTTCCACGCCCCCAACATATCGAGCGACCCGGAAGCCGGCATCGGCGCCTGGACGCTTGCCGAGTTCGGCGATGCCATGACCCGCGGTGTGGGTCGAGAGGGTGAACATCTCTACCCGTCCTTCCCCTACGGCTCCTATGCCCGCATGACGCCCGAGGATATCAACGACCTCTATGGATTTATGAAGACGCTGCCCGCAAGCGGCGCGGTCGCGCCGCCGCATGAACTGGGTTTCCCCTTCAATCAGCGTCTCGTCCTAGGGGGCTGGAAGTTCCTCTATTTCAGCGATGCGCCTCGGGTCGAGCTCGCCGATGCCTCGGACATGGCCAAGCGCGGCCAATATCTGGTGGAAGGCCCTGGCCATTGCGGCGAGTGCCACACACCCCGCAACGCGCTTGGCGGCTTTCTCTCCGGCCAGTGGCTGGCCGGCGGACCCAACCCGGAAGGCGAGGGCACCATCCCGAACATCACGCCGGGATCAAGAAGCATGGGCTCCTGGAGCGAGGGCGACATCGTCACCTATCTGGAGACCGGCTTCACCCCCGACTATGACAGCGTCGGCGGCTCCATGGTCGAGGTGCAGAAGAACATGGCCGAGCTTCCCGGCTCAGATCGCGAGGCGATTGCCTCCTATCTGAAAGCCATCCCCGCGGTTCAGTAAGCTCGCATAGCCTGTTCAGCATCGCGCAAGCCTTGCCTGTCATCATCCTGTCGTCGAAATGACTTCGGAGGGGACATGAGCATCGAACGCCGGCGGATGGAGAATGCGCTCCGGTCCTTGCTCGACAACTACCCCGATCCCGCACTGCATCGCTGGGTCGACGAAACGGTCCGGGCCTTCGAAAAGCGTCTCTCTGCCATTGTCGATCCGCGCGAACGCGACCATGCCCAGCAGGCGGCTCTGATCCTGATCAAGACGACCCTGCAAAAATGGTCGGAAAACCCGCCCGTCCGGCACTGATCCGGCTTGATCTCAGCCGCGATGCTCGGCGGCAAACAATGCCAGCTCTTCCTGCGCTTCCGTGCTGTACAGATCGAGCGCCTTCAGCACCTCGATCGTGAACGTATCGGGTGACGACCCGGCTGCCGTCACGATCTTCGCATCCAGGACCGCCTGAGGCTGGTCGAGATAATGGGCTTCGCCTCGATAGCCGGGATATTTCTTGTGCGAGGCGAGCGCATTTCCGGTATGCGCCACATCATTGAGAACACCCGTCGCTGCCAGCGCGCTCGCCGCAGCGCAAATGCCGCCCAGAACCTTCCCCTTGTTGCGAAACGCAGTCGCCAATGCCTTGAAGTCATATGCCACGCCCTTTTCCCAAGCATAGCCGCCGGGAATGATCAGCGCGTCGAACCGCTCCGCATCGATCGCATCGAAGCCGATATCCGGTGTCACTTTCAGGCCGCCCATCGACGTGACGGGCTTGCCATCCGGACTTGCGGTCACGACCTCGCAGTCGAGCCAATAGCGGGCTGCTGCCATCAGGAGCGCCGGCTCCCAGTCTGCGTAGTCGTTCTGCAGGGCAATCACGATACGGGGCATGGAGAAATCCTCGCGTACGGAGTGGAAAGTTCAGCTGAGCGCCTGCAGGTAACGCATGCCGGTGACCGGGCGCGGAATGAAATCCATGTTCTCGTAGAAACGGTGGGCGGCGAAATTGCCGGTTGCGGCCGAAACGGAGAGGAAGTCGCAGCCGGAAGCGCGGGCGATCTGGCGGGCGCGATCGACCAGATGCTGACCGATGCCATTGCCGCGCTGGCCGTCGCAGACGAAGAGATGGTGCAGCTCCATTCCGCGCTTGCCTTCCTGCGCCTTGTAGAGCGGCACGAGGATCGCGTAGCCGATTAGGCCCTCGCCGCTGTCGGCGACCAGCGCCTGGATCCAGGGCATCGGGCCGAACAGGTCGCGCTCCAGCACCTCGGGCGTCATCGCCGAGGCATCACCATGATGCATGGCGAGGGCGGCAATCATCGCATTGAGTTCCGGCAGGTCGCGCGGCTTCGCATGGCGGATCGCCACGATCGGCGGGCGGGGCAGGGTGAGGTCAGTATCTTCGGTCATGTCACTTTCCCTTGGTCTCTTCTCGTGCCGTCAGGGGGAAAGTCGTCCGGAAAACAACAAGGCCGCCTGACGGCGGCCTGTTGACAATGTGATCTTGTCGGGCCGCCGGTTACCGGTAGGCCCAAAAATACGTGCAGGTGATGTTTGCGCGAATGTCGATCATGGCGCGTGTGATGCGCCAGTTTAAATCGATTGTCAACGGGTGCAGCCTCTGTTCAAGGTATTCATGCCGCTCGCAGCTTGAAGTCCACATGGACCTCATCATAGGGAAAGATCACATTGCCATTGGCGGTCTTGTCGAGAAGTCCGGCTGACAGCATTCCCTGCACATCGCCATGGACGGCCTTGACATCGCGGCCGACACGGCGGGCAACCTCGCGAATACTCATCTCATCCTGGCCAGTCATCGCTCTGAGAATTTCCCAACGCTTTGCGGTGAGAACCTTCCAGAGCACTTCAACTGTGGGAAACTCTATATAGTTGCCCTGCTCTTCGCCGCGGAAGGCCGCAGCCAGTCTTTGCTTGTGCTCATCGAGCGAACAAACGCTGATTGTCACACTGTTGGGTTCTCGCTCAGCCATCTCTCGACATCCTTCCAGAAGTCCGTTTGAAGGGCGTTCAATCCCTCAAAAATGTAAGGCACCTCTGCTGATCCAATATGCTTGTGGTCGCTTTTGCCTGCTTCATTGTCATATCGAAGCACACACACATCACCGCTGATCAGTGCAAGGCTGTATTTGAAGAAGTGCTGACTGCCCAGAACCTTCTCGGGCACCTGCCAAACCTTCAAGTCAATGAAGACCGTCTCCGAAAGGTATCGCCGGGTTCTCAGCAGATTTTTGGCCTTCATCGTTGGAGATTACTCCAACACATACACAATGTCAAAAGTTCCTTGCATCCTCTGCTGGTGCATAAGCGGCTCTCCTCAATGCTCATGCTCGCAAAGCCCATGATCGGATAGCGCGCGGATGACATAACAATCACCAACGGTGTGGCAGTCGGCATGCGAGACGATCCGCGCCAGCTCCGCCTCCAGCTTTTTTAGTCGCGCGATCTTCTCCTGCACCTCCTCCAGCTGCTCTCGCGCGATCTGATCCGCCCGCTCGCAGGGCTCTTCCGGGTGCCGGCTGAGCGTTAGGAGTTCCCGGATTGCCTCGATCGGAAAGCCGAGATCGCGCGCGTGGCGGATGAAGGTCAGCCGATCGAGGTCGTTCTTTTCATAACGCCGCTGATTGCCCTCAGTCCGGTCGGGTGCCGAGATCAGGCCCATCTGCTCGTAGTAGCGGATGGTCGGCACCTTCACCCCGGCGCGCCGCGAGAGATCTCCGATCGAAAACATGAAAATTACCTCTTGAACCTCTAGTGACTAGAGATCCTATCTTCACGTCATGACCACATCAAGACGTGAAGGATCGATGCGATGAGTGCTGCCTGCGGACACGACCATGCCCCTTTCGATGGCATGTCGGAAACCTATAAACGCCGCCTGTGGATGGTGATTGCCATCAATGCCGCGATGTTCGTGGTCGAGATGACGGCCGGCCAGATGGCGCGTTCTCAGGCCCTGCAGGCTGACGCCTTGGACTTCTTCGCCGATGCTGTGACCTATGGCATCTCGCTGGCCGTCATCGGTGCGACGCTGAAGACCCGCAGTATGGCGGCCGCGGCCAAGGGTATCAGCCTCTTCGTGATGGGGCTCTGGGTCTTCGGCTCCACCGTCTGGCGGGTCTTTCAGGGCGGTGTGCCCGAGGCGCCGGTCATGGGCTTCATCGGCCTTCTGGCGCTGGCGGCCAATGTCGCGAGTGTTCTGCTTCTGATGTCCTACAAGGACGGGGATGCCAACGTCCGTTCTGTCTGGCTCTGCTCGCGCAATGACGCGATCGGCAATGTCATTGTGATGATCGCAGCCCTGGGCGTTTGGGGCACGGCGACCGCATGGCCGGACCTGGTCGTCGCCGGCATCATGGCAGGCCTCTTCCTGAATTCCTCGATCCAGATCCTCACCCAGAGTTATCGTGAGTGGCGGGCAGGCGAGGCCATCACCCTGTCATCCTCCTGCTGTGGACCGGCAGGCGCATCTTGCGAGGCGGGCCACGATCACGACCATGATCACGAACATGGCCGCCACCACAGCCACGCCTGAGATCCGGCGGCCAAACGCAAGAAGGCCGGCCTGGCATCATGCCGGCCGGCCTTCTTGACCGCATCGTCTCATCAGAATTCCTGATAGGGCGAGGGGGGTATCTCGTATTCACGGTAGGCAGCTTCCACCATCTGCACGCGGGAATCGGCCGGCGAGCGATCGCGGTTCTGCGTGTTGCCGATATCGACGATCGCCTTGCGCGAGCCTTCCACCGTCCAGAGCGCAGACGCGAGCTGGTTCGACAGGAGCGTGCTGGAGAATGTGCTGGCTCCGGTCGCGCGGCCGGTGGGTGTCGCAGGCGTCTCGGGTGCAGCATCCTCGGTACCGACCGTGCTCGGCACGTGACGGCTTTGATAGGAGTAGCTGCTCAGGCCGCTTTCGATCCTCATGGCAAGAACCTCGGTTGAGAAATTAACCTTTTGTTAACTTTTCAACCTTGCGCGAAGCTTGCGTCCCGCATTGCATTATGACGATTGGCCCTTGCGCAACGGCGCGACTGAAAGTACGCGCCGCGAATCAGGAATGTCAGCCCTGGCTGTTTCAGGCATTGCCGAAACAATGCCCAAAACGCACCCGTCATTGCTTCTAGAATGTGACCGGCGTCACCGCCTTTACATTTTACCCGCCACCTTGATCGCATAGGCATATTCGAACGCGATCTCTTCTAGCCGCTGGAAGCGCCCCGACTTGCCGCCATGGCCGGCGGCCATGTTGGTCTTCAAGAGGAACGGACCAGCCTCCGGTGCTGTTTCGCGCAGCTTCGCGATCCACTTGGTCGGCTCCCAATAGGTGACGCGTGGGTCGGTGAGGCCTGAAAGCGCGATGATCGGCGGGTAGGGCTTCTTCTCGACATTGTCGTAAGGGCTGTAGGCCGCGATCCAGCGATATTCCTCTTCCGATTCGATCGGGTTTCCCCATTCCGGCCATTCCGGCGGGGTGAGCGGCAGCGTGTCGTCGAGCATGGTGTTCAAGACGTCGACGAAGGGCACAGCGGCGATGATGCCGGCGAATTTTTCCGGTGCCATATTGGCGACGGCGCCCATCAGCATGCCGCCGGCAGACCCGCCTTCGGCGATGATCCGGTCGTATGCGGTGAAGCCTTGCCTCACCAGGTGGTCGGCAGCCGAGATGAAGTCCTTGAAGGTATTGACCTTCTTTTCCATCTTGCCGTCTTCGTACCAGGAGAAACCCTTGTCCTTGCCGCCGCGGATATGGGCGATGGCATAGACGAAGCCACGGTCTGCCAGTGACAGGCAATTGGTGTTGAAGCCGGCGGGGATGGTGATGCCATAGGCGCCGTAGCCATAGAGCAGACAAGGCGCCGAGCCGTCGAGCGGCGTGTCCTTTCGATAGAGCAGGGTGACCGGCACCGTCTCGCCGTCATGCGCTTCGGCAAAGACCCGGCGGGTGACATAGTCTCCAGGGTTATGGCCCGACGGCACTTCCTGCGTTTTCAGAAGCGTCCGCTCGCGGGTCGCCATGTTGTAGTCGAACAGTTGGCTCGGCGTCGTCATCGACGAATAGGAGAAGCGGATGACGTCGGTGTCGTATTCGGCTGCCCCCTGAAGCCCCAGCGAATAGGCTTCCTCGGCGAAGGCGATCGAATGCTCTTCGCCGCTCTTGCGATCGCGGATCATGATAACCGGCAGGCCCTCGCGGCGCTCCAGCCAGACGAGATGGCGGGCGAAGGCCATGTGGTTGAGGATCAGACGGCCCGGCTCATGCGGCACCACCTCTTTCCAGTTCGCCTTGCCCGGCGCGGTGACAGGCGCCTCGACGATCTTGAAGTCTTTCGCGCCGTCGGCATTGGTCAGGATGTAGAAGACGTCTCCGCCTTCCGTCATCGAATATTCGACGCCTTCCTCGCGCTCGGCGACCAATTGCGGCTCGGCCATCAGGTCCTTGGTCGAGAGGAGACGGTATTCGGAGGTCTCGTGGTCATGGATGTCGATGAAGATAAAATCATCGAGCAGCGAGCCGCCGACACCCATGAAGAAGCCGGGATCCTTTTCCTCGTAGACAAGACGGTCCGACGACTGCGGCTGGCCGACGATGTGGTGGAAGACCTTGGACGGCCTGTGGTTCTCGTCCTGCAGCGTATAGAAGAAGCTCTTGCCGTCCGGCGCCCAGACCCCGCCGCCGGCAGTATTCTCCAACACGTCGTCCAGGTCCTGTTTGGTCGCGAGATCGCGGATCCGCAGCGTGTAGTATTCCGAGCCCTTGTCGTCATAGCCCCAGATCCCGAAGGCATGATCGGTCGTGTGGTCGATGCCGGACAGGCGGAAGTAATCCTTGCCCGCAGCCTCCTTGTCACCGTCGAGCAGCAGCTCGCGGATCGCCTCGTCCTTCGGATTGCCGTCGCGCGGGATGCGGAAATAGCGCGGCTGCTCCCCACCGGTGACGAAGGCCGAGCCATAGGCGAAGGGGCCGTCCTTCATCGGGATCGACGAATCGTCCTCCTTGATGCGGCCCTTCATCTCGGCGAAAAGCTGCTTCTGCAGCTCCTTCGTGTCCGCCATCGCCGCTTCCATGTAGCTGTTCTCAGCTTCCAGATAGGAGCGGATTTCCGGATCAAGGATCGAGGTGTCCTTGAACATCGCCTGCCAGTTGTCGGCCCTCAGCCACGCGTAATCATCCGTGCGGGTGATCCCATGGCGCGTGTCGGAGATGGGCTTTTTCGCGACAGCGGGCGGGGCGGGCAGGTTCTTGAAGACGGACAAGGGAGATCCTTCCGGAAAATGGAACAGCTGAAGATCATCGAGAGATAGAGAGGCGGCGCGGCGCGATCAAGCGCCGCGGCAATGGGGATCAGCCGTCAGTGCCGGCGGTCGACTTCGCCCAATCCATGTAAAGCTCCAGCGCCTTGCGGGTCACCGGGCCTTCCTGGAACTGCGCATCATCGAGCCGCGTCACCGGCACCACCTTGGAGTAGTTGCCAGTCTGGAAGACCTCATCGGCATTCATGAAATCTTCGACCGACAGCGTCGCCTCGCGCACATCGAAGCCTGCCTGGCGCAGCAGGCCCATGATGCGGGCGCGGGTGATGCCTGCGAGGAAGGTGCGGTTGGCGGCAGGCGTATAGACCACGCCGTCCTTGACCATGAAGACGTTCGAGGATGCCGTCTCAACCACATTGCCGTTCATGTCGCGCACCAGCGCATTGTCGAAGCCGCGCTTGCGGGCATCGATAATCATGCGGCCGGAATTGGGATAGAGGCTGCCGGTCTTGGCGTCCGTCATGGCACATTCCGGCGTCGGACGGCGGAAGGGCGAGACCGTCAGCGAAGAGGGTTTGGCGGTGTGCATTGGTGCCTCGAACAGGCAGAGCGCAAACCGGGTCGATTCCGGATCGGCGGCCACCACGGAGCCTGCCTGGCCGTGCTCCGCCCAATACATCGGCTTGATATAGATCGCCGTCTTGCCGTCGAACTTCGAAATACCCTCCCAGGCAAGGCGCTCGATCTCTTCCGCCGCCATGGTCGGCTTCATGCCCATGTTCTCGGCCGAGCGATTGACGCGCTGGCAATGCAGGTCGAGATCCGGTGCGATGCCGTCGAACCAGCGCGCCCCGTCGAACACCGTCGAGCCCAGCCACATGGCATGCGAAACCGGTCCGATCAGCGGCGGGTTGCCTGCAAACCAGTCTCCGTCGACATAGGTAAAGGTGGGGGTGCGTGCGGATGTATCGACAGCCATGGCGGGTCTCCTGTTCTCGTTGCTTCGCAGCAAAGGCGCCTAGCGGCTGAAGGTCAAGGCGAAACACGTCATTGAGACACAAATCCGCAATGTTCGGTTCTTGTGCGGCGATTTCCACGCAAATTCAGCAGCTTGACTGATCGATCGATCAATGCTGCTGATGAAGCGAGTTGAGGCCGAGGTCGCAAGTCGCGTGGTTAAAGAACCCGTAACGGATTCCTGAAATATTGATCGAAGTTGAGATCGCGATCTTCGGGTCTTTTGTTCTGCGTTTTCTTGGGGGTCACCATGAACAAGGTGCGTATCGTCGCCTGTCTTGCCGCGTCCGTTGCGGCCACGTCTTCACCGGCACTTGCCGAAGGCTTCTTCTCCGGCAACTGGTATGTGACGCTCGGCGGTGCCGGCATCTCGGCTCCGACCTTCGAAGGCGCCAAGGACAACAAGTTCTTCTTCTCCCCGATCATCTCTGTCGGACGAGGCGGTGCCCCGCGCTTTTCCTCGCGCAACGACAATCCGAGCTTTGCGATCTATGACACCGATGTGCTACGTGCCGGTGTTGTCGGCAAGTTTGTCCGCGGTCGCGATGCCGGCGACGACAAAGCGCTGCGCGGCCTGTCCGAGGTCGATTGGGGCGGCGAACTCGGTGGCTTCGCCGATGTCTATGTCACGGACTGGCTGCGTGCCCGCGCCGAACTGCGCCAGGGCATCCGGGCCCATGATGGCCTTGTCGCCGACATCGCGGTCGATGCCTTTACCGATATCGCTCCGGATCTCAGGGTTTCCGCCGGCCCACGCATGACCTTCGCCACCAGCGGCTATACGGATGCCTATTACGGCGTGAACGCGGCGGAATCCGCCGCTTCGGGTTTGAGCCAGTACGATCCCGATGGCGGCATCACGTCCTATGGCGCAGGCGGTGCGATCACCTGGGCCGCCACCGACAAGCTCTCGATGAGCGCCTTCACCGAATACAAGCGCCTGGCGGGCCCCGTGGCCGATTCGAGCCTCGTCGAAGAGCGCGGCAGCAAGAACCAGCTGATGTTCGGCGTCTCCGCCAGCTACAAGTTCGGCGTCAGCTTCGACTGACGAAAGGCCGCAGCCGATTTTCGAGCCGGGAGGGAAGGGGGCGGTTTTCTTGGCGCCGCCCATGCTCTATCAGTTGGCCCATGAGCACAGCCGATCCGAACCTCGATCGCGTCATCGACGCGCCCTCCGACAATTTCGTCTATCGCGTGTTGCCGCGATGGCTCTGGCCGCATGCCCAGCTTGCCCGCTGGGACCGGCCGATCGGTTGGCAGCTCCTGATGTGGCCGTGCTTCTGGTCCTCGGCGCTCGCGGCCAACGCCCTTGCCGCCGAAGGCCGGTTGAACGCAGGGCTCTTCGTCTTCCACCTCGTGCTCTTCTTCATCGGCTCGGTCGCCATGCGCGGGGCCGGCTGCACCTATAACGATCTCGTCGACCACGACATCGACAACATGGTGGCCCGCACGCGCTCGCGTCCCTTGCCGTCCGGACGGATCAGCCGCGGCAATGCCAAAATCTTCATGGTTGTGCAGTCGCTGGTTGGTCTCGCCGTATTGCTCTGCTTCAACGGCTTTTCGATCGTGCTCGGCATTTTCTCGCTGGCGGTCGTTGCGATCTATCCCTTCGCCAAGCGCTTCACCGACTGGCCACAATTCTTCCTCGGGCTTGCCTTTTCCTGGGGCGGGCTCATGGGCTGGGCCGGGCTGCACGGCAATCTCTCGCTCGCCGCTATCCTCGTTTATCTCGGCGCGGTCGCCTGGACGATCGGTTACGACACGATCTATGCCCATCAGGATCGCGAAGACGATGCCCTGGTCGGCGTGCGCTCTACGGCGCGCCTGTTCGACCGCGACACCAAGATCTGGCTCACCGGCCTCTATGGCCTGACACTCGTCCTTCTGCTCTCGGCATTTCTGATCGGCGGTGCGGCTTTCCCCGCGATCATCGGCTTGCTTGTTGCAGCGGCGCTGTTCGCCTGGCAGATCAAGGTGCTCGACATCGACGACGGCGCCCAGTGCCTCGCGCTCTTCAAGTCGAACAACCGGGTTGGCCTCATCATTTTTCTCGGCCTTGTCGCGGCCATTCCCTTCGCCTGATCTCTCTTCAGGCTGAACTAATACAAGGGCCAATCTCGTTTCATTTCGAAACGCCGACGGACAATTACCCTCAAAAGCAAGAGGCCCGGAAGTTGTCCTCCGGGCCTCTTGATGTTCGGTCCTGGGACAGGGTCAGTTGCGGGCGATGATTTCCTTTCCGGAAATCTTCATGGTTACACCCAGCTTGCCGGTCGTGCGGCGCACGAGGAAACGCGGGCGGCGCTCTGCAAAATAGGAGTGGCGGCGACGCGGCTGCGTCTCCTTGGTGCGAACGTCGCCCAGATGATCTTCGAGCGGGCGGGCAACGCCATCGGCTTCGACCATCAGCATGGGAATGCGGAAGGCATCTGCCCATCCGCGCCAGTCGGCGGCGATGTCGCAGAGATCGTGTGCCACGAGCAGCGGAATGCAGAGATCCGGATCTTCGTGATGCAGTTCGAGCGTCACGGTCACCTCGCCGTCGCCATGGTCGATGGCACGCGCGGCAACGCCCTTGAAGGCGCGGGTCGGAAGAGCGAAGGAAAGCGGCAGGCCGCTGCCGGGGAGGATCTTGCGCAGGACCGCGCCGCGTTCATCGATGGTGATCGTGACGTCGCCAAGCGCGCCGCGCAGGGCATAGGTCACCTGCTGAGGGAACCGCGCAGGGTCCAGTCGCAAAGTGGCACCGGCCCATGCTGGCTTCAAAACCGTGTTCGTCATCTTCATGCTACCCTTGTTTTACCCGAGAGCGCGTCATGTGCTCGTCTGTTCGGGACTTTTCGTCCTCTGTGCGGTCAACATAGCCAGCCGCTGTTGGAGACAGCTTAAAAGACGCGGTAAAGAAAACCTTGCGCAGTCAAATGGTTAGTTTTGTCACACCGGTCACGGTTTCGAAAAAGTGAAATTCCGCTCCGATCTGTTTTACGGCGGAACGTATGCTTGCGCTAAGGCTAGGCGGCGCGGCGAGGGGCGTCGAAACTCATCTCGCTTCTTCACGATTCCATAAAGCTTGAGGCAAGGATTTCGCGCCATACTGTGATTCGCGCGCGATACGTTCTCTAAGGAATCCTGATGGTCTCGACCTATCTGAGCTACAATCTCGTCAACCGTGACATCAAGGCGAGCCTCAACCGCACCGCCTCTGATCCGGTCGTCGCGCGCCAGACGGAGTATTTCAAAGAGAACATCGGCAAGGTGAGCTCGCTCGAGGAATTCCTCGACGACTACCAGCTCTATTCCTACGCGATGAAGGCCCATGGTCTCGAAGAGATGACCTATGCCAAGGCTTTCATGAAGAAGGTGCTGGAAAGCGATCTCTCGGATGAGAACAGCTTCGCCAATCAGCTGACCGACGAGCGCTATCGCAACTTCGCTGCATCCTTCCAGTTCTCCGCCCAGACCACCGATCTCCAGACCGATGCCCAGCAGGCCGAACTCCTGGAGAAATACGAGGCGTCACTGGCGGAAGAGAGCGACACGCTCGAGGCCGAGTCCTTCTATTACGAAACGATGATCGACAAGGTCACCAATGTCAGCGGCCTCGTCAACAACAGCCGCCTGATGACTTTCGTGCTCGACGCCTATGGCATCGACGGCACCTATTACACCAAGGATCACCTGACCCAGATCCTGACCAGCGACACCTCGGATCCGGACAGCTACGTCAACCAGCTCGTCACCAACGGGTCAGCCAATGCCGCGAGCTTCCTCAAGCTCGCAGAGGCCTTCGACTTCAATGCGGATGGATCGCTCGCCGGCGCGACGGCCCAGACAGCGGCCCAGAAGGAGGAGACCGTCTCGCTCTATGTCGACGAAGAGCAGACCTACGTCACCGACTACTACCGCCAGCGCGAGCGCGCGTATTATGAATCGAAGATCTCGACGATCGCGAGCGTCGATGAGCTGACGTCCGACAGCCGTCTGTTCAACTATGTCCGCACGGCTTTCGAACTCGGCTCCGTGTCGGCCTCCACCTTCAAGTCGATCGTCACCAGCGACACCTCGGATCCGGATAGCTACGCCGCCACCAATGGTGGGGATGCCTGGGTGGCGATAGCCGGCAAGTTCAACTTCGCCAGCGATGGCACGGTCGAATCCGGCATGACCGCGCAGGGCTCGACCCAGCTCGCCTCCACGCATTCAGGCTTCTCGACCTTTTATGATGATGCAGACGAAGAGCGGAAAGACGCTCTGATCGACCTCTTCAAGACGAACATTTCCGAAGCAGAGAATGTCGACGACCTCTTGTCCGACACCACGATGCGCCTGGTCCTGCAGCGCACCTTCGGTTTCGAAGCGAATGAATTCTCCAACAGCGAGTTGCGCAAGGCGCTGACCAGCGACTTCACCGACCCGAACAGCTATGCCAACAAGTCGAAAGACAGCCGCCTGATCGAGATGTCGAAGCTCTTCAACTTCGACAGCGAAGGCAATGCCGCCGTGCCGCTTCAGGCTCACAACTCGCTGACGGCGACGATGATTGCCAAGCAGTATGTGATCAACGAGGTTCGCTTCCTCGAAGAACCGGAAAAGACGGAAGTCCGCGAAGCCGCGACCAAGAAGGCCGAGGTTTACCAGGAGAAGATCCAGTCGATCGATTCGGTCAGCGAACTGCTTGCAAACCGCGAAGTGGTCGATGTGGTGATCGGCGCCTTTGGCCTCGACGCGGACGACGTTACCGACGACTTCCTGAAGCAGATCTTCGGCTCCGACCTGTCCGACCCCAAGAGCTTCGTCAACCAGCAGACCGACAGCCGCTGGGCCGAACTCGTCGCCTCCTTCAACTTCGACGCCGAAGGCAATCTCACCCGCGAGACGATCGGCACGATCCAGCAGCGCGGCGAGACCATGGAAACGGTCAACAAGTATCTGCGCCAGACGCTGGAAGAGACCGAGGGCGAGAGCAACGAGGCTGTCCGCCTGGCGCTTTACTTCCAGCGCACGGCACCGACGATCACGGATGCCTACGGCCTCATCGCCGACGATGCGCTCATGGCGGTCTTCCGCACCACGTTCGGCTTCTCGGACGAGTTCTCCAACATGGATGTGGACCAGCAGGCGCGCATCATCGAGGAGAACCTGGAGCTTTCCGACCTGCAGGATCCGGCCAAGCTGGAACGCCTGCTGCAGCGCTATTCGGCCATGTACGATACTGAAAACGCCACCTACAGCGACCCCGCAATCTCCATCCTGAGCGGCGGCAGCGGAAGCATTTCGGCCGATCTTCTCTTCAGCCTCGCCCAGCTGAAGGCCTGATCTCGCATCATTCGACAACCCGTCGGCCTCTTGTCGGCGGGTTTGTTTTTGTCTATCGATATATCCATTGGGATATATCGAAATGGAGGCTACCGTGATCCGCCTGATGAAGACAACTGCACTCGCGCTTTCCGCACTGTTTGCCGTGACCGCGACGAGCCTGGTGGCAACAGCCGCCCATGCCGAAGAGCCGGTCACTGTTTTCGCGGCGGCGAGCCTCAAGGAAAGCGCCGAACAGGCCGCTGCCGCCTGGAAGGCTGCCGGCGGTGGAGAGGTCACCTTCTCCTTTGCGGGAAGTTCAGCACTGGCCAAGCAGATCGAGGAAGGCGCGCCGGCCGATATCTTCATCTCCGCCGACCTCAAATGGATGGATCATCTGGACAAGGCCGGCAGAGTGAAGGGCGATACCCGCGTCAATCTGCTCGGCAATCGCATCGTGCTGGTCGCGCCGAAGGACTCCGCTGTCACGGCCACCATCGCTCAGAATTTTCCGCTTGCCGATCTGCTCGGGGATGAACGCCTCGCCATGGCCAATGTCGATGCGGTCCCCGCTGGCACCTATGGCAAGGCTGCACTCCAGAGCCTTAATGTCTGGGACAGCGTGCAAGACAAGGTGGCGCAGGCAGAAAACGTCCGCGCGGCTCTACTGCTCGTCTCGCGCGGCGAAGCGCCGCTCGGCATCGTCTATGAGACGGACGCCAAGGTCGATCCAGGCGTGAAGATCGTCGATCGTTTCCCCGAGGCGAGCCACCCGGCAATCATCTATCCGGCCGCCTTGACGACGGATGGCAAGAACCCGCGCGCCGCCGAATTCCTGGCTTACTTGCAGGGTGCTGACGCCCATGCCATCTTCACCGCCGCGGGCTTCACCGTGCTGGCGAAGACCAACTGACCTTCGATCGCCTGAAGTCGAATTCTGCAACGCATCCGGGATGATACATTTGACGCTGACGGCCGAAGAATGGACCGCGATGCTGCTCAGCCTGAAGGTCGCGACTGTCGCCGTGGCCTTTTCGCTGCCGCTGGGCCTGCTGGTCGCCTGGCTTCTCTCGCGCAAGGAATTCTGGGGCAAATCGCTCCTGAACGGCCTCGTTCATCTGCCGCTGATCCTGCCGCCTGTCGTCACGGGTTATCTGCTGCTGATCACCTTCGGCAGGCGAGGAGCGGTTGGCGCCTTCCTGGAGCAGTCTCTCGGCCTCGTCTTCTCCTTCCGCTGGACCGGGGCGGCCCTTGCCGCCGCCGTCATGGGCTTCCCGCTCCTGGTACGCTCCATCCGCCTCTCGCTCGATGCCGTCGACCGGAGGCTCGAAGCAGCTGCCGCCACCCTCGGCGCGCCTCCACCTTATGTCTTCGTCACCGTCACCCTGCCATTGATCCTGCCCGGCATCGCCGCCGGAGCGATCCTCGCCTTTGCCAAGTCCATGGGCGAGTTCGGGGCCACGATCACCTTCGTCTCCAACATTCCCGGCGAGACGCAGACGCTGGCCGCGGCGATCTACACCTACACCCAGGTTCCAGGCGGTGACCTCGCCGCCATGCGCCTGACCTTGATCTCGATCGTTCTGTCGCTCGGCGCCCTGATTGCCTCCGAATTCCTGTCGCGGCGTATTGCCGCTCGCGTGGGAGCGGCCTGATGCTGGAGCTTGCCATCCGCCACCGCCAGGGTGATTTTGAGCTGCAGGCCGACCTGACGCTGGGCGAGGGGCTGACGGCCCTCTTCGGTGCTTCCGGTTCGGGCAAGACCACACTCATCAACATCGTCGCGGGCCTCATCCGTCCGGAGGAGGGTCGCATCCTCTTCAATGGCGAGACCTGGAACGAGGCGGGCACCTTCCTGCCGCCACACCGCCGACGCATCGGCTATGTCTTCCAGGAAGGCCGCCTCTTTCCGCATCTGACGGTCTTGCAGAACCTGCGCTACGGCGAAGGCCTGCTGCCGCGCGCCGAGCGCCGCGAAGACCTCGACCGCATCGCCGCGCTTTTAGGGATTGCCGATCTGCTCGACCGCCGCCCCGCCCATCTCTCGGGTGGCGAAAAGCAGCGCGTCGCGCTCGGCCGTGCCCTGATGGCAAGCCCGAAGCTGCTCTTGATGGACGAGCCTTTGTCGGCCCTCGACACTGCGCTCAAGGCGCAGATCCTGCCCTATATCGAGCGCATCCGCGACGAGTTCGGCGTGCCGATCATCTATGTCAGTCACTCGGTGGAGGAGGTGGCGCGTCTCGCCAATGCTCTGGTGACCTTCAAGGGGGGCAAGGCAAGTGCGGTCGGCCGTCCTGACGAGGCCCTGGCAACGGTCGCACAGGCCTCGGGCGATCTGCCGGCCGGCAATTTCATCGAGGCGGAGATCACCGCGCACGACGAGGCGGACGGCCTGACAGAGGCAAGCTCTACGGCGGGCCGGCTTATATTACGCCGAACGCCTGTCCCTATCGGCACACGCGTCCGGGTCTTCGTCCCGGTCTCGGATATCGTTGTGGCGACCGAACCGGGCCAAGGCCTTTCCGCGCTCAATCGGCTTTCAGGCCGTGTCCTTGCCGTCGATGACGGATCAGGCGCGAGCGTCACGCTCACCATCGACTGTCAGGGCCAGACGATAATTGCCGAGGTAACGCGCCGGTCCCTGCGTCAACTGGCGCTGGCCCCGGGTATGCCGGTCCATCTGCTTTTCAAAACGGTGTCCATCGCCTCCGAAGGCCTCTTCCGACAGGTCCTGCGCTGAGCGGAGGCAGGCCGCTCAGCTGTCGTCTTCGTTCTTTTGCCCTGCGGGAACGAAATCAGCCGATTGCATCGCCTCCAGCCAGTCGAGATCCGACGAAAGCGTCTTGCGGCTCTCGGCGTCCATCCGCCGGCAGGCCTTGAGCAGCGTCTCGCCGAACGGTGTCAAACCCGCACCGCCGCCGCTTTTTCCCCCGTGACGCGTGAAGATCGACGGCTCCTTGAACATCCGGTTGATCTCGTCTGCCAGCAACCAGGATCGGCGATAGGACATGCCCATGGCAGCACCCGCCGCCCGGATCGAGCCGTGCTCCTCGATCAGTGCCAGGAGCTGCGCCTTGCCCGGCCCAAGTCGCGCGCCATTGGCGAGGTCGATCCGGAGCGAAAGGCGAGGGGAGCCGGTCATCGGATCAGCCGATCACCTTGCCGGGGTTCATGATCCCGGCGGGGTCGAAAGCCTGCTTGATGCGCCGCATCAGCTCCGTCTCGATTGCCGGCCGGCTGGCCGCAAGCTCGTCGCGCTTCAGCTGGCCAACACCATGCTCCGCCGAAATCGAGCCCGTATGCCTGTGCACGACCGCATGCACGACGGCATTGACTTCGCGCCAGCGGGCAATGAAGGCGGCCTTGTCGGCGCCGACGGGCTGGCTGATGTTGTAATGGATATTGCCGTCGCCGAGATGGCCGAAGGCGCAGATGCGGGCATCCGGCATCAGCGCGTGGACGGCGTCATCCGCTTCCTTGAGGAAGGCCGGGATGCGCGAGACGGGCACCGAAACGTCATGCTTGATCGAGCCGCCCTCCGGCTTCTGCGCATCCGACATGCTCTCGCGCAGGTGCCAGAAGGCATCTTGCTGCGCGGTCGAGCTTGCGATCGCGGCATCCGAGACGAGCCCCGCCTCGAAGGCCTCCGCCAGCAGCTCCTGCATCATCGTTTCCGCCGTCTCGGCCGAATCCGAGGTCGAGATGTCGACCAGCGCATACCAAGGGTGAACGGAAGCGAGCGGATCGCGCACGCCGGCGATATGTCGGGTCGTGAATTCGATGCCGATCCGCGGCATCAGCTCGAAGCCTGTCAGTGCAGATCCGCAGCGCTGCGAGGCCTTCTCGAAGAGTTGAAGCGCAGCGTCCGGCGAAGCGAGCCCCACATAGGCGACCTGTTTGCCACGTGGCCGCGGCACCATCTTGAGCACCGCACCGGTGATGATGCCGAGCGTGCCTTCCGCACCGATGAAGAGATCGCGGAGATCATAGCCGCTATTGTCCTTCTTCAAGCGCCTGAGCCCGTCCCAGATCTCCCCCGTCGGCAGAACCACTTCCAGCCCAAGGCAGAGCTGCCGCATGTTGCCATAGGCAAGAACCGCCGTACCGCCGGCATTGGTGGCGAGATTGCCGCCGATCCGGCAGGATCCTTCGGAGCCCAGCGAAAGCGGGAAAAGCCTGCCATGCTCCTCGGCTGCCTTTTGCACGTCGGCCAGGATCGCTCCGCCATCGGCGATGATCACGTCCGCAACCGGGTCCACCTCCCGGATCTTGTTCATCCGCTCCAGCGAGAGCAGCACATCCTGACCGTCTTCGCGCGGCACCTGGCCGCCCACGAGGCCCGTGCGCCCGCTGACCGGCACGATCGCCGTCCCGGTCTCAGACGCAAGCTTCAGGATTGCAGAGACTTCCTCCGTCGATCCAGGCTTCAGAACCAGCGGCGAGGCGCCATGATAGAGGCCGCGGTTTTCGGTCAGATAAGGCTTGATGTCGTCGAGCGAGGTCAGCGCGTTCGTCTCGCCGACGATGTCGATGAAGGCACGCAGACGTTCGGCAAGGCTCATGGTCACGTTCATCTCTGTCATTCCTCCGTGCCACGCGGTGCTGCTGCCCGCATCAGCCGGTCGTTGATCGCCTCGCCCAGTCCCTCGTTCGGGATTGGTGCAACGGCTATGCCCTTCGCGCCGCTCGCATCCGCCCGCTTCAGGTAGTCGAAAAGATTGCTTGCGGCCTCGGCAAGGTCACCTACGGGGCTGAGGTTGAACAGCGCTTTGGCCTCCGCTGCTCCGGATATGTCGCCGGAACCGAAGGCGATCAAGGCCTCGTCCTGCGCCACACTCGTCGCGTTCAGCCGCACCGATGCGTCGGGCGCATAATGCGAGGCCAGCATGCCGGGCGCTTCGATCGCGGCTGTCCCGGACGCCTTCGGTCGGCTGATCACCGTGCCGATGACTGCTTCGATCGCCTCGACCGCGATGCCACCGGGCCTCAAAAGCCGCACGTCGCCGCCCTCGACCTTCACGATGGTCGATTCCACGCCGACGGGGCAGGCGCCGCCATCGATGATCACGTCGATCTTCTGTCCGAGGTCCGCCGCCACATGCTGCGCCGTGGTCGGGCTGATCCGGCCAGAGGAATTGGCACTGGGTGCGGCGAGCGGTCGGCCGAGATTGCGGATAAGCTCGGCGGTAAAGCCGACAGGCACACGGATGCCGACGCTATCCAGGCCGGCGGTCGCCAACGGATGAATGCTGGTATTCCCCTGGAGCGGGAGAACCAGCGTCAGCGGTCCCGGCCAGAATGCCTCTGCAAGTTTCCGCGAGAGCGGATCGAACACGGCATAGCGCTCCGCCATGGCAAGATCTGCCATATGGCAGATCAGCGGGTTGAAGCGCGGACGCCCCTTGGTCTCGTAGATCGAAGTGATCGCAGCGGGATGCGTCGCGTCGGCCGCAAGACCGTAGACGGTCTCGGTCGGGATCGCGACAGGCCTCTGGCGCATCAGCACCTCGGTGGCTGCCGTGATGGCCTCCGCCTTATCCTTGTCGGTTGCGATCGGGATGATCCGCGCCATTTTTGAGATGCCTTCCGGTCTGCCTTTGCCCGTCCTTATCGCCTGCGCGGCGAGCCGGCAAATCCCTTTTTCAGCGCGATGGACCGCAGTTTCCACCCTATTTTTTTATGGGGTGGCGAGACCTCTCAAATTTTAACTACCGACGTAACCGAAAGAAAGAGAACTTCGCCTATGGTCAGGCCAAGAGACGGGAAAGCCTCATTCGGGGAAGTGGACAGATGCAGCAAGTCAAGAATCCTGCCGCCAGCATTGCGCTTCGCGTCGCCACCGCCATGCATCAGATGGGCATCGACGGTCTGCCGCGCAATTACGAACTGGTCTATGAAGCCTATTCCGGCAGCAATCCGGAACTGGTGCGTGAGTTCATCGCGCTCGGCAAGGTCAAGACCCAGGAAGCGCTCGACGAGCTTGGCCGCAAGTATCTGCCGCATCACCATGAAGACGGTCTGCTCAGCCGCCAGAACGGCCAGGTTCGCGCCGAGATGAGCAACTTCATTTCGCTCCTCAACGAGGAAAAGATCTCGCTCACCGATTACGGCCGCGTCATCGGTCATGCCTCCAAGACCATCCTGACCGAAGCCGATCTCGAAGGCACGCCGCTCGGCCAGTCGATCAAGATGCTGAAGGCCGCGACTGAAAAGCGTGCGCATCAGAACAGCAATGTCGTGCGCGCAGTGGTCGACAAGACCGCAGCGCTCGCCGACCTGCAGCGCGAGGCCGAAGAGGCCGAAGCCGCCAAGTTCGTCGATCCGGTCACCCGCCTTGCCTCGCGCCGCGCCTTCAACAAGGCCGTCGCCAAGATCTACGCAAACCCGGAAATGCCCGTCCTCTGCGGTGTCGCCATCGGCGAGATCGATGATTATGCCCGCATCCAGGAGCAGATGGGCCCGGCCGTGGCCGAGCGCTTCCTGATGCAGGTTGCCAAGGTTCTCGAAGCCGTCTCCGGCGGCGGCGATCTCGCCTGCCGCTTCGATGCCGGCCGCTTCGGTCTGCTGCTCTACACCTCCGATCAAGAGGAAATCACCCGCGTGGTCGATCTCGTCCGCGCCAAGCTGAAGGCCACCAATTTCGTCGGCTCGTCGAGCGGTGCGCGCGTCGGCCAGCTCACCATGTCCTTCGGCATCTGCTTCTCCGAGCAGGCCCCGAATGCCTTCGACTTCACCAACTTCGCGGAAAAGGCGCTCGCTACCTCCAAGTCGGCCGGCGGCGATACCGTCACCGTCTATGGCGCGAACGACTATGTCTCGAAGGATTGGCTGATCTACAAGAAGAAGCCGGTCGGCGGTTTCGGCGCCTGATCCGCGACGCCAGCCTTCAAAGCTTTGCGATGATCTTCCTGAGCTCGGCGTCTCGTGCGCCGAGCATCAGCACGTTTCTGAGCGCCTCTTTCGGGTCGACCGTCTGGAACAGGAGCCCATTGTCGCGGAAGGAACGATCGATCGTCATCGCCTTGGTTTCTGCCTCCGGCTTGATCGCCACGGCAAAATACATCCGCCCGTAATTCTGCTTGATCTGCTCGAAGAACACCTCTTCGCCGCCGATGTCTGCCAGGAAGTTGGCGATGTAGAAGGCCCATTTCACATCGGCATATTGCGCAAAATTCGTGCGCGCCGCTGTCACGTGACAGTAACCGAGATGCGGGCTGTTGTTCAGCGTGCGGTGAAAGATGATCTTGGGGAATTTGATCGAACGGTGAAAGCTGTTGATCCGGTCGTGCGTGGTTTCCGCAGCCCGCTCCAGCCGGCGTCCCGTCCGCGCCGCGACTTCCTCATAGGTCAGATAGCGCCGTTCGTCCGGCAGCCAGTCTTCACGGTTGCGCGAAATCCGTCCGGTCCTGAGGAACTCGGAATGGACGGCCTTGGCGGGCGGCGGCGCCTTCGTTTCCGCTTTGGGAGCCGCGTAGTATCTCAGTTTCTGCATCTTGACGCTCTGACGGTACCCGGACTGACTGCTGGAGCTTAGCGCAGCATGGTTAATCATGATTTGATGGTACTTTGCGCCTCGGAGGTTTCCTGAGGCTTGCCGCAGCGCAAATCTTGCAATCTGCTCTGCAATCGCCCGTTTGCGCCACGCTGTTTCGGGAGGTTTCTTGTCGAATACTGCAGTACTCGGAACTCAAAGGAGATTTTGCTCTCTCCCCACTATTTCACGGGGCTGTGGCCATGTCGCAAACGATTTCAGCCGTGTCGTTTCGCAGTGCAGCGCGTGACCCGGCCCTGTGATTAGATGCTGGCAAGCTCGAGGTGCCGCCCTGGTAGGGAAGGGCGGGAAATCGGGAAGCCGGTCAAAATCCGGCGCTGCCCCCGCAACGGTGGTGGAGAATGCGTTTTGGCAAAAGGCCACTGGGAGCAATCCTGGGAAGGCGCCGACGCGGTCCGCAAATGGACCACTCCTGAGCCCGGAAACCAGCCTTGGGAGACGGACATTTGAGGTTGCGGAGGGCGACCGGAGATAGCCATGCGCAGCGCCTGTCTGAGGCGGTGACGGGCTGCGCTCTCTTCTCCCCCGAGTTTTTGAAAACACGAGGACGACATGGACCTGCAGGCCAATGTGCTGCGTCAGTTGAAGAACCGCCGCGAGGGTTTCTCCCTCGAACAGCCCTTCTATATCGACCAGGATTACTTCAAGCTCGACATGGAGATGATCTGGTATCGCGACTGGCTGTTCATCGGCCATGACTGCGAGATCCCACGCGCCGGCAACTATTTCACCGCCCAGATCGGCGACTATCCGGTCGTCGTCGTGCGCGGCAAGGATCAGGTGATCCGCGCCTTCCACAACACCTGTCGCCATCGCGGCCACCGCGTCTGCACGCAGGACAAGGGTGCCTCCGCCAAGCTCGTCTGCCCCTATCACCAGTGGACCTACGACCTCGACGGCTCGCTCGTCTTCGCCCGCCAGATGGGCGAGAATTTCGACAAGGCCGAGTTCGGTCTGAAGACCGTGCATTGCGAAAGCGTCGCGGGCTACATCTTCGTCTGCCTCGCCAATGAAGCCCCCGATTTTGCCCCTGTGCGCGCCTCGATCGAACCCTACATGGCGCCGCACCGGCTCTGGGAAGCCAAGGTCGCCCACAAGAACACGATCATCGAGAAGGGCAACTGGAAGCTCGTCTGGGAAAACAACCGCGAATGCTACCACTGCGCCGGCAATCACCCGGAGCTCTGCCGCACCTATCCGGAAGCCCCGACCGCAACCGGCGTCCAGGGGGCAGGCGACGACCCGTTCATTTCCGAGCACTGGGCACGCTGTGAGGCAGCCGGTCTTCCGTCCACCTTCAAGATGGATCCGTCCGGCCAGTTCCGCACCGCCCGCATGCCGTTGATCCAGGATGCCGAGAGCTACACCATGTCGGGCAAGCGCGCCGTGAAGAAGCCGCTCTCCGCCGACGTGCCGATCAGCCATATCGGCACCATGCTGCTCTTCCACTATCCGACGACCTGGAACCACATTCTCGGCGACCACGCGATCTCCTTCCGCGTCCTGCCGCTGTCGGCCGAAGAGACGGCCGTCACCACCACCTGGCTGGTCAACAAGGATGCGGTCGAAGGCGTCGATTACGACTTGGAAGAGCTGACCCATGTCTGGAACATGACCAATGATCAGGACCGCTCGATCGTCGAGGAAAACGCCTTCGGCATTCGCTCGCCGGCCTATGAGCCTGGTCCCTATTCCGTCGATCACGAAGGCGGTGTCATGCAGTTCGTCGAATGGTATTCCAACTTCATGACGGGCCGCCTTCAGGGCGACAAGGCTCGCCTCTCCGTGGTGGCCTGATCATGAACATCGCTGTCACCCAGTATCGCCATGTCGATGAGATGCGCCCCTGGTCCGACCGGGAGCATCTCCTCGAATGTGTCGCCGTCACGCCGGAAGCCGCCGACGTGATGACTTTCACCTTCAAACCGAACAAGCCGGGCCTCTGGTTCCGCTACATGCCGGGCCAGTTCGTCACGCTGGAAATTCCCGTCGGGTCTGAACCGGTCATGCGTACCTACACGCTCTCCTCCAGCCCCTCGCGGCCCTATACGATCGCCGTGACGGTCAAGGCGCAGAAGGAGAGCATTGGCACCCGCTGGATGTTCGACAACCTGAAGCCCGGTATGGCGCTGAAGGCCTTCGGCCCGCTCGGCGATTTCTCCTATGCCAAGTATCCGGGCAAGAAGTACCTCTTCATCTCGGCCGGCTCCGGCATCACGCCGATGATGTCCATGACCCGTGACCTGAGCGACCGTGCCCCCGATAGCGACATCACCTTCCTCAACTGCGCGCGCTCGCCCGACGACATCATCTTCCGCTGGGAGCTGGAGGCGAAGGCGCGCGACATGCCGAACTTCCAGCTCGGCTTCATCATCGAGCAGCTGGGCCGCGGTCAGCTCTGGTCGGGCCTGAAGGGCCGCATCGACAAGGCAAAGATTGCGCTTCTCGCCCCCGACTTCCTCGAACGCACCGTCTTCTGCTGCGGCCCGGCGCCGTTCATGGCAACCGTGCGAGAAGCGCTCGAAGGTGCCGGCTTCGACATGAAGCAGTACCATGAGGAAGCCTTCCAGCCGGTCAAGCCGGAGCCGATGGTGGTTGTTGCCGACCATGGCGATGGCGAGCAGGCAACAAAGGTCACCTTCGCCATGTCGGGCAAGGACGGCCTCTGCGCGCCAGGGCATACGGTCCTTCAGGCTGCCCGTGCGGCCGGTGTCCGTATCGGTGCGGCCTGCGAATCCGGCCTCTGCGGCACCTGCAAGGTCATGAAGCTCTCGGGCGAAGTCGAGATGGACCACAATGGCGGCATTCTCGATGACGAGATCGAGGAAGGCTACATCCTCGCCTGCTGTTCGCGGCCGAAGGGCGATATCGAGATCGAGGCGTAAGCGGCCGCTGGTTCATCAACTGTATGTGAAGAGAGGGCGGTTCCGGATGGGAAACGCCCTTTCTCTTGTCCTGGAGAGCGCCCAGGAGACCCGTGCTCTTGCCGCCCGGCTCAGGCCGGATTAGCATCCTCTCATGGAGCCTCCGGCCGCCAGAAGCGGCCAACTGTCGGCCATCATGGCGTGCGCAGAGGAAGGCGGTTCCGCGTAATAAAGGGGGATCACGCATGAAGTTTGTTTCTGCTCTCGCCGCCGCCTGTCTCGCCGTCGCCGGCTTCATGATGGCCGGAACCGCAGCCAATGCTGGCGGCCTCGAAGTCCGTATCTACGAACGCCACACGAGCTATCGACATTACGAGCGGGTCACGGTGTTCTCGCGCCATCACGGCTATCGCGCCCATGGCTACCGGCTGCATCGCCCGGGCTATGTCTATCACAGAGGCCTGTGGTTCTCGCCGCGCTCGATGCGAGCCGGTGTGATCGTCGACCGGCCGATCCCGCGCCGCCATGTGGTGCATTATGGTGGTGCTCTCACCCAGCATCACTACAGCTGGTGCGCGGATCGCTACCGCTCCTACCATTGGCGCAGCAACACCTTCCAGCCCTATCACGGGCCGCGTCGAACCTGCGTGTCTCCCTATTCCTGAGGGCGTTTCCGGAACAAAAGCTGAGCTCCTCCGTTGACGGGCACTTGCGCGCCGGAGCGGTCATGGAACCGCCACGCGCGGAGCGCGAGCCATGAACGGCATGTTAATTCTGAGTTCAGGCTGGCCCCGTTAACGTTCGTTTCAAGGTCGAGGCCCGGATGTTCATCCGGTTCCGACGACCGGGAAACATGCAGGGAGAAACATCATGAAGACTGCATTCAAGACGACCGCCGTCGCCGCGCTCGCCTCGATCATGGCCTTTACCGGCATGATCCCCGCTCAGGCGCAGGTCATCCGTCCCGCGGCCCCCATTGCCGCCACCACCGATGCCACCGCGGTACAGTATCGAGACCGCTATGAGCGTCGTATCGACCGCCGCATCGACCGTCGTATTGATCGCCGCATCGACCGTTACGAGCGCGCGCACTACTGGCGCGGCCACCGCGGCTACCGTGAGCGCCGTGCAGGCTATCGCTACCACAATGGCTATTGGTACCCGCTGGCAGCCTTTGCGGCCGGTGCGATCATCGGCGGCGCAATCGCCAACCCGCCGCGCGCTGCAGCACCGGTGGGCAACGTCAACCCGCGGCACTACCAGTGGTGCGAGGCGCGCTACCGGTCGTATGATGTGCGCTCCAACACGTTCCAGCCGTATAACGGCCCCCGCCAGCAGTGCCTGTCGCCCTACTATTGATCGATAGCTCCCGCTGATCCGGCTTCCTCGAGAAGCCGGAAAGGGTTAACATCAAACCGCCCCGGCCCGGTGCCGCGGGCGGTTTTTTCGTGAGCACGATCCGCCTGTTTCCTAACGGCAAAATCCCCGCGTTAACCATTTGTTAACCAAATCAGCACTACTCCTTTCATCAACGATTTGTTTACGTAGATGACCAAAGTGCTAACCGAACCACGCTCCATCCGCATCAAGGGAAGATCCTTCCTGGCCGTCGTCCTGACGCCGGATCCGCCGTTCGACGACTGGCTTGTCCGGCTCGATGACCTTGCGGCCCGTTCGGCTGGCTTTTTCCTCGGTCGCCCCGTGGTTCTCGACGTTTCCGATATCGAAATCGACAAGCCCCAGCTGAAGGCCCTGATCGCCGAACTCGCGGCGCGCAATGTTTCGATCATGGGCATCGAAGGCGGGCGCCCCTCTCTCGTCGAACCGGGCATGCCGCCGCAGCTGAAGGGCGGAAAGCCCGCAGCCGACTACGAGGTGCCGCGCGAAGAGGCAGCCGATCCTTCCGATGCAAAGCCCAAGGGCAAGGCCGAGAAGAAGCCCGCCGAACAGGCGGCACCCCAGGTCACGGTGCAGCAGAGCCCCGTCTCGGCGCCATCGCTGATCGTGCGCGAAACCATCCGCTCCGGCCAGTCGGTCATCTACACCCAGGGCGACGTCACGGTCATCGGCTCGGTCCAATCCGGTGCCGAAGTCATCGCCGGCGGATCCGTCCACATCTACGGCGCGCTACGCGGCAGAGCGCTCGCCGGATGCGTTGGCAATGCCGACGCAAGGATCTTCTGTCGTAAGTTCGAATCCGAGCTGGTTGCAATCGACGGCGTCTACGCGATGACCGACGACATGGATCCAGATTTGAAAGGGCATCCAGTTCAGCTTTGGCTGGAGGGGGATGCAATCATGACAGAAAGAATGATGTGAACGTGAGCGGGGATAGACAGGAGAACCACATGGGCAAGGTGATAGTCGTGACATCCGGCAAGGGCGGGGTCGGCAAGACGACCTCGACGGCCGCTCTCGGAGCAGCGCTGGCACAGCGGAATGAAAAGGTCGTCGTCGTCGATTTTGACGTGGGCCTTCGCAATCTCGATCTGGTGATGGGCGCCGAGCGCCGCGTCGTCTATGATCTGGTGAACGTGATCCAGGGTGACGCCAAGCTGCCGCAGGCCCTCATCCGCGACAAGCGGCTGGAAACGCTCTTCCTGCTGCCCGCCTCGCAGACGCGCGACAAGGATAATCTGACCGCCGAAGGCGTCGAGCAGGTCATCAACGAACTGAAGAAGTATTTCGACTGGATCATTTGCGACAGCCCGGCCGGCATCGAACGCGGCGCAACGCTCGCCATGCGCCATGCCGATATGGCCGTCGTCGTCACCAATCCGGAAGTCTCTTCGGTGCGCGATTCGGATCGCATCATCGGCCTTCTGGATTCCAAGACGCTCAAGGCCGAGCGCGGCGAGCGCATGGAGAAGCATCTTCTGCTGACCCGCTACGACGCCAATCGCGCCCAGCGTGGCGACATGCTGAAGGTCGATGACGTGCTCGAGATCCTGTCGATCCCGCTGCTCGGCATCATCCCGGAAAGCATGGACGTGCTGCGCGCTTCCAACATCGGTGCGCCGGTCACGCTCGCTGACGCCCGTAGTGCGCCGGCATTGGCTTACTTCGACGCCGCCCGCCGTCTGGCCGGCGAGACGGTTCCGATCACCATCCCTGGCGAGAAGCGTGGTCTCCTCGACAAGATCTTCGCGCGGAGGGCCGCATGAGCATTTTCTCCCTGTTCCGCAAACAGCGTTCCGCCCCGATGGCGCGCGAACGCCTGCAGGTTCTGCTCGCCCATGAGCGCGCCTCGCTTGAAAGCGATCTGGTGGCCGTCCTGCGCGAGGAAATCCTTGCCGTGATCGCCAAGCATGTCGAATTCGACCGCGACAAGGTGCAGATCAAGATGGACCGCGACGAGGACGTCTCGATTCTCGAGATCGACGTCGAGATCCCGCGCAACGCCCAGCGCCTCGCCGCCTGATCCGGCCATCCTCTGATATGAAAAAGGCCGCCGCCGGAAACTCCGGTCGGCGGCCTTCTCTTGTTTTGTGAATAGGGCAGGGCGGCTGTTGCCGCCCGGCTTGTGGATGATCAGCCGATCATGGCGTTGTCGTCGCGCTTCACCGCAACGACGGTCGAGCGCGGCAGCTTGCCTTCGCCGTCCGGGAACGGAGCCGAGGGATGCTGGATACCGACGAAATGGGTGCGCTTGTCGGCAGACCAGGTCTGGCCGGTGACTTCGGCACCCTTCGGCGCCGTCAGGAAGCGCTCGATGCGGCCGGTGACCGGATCGCCGGCGAGCATCTGGTTGTTGCCCTGGCCAATGAAGTCGCCTTCGTTGGAATCTTCGCCGTCCGTCTGGATCCAGAGCAGGCCGGTCGAATCGAACATCATGCCGTCAGGCGAGTTGAACATGTTGCCTTCGTTGATGTTCGACGAGCCGGCATAGGCATCCTTGTGCACGGTCGGATTGCCGGCCATGACGAAAAGGTCCCAGGTGAACTTGCCGTCGGCGTGGTCGTCGTTTGCCGGATACCAGCGAACGATCTGGCCGAATTCGTTGCCGGCACGCGGGTTGACGGCATTGACGTCCATAACGTCGCCACCGGCATTCGTCCGCATCTTGCCGTCCTTCATGACGGCGCGGTTCGAATTGTTGGTCAGCGCGCAATAGGCTTCGATGGCAACCGGATTGGTGGCAACCCATTCCGGACGGTCCATGGTGGTGGCACCGACCTTGGACGCAGCCTGGCGGGTGAAGACGCAGATCTCGTCCATCTTCATGCCGGTCGTCTCTTCCGTCAGCGCCAGCCACTCGCCATTGCCGTCGTCGGAGAACTTGGCGACGTAGAGCGTGCCCTCATCGAGCAGCTTGGAGGTGTCGCCACCCGGGACATAGATGCCGTTGGAGACATACTTGTAGAGGAACTCGCCACGCTCGTCGTCGCCCATATAGACGACCACGCGACCGTCACGGGCCACCACGACGGCAGCGTTTTCATGCTTGATACGGCCAAGCGCCGTGCGCTTGATCGGGGTGGACGAGGCATCCGACGGATCGATCTCAACGACGTAGCCGGCGCGGCGCGGCTCGTTCGGGTTCTTCGCAACGTCGAAACGCTCGTCGAACTTTTCATAACCGTAGCGGGTCTCGGCCACGATGCCGTAGCGCTTGTAGTCGTCGGGCAGCTTGAACTCGGCATTGGTGGTGCCGAAGTAGCCGTTGAAGTTCTCTTCGCAGGTGAGGTAGGTGCCCCACGGCGTCTTGCCGGCGCCGCAGTTGTTGAAGGTCCCGAGACAGTCGACGCCAGCGGGATCTGCTGCGGTCTTGACCAGATCCGAGCCAGCGGCCGGGCCGGAGAGCTTCATCGGCGTGTTGTGGTGGATGCGGCGGTTGAACGGGCTGTCGACAACGATCTGCCAGCCATCTGCACCTTCGGCCACTTCCATGACGGTGACGCCCTGCATGTTCTGCAGGATCTTCACGTCGTCGAGCGACTGCGGCATGCCTTCCGGCGCGTGCGGCAGGTTGGTTTCGTTGTTGACGTATTCGTGATTGACGGCGATGACCTGATGGTCGCCGATCACGAAGAGCTCCATGCCATCGGTGTTCTCGCCGAAGACCTTGTCGGAGTTTTCAAGCGAAACGCCCTTCATCGGGTCGATGTCGGAGGCGGTGGAGAAAAGCGGCTGACCCCACTTGGCAAGCGGCTTCCAGCTATAGCCTTCCGGAACGTGAACGGTGTTGTCGGTGGCAATCGGGATCGGCTTGAAGGCGAAGCGCGACGCTGCTTCCTGCGCCTGGGCCGAGGTAGAGCTCATCAGGTTGCCGAGCGTGCCCATGGCGGCTGCAGCAGAGCCCATGGCCAGGATGCCGCCGAGGAAGCCGCGGCGGGAGACGGCGCGTTCAACGACGCGGTCGAAGTCGGTCACGGCCGGCGGCGGATTGTGCAGCTCGTCCCACTCGTCCCACGAGAGATGATTGGTGTTGGTTTCGGTCATGGCAGAGCCTCCTTTGGTTGAAGTCCACCCTCCGACTAGTCAGCCCTGATAACAGTGATGTGACGAAATCCGGGCAACGCAGTAGATGTGAAAAGCCTGATTTAGGCGGCTCCATCGGGGAGCGGCACGCTCTTATTTTTAAGTCTTTGACCGGGCTTGCCTTTGGCGCCGGGTGCCGAGGAGCGCTCGACGTCACAGTTCACGCAGCTTTGTTCCACAAACTGCAGGCGCCAAATCCGACCGGCTCAATTCAGCTGTGACGGGACGGGATGACGCATGCAAAAGATTTGACGTTTACGTAAAAATCAATTAGCCAGAAGGACGAATGAGCCGCGCCTCCTGGGTGGGAGTCTGGGCGTGGCATGAAGCATACGCCAGATGGAGGAGCACGTCATGTACAAGGCGCCCGTTGAAGAGATCGCGTTCACCCTGAAGCACGTCGCGGGCCTGACAAAGGCCATCGAGGCGGGCAAGCTCGGTGAGCTGAGCGACGATCTCGTTGACGCCATCCTCTCCGAAGCCGGCCGTTTCGCCAGTGACGAAGTCGCCCCGCTCGCCGAAATCGGTGACAAGCAGGGCGCCCGCATGGTCGACGGCAAGGTCGTCGTTCCCGATGGCTGGGACAATCTCTACCGTGCCTGGGCCGAAGGCGGCTGGAACTCCCTGACGGCT
Source organism: Allorhizobium sp. CTOTU50464 (assembly GCA_032102365.1). Taxonomy (GTDB): domain Bacteria; phylum Pseudomonadota; class Alphaproteobacteria; order Rhizobiales; family Rhizobiaceae; genus Allorhizobium. Next base: position 69,501 of record DAMDHD010000008.1, on the reverse strand, counting down.
GCGGAAGAATTCGGCGGCCAGGCCCTCCCCCATATGCTGAATGTCGCAGCGCTGGAAATGTGGAATTCCGGCTCCATGGGCTTTGCGCTTGGGCCGACGCTCACCATGGGCGCCGTCGATGCCGTCACCGCCCACGGCTCCGACGAGCTGAAGGCGAAGTATCTGCCGAAGATGGTCTCCGGCGAATGGACCGGCACCATGAACCTCACCGAGCCCCATGCCGGCTCCGATCTCGGCGTCATGAAATCCCGCGCCGAGCGTCGCGACGACGGCACCTACCGCATCTTCGGCCAGAAGATCTACATCACCTGGGGCGAGCACGACATCACCGAGAACATCATCCATCTGGTTCTCGCCCGTCTTCCCGATGCACCGGCCGGCACCCGCGGCATTTCGCTCTTCCTCGTGCCGAAATATCTCGTCAACGACGACGGCTCGATCGGTGCGCGCAACGACCTCTACTGCCATTCGCTGGAGCACAAGCTCGGCATCCATGGCTCGCCGACCTGCACCATGATCTATGGCGACGGCAAGTTCGGCGACGAGCCGGGCGCGATCGGCTATCTGATCGGTGAGGAAAACAAGGGCCTCGCCTGCATGTTCACCATGATGAACAATGCCCGTCTCGCGGTCGGCATGCAGGGTGTCGCCATCTGCGAGGCCGCCACCCAGAAGGCCGTGCAGTATGCGAAGGAGCGCACCCAGGGCAAGGCGCCCGGTTGGACGGGGCAGGGTATGTCGCCGATCATCGAGCATCCGGATGTCGCCCGCATGCTGGTGACGATGAAGGCGCTGACTCAAGGGTCCCGTGCCATCTGCTATGTCTGCGCCCACGCCACCGACATGAGCCATCATGCCGAAGGCGACGAGGCCCGTCACTGGGCCGAACGCGCCGCCTTGCTCACCCCGATCGCCAAGTCCTTCGCCACCGATGCCGGCGTCGATGTCGCCTCGCTCGGCATCCAGACCCATGGCGGCATGGGCTTCATCGAGGAAACCGGTGCTGCTCGCTTCTGGCGCGACAGCCGCATCGCCCCGATCTATGAGGGCACCAACGGCATCCAGGCCGCCGACCTCGTGACGCGCAAGCTGCCGCTCTCCAACGGCAACCATGTCCGTGGTTATATCACCGAGCTCAAGCAGGTGGTGAACGCCGTGCGCGCCTCCAATCTCGAAGGCTTCGGCGACACCGCCGCCCGCCTCGACGCGAGCCTGTCGGATCTCGAAGACACCACCGAATGGCTGCTCTCGCAGATGGCATCAGGCAACGCGTCTGCAGCGCTTGCAGGCGCAACCCCTTACCAGCGCCTCTTCGGCCTCGCTTTGACAGGCGTTTACCTCGCCAAGGGCGCCCTTGCCGACGAGGAACACGGCCGCGACAACCGCCTGGCCCTCTGCCGCTTCGCCGCCGAAAACCTGATCGCCGAGACCGCAGCCCTCAAGGACCGCGTCATCAACGGCGAGGCAAGCCTCAACGCAGCGAGAGCGCTGTTCGCCTGATCTCCACCTCCCCCTCGAGGGGGGAGGTCGCCGCAAAGCGGCGGGGGGG
>DAMDHD010000008.1:0-67942 GCA_032102365.1 Allorhizobium sp. CTOTU50464 | reverse complement strand
CCCCGGAGCTGCGCTCCGACCCTCCCCCTCAAGGGGAGGGTGGGGACCACCCGAGGAAGCCGAGATGACCGACCACATTGAGATCACCCGCCCGGAAGCCCATCCTGGCGTGCTCGTCCTGCGCTTCAACCGGCCGGACAAGAAAAACGCCATCACACAGGCGATGTACGAGAAGCTCACCGCTGGCCTGCTCGAAGGCGAGAATGACGAAGCGATCCGCGCCATCGTCTTCCTCGGCACCGAGGGCTGTTTTTCCGCCGGCAACGACATGGCCGATTTCCTGAGCTTCGCCATGGCCGGCGCGGTCGGCGAACCGGCGGCCTTCGGCCTTCTCAAGGCCCTGACCGAAGTCACCAAGCCTTTGGTCTCCGGCGTGGACGGTCTGGCAATCGGGATCGGCACGACGCTGCACATGCATTGCGACCTGACGGTCGCCTCCGACCGCAGCCTGTTCAAGACCCCCTTTGTCGATCTGGCGCTGGTGCCGGAAGCCGCTTCCAGCCTGATCGCCCCGCGCATCATGGGCCACCAACGCGCCTTCGCCATGCTCGCCGCCAGCGAGGGCTTCTCCGCGGAGCAGGCGCGTGAGGCCGGCCTTATCTGGAAGGTCGTCTCGCCGGATCAGGTCGAGGCCGAAACCCTGAAGCTCGCCTCGTCGCTCGCATCCAAGCCCCCGGCCGCGATGAGGATCGCCCGTGCACTCGTCAAGGGCAGCGCCGACGAAGTCCGCGCCCGCATGCAGGAAGAGCTTCAGCACTTCGTCTCCCAGCTGAAAAGTGCAGAAGCCCGTGCCGCATTCGAAGCATTCATGATGAAACGCTGAAGAATCGATATGTCGTATGTGAGGCCTACTTATTTTTCGGTCTTCGCTTAAGTACCCATTAAATCCTGCGGGGTATTGGTGAGGCAGCGGGATATCCACCGCTTCCTCACCATGATGGTGCCGTGATCGCACAATGCCCCATGACATCCCCGCGCCGCAGTTGCGCGGAGAGTTTTTGCAGGACCGTACCCGTGAAGACCAGTGCCAACCTGATGACCAAGATCCTGGTGGTCGCCTCCCTCGTGGTGGTGGCTGCCCTCTCCGGCTTCTCTTTCTATATCGACAGCCTCCAGCGCAACGCGACGAGTGCGGCCGTCAAGAGCGAGATCGATAGCTCCGGTCTCCAGGCCTCGCAGAGTATCGCGAACTGGCTCGGCGCCCGTGTGATGCTGACCGAGCTTGCCGGCAATGCCGCGGCCAAGGCGCCCGATGCGGCTGCCATCACCGCCGCTTTCGACAACCCGGTCCTGATCCGCGAATTCATGTCGACCTATGTCGGCGACGAGCAGGGCGTATTCACCAGTGTCCCCAACCAGCCCCTGCCGGAAGGTTATGACCCACGCAAGCGCCCGTGGTACCAGGACGCCGTCAAGGCCGACAAGATGGTCCTGACGGACCCCTATGCCGACGCCTCGACCGGCAACCTGATCATCAGCGCCGCGATCCCGGTGAAAAAGGACGGCAAGCTGTACGGCGTGGCCGCTTCCGACTTTTCGCTCACCTCGCTCGTCGACATGGTCAATTCCGTCGACATGGGCGGCAAGGGCTCTGCTTTCCTCGTCAAGCAGGACGGCACCATCCTCGTTCACCGTGACGGCAATCTCGTCACCAAGACGCTGAAGGACGCCTTCCCGACCAACACGCCTTCCGTCGGCGCCGGCATCACCGAAACCACCTTCGCCGATGCCAACGTGCTGGTCTCCTTCCTGCCGATCAAGGGTCTGCCGCGCGACGACTGGTATCTCGGCGTCCAGATCGACCGCGATCTCGCCTTCGCTGCCATCGGTGAATTCCGCACGGCCGCCGCTGTCGCCACCCTCGTCGGCGTCGTCGCCATGATCGGCATTCTCGCTGCCCTCCTGTCGCGCCTCGTGGTTCGTCCGGTGGTCGACATGACCGACGTCATGGGCAAGCTCGCCGGCGGCGATGTCTCGGCCGAGATCCCGGGCACCGCTCGCAAGGACGAGATCGGCCAGATGGCCGCCGCCGTTGCCGTCTTCCGCGACAACATCATCGAGCGTGGACGCCTCGCCCGCGAAGCGGACGAAACCCGCACCATGACAGAACAGGAACGCCGCGAACGCGAAGCCGCCAAGGCGCGTGAAGCCGAGCAGGTGTCTTTTGCCGTGCATTCGCTGGCCGATGGCCTCGGCCGCCTCGCCAATGGCGACCTCGTCTCACGCATCGAAACCCCGTTTGCCGGTGACCTCGATCGTCTCCGCGTCGACTTCAACGCCTCCGTCGAAAAGCTGCATGATGCGCTCGCCACCGTCGGCCGCAATGCCCGCGCCATCGACGGCGGTGCCGCTGAAATCCGCTCCTCGGCCGACAACCTCGCCCGCCGCACGGAGCAGCAGGCAGCCTCGGTCGAAGAGACGGCCGCAGCGCTGGAAGAGATCACCACCACCGTCAAGGACAGTGCCCGCCGTGCCGAGGAAGTCGGCCAGCTGGTAACCCGCGCCCGCGCCGGTGCCGAGAAGTCCGGCGAGATCGTCGAACGCGCTGTCGACGCCATGCAGGGCATCGAGAAGTCCTCCGGCGAGATCTCCAACATCATCGGTGTCATCGACGAGATCGCCTTCCAGACCAACCTGCTCGCGCTCAATGCCGGCGTTGAAGCCGCACGCGCCGGTGAAGCCGGCAAGGGCTTTGCCGTCGTTGCCCAGGAAGTGCGCGAACTCGCCCAGCGTTCGGCGACCGCCGCCAAGGAGATCAAGGCCCTGATCAGCGCCTCGGGCGACCAGGTCAAGCACGGCGTCGAACTCGTCAACGAGACCGGCAAGGCGCTCGACGTGATCGTCCGCGAGGTCCAGGAGATCAATGGCCACGTCAACGCCATCGTCACCGCCTCGCGCGAACAGTCGACCGGCCTGCAGGAGATCAACACCGCGGTCAACACCATGGACCAGGGCACTCAGCAGAACGCCGCCATGGTTGAAGAACAGACGGCGGCAAGCCACGGCCTCGCCCAGGAAGCGGCAGCGCTGACGGCGCTCCTCAACCAGTTCCGCATCGATGATCGAGCTGCTGGAAGCTCCGCAGGCCAGCGTCGCGCCGCCTGATCCGGCACACCAACGACCTACATGGGAACGGCGCCGCTCTGGCGCCGTTTCTGTTTTTCGAGCTCGAAGCTGGTTCAGCCTGTGTTCAGTCTTTCACGCTAGTCTTTGCAACCATGCTGGCGCTCGGCTGTTCGGGTTTTATCCGTGGTGGCTCGAGGGTCATCGTTTTCTTCGAACTCCAGCTGTCAGCTGTCACCTGTTTTGCCGAGGTTTTCATGTTGCGTTTGTTCTGTGTCGCACTCAGCCTGCTCGTCATCGCCGCACCGGCTTCCGCCGAGATGGCCATAAGCCCTTCGCTCCCGCTTGTGATGGTCAACGATTCCAACGACGTCATCAGCGAGACGCAGAACACGCCGCGTCAGAACCGGCCGGTCCGCCCCCAGCGCTATATCTGCGTCGTCGACCAGTCGGGCAGCATCGGCGGTGGCGGACAAGTGTCCTGCCCGGCAAACCCCGGTCGGGTCGGCGGTCGCTGCCGTTGCTCGAACGTCACTGGATCGGGCACGCTTCTCACCTACTGAGGCCTGCCAGCTCTCTTTCGTCGCCTCGAGCGCCTTGGCGCGGAACCGCTGCGGGCGTCACCCGTTCCCTGTTCGCAACAAGCGAAAGGTAACGCAATGCCCCGTATCAAAACCCGCGATGGTGTCGAGCTCTATGTCAAGGATTGGGGCGAGGGCCGTCCGGTTGTCCTTCTCCATGGCTGGCCTTTGACGGCAGACACCTTCGATGATCTTTCCAAGGCCATCGCCGATGCGGGCATGCGGGCGATCTCCTATGATCGCCGCGGCTTCGGCCGTTCTGAACAGCCTTTCGACGGCTACAATTACGACACGCTGTCCGACGATCTCGCCGATGTCATGAGCTGGGCCGGCGCCACGGACGCAACCATTCTCGGCTTCTCCATGGGCGGCGGCGAGGTGGCTCGCTACATGTCGCGTCATGGCGGTGCCAATCTGCGCTCCGCAGTCCTCGTGTCATCCGTGGTCCCCTACATGCTGAAGACCGAGGACAATCCGCAAGGGACCCCGCAGGAGACCTTCGACGAGATGACCGAGGGCATGGTCGATGACCGCGCCCATTTCTTCGCAAGCTTCTTCAAGGACTTTTTCGGCGTGGCCATGTTCGACAAGGCCGTCAGCGACGAGATGCTCGAATGGGCGGAACGCCAGGCGATGATGGCAGGGCTCGAGCCGACGCTGGCCTGCGCCAAGGCCTTCGCGACGACGGACTTCCGCCCTGATCTCGCAAGCTTCAATGTCCCGACCCTGGTCATCCATGGCACGGACGACAAGACGGTGCCGATCGATGCCGCCGGTCGCGCCGCGGCCAAAGGCATCGCCCAGTCGACCCTGATCGAATATGAGGGCGCCCCCCACGGGCTGTTTGCCACCCACAAGCAGCGCTTCATCGAGGACGTGGTGAACTTCCTGCGCCGCTAAACGTCAAAGCTTGTCAGCTTCCGATGGGATTGATGTCATCGACGAAGCGCAGGAGATCGGCCATCGTGAAATGACCGGGCGTTGCGCTCGGCAAATGCGGCAGCGCTGAAAACCTACTCAACCATCCTCCACTAGTTGAGCGCGGAGGATGGTGGATGCTCATTTCTTGCTGAGGGTGGCCACAGCCTCGACGTGCGGGGACCAGAGGAACTGGTCGATCGGCGTGACCTGATCGATGCGGTAGCCGCCGGCAGTCAGGATCGCGAGATCGCGCGCCAACGTCAGCGGATTGCAGCTGACCGCCACGATCTTCTTCACCTGGCTCTTCGCAAGCTCCGCGCACTGCGCCTCGGCACCCGCCCGCGGCGGGTCGAAGACGACGGCATCGAAGGCCTTGAATTCGGAGGTCATCAGCGGACGCCGGAAGAGGTCGCGCCGCTCCACGGTCAAGGGCTTCAGCCCTTGCGTGTTGCGGGCGGCAAAGTCGAGCGACTTCACGGCCTTTTCATCCGATTCCACCGCATGCACGGCAGATGAGCGCGCAAGCCGCAGGGCAAACGTCCCGATGCCTGAGAAGAGGTCCGCGACCTTCTTCGCCTTGCCGATATGGGCAATGGCAAGCGCTGCCATGTGGTCCTCTGCCTCGCGCGTCGCCTGGGTAAAGCCGCCGGGCGGCAGCACGACGCGGGCCCCCGCAAAGTCGAGCAGCGGCTTCTGCGGCTCGATGACGATCTCGCCATTGGCCGAAACGCGGGCAATGCCCTTCAGCTTGATCACCGCATTGGTCACCGCGCGCCGAGCCTGATCGCCAAGTCCGCCACGCAGGCCATCGAGCGAGATGTCGAGGCCGGTGGTCGTTTCGGTGACCGTGATGCGGAAGTGTTCCGCCCCGCAGGCATTGGCAATGATCTTGATCGCTTCCAGCCGGGAGATCAGCCCATCGGATGCGATGGGACATTCCTCGACCGGCACGACATGATGGGTCTCTGCCTGCATGAAACCCATGACCAGGCCGTCACCGCGACGCCGTGCCGTGAAGACGAGGCGCCGCCGCTGATACGGATGGGCCTCGAAGATCTCGCCCACAGGCGCCTCGAGCCCTTTCGACTTCAGGGCGTCGATCAGCACCTGCCGCTTGAAGGCATTGTAGGCGGGCTTGGCCATATGCTGCAGCGAACAGCCGCCGCAGATGCCGCCGACGCCATCGGGCCCGAAATGCTTGCAGGGTGGCTGAACCCGGTCAGGCGAGGGGCTGGCGATCGACATGATCGTGCCCTCGTTCTTCACCCGCGCGATGGAAACGGTCTCGCCCGGCAGCGAGAAGGGCACGAAGACCGGGCCATCCGAGCCATGGGCAATGCCATCGCCCTTGGCGCCGAGACTGGAAATGGTGACGGTTTCGGCACTCATGCCTCGTCCTCTTCAGCGTCGAGATCCTCGTCGTCGTTCGGGTCCCCGTCGAGCGGCTTGACGCCGGCAAGCAGGAATTCTTCGTTGCCGTCGCCGCCAGCGATCGGGGAGGGGATGAGGCCAAGGCTCGTCCAGCCCATGTCTTCCGTCAGCCAGCGCTCGAGTTCGGCCGCCACGAGCGGTGCTGTCTCCGGTTCTTTCAGCAGACCGGCCTTGCTGATCGCCTCGCGACCGGCCTCGAACTGCGGCTTGACAAGCAAGAGGCAGTGCGCACCGGGCTCGGCCTGGTCGAGCGCAGGGGCCAGCGCCAGCTTCAGCGAGATGAAGGAGACGTCGGAGACGAGGAAGTCGAAGGGCTCCTCGTCATAATCTTCCGGCTCGAGATAGCGGGCATTGAGCCCTTCGAGATTGGTCACCCGCGGATCGCTGGCCAGTCGTGGATGCAGCTGATCATGCCCGACATCGATAGCCGTCACATGGGCAGCACCACGCTTCAACAGGACTTCGGTGAAGCCGCCGGTGGAGGCGCCGACATCGAGACAGTGGCAGCCTTCCGGCGACAGGCCGAAATGATCCAGCGCTGCGACGAGCTTGAGGGCCGCGCGGGAGACGTAATCCTGCGCAGGATCGTCAATTTCGAACTGATGGGTGGCGGCAAAGACGAGGCTGGGCTTCGACACCACCTTGCCGTCCACCTTGACCGTACCGCGCTGGATGGCGTCACGGGAACGGGAACGGCTGGCGAAGAGGCCGAGGGCGACCAGGAGCTGGTCGAGGCGCTGGGGTTCAGGGAGCTTTTTCATGCCCCGTCAATGCGGTGAGATCCGCCGCCGCGCAAGTGTTTTTCGCCGCATCGAGCCATCACCCGACCTTGCGCTCACAGGAGAGTTGCGATTTTCAATCGGCCGTCCATTCAGGGTTTCATTAGCAATGCTTTAAGCAATTGGTTCTAATGTTCACTGGCCGGCGCGATGCGATCCTCCCTCCCAAGCAGCGTGCTCCGACAAAGACTGCAGGCCTCCTTCTCCTTCTGGCCCGCAGGAATAGAAGCCCCCCGGTTTCGGGCCCGGGGGGCTTCATTCGTTTTTGGGCTGCCACGAAAAGTAGCGGTTCAGGACTTCTACAATCAAATGTTCTAAAATATTGAGCAATTACTCACTCAGGCCTACCAATATTTGGGGTTTTTAGGCATTCGTTAATTCGCAAAGCCTAACGTGCAATCAAGTTCACGTGATTGAACTGGGTGGGGGCATCCGAAGATCACGCTTGGCAACAGAAAGCAGCTTTGGCGGAGCAGCCGTCAGAGAATGTATCCGTTCGCCCGGTCGGTACCTGAACAACAGGATTCAGCTGCCCTGCCAAAGCCGATGATCTGGGCTTCCTTTTGTAACCGACCCGCCTGTCTGCAAACCCGTAGACTGCTTGCACAACCTCGTGTGGAAACAATCCATGAAGCTACTCAATAATCTTGGGACCTTGACGAAGATGATTGCGGCTTTCGCCCTGGTCATTGCGATCAGCATCCTCGTCAACGTCATGAGCTGGACGTCCCTCAGCTACCAGCAGACCGCCAATGGCTGGACCGTGCATACCTACGAGGTGCTGGCGCAAGTCGAAGACATCGTCGCGGCGATGGTGGACCGCGAAACCGGTATCCGAGGCTACCTCCTGTCAGGAAACGAGGGCTTCCTTGCCCCTTATGAAGCTGGAACGAAGAACTACAAGGTAGCCTTTGACAAGGCCGTTCAACTGACGTCGGACAATGCGACGCAACAGAAGCGTTTCGCTGAATTGGACGCGCTGGTGAACGGCTGGGTGAGCGAAGTTGCCGAAAAGGAAATCGCTCTCATGAAGGATCCGGCCACGGTCGAGCAGGCGCGCGCCATGGAAATTTCGGGAGCGGGCAAGACGTGGATGGACGGCATTCGCGCGAAAGCTGCGGAAATCTCTGCCGACGAGGCCGGTCTCCTGGATACGAGAGCACGAGATGCCGCCGAAGCTGCCGATCAGGCGCGCTTGACCTTGATCCAAGGCGCCACAGCGACGGTCGTTGCTGTCATCGCTATCCTCTTCCTACTGCAAAAGACGCTTGTTGCACCCCTCCTGGGCATGGCAGGTGCCATGCGCAGGCTCGCTGATGGTGACACGTCGAGCGCTGTGCCAGGCATCGGACGCCTCGACGAAGTTGGTCAGATGGCAGAGGCCGTCGAGGTCTTCCGTCAGAACGCCATCGCGACACGGAAGCTCGAAGAGGAGGCCGAGGCCAATCGTGATCAGACGGAAGCCACACGTATTGCAAACCAGAAGCGGGTTGAGCAGGAAGCTGAGAAGCTGCGCTTCGCCACGAGCACGCTCGGTGCAGGGCTAAAGCGACTGGCCGATGGGGACGTCTCCTTCCAGCTCAACGAGCCTTTCTCGGAAGAGTATGAGCCGCTGCGCCAGGACTTCAATGCTTCGCTGAAGCAACTTGGCACCACTCTCTCCTCGGTCATGCAGTCGGTCGAAAACATCGACAATGGCACTCGGGAGATCTCCTCCGGCGCGAATGATCTATCCAAGCGAACCGAACAGCAGGCCGCTTCACTCGAAGAAACCGCAGCGGCGCTGGACCAGATCACGGTCAATGTCTCGACTTCGTCGAAGCGCACGGACGAGGCCCGCTCGGTCGCCATCCTGGCCAACCAGAATGCAGTCAAGTCGGCTGAGGTCGTCTCCAATGCGGAAGAGGCCATGCGCCGCATCGAGGAGAGCTCGCAGCAGATCTCCAACATCATTGGCGTCATCGACGAGATCGCATTCCAAACGAACCTGCTGGCACTCAATGCCGGCGTCGAAGCAGCACGCGCCGGTGAAGCCGGCAAGGGTTTTGCCGTTGTTGCCCAGGAAGTTCGCGAACTGGCCCAGCGCTCCGCGAGTGCGGCCAAGGAGATCAAGGGTCTGATCCAGAACTCCTCGACCGAGGTCGACAACGGAGTCCAGCTGGTGCGCGACACCGGCGTTGCCCTGAAGGCGATCGGCGATTACGTCTCGCAGATCAACCACCTGATGGATGCGATCGCGACCTCCGCTCGCGAGCAATCGACCGGTCTTGCTGAGGTCAATACGGCCGTCAATCAGATGGACCAGACGACCCAGCAGAACGCCGCGATGGTGGAAGAGTCGACGGCTGCATCCGCAGCACTTGCCCAGGAAGCTACCCGTCTGCGCTCCTTGGTGAGCCAGTTTACGCTGGCTGGCCGCGCGACAGCCGCAGCTCCCATCGAACGGCGCCCGGCCGCAACGGCACCGGCTCCGGTGCGGCGCGCACCGGCAGTCCAGGGCAATCTCGCGGTCGAGGAAGAATGGAGCGGGTTCTGACCTAACGCAGGACGTTGCTAAAAATTGGTGCGCCTCGGTCAAGCCGATCGGGGCGCACTCGTATTTCGGTAGATGATTTAGCTTCTAGCGCTCACGGCACATACCGATACAGCCAGTCGCGGATGTTTTCGGGCAGCGCGACTGGTTCTGCCGTTTCGCCGTCTCGCGCCGTCCAGGTGATGTCGACTTCGGCCACCGTCTGGCCGTCCTTCTCCATCTGCACCTCGAAGCCGACCGATTTGCCGCCGATCTTGTCGACCTGCACGATCATGCGCACTTCATCTTCGACGCGCAGCGGCTGGTGCAGGCGAACCTCGAACTTGGTCGGGCTGTAATGCGGCTCGTCTTCGAGTGGCGGGCGGTAGCGCCAGAAATGCCGGACCGCCTCTTCGGCGTGAACGACATAGGCCGCGGCCTGCATCTCGCCGGTTGGGCCGATATCGCGATAGGCAACGACAAGCCCGCTCACCTCCACCCGCTCGATCTCGTCCATGCCCTCTCCCGAAATCTTCTTCTGTTGCCGGCATTTAACGGCATCGCGGCCGGCTTCACAAGGGAGCGCCGTTTCGGCCGCTGAGTGAGGAGCGCACGCAACTGGGTAAAACCGGGATGCGAGGTGGAAGATGACATGGCAGAGCATTATGTTCTGCCGGACCCCGGAAGGATCCCCATGGCCACCCGTCTTTACGAGAACCCGATCTTCCTCGAGCACAACACGCCCGAAGGCCACCCCGAAAGGGCCGATCGGCTGCGCTCGCTCAACATCGCGCTGGAGCATCCGAACTTCGCCCGGCTGGAGCGCATCGAGGCGAGCCAGGCGAATGAGGACCTGGTGACGCTCGCCCATCCCGAAGAGCATCTCTTCGCCGTCATGCGCGAGATCCCCGAGGAAGAGGATCGCATCAATCAGCTCGAGGCTGATACCTACGCTTCGCAAAAGAGCCTGCAGGTCGCATTGACCGCGATCGGCGGGGCGATTGCCGCCGTAGACGACGTGATGACCGGCAAGGCCGACAATGCCTTTGTCGCCGGCCGTCCGCCCGGCCACCATGCCGAAAAGACCAAGGCCATGGGCTTCTGCCTGTTCAACACGGTGGCGATCGCTGCCCGTCATGTCCAGAAGACCTATGGCGTCGAGCGCGTCGCGATCGTCGATTGGGACGTACATCACGGCAACGGCACGCAGGACATCTTCTGGGATGACCCGTCGGTGCTCTTCTGCTCGACCCACCAGATGCCGCTTTATCCCGGCACGGGCGCCAAGGATGAGACGGGCAAGCATCGCAACATCGTCAATGCGCCACTCTCGCCCAATGTCGGTTCGGACCATTTCCGCGAGGCCTTCAAGAGCCGCGTGCTGCCGGCTCTGCAGGATTTTGCCCCCGACTTCATCCTGATCTCCGCCGGTTTCGACGCCCACCACCGCGATCCGCTCGCTCAGATCAATCTGGTCGGCGAGGATTTCGACTGGGCGACGGGAAGGCTGCTCGAAGTCGCCGACCGTTTCGCCGATAACCGGGTCGTCAGCCTGCTCGAAGGCGGCTATGATCTCGAAGGCCTCGCCGAATCGGCAGGCCTGCACATCTTGAGACTGATGAAGGGTTGAGTATGTCCGACGCCGTAACCGCCGATCTCTCCGGCTATTCCTTCGAAAAGGCCGTGGCCGAGCTCGAAAGCATCGTCGCCCGCCTCGAACGCGGTGACGTGGCGCTCGACGAATCCATCGCCATCTACGAGCGCGGCGAACTCTTGAAGAAGCATTGCGAGCAGCTCCTGTCGGCCGCCGAAAACCGCATCGAAAAGATCCGCCTCGACCGCGCCGGCAAGCCGACCGGCACAGAGCCGCTCGACGGCGCCTGATCAGCGGGCGGGTTTCCGCTCGCTTTTCTCCGCTGACCATCACACGCAAATGGCCCCTTTCGGGGCCATTCGTCGTTCATGAATGTCAGTTCCTGTATTACTCCGCCGGGTTCCGGACCTCGACGGTCTTGGGCTCTGCCTTCACTGCACCGGTCCCGGTCTTCCACAGCGAATAGCCGACGCCGACACCGAGGATCAGGAAGGTGATGCCGAGCGACCACTCCGGCGGGAACTTCTCCCAGCCCATGCCCCAGGCGATGAAGATCTTCGAGCCGATGAACATCAGAAGCACCGACAGGGCGTACTTCAGATAGGCGAACCGGTGCAGAATGGCATCCAGCGCGAAATAGAGGGCGCGCAGACCCAGGATCGCGAAGATGTTCGAGGTATAGACGATGTAGGGGTCGGTCGTGATCGTGAAGACGGCCGGCACGGAGTCGACGGCGAACACCAGGTCGGCGATCTCGATCATGACCAGTGCCAGGAGGAGGGGCGTCGCAAACCGCCTGATCTTGCCCGTCACGGGATCCGGCTTCTTCACGATGAAGTCGTGGCCATGGATCTCTTCCGTCACATTCATCCGGCGCTTCAGGAAGCGGACGAGGCCGTTCTCCTCGATCTTGTGCTCCTTGTCGGCGACGAAGAGCATCTTGATGCCCGTGAGGATCAGGAAGCCGGCGAAGAAGTAGAGAACCCAGTGATACTGGTCGACGATGGTGGCACCGAGCCCGATCATGATGCCGCGCAGCACGATCACACCGAGAATGCCCCAGAACAGCACGCGGTGCTGGTATTCGCGCGGGATGGCGAAGAAGCTGAAGATCAGTGCGATGACGAAGATATTGTCCATCGCCAGCGTCTTTTCGACGACGAAGGCGGTCAGATATTGCGCCGTCGCGGTCGTATCCATCTGCCAATAGATGAAGCCGGAGAAGGCGAGACCCAAGGTGATGTACATTGCCGAAAGCTTGAGACTTTCGGCGATGCCGATTTCATGGTCGTTCTTGTTGAGAACGCCGAGGTCGAAGGCGAGAAGCGCCACGACCAGCAGGATGAACAGCAACCACATCCACAGTGGCTTGCCGAGAAACAGAATGAGCAGGAGTTCCAATTGATTGACCTCTGTTGCATTGATCCGGCGCGATGCAATGCACGCACGGTCTCGCTGAAGAGAGGTCCGGTCCGGGCATGACATCGAGCGTGCTCGATGCGGTCCGACATCACGAGGGTAATCCGTCGTCAGAGGGGCCCGGTCCGCTCGCGGTAGATCGTGATACGGGTCTACTGTTTCAAGGGCGCCGGACAATAAAATGCACAAGAAAGCCACAATTGGCTTTTGCCGATATCTCCAGGCGTCTCAGCAGATGTCAATTGCAAAACAGACTGTTCGGGTCGTGAGCCGGGCGGCCATTCGCCCGAACTGTCAATTTGTTGATTGACGCCCCTGTCTCGCCTCACCATGATGTCGCAATTGCAAACATTGTTTGGGAGGACAATCATGCATTTTTCAAGACTTAGCACCTTGGCCGCTGCCGCTCTGGCCGCGTCTGTCGCATTTGGCACATCCGGCGCGCGCGCCGAGCAATTCGTCAACGTGCTGACCGGCGGCACCTCGGGCGTCTATTATCCGCTGGGTGTCGCGCTGTCGAAGATCTACGGCGAGAAGATCCCGGATGTCCGCACCCAGGTGCAGGCGACCAAGGCCTCGGTCGAAAACCTCAATCTTCTGCAGCAGGGCAAGGGCGAAATCGGCTTCTCGCTCGGCGACAGCGTCAAGCTGGCGGCCGAGGGCAATGCCGATGCCGGCTTCAAGGCGCCGCTCGACAAGCTGCGCGGCATCGCGGCCATCTATCCGAACTATATCCAGATCGTCGCCACCAAGGATTCCGGCGTCACCTCGCTGGCCGACCTCAAGGGCAAGAGTCTGTCGGTCGGTGCGCCCAAGTCCGGCACCGAGCTCAATGCCCGCGCCATTCTCGGGGCGGCCAGCATGAGCTACGAGGATCTCGGCAAGACCGAATATCTGCCCTTTGCCGAATCCGTCGAACTGATCAAGAACCGCCAGCTCGACGCGACGCTGCAGTCCGCCGGTCTCGGCGTGGCCTCGCTGAAGGACCTGTCGACCTCGTTGCCGGTCTCGCTGGTCGCCGTTCCCGCTGATGTCGCCAATGCGCTGGGCGCACCCTATATCGCCGCGACCATTCCGGCCGGCACTTACGAGGGCCAGACGGAAGACGTGCCGACGGTTGCCGTCGTCAACTTCCTGGTAACCCATTCCGAGGTGTCGGATGATCTCGCCTACGAGATGACCAAGCAGCTGTTCGAGAACCTGCCGGAGATGCAGGCTGCGCATAATGCGGCCAAGGACATCAAGCTGGAGGACGCCACCAAGGGCATGCCGATCCCGCTGCATCCGGGCGCCGAGCGCTACTACAAGGAAAAGGGCATGCTGTGAGCCCGCGGGCCTCTGAAGCTTTCTGAAGGGACCGGGTGGCTGCCATGCCGCCCGGTCCCTTGCCCTCGGCTTACCTTTTCGGACGGATATCCATGAGCGCCTCGACTGCGGACCAGACCCTGTCGCATGAACCGAACACCCACGAGCAGCATTTTCCGGCCAGCGCCGAAGGCAAGCTGCTCTATGGCATTGCGGTTGCCTTCTCGCTGTTCCAGATCGCCACCGCCGCCCATCTGATCGACATGCCGAGCCAGTTGGTGCGCTCCACCCATGTCGCCTTCCTGCTGCTTCTCGGCTTCCCGCTGGTTGCCGCGAATGTCCGCAAAGGGGCCTTCTACACCGCGGGCGCCTGGGCGCTGGCGACAGCGGGTGTCGCCGTTGCCGTCTACCAATATGTCGAATACGAGCCGCTGATCCTGCGCGCCGGCGATCTCATCACTCTGGATCTCTATATCGGCGTGGTGGCCATCGCGACCGTCTTCATCGGCGCCTGGGTGATCATGGGCCCGGCATTGCCGATCATCTCGGGCCTTTTCCTCGCCTATTGTTTCTTCGGCCAGTATCTGCCGTCGCCGCTCAATCACCGCGGCTATGACTTCGCCCAGGTCATCGACCATATGGCCTATGGCACCGAAGGCATCTACGGCGTGCCGACCTATGTGTCCTCGTCCTACATCTTCCTGTTCATCCTGTTCGGCTCCTTCCTCGAGCGCGCCGGCATGATCAAGCTCTTCACCGACATCTCGCTCGGTCTCGTCGGCCACAAGCAGGGCGGCCCGGCCAAGGTCTCGGTCATCTCGTCCGGCCTGATGGGCACGATCTCCGGCTCCGGTGTCGCCAATGTCGTGACAACAGGCCAGTTCACCATCCCGCTCATGAAGCGCTTCGGCTATCGCCCGGCCTTTGCCGGTGGCGTCGAGGCGACGTCGTCGATGGGCGGTCAGATCATGCCGCCCGTGATGGGCGCTGTCGCCTTCATCATGGCCGAGACGCTCGGCGTGGAATATGCCGAAATCGTCAAGGCAGCGCTGATCCCGGCGATCCTCTATTTCGCCTCGGTCTTCTGGATGGTCCATCTCGAAGCCGGCAAGCGGGGCTTGAGCGGTCTCGACCCCAAGGACTTGCCCTCCGCCTCCGCCGCCATCCGCCGACAGTGGTATCTGCTGCTGCCGCTCGCTGCCCTCGTCTGGCTCCTTTTCTCCGGCTATACGCCGCTCTTTGCCGGAACCGCCGGCCTCGCCCTCACCATGCTGTTGATCCTCGGCAGCTCGATTGCCATCGGCATGTCGAATACGGCCATCCGCACCATCTTCTGGATCGGTATCGGCATCGCAGGCGCCTCCTTCTTCCAGTATGGCTTCCGCGCTGTCTTGATCGCCATCCTGGTGCTGATTGCCTGGAATTTCCTGGTCAAGGGCGGCCGGCAGGCGCTGAAGCTCAGCGTCGACAGTCTCGCCGATGGTGCCAAGACCGCACTTCCTGTCGGCATCGCCTGCGCCGTCGTCGGCATCATCGTCGGCACCATGACGCTGACGGGTGCGGCCAACACCTTCGGCCAGTTCGTCGTCGCGGTCGGCGAGCACAGCCTGTTCCTCTCGCTGATCCTGACCATGCTCACCTGCATCGTGCTCGGCATGGGCATTCCGACGATCCCCAACTACATCATCACCTCATCGATCGCCGGGCCGGCACTGCTCGAGCTCGGCGTGCCGCTGATCGTCAGCCACATGTTCGTCTTCTATTTCGGCATCCTCGCCGACCTGACGCCACCGGTGGCGCTCGCCTGTTTCGCGGCAGCGCCGATTGCGCGGGAATCGGGTCTCCGCATCTCCTTCGAGGCGGTGAAGGTGGCCGCTGCCGGTTTCGTCATTCCCTTCATGGCGGTCTACACGCCGGCTTTGATGCTGCAGGACGGAGGCCCGCTGGCCGAGGCTATCGGCTATCCGCTCGCCGTCCTCTACATCGTCGTCAAGGCCAGCCTGTCGATCGGTCTCTGGGGTGTGGCGGTCATCGGTTATCTCAACCGTCCGCTGCCGCTGTTGCACCGTCTGGTCGCTGCGGCCGCCGCCTTCTTCCTCGTTGCGGCCCTGCCGATCACCGACGAAATCGGCGGAGCACTGGTGCTGCTCTTTGGCCTGCTCGTATGGAAATTCCCCGGCAAGGCGCCCGCGCCGGTCGGCAACGCGCCACCCAAGATCGAGACTCCCAAGATCGAGACGTCATGAGCCTCTGCATCGCCCTTGCTGCCACCGTCCTAACGATCCCGACCACGAGCTTCACGCTGTCCTGGGTCCACTCGGTCGAAAAGGTCGAGTGGCGGGAGGAGTGGGCGGTGACGTCTGCCGGCCTGCAATTGAAGCAGGCGAGCGTCAAGGGATCGGGGGCCGGCATGGAGCCGGGGGAGGGGGCAGTTCTCGAAGACGGCTGGTGGCGTTGGACACCGTCACTGCCGCCAATTCCAGAGCTGCGGCTGGCCGCGTCTGGAAAGACGCCTGGCGGTTGGACACTTTGCCACGACGCTGGATGCCTAACACTGGGTATGAAGGCCGGCGAGGACAGCGTGATATCCGCCTGCACCCCGTCTGCCTCTCCCTGACGTGTACCGCGTCGCAAGCAGGCGTCGCGCGGCCTCCTCAGCCGCTCAACCGTCCCACGGTGTCGACAAGTTTGGCCGCTTCGAACGGTTTGACGATCCAGCCAGTGGCGCCGGCCTTGCGGGCGCGCTCCCGCTTCTGAGGATCGTTCTCCGTTGTCAGCACGAGGATGGGGATGGCTCGGTAACGATCGCTGCGGCGGATACGCTCGATGAAGCCGAAACCGTCGAGCCGTGGCATGTTGATGTCGGTGATGATGAGGTCCGGAGCATTGCCTTCCAGAACTTCCAGCCCCTGAATGCCATCTTCTGCCTGCAGCGTCTCGTAGCCGGCGTTTTCAAGCGTCTGGGTCACCATGGACAGGATGGTCCTGGAATCGTCAACGGCCAGAATTTTCTTCACCAAGATTGCCTCGCTTTCTTCGCGCTTTGATGGAGCCATACTCAACCCTTCGAGAGGCTGCGACGACAATAGTTAGATATGCCTTATTTAGGATTAATTGACTTGAATGCCGATCCAGACGCTGTAGCGCGATGGATGCCGCTGATGGGCTGAAAGTGAACGATGCGTCACCCGCGGACCGTCGATCCGTCCTATGATCCAGCCGGAGACCTGCTAACCTGGGACGATCCAAAACGGAGGTTTCTCATGTCCTTCTTTCCCGGCAATGACCCGGTCCCCGGTGATGCCTTTGCCTGCGACGCGATCGAGCACCTGATCATCCCGCGTTCGAGCGACATCGGTGGTTTTGCCGTGCGCCGCGCGCTTCCCTCCGTGCGCCGCCGTCTGGTCGGTCCCTTCATCTTCTTCGATCGCATGGGGCCGGCCGTCCTGAAGGCGGACGAGGCCATGGACGTGCGTCCGCACCCGCATATCGGTCTGTCCACCGTCACCTATCTCTTCGACGGTGAGATCAAGCATCGCGACAGCCTCGGCACGGAACTCGTGATCGCGCCCGGTGACATCAATTTGATGACCGCCGGATCCGGCATCGTCCATTCCGAGCGCACGCCGGAAAACCTGCGCGGCCACCCGCTTTCCATGTCGGGCCTCCAGACGTGGATCGCGCTTCCGGATCACCTGGAGGAAATCGATCCATCCTTCGCCCACACGGCCAAGGCGGACCTGCCGACCTTCAATGATCGCGGGGCTTCTGGCCGCGTGGTGATCGGGGGCTTGGGCGGCCTGCGCTCGCCGGTCACGACCTTCTCCGAAACACTCTATGTGGATCTGACGCTCGAGCCCGGCGCACGCTTTCCCTTCGATGCGAGCCAGGAGGAGCGCGCGCTCTACATTCTCTCCGGCGAGATCGAGATTGCCGGCGATCGCTTCGCGAAGGACCAGCTTCTGGTCTTCCGCCCCGGAGACGAGATCACCCTGATCGGCGGCGCCGCCGGCTGTCACGTCATGCTCTTTGGCGGCGCGGCGATGGAAACGAAGAAACATATCTGGTGGAACTTTGTTTCGTCGTCCAAGGAGCGCATCGAACAGGCCAAGGAAGAGTGGAGAACCGGCCGTTTTGATATCGTTCCCGGTGACGAAGACGAGTTCGTGCCTTTGCCGGAGGGCCGTTGACAGCTATATAAGCGCTTGATGACGTGGAATTGCCCTGATCGTCGGGGGATGGTATCGCGCATCCAAACAGACTGAAGAGGCATCAGCCCGTGACATCCCTGCCCGATACGCCGCTCCTGGACAAGGTCAAGTTTCCCAAGGACCTGAAGACCATCGAGGATCGCGACCTGCCGCAGCTGGCGCGCGAGGTCCGTGACGAGATGATCGACGCGGTGTCGAAGACGGGTGGACATCTGGGCGCCGGCCTTGGCGTCGTCGAGCTGACGATTGCGATCCACAAGGTCTTCGAGACGCCGGATGACCGGCTGATTTTCGATGTTGGCCACCAGTGCTATCCGCACAAGATCCTGACCGGCCGCCGCGAGCGCATCCGCACGCTGCGCCAGGAAGATGGCCTGTCCGGCTTCACCAAGCGCGCCGAGAGCGAATACGACCCCTTCGGTGCCGCCCATTCCTCGACCTCGATTTCCGCCGGCCTCGGCATGGCGGTCGCAGCCGAGCTTTCAAAGTCGGACCGCAAGGTGATCGCCGTCATCGGCGACGGCTCCATGTCGGCGGGCATGGCCTATGAGGCCCTGAACAATGCCGGTGCGCTCGACGCCCGCCTGATCGTCATCTTGAACGACAACGACATGTCGATCGCGCCCCCGACAGGTGCCATGAGCGCCTATCTCGCGCGCCTTGCCTCCGGCCGGACCTATATGGGCTTCCGTGAATTCGGCAAGAAGCTGACTGCCTATCTGGGCAAGGGTTTTGACCGCGCGATCACCCGCGCCGTCGAGCACGCCCGCGGCTATGTCACCGGCGGCACCATGTTCGAGGAACTTGGCTTCTACCATATCGGCCCGATCGACGGTCATTCCTTCGACCATCTCCTGCCCGTGCTGCGCAATGTGCGCGACAACCAGAAGGGCCCGGTGCTGATCCACGTGGTGACGCAGAAGGGCAAGGGCTACCCGCCGGCGGAAGCCGCAGCCGACAAGTATCATGGCGTCAACAAGTTCGACGTCATCACCGGCACCCAGGCCAAGGCCAAGCCGAATGCCCCGGCCTACACCTCCGTCTTCGCCGAGGCTCTTGTCGAGGAAGCCCGCCACGACGAGAAGATCGTCGGCATCACCGCAGCCATGCCCTCGGGCACCGGCCTCGACAAGTTGCAAAACCTGTTCCCCGAGCGCACCTTTGACGTCGGTATCGCCGAGCAGCATGCGGTGACCTTCGCAGCCGGCCTTGCCGCCGAAGGTTACAAGCCCTTCTGCGCGCTCTACTCCACCTTCCTGCAGCGTGGTTATGACCAGGTCGTGCACGATGTCGGCATCCAGAAGCTGCCGGTCCGTTTCCCGATCGACCGCGCCGGCTTCGTCGGCGCCGATGGCCCGACCCATGCCGGCTCCTTCGACACCGGCTTCCTCGCAGCCCTTCCGGGCTTCGTGGTGATGGCCGCCGCGGACGAGGCGGAGCTGAAGCATATGGTGCGCACCGCCGCCGCCTATGACGAAGGCCCGATCTCCTTCCGCTATCCGCGCGGCGAAGGCGTGGGCGTGCCCCTGCCGGAGCGCGGCGACATTCTCGAGATCGGCAAGGGCCGCATCGTCAAGCAGGGCTCGAAGGTCGCACTCCTTTCCTTCGGCACGCGCCTGGCCGACTGTCTGCTCGCTGCCGAAGACCTGGATGCCGCAGGCCTCTCGACCACGGTTGCTGACGCCCGCTTTGCCAAGCCCTTGGATCACGACCTCATCCGCCAGCTCGCCCGCCACCATGCGGTGGTGGTGACCGTCGAAGAAGGCGCCGTCGGCGGCTTCGGCAGTCAGGTCGTGCATTTCCTCGTCAATGAAGGCCTGCTCGACAACGGCCTGAAGGTCCGCTCGCTCGTGCTTCCCGATGTCTGGATGGACCAGGCCAAGCCCGAGGTGATGTACGCCAAGGCAGGACTGGATGCGGCGGGTATCCTGAAGACCGTGTTCGCGGCGCTGGGGCAGGACGTTCCGGGTGTGATTGCGGCGGGTTGAGGCAGGTTGACACTGCGCCGAGGACGACGGATTATACGTAAAACCGTATAAATCTTGCAGGTGCCCGGTGGAACGTCTCGAATACGATAACATCTTCGACGCGATGGCAGAAAGCCCGGGGGAAGCTGCGGATCTCCAGTTTCGCGCCGATCTGATGTTGACCCTCCGCAAGTTGCTTGAGGAAAGAAGATTGCGGCAGGCAGAGATGGCAGAGGCGCTCGGCGTGTCTCAGCCGCGCGTCAGCGAATTGATGCGCGGCAAGATCGACCTCTTCTCCGCTGACAAACTGATTGGTCTGCTTGCGCGCCTGAATGTACGGCTTCGGCCGTCTGTCGACGCGGATGGCCGGGTCGTTTGTGAGGTCGTTCAGGCGGCTTAACCCTTTGCTCTCAGCATCTGCAGCATGAGCTTGTATCGTTCAGCAGCCGTTCTCATGGCATGTCTGTCAACGCTGTTGGTGGTCTTGGTAAAGGCGTGCAGGATGTAGACCGTCTCCGCGAACTTGGCGCAGTAGATCGTACGATAAGCATTGGGTGCATTCTCGATCAGTTCTATGGCGCCCGGGCCGACTGTCTCGGTCAGATACTTCCAGCGTGAAAACGGCGGTTCACCCCTTTGCACTGCCTGTAGGTCGGTGCCGAACTGGCGCTGGATCTCCCTTGGCAGATCGAGAAAGGCGCGTTTGGCCGCTTCGTTGACAAAGACGAACTTCTTCATGCGTCCACCCAGCAGCGCAATCCAAATAGACTTCAGGTTGCATCTCCGCATATCCGCGTAGAAACGGCAAGTCCGTCCCGCTCTGGACTTCCCCCGATCCCCCCGCTAGACCGGAGCCTCATCAGCAGACCCTCATAGGGGTTCCGGAGGCTTCATGCAGACGGCTCACACCACGGATATCGCACCGGACGTCGCGCCCGACTGGGCGGCGATCGCGGTCGTCATTCTGGGCGTCACGGCCTTTGCGGTGGGGCAGGGGCTCACCTATCCGCTGATCTCGCTGATCCTCGAAAGTCGGGGTGTCTCCTCCAGCATGGCGGGCTTGAACGCCTCGGTCTTTGCGCTCGGCCTCGCCTCCTCGACGCTTCTGATCGGCAGGCTGACGCAGGTGGTGCGCGGCGACCGGCTGATCGTCGCCTCGTTGCTTGGTGTCTCCCTCTGTCTTGCCACCTTCTCCGCCTTCGACAGTCTCGCCGTCTGGTTCGTCGCCCGCTTCCTGCTCGGCTTCTGCACCAGCATCATCTACACGGTCTCCGAAGCCTGGTTGAACACCGCCTGTCCGGACCGCCTGCGCGGCCGCGTGTCGGGTGCCTATAGTGCGGGCATGTGTGCGGGTTTTGCCGCCGGGCCGCTCGCCATTCCGCTTGTCGGCATCGAGGACGGTTTTGCCTTCGCCCTGACGGCCGCTTACGTCGCGCTTGTCGCCTTTGCCTCCGTCATGCTTGGCCGTTATGCCAAGACCAAGCCGGAAGCTTCGGAAGCCGGCGGGCTCTTGACCTTCGTCAGACTCGCCCCGGTGCTGACCCTGATGGTGGTCGCCTTCGGCTTTTCGGATATCGCGGCGATCTCGATGATCCCGCTCTATTTCGTCGAGCGGGGCTATAGCCAGAACTTCGCGGCCTTCGTCGTCACCATGGTGGCGCTGCCGACGGCGCTGGCCCAGCCATTTGTTGGCTGGCTGCTCGACCGGCTGTCGCGGCCCGTGATCGCTGTCTGCGGCTCGCTGGTCACGGCTGTTGCCTTCCTGGCGCTGCCCTTGATGACGTCGCAGGCAGCCCTGCTAATCACCATCTCGATCCTGGGTGCTGCAAGCTTCTCGCTCTATACGGCAGCCCTCACTTTGCTCGGCGAGCGCTTTCGCGGCGGCCTCCTGGTCTCGGGCGCTGCCGTCTTTGCACTCGCCTATGCCATCGGCAGTGCCGCCGGTTCCGGCAGCACGGGCCTCACCATGGATCTCGTCTCGGTCGATGCCGGCCCGGTCTTCGTCGGCCTGCTGATGCTGGGCTTCACCGGCTTCTTCGCTCTCAACCTGATGCGCATACGCGCTTCGAAGGGCTGAGGTCATGCTCGAGACGTCCCCGCCCGAGATCTTCGATTGCCAGACCTGCGGCGCCTGCTGCGCCTATTCCGCCGACTGGCCGCGCTTTTCCATGGAAAGCGACGAGGAAATTGCCGCCATCCCCGAGGCGATGATCGCCGAGGACGAAAGCGGCATGAAGTTCGAGAACGGACGTTGTGCGGCTCTGACAGGCGAAGTCGGCAAACATGTCGGCTGCGCCGTCTACCTCGTTCGGCCGCATGTCTGCCGCACCTGCATGCCTGGCGACGAGGAATGCAAGATTGCCCGCGCCGAGTTCGGCTTTCCGATCGACGGCCTGCCGGAACCGGAGGCCTACGAGGCCTGACACGTCAGGGAATGGTGATCGTCACCTGATCGGCCGGGAGTTCTCCGCCGATTTCAGCCGTTTGCGTCTTCTTGTCATAGACGCAGATCGAGCTGACGGTCGCATCCGCCCCGACGGCCTTGCCGGTCAGGATGGCCACGCCATAGCTCTCCGTCCCGAAGGGATCGACGACCACTTTCGGCTGCTCGATGCGGCCTTCGGCGCGCGCGGTGCATTTGGCCGCAACATCCTTGGCGAACGCCTCCCAGGCGTCATCGGAAGAGGCGAGCGCCGCAAAGCCGCTGGGCAGGCTCAGCAGGACAGAGGCAAGGACGAGGCGGGGAAAACGGGACATGGCGAACCTTTGCGTGACGGGCAGGGTACGGCCAAGATCGGGCGCAAACCAACTGCCTTCAAGTCCAAAAACGAAAGACATTTCTTTCGCGGACAGGCCGGATTTTGGAAGGGCAACGGTTGCCTGAGCGATGTTCCGCACCTATGTTCCCGTCACCTGCCAAAACGCAATCCATTTGCCAAAAGGAGATCTCACATGGCCTTCGAATTGCCCGCCCTCCCGTACGCTTACGACTCGCTGGCACCGTTCATGTCGGCTGAAACGCTCGAGTTTCACCACGACAAGCACCACCAGGCCTATGTGACGAACGGCAACAACCTCCTGAAGGATTCCGGTCTCGAAGGCCTGTCGCTCGAAGAAGTCGTCAAGCAGTCCTACGGCAAGAATGTTGGCCTCTTCAACAATGCCGGCCAGCACTACAACCACATCCATTTCTGGAACTGGATGAAGAAGGACGGCGGCGGCACCAAGCTGCCTGGCAAGCTGCAGGCTGCCATCGACAGCGACCTCGGCGGCTATGACAAGTTCAAGGCCGATTTCGTCGCAGCCGGCATGACGCAGTTTGGCTCCGGCTGGGCCTGGCTCTCCGTCAAGGACGGCAAGCTCGAAATCTCCAAGACCCCGAACGGCGAGAACCCGCTGGTCCACGGCGCGTCCCCGATCCTCGGCGTCGACGTGTGGGAGCACTCCTACTACATCGACTACCGCAACGCCCGTCCGAAGTATCTCGAAGCCTTCGTCGACAGCCTGATCAACTGGGACTACGTTCTCGAAATGTACGAAGCCGCAACGAAGTAAGCGGCTACGCCTCTTCGTGAGTTTGAAACGCCCGGTGCCCAGCGCCGGGCGTTTTGCTTTGCAACAACATTTGGCCCAACGGTTCTAAGCAGTGGAACCATCGCGCGTCGCTCACGTTTCTTGGGCAAGATCCCGAAACAAGAAAAGGAGACGACCATGGCGACGTCCAACCTGCAGGCAGAACTGCGTGAACTGCGCGAACAGATGACCGAGTTGAAGGATGTCATCGGCCGTCAGGCCTCGCGCACCGGCTATGATGCGCGCCACCGCGCAGCCGAAGCATGGCATGGTGCCGCCCGCGCGGCAGGCACGGTTGCTGATTATGCCCGTGACGGTGCAGACAGCGTGGCCGGCGTCGCCCGCCGCCATCCGGCTGCCACCTCCACGGCGCTCATCACGCTCGGCATCATCGGTGGCGTCATCGGTTATCTCGTTGCCACCTCGACGCCGGCGCGTGACAACCGCTGGCGCTGGCACTGAGGTCGCCGCATGGTGAAGGTGACCTATCACGTCGTCGCTCACGACGAGGGCTATGCCTACCGTCTGGGTGACGTCTATTCCGAGCCCTATGCGACACATGAGGAAGCGCTTGCCGCCGCAAGGCAGGCAGCCGGGGCTCAGCAACTCGCAGATGGCGATGCCGAAATCAGCTGGCAGGACGCCGAAGGCGAGTGGCATCACGAACATGCGGACGGTGCGGACCGCCCCATGACGGACGTCGTCGACGATGTCGAGGACGACCGGTAGCCTGACTGTTTTGAGTCCAGGCAAAAGGAAAGCCCGTGGCGCAAGCCGCGGGCTTTCTCGTGTTCATACGGCAGAGAGATCTCAGGCCGCGCGTCGATAGGCGTGGCTGCTGCCGGGCAGCTTGAAGCGCTGGATCATCTGGCTCAGAGAGCCCGCTTCCGCGGCCAGCCTGTTGGCTTCATTGCTCGACTGTTCGGATACCTGGGCATTCTGCTGCGTGACGATATCGAGCGTATCCACCGCGCCACCAATATCGCGGAGATTGCTCGCCTGATCGCGCGTGAAGTCTGCGATCGCGTCCATATGCTCGTTCATCTTCTGGATCAGATCACCGATCTGCAGCAGCGTCTCGCCGGTGCCATGGACCAGCTGTACGCCATTCGCCACCTGAGCGGTCGAATTCTGGATCAGAGCCTTGATCTCCTTCGCGGCATTGGCCGAGCGCTGGGCGAGTTCACGCACTTCCTGAGCGACCACGGCAAAACCCTTGCCGGCTTCGCCCGCACGCGCCGCTTCGACGCCTGCGTTCAGCGCAAGAAGGTTCGTCTGGAAGGCGATTTCGTCGATCACACCGATGATGTTGGAGATCTGCTGGGCACTCTCCTCGATCCGGTGCATGGCATCTTCCGCTTCGGTCACGACCTTGCCGGAGGCGAGAGCGCTGTCATTGGCCTTCTTGGCAACGCTTTGCGCTTCCGCAACACGCTGATTGGCCGCCGAGACCGTCGAATTGATCTCCTTCAGGGACGCGGCGGTCTGCTCGAGCGATGCCGCCTGGCTTTCGGTCCGTCGGGCAAGCTCCCGTGCGCCGTCGGCGATGGTCGCGCTACCACCGTCAATCGTGCCGGCAGTCTCGCGGATCCGGTCCATCGTCGCCGCCAGTTCGCGGATCGACGAGTTGAAGTCGTGCCGCAGCGTTTCGAAGTTCTCCGCAAAGGGCTGGTCGATCTGGAAGGCGAGGTCGCCGGAAGCGAGCCTTCTCAGACCACCGGCAAGACCTGCAGTGGCGACACGCAAACGCTCGGCGGCTTCTTCTTCGGCGCGGCGCTCGACGTCCAGGCGATGCGCCTCCGCCTTCTGCCGTGCCTGTTCGGCTTCGACTTCCAGCGACTTGTTGCGACGCAGGTTGTCTCGGAAGACCTCGAGCGCGCGCGCCATGATGCCCAGTTCGTCGCTGCGCTCGCGATTGCCGATCTCGATGTCGAGATGGCCATTGGCCAGCTTTTCCGTCGCCTGGGTCAGGTTCCGCAGCGGGTTGATGGCCGTCAGCCGCAGCATGGCAATGACCAGAACGATCATGAGACCGATCGCACCGGCACCCATCCAGATGCGGGTCCAGACATTGTCCCGCCAGGCGGCGAGTTCCGGCGCAAGATCCACTTCGGCGCTGTAGACGCCGATCACTTCACCCGGATTGATGTTCATCTGCGCGGTATGACAGGTCGCGCATTTCTCGTCGGAAGCGCTACCCTGACCAAGGACGACAGGGCGCGTCATCCGGAATGTCTCGCCTTCGAGGCTGTTCAGCTTCTGCAGCTTGTCGATCGTCTGCTGGTCGAGTGCGTCACGCGGGCTCTCGAACTCCGTCTCGCCCTGCGCCTTCTGGAAGTCGATGACTTTCGGGCCCATCACCAGCCAGATTTTGACGCTGCCGCCGGCCTTGGAGAACTGCTCCATGGTGCCATCGAGGGTCTCGATGGCGGGATCATCTTCTCCGACTTCCTTACGGTTCAGCATCGCCTGCGTGTGCACCGACTCGAGCATGTCGAGGGCCGCATCGCCGCGCTTGGCTGCCTTGTCGGTCAGGCTCAGGCGCTCGGCGGAAATTTCATAAGCTGCGGTTCCCGCCTGAATGGCGGCCACCGCGATCCCGATCCCGAGCACCATCTGCACCGAGAGCGGTATTCTCTTCAACGATTTCAACATTTGTGTCCCATCCCCACGGCTGCGGGCGCAGCCCTGTCAATGGCGCGAGAATGGCGGACATTCGTTAATTCTTTGGCTGAAAACTATTAGATTTCGCAGGTGACTTTAAGTTTTTGTTCTCAGGTCGCCGGGACGGGCATCGAGGCCGGGCATTGCTGCCCGGCCCGAGCATCAGAATTCCGTCCAGTCCTGCTTGGCTGGTTCCGCTTGCGCCGCCGATGCTATCCCGAAAGCGCGCCCAAGCTTGCCGGCAAGAGCCCGGGCCGGCGAGGGAGCCGGCGCGTGACCGGCGGATGCGGACGTCGGCTGGCGCTGTGCAGATTTTGGTGCGCCGTTCATCGGCGCGCGCACCGGAGCAGGCGATGCCACCCGATGAGGCTGCCCGGCAGGTGCCTGGATGGCATTACCCTGACCCAGGCGGAACTGGGCCAGCAGCGTGTTGAGCGAATCCGCTTCCGCGGCAAGCGTATGCGACGCTGCCGTCTGCTCTTCGACCATGGCGGCGTTCTGCTGTGTGCCCTGATCCATCGCCGTCACCGCAAGATTAATCTCCTGCAGGCCGGTCGACTGTTCGCGGGCCGCGACCACGATTGCGCCGACATGATGGCTGATCTCCTGCACGGCGCTGACGATCTTCTGGAGTTCCACGCCGGTTTCGCCGACAAGCGCCACGCCGTTGCCGACCTGCGCGGTCGAGCGCGAGATGAGCGACTTGATCTCCTTGGCGGCATTTGCGGAGCGCTGCGCCAGTTCACGCACTTCCTGGGCAACGACGGCAAAGCCCTTGCCGGCCTCGCCCGCGCGGGCGGCCTCGACACCGGCATTCAGCGCCAGAAGGTTCGTCTGGAAGGCGATATCCTCGATCACGCCGATGATGCTGGAAATCGACTGCGAGGACTGCTCGATCTCGGTCATTGCGGAGACTGCATTGCGCACGACCTCGCCGGATCGCTCGGCGCCGGAACGGGTGCTTTCGACCAGCTGGCTGACATCTTCGGCGCGCTTGGCGGTATCGCGCACGGTCTTGGTCACCTGTTCGACGGCGGCTGCGGTTTCCTCGACCGAGGCCGCCTGCTGTTCGGTGCGTCGGGCAAGGTCATCGGCGGAGGCGCGGATTTCGGCAGCGCCGGCATGGATGGCATGCGCGTTGGCGCCGACGGTTCTCAGAGCCGCGTGCAGCTTCTCGAGCGAGTCGTTGAAGTTGCCGCGCAGGCTGTCGAGATGGGCCGCAAACGGCTTCTCCAGCCTAAAGACCACATCGCCATCGGAGAGTGCGGCGAGCCCCTTGGCGAGTTCGGTCATGGCAAAGCGGACTTCCTCAGCCTCGCGGGCCTTCTCGGCCTCTGCCTTCTGGCGATCCGCCTCGGCCTGTTCGCGCATCGTGCGACGTTCCTCGGCCATGCGGGCGCTGTCGATCGCTGCGTCCTTGAACACCAGCACGGCCTTCGCCATGCGGCCCACTTCATCCCCACGGTCGACGGCCGGCACCTCCACGGCATGATCGCCGGCGGCAAGACGGCTCATCGCATTGGTCATGCCGGTGATCGGCGTGACGATCGAGCGGGCAAGCAACCAGATCAGGCCGACGGCAAAGACGCCGGCGACGCCAGCGCCAAGCACCAGCGCCATTTCAAGCGCGAAATGCGCGCCGTCCACACGGGCGCGGGTCGCCGCCGTTTCAGCGGCAAGTGCAGTCTTGATATCGGCGGCAGCAGCCCGGAAGGCATCGAGGGCGCCAGCTGCGCCAGAGGCGCCGATGGTCGCGATCTCTTCGAGAGAGGTCTGGCCGGCCTTGCGGGCGGCAACCTGCGGATCCGCGACTTCGGCTGCATAGGTCTGAGCGGCCGCGCGCATGGCATCCAGGCGTGCCAGGAGGGCACTGTCACCGGCCGCCAATGTCCGAGCCTCGGTGATGGCCGCATCGAGCGCCTGCCGCTCGGTTGTGACGGCGGCAAGCGTGCTTTCGCTGCCGAACAGCAGATAGCCACGCTCGTTGGCTGCCTGCTCGGCCATCGCGGTCTTGGCAGCATCGACGAGAGTGACGATGCGCTGGGCACGGTCCTGGTCGATCAATGCGGTCTTGGCCTTATAGGCCTGAACGAAGACCACGACGGAGGCCAGGAAACATCCGGCCATGATGGTGCAAAAGGTAAGGATCAGCTTCTTGCTGAGAGAAAGGTTCTTGAGAAACATGTCTGGACTTTCGGGCGCGCGAAGAGGGCAGGACAGCCGGAGAGACGGTGTCGCACTGCTGCTGTGACATGATCCGTTCGGGCGTTTGCGTCTCCATCATGGAGCGCTCAGGGGGACACCGGAAGCGACCGATCGCGGCGATCCTGTCGGAAACGATTTTACAAGCCGTTACCGCGAGAAGGTAGAATTGTCGCAGTCGGACGATTTGGTCGCGGTTGCGACCGTTACTCGGCATCCTGCATGGCGACCTTGTTCGACACGACGAGCAGGATGTGGAGATCCTGTTCCGGGTAATAGTCCTTGGCGCGCACCTCGAAGGTGGTCGGGCCGGTCTTCTTCACCCCTTGGCCGCAGAAGCTGACGATCGACTCGGTGTTCAGCTTGTCGACGGTCAGGCGAAAATCGCCGATCGGGCCAAACCAGTTGTTGCCGGTGGTGAGGATGTAGGAGAGCCACTGCTCGAAATAGTAGATCCCGGCATCGGGGTTCTGCTTCTTTTCGAGCTTGATCGCAGCATTGAGGAAAGCGTCGTCGGCGCAGTAGCGCTTCTGGACCTCTGCGAAATACTCCGTCGGCTTTCCATCCCAGACGAAGCTGAGACCGGAAATGCCGCCGACGCTCGGTTTGTATCTGTGCTCGACCGCGACATCGGCGCCGGCCGGGAAGGTCGTCTCCCACCAGTAGATCGATTCGAGTTCCCAGACCGGCGCGTATTCGGGCTCCACGTCGCTGCCCGACCCGGCATTGATGTCGACGATTAGGCCCTTGGCGAGCCAATTCTCGATAACATCTGGCTGAAGCGTCTTCAGCGCCTCCGTCGTTTCTCCAGCGAGCGGTTGAAGCGGGATCTCCTGCTCTTCCACCTCGGTGGTAAAATCGATGCCGCGCACCAGCACCCGCTGCTGCAGGTTCGGCTCGATCTCCTCGCCGTCCTGCGTCACGGAAAAGTCCATGAAGTTGTCGCTCTGTTCGTCCGGCACGGCCGACATGATCTCGACCGGGCCGCCGATCTTCGGCATGGGGAAGGCGACGATGGTGCTGACCGGCTTGTCGCTGGTGTTGCGATAGAGGTATTTCACCTCCACCTTTTCCGGCGAGATATAGAGGTCCTCTCGCGCCATGGTGATTTCTTCGCTGCGGGTAAAGACCAGTCCGCCGGCCTCCAGCGTCGCCATCGTGTCGTTGGCCAGCACGGATGTCGTGGCAAGCGCCGGCAAGGCGCAGGCGAGCAGCAGTCTCGGCAGTGTCGTCACGGTGCAAATCCCCCGGAACCTTAAACAGAAAATGCCACCTTAGCGGTGGCATTTCGATTCTTGAACGACGCTTTCTGGGTGTTATGCGCGGGCCGGCAGAAGCGGGTAGCCGGCAAGCACGGCGCGCGCTGCAAGTGTGGCAATCGCCGCCTTGACCAGGTCGCCCGGAATGAAGGTGAGCGAGCCGAGAACCACCTCGTCGAAAGGCGTGCCGGCAACGACCGAAAGCCACGGCATGCCGCAAAGATAGACGACGCCGATGCCGCCGACGACGGAGGCAATGAAGAAGCCGGCCATCTGCCTGGCAGCCGACTGGCCTTCGCGCACGAGCTTTTCGGCAAGGAAGCCGGTGACGAAGGTGCCGATGATCCAGCCGAAGATATAGCCGCCCGTCGGGCCCATCAGCACGTTGAGGCCGCCACGGCCACCGGAGAGAACCGGCAGACCCACGGCGACGAGCAACACGAGCAGCGCATAGGCGGCCGCACCGCGCTTGGCGCCGATAATGCAGCCGGCAAGCATGACGCCCATGGACTGGGCGGTAATCGGCACCGGCAGCAACGGGATTGGCACGGGCGGAATGAAGCCCAGGACGATGATGATGGCAGTGAAGAGGGCAGAAAGGACGATGTCTCTGGTGGTCATGCAAGGGGTCCCCGGTAACTTTGAGGGTTTTAGTGACCCCTAATCCCCCGCGCGTCAATCGCCTCGGCGATCCGGTCCGCATCCTTCAACGTCGAAATGATCAGCGGGCCCAGCATGCGCGACAGCCTGACCGGGATGCCGCGCGCGGCATGCGCTTCTTTCAGCGCCTCATAACGCGCGGCAATCTCGGGCACGAAACGCAAGACCAGCCCAAGCGCAAGCCCGAGATCGGAAGCCTTGATCAGCCCCAGCCGCTCCAGCGGCCTGGCGAGATCCGTGATCGCGGCCATGAAGTCGGCAATGGTGGTCGAGGCCGTAACGGCAGCCGCGAGGAAAACGATGGCAACGAGCCGCAGCGTGATCACGAGCGCCTCGAGCGGCGGCAGGAGCAGCAGATTGACAGCGGCGAGAAAGGCGATGGTGAAGAGCACCGGCTTCAGCCGCCGCAGCCCTTCGCTAAGACCGACACCCGTGGAGAGATAGACAAGGCCGGACAGGGCGAGCGCAGCGCTCAGCACCCATGGCCGGTCGACGAAATAGAGCGCGAGCCCGAAGGCCATCAGCCCTGCAAGCTTCGGCTTCACCGAAAGCCGATGCAGTGGGCTTGTACCCTCGACATGCAGGCTCGTCAGCATCCGGCGATCTCCCGGTAGCGTGTGATGGCCGCTTGGCCAGCACCATCGAAGGCGAGCGCTCCCTGATCGAAGACCAGCACCCGCTCGAAGTCTGCGACGAGGTCGAGATCGTGGCTGATGACAACAGCTTGTTCGGCCAGCCCCTCGATCGCGGTCTTGACGCGGGCGCGGTTTTTCAGATCCAGCTGGTTGGTCGGTTCGTCGAAGATCACGAGTTCCGGATGATTGACGTAGACGGCAGCAAGTGCAGCGAGTTGCAACTCGCCACCGGAAAGCTCATGCGGCCGCCGCGCGCCGAGATCGCCGATGCCGAACCGGTCCAGCGCCGCGTCCACCAGGCGCTCGACCTCGCCCGCGGCAAGTCCCCTCGATTTCGGCCCAAGCGCGATATCCTCGCGGATATTTGGCAAGATGATCTGGTTGCCCGGGTTCTGGAAAATGAACCCCGTCTTCGCCCGCGCCGCTTTTTCGTCGGCGGCCGTGTCCAGCCCGTCC
This sequence comes from Allorhizobium sp. CTOTU50464, assembly GCA_032102365.1. Lineage (GTDB taxonomy): Bacteria > Pseudomonadota > Alphaproteobacteria > Rhizobiales > Rhizobiaceae > Allorhizobium. The sequence goes on along the minus strand of DAMDHD010000008.1, from coordinate 36,710 downwards.
AGCGTCACCTTTCCCGACGTCGGCTTGGCAAGCCCCGCGATCAGCCGCGCAAAGCTCGTCTTGCCGGAACCGTTCAACCCGATGACGCCGATGCGCCGGTCCACGAGCGACAGCGTCAGCGGCAAGAGGGCCACGCGGTCGCCGAAGCGCAGCTCGGTCTGGTCGAAACGGATATGCAAGGCGGATGGTCTCCGGGTGTCTAGGCATTCATAGGCAACAGATATGCCGATACATTTAAGGCATGCCATCGACAATGGCTGCATCAACCGAAGCCGATGGTATCGTGCTTCATCCGGTACGGTTGAATTGTAACCTTGATTATAACCCTGGCATCGCTGACATTTGGCGGGTCACTGACAGGCGCCAGCAGTGTATCAGTTTCGACAGAAACTTTTGTTATCAGTGAGTCATCCTCTAATAAGCAGAAAAACGGCTCCTCGTTCGGTTCTGGCTTCAAATAAGTGCCAAGCTGCTTTTCATCGTTAGGAATTATCAGGCCATCGAACAGCGTTTTCAGCCTGTTATCGATGTCCCCTGCTGAGAGCAGACTCCCAGGAGGATCGTTGCGAAGGAACAGGATATCGAGGCTGCATTTCAACTCGAGTTCTCGGGTAACTAACGGGACAAATCAATATCCAAACCTACCAAAACGGTTTGCGAGACTCGGTATTGTATTACGCTGGCCTGGGCTTCCAAATATGACCTTGCCCGTGTTCGGGCGTTCGGTATGAGCTTCCTTAAGGAATGGGTGAAGTTGCCAAAGCTTCCTAAGCTGTGGGTGCAAAGCGCGCCGGATCTCGTGTTTGTGGTTAGCGCGTGCTGCTAGGATTCCACCCTTATTGTTCTCAACGAGCAAGGTGCCCTGATAAACCAGTCTGAATTCCATTATGCCTCCCACGCACCAAACATTGCTCGGAAAAATTGCCTTGAAACAAGTTACAATAAATGGTGCCAAAAGTCTGATTGAACAAACCACGAACATGTCCTAGCCTCATGCCATGTCGATTCCCGTCCCCAATGCCCTTGCGCGCAAAATCTTCCTCGAACGGCAGGGCCTGTCGCGCTCGCCGACCAAGGCGCTCGGGCGTCAGGGGCTCTACGACCTGATCCATGATCTCGGTTTCGTTCAGGTCGACAGCATCCAGTGGGTCGAGCGGGCGCATCACCAGATCCTCTTTTCGCGCAATCAGACCTATCGAACGAAGGATCTCCAGCATCTCGTGGAAGAGGATCGCTTGCTCTTCGAACACTGGACGCACGACGCCTCCGTCATCCCCTCGGCCTTCTTTCCCTATTGGAAGCACCGCTTCGTCCGCCGCGAGGCGCGCATCCGGCAGAACTGGGCGAAATGGCAGGGGGAGGGCTTCGATCAGGCCTTCGAGGAGACCTATGCCCGCATCCGCGACCATGGCCCGGTCATGGCGCGCGACGTGAAGGCCGAGGATCACAAGTCCGGCGGCTGGTGGAACTGGCACCCCTCGAAGACGGCGCTCGAATTCCTCTGGCATACCGGCAAGCTCTCCATTGCCCGCCGCGAGGGTTTCCAAAAGGTCTATGACCTTTCCGAGCGCGTCATCCCTGCAGAACATCACGCGGCAGAAGTCGAACACGAGAGCTTTGTCGACTGGGCCTGCCGGGCGGCACTCACTCGCCTCGGTTTTGCGACCTCGGGCGAGATCGCCGCCTTCTTCGATATCGTCACCCCCGACGAGGCCAAGGGCTGGGTGACGTCCCATCGCAATGAGCTCGAGGAACTGCAACTCGAAACCGTCGACGGCAAGCCCCGCGCCTCCTTCGCCTTCGCCGACCAGGTCGCGAGCCTCCTCGACGCGCCCGAGCCACCGGCACGCATCCGCGTGCTCTCGCCATTCGATCCTCTGATCCGCGACCGAAACCGCACCGAACGCCTCTTCGGTTTCTTCTACCGCATCGAGGTCTTCGTGCCCGAGCCGAAGCGGCAATACGGCTATTATGTCTTCCCGCTCTTGGAAGGGGACCGGCTGATCGGCCGGATCGACATGAAGGCCGAGCGCAAGGACGGTGTGCTCGATGTCCGCCGCCTCTGGCTGGAGCCGGGCGTCAAACCCTCTGCCGGCCGCATCGAAAAGCTGGAAGCCGAATTGCAGCGCGTTGCCCGCTTCGCCGGCATGGAGGCCGTGCGCCTTCAGCCCGGCTGGCTCGCCTGATCATCAGCAATACCGACGAGAAAGTTTCCTGACGTGACCGACAACAGTGCCTACCGCATCGGCCTCCGCGTGCCCTCCATCGACGATTACATGCGGCTCCGCCTCGAATCCGGGCTGACACCCTTTTCCCGTGAAGCCGCCGAGAAGGGCCTGCCGAACTCGATCTTCGGCGTCAGCCTGATGCTGGGCGACGAGACCGTCGGCATGGGCCGCATCATCGGCGACGGCGGCTGCTTCTTCCAGGTGACCGACATCGCCATTCTGCCTGGTCATCAGGGCAGGGGCCTCGCGAAATGGATCATGGAGGCGCTGGCGGATTTCATCGCGACACTGCCCAAGACCGCCTATGTCAGCCTCATCGCCGATGTCCCGGCCAATCGCCTCTACAGCCAGTTCGGCTTCGCCGAGACGGCGCCGCGGTCCGTCGGCATGGCGCGCCGGGTCTTGTAGTTGCCTTGAAAACACCTTCAAATGACGTATATTGTCACTGTCAATTGAAGGAGTGAAACTGTGCTTCACGCTGCTGAAAATCCTCTGATGCCGGTTCCGCGCTCGCCGGGCTTTGCCGACGAAGCCGATCGCAAGCGCCTGTCGCAGACGGCGCTCAAAGCCTTTCGCCGCCTCGTCATCCACTGGGACCTGACCAGTCAGCAGTCGGCGGCTCTACTGGGCGTGTCGCTCAGCACCTGGGAGCGGTTGAAGCCGGATAGTGCGACCAAGACCCTGAGCCAGGACCAGATGACCCGCATCTCCGCGCTCACAGGCATCTACAAGGCGCTGCACCTGCTCTTTGCCGATGCCATGGCCGATCGCTGGCCGATGCTGGAAAACAGCGGCCCGCTCTTTGATCGCCACACGCCCGTTGCCGCCATGATCGCGGGCGGCATCCCGCATATGCTGGAAGTCCGCCGCTATCTCGATGCCGTGCGCGGAGGTCTCTGAGTGGAGGTGTCAGGCCTGCCGGTCGTGACCGTCGCTCATCCGAGGACGGTGCGGCTTGTCTCTACGGCTCGCCTTCGCGCGCCGGTGCTCGCGCCGCTGGCCGATAGCGATGACGAACTCTCTGAACTCGCAGAGATCGAGGCGGCGACCTCCAGCCGCATGCAGGCGCAGGTGACCGGAATCTCAGGCCTGGCGGCCAATGAGCTCGTCTATGACGTGCCGCACGCCCATTTCATCAATGCGAGCTTCGCCTATGCCAAGCCCCGCGAGCCGAACCGCTTTAATGGCGAGACGCGTGGCGCCTGGTATGCGGCGCTCGCCGTCGAGACCTGCCTCGCCGAAATCACCTTTCACATGACAGACTTTCTCGCCCGCACCGGTGTCTTCGAGGCGGTCGCCGAATATGCCGAGATGTTCTGCAGCGTCTCCGGCGAGTTTCTCGACCTGAGAGCACTGCCTGCCCATCCGGCTCTGTCGGCGGACAAGGCGCGCGGCTATCCCGAGGGCAATCGTCTCGCGCTGGAAGCAAGGCGGGCCGGGCTGAACGGCATCGTCTACCCGTCCGTACGCCATCCCGGCGGCACCTGCTTTGCCATCCTGCGCCCGGCGGCGGTCCAGTCCGTGCGGCAGGGCGATGTCTGGCGGCTGATCTGGAAGGGCAGGCCGGAGCCGGTGGTCGAGGGGCCGGTCGGGTTTTGATCGTTTTCTAAGTCCTCGTGGGATGACTTTGAGCCTTTTGCCCTTCCCACAGCACCGGGTCACCCCCACCCGACGCTCCGCGTCGACCTCCCCCTCTAGGGGGAGGTGGGAGGCCGCCGGTTGCGGCGATGACATACATACGTAAGGGGCAGCGGGAGCCCTGTCGCAATTCCACCCTCCCCTTGAGGGGGAGGGTCGGACCGTAGGTCCGGGGTGGGGTGATCAGGCGGCTGCAAGCCGCCGCCACAGCATCGATGGATCAAGGAAGACCCACAAAGCCTCAGACGATCTCCGTCGCCGCAATCCGGATTCCGAAGCCCTCAAGACCGACATAGTGGCGTTCGCGCGACGAAAACAGCCGGATCGAGGTGACGCCGAGATCCTTGAGGATCTGGGCACCCAAACCGATCTCCAGCCATTCGCTTTCGCGCGCCTGGGCTTCCGAATGATCTTCGCGATCCTGCTTGCCGCTGCGGGCTGTCGTCGAGATACCAACGCCGACAGAGCCTTCGCGCAGATAGACGATCACGCCGCGGCCCTTGTCGGCGATCCGCTTCATGATCCCGTCGATCTGCCTGTCGGTGCCGAACACGTCCTTGCCGACATGCTCCAGATGCAGGCGCACCGGAATGTCCTCGCCGTCGCGGATGTCGCCGAAGACCACGGCCAGATGCTGCATCGGATCCCAGGGCAGGGAGTAGGCATAGGCCTTGGCCGGACCGTAGGGCGTCTGCAGGTCGAACTTGGAGACGAGTTGGATCAGCGTCTCCTTGCGCTGGCGATAGGCGATGAGATCGGCGACCGAGACCTGCTTGAGGCCATGCTTGACCGCGAAGTCCGCCACCTGCTGGCCACGGGTCACGGTGCCGTCATCGTTGACGAGTTCGCAGATGACGCCGACCGGCGGCAAGCCGGCGAGCTTGCAGAGGTCGACGGCGGCTTCCGTGTGGCCGGAACGCATGAGCACACCGCCTTCGCGCGCAACGAGCGGGAAGATGTGGCCAGGGCGCACGAAATCGGAGGGGCCGACATTCGGATTGGCGAGGTTGCGCACCGTCAGCGTGCGGTCGTCGGCGGAAATCCCGGTCGTCGTGCCATGCTTGAAGTCGACGGAGACCGTGAAGGCCGTCGTATGGGCGCTGTCGTTTTCCGCAACCATGGCCGAAAGGTTCAGGCGCTTGGCCTCTTCCTTCGGCATCGGGGCGCAGACGATCCCCGACGTGTGGCGCACGATGAAGGCCATCTTCTCGGCCGTGCAGTGGACCGCGGCGACGATCAGGTCGCCTTCGTTCTCGCGCCCGTCATCATCGGTTACGACGACGATTTCGCCGGCTTCAAGGGCGCGGATCGCCTCGACGACGCGCTTCTGGTCATAGCTCATGGGGCAAGTCCTTATCTGGTCCGGCCGTTCTGGCCGCGGTCTCTCAGGATATGATCGAGCAGGATGCAGGCGAGCATCGCTTCGCCGACGGGCACCGCGCGGATGCCGACACAAGGGTCGTGGCGGCCCTTGGTGCGCACATCGACCTCGTTGCCATCGGCATCGATCGAGCGCTTTTCGGTCAGGATCGAAGAGGTCGGCTTGATGGCAAAGCGCGCGACGATCGGCTCGCCGGTCGAGATCCCGCCCAGCACGCCGCCGGCATGGTTGGACAAGAAGACCGGCTTGCCATCGGCGCCGATCCGCATCTCGTCCGCATTTTCCTCGCCGGTGATCTCGGCCGCCTGGAAGCCGTTGCCGACCTCGACGCCCTTGACCGCATTGATCGACATCAGCCCGGCGGCGATCTCCTGATCGAGCTTGCCGTATACGGGTGCGCCGATGCCGGCCGGAACGCCCTCAGCGACGACTTCGATCACAGCGCCGACGGAGGAGCCGGCCTTGCGGATGCCGTCGAGATACTCCTCGAAGACGGGTACCATGGCTGCGTCAGGGCAGAAGAACGGGTTCTGATCGACTTGCGCCCAGTCCCAGTTGTCGCGGTTGATATTGTGCGTGCCGATCTGCACCAGCGCACCACGAATGGTAACGCCTGGCATGGCGAGGCGGGCGAGCGCACCGGCTGCCACACGCGCCGCCGTCTCGCGGGCGGACGAGCGTCCGCCGCCGCGATAGTCGCGGATCCCGTATTTCAGGTCATAGGTATAGTCGGCATGGCCGGGGCGATAGCGTTTGGCAATGTCGCCGTAATCCTTGGAGCGCTGGTCGGTATTCTCGATGAAAAGCGAGACCGGTGTGCCGGTCGTGATCATCGTGCCGTCTTCCTGCGGCATGACGCCGGAGAGCACTTTCACGATATCGTCTTCGCGCCGCTGGGTGACGAAGCGCGACTGGCCGGGCTTGCGCTTGTCCATGAAGACCTGCAGGTCTTCTTGGGCGAAACGGACGCCCGGCGGGCAGCCGTCGACAACAGCGCCGAGCGCCGGCCCGTGGCTTTCGCCCCAGGTGGTGACGCGGAAGAGGTGACCGAAGGTATTGTGCGACATGCGTGAGCTACCGTTCCATTCTCTCCCGCCGGAACATCGTCCGGCAGGCCTTGCCTTGGATGGCGTCACTCATAGAGCAAATCCACAATTTCTGTGAAGCGCTTTTGCGCCCGTTGCCGCCGATTTGCGACAACACTGTGTCACCACGGGCGGCATGATCCACCGCCGCGTGTGCTCAAGACGCCTTGCGCTGCGGCAGACGGTCGACGAAACGGGTGAAATCGTCAAACGAGAGCGGCTTGGCAAAGGCATAGCCCTGCAGATAGTCGCAGCCAAGCTGGCGCAGAATGCCGGCATGTTCCTGCGTTTCCACGCCTTCCGCCACGGTCTCGATGCCGAGCGATCGGGCAATCTCGACGATGTTGCGCACGAGACTGCGCTCCTGCGGCTGCACGGTGACAGGCATCACGAGCTGACGGTCGATCTTCAGTCGCTTCGGCTTCAGCTTCAAAAGGCTGACGATCGAGGTATGGCCGGTGCCGAAATCGTCGATTTCGATATCGATGCCGAGCGCCTTGATCTTCTCGATATTCTCGGAGGCAAGCGTGTCGCTCTCGTCGAGGAAGATCGATTCCACCAGTTCGAAGCAGATCGAGCCGGGGGAAATCTGCAGGCCGCGCAATTGGTCGATGAGATTGTCGTCGTGCAGGCGCTTGGAGGAGACGTTCACCGAAATCCGCGGCACGGCCATGCCGAGCGCCGTCCAGCGCATCTGGTCCTTCAGCGCCGTCTGCAGCACCAGTTCGTCGATGCGGGCCATGACGTTCAGGTCTTCCGCCACTTTCAGGAAGTTGCCGGAAGCGAGAATGCCGCGGTCGGGATGGCGCCAGCGGATGAGGGCTTCCGCACCGCAGAGCTGCATGCTCGATGCGTCGAATTGTGGCTGGTAGAATACGACGAATTCGTCCCGGTCGAGCCCGGCCAGCATGTCGTCTGCCATGCGCTTCTTCGCAACGATATTGGCCTGCAGGTCAGGCGTGAAGAACTCGTAGCAGTTTCGGCCCTTTTCCTTGGCTTGATAGAGCGCGATATCGGCATTGATCAGGACCTTGCGCGCATCCGGCGCGGGTCCATGCGCCTGCGCGATGCCGATCGACACGCCGCAGCGACAGTCGAAGCCTTCGAAGTCGAGCGGCTGGCGCATTTCCTCGATGATCTTGTTCGAGAGGGTGGCCAGTTCATCCACCGTCGTCTGGCGGCGGGCCAGAACCACGAACTCGTCGCCGCCGATACGCGCCACGAGATCACCGCGCGGCACATGCTTCATCAGGATGCGCGAGGCATGGACGAGCATCGCGTCGCCCGCGGCATGGCCCAGCGTGTCGTTGATTTCCTTGAAGCGGTCGAGGTCGAGATGAAGGATCGCAAATTTGGCGGACTGACGGTCGCCGCTGCGCGCCAGCGTGTCCAGCTCGAGATCGAGCTTGCGGCGGTTTGCAAGCGAGGTGAGCGGATCGTGCAGCGCGTTGAATTCGATCCGGTTCTTGGCCAGTTCTAGCTCGATGTTGCGCATGTCGGCTTCCGCCTTTGCGGTGCGCAGCTGTTCGGCAAGAAGTGCATCGGCGGTCACGTCGAAGGCAATCCCGATCAGCTTCTTCTTGCCGTCACGGCCAATATGCGGCTGCCCGACGGAGCGGATATAGCGCATCTCGCCATTCTGCAGCACAACGCGCTGCGTGGTGTTGATGACCTGGTCGAGGGTGACAGCGCGCTTGGTGGCAAGCTGGATCTCGCCCCGGTCGTCGGGATGGAGGCGTGACAGCCAGACATGTTCGGGCACAGCCTTGTCGCTGAAAGGCACGCCATAAAGCTGGTGCATGCGCTCGTCCCAGATCGCACTGCGCGTGACCGGATCGCCCTCCCAGGTGCCGCAATTGTACGAGCCGAGAGCGAGGTCGAGACGCTGTGACGCTTCGGCAAGCTGATGCTCGCGGCTGGAAAGCTCCTCGAGCGCGAGCTCGAGTTCGGCATTCTTGATGTCGCTGTTTTCCTTCGCCTTGCTGAGCGACTGGGTGACGAGGGTATCGGTCGTGACGTCGCAGACGATACCGGTAATGTTGCCGTCCAGCGTGCGGGCACCCACGGAACGGAGATAGCGGAAGCTGTCGTCGGATAGGGGAACCCGATAATGGATGTCCCACTGATCGGCGGACGCGGCGATGACACAGTCGAAATAAAGCTGCTCGGCGCGCCCGATATCATCCGCATGCAGCGAAGCGAACCAGTCCGCGAGCCTGTCTTCGTCTTCGGCGAGACTTTCGGGAAGACCATGCAGTCCGGCACTCCGGCTATCCCAGATCAGGGCATGGCTTGCCGTGTCGATTTCCCAGATGCCGATATTGGAGGTTTCCAGCGCCAGCTGAAAACGCTCCGACAATTCGAGCAGGCGCTGCTCGCGACCCCTCAGGCGGGCAATGTTCAGATTGCGCTCGCGCAGTAGGAAAACGGCGAGAAGGACCGAGATCATCATCGCGGCGACGCCGGCCAGGACGAGAAGGCGGCTCGGAAGCAGACGGTTCATGGCCGCGTCCCAGCCATCGTCCGGCACGCCATAAATCTGGAAGGAAAGGCCGTCTTTCGAGAATGCCATGGACACTGGCTGCTCATCGAAAAGCGAGGCATCGCCGAAGACGATATCATTCCCGCTGGTCGAAGGCAGTGTCACCGCCAGCTTCGTGTGGTCATGGTCCTCATGTTGCGGCATTCCGTCTTCCGACAGAAACTTCCCCGCATCGAAGAAGCGATCTCCATCAATATCGAAGACGAGAGAGATCCATCCTTGATGCGCGTTCCAGGGCAGCGGAGGAACAGGAATGTCGATCGTAAAATTGCGCTCCGACTGGGTAATCAAGGGAGTGAACGCCATACGGGCGGGATCGTTCAGAGCAGCAAAATGAATCGAGCGAAGATGGTCGTTGTCGCGAAGAAGTCTTGAGATGGTCCGATTGAGTTCCGGGGGGGACATCGTGTCATCATCTGCGATGTCGTCGGCCAGACCCAGCGCAAGATCGATATCTCGGGCAATCTTCATCAGGATCTGGGACCGCAGATGGTCGATACGGTCCAGCACTGCGTGCTCCACCCGGCCACGTTCGCTGAGCGCCGTCTGCCGGTCGATCATGAACCCTGCGAAAACGATCAGGACGCTGAGTAAAGCGCCGCCGATCAGCCAGAGCATGCCGTTGCCCCACCTGCTATCGGCCCGCGAGTCCTTCATCAATTTACGCAAGTCTAGGTATCCCCTAATCCCGTTCCCGCTAAGTCTATGGCCCGGCGGTTAATTTAGGATTTCGGGAGACGCTGGCTTTTTTCCGTCGCTCTACTTTATCGCGGGTACACCAGTTGCTTGTGGATCACGGTAAAGAAATACAATCGAGGTCTATTCACCCAAGGATAACCCGAGCGCAGCGCTTGATCCGGGGCTCCATTCGGGTCAACAATCCCATTGAAAAGTCATGATCGCGGGCGAATTCCGCCACATTCGGGAGGCTAGTTTGAAGTCGTTTTCAGCATTGATTTGGTCGAAGGTGGTTCGCATGCGTGTCGTGATATCCCTGCTTCTTGCCACGGCAAGCTTCCTCTCCCCCGTCGCCGTCCTCGCCGGCAGCGCCGATGTCGAAGCCACGATCCGTGACGTGAACATCGAAGGCATGAGCCTCGAACTCGATGACGGCAAGAGCTATGCCGTCCCGGCGGAATTCAATTTCGAGGGTCTGGAGCCGGGCCAGAAGGTCATCGTCTTCTACACGGAAGTCGACGGCAAGCGCGTCGTCGACGATCTGGAAGTCCTGCAGTAACTTGAAGCTCGGGCTGCTGATCTCAAGCAGCCCACAGTCGCGATCAGATCCAGCCGATGCGCTTCTGGTCGCGATCGATCTTCAGAATGCGGTCCTGCGGAATGTTCATCTCGCAGGCCTCGTCCTCACCGACATCGCCGATCAGCCGGAAGCAACTGCGGATGACGCCGCCATGGCTGACGCAGACGGTCGGCATCTCCACGGACTTCAGCCAGGCCCCGATCCGCCAGGACAGGATCTCATAGCTCTCGGCATCGTCGCCGGGCGGGATGAAACCCCATTTCTGCCGCGCCCGTTCCGCCACGCGGTCCGGCGAGACCTGTGCCAGCTCCGGCAGCGTCGAACCTTCCCAGTCGCCGAAGGAGAGCTCCTTCAGCCGATCATCCATGCGGTATTGTGTGGGGTCGAGGCCCATGGCAGCACGCAGCCGCTCCATGGTGTCGCGCGTCCGGCCCAGAGGCGAACTGACAAAATCGAAATCCCCGGCGCTGTCGCCAAGGATCTGTGCGAGCTTGCGGCCGTTTTCGCTCGCCTGCTGGCGGCCGATCTCGTTGAGGCCGATATCCTTCTGGCCCTGCATCCGCCCTTCGGCATTCCAGTCGGTCTGGCCGTGGCGGATCATGTAGATGAGCACGGCGCAGTCTCCGATGTCAGTCCTTGCCGAGAACGATGTCGGGCGCGTCGACCGACTTCATGCCGACGGTGTGATAACCACAGTCGACATGATGCACCTCGCCGGAAACACCCGTCGAAAGATCGGACAAGAGATACATGCCCGACTTGCCGACTTCGTCAGTGGTTACGTTGCGCTTCAGCGGCGAGTGATACTCGTTCCACTTGAGGATATAGCGGAAGTCACCGATGCCGGAGGCGGCAAGCGTCTTGATCGGACCGGCCGAAATCGCGTTGACGCGGATACCGCGTCCGCCCATGTCGACGGCGAGATAGCGAACGGAGGCCTCGAGCGCGGCCTTGGCGACACCCATGACGTTGTAGTGCGGCATGACCTTCTCGGCGCCGTAATAGGTCAGCGTCAAAAGCGAGCCGCCATCATTCATGATCTTTTCAGCGCGCGCTGCGACCGCCGTGAACGAATAAACGGAGATGTCCATGGTGCGCGCAAAGTTGTCGCGCGTCGTCTCGATGTAGCGGCCGGTCAGTTCGTCCTTGTCGGAAAAGGCAATCGCATGCACGACGAAGTCGATCTTGCCCCACTTGGCCTCGATATTGTTGAAGACAGCGTCGATGCTGTCGAGATTGGTGACGTCGCAGTCTCCGGCGAGGAAGGCATCGAGTTCCTGGGCGAGCGGCTCGACACGCTTCTTCAGCGCGTCGCCCTGCCAGGTCAGAGCAATCTCTGCGCCCTGGTCGCGGCAAGCCTTCGCGATGCCCCATGCGATGGAGCGATTGTTGGCGACACCCATGATGACGCCGCGCTTGCCTGCCATAAGGCCGGAACCCTGAACCATATCGAGACCCTTTGAGACTTTCGGTGGACTTGCCTATGGCATAGGCCGTTCCGGCGTTCAAGATTGAAGCAGATCATCGAAAGGCCGACAGGGAACATTGGCTGTATACTTCAAAAATCCCTCATAAATCAGCGAGCAAGCCAGTCTCGACCAAACGGGCGACCGGTTGCGGAGGTTCGATGGCACGCTATGCCATGACGCTGTATGGGATCGATCAGTGGAGGCGCGCTCAGGACGAGATCAGATGTAAAGACCCTCGCGCATCAGGCGCATGAGGTCCGTCACCTTTTCATCCGGCTTTTCCCACAGCATGACGCGCAACTCGACCACGAGCGCACCGCGCCCACCCTCGCCATTTGGCAGGCCGAGGTCTTCGATGCGGATCAACTGATCGGAATTGGACCATGCCGGAACCGTCACCGGCACCATGGTCCCATCGGGGCCTTCGACCTGACTTTCGCAGCCGAGCACGGCATTTTCGAGCGTGATCGGCAGCACGGTGCGGATGTCGAACTGGTCGACGAGAAAGCGCTCCGCCTTGGCCACCTTGATGGTCACGGCAACATCCCCCCGCTGCAGGCCCTGGAATTTGAGGCCCTGGTTCTTCAGGCGAACGACATGGCCATCGGTCACCCCTTCGAGCGGCACGCGCACTTCGCGACCATCGTTCAGCGTGATCGGCACGGATTTCTGGTCGAGCAGATCGGTAATCGCAACCACGGCCTCGGCAAAGATATCGGGGGCCTTTTCCGGCAGAGGCGGCGGGGCGCCCCGAAGGCGGCGGACCAGTGAGCTGAAGAGTTCGATCGGCGCGAGCAGCGGCGAGGCAGCCGGCTTGAGGGGCAGCCCCTCGGAAAGATCGGCCGCCTCCTGTTCGCGCCGCAAGTTCTCCGCGGCTGCAGCCGCTTCCGGACTGTCGCCGAAGATGCGGGAGACCGTTTCCTCGGTGCCGGACGCCGTCCCTCCTTGCGACGCGCCGGCAGAGGCACCGCCTGCTGCCGCCTTCTCGGCGCCGGAGGCAGCGGTCGTTTCGGCGCTGTCGCTCGACGCGCCGGCCTGCGCCTTGGCCTCGGCGGCCTGCTCCTTCGCGGCCTTGGCTTTTGCCGCCTGCGCGGCTTGCGCGGCATCTGCCTTGGCTTTCTCCGCCTCGGCGCGGGCGAGCTCTTCCAGCACGCGTTCGGCATTCGCCTTGGCCTGCTTCGCCTTTTCGGCTGCCTCGCGCGCCGCCTGGCGCTGCTGCATGATCGTCTGTTCGCGTTCCAAGGCTTCGACCTTCATGCGTTGTTGATCATACCGGCTGCGTTTGGCCGGATCCTTCAGCACTTCATAGGCACGGCCGATCTCGGCAAAGCGGTTATGCGCCTGCGGATCGTCCCGGTTCTGGTCCGGATGCACTGTTTTCGCCTTGGTCCGCCAGGCGGCCTTGATCTCATCTGCGCCGGCATCGCGCTTCACGCCGAGAATCGAGTAGAAATCACGCATCGAGGACACCAACACACCTCATGCGGAAGAGCCCGATCATGGCGCCCATCCGCAGAATTTTACGCCGCTCCGCGAAATTCATGCGGAGACGATTGCTACAGTTTGAAGGAGCGTCGCACGGGAGTTGCTAATCGAAGGTTACGCCGCATCGGGGCAGCGCGGGCTATTTCTTCGAGTTTGCTTAAGCAAATCTTTCGAATGCGACCGAAATCGACCCGCCGTTTACGATTGGCGGTCGAAGCTCATCAGCTGCCAGTTGCCGGTGCCGGAGGTGCAGGTCTTGCCGGAGAAATAGGCGATGCCCTCATAGGAATGGCGTGTGGTGGAGAAGTTGCGGCAGATGACGCCGTCACCCTTTTCCTCCTGGATCGCGGTCACCACGCCGGCGCTGCCGGTCGTGGCATTCGCCCAGGGCAAAGGCTTTCCGTCCGTCTTGGAAAGGTCGGCCGAAGACACCGCGCTCTGCACCGTGAGTTCGTCGGAATGACTCGTGCCATTGCCCTTCTTGGCGATGGTTGAGGTGGAAATCGAGCTGTCAACGGTATCTGAACCGAAGAGGTCCATGCTGCTGCCGAAGCACCCGCTGAGCGGAAGTGTCGCAGCGATGACCAGCAAGATCGAGCTTCTACGCATGCACCAACCCTTTGTACGCTCGACCGACTTTGCTATGTCTTTCAACGGGCCTAGGATCCAGTGCTTCGTCATCCGCGGCCAATATGCATATCGGGAGCATTTTACACAATATGTCAGATATCGGGTTAACAAGTGGTGACTTCACCGAAGAGAGCGAACCCTTTGCCCTCTTCGCGACCTGGCTGAAGGATGCCGAAGCCTCGGAGATCAACGATCCCAATGCGGTGGCGCTCGCGACCGTGGATGAGGACGGGCTTCCGAATGTACGTATGGTGCTTCTCAAGGGGTTCGATGCCAGAGGCTTTGTGTTTTACACGAATTTCGAGAGCCAGAAGGGACAGGAAATTCTCGGCCAGAAGAAGGCAGCAATGTGTTTTCATTGGAAATCACTGCGCCGCCAGATCCGCCTGAGGGGTGATGTCGAGGTGGTTTCCGACGCCGAAGCCGACGAATATTACCAGTCCCGCCCGCTCGGCAGCCGCATCGGTGCCTGGGCGTCGAAGCAGTCCCGCCCTCTGGAAGGCCGGTTCGCGCTGGAAAAGGCGGTCGCCGAATACACGGCGAAATACGCGCTCGGCAACGTGCCGCGTCCGCCCCATTGGTCAGGCTTCCGCATCATCCCGCGGTCGATCGAATTCTGGCATGACCGCAAGTTCCGCCTGCACGACCGCATCGAATTCCGCCGCGACGGCGACGGCTGGTCGAAGGTCAGAATGTACCCTTGACCAGATGGGAGGGGCTCAGCCGCCGACGAGCCTCGACGGTAGACCTGAGGCCAGCGCCTCGACATAGCGAGGCTTCTGGTAGAGCCCGTTGAGCGAGATCCGCGGCAGAAGCTGCGGGCTCGCCATGGCAGCCGGTGTCAGCGTGCCCGGCTTGGTCGTCACCGAGAGCTTGAAGCCCGCCCAATCGGCATAGCCCGCCGTCCGCACCGTTGCGCTGCGCGCATCGCCGTAAGGGTAGGCGAAGGTGACGGGCCGCGTGCCGGTGATGCCGGCCACATATTCGGCGCTGTCATTGTATTCTCTGAGCAGGTCTTCGTCGTTCAAGTCGGCAAGACCGCGATGGCTGACGGTATGAGCGCCGTAGGAGACGAGCGGGTTTCGGCCAAGCGCTGCCAGTTCCTCCCGGTCCATCACCGCTTCGGAGACCAGCGCATGCGGATTGATGCCCGCAGCATTGGCTGCCGCATCGAGTTGCGCCACACCCTTCGCCTCGTCTCCCGCCATCAGCAGGCGGGCAACCGCATCGAACGCCGCCGTCTTGGCCTTCAGAGAACTGCAATCGACGTCTATCCGCCCCGCCGGCAGGCAAAGCGCCACTCGCGGCCGCGCGGCAATCAGCGCGGCAAGCGTATCCCACCACATCGTATGGCTGCGTTCTGAAAGCCCTTTGCAGACGAAGATCGTAAAGGGCACGCCATGCCGTTCGAAGACCGGCAAGGCATGGTCGCGGTTGTCCCGGAAACCGTCATCGAGCGTGAAGACGGCGAAGGGCTGAGCCCCATCCGGCTCGGCAAGGGCGGCCGGCACCTCGTCGAGGCGGATGAAACGATAGCCGCGCCCGGCCAGGATGCTGATCGCAGCGTCGAGGAAGGCCGGCGTGATCGAAAGATGCCGGTTCGGCTGAAAGCTGTCGTTCGTTTCAGGATGAACGTGATGCAGCGTAAAGATCACGCCACGCCCTTTGAGGCCGCGGGTGGCGCCGAGCCTGGACAGCAGGAAGGAAAACTCCAACCCAGCCGTGATCGACGCTCGCTTCAGCGCCTGTTTGAACCGTCCCGCCATGACCCCGCCTGAAACATCATTGTCCGCAATATCAGGCAGGCTACCTCTCGAGTCCTTAAGCGAGGTTCAACACATCGGCTCAATATTGTGGCGAATGCGGCCGCTCCGCAGCCAGGCGGGTGGCACGTCGAGCCAGCAGCATGGCAGGGATCGTCCAAAGCACCGGAATGAGGAATGTCGCCGAGAACGCGACCCGCGATGTGCTGCGCCGGCTCGCCCTGACCCGGGCCGGGCAGGAGGTGGGGCAACCACTTTCGGAGGTCGCGGATGCCTTGTCGGCACTTCCGGAAGGTCGGACCCCGACTGCGGAAGACTGGCGGCAGATAGCGACGGGATGGGCGTCGAAGCTCGATGCGCGCATCCGGGTGCTCGAACGGCTGCGCAATGATCTCGATGGCTGCATCGGTTGCGGCTGCTTGTCGATGCAGCGCTGCCAATTGATCAATCCCTCGGACGTACTCGCCGAGCAGGGTACCGGTGCCGTCACGCTGTCACGGTGACGGCAATGGCACTGTCAGCATTCGTCCGAGCGGTTAACCTTCCATTCACCATGTTCGAGCGACGTTATGTGGAATGATGGTCGCATTTGATCCCGATCGGCTGATTGTCGCCCCATTCTTGCCATAGGGCCTCAACCTCAAGACGGCGGATCGATCGAATCGAGCCTGTCACAGTCATCATTGAAATCCGGGCGGCATTGGAGTTTTCATGAGCAAGTTGTTGATCGCGTTCTCGTTTTGCGTGGCGATCCTCTCCCTCTCGAGCGCAGCTCAGGCTGGCAGTGCCCAACTCCTTCTCGATGCCCGCACCGGCGAAGTTCTTGCCTCCGAAAATCCCGACGCACTCAATCATCCGGCATCTCTGACAAAGATGATGTCGGTCTATATGGTCTTCGACGCCATCAAGGCAGGCAAGCTCAGCTGGGACAGCCCGGTTCCCTTTTCGAAACATGCCGCCTCCCGCCCGCCGACCAAGCTTTTCGTGAAGGCCGGTGACTCGATCACCGTGCGCGAGGCAGTTCTCGCCATGATCGTAAAGTCTGCCAACGATGCGGCGGCCGCCGTCGGCGAAAAGCTGGGCGGCAGCGAGGAAGGCTTTGCCGCGCTGATGACGCGCAAGGCCCGTTCACTCGGCATGATGAACACCACCTTCTTCAATGCCTCCGGCCTGCCGCATGACCAGCAGTTCACCACGGCCCGCGACATGTCGACCCTCGGTGTCGCCCTGATGCGCGACTTCCCGAAGGAATACGAACTCTTCGCCACCAAGAGCTTCAAGTTCCGCGGCAAGACGATCAGCGGCCACAACAACCTGATGTATCGCTACAAGGGCATGGACGGCATCAAGACCGGCTATACCAATGCATCCGGCTTCAATCTCGTAAGCGCCGTGGAAAAGGATGGCCGCCGCGTGATCGGCGTGGTGATGGGCGGTCGCACAGCCGCCAGCCGCGACAAGATCATGGAGCGGCTGATCGACGCCAACATCAAGAAGGCCTCGACCGGCAGCCAGCTCCTCGTTTCCCGCTCGACGGGCGTTCAGATGGATCTCGCCCGTCTCGGCGATGAAGTACCGGTTCCGGCGTCGCGTCAGTCGGCGCTTGCCGCAGTCCAGAGCCTGGCCGGCGTCACCGGCGTCGCCGCGCCCGAAACCGCATCGGCTTATGCTCCCTCGGCGGGCGCACCCGTTCCGGCAGACCTCGTGCCCACCCCGGCAAGCCGTTTCGCCCCTGTCGATCCGCAGCACACCGCAAGCACGCTCTCGGCCTCGACCGAGCGCAAGTGGCAGATCCAGATCGCCGCCGCGACCTCCGCCCAGGCAGCGATGGATCTCCTCTCCCAGGCCCGCCAGAAGGTCGGCGGCCCGCTGCAGGACCTCGACACCTATACCGAAATGGTCACCCGCAACGGCATCACCTTCTACCGCGCCCGCTTCACCGGCTTCGACAACAAGGAAGAAGCCCGCACCGCCTGCGATAAGCTGGTCCGCCAGCGCTACGACTGCGTGCTGATGCCGGCACGGGGGTGAACGTTCAGGCCCTCGGATTGTAAATTGACAGCTTGGTCCGATCCGCAGGTTAGGCAGGGATGTCTGCAGGCTGACCGATCTTCGTCAGCAGCGCGACCGCATCCTTGTCGAACGAGTAGAACAATTCGCCGCCAAGCCATCTGCCCTCATGAGCGATCACGCCATCTGCGAAATCGCCGCCTGCCTCCAGCATGGCCAACCCGGCCTCGACTGCCGGACGGTTCATCGCGATATTCTCCGTTTCCAGGAGATCGCGGATCGACTGCCCCACTTCGCTCACAGACAGTTTCGCACCACGTCTGAGAACCCAGACGAATTCGCAGAGGCAGGGCAGGGAGATCGCGATCAGCGAGGCCTCGGACATGATCCTGGCTGCAGCCGCTCCCTGAACGGGGTCATCTTGGAGAACGGCGCGGATCAAGACATTTGTGTCGACCGAAATGTTCATTTCTCGCCGGCCCAGCCGGACGCTGCAATCTCATTGATCTCGTCAACAGTGAGCGGCTTCTTTATTTTGCCGGCGTGACGGCCGATAAATGATGAGATGGTTCCTGCTGGACGTTCAGCTCGAAGACGCAATTCACCCCCCGGCAACTTCTCCAGCGCGATCCTCTCTCCCGGCTTGATCCCGAGATGCTGCAGAAGCTCCCGCTTCAGCGTGACCTGACCCTTCATGGTGACCGTAAGCGATGTCATGGGGCACTCCTTCACCCGAATTGTAATTGAAAATTACATTCCAGCAAGCTACTCACGCCAGAGCACGGGGTCCCATGTCCTCGAACAGCCGCAACAAGTAGCCATCCGGATCCGCAACGACGAATTGACGGTTGCCGATTTCGTGGTCGTCGCGCCGATACCATTCCTCTTCGAGCGGCAGATAAAGCGGCACCCCTGCCGCAGAGAGGCGGGTGAGGATGTCATTTACGTTCGGCACCAGGATCTGCAGATTAAGCCCGCGCCCGAAAGGCCGCTCCAAAGGCGCCTCATCGATCTCGAACGTGCGCCCAATGCCGATCTGATCGATCATCAGCTGTGCCTCACCAAGCGTCAGATAGCTGAAGCCTTCCCGGCCGCTCATAGGCGACGTCGAAGCCGGTCAGATCGAGATAGAAGGCGCGGCTCGTGCGCCAGTCGCTGACGCCAAGCTCGGGAACCAGCGCATTGTCGATCAAGCCTTCGTCCCGCCGACCGTGATCTGGTCCATCCTCAGATGCGGCTGGCCCACGCCGACCGGCACCCACTGGCCGGCCTTGCCGCAATTGCCGATGCCCGTGTCGAGCTTCGTATCGTTGCCGATCATGGTGATGCGCTTCATCGCGTCCGGACCATTGCCGATCAGCATGGCGCCCTTGACCGGCGCGCCGATCTTGCCGTTTTCGATGAGGTAAGCCTCGGTGCAGCCAAAGACGAACTTGCCGGAGGTGATGTCGACCTGGCCGCCGCCGAAGGAAACGGCATAGATGCCCTTCTTCACGGACGCGATGATCTCCTCCGGCGTCTTGTCGCCCGAGAGCATGTAGGTGTTTGTCATGCGCGGCATCGGCTGGTGGGCATAACCCTGGCGGCGGCCATTGCCGGTCGCCTTCATGCCCATCAGGCGCGCGTTCTGCCGGTCCTGCATGTAGCCGACGAGCTTGCCGTTCTCGATCAGCACATTGTAGGCCGAGGGTGTGCCTTCGTCGTCCACGGTGATTGACCCGCGCCGATCGTTGATCGTGCCGTCGTCGACGACGGTGACGCCGGGGGCGGCCACCATCTCGCCCATCAGCCCGGCAAAGGCCGATGTCTTCTTGCGGTTGAAGTCGCCTTCCAGCCCGTGGCCGACCGCCTCGTGCAGCATGACACCCGGCCAGCCATTGCCGAGCACGATGTCCATCGTACCAGCAGGCGCTTCCTCGGCTTCGAGATTGACCAGTGCCTGCCGCAGCGCCTCGTCGGCACCCCGACGCCAGCTTTCTTCGGTCAGGAAATCCTGGAAGCCCATGCGACCGCCCACACCGAAGGAGCCGCTTTCCTGGCGGTCTCCCGCACCCGTGACGACGGAAATGTTGATGCGGGTCATCGGCCTTATGTCGCGCACCCGGTGTCCATCGGCGCGCAAAATCTCGACCACCTGCCAGCTGGCGCCGACGGTTGCCGTCACCTGCCGCACCTTGGGGTCCTTGTCGCGCAGATAGGCGTCGATCTCGGACAAAAGCTTCACCTTTTCCTCGAAGGTCGGCGAGCCGATCGGATTGCCGTCGCCATAGAGCTTGGCGTTGGTCCGCTGCGGCGCGGTCGCATAGGAGCCGGAATAGCCGTGTGTCACCGCGCCAACAGCATCGGCCGCCCGGGAGAGGGCGGAGAGCGAGAGTTCGCCGGAATGGGCATAGCCCACGGCCTCATCGGCGACAGCCCGCAGGCCAAAACCCTGGTCGGTGTTGAACGAGCCGCCCTTCAGGCGCCCATTGTCGAAGGTCAGCGATTCCGCCTGCGCATGCTCGACGAAGAGCTCTCCGTCGTCTGCGCCCTTCAGTGCATCGGCGACGCGGCGCGTCAGCGTGGCTTCGTCGCAATCGAAGAGGGAGAGAAGGTCCTGGGTCATGCAAGTCTCCTTGGGCGCTGGTCCCTGCATGTAGGCGCGCCACGAAAAAGGGGCAAGCCCGCCGGACTTGCCCCTGCTTAGAATGTCATCACGATCCGGCGACCGGATGCGGCTTCAGGGCAGCTTGTCGTAACCTTCGCCGAAACCGGCCAATTCGATCGGGATGCCGACGCGGTCCTGGTCAGCAGATTCGCGCAGCGCAAAGACCGCGGCCTTGCCGGCGCGCAGGATCTTCATCAGCTCCTCGTCGATCTCGACCTCGACATAACAGCCTTCCGAGAAGCAGCGGGTGAAGTAGGCACGCCCGATATTGTTGCCGTCGACGAAGAGCTCCATCCCGTCCTTCAAGAGCACGCCGAGCGGGGCGAGAATGCGCAGGATACGGGCCTTGCGGTCGGCCGTCTTCAACACGACGACCGAGAGACCAACCTCCGGCCGGTCTTCCGCGATGACGTTCTGCATCAGGGCGCATTGCTCTTCGGCAGCGCCCGCCGGCTTGTCGCAGATGACAGACCAGGCGCCATGATTGGAACGGATCGAGCCCGGCTGTTGTTGGGGTTGCTGGCTCTGGGCTGGTGTGGCGAGTGCAGCGATCAGCACGGCGCTCGCGGTCAGGCTGGACCAGGCAAGTCTTGGCAGACCCATGAAAACCTCTGGAAAACGAATCATTGCCGACATTCTTGTCGCCGGGGGGGCAAATGGGAAGCCCCGATGCCTGTTTTAAGGCCGAGTGCGGCATAATTGGGACTTCGTTTGCCGGGTGGAAGCGCAATCATGCGCCTCCTGCGGGTGCATCTGGGGAAAGCCTGTGCATCACGGGCGCATGTATTTGATGAAGCGCAAAAATGCCGCACCGGCTTTCGCGCGGGCGTATTGCGATTGCGGCCAATCTGTGATTTGAAACGGCGACACTAGCATGATTTTTGCGCTATGGTTTGATGTGGATCAAGCGCTTGTGGGAGACCAAACCGTGATGAAGAGAACCTATGCAGCCTTGGCCGGCTTGGCCTGTCTGCTTTTCGCTTCTGTAGGCTTCGCCGATCAGCCGAGGCCCTGGCAGATGGGTATGCAGGAACCAGCGACCTCCATCATGGAGTTCAACAGCTGGTTCGAGCAGTACACTCTGTGGTTCATCGTTCCGATCACTTTCTTCGTCCTGATTCTTCTCGTCCTCGTGGTCGTGAAGTTCCGCGCCGCCGCCAATCCGGTGCCGTCGAAGACGAGCCACAACACGGCGATCGAAATCGTCTGGACGGTGGCTCCGGTCCTCATTCTCTTCGCCATCGCGATCCCGTCCTTCAACCTGCTGACCTATCAGCTGAAGATGCCGGAAAATCCCGACGTCACGATCAAGGCGACCGCCACCCAGTGGCTGTGGTCCTATGAGTATGAAGGCGAGCAGGCCGTCTCCTTCGACAGCTACATGCTGAAGGACACCGACCGTGCAGCCATCGGCAAGGAAGACGTCGCTCGCTATCCGCGTCTCCTGGCTGTGGACAACGAAGTCGTCGTACCCGTCGGCAAGACGGTTCGCCTGCTCGTGACCGCTGCCCCGACGGACGTTATCCACGCCTTTGCGATGCCGGCTTTCGGTATCAAGATCGACGCCATCCCGGGCCGTCTGAACGAGACCTGGTTCCGCGCCGACCGTGAAGGTCTCTACTACGGCCAGTGTTCGGAGCTGTGCGGCAAGGACCATGCGTTCATGCCGATCGCCATCCGCGTGGTCTCTGACGAGCAGTATGCGACCTGGCTCCAGGCCGCGACCTCGGATCTCTCCGGCGCCAACCGCGCTCTTATGGCTGCTGTCGATGGCGCTCCCGCCGCCGTCCAGACGGCTGAAAACATCACGAACTGAGAGGAGTGAGGTCAATGGCTGGCTCTGTTGCCCACGACGAACACGCGCACGGCGCACATCACGACCATAAGCCGAGCTTCTTTGCTCGCTGGTTCCTGTCGACCAACCACAAGGACATCGGTACCCTCTACCTGATCTTCGCGATCATGGCGGGTATCGTTGGTGCCGCTCTCTCGGTTGCCATGCGTATGGAGTTGCAGGATCCCGGCATCCAGATCTTCCACGGTCTGGCGTCCATGGTCTACGGCTTCGAAGGTGACGCTGCCATCGACGGCGGCAAGCACATGTACAACGTCTTCACGACGGCGCACGCCCTGATCATGATCTTCTTCATGGTCATGCCGGCGCTGATCGGCGGCTTTGCCAACTGGATGATCCCGATCATGATCGGCGCTCCGGACATGGCTTTCCCGCGCCTCAACAACATCTCCTTCTGGCTGATCGTCCCGGCCTTCCTGCTGCTCGTGCTTTCGATGTTCGTCGAAGGTCCGGCAGGCGCCTATGGCGTCGGCGGCGGCTGGACGCTCTATCCGCCTCTTGCGACCTCGGGCCAGCCCGGGCCGGCGGTCGACCTTGCGATCTTCGCGCTCCACGTCTCCGGTGCGTCCTCGATCCTCGGTGCGATCAACTTCATCACCACGATCCTGAACATGCGCGCTCCGGGCATGACGCTGCACAAGATGCCGCTCTTCGCCTGGGCTGTTCTGGTCACTGCCTTCCTCCTGCTGCTGTCGCTCCCGGTTCTCGCCGGCGGCATCACCATGCTCCTGACCGACCGCAACTTCGGCACGACCTTCTTCTCGCCCGAAGGCGGTGGTGACCCGGTTCTCTACCAGCATCTGTTCTGGTTCTTCGGTCACCCGGAAGTCTACATCCTGATCCTGCCCGGCTTCGGCATCGTCAGCCACATCGTTTCGACCTTCTCGAAGAAGCCGGTCTTCGGCTACCTCGGCATGGCTTATGCCATGGTCGGCATCGGCGCCGTCGGCTTCGTCGTCTGGGCCCACCACATGTATACGGTCGGCCTGTCGCTTGCCGCCCAGCGCTACTTCCTCTTCGCAACCATGGTCATCGCGGTGCCGACCGGCATCAAGATCTTCTCCTGGATCGCGACGATGTGGGGTGGTTCGCTGAGCTTCAAGACCCCGATGGTCTGGGCGATCGGCTTCATCTTCCTCTTCACCGTCGGTGGCGTCACGGGCGTCCAGCTCGCCAACGCCGGTCTCGACCGCTCCCTGCATGACACCTACTACGTCGTGGCTCACTTCCACTACGTTCTGTCGCTCGGCGCCGTCTTCGCGATCTTCGCGGGTTGGTACTACTGGTTCCCGAAGATCACCGGCTACATGTACAACGAGTTCGTTGGCAAGCTGCACTTCTGGATCATGTTCATCGGCGTCAATCTGGTGTTCTTCCCGCAGCACTTCCTCGGCCTCGCAGGCATGCCGCGCCGCTACATCGACTATCCGGATGCCTATGCCGGCTGGAACTATGTCTCGTCGATCGGCTCCTACATCTCGGCCTTTGCGGTTCTCGTCTTCCTCTACGGCGTCTTCGAAGCCTTCGCCAAGAAGCGCGTCGCCGGCGACAACCCCTGGGGTGAAGGTGCAACCACGCTGGAGTGGCAGCTGTCTTCGCCGCCGCCGTACCACCAGTGGGAACAGCTGCCGAAGATCAAGTAAGCAGCACCTGATCTGCCCAATGATATCGGGCGCCGCGGTCTTTAAGGATCGCGGCGCCCGCAAAACCAACGAAAGACGGAATTCGAAAGCATGACGGTCATCGACAATCGCGACGTATTCGGCATCGAAGGCGAAGTCCGCCTGTCCGAAGCCGGCCCGCGCGATTTCTTCGCGCTCCTCAAGCCGCGTGTCATGTCGCTCGTCGTCTTCACGGCGCTTGCAGGCCTTGTCCTCGCGCCGGGCGAAATCAATCCCATCATCGGCTTCATCGCCATCCTCTGCATCGCGGTCGGGGCAGGGGCCTCCGGCGCGCTCAACATGTGGTACGATGCCGATATCGATGCCGTCATGAGCCGCACGGCGACCCGCCCGGTTCCCGCGGGCCGCGTCACGCCGGAAGAGGCGCTTGCTTTCGGTCTCGTTCTCTCGGTCTTTTCGGTCGGTCTGCTTGGCCTAGCGGTCAACTGGTTCGCCGCGGGCCTGCTTGCCTTCACCATCTTCTTCTACGCCGTCGTCTACACGATGTGGCTGAAGCGCTCGACGCCGCAGAACATCGTGATCGGCGGTGCGGCCGGAGCCTTCCCGCCCATGGTCGGCTGGGCCTGCGTCACCGGCGGCGTTTCGCTCGACAGCTTCATCCTGTTCATGATCATCTTCCTCTGGACGCCGGCGCATTTCTGGGCGCTCGCGCTCTTCAAGATGAAGGATTACGGCGCGGTCGGCGTGCCGATGATGCCGAATGTCGTGGGCATCCCCTCGACCAAGCGCCAGATCACGGTCTATGCCGTGCTGACCGCCGTCACCGGCGTATTGCCGACCTTCACCGGCCTCTCCTCGATCGGCTACGGCATTGTCGCATCCCTGCTTGGTGCCGTCTTCATCCACTGTTCCATCGCCGTCTGGCGCATGGCCGACGGCGATGAAAAGATGGTCCCGGCCAAGAAGCTCTTCGCCTATTCAATCTTCTACCTCTTCGCGATCTTCTCGGCTCTGATGATCGACTTCTACGTCGCGCCGCTCGCGGCAAGCTTCGGAGGTGCCGCTTGATGGACACCGTGGAATTGAACGAGAAGCAGAAGAAGTCCCGCCGCGGCCGCAACATCGCGCTCGGCGTGGTCCTCGCAGCGCTTGTGGTCATCTTCTACGTTGTGACCATCATCAAGATCGGTAACGTGGGTTAACGAGGCTTCGCACCGTGACTGTACAGAACGACAACACGAAGGTTTCGAACCGCCGCAATATCGGCGTGGCGACGGCTTGCGTCGTCTTCGTCGGTGGCATGGTCGGCATGGCCTATGCGGCCGTTCCGCTCTATCAGCTCTTCTGCCAGGTCACAGGTTATGGTGGCACAACCCAGCGCGTCGAGCAGATGTCGGATGTGGTCCTGGATCGGACGATCAACGTGACCTTCGACGCCAATGCCTCTTCCGGTCTGAACTGGGATTTCAAGGCGGTCGACAAGAAGGTGACGCCGAGGATCGGCGAGACCGTCCAGATTATGTACACCGCGACCAACAATTCCTCCCACCCGGTCACGGGTGAGGCGATCTTCAACGTCACCCCCGGCGAAGCCGGTGCCTACTTCAACAAGGTCCAGTGCTTCTGCTTCACCGAGACCACGTTGCAGCCGGGCGAGACACTCGAAATGCCTGTTGTCTTCTTTGTCGATCCCGCCATCGTCGAGGCGGAGGAGACCAAGGGCATAGGCACGATTACCCTGTCCTACACCTTCTACCCGCGCGATGATCAGGAGCCGGTGGCCGCATTGTCGGTCGGAGAAGACAAGGAACAGCCGAAACTGTGAGAGGGCTCCGGTTCGCCGGAACTCGTAATGAAATTGACATTCGGGGATTGCTGAAATGGCCGAAGCGCACCAGAAGAACCACGACTACCACATCATCGACCCGAGCCCCTGGCCGCTTCTGGCCTCGATCGGTGCCTTCGTCCTCACCTTCGGTGGCGTCGGCTACATGCGCTACCTGAACGGCGGTTCGCTGAACCTGTTCGGCATCGATTTCGCCACGCCGTGGCTCTTCTTCATCGGCCTTGCCATCGTGCTCTTCACGATGTTCGCCTGGTGGGCCGACACGATCAAGGAAGCTCACGACGGCCACCACACCCGCGTCGTCTCGCTGCATCTGCGCTACGGCATGATCATGTTCATCGCTTCTGAAGTGATGTTCTTCGTTGCTTGGTTCTGGGCCTTCTTCGACGCGAGCCTCTTCGCCAACGAGGCGATCCAGGCCAGCCGCGTCGAGTTCACTGGCGGCCAGTGGCCCCCGGTTGGCATCGAGGTTGTCGATCCCTGGCACCTGCCGCTCTACAACACCGTCATCCTGCTGCTGTCGGGCACCTGCGTGACCT
This sequence comes from Allorhizobium sp. CTOTU50464, assembly GCA_032102365.1. Lineage (GTDB taxonomy): Bacteria > Pseudomonadota > Alphaproteobacteria > Rhizobiales > Rhizobiaceae > Allorhizobium. Next base: position 10,712 of record DAMDHD010000008.1, on the reverse strand, counting down.
GGGCGCACCATGCGATGCTGCACAACGACCGCAAGGGCCTCGTTTCCGGCCTCGTGCTGACCGTTCTGCTCGGCATTCTCTTCTCGTTCGTTCAGGCCTACGAGTACATTCACTCGCCGTTCGACTTCAAGAACTCGATCTATGGCGCCACCTTCTTCATGGCGACCGGCTTCCATGGCTTCCACGTTCTGGTCGGGACGATCTTCCTGATCGTCTGCCTGTTCCGCGCCATGGCCGGCCACTTCACCCCGCAGCAACATTTCGGCTTCGAAGCCGCTGCCTGGTACTGGCACTTCGTTGACGTCGTCTGGCTGTTCCTCTTCTTCGCCATCTACATCTGGGGCGATTGGGGTGCACCGCTCGCCCATTGATCCGGGTGATGAAAGTCTTGGAAGGGCGGCGAAAGCCGCCCTTCATGCGTTATGGCCTGCGACGATCCGGCGCTCGCCGGAACCCCCGGCTTCCTCTAAGGGTTGGCCGGGGACGATAAGCAGCATCAAGGAGAGGTCTGATGACCGAAGACAACGCGAAATTTCCACCGGTGGATCCGGTCAAGGCGGCGCTCACCGCATCCTGCCCACGCTGCGGCAATGGCAAGCTGTTTGACGGTTTGACCAAGCCGAAGACCCGCTGCAGCTCCTGCGGCCTCGACCTCTCCTGGATCGATGCAGGCGACGGCCCGGCGATCTTCGTCATCCTCCTCGCCGATTTGCTCGTGGTCGGATTCGCCGTCTGGGTAGAACTCACCTACCAGCCCTCCGTCTGGCTGCACATCCTGGTCTTCGCGCCGCTCGGTGTGGCGCTCACGCTCTGGCTCATGCGCTTCCTGAAGGCGCTGCTCATTGCCCTGCAATACAAGCACAACGCCTCCCAAGGGGTGATCGACCGTGGCTGACACGCGGCTGAGCGCGGAAAAGGGTGCTGGGAACCGCCGCACCTGGCGCTTTTGGGCGGGTCTGGTGCTCGTGCCCATTGCCCTCGTGATCCTGTTGTCGCTCGGCACCTGGCAGGTCAACCGGCTGCACTGGAAGGAAACCCTGCTGACGGACATCCAGCAGCGTAGCACGGCCGTTCCGGTGGATGTCGCCGAGCTGGAGCGCCTGATCGCAGCAGGAGAGCCCATCGACTACCGCCATGCCACGGCAAGCGGTGAGTACCTGCACGACAAGGAGCGCCACTTCCTTGCGACCTTCGAAGGCCAATCCGGCTTCTATCTTTACACGCCGCTGCAGCTCGCCGACGGGCGCTACCTTTTCGTCAACCGCGGCTTTGTGCCCTATGACCGCAAGGATCCCGCCAGTCGTCCGGAAAGCCTGATTGCGGGCGAGCAAACCGTCACAGGTCTCGCGCGGGCGGAACTTCGGGAAAAGCCTTCGTCCCTGGTGCCGGACAATGACGAGCGGGCCAACATCTTCTACTGGAAGGACCGCGCCCGAATGGCAGCCTCCGTCGACCTGCCGGAAGACCGCGTGCTACCCTTCTTCCTGGATGCGGACTCAAGTCCGGTAGCGGGTGGCTTGCCAAAGGGCGGAGTGACGCAGATCGACCTGCCGAACAACCATCTGCAATATGCGATCACCTGGTACGGCCTTGCCGTCGCGCTTGTCGCAGTCACCATCGCGGGCCTGGTTAAGCGCAGAAGCTGATGGTCGCTCTCGAGCTTTTCCGCTAGAGACGTCAGACAGACCGCTGGAATCGCAGGCGGGCAGGGGGAACTGCATGTCCTATATCGCATCGACACTGGTCGCGCTCGTCGCGCTCGAACACATCTACATCCTCGTCCTCGAGATGTTTCTCTGGACGACCCCGACCGGCCGCCGCGCCTTCGGTCTCAAGCCGGAACAGGCAGAGGCCACCAAGGTGATGGCGGCGAACCAGGGTCTCTACAACGGGTTCCTCGCCGCCGGCCTGATCTGGGGCCTGCTGCATCCCGATCTGGCCTTCGGCTATCAAATCCAGTTGTTTTTCCTTGGCTGTGTGCTGGTCGCGGGCCTATATGGGGGTGCAACGGCCTCGCGGAAGATCTTCGTCATCCAGGCGCTTCCGGCGGCCATCGCCATCCTCGCTGTCCTGATTGCCGGCTGACCACATGAACATGCACATGAACCGCCCCCCTCTGACGATCAGGCTTTGCGGCCCGCGCGGCTTCTGCGCCGGCGTTGACCGCGCCATCCAGATCGTCGTCTTGGCTCTGAAGCGCTATGGGGCGCCGGTTTATGTGCGCCACGAGATCGTCCACAACAGGTATGTCGTGGAGGGGCTCGAGGCAAAAGGCGCAATTTTCGTCGAGGAGCTCGATGAGATCCCGGCCGAACACCGGGAGCAGCCGGTCGTCTTCTCGGCGCATGGCGTTCCGAAATCTGTTCCCGAAGATGCAGCGAGCCGCAACCTCTTCTACCTCGACGCCACTTGTCCTCTGGTCTCCAAGGTCCACAAACAGGCCATGCGGCACCAGCGCCTCGGCCGTCACGTGATCCTGATCGGCCATGCCGGTCATCCGGAAGTGATCGGCACCATGGGACAGTTGCCGGAAGGTACCGTCTCGCTGGTCGAAACCGTCGAGGATGCCGCCGCCTATCAGCCCGCCGATCCCGACAATCTCGGTTACGTCACGCAGACCACGCTTTCGGTCGACGACACCGCCGGTGTCATCGCCAAGCTGTCGGAGCGTTTCCCCAACCTCACGGCCCCCTCGGCCGACAGCATCTGCTACGCCACTACCAACCGCCAGGAAGCCGTGAAGCACGCGGCTCCAGGCTGCGACCTCTTCATCGTCGTCGGTGCGCCGAATTCTTCGAATTCCAAGCGTCTCGTCGAGGTGGCCTTGAGGGCCGGAGCCACCCGCTCGCTCCTCGTGCAGCGCGCCTCGGAAATCGATTGGGCCGAGATTGGCGAGATCAAGACGCTCGGCATCTCCGCCGGTGCCTCGGCGCCGGAGGTCATCGTCGACGAAATCATCGACGCCTTCCGCGAGCGTTTCGACGCCAAGGTCGAGCTTGCCATCACGGCGGAAGAGAACGAGCATTTCCTCGTCAACCGCGAACTGCGCGACGTCGAGCTCACCCGCGAGGACATGGCCTGGGTGAATGGGTGAGGCATTGCGGATGGCTGTCCGCCGTCCGTGACTCTCGCAGCGACACGTTTGCAGAATCCATACTGAGTGTGTATTATCTTTGGCATGAAGAGCGCTGATGTCATTGCGGCATTGAAGGCGGATGGGTGGTTCGTGGTCTCAACAAAAGGGAGCCACGTGCAGTTCAAGCATGCTCAGAAGCCCGGCCGGGTTACCGTCCCTCATCCGAAGCGGGATCTGCCGATCGGCACGCTCAAGAGTATCGAGAGACAGGCAGCATTGAAGCTGAGGTGAACCATGCGCAGCTACATCGGATTGATCCATAAGGAGCCGGATAGCGATTACGGCGTATCCTTTCCAGATTTTCCTGGCATCGCGACTGCCGGTACCAGTCTGGACGATGCACGCCAGATGGCAGAGGAGGCACTCGCCTTCCATGTCGAGGGCATGGTCGAGGACGGTGAGGCAATCCCGGAGCCTTCCTCACTCGAGCAGATCATGGCCGACCCGACCAACATGGATGCTGTCGCGGTCCTCATTCCGCTCAAGAGCCAGGCAAGAAAATCCGTCAGGCTGAATATAACGCTTCCTGAGGATGTCCTGCGGGAAATCGACGCCTATGCCGAAGCGCATGGACTCACGCGTTCGGGCTTTCTTGCTCAGGCCGCAAAACGGCAGATGAACGACGACGGTAATCCCGGCAATGCCAAAGGCTATGCACTTTCTGCATGAAGCTACTCTGCCGGTGACGCCCCATTTCCTGTGCCCCATGTCGTTCCAGGGCTGGCACAGGCGGCCGGCCCGTTATAGGACTCGGGACCTCATCGAAGCGGCACGGAACCTCACCTGTGGCAGTCTATACGGATATCAACGAAGTCGACCTCAAGGCCTTCCTGGCTGAGTATGATGCCGGCGAGCTCCTTTCCTACAAGGGCATCGCGGAAGGTGTCGAGAACACCAATTTCCTGCTCCACACGTCAAAGCAGCCGCTGATCCTCACGCTCTACGAAAAGCGGGTCGATCGCAATGATCTGCCCTTTTTCCTGGGGCTGATGCATCACCTCTCCGAGCGTGGGCTGTCCTGCCCGCTGCCTCTGCCGCGCAAGGATGGCGAATTGCTCGGCGAGCTCTCCGGCCGCCCAGCTGCGCTGATTTCCTTCCTTGAGGGCATGTGGCTGCGCAAGCCCGAAGCCCAGCACTGCCGCGAAGTCGGCAAGGCGCTCGCCGGCATGCATGTTGCGGGAGACGGGTTTGAACTTACCCGTCCGAATGCCCTGTCGCTGGAGGGTTGGCAGACGCTTTGGGCGAAATCCGAGGCGCGTGCCGACGAGGTGGAAACGGGGCTTGAAGAAGAAATCGGCGCCGAGCTCGATTTCCTCGCTGCGCACTGGCCAAAGGAACTGCCTGCAGGCGTCATCCATGCCGATCTCTTCCCCGACAACGTCTTTTTCCTCGGCGACGATCTCTCGGGCCTGATCGACTTCTATTTCGCCTGCAACGACTTCCTCGTCTACGATCTCTCGATCTGCCTCAATGCCTGGTGCTTCGAGAAGGATGGTGCCTACAACATCACCAAGGGCAAGGCGATGATCGAGGGCTATCTCTCGGTCCGCCCGCTTTCGGCCGAAGAGATCGCAGCCTTGCCCGTGCTGTGCCGTGGCTCGGCCCTCCGCTTCTTCCTCACCCGCCTCTATGACTGGCTGACGACGCCGGAAGGGGCACTGGTGGTGAAGAAGGATCCGCTCGAATATCTGAAGAAGCTGCGCTTCCACCGCGCGGTGACCAATGCCTCCGAATACGGACTGATTTCATGAAACATGTCGAGATCTTCACCGATGGTGCCTGCTCGGGCAATCCCGGTCCTGGTGGCTGGGGCGCGGTGCTGCGCTATGGCGAGGTCGAAAAGGAGCTCTCCGGCGGCGAGGCAGATACCACCAACAACCGCATGGAACTGCTCGCCACCATCACGGCGCTCAACGCGCTGAAGGACCCTTGCGAGGTCGATCTCTACACGGACAGCAAATACGTCATGGACGGCATTTCCAAGTGGATCTTCGGCTGGAAGAAGAACGGCTGGAAAACGGCCGACAAGAAGCCTGTGAAGAATGGCGAACTCTGGCAGGCGCTCGACGCCGCCAACCAGCGCCACAAAGTCAAGTGGTACTGGGTCAAGGGCCATGCCGGCCATCCGGAAAACGAACGCGCCGATGAACTCGCCCGAAAGGGCATGGAGCCGTTCAAGAAGTCGGGCGGCTTTCCGAAATCCCTGATGGTGAAGTGATCGAACGGGTGGGGGAGCGCACCACGCATCATCCCCTTGCCCTTTCCCCCGATGCCCCTATGCTCCCGTCAAAACAACATCACGGGAGACATCCATGATCCAGCACTGCGTGTTCCTGCGCTTCAAGGCCGCCGTTCAGGAAGCCGAGAAGCAGGCGATCTATGCCGCCATCGCCGACCTGAAGGATGTGGTGCCGGGCATGATCGAGGTGAAGTCAGGCTCGAATGTCTCGCCCGAGGGGCTGAGCGGCGGTTATAATGACGGCTTCATCGTCACCTTCGAGGACGAGATGGTGCGCGACTATTACCTCAAGCATCCGAAGCATATCGAAGTGGGCGAACGCATCGTCAGCGCCACCGATGGCGGCCTTGCCGGTATCCTCGTCTTCGATCTTGCCCACTGACCTCAGTCTGAAACGAAAAGAGGCCCGGTCTCCCGAGCCTCCACAATCTCTAACTTAAGACGGCGCCTCAGGCGCCGAGCTGCTCGATCATCGTCGCGGCAGAGGAAACGGTCGCCTGGCCCGGGTTTTCCTCGACATTGAGGCTCTTCAGCACGCCGTCTTCCACCAGCATGGAATAGCGCTTCGAGCGGACGCCGAGACCGCCTGCCGAGAGATCGGCATCGAGGCCGAGCGCCTTGGTGAAGGATGCATCCCAGTCGGCGAGGAAGTGGATCTTGCCCATGCCGCCCGAATGCTGCGCCCAGGCGCCCATCACGTGCCAGTCGTTGACGGCAACCACGGCAATGTCGTCCACGCCACGCGCCATCAGCGCATCACGGTTTTCCAGATAGCCGGGCAGATGGTTCAGCGTGCAGGTCGGGGTAAAGGCGCCGGGAACGGCGAAGACGACGACCTTCTTGCCGGCAAACAGCTGCTCCGTGGTGATCTCTACCGGACCGTCAGCGGTCTTTTCCTTGAAGGTGGCCTGCGGAAGCTTGTCGCCAATGGCAATGGTCATGAAACTCGTCCTCGCTTGGTTGCGCCATCCAGAACCCCTCGGGATGGATGACGCGAATATAGGAACGGGTCATTCAAAGGCAAGCGTGGTTTCCATCGCCCGATCGCCGCTGACCACCAGAATGCCCCATGTCTTCCCGGCGATCTTGTACTTCTTCGGCAGCTTGCCGATCGGCAGCGTCAGAAGCGTTTCACCGTCCACGTCTTGGGATGCGACGGCATCGATAAAGACATGGCCGCTCGGCCCGCTGACAAAGGCCTTCGGAGTGGCTGCGCCCTTGGGCATCTTGAGCCGCACCAGCAATTCCTTCTGGTCGCTGCTCATCCGATGGTCGACGACGTGGAAGTCGGCTGACGGTCCAGGCGGCACCTGCGCCTCGGCCGAGCGCACAAGCGCGGCCTCGACGGGATTGGCCACGCCCGCAGCATCCGGCGCCACGCTGAGATCGGCCTGAAAGGGGATGCAGATATTCTGGCACACACCGACAAAGGCGCTCAAGGTCACCGCTTCACCGTTCGGAGCGCCCTTCAGCGTCAGCGGCAGCGTGACCGGGTGATCGTAGCCGACATCCATCATGTCGCCGCTCATCAGCACCTTGGGCACGGGAAAGCCGACACTCTGGACGGTATACTGCGCGCCCGGGGCAGGGGTGATGGCCGGCGGAATGCCGACATCACCGGGCTCCTTCCAATAGGTGATCCAGCCCGGCTTCGGCTCGACAACCAGCGCCCCGTGCCTCAGACCATCGCCGTCTTCCGGCAGCAGGATCAGCCGCATCCGGCCGCCTTCGTTCACGGCCCAGTCGCTGCTCGCCGCCACAGCCGGATCGGTGGGCAACAGCGAGAAGAGACCGACGGCCGCTGACAGCGCCAACACTGTCAGGCGGGGATTCGCCCGCAACAGGGCGGAACAAGTCGGTTGTTTTCGTGTTTTCAAGCTCATGCTTTCGGCTCTAGAAGATCGCCGTGACCTTGACCAGTCACGCTTGCTTCATGGTCATCATTTTGGGTTGATCGGAACCTGCTTCTGCCCCATCTTGAATAAGAGACCACATCTGAACCACGCATGAAGCCGATTGCCCATGAGGCAAACCAGGGAGGCAGGCATGGCATTGTCGTCGAAAACCGATCTGAGAGAACGCGGCTTCCTGGATGGCCAGTTGCTGATTGCCATGCCCGGCATGGCCGACGGCAATTTCGCCCGCGCGGTCGTCTATATCTGCGCCCATTCCGATGCCGGCGCCATGGGCTTCATCATCAACCGGTCGCAGTCCGTGACCTTTGCCGATCTGCTGCTGCATCTGGAACTGATCGACCGAAACGACGCGATCATGCTGCCCGATCACGCCCGGCATTTCCCCATCCAGTGCGGCGGCCCCGTTGAACAGAACCGCGGCTTCGTCCTCCACTCGGACGATTATATGTCCGACAGCTCGATCCCCGTCAGCGACGACATCTCGCTGACGGCGACCCTCGACATCGTCCGCGCCATCTCGGACGGCCGGGGTCCACGCCACGCCACAATGCTGCTCGGCTATGCCGGATGGGGGCCCGGTCAGCTGGAAGAGGAAATTGCCCAGAACGGCTGGCTGCATTGCGCGGCCACTGAAAGCCTGATCTTCGACCGCAGCCTCGACAACAAATACGACCGTGCTCTGGCCCTGATGGGCATCAACCCGGCGATGCTGTCGATGGACGCGGGGCACGCGTGAGGCTGATGGAAGAGGCGCCTGAGCGCCTCCTCACGCCCGCTTCATCAGCGGAAAGCGCTCCTTGAGCAACCTCAGGACCGACTCGGCGCCCAGCGGCGGGCCGAACAGATAGCTCTGACCGTAGTCGCAACCCATCATCGCGAGATCGGCGGCGTCCTGGTCGCTCTGGATACCCTCGGCCACGACCTGCATGTCGAGCCCGCGCGCCATCGAGACGACGGAGCGCAGGAGGACCGACCGCTTGTCGGATTGGTCGCAGACCAGCGCCTTGTCGAGCTTGATCGTGTCGAAGGGGAAGCGGGTGAGATAGGCGAGCGACGAATAGCCGGTCCCGAAATCGTCGAGCGCCAGGCTGATGCCGGTGTCCTTTAGCTTTTCCAGCATCAGGCGCGCCTGCTCCGGATTTTCCATTACGACGCTTTCCGTCAACTCCAGCTTGATCCGCCTCGGATCACATTGCGTCTTCACCAGCATGGCGCGGATGTCGTTGTAGATATCGCTCGAGATCAGCTGGGCCGAGGAGAGGTTCACGGAAACGAAGATTGGCAGTTCGCCGGTCTGGCGTTCCCAGTCCATGAGGTCGCTCGAGGAGCGTTCCAGCGCGAACATGCCGAGTGGCTCGATCAGATCAGACATCTCGGCAATCGGAATGAATTCCGTGGGCGAGATGTTGCCGCGCTTGGGATGATCCCAGCGCATCAGCGCCTCGAAGCCGGCGATTTCCCCATTGGCGAGCTTGACGATCGGCTGATAGGCCATCGACAGCTCCTTGCGCTCGATGGCGCGGCGAAGATCGGTTTCGAGCTGTAGACGATCGGTGCTGACGGTGCGGAAGGCCGGGCGGAACGGCTCCACGCGGTTGCCGCCGGTGCGTTTTGCCCTGAACATCGCAAGCTCGGCATCCGCAAGCAGGCTCGCCGCACTTTCTTGCTGATCGACCCAGGAAACGAGCCCGATCGAAGCCGTGAGGCTGATCTCGCGATTGGCGAAGTTGAGCGGCACCATGATCGCCTTGGAAACGGCATCGGCGAAGTCGGCAATCTTGGCGGGATCCTTTTCCGACACCAGGATCAGGCCGAATTCGTCACCGGATAGCCGCGCAAGCGTATCCTGTGGCTTCAGGAGCCGGCGCAGGCGGCGCGTGATCGCAATCAGGATGTTGTCGCCGGCTGCAATGCCGAGCGCGTCGTTCACCTGCTTGTAGCGGTCGATATCGATCGCCAGCACCGTCGGGCGCACGCTCTCGGACGACCCGGCGAGCGAGAGGATCGCCTGGAGGCGATCAAGGAAGACCTCGCGGTTCGGCAGGCCCGTCAGATTGTCATGCATGGCGTCGACGAGGAGACGGTCGATCGAGTTCTTCTGCTCGGTCACGTCGATGATCGTGCCGACGCAGCGGATGACTTCGCCGTTCGAGCCGAGCACGGGCCGCGCACGGATCTTCAGCCAGTGGAAGTGGCCATCCTCGGCGCGGATGCGGAATTCATGGCTAAGCCGCCCCTTGCGATGTTCGAGCAGCACGTCGAGCGTGGCGCGAAAACGGTCGCGATCGTCAGGGTGCAGGCGCGGCAGCCAGTTGCGCGCCGGTCCATGCATCGTGCCCGGCGACAGGCCAAGCCGCAGGGAAACATCGGGGCTTGTGACGACACGGTCGCGCGCCACGTCCCAGTCCCAGACGGTGTCGCCGGAGCCGGTGAGAGCCAGCGACTGGCGTTCCAGATCGGAGAACAGGCCCTGCTGATAGGCGCCGCCGGCAAAGGCGTGCTGCATGACGGTAAAACCAATCAGGAGAACGATGAGAACGAGACCACCACCCAGCGCCGGCTGGATGATGTCGTTGTCCAGCTGACCCGTCACCGTCATCCAGCCGCCGAACAGCCAGACAAGGATCAGCGCCCAGGTGGGCACTAGCAGCACAGCACGGTCGTAGCGGTTAATGCCGAGATAGATGATCAGGCCAATGCCGACCACGCCGGTCAGCGCGAAGGAGACGCGCGCAATGCCGGCTGCGATCGACGGATCGAAGATCGCCACCCCGAACAGCACCGAGAGCCCCAGCATCCAGGCAAGCGTCGCATAGCCCAGATGCACGTGCCATCGGTTGAGGTTGAGATAGGTAAAGAGGAAGATGACGAGCGAGGAGGCAAGCGCAACTTCAGCCCCGGCACGCCATATGCGCACATCGGACGAGGTGAGCGAGATCAGCTTTTCGAGGAAGCCGAAGTCGACGCAGATATAGGCGAGCACCGCCCAGGCCAGTGCTGCTGCCGCCGGCAGCATCGATGTGCCCTTGACCACGAAGAGGATGGTGAGGAACACCGCCAGTAGGCCAGCAATACCGAGCACGATGCCGCGATAAAGGGTAAAGGCGTTGACCGTATCCTTGTAGGCGTCGGGTTCCCACAGATAGATCTGCGGCAGCTCCGGCGTCGCCAGTTCGGCCACGAAGGTGATCACCGTGCCCGGGTTCAGCGTGATGCGGAAGACATCGGCATCCGGGCTAGCCACGCGATCGAGCGCAAAGCCTTCCGAAGGCGTGATCGCCATGATGCGCTGCGACCCCAGATCCGGCCAGAACATCCGGGAGCCGGAGAGACGGAAATGCGGTGCGACGATCACGCGCTCCAGCTGCTCTTCGGAGACGTTGGCGAGCGCAAAGACCGCCCAATCGCCCTGATGCTCCGG